>NZ_JAHKRC010000004.1 GCF_019345465.1 Pseudomonas sp. NKUCC02_KPG
GCCCGCAAAAGCCGTTGCACAGGTCGCGAGCAGAGCGAGGCCGAAAGGTAAGAGCGCCGATGTTTTCAAAGACCAATACTCCAATCATTTCAAAGTCATTTGAATAGATTAAAACGTACTATAAATCTCATTTGTACTTGTTTTATGGAATAAAAACCTCGCTTCGAGCTATATCGAATGACACTGAAACCTCACCAGACAGGCTGCTCGCTTCGACGCAGGTTTGAGCGGTTAAACAGGGTTGGCGCTGAGCCCTCCCCTGGCTTGCCAGCGCGATACGTGTCACACGGATTTTATTTCCATGGCCAGGTGCTATTGCATAACCGCCAGAGTCCGGTAGAACCTTGGTGATCAGCGCAAGAATGTGCAGAGACTTGCCATCGATTTCGGCAATTGAAGGAAAAGCATCATGGATACGGAAAAACTCAAGACGTTGTTGAAACCCTGGCTCTCAGCAGAGACATGGCACAGCGGAGATCAAGTGGACGATCAACGCTTTCACCTGGCGTTAAAAAGCGCATTCGATGAATTTGGCGTACACATCAGCTCAGATGACTTTCAGCAGGCCATTGTGCTTTGCCTGCATGAGTACCGACCGAGGGACGTCACGTCATACGAAAACGATGTCGAAGAGTTCGCGCAGCGCGGCGAAGACATCGCCAGCTATCTGACCGACCTCAAGCCACATTGATTCTCCCGCCGCTTCACTGCGCCAGTCGCTCCCGGCCTGGCGAAAGTGCTCATCGAGGGTCTGACGATAGATGTCCTGACCCGCGAGGTTGAGAAGGCCACGCCGCGAAAATCCTCCATGGCCGCCAGCGGGTGGCCATGGGGCAGGATAACGACCCTGGAAGTAGGCTAACGTGTTGCGACACAGATGCCCGTCGGGAAGTATCAGATTCCGGCAACCAGAGAGACCGCCATGATCCGGCTAGCTGAAGCACACGATGAACCCAACATCCGGGACTGCGCCGAACAGGCTTACGCGCGCTATGTACCAGCTATTGGGCGCAAACCTGCGCCCATGGTTGCTGATTTTGCCGCGCAGATTGCAGCTGGCGCTGTCTACGTCGCGACGGATGAGCACTGCACCTTTCAAGGGTTCGTTGTGTTTCATGCCAGGGAGGAGCATATCCTTCTGGAGAATGTGGCCGTCCTGCCCAGCGCAACCGGACGCGGCGTGGGCAAATCGCTCATTGCCTTTTGTGAAAGCGCCGGCCGCGAGCGCGGCATGCAGGCCGTGCAGCTTTATACCAATGTGATGATGGCCGACAATCTCCTGATCTACCCCAAGCTCGGGTATGTAAACGTTGGGCAACGCACTGAAGACGGATTCAAGCGCGTCTATTTCGAAAAGCTGCTCACGCTTCCAGACTCGATCTGACCTGTGCGCCAGCAAACGATCAGGATTCAAATAACTGTTTCGCGGGACTCTGACATTGGAATTAAGACAGCTGCGCTATTTCGTCAAAATCATCGAGCATGGCAGCCTCGGGCGGGCGGCACTGGAACTGGACGTTGGGGTGTCAGCCCTCAGCCAGCAGATCTCCAAGCTGGAAAGCGAGCTGTGCACCCGCCTTCTGAATCGCACCACCACTGGCGTGACGCCGACAAGCGCCGGCCTCGGGTTTTTACACCACGCCCAACTGACACTGCGCCAAGCGCAAAACGCCATCATGGCCGCCCATCGCGGGCGAATGAGTGGCTACGTGAGCGTGGGCCTGCCGCCCACCACCGCAACCGTTCTTGCCTTGCCGTTGATCAACGCAATGCGTGCCCGGTATCCGGACATACAGCTGCATCTGGTAGAAATGCTATCCGGGCACCTGGCTGCACAGCTCAACGCCAGACAAATCGACCTGGCCATTCTGTTCCAGCTCGAAGGCGGGAAACGCTGGAGTGTCACACCCCTTCTGGACGAAAAGCTGTTCGTCATTGCCTCCCCCACTCTGCCCCAGGCTCCGTGTGGTGACAGCGTGCAGTTGGCAGACCTCGGTAGCTTGCCGCTGGTAATGCCCAGTGCACAGCACGGCTTGCGTTCAGGCTTGGTGAACGCGTTCGAGCGGCTCGGGCTAACACCCAATGTCATCATGGAAGTGGACGGTCTTGCCGTCCTGATGAACGCCGTCCGGGCCGGTCATGCTGCAACCATACAACCGGGCGCCGCCGCCGCATTGAAAGACGAGTCTGGACTCTCACTGGTCAGAATTTCCGATCCCCATGTGGGGCGACGCAACCTTCTGGCCACACTGGCTGAAGACGAATTGTCCCCAGCCGCGCTGGCAACCCGGTTGGTCATCGTCGACGTGGCGCGACAACTGGTGGTCGACAAACAGTGGCCAGGCGCAACGTGGATTGAGGAACAGGACCCTTGATTCCCCGTTCAACCTCGAGCTGAGCGGCATCGTGCACCGGTAAGTCTTTAGAAAAACTGAACACCCCGCGCCAAAAGCAGCCTTTCGGCCCTCCACCCTCGCCTCTATCGTGCCCTCAACTCGCAAGGAGCACCTCGTTCCCGCTTCCTTGCAAATCGAGGAGCGATAATGATCGATGTATTAATCGTGGGGGGTGGTAACGCAGCCTTGTGCGCCGCTCTGATGGCGCGAGAAGCTGGCGCCAGCGTGATGCTGCTGGAAGCCTCGGCGAAAATCTGGCGCGGGGGCAACTCCCAACACACCCGCAACCTGCGCTGCATGCACGACGAGCCTCAGGACGTGCTGATCGATGCCTATCCGGAAGAAGAGTACTGGCAAGATCTTTTGAAGGTCACCGGCGGCATTACGGATGAGAAACTCGCGCGCATCGCTATCCGTGCATCATCCACCTGCCGCGACTGGATGCGCTCCCACGGCGTGCATTTTCAGCCCCCCCTGTCCGGCGCACTGCACGTGGCGCGGACCAATGCTTTTTTCATGGGTGGTGGCAAAGCATTGATCAATGCGTATTACCGCAGCGCCGAACGCCTCGGTGTAAAAATCCGCTACAACGCCCAAGTCACCGACATTGAGCTGGACGACGATAAATTCGTCGCCGCCCACATTGGCGAGCACGAAGTGGATGGCCAGCCTGTGGCGGCTGAACGTATTGAAGCCCGGGCCTGCGTGTTGGCCAGCGGCGGTTTCGAGTCCAACCGTGAGTGGCTCCGCGAAGCGTGGGGGCAGAACGAACGCGGTGAATGGCCGTCCGATAACTTCCTGATCCGCGGGACCCGATTCAATACCGGCATTGTGCTGCGGCGCATGCTTGATCTCGGCGCCGATGTCATCGGTGATCCGACCCAGGCCCACATGGTGGCAATTGATGCCCGCGCGCCCCTGTATGACGGCGGCATCTGCACACGCATCGACTGCGTTTCGCTGGGGGTGGTGGTCAATCGCGAGGGCGAACGCTTCTATGACGAGGGCGAGGATTTCTGGCCCAAGCGCTATGCGATCTGGGGGCGCCTGGTCGCCGGACAACCGGGTCAGCAGGCGTACTCCATCATCGATCAGCAGGCCATCGGACGCTTCATGCCGCCCGTCTTCCCCGGAACCACGGCCAATACCCTGCAGGACCTGGCCCGCCAGCTGAAACTGCCTCAGGATCAATTCGTCAAGACCGTCGAGGACTACAACAACGCCTGTCGCGTCGGCACTTTCGACCACACCGCGCTGGACGACTGTCACACCCAGGGGCTGACACCTGCCAAGACCCATTGGGCCCGGCCGCTGGTCAAACCCCCTTTTTATGCCTACCCGCTGAAACCGGGTGTCACGTTCACCTACCTGGGCCTTGCAACCGACCACACCGCCGCCGTGCATTTCAACGGCAAGGCGAGCCCCAACCTGTTCGTGGCCGGAGAAATGATGGCCGGCAATGTACTGGGCAAGGGATACACCGCCGGCATAGGCATGGCCATTGGCACTGCATTCGGCCGTATAGCCGGTGCACAAGCGGCTGCCTCGGTGGGCTTTGGCGCTTTATCTGCGAACACGGAGTCTCGACATGCAACTGTTTGATCCCACGGCGTCGGGCGGTCTGATCCCGGTCCTGAACCTTGACGAAAGTGAAGTCCAGCGGCAGATGAGCATTTGTAATGCCTGTCGTTATTGCGAGGGCTTCTGCGCGGTTTTCCCGGCAATGACACGCCGCCTGGAGTTCACCCAGGCAGACATCCATTATCTGGCGAACCTGTGCCATAACTGCGGCGCATGCCTGCACGCCTGTCAGTACGCTGCCCCCCATGAATTCGAGGTCAATGTCCCGAAAGCCATGGCCAAGGTACGCCTTGATACCTACGCCGAATACGCGTGGCCACGCGCGATGGGCAAGTTGTATCAGCGCAACGGTCTGACACTGGCACTGGCGTCGGGAGCGGGCCTGGCACTCTTTCTATGCCTGACCCTGATGCTCATGGGCAACCTGTTCACCGCCATTCCTGGAGGTAACTTCTACGGGATTTTCCCGCACAACACCCTGGCGTTGATGTTTGGCGCGGTGTTCGGCTTTGCGGTACTTGCGCTGACCCTGGGTGTAAGGCGCTTCTGGCACAACATCTCACCACCCGCAGCCTCCCTGCCGTTAAAAACCTCTGCGGCGCTGGAGGCGACGGCCAACGTTGCACAACTCAAATACCTGGACGGCGGCCATGGCCAAGGCTGCAACAACGCCGACGATAAATTCACCCTGTGGCGCCGCCGGTTTCACCACCTCACTTTCTACGGCTTCCTGCTGTGCTTCGCAGCAACCGGTGTCGCCACGCTTTATCACTATCTGCTGAAGTGGTCGGCGCCTTATCCGGTGTCCAGCCTGCCCGTGATGCTGGGCATTGCCGGCGGCATAGGCCTGCTGATTGGCCCCGCAGGCCTGCTTTGGTTGAACCTGCGCCGCAATCCGGCCCACGGCGACGTGAATCAAAAACCCATGGACCTGGGCTTCATCGCCCTGCTGTTTCTGGTCAGCGCAAGCGGCCTGGCGCTCCTGGCGTTGCGCGAAACCAGCGCACTGGGCTTGACGCTGGCTATCCATCTCGGACTGGTCATGGCGTTTTTCCTGACCATGCCCTACAGCAAGTTCGCCCATGGAATTTTCCGCAGCGCAGCACTGCTCAAACACGCCATCGAAAAGCGTCAACCCAACCCGATTAACGCCGGCAGCGACTGACGGTCAGGTCACTCATTCCAATAACAATAGTGAGCACAACGGTAGCCATGATGAAAACTACAACGACAACACCCCGCGCCAAGGGGTCCAAACTGGGCGCCATCTTGCGGGTCACCAGCGGCAACTTTCTCGAACAGTTCGACTTCTTCTTGTTCGGGTTTTATGCGACCTACATCTCCCGGACGTTCTTTCCCGCCACCAGCGAATTCGCCTCGCTCATGATGACTTTTGCCGTGTTCGGCTCCGGCTTCCTGATGCGTCCGCTGGGTGCGATTGTGCTGGGGGCTTACATCGACAAGGTTGGCCGGCGCAAAGGGCTCATCGTGACGTTGTCGATCATGGCAGCCGGTACCGTATTGATCGCCCTGGTGCCGGGCTATGCCAGCATTGGCATAGCGGCACCGATTCTGGTGCTGTTGGGCAGGCTGCTGCAGGGCTTCTCCGCCGGTGCGGAAATGGGTGGCGTTTCTGTGTACCTCGCGGAAATTGCCACACCCGGTCACACCGGTTTTTACACCAGTTGGCAATCCGCCAGTCAGCAAGTTGCAATCGTCGTCGCAGCTGCGTTGGGCTACACCATCAACGCCACCATGCAAGCCGCTGAAATCGCCGACTGGGGCTGGCGTATTCCGTTCTTCATTGGCTGCGTGATCATCCCGTTCATTTTCATTATTCGCCGCTCACTGGAAGAAACCGAAGCCTTCACGGCACGCCACCATCGTCCAACGACCCGCGAGGTTTTTCGCTCGATGCGTGATAACTGGCGCACCGTGCTGGCAGGCGGTTTGCTGGCGTCCATGACCACAACCACGTTCTACCTGATCACGGTTTACACCCCTACGTTTGGCAGAACCGTACTGAACCTGAGCACCACTGACAGCCTGGTGGTGACTCTGCTGGTCGGCATCAGCAACTTCTTCTGGCTGCCTATCGGTGGCGCACTGTCTGACCGTATCGGTCGTCGGCCTCTGTTGCTGGCGATTTCCTTACTGTGCATCTTCACCGCCTACCCGGCCATGCACTGGCTGGCAGAAGCCGCCAGCTTCGAACGACTGCTTGCCGTTCTGCTGTACTTCTCATTCTTCTTCGGTATTTACAACGGCGCCATGGTCGCGGCACTGACCGAAGTGATGCCACAAAATGTGCGTGTGGTGGGGTTCTCGCTGGCCTTCAGTCTGGCGACTGCGGTATTTGGCGGCTTCACCCCGGCAATCTCGACCCTGCTTGTCCAGGCCACCGGGGATAAAGCTTCGCCTGCGTACTGGCTGATGTTCGCGGCAGTGTGCGGATTTACCGCGACAACGATTCTGTATCGTCGGCAAAAAACCCTAGCGGTCAGCGCCGTATAACAGAGGCTCGCTACATGTCACTCATTCACGGCGTGAGTTGGGTCTGAGTGACACAGGGGCGGTTAGCACTTTTCGTTTCGGGCAGGCGCTTCTCCATCGGCTGATAGACCAGCCCGGCAAACTCACCCACGTCCCCTGCGAGGCTGAATCCGTAGCTTTCGTAGGCGGTTACCGAAGACAGCGATGCACTGACGGTCACGGCTTCACCTCTGGCCTGCTCCAGTGCCGCGCTCATCAGGCGCATGCCGATGCCCCGACGCTGCCATCCCGGCGCGACAAACAGCATCGCCACGTGGCGTCCTTCCTTCAGCTCGATCAGCCCCGCTATCGCTCCATCAGCGACACAGACAAGCATCAGGTTGTCGCCCTCCATGCGGTCGGAAAACGCCTGCACTGCGGCCACCCTGACGAAGGTTTCAACACCCTGTGCCGACAACGAAGGCGCAACTGCCAACATGAACGCGTCCAGGCACAGGGCGCTGACGCGAGGCAGGTCATCGTGGGTCAGTTTGCGTATCTGCATAGTTGCTCATCCGGGACAGTATCAACCTTGCTCTTGGGTTAACCCGCCCGCTCCAACGCTGAAAAAAGGCTTACATATTCCAGTGACAGTTTATGCCGCGGCGCCAGATGAATCATAGGCACGGACGCCTCATGGGATTCACGCATTTTGATGGTGCTGCTCAAGTAGTTGGGCAACACAGGCATGCCCTCGGCGATCAATTCGTCAATAAGCATCCGGTGCAAGCTGGCGCGCCCTACGAACTGGTTGACCACCACGCCCTCGACGACCAGCGACTCATTATGGTCCGCCTGAAGCTCGGCCACTTGAGCGATGACGCTGTAGAGCGCCTGCCGGGAAAATTTGTCGCAATCGAAAGGAATCAACACCCGGTCGGCGGCGATCAGCGCACTGTATGAATAGAAGTTGAGAGTCGGCGGCGTATCGATATAAATACGCTCGTAATCCTGCGAAAGCTCCACCAACAAGCGGCGCAGTTTGTTGACCTTGAATTTCGACTCGAGTTTTGACTGGAGCTCAGCAAGCTCACTGTTCGCGGTGACCAGATGCAGGTTGTCATAGTGCGTTTCAGTGATGGCGACTCGATTCTTTTTGCTGGCCGGGCCGCTGGAGAGGGTTTGCTTGAAAAAATCAGCGATCCCCACAGGGATATCATCACCTGCCAGCCCCGTCAGATACTGGGTGGCGTTAGCCTGATGATCGAGATCCACCAGAAGTGTGCGATAGCCTTCAGCAGCACTCACAGCGGCTAGATTGCAGGCAATGCTGGATTTCCCAACGCCCCCTTTCAGATTGAATACAGCTCGGCGCATGAGACAGATACCTTGAGAAAATCCTCCCCTGATAATAAGAATGAAATATTTCAGTAATGTTTCTGCGCGACAAAATGTTTCAAGTATAAGACAGGCATCGCCACGACTTCCGACCTCGGGGTTTGGCTTTCTGGTTTGTGTTTTTGAACTTTTTCAGGAGTGCTATACCTAATCGCTCGCTCAATATTTTTATCAACGTCATGGAGACACTCGCTAATGCTTACTGCAAAACTGCTGCGTCACACCTGTGCCCTAGCGCTGTTCAGCGCACCACTGGCAGTGACGGCCGCCCCAAGCACCGACCCTCTCTTCACCATCGGTTTACTGGGTTCCTACAGCACGTTCGAGTTCGAAGGCGGTAGCAAGTCCGACAAGGAACATTTGGCCCAGGGTGGCGTGTTCGCCAACTATGGCAACAAGATGACCGCCGAATCCGGCTTCATTTACCAGCTCGGTGGTGAAGTCAAATACAGCAAGAAAAATGACGACAAGCTCAAGGAAGCCCAGGCCGATCTCGACCTTGGCTGGCGCGCCGCGCTGGATGCACGCAACTTCGTCGACGTGATTGTCGGCGGCGGTTACAACTGGACCCGTTTCGAGCCCGAAATCAACAATCTCGACACAAAGCTGACCCTTAAATCGCCATTTGCCAAGGTTGCACTGGGTTACAACCACCAGTTCGACACCTCGACCCTGCGCGCAGAAGTGGGTGTCCGCCGCTCGATCGATGGCCGCGCACGCCTGAAAGTCGACAACTTCGGCAGTGACAGCGTCGACATGAAAGACCGTACCAACCCGTACGCAGAAGTGTCGCTGCTGATGAACCAGAACGGTGACATGCCGATCAACGCGGGCGTGTACTACACCCGTACCGAGTACAAGATCGACGAAGATTCGCCGGTTGCCGACAACACCAAACTCAAGCGTGACGAGTTCGGCGTGAAGGTCGGTCTGGCGTTCTGATCCAACCCGGCAGGCCCCGTCGCTGACGGGGCCTGTACCAGCCGCAGCGCCCTCGCCGCTGTGTGCGTGACACCTTTTCGGACCGAGCATTCTTCCTGGTCAATGCGCCCAAAGACTTAACAGCATTCGCCTCGACCGACATAAGTAAGGATCACTATGTTCCGTAACGGTCAGATCATCACCTTCCCTGCCCTGGTCGCAACGGTATTGTTGCTTACCGGTTGCCCGCCTTCAGCCGAGTTCACACAGTGGCAACGCACTTCTACTTCCGTAGACGGCGTTAAAGCGGCCATGGCAGAGTGTGGGAACCCTGTAGGACGCTCATTGGACCGTTTACCGACAAACGAACGGGTGCTTCAATTCCAGTGCATGCAACGCCTGGGTTTTACGCGCAAAGACGGGTTTGAATTTTGTGAAGTCATGAGCGATGTTCCAGCCTGCGTGGAAGAAAGAAATGGTCATCCACTTGGCTTGTCCCAACTTGAAGCATTGCCGTTCGAAGCCGATGAAGGCTTTTATCCAATAAAACCCGATTCTGGCCGGTATGAAGACATGCAAGTCTCCTGGCGAAAAGCCGGCGCGTCACTCCACTTCTCGATGCAACACGCCAATAATCAGGAAGCACTACCCGTTATGTACGCCTGCGGATATCCGAAACCACTCGGGTCGAACCGTGAAGTTGCCAGCATCGGACGCACTGCCAAAGTGCAACGCTGCATGATTGATCACGGATTCGAACCGAAGGACAAAATGATGCTGGTGTGTCGGCCATATCCCACTGTGACGGGTTGTAAAAACAACGTTGAGAACAGTGGCTGATTTTATGATGCCTTCTATCCCGCCCCTTCTGGCTTGATCCGGATTATCCATTGGCGCGCTCAGCACCGGTGTCAGATTCAGTTGTTGCCATGGAGTCGACATATGCGTCCCTTACGAACAGGCCCGCACAAGGCGGGCCCGGGGGCATCACGTGATGATTGTCAAACAGGCATTCAAACGCTGGGTTTTAGAAAAAACTCACTGTCGAAGGCTTCAACAACAGGTATCGCAACACGCAATCGACGATGGCCCTCTTCGCTAAGTGAAACCAGGTTTGCGCGCTGGTCGTGCGGGTTTGTTTGCTTTTCAATAAGCCCGTCCTTTTCCAGACGAGAAATGATTTGCGAAATATGCATGCGATCCATGCCGGTAAAACTGGCAATGCCATGTTGAGTAATCGGCTCGCCCTCTCTTGTCAGCCAGCCACTTACAGCCAGGATGGCGAACTGTGGCTGGGTAAGACCCAAAGGTTTCAAGCGAGCGTTGAGTTGACGCTGCCAGTCTAAAAAGTCACGCCAAAGCCGGAATCCAGGGCTGTCGTTTGGTCCTGCAAAGACGGAACCACTCCAGCGCCCCTCGACACCATCCTGATTAGCACTCACGGGAACGTGCCTGGGCTTCACAAGACTTCTTGAGCCCCTGCATCGTGTTGGGCATCGATGCCTGGATTGATCTACCGACCAGGTATCGAAACAGAAAACTCAGCGGCCCGCAGAATTCAACCCAGTGGGTTGCGACAGTGCCCCCCTCCACTTCGGTAAGCAGGTGCCCGAATTCCATGCGGCATAAAGGCAAACGGCTTTGCACCGAAAACGACTTGCCCTCGGTCATTTCGACAATCTGAATGTTGGCCTTGGGTCCCACCTTTGGCTTAAGCCAGCCTTTGGCGCCCAACTCAAGACCGCCGGGCAAGCTTGCATTGCTCACCTCTGGGTCCCAATCGGCCCAGCCCGCCGCATCTTTATACAAACGGAACACTTGCGCGGGGGTCGATCTAATCTCAATAGACTCTTTGATTTCCATGGCCTTTGCCTTGCGTCAGTCACATTAGAATAATTGTAAATGCATTTACAATCAAACACCATAGGCCTTGATCTGGCATAGAGAACGCTGTCGAAATTCTCAAAGTTCAGTACAAAGCTGGACTGCATGCTCATCGCTGACCCGAGTACGATCAGCACACCCTTGCGGTACGAATAAGGCTCGACCAAAGAACAATGGGTCACGCGGACGCGAAGATGACCAAACACTATCAGGACGGGCACACAGAGAAAGGTATCGAGTACCTGGAGGCGGGAGCTGATTTGGCGTTCTGAGGTGGGGGGTTTTGCAAATCGAAGACAACAAAAAAGGGCCCACCTTTCGGTGAGCCCTTCTAGACCGCCCAGCAGAGCGGATTTTGTTTGGTAGGCGCGATTGGACTCGAACCAACGACCCCCACCATGTCAATGTCTGCTTGCGCAAGCTGCAAGCCTTGCTGCTCTTGGATTTCACAGAACGCCCATTCACATTATGAGGCGTCAAAAATGGCCAACATTCGCTTACTTCCATCAGGCAACTGGAACGCTCAGGTACGAGTCAAAGGCAAATCTCCCCAATCCAAAACCTTCAGCACCAAAGCAGCGGCAGAGTCATGGGCCAGCCAGATTGAAGCCGTGACAATGGATCACAAGCACCACACCATCTATACGTTGGGCATGACCTACTGCGAAACCATGCTCAGAGGCAAAGGCAGCTATCAACACGCTCTAAAGGTTGTTGAGCACCTTGGTAGACAATTCACCCAGCCAATCCAAGACATCACTCCGAAGATGATCAACGACTTCAAAATCATGCGACTGAAGACGGTGAAACCTTCAACGTGCAGGATACAGCTCGCTTTCATGTCTCGATTTTACCGATTCGCAAAGCGCGAATTGCTGATCAACATTCACAACCCGGTGAGTGACATTGCGCTGCCAAAGCCAGACAGATCCTCTGACAAGGTGATTCGTGCAAGCGAGCTTGAGCGGTTGCTGGCAAAGCTATCTCCCACCATGCAGCTCATTGTTGAACTGGCGTATGAAACTGCCATGCGGCGATCTGAAATCTTGAAGCTGACGAAAGACTGCCTACATCTACAAGATCGCATTGCCGATGTAATCGACGGGAAGAACGGCACTCGCTCAGTCCCCCTCACCCACCGCGCTGTAGAAATACTTCGGCTAGCCCAGCTATGTGCAGCAGTCGGAGGCCACCCGCACAACCTGATCTTCACAGTCACCCCTCACGCAGTATCTCAGGCTGTGAGGCTGGCACGGGTTAAGGCTGGCTTGGATAGCAGCGTCAAACTTCACCAGCTTAGGCATACGCGCATCACTAACGTAGCCAAGAAAGGATTCAACAATGCTCAGATCATGATCGTCTCAGGACACAGGGACACACGATCTGTTGCACGCTACTCACACCTCAATGTCAGGGACGTTTTGCACCTGATTGACTGAAATTTGAGCAGTACTTTGCAAGTGGCTCTCCAACACATCAGATAGCATCAAGAATCACTTGCATAACAGCGAGGGCTGTGTATAATCCCTCCCTCGCATCAAACTGCGACAGACATCCGAAACCCCCAGCGCGACCACTGCGAAATCAGTGCATTGCAGATGGGGGTTTTTTGTGTCTGCTATTTACCCAAAACCTAACCGGCAGAACCCTAGAGGATTGCCTATGAACTGAACTTGAACAGGAGATATTCCAATGCAGCACGCACTCGCCTCAAATTTGACATCCGATACAAACGACCAGCCCCGCCTTAAAGACTCAAACATTCTTGAGTTCCCTCGCCCCCCTGCCAACGACGACTCACAAGCAGAGCAGCTCCAGAAAGACCGAGTAGTCCGCCTCCGCATGGAAGGCATGTCATATGCCAACATCATGCAAGAGACCGGCTTGCCCGAGCGCAAGATTAAAGGCTACTGCAAGGATGTCGCGAAGGGTAAGGCTGTAACCACACCCTTTGAAAGATCCGTAGAACGCGCCCTACCACTTGCCATCAGGCCATACGGTATTCGCGACTATGAACTACGTGACATCCTTCACCGAGAGTATGGAACCATTTGGGATGACGACAAAAAGAAGCATGTCAGCAACTACGATAGCAACGTCGTTAAGCGCGTCAAAGATAGGGTGCGGACTCGTGCAGAACTAGATTCTCGCAACGCGCTTTTCGTGATGGACTGGGTTAACGAGGATGCACCCAGTGCTTCGAGGCAGTATCTGGAAGCTTGCGCTATCGAACTGAAGAGCCAGATTGAAGCCTGTCTAAGCCGGTTTATGGAAAGTCATGCAAGCCAGTGGAGAGAAGACACTGAAGCAGCCGATTATGCCCAAGAAAAACAACGGTATGCGGCGGAGAATTACCTACTTAAGCTGGCAATCCCAAGCTACGGGCAAGGTGAGCCAGTGAGCAAGCTACTGAAGCGCTCGACAACCCTCACTGACACACTGGAGGAACGACTAAATGTCGAGATGAGCTAAATAGAGGCAGAAGACAGGCATCTGAAATTCAGAACTGATATCACTTGTCCGGCACGCGACCACCATACTATAAGAGTCGGACAAGCCTCCCCTTACAGCATCTGCTGTGAATAATACCTTGTCCGGCTTGCGACCACTATGTAATACATAATACTGCTTCCACAGCAGACGCTGTGAATACTGTGGCATTTGATCTTAGCGATCCACCCACCACCGACCTGACGGTCGAACACTGCACCAATCAATGATTACCACAATCAAAGCTGTCGCTTTTTATCTTGACTCTGTTTATGTGCAATGCACATGGTATGCCATACACTAACAATCAAGATCAAAAGCTTACAAGCCTTTCTGCCTATATGGCAGATGACCGGCAAAGCGTAAAGCGAAAGCCTTGTGGTGGTAGTGCTGACGGCAACGTCAAAAGCATACTCAGCCCTGTGCATCAGCACAGAATATACACATACGCGACTCAATCAACTTAAGTGCATCGCAGTTGATCCGGATTAATGTGTCCCGGCAAGCTCTTTCATCATTTCCAGTGATCCTCACTGAGAGTTACCGTTATCACTTTCACAACCAAAGCTGCCAACTTATCAGATAGAGTAAGACAATGAAATTTATCATAGTCTTTAGCTATTGAGCAATGCAGGTCTATTGACAACAGCTATCAATTGTAGTATACTTGTTTCATAAGGAAGAAACACGTTCCGACCCTCCCGTATTCCCTTCTAGCTGTGCGTGAGTCGGTCTGAAAGTTATGGCCCACCGCATGCGGTCATTGCTGTTAGTTGGCACTCCCTCTTTTGCCAGCTACAGCCTTCCTTCCCAATCTATCAATACATAAGACACCACATGCGCAATGCTGTGGTGTTTTTCTGTGCACCATCTAAAACATCCGTACACCAACCCCATACCTATAACCTAGAAAGGAGGATGACACATGTCCAACAACAAACTGTGCTTGCACTGTGGAAAACCACTGATCAACAAACGAGTTGATACCAAGTACTGCAATGCAGTCCATAGGGTTGCGCAATGGCGCATCAATCAAGAGCGCAGTGTTTCAATCAAAATAGCCGTGCCGAACGCCCAGTTCATTCAGTGGAAAGCTGAGGCTGATGTTAGCGGGCTTTTGATAAACGCCTTCTTGCTGAGCAAGATCATTAACACCAATCAAGGAGCAACAGCATGAACATCAAGCTTTCTGATAAGGCTTCTGAGCAACTCAGCAACATCATGTACTTGCTTGGCAAGCAGAATGCCAACTACGTAGTATCCCAGATGATCAATATCTTTGAACTCGATCTATCGAAGTCCAAGCCAAAGACAAAGTGATATCGGCAACAGGTCGCATATAAGCCGCACAGAGCGACGACATATCAAAATCCAACCCAACTTACCAGTAGAGTCGCAAGAGTCCTCACGAGGCCTCTCAGGAGCTTGTACGCCATGCCACTGGCAACTATTCAAACATCTAACATACGGAGTTATCAATGACCAACACCAATACAGACAAGATTGTAATCAAAGGCATCCCAGCGAAGTTTGATCCAAACGAGCTGGAACGTCGCCAGCAACAACATAAATTTGCATATCAACAAACGCAACAATGCTGCGAGATGGTTAGAGGAGCAATTCCCCAGCTATTCCTGCAAGCAGTTTCTGATAAAATTGCAGCAGGGTACAGCTTCTCAAAATACCCCATCAATATGGAGTCTTTGAATTATTTCGCGCACTTAGTGAAGCCACCAGCAATGCAGGAAGTTGATATTGCAACCATCAATAATGACGTTCGCGACGCTTACAAGGCTGAACTTGAGGCCGATCACGCCAAGTATCAAAACCTCCTGCTTGAGCAGCTACTCCAAGTTGAGGAGCAGAAACAGGTGAAAGCGGCAGCATCTGCCAAAGAGAAGCTAATGGCACGTTTACAGAAAGAAGTGGCTGATTGTTATGCACCATTGGTCTTCCCTGACGCCTGATCGTAATCACGGTGGAATCACGGCGCTAACTACCCTGCCAATCGCTCAGATTTCAACGTAGAGCCCGCCATGTGCCGATTTCTATTGGCCATTACCATGCTAATGTTAAGTGCACCCGGTGCGAAAGCCTTTTCTTGACGTAATACCATCTGCCATCGAATTAAGTCTGAAATACATCACCAGAAATTCCTACAAGGGCTTATGTGGTAGCAACCCTGTACGATCTCTCACAAGATAGGATTTCACACCTACAACTGTTTCTGCTTAGGTGGTAGCCTGCATGGCAGTCCACATGGAGATTAGAGATGAGTTTTGACTGGAACCTGTTATGGGAGGGAGCACCTGCATGGATTCAGGCAATTGGCTCAGTAGCAGCAATAGTATATGCAGTCAGGATCTCGAGAAGTTCGATCAATCATGCTGCATCGGCAAAGCGTAAAACCATCTTTGCCATTGCGGAGGCTGCCCATACGCATGCGTGTAACATTCGCAAAGCGATAGACGTTATGGGGTTTAACTCAGGCAACAATATTCAAATCTACGCGGTATATGACAAAACCATTATTGAGGGCGTGGTCAAGGCTCTCCAAGGAGTTCCCATGCATGAGCTAGGCTCAAGCAAGGCAGTGATTGCAATGCTTAGTCTTACCGATCAGATGGTGTTTCTTGGCTCCGCAGTCGAAACCCTTATACAGGGCCCATATAAACACCCAGTACTGGGCAAGACATTAGAAGACAACTACAGAGACGATTATGAAAAGCGTCAAGAGCTAGCCGCTTCGGGGTTCTCCGTTTTACAACAGAACGTCAGAGTACACTTGACCAAAATTGATCAGGACTACGAGGCACTAAAGGAGTCATTAAGGGGTTAAGATCATTTATCCACTCGCCGCGAACGCTCAGCTGAAGTAAACCTCTATTGGGCGTCAGGCAGATCACTCGCGGTCGTGGCTTGCCTGATAGTCGCAGTGATGGCGCTGCTGCCACAGTCAAACGTGAACATGCTCACAACCTTGCAGAGTTCTTTGAGAAGCCTTCAGTGCGCCGCTGGAGCGTGCTTAACAAGCCACTGATTGAGCCAAACCTTCAGTACAAGCACAAAACGCCGATCACAGATGCACCAGACGACTTCTGACCTCCGCTATACGCTTCAGCTACACCACGTTAATCACAGATCCTCCAAGGCTGATCAGGATTGGCCTTCAGTGCCCGGCAGCTTTTGCCGTTGCTCTTTAGCCAGTGAGCGATAAGCGAGAAAGCTCTTGATGCTTTTGCCGTCATGCCCGCACACCCCCTTCCCGTATACGCCAATCACAACATTGGCAATCAGCCCTCCCTGAACTCCTAATTGATCAACACAAGCTTTCAGTACAAAGCCGATTGAACCACCGCTCATTGTGTGGGATCAATCCCTAACGAATACAGTTGCTCTTTGAATTGCGGCACTACTGCTTGGCAATAGACATTGCCGCCAGTATTCCGAAACAAATTCAGGGAATATCGATAGGTAATAGCATTCGTTACTGGACCAACATAATCATGCCTCATTGCTCTTAGATCATCAATGTGCGAAGCATTGCCTGTAGCGTCCTTCAATAACTCGCAATACTTTACAAAAAGCTCTATTGAATCCTCGGTTGCTGCAGCCTTCGGATTGTCAGCTCTTCGCTGCTCTGCCTGCTCTCTCTTTCTGTTGCCTTCTATGGCCTTGGCTTCGGCTACCGACTTCTGCCGTCCAATGTGATGTTCAACTTCTGCTCTGATGATGTCGTAGTTGATGTCACAACGAGCCATAGAAGGGCCACCGTTATAGACCAAGTAAACAACACCATCCTTTTCGTCATACCGCAAATAACCTTGCAGGCGTTTAGCGGGCGTTAATGGTCCTGAAGCAACGCAGTTGTCAAGGTACTGTAGGCCAGTTGAGTGAAAGCCTTTCAGATATATGCCATCCCATCGCTGATATCCAGCTTCAGGTGTGTAAACGACATAACCCTTTGTAGGATTGTCGTAAGGCTTGGCAGCTATCTTTTCTTGAGCGACACACCCAACGACAATCAGGGTTAGAGGCAGCATTAGAATCTTGTGCAATTGTCGTTATCCCAGTCATCAGAGTCACGACCTCATAGTGCAGTACAACGCTATGAATGTCACCACAGGCACTCTCAAGCCAAGGGAGTGCCCAGTATCAACAAACGACCGTTTAACGACACCAGTGAAACAGGGTGCATTCTGGTATCGCAAAATAAGGGTTGCCAGTACTTTACGATACCTATATCGTGATACCACTTTAAGCGATACCACTTTTCAAGGAGATAACCATGTCACGCACCTTCCTGTACTGCCGAGTCAGCACCGCAACACAGTTCACCGAAAACCAAGTGCAGGAAGTGAAAGCCGCAGGTTTCGACGTACAACCCGGTCGAGTGATTGAGGAAACTGTGTCAGGCAGTGTTGCCGCTAAGGAGCGTGCTGGCTTCCAAAAGCTGCTTGAGCGCATGGAAAATGGAGACGTGCTGATCGTCACCAAGCTTGACCGCTTAGGTCGCAACGCTATGGACGTGCGCCAGACAGTTGAAAGCCTTGAAGCCACTGGTATCCGTGTTCACTGTCTCGCACTCGGCGGTGTAGACCTCACCAGCCCAGCGGGCAAGATGACCATGCAGGTGCTGGGTGCAGTGGCTGAGTTTGAACGTGACCTGCTGATCGAGCGCACACAGTCCGGTTTGAAGCGTGCCAAGGCCGAAGGTAAGACGTTGGGTCGCCCCAAAGCTAACGACACCACAGCCGCCGTACAGGGCCTCAAAGTCGATGGCATGTCACAGTCAGAAGTGGCATCAGAACTTGGAATCGGCATTGCCACAGTTAAACGCCACTGGAACAGAACATAACCCACCTTTGGGCCAATCAGACGCGCCAGCACCGAAGCAATGGGTGAGCCAGGGTTAGGTGCTTAACGTCGGTTACACGATGCTGTAGCCGTTGAAACAATGGCGATTGATCGACCCCCTGATGGTGCAACTGGGTAGCGCAGGGGGATTTTGTTTTCATAAGAGTGGGTGTTCAGCTCAGGATGTCCGAGTGGTCGAGCCATGATCCTATCCCTACCGGATTTACAAATGCGGTTTGCGAAACTGATCAGTTTGAGACAGCACAAAGGACTTAAGGACTCAGGTAAGAGCTCGACCACAGACCACTAACACCAAAAAGGTAAGCGTCCATCTATTGATGGCAATTGCTTATGCGCCAGATCCGGATGAGCTTTTTGGTAGCGCCGTCCAATATATTTTTGGAAGGGCAGAATGGCATTCTCGGAATCACCGATGATGTGCGTCTTTGCCTGAGCCGCAACTTTTGTATTGAGCTCCACCACTGTGACCTCATCAACCACATTCCGCCCCCGAGCAAACCGGTCGGAATCGCAGATGATGTAAGCGACTCGCGGCGAAATCGCGTAGTAGAGGTCGGAGTACTCAGGCGCGGCGAACTCAGTCTCAGATACACACGAATGCACGTTGACGACAGGTTGGTCGGACGTGATGAAAGGCACCCGAGTATCATTTATCAACAACGCATGCTTAGCATAATTACGACCCACGTATAGGTCATACCCGATATTCATCCCGAACATGTAGCTCAAGAACCACCACGCATGCGCCATAGCCTCGACCATATCAATCTCTATGGCATTGCGCCGAGGCAGAGCTTGGATGACGCTATCACGGAAAGTTTTCGTGCGGGATATCTGGTGTCCGAAAAACACCATGAACTCAATCATATGTGTCTTATCCAATAGCACATCGAGTTGCTCATCGGCCAAAGCAGCTAATACTGGCCCTGCCTTACTTTCATGGGAGGCGTGAAGGTTTTCCAACAGGTTGCATTTCAGCGCATGGAGGTGCTGCTCCACTTCCTGTATCCGAATACCAGACTTACGGTAAACAGCTTCATCATGCTGCATTTTCAGAAAGTCATTAAGGTACGACACGTGATGGCGCTGGAGATGATCTGGGCTTAGCTGTGAATAACCCTTGATCACCTCGATTTGCTTGTGGTTAAGCGGGGTGATTTTGTAGAAGAAATCTTCAACAACTATGCCGCGCACGCTGTCGTGCGCAATCCTACCAGTCTTGGTGGTGTAGAAAACATTCCTAGTACCACTACCCCAGCGAGTCAGATAGTTTGCCCAGACATAATGGTGCCGCTTCTTGGCGTCAAATTCATTGCGAGGCATGAGCGTCCATTCCGTAGTGTGCCACTTCCTAAACTCTCAACCTGCGATCCTCGCGTCAAGCTCAGGGGGCTCTTACACAGAGGAGCAAGCTCAAAAACAGCCACCGACAGGCATTCACATTGCCCCGTGTGAACGAACCCGATATTTTGTGAACGTTCTGCATGAAATTCAAGACAACAAAAAAGGGCCCACCTTTCGGTGAGCCCTTCTAGACCGCCCAGCAGAGCGGATTTTGTTTGGTAGGCGCGATTGGACTCGAACCAACGACCCCCACCATGTCAAGGTGGTGCTCTAACCAACTGAGCTACGTGCCTGCTGTGGGGTCGCATTCTATAGATTTGCGGAGGGGTGTCAACACCTTTTTTGCAGCTAACCCTATGAATAGTCGAATTTTTTATTTTTCCCGCAAAAAAGCTCATTCGCCAGTGGCTGGCGGGGGGATTTCAACTCAGGTAGCATCGGTTTCACTCGTAAAAAATATAAAACAGAGGCTGCAGAATGTCGAACACTCACTATCCCCAGTCCTACTATGCGGCTTCAGCTAATCCGACTCCTGAGCGCCCTGCCCTGCAGGGCGAGGTTGAGGTGGACGTCTGTGTAATCGGCGCCGGCTACACCGGGCTGTCGAGTGCGCTGTTTTTGCTGGAGGCCGGTTTCTCGGTCGCCGTGCTGGAGGCCGCGAAGGTGGGGTTCGGTGCCTCGGGGCGCAATGGCGGCCAGATCGTTAACAGCTACAGCCGCGATATCGATGTGATCGAGCGCACGGTGGGAGCCAAGCAGGCACAACTGCTGGGGAATATGGCCTTCGAAGGCAGCAAGATTATTCGTGAACGCGTGGCCAAGTATCAGATCCAGTGCGATTTGAAAGACGGCGGTGTGTTTGCTGCGATTACTGGCAAGCAGATGGGTCATCTGGAAGCTCAAAAGAAGCTCTGGGAACGCTATGGCAATACGTCCCTGGAACTGCTGGATCAGCGCCGGATTCGTGAAGTGGTTGCCTGCGACCAGTATCAGGGCGGGCTGCTGGACATGAGCGGCGGGCATATCCACCCGCTCAACCTGGCGCTGGGTGAAGCGGCCGCGGTCGAGTCCCTGGGCGGCAAGATTTACGAGCAGTCACCTGCGATTCGCATAGAGCGCGGCGCCAATCCTGTGGTGCATACGCCCCAAGGCAAGGTCCGGGCCAAGTTCATCATCGTTGCGGGCAATG
The DNA here is from genome assembly GCF_019345465.1 of Pseudomonas sp. NKUCC02_KPG. Taxonomy (GTDB): domain Bacteria; phylum Pseudomonadota; class Gammaproteobacteria; order Pseudomonadales; family Pseudomonadaceae; genus Aquipseudomonas. The sequence continues at coordinate 20,554 of NZ_JAHKRC010000004.1, forward strand.
CCTACCTGGGCAATCTGGTGCCCGAACTGGCGTCCAAATCCATGCCCTGCGGCACGCAGGTAATCACGACCGAGCCGCTGAGCGAAGAGCTGGCAAAAACGCTGCTGCCCCAGGACTACTGCGTCGAAGACTGCAATTACCTGCTCGACTACTATCGCCTGTCCGGTGACAAGCGCCTGATCTTTGGTGGTGGCGTGGTGTATGGCGCGCGGGACCCCGCCAATATCGAGGCGATTATCCGGCCAAAAATGCTCAAGGCCTTCCCGCAACTCAAGGACGTAAAAATTGATTACGCCTGGACGGGTAACTTCCTGCTGACGCTGTCGCGCCTGCCTCAGGTCGGCCGCATCGGTGACAACATTTATTACTCGCAAGGTTGCAGTGGCCACGGAGTGACGTATACCCACCTGGCCGGCAAGGTACTGGCCGAAGCCCTGCGCGGCCAGGCCGAGCGCTTTGACGCTTTTGCCGACTTGCCTCACTACCCGTTCCCCGGCGGGCAACTGCTGCGTACGCCGCTGACCGCTTTGGGTGCGTGGTACTACAGCCTGCGGGACAAGTTCGGCTTCTAACTAGTTGTGCGACCCCAGAGTCTTGATGGCCGTGGCCCCTGCCTGCTCCTGACCGGAGCGGGACAGGTCATTGGCCACTTTCAACCAGCGCGCCTTGTCTACATTGGCTGGCAATTGTGTCGGCGACAGGATCAACACTGCCCAGCCCCCGGCATCCTTCCAGGCTGACTCGAATGCCTTGAAGTCCATCACGCGTCGACGCTCCATGCCTGCCCGCAACAACACCGTACCCTTGGCGCGGTTGTAACCCACCAGCATTGCATAGCGCGGCTCTGACCAGAGCATTCCGTCGCTGAAGCGCACCATGACCGGATAACCGGCCGCTACTTGGGCCAATAACGCCGACAGGGATGTATCCAGCGGGTACACCATCAACCCGTAGCCAGCGGCCAGTTGTTCTATGTTGCCTTGCAACGACGCCTCGCCGCCCGGCAGTTTCAGCGGCTTGACCAAAAGGCCCGGGGTGATTCTGATCCGTTGCTCACCGAGCATCCCGGCCAGTGTCTGCGGAGCGCCTTGATTGGCGTTACCGCGAAAAAAGGGAACGCCATTGAGCTCGACGCGTTCCGGCAAACGCCGAAACTCGGGCGACTCGACACTGGCACACCCCGCCATCGCCAACACAAACACAAACAACGCTGCCAGCCACATTCGTGCTGATCTCAATCCAGTCACAGCCTGCATATTCCCTCGCCTTGAATGAACGCCAGACCGCAAGGCCTGCCACGGCCGTCGATCATAGGGCGCCAATAAGGCAAGGTATAGCCTTAAGCCACAGCCCAATCGACGTGATAGAGCAAATCGGTTAGTCCAGCACGACCTTCGGTCAATAGACTGCAACACTGCACAGACTAGACTGTCCCTTGCTTAGTGTGTGTTTGAGCCCGTAGGGGACAAAGGAGGCACTGATGAGCCCGATAATCACTATTTTCCTGCTGATCACAGGCTGGCTGGCCGTTGCCGGCGCCATGCTATGGGGCCTGATGCGCATCAGCCGCCATCACCATCCGCAGGTGCAGGCCAAACCGCAAGACACCCCTGAAAAACCGGTAACTGGCGCAGCAAGCGCACATTGACTCCACAAAAAAGCCGTCCACCCCATACAGGGTGGACGGCTTTTTAACAGCAATGTGCGTTTATTTCACCAGGGCTGCCTGACGTTTTTCCCGTACCCGCCGCGCCAGAATGTTAAGTGTCTCAACAGTGGCCGAGAACGCCATCGCCGCATACACGTAACCCTTGGGCACATGAGCACCGAAGCCTTCGGCGATCAGGGTCATGCCGATCATGATAAGGAAGGCCAGCGCCAGCATTACCACAGTCGGGTTGTCATTGATGAACTTGGCCAGGGGCTCCGAAGCCAGCAACATCACCATCACCGCCACCACCACTGCAATCACCATGATCGGCAAGTGCTCGGTCATGCCTACTGCGGTAATGATGCTGTCGATGGAGAACACCAGGTCCAGCATCAAAATCTGACCGATAGCCGCGGCAAAACCCAAGGTCACTTTCGATGACACGCTCTCGGTTTTTTCTTCCTCCTGCGGGGTCATGCTGTGATGGATTTCGCTGGTGGCTTTCCACACCAGGAACAGACCACCGGCAATCAGGATCATGTCCTTCCACGAGAAGGCCTTGCCCAACACTTCAAACACCGGCGTAGTCAGTTGAACGATGTAGGCAATGGTACCCAGCAAGCCCAGACGCAGAATCAACGCCATGCCGATACCGATACGACGGGCCTTGGTGCGGTACTGCTCAGGCAGTTTGTTGGTCAAAATCGAGATAAAGATCAGGTTATCGATGCCCAGCACGATTTCCATCACGATCAACGTGGCTAAAGCGACCCAGGCTGCGGGGCTGGCAGCCAGTTGTAAAAGATATTCCATAGGTGTGCTCGGACTCTGCAGTAAGACTGGTTAGATAGCTTTGGACGATTTTTCGTTTTCTTGCTCAGGCTTTTCTTTTTCAATCAGTCCACCCGTGGCATCGCTGAGCGCTTGCTCAGCAGCCTTGTGGGTGTCATCAATGGCCTGCTTGGCGGATTCAGCCGTTTTGCTCAACATCTGTTGCGCCGCTTTTTCTGCCTGATCGCAACCGGTCATGAGCAACAAGCCTGCCGACAACAGTAGTGCAACACCTGATTGTTTAATGTTCATGATCATTTTCCTCTCTAAATCGGCGGCCACCTGAGTGGCTTGCGCATGACGCGGGATTCTAGAGGGTTGAACACTTCAGGAAAATTCGTATTTATAAGCGCTATACTTCGATTTTTACGAAGTGTTGCAGCGCTGATGCTAAATTACCGTCAACTTCATTACTTCTGGGTCGTCGCCAAAACCGGCAGCATTGTTCGCGCCTGTGAGCAACTGAACCTCACCCCGCAGACCATCAGCGGGCAAATCAGCCTGCTGGAGGACACCTATGGCCTGCCCTTGTTTCGACGGGTCGGGCGCCAACTGGAGCTGACCGAGACCGGCCGCCAGGTATTGCCCTATGCAGAACAGATCTTTCAGCTCGGCAGCGAACTGGAAAGCATGCTGCGCATGGCGCCTAAAGAGCAGCAGATTCTGTTTCGGGTAGGCGTGGCCGATGTGGTGCCCAAATCGATCGTGTATCGCCTGATCTCGCCGACCATGGAACTGGATGAGCCGATCCGTATCACCTGCCGCGAAGACAAACTTGATCGGCTGCTGGCAGACCTGGCCATTCAACGTCTCGATCTGGTTATTTCAGACAGCCCGATGCCCTCCCACCTGGACATCAAGGGTTTTAGCCAGAAACTGGGGGAATGCGGTATCAGCTTTTTTGCCACCCCGGCCCTTGCCAGAGATTACTCAGAGAACTTTCCCCATTGCCTGCAAGGCGCTCCGCTGCTGATTCCAGGACCCGAAACCGTGTTGCGAAGCCGCTTGTTGCGCTGGCTGGCCGAGCAGCAGATACAGCCGCGGATTGTCGGTGAATTCGATGACAGCGCGTTGATGCAGGCCTTTGGCCAGTCCGGAATTGGCGTATTTATTGCGCCGAGCGTGATTGCCCAGGAAGTGATACGCCAGTTTGACGTCGAGTTGATCGGCCACACCGAAGCCGTGACCGAATCGTTTTACGCCATCACCGTCGAGCGAAAAATCCGTCATCCCGGCATCGTTGCAATCACCGAGGGGGCCCGACGCGAATTGTTTACCCCGCGCTAGCGCACACGGGGCGCACCTTGGCGGTCATCAGCAACATGGCCAGCAGAATCGAGATCAAGATAAACCCGGCAGCCGCATACCCCAGGCTGCCCAGGCCATAGTTATCGATGACCCGCCCACCTACCATCGCGCCCAGGCCGATCCCCAGATTGGCCCCCGCAATATTCAGCGACGCGGCAAATGCCGGCGCATGGGGTGCAACTTTCATCAGGCGCACATGGCTGACCAAGAACATGGCCGCCTGCGTCACACCCCAGATACCCATCGCCGCCGCAAGGCCCAGGGTTGAATGAATGCTCGGCACCAGCGCCACCAGCCCGCCGATCATGAAGGCACAAAACACCATCGAGGCAATCAGCGGGTGGCGATCCACCATCCGTCCGCCCAACGAGTTGCCGAGCAGGCCTACGGCGCCAAAGCCCATCAGGCACCAGCCCACCAGCGTGCCGTCGAAACCTGCCAGACGCTCAAGGATATCGGCCAGATAGGTGTAGGCCGTGAACATGCCGCTGAACACCAGCACTGAGAGCACGATGTGACCCATCATGAGCGGGCTGCGCAGCAGGGCAAATTGCGATCGCAGGGTGACGCTTTCTTTTACGCCATGGGTAGCCGGCAAATACATCCACAGCAACAGCGCCTTGGCCAGTGCGACAACGGCCAGAATGCCGAAGGCACTGCGCCAGCCCCAGGCATCCGAGATCAGGGTGCCTACCGGGATGCCGAACACTGTCGCACAGACGATTCCGAACCCGATTTTGGCAATCGCCCGCCCGGCGTAATCCGGGCCTACGATGTCCACTGCCGTTTCGCTGGCCAGGGCCCAGAACACCGGCAAACCCAGTGCCGGTAACAGTCGCGCAAATGCCATCACCCAAATATTCGGCGCCAGTGCCGCCACGGTGTTGGCGAAGGCGAACATCAGCAAAATCGAGATAAACAGGCGTTTGCGCTCAAAGCGCGCGCAGTAAGCAGTCAAAAACGGGCCAAAGGCCGCAACCGTAAAGGCAAACAGGGTCACCAGCAAACCGGCCTGGGGCACGGTGACCTCAAGGTCGCGGGCAATCGAAGGCAGCAGGCCAACGATGACAAACTCGGTAGTAAGCACAGTAAAGCCGGCCGCAGACAGCAGCAGGATGGGCAACAGCATGAATAACTCCAGAGACAACGAGACCAGCGAAAGCCCGAAAGGCCCGCTGATTTGAAGAAAAGTGTGGGGATGCACAATGTTAACAGAATGATTCAACGTGAAGCCATGCTACTCCGGACACGTTCTATCTCTGATGTGGCAGATCGCCCCTACGTAGGAAAGCACCTACATCTCTATGATAAAGTTCGCCCCCCGCCGACTGCGTCGATCAGCCTGCCCGTTTGCCGCTGATCGCCCCACAGTTTTCAATGACTAGAGAACCCCTTATGACTGCCGCTCCACCCACCCTGCTGCAAAAGCTCAAGAGCACCAGCCTGGTCACTCAGATTGTCATCGGGCTGATTGCCGGTATTTTGCTGGCCTGGCTTGCGCCTTCCGCAGCCCTTTCGGTGGCCTTCATCGGCAAGGTGTTCGTCAGTGCCTTGAAAGCCGTGGCGCCTATCCTGGTGTTTGTGCTGGTCATGGCCTCGATTGCCAACCACAAGCACGGCCAGGAAACCCATATTCGCCCGATCCTTGTTTTGTACCTGTTCGGCACGTTTGCTGCCGCAGTCGTGGCCGTTATCGCCAGCATGATGTTCCCGTCGACCCTGGTTCTGGCCACTGAAAACATCGCCATTGCCGCCCCGGGCGGTATCAGCGAAGTGCTGCAAAGCCTGCTGTTGAGCGTGGTCGACAACCCGGTCAACGCGCTGGTCAATGCCAACTTTATCGGCATCCTGGCGTGGGCCATCGGCATGGGCATAGCCATTCGTCATGCTGGCGACACTACCCGCACCGTGCTTAACGACCTGTCCAACGGCGTCACCCTGATCGTGCGCGTGGTTATCCGTTTTGCACCGCTGGGGATTTTCGGCCTGGTGTCTGCCACCCTCGCCTCTTCAGGCTTCGGCGCATTGCTGGGCTACCTGCACCTGCTCACGGTACTGATGGGTTGCATGCTGTTTGTGGCGCTGGTGGTCAACCCGCTGATCGTGTTCTGGAAGCTGCGTCGCAATCCCTATCCGCTGGTGTTCCTGTGCCTGCGCGAAAGCGGGATTACCGCGTTTTTCACCCGCAGTTCGGCGGCCAACATTCCAGTGAACATGGCATTGAGTGAGCGCCTGGGCCTGCACGAAGACACCTATTCGGTATCGATCCCGCTGGGTGCCACCATCAATATGGCGGGCGCAGCGATCACCATCACCGTGTTGAGTCTGGCAGCCGTGCATACGCTGGGGATTGCGGTGGATATTCCGACAGCCATCCTGCTGAGCGTGGTGGCCGCCATTTGCGCCTGCGGCGCGTCGGGTGTGGCGGGAGGCTCGCTGCTGTTGATTCCGTTGGCGTGCAGCCTGTTCGGCATTCCGAGCGAGATTGCGATGCAAGTCGTGGCGGTGGGCTTCATCATCGGCATCCTGCAGGATTCGGCAGAAACCGCGCTCAACTCGTCCACTGACGTACTGTTTACGGCTGCGGCCTGCATGGCCAAGGAAGACTCAACCCTGCAGCAGGGCTGAGTCAATCAGCAAAACCTGTGGGAGCCGGGTTTGCCCCGCCTCCACAGGAGATTTGCTTAGAACGCGCCCATGTAATCGCGCTTGCCGATTTCAACGCCGTTGTGGCGCAGGATCGCGTAAGCAGTGGTCACATGGAAGAAGAACTGCGGCAGGCCGTAGGTCAGCAGATAAGCCTGGCCGGTGAAGCGTTTTTCTTTCGGCGTGCCCTGACGGGTGATGATTTCGATGCCTTCCTTGCCGTCGATTTGCTCGGGCTTGATCCCGTCAACAAAGGCCAGCACTTTGCTGATCAGCGCCTGCAGGTCAGCAAAGGTCACTTCGCTGTCGTCGTACTTCGGCAATTCGATTTCAGCCAGACGGCCCGAAACACCCTTGGTGAAATCAACGGCGATTTGAACCTGACGCACCAGCGGGAACATGTCCGGTGCAAGGCGCGCCTGCAAGAATACGCTCGGGTCGATGTTCTTGGCCGTTGCGTGAGCTTCAGCCTTGGTCAGAACACCGCTCAGGGCGTTGAGCATTTGTTTGAACACGGGAACGGAAGCGGCGTACAGAGAGATAGTCATGAAAGTCTCGACAGTCTGTGGGCGGGATTGGATGTGCGGCGATTATAGACACGCCAGAAGTCATCTGGTGTATCAAGATCAACCATCACCCACTCACTGGCGACTTCTACCGCCATGACCCTGTCACGGCACTGACTCAAGAGCCCCCACGCCCCTTCATCGCCTGCAGCTTCCCTGAGCCGCGACACACAGCCCGGCACCCAGAGCACGGGATTGCCGCGCTTTCCGTTGAAAACCGGCGCAAAACCCATAAACCCCCGGTTTGTCTCAAAGGCGTCAACCAACCGATCGATCACCCTGGCGCTGACTCCTGGCATGTCGGCCAGGCAAAAAAGCACGGCCTGCTGGCGGCTGACTGCCTGCGCCCCCGCACGCACCGACGCGCCAATCCCTTCAGCAAAGGCTGGATTGAGCACAAACTCCACAGGCAGGTCGCACAGCACCTGCCGAACGCATTCGGCTTCATGACCCACAACCACCAGCACCTTGTGGCAGCGGGACGCCAGTGCGGCCAGCACAACATGCCTGACCATTGGTTGACCCTCGATTGTCAGGAGCAATTTGTTCTGAGCACCCATCCTCCGACTCATGCCTGCCGCCAGTATCACCGCCACCACCGGCGTGCTCGTCAACCCGATCATTTGCAGCCGCCTCCTGCGACCTGCAACGACTCAGGCAACACAGTGAGATGAACCTGTGTGGCCTCATGAATCGTGGTCTTGCGGTGTTTCAACATCCCTCCCTGGCGCCGGTTCAGGCAGGCGCTGATTTCACTGACAATGGCCAGGGCAACACTCTCTGGTGTATCGCCGCCCAGATCCAGCCCCATGGGGTAATGAACGTTCGCCCCTGCGGACCCGGCCCCCATCTCGTGAAGCAGGCGCTCAGTGCGATCTTTAGGCCCCAACTGGCCGACATAAGCCGGCGCACAGGCCAGGACGTTTTTGAGCCAGTGCCTGTCCTGCCGATAGCTGTGGGTCATGATCACCACCGCCGCGCCGTCCACCACTGCCTGTAAATCGAACGCCTGATCGATGGGCGCGACCAGAACGTGCCTGGCACCGGGGAAACGCTCGGCGCGGGCGAAATTCGCCCGCCCGTCCACCACATGCACCTGCCAGTTCAACTCACTGGCAAAGCGCACCAACGGCTGGGCGTCGTTGCCTGCGCCAAAAATCACCAGCCGGCGCTGGGGCGCGATGTACTCAAGCAACACCTCAATGGCGCCCGTACCGCTGTCATAGATCATCCGCGACGACTTCTTGCACCCAAGGGTCGCGAGCAAATCCGCCTGAACCTTGCTTGCGAGGACCTCACAATGAAACCCCTCGCGAAGTTGCGACTGGGCGCTCAGCCCCAACCGGGCACCCATTTTGACCCGACGCCTGTCTTCTGCCGACAACACGGTCGCCAGCGCGGCGGGCTGACCGCTTGTGCGTACACCGTGCAGCAGTTGGTGCAACAACGATGGCTTGCCCGCTTCACAGCGTTCAAGCAGTACATGCACCGTGCCGTTGCAGCCCAGGCCAAATGTCAGCTCCGCGCCCTCTTCATCGAGGTCATCATCGTCCTGCGCCGCCGTGCTGTAGCAGCGAATCACCGGCTCCCCAGACTCGGTCAACCACCAGGCCTTCCTGACCAGTTCCTGCTCAAGGCACCCCCCGCTGACCGTACCCACGGCCTGGCCGAAACGCGGTATGAGCATCCTTGCACCGGGCCGCCGATAAGCCGAACCTTCTACCTTGACCACCGTGGCCAGCACCACATCGACATTGCCTCTGTCGGCCTCATCCAGCGCATCAAGCAAGCAATACAAATCAGACATCACCGCCGCCCCCAGCCTTATTCAGTTAATTGCCGTACCATCGCCGCAGTTTCTTCGTTAAAAACAGCGCCACACGTCATCGTGGAGGACAACAGCGTGAACAAAAAAACCGGTGTCCGGGCCCACCAGGCCGACCAGACCAAAGCGCGCATTCTCAAGGCCGCCATTACCGTGTTCGCCCGAGACGGCTATGCCGGTGGGCGCATTGAGCAGATATCCAAAGAAGCCGAGTCCAACGACCGGATGATTTATTACTACTTTTCCAGCAAGGAAAATCTGTTTGTCCAGGTGCTGGAGCACACCTACGAGGCCTTCAACCAGGCCGAAAGCCTGCACCGCCCCGACGCATCCAGGCCGGTCGAGGCCTTGCGCCAACAGGTGGCGTTTTTCTGGAACTATTACGTTGCACACCCTGAATTCGTAGCCATCCTGACCATCGAAAACCTGCACAAAGGCAAACACGCCAGGCAATCCCACGAGATGGGGCGCCTGTCGGCGACCACTGTCGGCGTGATCCGGCCAATCATCGAGGAAGGCCAGCGCCAAGGGCTTTTTCGCAAGGACGTCGACATCAACCACGTTTATTTGATGATCGCCTCGCTGTGCTATTTCTATAATTCGAACCAACACACGCTCACCTCCTTCCTGGGTCAGGACCTCGCCGATAAAGGCCAGCAGCAAGACTGGCTGACGTTTATCAGCGATCTGGTCATACGCGGTGTCATGACCCTGCCGGGCGCTGCAACCGTTCAATGAGTACCCGGGTTTGCCCGCACGTGCGCCACCTTCTGCTGCAACCCCTGCCAAGCAGGTTCGGCCGGGGCAAAGCGGTGGCGCAGGTACGCCGCCAACTCGCTGATCTGACGATTCGACAGGCTGTCCTTGAAGCCGGGCATGTAGCCAAGGTCTGCCGTGGCGGGCGTTGGGATGCCCTGCAAAATCACTTTCAGCAGGTTGTCAGGCAGCGCGCTGTGCACGTTGCTGTTACTGGCCAATGACGGGCTGACGCCAAACAGTTTTGGTCCCAGTCCGTCGGCATGGCAGGCCTGGCAAGCACCCTCGAAGACTCGCTGGCCATTGCTCAACGCCTGCGCGTCAATGCGAGCTTCGACTTTTGGCTGCGGCTCGGGAGCGGCTTGCGCATCCGCACTCAGTGAGGCCAGGTACACCGCCATTGCCCGGCGGTCGGCATCAGGCAGCTTTGCCAACTCACTGACCACCGGCCCCATGGGCCCGGCCGCGACCCCATGGGCATCGGAGTAACCGGTACTCAGGTAGGTGAACAGCTGATTTTCGGTCCATGGCGTCGGCGCCTTGGACAAGCCATTGAGCGCCGGAGCCTCCCAGCCATCTACCATGCCCCCAGCCAGAAAGGACGCGCCGCCCTTCTGCGCGCCCATCAAGTTGCGCGGCGAATGGCAGGCAGCACAGTGTCCCAGGCCATTGACCAGATAAGAGCCGCGATTCCATTGAGCGCTGCGCTGCGGTTGCGCCTCGACTTCACCCGAGCGCAAAAAAATCGCATTCCAGCCCGCCATCAACGGCCGCATATTGAACGGGAACTGCATGTCGTTGGCTTTGGCCGGCTGGCTGACTGGCGCCTGCGACATCAGATAGGCATACAGCGCCTGCATGTCGGCATCGTCAATATTGCGAAAAGAGGTGTAAGGAAAGGCCGGGTACAGATGCTTGCCGTCACGGCTGATACCTTCGCGCATGGCACGCTCGAACGCCGTGTAAGACCACTTGCCGATACCGGTCTCGGGATCGGGAGTGATGTTGGTGCTGTACAGCGTGCCAAATGGCGTCTGCATCTCGAGCCCGCCCGCATTGGTCACGCCGCCCGGAGCTGTATGGCAGACCGCACAATCACCCACCGCCGCCAGCAACCGCCCGCGCTCCAGGGTAGCCGCCGACCAGGTACCCAATGCAGGAGGTGCGATAGGGGCGATTTCGGCACGCCATGGCAATGCCGTGGCGGCCATGCCGACCAATGCACCGAACCCGGCAACCAACGGCGCAAACCACCACTTTGAACGCTTGGGTTTTATCTCTTCGGGGGCTGGCCCCGCCGCCTCCTGTGAATGCTTGAGCGCCGCCAGCACCCGCTCCGGGGTAATCGGCAGTTCCCGGAATCGAATGCCGGTGGCATCAAAAATGGCATTGGCGATGGCAGCCGCACTGGGCACACCCGCCGACTCACCGGCCCCCATGGGGGGCTCGTGCTGACGCGGCATCATCAGCACATCAATTTTCGGCACCTGCTTGAACGTCAGAATTGGATACGCGCCCCACTCCTTGCTGCTCACGGTGGACTCTTCGAACGTGACGCGCTCCTTGAGTACGCGGCTGGTGGCCTGAATCACATTGCCGTGGATCTGATGCTGCACCCCGGCCGGGTTGACCATCATCCCTGCATCATGGCCGATCACCACCCGTGTTACCGAGACTTCACCACTGAGCCGATCCACCGCCACATCCGCGACCCACGCCGCCCATGCCGCCCCAAAGCCTGGGAACTTGCTATGTATATAGCGGGCGTAGGCAAAACCGCGGCCGCGCAGGATATTGTCCTGTTCCGGGGTTTGCATGGGCTCGGTACGCGCCACCCAATCGGCACGTGCGGCCGTAGCCCTGACCAGCTCCGAAGCCCGATCATCGTGCAAATAGCGCAAGCGGTATTCGACAGGATCCACCTTTGCGGCGAAAGCCAACTCATCGATATACGACTCGTGGGCAAAGGTATTGGGCAACGCCGACACACCGCGCATCCACGACGCTCGCACGATCGGCGACATGTCGTTGATCGTGACGCGCATGTGCTCGAAATCATAAGGCGGGATCGAAGTCCGATCTCCCATCTCGAACATCGCCGCCACAGGTTCAACACGCCCCGTCAGGAGCAAGGCAAGGGTCGGCGCACCGTTCGAGGGGTAACTGGTTTGAAAGTCATAACCGGCCACACCGCCGTCGGCATTGATCCCGCCGTCCACTTCCATCAACTGCGCCGAGCCCTTGGGCTCCCAAACGTGCTCCTGCTCGCGGGTCAGTTGCACGCGTACCGGCAGGCCCACGGCCCGGGACAACAGCAACGCATCGGCGCACACATCATCCGCGCAATTGCGCCCATAACACCCCGCCGCCTCCATCCGAATAATCTCAATGCGCTCTTCGGGATACTCCAGTAACCAGGCCAGGTCCGCGCGCAGCAAATGAGGGTTTTGCGTGCCAGACCACACCCGTATCTGCTCTGGCTGATAATCCGCCAGACCACAGGAGGGACCAATGGAGCCGTGGATCTGATAGGGCCACAGATAGGTGCGAGGCATGCGTTCACTGGCCTGCGCCAATGCCTGTTCGACATCGCCCTTGTCCAGCACCACACGCTGCACCCGAGGATTGTCGCGGATCGCCTGCTCTACATCATCCATGTCGGGGAGCTTTTGATTCCAGGCTTTCCAGGTGACTTTCAGCATCTGGGCAGCCTTCACGGCCTGCTCTTCACGCAGGGCGACCACACCCACGAAGTCGCGGATCACCACCACTTTGACGATGCCCGGAATATGCGCGATGGACGACTCGTCCACCTCCAGCAGGCTATTGCCGACAAACTCGCCACTGTCCAGCCCGGCATAGGGCGGGCGGATCACCCGGCCATGCAGCATGTCCGGCAGGCGCATGTCATGCACATAGATCAGCTCGCCCGTGGCTTTGGCGGGGATATCCACCCGGGCCGAGGCCTTGCCTACCAGTCGATAGTCTTGCACCGCCTTGAGAGGCGCATCGCCGGAAATACTCAGCACATGACGCTCGCTCCCGACCAGACTGGCAAATGAAAGCTGGCGTCCGTCGGCACTTTTGACCATGCCACGTTCGGTTTGCAAAGCCGCCGCCTCAACACCCAGTTGCTGTGCGGCCCGGGCCAGTAAAAAACGCCGTGCTTCAGCGGCTGCGTTGCGCAAAGGGATTGCCGTGATCTGAATGGTGGCACTGGCAATGGTTGCGCCCTGATTCGGTGCACTGTCGGTATCCCCCAGCACCATGCACACCTGCTCCAGCGCCAGATCCAGCTCTTCGGCCACGATCTGCGCCAATGAGGTACGAATCCCCGTGCCCAAGTCCACATGGCCGTTAAACCCATATACCTGGCCGTCATCGTTTACCGCAATAAACAGACCCAGCTCCTTGGGCTTGACCACCGGCACACCGCCCTTGGCCACCGGACCCGAGGGGGGCTGGATCTGATCGACGATCAGCAAAACGCCAGACTTGGCCAACAACTGATCACGGGTGAGCGTGGTAAGGGTCATAGTCATCAATCCGTTCAGGGCTTTGGACGGGCGGCAAGCATGACCGCACGCATAATTTCGATATGGGTGCCGCAGCGACAGAGGTTGGCTGACAGTTCGTTTCGAATCTGCTCTTCGCTGGGGTGCGGGTTGCGATCAAGCAATGCCTTGGCAGTCATGATCATGCCGTTCATGCAGTAACCGCATTGCGCCGCCTGCTCATCAATGAACGCCTGCTGGACCCGGTGCGGGTGCTCAAGGGTGCCGATACCCTCAAGGGTGGTGATGCTGCGCCCCTGCGCGCCAGCCAGTGGGAAAACACAGGAGCGGGCAGCTACCCCGTCAATGATCACCGTGCACGCCCCGCACTCGCCCAGGCCACAGCCGTACTTCGGGCCGTTCAGCTGCAAATCGTTGCGCAGTACCAGCAGCAAGGGCGTATCGGCCATTGCAGTGACCTCAACCCGCTGCCCGTTGACTTCAAGTGTTACCGTTTTGACAGGCGCGAGGGTTTGATCGCTCATGCAAGGCTTCCCCAGGTAGCAACGTCCGCACTGTTTGAGCGGATCTTATTAAGTGTTTACTTCATGAAAAGCGCGTCCCAAAGGCCTGCATATCCAGAGCCTCTGTTACCGCGAATTTGATGAAGTAACTACTTCACCAAATAAAGGCAAGAACAATGCCAAAGGGCATAAATGGTTTAATCGGCGCTCTCATCGACCATTTTGTGCAGTAGATACAGCATCGCTACCCGTTCGGCCGGATTGAGCCTGCTCATGGTCAACTCGCTCACTTGAGCAGCATGGGGCTGGGTTTCGCGCACCAGTTGCTCACCCGCCTCGGTGAGGCTGACGATGACCTTGCGCTTATCCTGTTGCGCAGGCTTGAGAGCAATCAGGTCGCGAGCCTGAAGGCGCTCGACAATCCCGCGAATGGTCGCCTGATCCACTGCCGTGGCCTTGATCAGCTCGCTCAAGGAGCTGGGCCCATGATCATGCACCGCGCACAGGGTAATGAACTGTACGGCGGTCAATTGCGAGTTGCCGATGTTCTGCTGAAAAATAGCCATGTTGCGCTGGTAAGCCTTGCGCAACAAATGACCTACCTGCTGGGAAAAGTCATAAGTCACAGGATTGCCTGATTGCTTGTCTGTCGTATCCGGCACAGCGGCCTCTATCAAGTGAAGGGTGAGTGGTGAGATGACCTTAACCTGCGCGAGCCACTCTGTCGCCAACCCCTGTGGGGGCTGGCCTGCTGGCGAAGGGCATTAACGATCACCCGTGGTTTGGATAATCGCGGCGCGCTTGTGCGGCTTCTACTGGGGTGCAACCACCACCCCGCCCGTGACCACCGCCAGGTCATCCAGATAAATATCACAATGGCGCAGCGGGATATCCAGGTGGCATGGCGTCTTGCGCGTGCCCCCGACCTCGGTGTTGGGCCCGGTGGAAAACAGGAAGTTACCCTCGAACGCCCGGGCATCCATGCACATTCCGTCGTTTTTGTCGTGCAGGCCCATGGCAGTCCATTGGGCACGCGGCTGCAGCCCCCAACCAATATGGGAAATGCCGTACACCTCAGGATCGTTGAAGTACTTCAGGTAATCGCGCAGGTATTCGGCCTCAAAGCCGCCATGAATCGAGGTAATGAAGCCCTGATCGATTTCCAGGGTGATCTGTTCGCGCGAGTAGTTCTTGAACGGCAGGACGATATCACCCACATCGATCACCAATACACCCTGCGCCGTCTCTTCATTGGGCCACGAGAACAGAAAACCGCTTGGCCAATGATCCCAACGCCCCGGCTCATCGGCAAACCCATACTCGGTTACCGCCGGATACTGCCCCAGCTGCGCCTTGAAATCACTGCCGGCTCTGGATTTGACATGAATGGAGCGCGCCTGTTTAAGCAGTTTTTCTGCCGCCATCACCCGCTCTTTGTCCGCCAGAGTGGGCAGCATGCGCGCCAGCACCTCAGGCGGCTCAACCGCCAGCAGAATGCGCGTGCCGGTCTTGAGGATCTGCTCCTGCTCGGGGGAATGCAGCAACATCATGGTGTCGACCACCAGATCTGCCGCCTCCAGCGCCCGTTGCGCCGCAATATTGCCCGTGAGCGCGGTGTCCCCGCAGTAAGCCGTCATGTCATTGCCCATCGCCATCGGATGGTTGAACGAGGGCAACTCCACTGCATACACCTTCGCACCCAGGCGCTGAGCCGCTTCCATCGCCGCCCTCACCGTGCGCGGGTTGGAGTAGTGACTTTTCAACACTGCGACGCTTTGGGTCGCATCCACTTTTGACAGTTTCAACACGTGCTCAAACATCTGAGTCAGTTCGCAGTCGCTTACCGGCATTTGGGGTTCCTCTCAATTGACTCGCTGAATGTGTTGAGTGCATCACCCCCTGCCCTTGCAGTCAGCGTTGCATCCCACGGTTCAATTTAAAGCGTACACACTATTTAGCGTTGATAGCTCATTATTTTCACACTTGATTCGAAAAAATAAATCGCCGTTACATACTCACACAACCCAAGCAAACAGTAGTTACCAGCCGTTACACCAACTCCATTCAGGCTGTTTTTATTTTCAAAGGGCTCTATGCAAATCAAAAATAAATAGCGTATACACTGTAAATGACTGGCAATCACAAACCCGACTCTTGCCAGCAACACCCTAAAAAAAGGAAGCCTTGCATGCCCATAAAACAAAAAATCGCCATTGTCGGTGCAGGTCTGGGAGGTGCTGCGGCAGCAACGCTGCTGCAAAACGCCGGATTCCAGGTCGATATTTATGAGCAGGCCCCCGCGTTTTCCCGCATTGGCGCGGGCATCCACATGGGGCCGAACATCATGAAAATCTTCCGCCGCATGGGCATCGAACAGAAGTTAAGCGACATGGGCTCGCACCCTGACTTCTGGTTCAGCCGTGATGGCGCCAGCGGTGACTATCTTTCTCGCATCCCCCTCGGTGAATTTGCCCGCAAGGAATACGGCGCCGCCTACATCACGGTTCACCGTGGCGACTTGCATGCACTGCAAATGTCGACCATCGCGCCGGGCACCACCCACTTCAACAAATGCCTGACTCGCCTTGAAGAAACCGACAACCTGGTGCGCCTGCACTTCAGCGACGGCACCAGCACCGAGGCCGATATCGTCATTGGCGCCGATGGCATCAACTCAAAAATCCGTGAAGAATTGCTTGGCGCAGAAAAGCCGCTATACAGCGGCTGGGTGGCCCACCGCGCGCTGATCCGCAGCGAAACACTGGCCAAATACAACCTGAACTTCGAGAACTGCGTGAAGTGGTGGAGCGAAGATCGCCACATGATGGTCTACCACACCACTGCCAAGCGCGATGAGTACTACTACGTCACAGGCGTGCCGCATGCGGCCTGGGATTTTCAGGGCAGTTTTGTCGACAGCAGCCGCGAAGAAATGCGTGAAGCGTTCGCCGACTACAACCCGACTGTCCAGGCACTGATCGAGTCCAGTGAAAGCGTCAGTAAATGGCCCCTGCTCAATCGCAACCCGCTCCCTCTCTGGAGCCGTGGCCGCCTGGTATTGCTCGGCGACGCCTGCCACCCCATGAAACCGCACATGGCCCAAGGCGCCGGCATGGCAATTGAAGACGCTGCCATGCTGACCCGCTGCCTGCAAGAAACCGGTCTGAGCGATTACCGCACCGCTTTCGAACTGTACGAAGCCAATCGCAAGGATCGCGCCTCACGGGTACAGGCGGTGTCCAATGCCAACACCTGGCTGCGTACCCAGGAAGATCCGGCCTGGGTTTATGGCTACGACATCTACAGCCACTCACTTGAATCGGAAGCCCTGGCATGAGCACCTTTATCCACGGCGCCAATGTCCAGGCCAACGGCATACGCCAGCATTACCTGCGCTATGGCGGGCAGGACAACGGTACAAAACCGGTTCTCTTGCTGATTCCCGGCATCACCAGCCCGGCCATTACCTGGGGCTTCGTGGCCGAACGGCTGGGTGAACATTTCGACACGTACGTACTCGATGCCCGGGGGCGCGGCCTTTCTTCCAGCGGCACCGGCCTGGACTACGGCACCGACGCCTGCGCTGATGACATCGCCGCCTTTGCCCGGGCAATGGGCTTTACCCACTACCACCTCGCCGGCCACTCCATGGGTGCGCGCTTTGCCGTACGCAGCGCGGCACGCAACCCGGCCGGGCTGCTAAGCCTGGTACTGATCGACCCGCCTGTCTCCGGCCCCGGTCGACGCGAATACCCAAGCAAGCTGGCGTGGTACGTGGACTCGATCCGCCAGGCCGTGACCGGGATGGATGCACAGGCCATGCGTGCCTTTTGCCCGACCTGGACCCTGGAGCAACTGCAACTGCGCGCCGAGTGGCTGCACACCTGTCATGAACCCGCCATCGTTCGCGCTTTTAACGACTTCCATGAGGTGGACTTCCATCAGGACCTGCCGAAACTGGCGGTGCCCACCCTGCTGATGGTCGCCGGACGAGGTGGCGTGATCCTGGATGAGGACGAAGCAGAAATCCTCGACCTCAACCCTGCCATCAACATTGCTCGTGTCGAGAACGCTGGCCACATGATCCCGTGGGACGACCTTGAGGGTTTCCTCGCCACCTTTGGCGAGTTTTATGACCACCCCCCGACCCGCACTCAGCGCACCGTTTAAGGAGACATCCCGTGATCAAGCCTTACCGTATCGGCCAGATTGTGCCGAGTTCCAACACCACCATGGAAACCGAGATCCCGGCGATGCTGACCGCACGCCAGTTGATCCGCCCGGAACGCTTTACCTTTCACTCCAGCCGCATGCGCATGAAACAGGTGCGCAAAGAAGAACTGGCAGCCATGGACGGCGAATCCGACCGCTGCGCGATCGAACTGTCCGACGCCAGGGTCGACGTTCTGGGTTACGCCTGCCTGGTGGCAATCATGGCCATGGGACTGGGCTACCACCGAAAATCCGAGCAACGCCTGACCCTGGCTACTGCCGAGAATGACGGAAACGCCCCGGTCATTACCAGCGCCGGCGCCTTGATCGACGGCCTCAAGGTAATGGGTGCGAAAAAAATCGCTATCGTCGCGCCTTACATGAAACCACTGACCGAACTCGTGGTGGATTACATCCGCGCAGAAGGCTTTGAGGTGGTGGACTGGCGCGCCCTGGAAATCCCCGACAACCTGGAAGTGGCCCGCCACGACCCGGCCAACTTGCCCGCCATTGTCAGCAGCATGAACCTTGAAGGCGTGGACGTGATCGTGCTGTCGGCCTGCGTGCAGATGCAATCACTACCCGTGGTTGCCCAGGTTGAAGCGCAAACCGGCAAGCCGGTGCTCACCGCCGCCATTGCCACCACCTACGCCATGCTCAAGGCCCTCAACCTTGAGCCCATCGTGCCGGGTGCCGGGGCTCTGCTGTCCGGCGCATACAAATAGGAGCGGGTCATGACCGAGCACCACAATGAACAGCAAAGCGCAGACGCCAACTATCAAGGTGTATGGGGCCATCGCATAGGCTTTGGTAAAAAGCCTGCGCTGCTGATGATCGACTTCATGCAAGGCTACACACAAAAAGATGCGCCGCTGTTCGCACCCGGCGTCGTCAGCGCTGTGGCCGAAAGCGTCGAACTGCTAACCTGCGCGCGCAAAAATGCAGTGCTGGTGGTGCATACCAATATTCGCTACCACCCCGGTCACTTTCTTGACGGCGGCATCTGGGTAAAAAAGGCCCCGGTCATGCAGGACATGGTGGAGGGCAACCCGCTGGCCGCCTTCTGCGAAGAGGTGCTGCCAACCCCGGATGAAGTCGTCATCAGCAAGCAGTACGCCAGCTCGTTTTTCGGCACCAGCCTTGCATCACTGTTGCGTGCCCAGGGCATCGACACTGTGGTTCTGGCAGGTTGTTCGACCAGCGGGTGTATCCGGGCAACGGCGGTGGATGCAGTGCAGCACGGCTTTCGAACCATCGTGGTGCGCGAATGTGTCGGTGATCGCCACAGCGCCCCCCACGAGGCCAACCTGTTTGATATCGACAGTAAATATGGCGACGTCGTCAGCAAGCAGGAGGCCATGAATCACTTCACCAAAACTGTTTAGGCAACAACTGGCAGACAGGGATATCTGCCATAGAACCAGGCCGTAGAGCACTGGTCACCATTACTGAGCAAGGGCCCTCACCAGGCCTGCCCAGTCTTCTGACACTGCCTTTGGAAGCCGCTTCACGAGCCTGCCAAAGCACTGATCGCGGCTACACAACAACCATAAAGTCACCGCCAGGAAGACACACATGCCCTCTGCAAATGCTGGTACTACCACCGCGACCGTTATCGCGGACCCGGTCCAGGTGCTCTATCGCAAGATCACCTGGAAACTCATCCCCTTCCTCTGCTTCTGTTATCTGGCGTCCTACCTGGACCGGATCAATATTGGCTTCGCCAAGCTGCAAATGCTGGGTGACCTGCAGTTCAGCGAAACAGCGTTCGGCCTTGGCGCCGGGCTGTTTTTCGTCGGCTATATCATTTTCGAGGTGCCGAGCAACCTGGCCCTGGAGAAAGTCGGTGCCAAGATCTGGATTGCCCGGATCATGATCACTTGGGGCCTGCTCTCGGCCTGCACCATGCTGGTCACCACCCCCACCCAGTTCTATGTTGTGCGCTTCTTGCTGGGCGCGGCCGAGGCCGGCTTTCTGCCGGGCGTGCTGTACTACCTGACCACCTGGTTTCCAACCCACCGCAGGGGACGCATCATCGCCCTGTTCATGATCGGCATGCCGCTTTCAAGCGTGATCGGCGGACCACTTTCGGGCTGGATCATGGGCGCGTTCGACAACACGGCAGGGCTCAAGGGGTGGCAGTGGCTGTTTATCATCGAGGCGATTCCCAGCGTCTTGCTGGGCATTCTGACGTTCTGGGCCCTGCCCAACAGCCATCACACCGCCAAATGGCTTAACAACGAAGAAAAAGCACTGCTTGAAAACGAGCTGCGCAAGGACGACGTCGAAGGCAAAAACAGCAAGCACAGCTTTCGCGACGGCTTTTTCAACCTCAAGGTCTGGATGCTCGGCGGTATCGACTTTTCCATCCTGCTCAGCGCCTACGCCATGGCTTTCTGGATGCCCACCTTCATTCGCAATGCGGGCGTGGCCGACAACTTCCATATTGGTGTACTGACCGCCCTGCCCAGCGCCGCCGCCCTGATTGGCATGCTGTTGATTGGCGCCAGTTCAGACCGTCATCGCGAACGCCGCTGGCACATCATCGTGCCCTTCCTGATCGGTGCGGCCGCCATGGCCGGTACAACTTTCTACAGCCATAACGTCTTTGCCACCGTTTTACTGTTCGCCATTGCCTCGGCCGCCATCATCGGTGCCGTGCCGGTGTTTTTCAGCTTGCCGGCAACCTTTCTCAAAGGGCGGGCAGCGGCTACGGGGTTTGCCCTGGCGTGCTCGCTGGCCAATATCGCCGGACTGGTGAGCAACTCGCTGATGGGTATCGCCATTGACGTGACCGGCAGCGGCTCAGGGGCGCTGTGGTTCTTCGCAGGCTGCCTGCTCCTGAGCAGCCTGCTGGTGATCGCATTGCCAGCCAAACTGGTCAACCGCTGACAGCCCCGGGAGCGGGCTTGCTCGCGATACCTGCATCGCGACATGCCCGGCTCACCGCACTATGACTGCCACGAGCAAGCCCGCCCCCACAGGTTTGACGCGGCAGTCGCCCTATCGTGCAAAAGACTCCACAATGACCGCTGGCAACGGTTACTCAATTTGGAGAAGAAAATGGAAGTTCCCGCTAGTCAGCTTTCAGAAAACACACAGATCGAATCTGACTCCGGACCTCTGCTCAACAGCATCGAGATCCGGATTCTCGGCTCCCTGATCGAGAAACAGGCCACCAACCCTGAAACCTACCCCCTGACGCTCAACGCGCTGGTTCTGGCGTGCAACCAGAAAACCAGCCGTGAACCCGTGCTCAATCTCACTCAAGGACAAGTCGGACAAAGCTTGCGCGCACTCGAAGGTCGCGGCTTTACCCGGCTGGTGATGGGCAGCCGTGCTGACCGCTGGGAGCATAAGGTCGACAAGGCGCTGGAACTGGTGCCTGCCCAGGTGGTGCTGCTGGGCCTGCTGTTTCTGCGGGGCCCGCAAACCCTGAACGAGCTCTTGACCCGCAGCTCGCGCATGCACGATTTCGAAGACACTGAACAGGTTCAGCATCAACTGGAGCGCCTGATTGCCCGTGATCTTGCGCTGCTGGTGCCTCGCCAGAGCGGCCAGCGCGAAGACCGCTACATGCATGCACTGGGCGACCCGGCTGACATCGAGACAATCATGGCCAGCCGTCAACAACCTGCAGAGCGCAGCAGTGGCTCCACGGTATCGCTGGAGCGCTTCGAAGCACTTGAAGCGCGCATCGCAGTGCTAGAGGCTCGCCTGGCAGAGCTGGAGTAACGCGGGTGTCGGGCGAGGTCACTCGCCCGACCCTGCAATCAGCTGCGGGCAAACGCCACCGCAGCCTGGAACTGCTCGGCGGACGGTCGAACGCCGGTGTACAGCACAAACTGCTCCAGTGCCTGAATTGCAATGACCTCAAGGCCCGTAATCACCTGCTTGCCCTGGGCACGACCACGCACGATCAATGGCGTTTCAACCGGGATCGCCACCACATCAAAAACGATATCGGCCTGATCGATGGCATCTGCCTCAAAGGCCAGGTCGTCGGCTTCAGCCCCGCCCGCCATGCCCACCGGCGTGACATTGATCAGCATCCGGGGCCTGTGCGCAGCCAACTCCGACTGCCACTCGTAGCCACAACTTGCCGCCAGCGCCCCTCCTGTCGCTTCGTTTCGCGCCACGATCACACCCTTGCGATAGCCACCGTCGCGCAACGCCGAAGCCACGGCCTTGGCCATGCCGCCACTGCCACGCAATGCAAAAGTGGTGTCCTTGGGCACCTTGTGACTGTCGAGCAATTGCGCGATGGCGATGTAATCCGTGTTGTAGGCCTTGAGGTGCCCGTCAGTGTTGACGATGGTATTGATCGACGCGATGGCACGGGCCGATGCGTCCAGCTCGTCCACCAGCTCAATGCACGCTTCCTTGAAAGGCATGGACACACCGCAACCACGAATCCCCAGGGCGCGAATACCGGTCACTGCCCCCTTGAGGTCTTTGCTGCTGAAAGCCTTGTAGTAAAAGTTCAGGCCCAGCTGTTCGTATAGATGATTATGAAAACGCAGTCCGAAGTTCCCCGGTCGGCCCGACAGCGATATGCACAGTTGGGTGTCTTTATTCGGATTCATTTGCATGCTCATCTCCTTGCTGAATGCTTTTAGATGGACGGCACAAGCCGTACCGGAAATTTTGTTAGATCATATTGCAGCTGCAAGCGCTGAAACGTCTCAGCGCCCGCAGACCTTACACAAAATTTACCAAAGCGCTTCGCAGTTTTTTAATAAAACACGGTCTTAACGTTATCCCCGCGATTATCCGTGGCCTGGTGCAGGCCAAAAGTCGGGGCTGAAATTCGAGGAATCGTCATGATGCGTACCATCCCCAAAGTCGCTTTGCTTATCGGCGCTCTGGCTGTCGCAGGCCAGGCATCTGCTCATGGCGGTTGGGGGCCCGGACCTGCCATTTTTGGCGCGGTAGTCGGCGCCGCAGTTGTAGGCTCAATCATTGCTGGCCCCGAGCCACGCCCGGTTTACGTTCAGCAACCGGTCTATGTCCAGCCGCAACCTGTTTACGTTCAGGCCCCACCGGTCTACTACCAGCCACAACCGGTGTATGTCCAGCCGCCTCAGCCCGTTTATTACCAGGGCTACTACGGTCGGCCACACCCGGCGTACTACGGCCCGCCACGGGGCTATTACGGCCCGCCGCGCTGGTAACACCGGCGCAGGCAAACCGGCAGGCTTTTGCAGCTGCCGACAGGGCCCAATTGACACTGTGAATGTCGCGGATGAGACACCCTAGTGGCCCGGACTGCGGCATTATGGAGCGCCACTGGCGCGATCATCGGCACACTCATAAAAACAAGGACGACCTTTATGCCTACACAAAACCCGCACCACATCGTCGGGCTCTGCACTTCAAGCAAGGTTTACAACACCCTGACCGAGCTCAAGCAGCTCGAAGGCCATCGCACCGCCAAGCTGGTGTCACTGCTGGCCCAGCACCTCGTACGCGAGGGATTGCTGAGCGATCAGGAAGTCATGCACATGCTCGACCAGGTGGTTGACTGACACCTCACCGACATCAATGACGACTATCACGCGCAATGATTTTTTGCGCAGCGGCCCAGCCCGTAAGGTAGCGACATTGTTTGAAGGAGGTGTTTATGCCCAAGATTCATGTCATGTCGGTCATCGGCAGTGCAGTCCCCGCTCCGCTTCGCGCGGACGGCCTGCTGGCGTGCTGGTACGTGGTCAGTGACGGCGTTGCCCTGAGCGGCCCCTTTACTTCCCGCGCCGCAGCGCAAATCAAAGCCACCAGCGAAACAGATAGAACAGCCCCACACTCAACGCGACACTGAGCAGTACGTTGCGACTCCAGAGCATAAGCCCTATGGCGCACAGCCCGGCCAGCAGGTACGGGTTGCCCAGGCTCAGGTCGACCTCATGATTCTTGACGAAGATGATCGGCCCGCAAATCGCCGTGAGCATCCCCGGTACCGCGAACCCCAAAAACTCCCTCACCCCACGATTCAAGCGAATCGGCAGCCGCGGCTCCAAAAACAGGTAGCGGTTGAAAAACAGAATCAGCGTCATCCCGGCAATAATGATCCAAATCATGCCCAGTACCCTCCCAGCCGCTTGCACAGATAACCCGCGACCATACCCGCCAGCCCTGCCAGCACAATGGCCGACTCCCACTGCCAGTAACTGAACAGCACCACGCTCAACAATGAGACCGCCACGCACACAATGGTTGGAACATTGCGCACGATGGGCGTAATCAACGCTATGAAGGTTGCGGCAATCGAGAACTCAAGCCCGAGTTGGTCCAGTCCCGGGATACTCTTGCCCAGCACCACGCCCAGAAGGGTGAAAATATTCCAGCCCACGTACATGCACAGCCCCACGCCCAGCGCGTACCAGCGATTGAACGTCTTCTGGTCAAACGGGCTGACCAGGGCAAAGAACTCATCGGTCAGCAAAAAGCCCAGCCCCAGACGCCATCTCGGTTCGAGTGGCGCCACCACCGGTCGCAAATGCATGGCATAGAGCAAATGTTGTGACGTCAGCAGCAAGGTGGTCACCAGGATCGAAATCGCACTGGCCCCTCCTTTGATCATGCCGATCGCCACCAATTGCGCCGCACCGGCAAACACAAAAAGCGAGAGCCCCTGGCTTTGCGCCGGGGTCAATTGGGCATCAATCGCAGTGGAACCCGCCAGCAACCCCCAAGGGGCACACGCCAGCGTGAGCGGAAGACAGGCCATGGTGCCGCGCACAAACGCGGATCGAGCAAGGGAATCAGACATTACAAACATTCCGGCAGTAAGCAGCCGCAAAGGGTCGCAACCTGACAGAAGAAAGTCTTGAACGATCTTGCTCAGAGGCCCTCAAAACTTTACGCGGGCTGTTTGAGACGCCCCGACGCGTTTGACGAGAGGCTGATCCTGGTCTTTAGTCAGCCGCACTCAAGTGACGTTATTCCGATCAACCGCTGCCACGAGGAACCACCATGACAGACCTGAAATCCGCGAAGGAAAGCAGAAAGGCCGATCTGCGGACACCTTCGGCACTAAGCGAAAAAGCCTGTATCAACATTGCGGCCGAAGTGAATGCGCTGCTGGCTGATACATTCGCCATTTACATGAAAACCAAGAACTTCCACTGGCACATGTCCGGCCCGCATTTCCGTGACTTTCATCTGCTGCTGGACGAACAGGCCGATCAGATCTATGCGACCACCGACGCCATTGCCGAACGCGTACGCAAGCTGGGGCGCACGACCATTCGCTCGATTGGCCATATCAAAAAGCTCCAGCGC
Source organism: Pseudomonas sp. NKUCC02_KPG (assembly GCF_019345465.1). GTDB lineage: Bacteria > Pseudomonadota > Gammaproteobacteria > Pseudomonadales > Pseudomonadaceae > Aquipseudomonas. The sequence goes on from NZ_JAHKRC010000004.1 coordinate 45,648, forward strand.
CTGCTGGATAACGATGCCGACTTCGTAACCCCGGAAGACATGCTGGCAGAGCTGCGCGAAGACAACATCCAGCTGGCCGCGTACATGCGTGAAACCCACGACATGTGCTCCGAACTCGGAGACGTGGCCACCACCAGCCTGCTGGAAAACTGGATCGATGAAGCCGAGCGCCGCGTGTGGTTCCTGTTCGAGTCGTCGCGCACCAAGTAACCGGCAAATTTTGTAGGAGCGGCCTGCTCGCGATACAGGCGACGCGGTTCGGCCAGGGCACCTGGTCGATGCCATCGCGAACAAGCCCGCTCCCACAAGAAAGATGAATTTTGTTTCACAGTCTTTGAGCGCAGCGGGCGGTATATTCGCTGCGCTCATTGCTCATTCAATGTACCCCTTGGCCCGCAACTCCCCCAGCGGGCCTTTTTTTGCCCGTCAAACGCCCTGTTTGAACACCAGCGCTTTCAAACCGCATTCTGCGTCGGCATCAGGAAACTCCGGCGGGTTATCCAGGCGCTGGACAAAACGCAGGCTCGGCGCATCAAGGGTAACGCCATCGATCAGGAAGTCCGAACCCAGTGCCGGGTCGTTCATGCAGGCCAGTACCGTGCCGTTTTCGCTCAGCAACTCAGGCAACCGGCGCACTACCCGCTGGTAATCCTTGGTCAGCAGAAAGCTGCCCTTCTGAAACGACGGCGGGTCGATGATCACCAGATCATAAGGGCCGGTGCTTTTCACCTTACCCCAGGACTTGAACAGGTCATGCCCCAGGAACGTCACCTTGCTCATGTCATGCCCGTTCAACCGATGGTTGTCGCGCCCACGGCTCAGCGCCGCACGGGACATGTCGAGGTTGACCACATGCTGCGCACCGCCTTCGATCGCGGCCACTGAAAAGCCGCAGGTATAGGCAAACAGATTCAAGACCCGTTTGCCCTCGGCGTTGGCCCGCACCCAGTCCCGACCGTAACGCATGTCCAGAAACAGGCCGTTGTTCTGCTTGCGGCCCAGGTCCACTCGATAGCGCAACCCGCCTTCGGTCAGCGTCCACTCATCAACCGCCTCACCCACCAGCCATTCAGTGTCGCTCTGCAGCGTATAGCGATGTTGCAGCACCAGCGTGTGGGCCCCGCTGGCTCGCCATGAAGGGGACTGCACGAGCGTCATCAACAGCTGCTTCAAGGCGTTCAGATGCCCGGCATCGGGCTCCTTGAACAACGAGACCAGTACCACGCCTTGCAGCCAGTCGACTGTCAACTGCTCAAGCCCCGGCCAGCACCGCCCGCGCCCATGAAACAAACGCCGGGTTTCTTCGGGCGCAGCGTCCAGAGCAGTCAATAGGTGCAAATGCAGAGTGGTTAACGCTTCAGGAGTCATCAGGCCGGCCGGTCAATTTCAAGGGCCGGCATTTTACACAATTGCACAGCCCTGCCTAATCAACACCGCGCGCATCTGCATCCGCCAAAGTCATTTCTACATCCATGAAATTATCGTTTTACAATCATTTATTATCGAATTACGATATCAAGGCCTTAAAACATCGCCTACCGTTTCTGCGCAGAATCCGGGCACTTAATCATCATCAGTACTACAGAAGGACTTTCAGATGAAAACCGATCACCTGGCCGATCGCAGCAGAACCCTGGCAACCGCCACCCTGGCGCTCGTGGTGGGCATGCTCCTGGCCAATATCGCTTACTGGATCTTCCCCAACGTCATTGGCACCTACGTCGGCGGATTCAGCCTGAGCGCCATGACCAAAACATTGAACGCAGACATTCTGCAGATGCCCTGGTGGCAAGTCGCAGGGGCCATTGTGCTGTCCAGCATCCCCCTGCTGATACTGGCCAAGGGTTTGCTGGCGCTGCGCAGCCTGTTTCTGGCCTACAGCAACGGGGAATACTTCTCGGCGGAGTCGGCTGAACTGCTGGGGAAAGTAGGCAAGAGTGTCGCTTCATGGGTGCTGGCCTGCCTCTTGCTGACACCGGTCATGAGCGTCTGGATCACATTTTTGCGCCCTGACGGCGAGCGTTTGTTCACCATCAGCTTTGAACCGTCGCATCTTGTTGCCTTATTCCTCTCCGCTTCTCTTATGATCATCGCCCGCAGCCTATACAACGCCTGTTCGATGGCACGGGAAAATCAGCAGTTTGTTTAAGAGGCCAAGATGCCGATCGAAATTAAGCTGGACGTCATGCTGGCCATGCGCAAGGTCAAATCCAAGGACCTCGCGCAAATGGTCGGCATTACCGAGCAGAACCTGTCACTGCTCAAGCAAGGGAAGGTCAAAGGTATAAGGCTCGCCACCCTGGAAGCCATTTGCATCGCACTCGATTGCCAGCCGGGGGACTTGCTGCACTATCGAGCTGAATCCTGAAGCACCCGTTCACGCCTGTGGGGCCACAGCCTCACAGGCGTCGAACCTGATAAATCCCCGCCTCCTGCGTTACTGACTTTTCGCGGCCTCCAGAGCCAGGGTCGAACGCTCAAGTCGTTCAGCCAGCCAACAGCATTGCACTGCTAGGCTCGCCCGAGCACGAATCCCTGATTCGCCAGCACCTCCCGTTGAGGCCTGCCAGCTGCACTGGCACCTCGAAGCCCCGGCCATGAATATTCTCTGATAAACCCTGCGAAATCAGGCATTTCTGCCGCTATTGATCCATACTGACAAAATGTAACGTTATGTGTGTAACAGCCGTTGCAGCCCGGTACTTCCCAACCATCCTTGAGTCATTCTGCGTGAAAATTCATCTTTCTATTTTGAGCCTGTGTTTAGTTCTGGCAGGCACCAGCGCCTCTTCAATCGCCGCAGCGGCTGAAAGCATTTCGGCCCCAAGGGATACCTCACAGCTGCATATCGCCTCAGGCAGCGCGATGCTGATCGACCTGCAGACCAACAAGGTCATTTTTGCCAGCAACCCTGACGCCATCGTCCCCATCGCCTCCGTGACCAAACTGATGACCGCCATGGTGGTGCTGGACGCCAAACAGTCGATGGATGAATACATTTCGGTCAACATCAGCGACACGCCAGAAATGAAGGGCGTGTTTTCCCGGGTCAAGATTGGCAGCGAACTCTCGCGTCGCGAAATGATGCTGATCACCCTGATGTCATCGGAAAACCGTGCTGCTGCCAGCCTTGCCCATCACTTCCCGGGCGGCTATGTGGCGTTTATCGCAGCCATGAACGCCAAGGCCAAAAGCCTGGGCATGATGAGCACCCACTACGTTGAGCCGACCGGCCTGTCGATTCACAACGTGTCCACCGCGCGCGATTTGAGCAAGCTGCTGGCAACGGCACGGCACTACCCGATGCTCAGCCAGTTGAGCACCACCAAAGAAAAAACCGTGGCGTTCCGCAAGCCCAACTACACACTGGGCTTTCATAACACCGATCATCTGGTCAAAAAGGACAAGTGGAATATCAAGATCACCAAGACCGGATTTACCAATCAGGCTGGACACTGCCTGGTGCTGGTAACCGAGATGGGCAATCGCCCGGTATCGCTGGTGATTCTGGATGCCTTTGGCAAATACACCCACTTCGCCGATGCAGGGCGGATTCGCAACTGGGTTGAAACCGGTAAAAGCGGCAGCGTGCCCGACGTAGCCTTGCGCTACAAAGCCGACAAGAACCTGCAAAAACACCAGTTGACCGCAGGTCAGGCTGGAAAGTGACGTTCTGGACATGAAAAGCAGGCACTTGCCCCGGGGAGAGGTCGGGGACAAATGCCTGCGTGCTGCTCTTGATATTCATCCGGATAAAAAGAACCCCGCCTGAAGACGGGGTTCTTTTTCAGCACGTGCTCAGATCAGTTTTGCAGAGCAGGCTGCGAATCCCCATTGATCGGGATGCGTTTGGCTTTTGCCTCTTCCGGCACCACCCGCTGCAGGTCGATGCTCAGCAAACCATTGCTCAGGTTTGCGCCTTTGATCTCGATATGGTCGTCGAGACGGAAGGACAATTTAAATGCCCGCTGTGCAATGCCTTGATGCAAGAAGGTCACGCCTTCTTCGCTGGTGCTTTCACGTTTACTGCCGCTCACGGTCAGCACGCCTTTCTCAACTTGCAGGTCCAGATCATCCTGCTGGAAGCCTGCAGCCGCAACCACAATGCGATAGCTGTCTTCACCACGTTTTTCAACGTTGTAAGGTGGGTAGCCGCCGCTCGAATCGTTGCGTAAAGCGGTTTCAAACAAATCACTAAAACGGTCAAAGCCGACAGAATTACGGAACAGTGGCGCCATTGAAAATGCGTTGCTCATAATTTCATCCTCCTGATTTCAGCGAGATTTTGTTACGCGACCCGGTTTCGGCATCGCGTACCCCTTAGATAGGGACCGTCAAAACCGTTTCAAGGGTTTTTCTGAAAATTTTTTTCAGCCGTTTCAGGCAGCGTCAGCAGGCGGGTTGTTGACCATATGCCGGACCTTCTCACAGTCGGTTTCACGGCGCATGGCATTGAACAGCAGCACGGCTTCAGGGTAGTTGCGGGTCAGCATGGCCAACCACTGCTTCAGGCGCCCGGGGGCTGAACGTGGCGTCAGCTGGGCTTCGGCCTGCGCCCAGAAATCGCGGATCATGGGCTGCAAATCAGCCCAAGTCATCGGCACCACTTCAACACCGGCACGGGCTGCGGCAATTTGCCGGGCCAGATCGGGCCGCGACACCAGGCCGCGACCCAGCATGATGTCTTCAGCACCGCTGATTTCGCGGCAACGGCGCCAATCTTCAACCGACCAGATATCGCCATTGGCAAACACCGGCACCTTCACCGCTTCCTGTACCTGGGCGATGTACTCCCAATGGGCAGGCGGCTTGTAGCCATCCATCTTGGTCCGCGCGTGCACCACGATCTGGCTTGCGCCCCCTTCGGCCAGGGCAATCGCGCACTCATTGGCGCTGTCTGGCGTATCAAAGCCCAGGCGCATCTTGGCGGTCACCGGGATATGCGCAGGCACAGTGCGTCGCACCTGCAGCAGGATCGCATGCAGCAGTTCGGGCTCCTTGAGCAGCACCGCACCACCACGGGACTTGTTCACGGTCTTGGCCGGGCAGCCAAAATTGAGGTCAATCACCCCGGAACCCAACTCAACGGCCAGCGCCGCGTTGTCGGCCAGACAGGCCGGATCAGAACCCAGTAACTGTACGCGCAACGGCACGCCGGAACGCGTCTGCGCACCGTGCTGCAATTCGGGGGCGAATTTATGGAAGTAGGCTTCCGGTAACAACCGCTCGGTGACCCGAATAAATTCGGTCACACACCAATCAATACCGCCGGTGCGGGTCAGGACATCACGCAGGATGTTGTCGACCAACCCCTCCATCGGCGCCAAAGCAATTTGCATGGGTGACTCTCATGAAAAACGTGCGGCAGTTTACGCCGTTATGTGGGCAATCGGTATGAGCAGGCGCTGCTGATCAGGCCGTGACGACAGCCGGACCATAACCTTCAAGGAACTCGGGCGGCAGGCGCTTGGCCTTGCCCGTGGACAGCTCGATGCAGACAAACGTGGTTTGCGCACGCAACAGGGTCACGCCATCGCTGGGGCGCACAAGCTGAAAGTGGCGGGTCATGCGCAAGCGCTGGTCACAATCGACAATCCAGGTTGCCAATTGCAGCTCATCGTCTTCATAGGCACTGGCCAGATAATCGATTTCATGGCGGGACACCGCCATGGCGCGATCAAGGCGACGGTACTCGGTGAGATCCAGCCCCAGACGCTGCGAGTGGCGCCAGGCACAACGTTCCAGCCAGACTACATAGGCCGCGTTATTGGCATGACCGAACCCGTCGATGTCTTCGGCCTGAACGGTCAGGTCAATGATGAACGGTGCTGCCAAATCCCAACTCATGCCTTGTCTCCCCCTAAAAAAATAAGGAGCGCAGTGTAACGCAGAGGGGGCGGCTGCAAGCTTCGAGGCGAGGAATATAAAAACTGCAGACAAACAAAAGGGCCATTCAATAATCGAATGACCCTTATAAATCCCGCATAGCGGGTAATCGTGGCGTCCCCTAGGGGACTCGAACCCCTGTTACCGCCGTGAAAGGGCGGTGTCCTAGGCCACTAGACGAAGGGGACACAAACCCTTCTAACAGTGATCAGCAGCAAGTGCTGATCGATTCAATGCCAGTGTGGCCCGACATTGAACTGTAAATTGGTGGAGCTAAACGGGATCGAACCGTTGACCTCTTGCATGCCATGCAAGCGCTCTCCCAGCTGAGCTATAGCCCCGATTTATCGCCTGGCGGCGGAGCATCACCGAAGTGCTGCTTCTGTAAAACTGGCGTCCCCTAGGGGACTCGAACCCCTGTTACCGCCGTGAAAGGGCGGTGTCCTAGGCCACTAGACGAAGGGGACACAAACCTTCTAACTGATCAGCGCTGAGTGCTGATCGATTCAATGCCGGTGTGGCCAGACATTGAACTGTAAATTTGGTGGAGCTAAACGGGATCGAACCGTTGACCTCTTGCATGCCATGCAAGCGCTCTCCCAGCTGAGCTATAGCCCCAGACAGTCACTGCAGCGTGTTGTTGCTGCTTGTTTCGTGTTGCTGTGTGGACGGGGCGCATATTAAGACTGGATGGATAGGCTGTCAAACTTATTTTTAAACTTTTTAAAAAAAATTTGCCGTGAGAACAACCACTTACCTTCCCTGCCCCGTAAATACTGGCCCAAACCCACAAAACCTGTAGTCGCTGCCAAAGGCTGCGAAGGGTTGCGGAGCAACCCGTTTTCCTGGAAACGCCACTGAACCCCTCGCAGCCTGCGGCAGCGACTACAAAGAAAAACCGTTAACCCATGGCGTTAAACAGCTTTTCCCACTCTTTGTTTTCTTTCTTCGACACACCGCCCAGCAGGTCGAGTGCCTGGCGCAGACGGAAACGGGTCAGGTCCGGCCCCAGAATCTCCATCGCGTCCAGCACCGACACCGAGCTTGCCTGGCCGGTGATCGAAGCGAACATCAGCGGCATGGCATCACGCAGCTTCAGCTCCAGGGACTCGACCACGGTCTGGATGCAGCCGGTGATCGCGTCCTTTTCCCACTGACGCAGGCTCTCCAGCTTCCACAGAATCAGCTGCATCAACTGACGCACTTGTTCGTTGGACAGCTTCTTGTGCTCGAACAGCTTGGCATCGAGCTGCAAGCCGCCCGAGAAGAAGAACCCGGCCAATGGCGCGATCTGGCTAAAGGTTTCAACCCGGCCCTGAACCAGCGGCGCGATTTTCATCATGTACTCAGGGTTCAACGCCCATTGCTGCACGCGGCTGGCGAACTCTTCCAGCGGCAGGTCACGCAACCATTGACCGTTGAGCCACGACAGCTTCTCTACGTCGAAAATCGGGCCGCCCAGCGAGACGCGGGACAGGTCAAAGTTATCGACCATTTCCTGCAGCGAGAACTTCTCGCGCTCGTCCGGCATCGACCAGCCCATGCGGCCCAGATAGTTGAGCATCGCTTCAGGCATGAAGCCCATGCGCTCGTAGAACGTCACCGACGTCGGGTTCTTGCGCTTGGACAGCTTGCTCTTGTCCGGGTTACGCAGCAGCGGCATGTAGCACAGCTGCGGTTGCTCCCAGCCGAAATACTCGTACAGCAGGATCAGCTTGGGCGCTGATGGCAGCCACTCTTCGCCACGCAGCACGTGGGTGATGCCCATCAGGTGATCGTCGACCACGTTGGCCAGGAAGTAGGTCGGCAGGCCATCGGTCTTCATCAACACTTGCATGTCCATGCGATCCCACGGGATCTCGACATCGCCGCGCAGCAGGTCCGGCACAACGCACACGCCTTCGGTCGGCACTTTCATGCGGATCACGTGGGGTTCGCCAGCTGCCAGACGGGCCGCTACTTCTTCTTTGGACAACAGCAGCGCACGACCGTCGTAGCGCGGGGTTTCGCCCTTGGCCATTTGCTCGGCGCGCATCTGGTCCAGCTCCTCGCTCGTGCAGAAGCACGGGAAGGCATGACCCATGTCGACCAGTTGCTGGGTGTATTTCTTGTAGATCTCGCTGCGTTCGCTTTGACGGTACGGGCCGTGCGGGCCGCCAACGTCCGGGCCTTCGCTCCAGGTAATACCCAACCAGCGCAAGGCGTCGTAGATCTGCTGCTCGGACTCGCGGGTCGAACGCAATTGGTCGGTATCTTCGATCCGCAGGATAAATTCGCCGCCATGCTGCTTGGCAAAGCAGTAGTTGAACAAAGCGATGTAAGCGGTGCCGACGTGGGGGTCGCCGGTAGGCGATGGCGCAATGCGCGTGCGAACGGTGGTCATGGGCGGTCTCGAAGTGGAGATAAAACAAAGGGCGAATGGTAACAGGCCGACCCGGCTTGGCTCCAGCGCAGGACTCGGCCCATCCGCCACACGGCTGAAAAAAGCCTGAATAGAGCGCCCGGATCGAATGGGTGCCGCGAAAAACAGCACAGACCGGTGTTAATCTCGGTCCATTCTTGACATCCCTTGGCTGGAGATACCCATGTCCCGAGTTGTGCTGGTGCTGGTAGAGAGCGTTAACGATTATCTGCACATGCTTGAAACCCAAGGCTACGAACTGATCCTGGCGCCCACCCCCGCCAGCCGCGCCCAGGCCATAGCCCAGCACGGCGCCCGCATCGACGCCGTGCTGACCCGTGGCCCGCTGGGCCTGCATGCCGAAGAAATGGCTGCCCTGCCCTTGCTCAAGATCATCTGCGTGATCGGCGCCGGCTTCGAGCAGGTCGACCTGCAAGCCGCCAGCAACCTTGGCATTACCGTGACCTTCGGCGCCGGGGCCAACGCCTCGTCTGTGGCCGACCACGCGATGGCGCTGTTGCTGAGCGCGGTGCGCGGCATCCCCCAGGCCGACGCCAGCATCCGCCGCAACGAGTGGGTCAAGGTGCGCCAGCCCTCACTGTCGGGCAAACGCATGGGCATCATCGGCCTGGGCGCGATCGGCCAGGCCATCGCCAAGCGTGCGGCCTGCGGCTTTGACATGAGCATCAGCTACCACAGCCGCCAGCCGCGCCCCGACTCGCCCTACACCTACTGCGTCAGCGTGCTTGAACTGGCCGCAGCAGTGGACTTCCTGATGATCGCCACGCCCGGCGGCAGCGCCACCCACCACCTGATCGACGCTCCCGTGCTCGATGCTCTGGGCGCAGACGGCTACCTGATCAATATTGCCCGTGGCAGCGTAGTCGACACCGATGCCCTGATCAGCGCCCTGGCCACAGGCAAAATCGCCGGGGCCGGGCTCGACGTGTTTGAAGACGAACCCCTGGTGCCGGACCCGCTCAAAACCCTCGGCAACGTGGTCATGACTCCCCATGTGGCTGGCCAGTCACCCGATGCGGTCGAAGCCACGGTGCAATTGGTGGTCGATAACCTGCAGGCTTTTTTTGCCGGCAAGCCCGTCCTCACTCCGGTGCCAATGCCCCACCCCGCCTGACCCAGGAGTGCGACAGCACCTTAAATTCCTCACTCAATGGATCGTTATACAAAACGACTCCTGCTTATTGAGGTGCTGTTATGTCCCCCGCTGCCGCCCTGGTGCAGAACCTGCGCAATCGACTCAGTAAACCCGCTGCCTACCGACTGTTCGATATCCAGCTCAAACGCCGCATCACCTTGAGCCCGTCACTGACGCGCTTTGTGTTCGGCGGCAACGATGTGGCGCTGATGCGTACCCTGGCACCGGATCAGCGGGTCAAATTGCTGTTCCCCACCGCCAACGGCGAGGCCTCCAACCTGCCCAAACGGGGAGACTGGCGAGCGACCCTGCGTGACTTGAGCCCCGAGCAGGTACCGCCCATGCGCTCTTACACCCTTCGCAACCTGCGCGTGGAGTCAGGCGAACTGGATATCGACTTTGTCCTGCATGGCGTCACCGGCCCCGCCACGCGCTGGGCAACCCAGGCCAAAGCGGGTGATCTCCTGCAAATTGCGGCCCCCAATGGCGCCTACCCGGACGACCCGGGGGGCTATGAGTGGCAACCCCCACAGGGCATGCGAAAAGTACTGCTGATCGGCGACGAAACTGCGCTCCCGGCCATCGCCGGTATCCTGGAAGAGCTGGCACATCACCCCGACACACCCCAGGTACAAGCCTTTATCGAAGTGCCCGAAGAGTCCGACTGCCATGCCCTGGTCTGTGGCCCGAATACCAAAGTCCATTGGCTGCCCCGCGCCAGTCTGGGCAAACAGCATGGTGACGGCATGATCATCGCGGCCCGCGAACTGGCCAGCCTGCCGCCCCGGCGCCTGCAAGCCAAGGCCTGTGCTGTCCTGCAAGAACTTGATCTGGACAACCAGCGGCTCTGGGAGCGGGCCAGCGCCAGGCACAACGAGTTTTATGCCTGGGTGGCCGGGGAATCGATGGCGGTGATGGCGATCAGAAAGTTTTTCGTCCATGAATGCGGCATGGACCGCAAGGCACTGACCTTGATGGGGTACTGGAAGCTGGGGCGGTCATTGGGCTAGCAATAGCGACCGCACCGCCAGGGTACAGAATGTGGGAGCACCCGGACCTGGCCACACCGGAAACATTTTCTTACAAGTCCAGCTTCGGGTTTTGCTCATCTCATTCGTCCTACATGGATAAGCAATCGCTTCTCAATGGCGATTACACACCCGCCCTGCTGCGAGTTTGCCGTTTCCCATGTCCAAAAAGTCCCGTTCCAAACTCTGGTTTCTGGTTCACAGCTGGTTGACCCTGCCTATCTGGTTCTTCGTCCTGATCGTCTGCGTGACCGGCACACTGGCCGTGGTCAGCCAGGAGATCGTATGGCTTGCCACCCCCGAGGCCCGCGCCACTCAGCCGGATGATGATGCACCGCTGCTGACTTACGAACAGGTGCTGACCGCCATTAAAAAGGCCGAACCGAACCTGGCCGTACAGTCGATCAGCCGCCCGGACGAGTCGCATTTTGCCCTGGTGGCCCGTGTGGTCTATCCCGACGGCCGCTCGCCATCGCTCTACATCAACCCGTATTCCGGAGCGATTCAGGGTGAGAGCCCCAGCTTCAACTTCCAGGCCTTTACTCGCGCCCTGCACGGCTGGTGGCTGGTGCCATTTACCAATGGCTATAGCTGGGGCTGGTACCTGGTGTCGTTCCTCGGCCTTCCGCTGCTGGGGTCGCTGATTACCGGGCTGGTGGTCTACAAAAAATTCTGGAAAGGCTTTTTCAAACCCAACCTGCGTTTTAATCACGGAGCGCGCATTTTCTGGGGCGATTTCCACCGCCTGTGCGGCATCTGGTCGATCTGGTTTATTGCCGTGATTTCCATCACCGGCCTGTGGTTCTTGATCGAAGCCTTTATGTTCGATAACCAGATTTCGATTTCAACCACTGGCAACCCGCCCGTTGTGGCGCGCCAGGATGTACCGATCATGCCGGACGGCCAGCCCGCACCGCAGATCAACCTCGACCAGGCAGTAAAAATTGCCGCCGAAAAAATCCCCGGGCTGGACGCGAGTTTTGTCAGCCTGCCAAGCAATGCCTACGGACATATCGAAGTCGGCGGCCCGGGCTGGTACCCGCTGCTGTTCCAGACCGCAGACATCAACCCGTACAACGGCGCGATCGAAGGCTCGCGAATGATTGCCGACCGGTCCGGGCTGGAGCTGGTAACCGAATCCATGCGCCCGCTGCACACCGGCGATTTTGGCGGACTGTGGGTCAAGCTGATCTGGTTCTTCTTCGGCCTGATCCTCAGCATGATGATTCTGAGCGGCCTGCTGATCTGGACCAAACGCACGGCGCTGGCCACCGCCAACGCCCTCAAGCGCAGCGAGAAATCCCAGCGTAAACCTGCCGCAACCCAGACCGTCACGGCGCACAGCCAACAGCCCGAAGAGGCCAATGTATGAGCAAGGCAGTGGCTGCACAGCCCTCGTCCACCCTTGGCCGGTTGTGGCACAAATGGCGCTTTCACATAAACATTCTGCTGCTGTTGGTGCCGCTGGGCTTTATGCCCAAGTACTTCGCCGATGCCTCGCTGTTTCGCGGGGACAGCGGCCTGGGCGAGCGTGAAATCGGCACCGTGCAGGTCGGTCCCTGGAGCCTGAAACTGGCCGAATTGCGCAACGAAGCCCCGCGCCCGGACGGCCCGGCGGGCTACATGAAGAGCTTTAACGCTGCCCTGTGCGACACCTGCATCAATCAGGTCAAGGCTGCCTATCTGCGAATCGGCAAACCTCGCAGCCTGCGGGCCGCCGGGGTGATTTTCTTCGGCACGCCATACCGCATGGGCGCCACCATGCCGATCCCGGATCGCACCAAGCCCGACGCCGAGCTATGGATCACCCTTGAGGGGTGGGACGGCTCCATGCATCAGGTCTCCATTCCCCTGAGTCAGGCCTCACCGGCAACGGTCGCCTGGCTGGCCCAACGAGGAGCCAAATAATGCATTCGCGCCTGTTTAAAAAACCTGCCCTGGCGGCAGGATTGATTGCGTTGCTCGGTGTTTGCAGCCAGGCACTGGCCCACAACCCGATGTGTGAGTGCAAGGCCGTGGAAGACGGACAGATCCGTTGTACCGGCGGGTTTTCCGACGGCAGCGGCGCACCGGGAGTGACCCTGGATGTCATCGGCTACGACGAAACCATCCTGGTGCCCGGCAAGCTGGGCGCGGATTCAACCCTGACGTTCAAGCGCCCCGATTCCGAATTTTATGTGCTGTTCGACGCAGGTCCGGGTCACATCGTCGAAATCGACCAAGCCGATATCGAGGCCCCATGAGTACTCACGTAGTGCGCCCGGCCGGTGCCGGTCATGAAACCCTGTATGTGTTGCTGCTGTGCCTGTTGATTCTGACCGTGGCCGGCTCCGTGGTGGCCTGGCGTCACGAATCCCAGGAAGTGACTTCCGTGGCCGCCCATCAACTGGATGCACGACGGGACCTGAGCGCTGCCGAACAAGGCATCTACGCCGACCTGCGGGTCACGCTGGACGAAATCCAGTTGCTGCGCGAAGCGTCCAGCGCCCTGCCCCAACCCGTCCAACTGGCCGAAGAAGGCTTTGCCCCCTTTGCCAGCGATGCCAGCTCCGTCAGCCGTGGCAACCATGTCTGGCAGCTGCTCGGTGAACAGGCCTACCTGGGCCTGAGCCCCACCCCTGAGGTGGCGGGGTCGTTCTTGATGCGAATCAGCACCCAGCCGGATATATGGCTCAACCGCAATCCCGACGCAAAAGCCCCCGCCGACTTCAGCGATGCCGCCCTTAATCAAAGTGGCTGGCAGCAAGTGATCGCGCAATTCGATGCCGGGGTCACACGCCAGCATCGGCACTGAACCCACCGCTTGACCTGAGAGAAGACTGCTCGCCATGTCGATTTCATCTGTTGTGCGTCGCCGCACCGTGCTGCTGGCCGCCCTGTTTGCCTTTTGTCTGTCACCCCAGGCATTTGCCGATGCCCCGACCCCGCTGGCCAAGCCGCTGCGCATCGGTATCACCCTGCACCCTTACTACAGCTACGTGGCCAATATCGTCGGTGACAAGGCCGAAGTGGTGCCGTTGATTCCCGCAGGCTTTAACCCCCACGCCTATGAGCCCCGCGCTGAAGACATCAAGCGCATCGGTACACTGGATGTAATCGTGCTCAATGGCGTGGGCCATGATGACTTTGCCGACCGCATGATCGAGGCCAGCGAAAAACCCGACATCCCGGTGATCGAGGCCAACCAGAATGTCCCCTTGCTGGCCGCCACCGGCAACGCAGCGCGTGGTGCGGGCAAGGTGGTCAACCCCCACACCTTTCTGTCGATCAGCGCCTCGATTGCCCAGGTCAACAACATTGCCCGTGAACTGGGCAAACTCGATCCGGCCAACGCCAGGACCTACACCGCCAATGCCCGCGCCTATGGCAAGCGCCTGCGTCAAATGCGGGCCGATGCCCTGGCCAGGTTGACCCAGGCTCCGAACGCCGACCTGCGCGTGGCCACGGTGCACGCGGCTTACGACTACCTGCTGCGCGAGTTCGGCCTGGAGGTCACTGCCGTGGTCGAGCCGGCCCACGGCATTGAGCCAAGCCCCAGCCAGTTGAAGAAAACCATCGATCAACTGCGCGAGCTGGATGTGAAGGTGATCTTCTCCGAGATGGACTTCCCGTCCACTTATGTCGAGACCATTCAGCGCGAGTCCGGGGTCAAACTGTACCCGCTCTCCCATATTTCCTATGGCGACTACAGCGCTGACAAGTACGAAAAAGAAATGACCGGCAACCTCAATACCGTGGTCAGGGCCATTCAGGAGGCCGGAGCATGACTGCCGTTGAACACTTGCCGGTAGCGGCCTGCGGGCCGGGAGTGACGTTTGATCAGGTGTCGCTGACCCTGGGTCGAACGCCCATTCTGGATCACGTCAGTTTCAGCATTCGCCCCGGCAGTGTCCATGCGCTGGTGGGGCCAAACGGCGGGGGCAAAAGCTCGCTGATCAAGACGCTGCTGGGGCAAATGCCCCATCAGGGTCGCCTGTGCCTTGACTGGCCCGGTGAACCGGGGTTGATCGGCTATGTTCCCCAGGCACTGGAGTTCGATCGCGGACTGCCCATGACCGTGGATGATTTCATGGCCGCCATGTGCCAGCGCCGCCCGGCGTTTATGGGGTTGTCGCGCAAGGTGGCTCCGGCCATCGGCGACGCGCTGGAGCGTGTGGGCATGCAGGACAAGCGCAAGCGGCGCATGGGTGCGCTGTCCGGCGGTGAACGCCAGCGCGTGTTGCTGGCACAGGGCCTGATCCCCGCACCGCAACTGCTGGTGCTGGATGAACCCATGTCGGCGCTGGACGAGGCCGGTGCCCGAGTGTTTGAGCGCTTGCTGACTGAATGGCGTCAGGCCGGAGTTACCGTGGTGTGGATCGAGCACGATCTGGCCGCCGTGAAACGACTGGCAGAACGGGTGACCGGGCTCAATCGCCAGGTCCTGTTCGACGGCCCGCCTGAACAGACCCTGAGCCCCGAACGCTTGCTCAACCTGTTTTCAACCCATCCCAAGGCTCACGGGAGCGCCCTTTCATGAGTTACGAAGCGTTCCGTCTGATGGTTCAGGGCTGGGCATCTGCAGGCTATTTGCCCGAAGTGCTGGCTTACGGTTTTGTGGTCAATGCATTGCTTGCCGGTTTGCTGATTGGCCCGGTACTCGGCGGCCTGGGCACGCTGGTGGTGGTCAAGCGTTTCGCGTTTTTTTCCGAAGCCGTGGGCCATGCCGCGCTGACCGGCGTGGCCATCGGCATCCTGCTGGGTGAGCCCTACACCGGACCTTATGGCAGCCTGTTCGGCTACTGCCTGTTGTTCGGCATCTCGCTCAATTACCTGCGCTATCGCACCGGGCTGGCACCGGATACCCTGATCGGCGTGTTCCTGTCGGTGTCATTGGCACTGGGCGCCAGCCTGCTGCTGATTCTGGCGGGCAAGATCAACGTGCATATCCTGGAAAACGTGCTGTTCGGTTCAGTGTTGACGGTCAACGGCAATGATCTGCTGGTACTGGCGATTGTCGGCGCGCTGGTGCTGGGCCTCAGCCTGCCGCTGTACAACCGCATCATGCTCGCCAGTTTCAACCCGCAACTGGCCGCTGTACGCGGGGTGGCAGTGAAGTCCCTGGACTATCTGTTTGTGATCCTGGTGACGCTGATTACCGTCGCGGCCGTTAAAGTCATTGGCGCGATTCTGGTGGGCGCCCTGCTGGTGATTCCGGCAGCGGCGGCGCGTTTGCTCAGCCAGTCGCTGAAGGGTTTTTTCTGGATTTCAGTACTGATCGCCACCGTCAGCACCCTGTGCGGCATCCTGCTGCCCATCGTGTTTGACCTGCCGATCCCGTCCGGCGCCGCAATTATTTTGATGGCCGGTATCGCCTTCGCCCTCGCCGCCATCGCCCGGGGCGTGGTGCCCAGCCTGAAAGGGAATATTGGATAAATGTTCACTCTGCGCAAACTCTCACTGGCTCTGGCCATTACCGGCCTGCTCAGCACGCCTCTGCTGGCAGCCGACACAGCGACGCAACCGGTGCGCGTCCTCGCCAGCCTGCCGATCACCTACGGGCTAGGCGAGTTGCTGCTCAAGGACAGTAACGTGACCCTGGAACGGGCCGCAGCGGCCAACCTGCCCGGGAGCCGGCAGAGTGCCTACTTCAGCGGGCGCGGCGCCCCTGCCCTGCACACGCTGGCCACACAGGCCGATGCCGTTATCGGCCTGCGCTCATTGTGGAGCGATGACCCGCTGTATCCGATGGCACGACGCAGCAATATCCGCATTGTTGAAGTTGACGCGGCGCGGCCAGTGGACGGCAGCCTGCCGGGCATAGCCGTACAGCCGGGAGCTCACAGCGATGGCCTGAACAGCCAGCCGTGGCTGACCAGCAACAACATGGGACGCATGGCGGATGTGATCGCGGCCGACCTGGTGCGGTTGGCGCCTGCTGCCAAGCCGAAGATCGAAGCCAACCTGGCGAGTCTGAAACAGCGTTTGCTCAAGCTCAGCGCCGACAGCGAGGCACAGCTGGCCAAGGCCGACAATCTGGCCGTGGTGAGCCTGTCGGATCGGCTGGACTACTTGATTGGCGGGTTGAATCTGGAACGGGTCGAAGTCGATCACAAAGGGGATGAGACCTGGACGCCCGAGTCGCTGCAAGCGCTGACCCACACCCTGAAAGACAATGATGTGGCGCTGGTGCTGGATCACCGCCAGCCTTCGGCTGCAGTCATCGCTGCAATTGCCGAGGGTGGCAGTGAACTGGTGGTGGTGACGGCAGACGGCGCCGATCCTGTGGCCGAGTTGCAGGGCAATATTGACGCCATCGTCAAGGTACTGAGCACCGATTAAGCTTCGTCACCTGACCCATTACGACGCTTTCAATGGGGCCCGCCCGTTCGTGGCAACGGCCGAAGGCTGCGCCCGTGGACGCAGCCTCATTCCTTCGCCAGCGGCTACGGCTCTTGTATCAAACCCCCTTCATCTGCTCATCAGCGTGGTAAGAGGAGCGCACCAGCGGCCCCGACGCGACGTTTTTGAAACCCATGCGCTGCCCCTCCTCTGCAAACCAGGCGAAGGTGTCCGGGTGCACGAAACGCTGCACCGGCAGGTGGCTGCGCGAGGGCTGCAGGTACTGCCCCAGCGTCAGCATGTCGACATCATGCTCGCGCATGCGCTGCATCACCTGGATCACTTCCTCGTCCGCCTCCCCCAAACCCAGCATCAAGCCGGACTTGGTCGGCACATGGGGCACCTTGTGCTTGAAGTTCTGCAGCAAGTCCAGTGACCACTCGAAATCCGATCCGGGGCGCGCCGCCTTGTACAGCCG
This sequence comes from Pseudomonas sp. NKUCC02_KPG, assembly GCF_019345465.1. Classification (GTDB taxonomy): domain Bacteria; phylum Pseudomonadota; class Gammaproteobacteria; order Pseudomonadales; family Pseudomonadaceae; genus Aquipseudomonas. Next base: position 62,918 of record NZ_JAHKRC010000004.1, read on the forward strand.
CGGCACTGTTTCCAGATTGTGGTTGAACACATCAGGCGGCTCTTGCGCTGTGATCGCCAGTGCCACGTCCATGCGACCGCGATAGTCGGGCACCAGGGTTTCCAGCTGTACGCCCGGTGACAGCTTGCGAATTTCGCGCAGGCAGTCGACAAAGTGTCCGGCACCGCCGTCTCGCAAGTCGTCACGGTCCACCGAGGTGATGACCACGTATTTGAGTCGAAGGTCGGCGATGGCAATCGCCAGGTTCTTCGGTTCATCTGCATCCAGCGGCCTCGGGCGGCCGTGTCCCACGTCACAGAACGGGCAGCGACGGGTACAGATATCACCCATGATCATGAACGTCGCGGTACCGCCCGAGAAACACTCGCCCAGATTCGGGCAAGAAGCCTCTTCACACACGCTGTGCAGTTTGTGTTTGCGCAGCAGCGCCTTGACCCGCGCCACCTCCGGCGAGGTGGATATCGGCACGCGGATCCAGTCAGGCTTACGCGGTATATCTTCGGTCGGCAGGATCTTCACCGGGATACGGGCAACCTTGTCGGCTCCACGCAATTTGATCCCCGCCTGCAACGGTTGCGGGCGGGTGGCGACAGACAGGTGTTCACTCATGCTAGTGCTCCTCGCATCGCGGCCTCAGCCCCGGTAGTAACGCTGAGGGACGAAAGGCGTTTTAACCACCCGCATCGGCACCCACTTGCCCCGCACCACGGCGAAGACTTCGCTGTCGAGTGCAGCATGGGCGTTTTGCACATAGCCGATCGCAAGCGGACCGCCGAGGCTGGGACCAAAACCACCGCTGGTGACATGGCCGATCACCTGCTCCTGGGCATTGACGATTGGTGTGCCTTCACGCACCGGCACACGCTCCAGAGGCAACAAGCCAACGCGTTTGCTGGCCACGCCTTCGCGCTGCTGCCCGAGGATGCGCCCGGCTCCGGGGAAGCCACCGGCACGCTCGCCGTCGGTGCGCCGCACCTTTGAAATAGCCCAGCCCAGGCTGGCCTCAACCGGTGTCGTGGTGACGTCCATGTCATGGCCGTACAGGCACAGGCCCGCTTCCAGGCGCAGCGAATCCCGAGCACCCAGACCGACAGGCTTGACCTCGGGCTCGGCCAGAAGCGCACGGGCCAGCCGTATTGCCTGTTCGACCGGAACGGAAATTTCGTAGCCATCTTCGCCGGTGTAACCGGAGCGACTGACGTAACAATCGACACCGAGCAAACGCACGCTGGCAAACTGCATAAAGGTCATGGCCTGTACCTCCGGGGCCAGGCGCCCCAGCACTTGAGCAGCCTTCGGCCCCTGCAGGGCAAGCAAGGCGCGGCTGTCGAACAGCGACTCCACTTCGCAGGCAGCGCCCAGGTGCCGGATCAAATGCGCCAGGTCCTGTTGCTTGCAACCGGCGTTGACCACCAGAAACAAGTACTCCCCGGCATTGGCCACCATCAGGTCGTCGAGGATGCCACCATTCTCATCGGTGAACATGGCATAGCGCTGCATACCCACGGGCAGGTCGATGATGTCCACCGGCACCAGTGCTTCCAGGGCCCTGGCCGCACCCGCACCGTGCAGGCGGATCTGGCCCATGTGCGATACGTCGAACAGGCCCGCCTGTTCGCGGGTGTGCTGATGCTCTTTCATCACGCCCAACGGATATTGCACCGGCATTTCGTAACCGGCAAAAGGCACCAGGCGGGCGCCAAGCTCCAGGTGCAAAACGTGCAACGGGGTTTTCAGCAGTTGTTCGTCAGACATGGGTGAATCCTTGAATGAGTTGAAAAGATGTCAGCATTCGATGATGTTCACGGCCAGGCCACCGCGTGCGGTTTCCTTGTACTTGCTCTTCATGTCGGCGCCTGTCTGACGCATGGTGCGGATCACTTTGTCGAGGGAGACAAAGTGCTTGCCGTCGCCCCTCAAGGCCATGCGCGCAGCATTGATCGCCTTGACCGAGCCCATCGCGTTGCGCTCGATGCAGGGCACTTGCACCAGACCGCCAATCGGGTCGCAGGTCAGGCCCAGATTGTGTTCCATACCGATTTCGGCAGCGTTTTCCACTTGCTCCACCGTGCCGCCCAGCACCTCGCAGAGCGCCCCGGCAGCCATCGAGCAGGCAACACCCACCTCGCCCTGGCAGCCGACTTCGGCACCGGAAATCGAGGCGTTTTCCTTGTACAGAATGCCGATGGCCGCCGCCGTCAACAGAAAGCGCTGCACCCCGTTTTCATCCGCTCCCGGCACAAATCGTACGTAGTAGTGCAATACCGCAGGCACGATCCCCGCCGCGCCATTGGTGGGTGCCGTCACGACCCTGCCACCGCTGGCATTTTCTTCATTGACGGCCAGCGCGTACAGGTTGACCCAGTCGAGCACCGAGAGGCTGTCCTTGAGTGCCGCTTCCGGATTGCTGCTCAACTGGCGGTAGAGCTGCGCCGCACGGCGCCTGACCTTGAGTCCGCCAGGCATGATTCCCTCATTGCGGCATCCGGCGAGCACGCAGTCCTGCATCACTTGCCAGATATGCAGCAACCCCTCGCGAAGCTGCTGCGGGGTGTGCCAGGCCGCCTCGTTCCGGGCCATCAACGCACTGATCGAAAGACCGCTGCGGGTACATTGCTCCAGCAGTTCACGGCCCGACAAAAACGGATAGCGCAACGGGGTTCGATCAGCAACGATGCGATTGACCCCGATGGCTTGCTCATCGACCACAAAGCCGCCACCCACCGAATAATATTCACGGCTGCACATTTGCAATCCGGCCTGGTCGAACGCTCGCAGGATCATGCCGTTGGGGTGGTAAGGCAGGGGCTTGCGAATCATCGCCAGGTGCTCTTTCTCGACGAAGCGGATCGCTTTTTCACCGAGCAACGACAGACTGGCCGAACTGCGAATCGCGCTAACCCGGGCATCCGCCGTGGTGGTGTCCAGGGTATCTGGGTAATCCCCTTCCAGCCCCAGCATGACGGCCTTGTCGCTGCCATGACCCTTGCCGGTAGCACCGAGCGAGCCATACAACTCGGCACGCACACTTTCTGTCTGCTCCAGCAGCCCTTGTGCCTTGAGCCCCAGGGCAAACGCCACGGCAGCTTTCATCGGCCCTACCGTATGCGAACTGGAAGGACCGATCCCCACTTTGAACAGATCAAACACACTTAGCGACATGCTCGCCTCTACTTCGAATACACCGGAAACAAAGCGCACATCTCGCTGACCTGCCGCGCAACCCGGGCCTCGATGGCGGCATCACCCGGATGGTCGAGGATGTCGCAGATCCAGGTCGCCAGCGCACGGCACTCGGGGATCTGCAAACCACGGGTGGTCACCGCGGGTGTACCGATGCGCAAACCCGATGTCACGAACGGCGACTGCGGGTCATTGGGCACGGCGTTTTTGTTGACGGTGATATGGGCCCGGCCCAATGCGGCATCGGCGTCCTTGCCGGTGATGCCCTGGCGGATCAGGCTGACCAGAAACAGGTGGTTATCGGTGCCGTCGGAGACCACGTCATACCCGCGCTGCTTGAAGACTTCTGCCATGGCCTGAGCGTTCTTGATGACCTGGAACTGGTAATCCTTGAAGCCCGGCTCCAGCGCCTCCTTGAAGCACACGGCCTTGGCCGCGATCACATGCATCAGGGGCCCGCCCTGGCCACCCGGAAACACCGCCGAGTTGAGTTTTTTCTCCAGGTCCGCATCGGCCTTGGCCAGAATCAGTCCGCCGCGTGGGCCGCGCAGGGTCTTGTGGGTTGTGGTGGTAACCACATCGGCATACGGCAGCGGGTTGGGGTACAGACCAACGGCAACCAGACCCGCAACATGGGCCATGTCCACAAACAGATAAGCCCCGACCTTGTCGGCAATCGCACGAAAACGCGGGAAGTCCAGGGTCTTGGAGTAAGCCGAAAAACCGGCAACGATCATTTTTGGCCGATGTTCCAGGGCCAGACGCTCGACTTCGTCATAGTCGATCAGGCCATTGCCGTCGATACCGTATTGCACGGCGTTGTACAGCTTGCCCGAGGAACTGACCTTTGCACCGTGGGTCAGGTGGCCGCCGTGGGCCAGGCTCATGCCCAGAATGGTATCGCCCGCCTGCAGCAACGCCAGGTACACCGCCGAGTTGGCCTGGGAGCCCGAGTGCGGCTGCACGTTGGCATACCCGGCGCCAAACAGCTCCTTGGCGCGATCGATTGCCAACTGCTCCACCACATCGACATATTCGCAGCCACCGTAATAGCGCTTGCCCGGGTAGCCCTCGGCGTACTTGTTGGTCAGCTCGGTGCCCTGGGCCTGCATCACTTGCGGGCTGGTGTAGTTCTCGGAAGCAATGAGCTCGATATGGTCTTCCTGACGTTGCGCCTCGCGAGTGATGGCGTCGAACAGAGCTGGGTCGAAATCAGACAGGGTCAGGCTTTTATGGAACATGAGATTTTCCTTTTTATTAGAGATTCACGTTTCAGGCTCTGCCCGGATCGTAATCCGGGCAGAGCGATCAGGCGTCCTGATACAGGGCTATCGGTGGGCAGGCGCAGGCCAGGTTGCGATCGCCGTAGACGTTGTCGACACGTCCCACCGGCGGCCAGTATTTACCGTCACGCAATGACTCCAGCGGGAATACCGCCAGCTCGCGGCTGTAGGGGTGCGTCCACTTGCCAACCAGCTCTGCAGCCGTGTGCGGCGCGTTTTTGAGCGGGTTGTCATCCTTGTCCAGCGTGCCGTTGTGCACGGCGTGGATCTCTTCACGAATGCTGATCATCGCGTCGCAGAAGCGGTCCAGCTCGGCAAGGGACTCACTCTCCGTGGGCTCTACCATCAATGTGCCGGCCACCGGAAAGGACATGGTTGGCGCGTGGAAGCAGTAGTCGATCAGGCGCTTGGCAACGTCATCGACACTGATCCCGCTGGTTTCCTTGAGCGGGCGCAGGTCGAGGATGCATTCGTGGGCCACCAGGCCGTTGTCGCCGGTATAGAGCACCGGGTAGTGCTCTTCCAGACGCCGGGCGATGTAGTTGGCATTCAAAATTGCAAGCTGCGAGGCGCGCTTGAGGCCCTGCCCGCCCATCATGCGCATGTACATCCAGGTGATCGGCAAAATGCTCGCGCTGCCATAGGGCGCCGCACTCACTGCGCCCTGCTTGCGGGCCAGGGTCTGATGCCCCGGCAGGAACGGTGCCAGATGCGCCTTGACCCCGATCGGGCCAACACCGGGGCCGCCGCCGCCGTGGGGAATGCAGAAGGTTTTGTGCAGGTTGAGGTGGGACACGTCGCCACCAAACTTGCCCGGCGCACACAGGCCCACCATTGCATTCATGTTCGCGCCGTCCAGATACACCTGCCCGCCGTGCTCATGGATGATCGAGCAGATTTCGCGGATGCCTTCTTCGAACACGCCATGGGTCGAGGGATAGGTGATCATCAGTGCAGCCAGGCGATCACGGTGCTCGATGGCCTTGGCACGCAGGTCTTCAAGGTCGACGTTGCCCCGCGCATCGCAGGCCGTGACTACCACGCGCATTCCGACCATGTGTGCGGTGGCGGGGTTGGTGCCGTGGGCTGAAGATGGAATCAGGCACACATCGCGACCGGCCTCGCCACGGCTGGCGTGGTAAGCGCGAATCGCCAGCAGACCGGCGTATTCACCCTGGGAACCGGCATTGGGCTGCAACGACATGGCGTCGTAGCCTGTGGCCGCGCAAAGCATGGCTTCCAGCTCCCGGGTCAGTTGCTGATAACCCAGGGTCTGCTCGCTCGGGGCAAAGGGATGCAAGGCGCCGAACTCAGGCCAGGTGATCGGGATCATCTCGCTGGCGGCATTGAGCTTCATGGTGCAGGAGCCCAATGGAATCATGGTGCGGTCCAGCGCCAGATCCTTGTCGGCCAGCTTGCGCAGGTAACGCATCAACTCGGTTTCACTGTGGTAGCGGTTAAACACCGGGTGTTGCAGAATCGGCGTCTCACGCAACAGCGCCAGCGGCAGGCAATCACCCGTCGCTGCCGCCAGTGCGGCGAAGTCCGGCAATGCCTGACCCTGTGTTGCAAACACCGACCACAGGGCTTCGACGCTGGCCTGCTCGCAGGTTTCGTCCAGCGACAGGCCGACACGCAACGGGTCGATCCGGCGCAGGTTGATCTGCGCTGCGGTTGCAGCGTCAATCACGTCTTGAACCGATGTGGCAGGCACCACGCTGACCGTGTCGAAGAAGTGCTGCTGCTCGACCTTGTGCCCGAGCTGTTGCAGCCCTTGAACCACAATAGAGGTCAGGCGATGGACCCGTCGGGCAATGTCCGCAAGGCCCCGAGGGCCGTGGTAGACGGCGAACATGCTGGCGATATTGGCCAGAAGCACCTGTGCCGTGCAGATGTTGCTCGTGGCCTTTTCGCGGCGGATATGTTGCTCGCGGGTCTGCATGGCCAGGCGCATGGCCGGTTTGCCGTGGCGGTCGATTGAAATGCCTACCAGACGCCCCGGCATATCGCGCTTGAATCCGTCGCGGGTTGCAAAATAAGCCGCATGAGGTCCGCCAAAACCCAACGGCACACCAAAGCGCTGGGCACTGCCCAGTACCACGTCGGCACCGAATTCACCGGGCGGCGTCAGCAGGGTCAGTGCCAGCAGGTCCGCCGCCACAGCCACCAGGGCACCGGCCCCGTGGGCGCCCTGCACCAGTGCCCGGTGATCCACGATAGCCCCGGTGCTGGCGGGATATTGCAGCAGCAGGCCGAAATAACCCTCGAAATCTTCCTGCACCAACTCGCACTCATCACCCACCACCACTTCAATTCCCAGCGGCTGGGCACGAGTGCGCAGCACGTCGAGGGTTTGCGGGTGGCAGTGATGGGAGGCAAAAAAGGCCGGGGCCCGGTTTTTTGCCAGGCGTTTGCAGAAGGTCATTGCCTCGGCCGCCGCTGTCGCCTCGTCCAGCAATGAGGCATTGGCGATTTCCATGCCGGTCAGGTCGCTGACCATCGTCTGGAAGTTGAGCAAGGCTTCAAGCCGCCCCTGGGAGATCTCTGGCTGGTAAGGGGTATAGGCGGTGTACCAGGCCGGATTTTCCAGCAGGTTGCGCAAGATGGGAGGCGGTGTATGGCACGGGTAATAGCCCTGGCCGATGTGATTGCGAAACAACAGGTTTTTGCCAGCAATCGTCTTGATTGCAGCCAGCGCCCGGGCTTCGCCCTCACCGGCAGTCAGTTCGAGCACGCTGGTGTCTTTGATGCTGTGCGGCACCACGCTTTCAATCAGCGCTTCAAGAGAGTCGTGGCCAACCCGCGCAAGCATCGCGCGTATGTCATCGTCATCGGGGCCGATGTGGCGGGCAATAAACTCGTTGTCAGTGCTCAGAGGCAAATGTGCTTGGGTCATGGGGATGCTCCGGCTCAGGCGTTTTCTGCCACAAAGGCGTCGTAGGCCTGCTGGTCCAGCAGGTCGTTGAAAGCCGCCATGTTGTCGATGCGAATCCGGAAGAACCAGCCGTCGCCCATGGGCGAAGCGTTGACCTGCTCAGGGTCATCCGCCAACGCCTGGTTCACCTCCACGATCTCCCCCGTCAACGGCATGGTGATATTGCTGGCCGCTTTCACCGACTCCAGCACTGCAACCTCATGACCTGCACTGAACACCCCCAGATCGGGCAACTGCACAAACACCACATCACCCAGCGCTTGCTGGGCAAAATCGGTAATGCCGACGGTCAACTCGCCCGACGCTTCCAGACGCAGCCATTCATGTTCAGGAGTAAAACGCAGAGTGCTCATGGACTTTTCTCTTGTTATCAATGTGTCCTGGTGCAGGACGGACAGGCCACCGCAGGTACGGTGCTACTGACTGAACAAGAGCAAGTGTGATGCCAACTCAATAAAGTACTTTAAAAACAGTTACTTATATTAGTTTAAGCGTATTGCGAACGGGTCTTTGGAGCGATACCGCTCCAGCCGTGACAGGGTGATGGGGGGTTAGTCCTGCACAGGCGGGGTTCAGGCGGGAGCGGAGTGAAATCACTCCGGTGGAGCATTTTCAAACCACTGGCATATTGCCTACCATTGCCGTTGCAGTTGCCAAGGGAACGAGGCAGCTGCAACGGGATCCGCACCGTGGTCAATTGCGCGAGGTTATCCCGTATTTACGCAGCCTTTGCCCAATGGCCGTGTGCGAGGTTTGCAGGCGCGAAGCCAACTGACGGGTAGATGGGTAGGCCACGTAAAAACGTTCCAGCAAGGTTTTTTCGAAACCCTGCATTGCCGCTTCCAGGCTGACGACTTCTTCGGCATCCGCCTTCTGGCTGGTCAGTTCAGTCCCGGCCAGCTCCAGGCTGTCGCAATCAATCACATCGCCCTCGCTGGTCGCTGCAGCGCGGAAGATGACGTTTTGCAATTGGCGCACGTTGCCCGCCCAGCGATTACCCAGCAACAGCGGATGGGTCGCCGCCGCCAGCCGGCAGGGCGGCCGGTGGATCTGCTCGCACGCCTGTCGCAGGAAGTGCTCGGCCAGCAGGAGGATGTCCATGCCACGCTCACGCAACGGCGGCACCAGCAAGTTAAGGACGTTGAGCCGATAGTAGAGATCCTCGCGAAAGGTGCCCTCCCTCACCATGCGTTCCAGGTCGCGGTGGGTTGCACAGAGCACCCGCACGTTGACCCGCACCTCGCGCTCGCCACCGATGCGCCGAAAGCAGCCGTCGCTGAGGAACCGCAGCAGCTTGGCCTGCAGGTACGGTGACATCTCTCCTACCTCATCGAGAAACACCGTGCCACGGTCCGCCAACTCCAGCAGGCCCGGCTTGCCGCCACGCTGGGCGCCGGTGAAGGCACCGGCGGAGTAACCGAACAGCTCGCTCTCGGCCAGGCTCTCGGGCAGCGCTGCGCAGTTGAGGGCCAAAAACGATGCATCACGCCGGGCACTCATGGCATGACAGGCGTGAGCCACCAGTTCCTTGCCGGTGCCGGTTTCGCCCTGGATCAGCAGCGGCGCATCCAGGCTCGCCACTTTGTGCAAGCGCGACTTGAGGTCTTCAAGCACCGCAGACTTGCCCAGCAAGGCCTCCAGCCCTTCAGCCGGGTCGCGCAGCAACGACGCCAATCGCTCACCAATGCGGCTGGGCGGGTAAAGCGTCAGCAGCCCCCCCACCAGCACCTCTGTACCGCCGCTGATGGGCGTGGCATCAAGGAGCAGGTCGCAGCCCTTGAAACTCACTTCACACATGGGCAGGCGAAAGCCTTTATTGATCAGGGTACGGGCCAGATCCGGTGCAGCGAACAGATTCGACAGCGGCTCACCCGTGGGATCGCGACCGTAAAGGTCAGTCAGCCTGGGATTGGCCAGCAGCACGCAACCGTCGGGGTCTACGGCCATCACCGGATCGCTCATGGCGGCGAGCAAGGCTTCCAGCTGCAGGCTCCGACGCTCGCCCGGCAGGATGTCAACCAGCTTCACGGCCTGCACGCCTGCTACCCGCATCAGCGCATGGTCAAGCTCTTCAAGCACGCTTCGGGACAGGGTAGGTGCATCGATATAGACATTCGGCGGGCTCATTTCCACCGCGTCGAGATTGAGGTTACGCGCGCCCAGCAGCATCAGGATTTCCTGGGTGATGCCGACGCGGTCTTTGAACGTGACGTGAATTCGCATGACCAACCGCTCCCTGACAGCAAACAACGAAGGGGCGGCACCTCATGTGCCGCCCCCCGGGCAAAACCTGTGTCGTGAAAACCGCGATTACTCTGCCTGGCAGGCCAGGTTCTCGATCTCCTGTTTATTGCGCCGAACCGAGCGATAACCCAAAGCCAGCAGCACAAACCAGACGGGCACCATGTAGAGCGCCTGGCGGGTGTCGGTTTCCAGAGCCAGCAGTACCAGAATAAACACGAAGAACGTCAGGCAGACCCAAACCATGACCTTGCCACCGGGCATCTTGTATTTCGATGCGCGGTGCAGGTGATCACGTTTTTTGCGATAGGCCAGGTAGGACAGCAGGATCATGGTCCAGACAAACATGAACAGGGTGGCCGATACCGTGGTGATCAGGGTGAACGCCTCCATCAGGTTGGGCACCACATAGATCACCAGCGCCCCCGCCAGCAGGCAGATACAGGAGAAGATCAGGCCGTTGGAAGGCACCGATCGCCGGGACAGGTTCTTGAATTTGCTCGGAGCATCGCCATCCATTGCCAGGCCAAACAGCATGCGACTGGTTGAGAACACGCCGCTGTTGGCCGAAGAGGCCGCAGAGGTCAGAACCACGAAGTTGATGATGCCAGCCGCAGCAGGCAGACCGGCGAGCATGAAGAGTTCAACGAAGGGACTCTTGTTGGCCACGACATCACGCCACGGGGTAACGGCCAGGATCGCGATCAGCGCAAACACGTAGAACATGATGATGCGCAGCGGAATCGAATTGATCGCACGGGGGAGATTGCGCTCCGGATTTTTGGTTTCTGCGGCGGTGGTACCCACCAGCTCGATACCGACAAAGGCAAACACGGCAATCTGGAAACCGGCAAAGAAGCCCATCACGCCGTGGGGGAACATTCCGCCGTCATTCCACAGATTGGTCAGGGATGCGGAGTTGCCCGTCGGCGACTGGAACGCAGTGGTCACCATATAGAGCCCGGTGCAGACCAGCGCGCAAATGGCCACAATCTTGATCATGGCAAACCAGAATTCCAGCTCACCGAACATTTTCACCGTGATCAGATTCAGCGACAGCAGCAGCGCGACGCAGCCGATTGCAGGCAGCCACAGGGGGATGTCCGGGAACCAGAAGTGCGTATAGCCAGAGATCGCGATCACGTCGGCGATGCCGGTCACGATCCAACAGAACCAGTAGGTCCAACCGGTGAAGTAACCCGCCATAGGGCCCAGCAGGTCCGATGCAAAATCGATGAACGACTTGTACTTGAGGTTGGATAACAGCAACTCGCCCATGGCGCGCATCACGAAAAACAGCATGAAGCCGATGATCATGTAGACGAAGATGATCGAGGGGCCTGCGAGGCTGATGGTCTTGCCGGAGCCCATGAACAGGCCGGTACCGATGGCACCGCCGATGGCGATCAGCTGGATATGACGATTGGACAGGCTGCGCTGCAGTTCTGGTTCTTCTGTGGCAGGTCGGTGATTTTGCATGAATCATCCTCTTATTGTTCTTGTACGGGGTCCTCTCACCAGACAAACATCATGTTCACCCGGTGTGGACGAAAGGACATGAGCACGTTCTGTGCCATCCCCGTAGAAGCGGTCAAGCGGGCCGTTTATGCGCCGTGGGGGTCTGTTTATCCGGAATGGAATCACTCCACAAAAATGCCGTCTGTGGGTGGTTCAGTAGAGCGCGGGTACTGTAAACCATGGTCCAACTGAAGTTGTAACGAAATCAGTACATTGGAGCGCATTCGAACCGACATGACCATTGTGGGAACGGACTTGCTCGCGATGGCATCACTGCGGCCGACCTGCTAGACCGCGTCGCCTGCATCGCCTGCATCGCGAGCCAGCCCGCTCCCACCCCCTTAAACAGTGCTTTTCAATGGCATCCGCAATTCAACCCGCAAGCCATCGGACTGGCTGTCGAAAGTCAGTTCGCAACGGCAACGCTCGACAATCGCCTGCACGATCGCCAGGCCCAGCCCGCAACCGTTGCTGTTGCCGTTGCGCCAGAAGCGCTGGGTCATGTGTTGCAGTGTTTCGGGAGCTATGCCGGGGCCGTGGTCACGGACCACGAAGCTGACGTGCGGGCCATCCACGGCAACCGTCAACTCCACCTGAGTGTCTGGCGGGGTATGGCGCAAGGCGTTGTCCAGCAAGTTGCGCAACGCCGCGATGGCCAATACCGAAGGGACTTCAAGTGCCGTGGCCGGGAGGTCTGGCGGCAAATGCAAACGTATGTGCTCACCACCGGCACTGGCGGCATCATGGATCGCCAGGCGCGCCACTTGCTCGGCCGAACAATTGACCCCGTCATCAAACGACAGGCTGCCTTCAACCCGCGCCAGCAGCAGCAATTGCTCAAGGGTGCGGTGCAAGCGGTCGGCACCCGCTTCGGCATGGGCCAGTGACTGTTCACGAGCCTCGCCATCGGTCATGCGCGCCACTTGCAGGTGGGTTTTGATCGCGGTCAGCGGGCTGCGCAGTTCATGGGCAGCATCACCGGTCAGGCGCCGCTCCCGTTCGATGGTCTTGGCAATGCGCGCAAAGAGTTGGTTCTGGGAGTCGAGCAGCGGTTTCAGCTCACTGGGCAATGGCGTGATCTGCAGCGGTTGCAATGAATCGGCATCGCGGCGCATCAAGGCATCGCGCATCCGGTTGAGCGGCGCCAGCCCCTGGCCGATCCCCAGCCATAGCAGCAATAAACAGACCATCAGTGCCATGCCCACCGGCACCGATGCCGCCAGCAGCACCGACAGGTTCAGTGCCTCGCGCTCGACCTGGCGATCAGCCGTGGTGATGCGCAGATCTCCGCGATCCAGGGTAAAGGTGCGCCAGGCGGCGCCGTCGATGACCTGGTCATGAAAACCTGCCGCTTGCGACTGCATCGGCTGGTCCGGATTGTTGTGGCTGCGGGCCAGGATCTCGCCGCGCAACGAGCTGACCTGACAGGCCATGCCGCCTGGAACGGTCAGTTGCTCGGCACTGAAATGGGTGCCCTCGCCTTTTACCGGCAATTGCGGCAACTGCTCCAGCAACCCCGCGACCATACGCGCCGAGGCCACCAGCCGCTGATCGAGGGAAAACATCATTTGCTGACGCAGATCGCTGAGCATCCAGGCCGCTGCCAGGGCCCAGACCAGAACAAACGCCGAACCGATCGTCAGGCTCAAGCGCAGGCGCAGGCTCATCATGCCTGTGACTCTGCGCCATCGGCATGCCCCAGGCGATAGCCCAGGCCGCGTACGGTTTCAACGATACCGTTGCCCAATTTACGCCGCAGGTGATGGATATGAACGTTCAGGGCGTTGCTCTCCAGTTCGTCACCAAAGCCGTAGATGCTGTCCTTGAGTTGCTCACTGGACAGCACACGCCCCCGGTTGTGCAGCAAGGCTTGCAACAACGCCTGTTCACGACGGGACAAGTCCACCGGCTGACCCGCCAGCAAGGTCACGCGACTGCTGGGATCGTAAGTGAGGCTGCCGTGCTCGATCAGGTTGACGCTGCGCCCGGCCACCCGGCGCAGCAACGTATGCAGTCGCGCTGCGAGTTCACGCAGATCGAAGGGTTTGAGCAGGTAATCATCGGCACCGGCCTGCAGGCCGTCGACACGATCGGTCACCGAGTCACGGGCCGTCAGAATCAGCACGGGCAACTCCAGCCCCTGCTGGCGCAACTGTTGCAGTAGCTTGAGACCGTCTTCGTCGGGCAGGCCCAGGTCGAGCACCATCACATCGAACTCGGCAGCCTTCAACATGGCCCGCGCGGCACTGGCCGTGCCGACGTGCTCAACTGTCAGCCCCTGGGCAGTCAGCCCGGCCTTGATGCCGCTGGCGATCAGTTCGTCGTCTTCGCAAACCAGTACATGCATGCTGATACCCGCTTAAATGAGCCGATTAAAAGGTCATGGGATTAAGGGCCGATTATGCCGTGTACACCGCAGTGTGCATCGGTTAATGATCGGTTAATCGCAGGAACACACTGTAGCTGGACTTGAACTTGCCCAAGGCTTTACCCATGCGTTTGCTGCTGTCCTTTCTATTGATGTGTTTGGTCGGTGTGGCCCAGGCCCAGACCGCGAACAATCCGTTTGCACAGCCTGACTTTCTGCCGGTCAACAAGGCCTTTACCTTCAGTGCCGAGCCATTGCCCTCAGGCGAAACCCGCCTGCAGTGGAAAATAGCCGATACGTACTATTTGTATCAAAAGCGCTTCAAGTTCGACGGGCTGGACCCGGCAAAAACCCCGGTACTGCCTCAGGGGCTGGAACACAGCGATGAATTCTTTGGCGCCACCCAGGTGTATCGCGACAGTGTTTCGATACTGATCCCGGCAGGCGCCAGCGGTCAGGTCAAGGTCAGCTGGCAAGGCTGCGCCGATGCAGGCCTGTGCTATCCGCCACAAAGCCAGACGGTCGATCTGGGCGGCGCGCAGCCTGTGACAGCCCAAGGCCAGGCGCAAGACCAGTCACTGGCGGCAAGCTTGCAGCAGCGCTCGCTGGGCTGGAGTTTACTGCTGTTCTTCGGCCTGGGCCTGCTGCTGGCCTTCACTCCGTGCTCACTGCCGATGCTGCCGATTCTGGCCGGTCTGGTCGTGGGCAGTGGTGCCACAGCCGGACGCGGTTTTGCCGTGGCCGGCAGTTATGTGATCAGCATGGCGCTGGTGTATGCCGGACTGGGCGTGCTGGCTGCCCTGCTGGGCGCCAACTTGCAGGCCCTGCTGCAACAGCCGTGGCTGCTGGGCAGCTTTGCCGCGCTGTTCGTGGTGCTGGCGCTGCCCATGTTCGGCTTTTTTGAACTGCAATTGCCTGCCGCCCTGCGGGACCGCCTCGAAACTGCCGGGCGTGGGCGCAAGGGCGGCAGCCTGATCGGCGCAGGTATTCTCGGCGCCCTGTCCGGCTTGCTCGTTGGCCCCTGCATGACCGCCCCCCTGGCCGGTGCCTTGCTGTATATCGCGCAAAGTGGCAATGCCGTCGAAGGTGGCCTGGTGCTGTTTGTGATGGGCCTGGGAATCGGCGTACCGCTGTTGCTGCTGGTGACCGTAGGCAGCCGCTTCCTGCCCAAGCCCGGCGCCTGGATGAACCTGATGAAAGGCCTGTTTGGCTTCCTGTTCCTGGGTATGGCGCTGTTGCTGGTGCGCCCGGTACTCGATGAGTCCCTGTGGGTCGGCCTGTGGGGCGTCCTGCTGGTCATTCTGGCGTGCAGCCTGTGGCAACAGGCCCAGACATTCCTGCGGGCCAAAACGCTGTTCACTCCGTTAAGTCTGCTGGCAGGCCTGTGGGGCAGCCTGTTGCTGGTGGGTGCTGCCGGTGGCGGTACCGATCTGTGGCAACCCTTGCAGGTCTACACCGCCGGGACAGTGGCGGGCGCCAGCTCTGCAAGCACGGCCCACGACGCTTTCATCACCATCAAGGACCCCGCAGGCCTGGATCGAGAACTGGCCAGCGCCAAGGCCGATGGCCAGTGGGTCATGCTCGATTACTACGCCGACTGGTGTGTGTCGTGCAAGGTCATGGAGAAGCAGGTGTTCGGCAAACCCCAGGTCATGGATGCACTGCAAGGGGTACGCCTGTTGCGTCTTGACGTGACCGCCGATAATGTCGCCAGCCGCGAGCTGCTCAGCCGCTACCAGGTACCGGGCCCGCCCAGCTTTGTCTGGATCGGCCCCAACGGAATCGAGCGTCGCGGGCAACGCATCACTGGCGAAGTCAACGCCCAGACCTTCTTGAATAACTGGAACGCCACTCGGGAACTCCTCTAAATGCTCACCCTGACCATCGGTTCGTTTGCGCTGGCCATCAACCATTTGCTGCTGATTCTGGCCCTTGCCCTGGCGACACTGGTGGGGTGGCGGGTGGCCAAGCGCGGTGGCGAAAACCCCGAGTCAGTTCTGTTCAGCCTTTTTTTACTGGGCTTGCTGGTGGCGCGCATCGGTTTTGTCATCAGCTATTGGCGCTACTTCAAGGACGACCCGCTGCAAGTCCTGGACTTGCGCGATGGCGGTTTCTTGCTGTGGCCGGGGCTGATCGCAGTGGTGGCCGGTGCAGTCATCTGGGGCTGGCGCAGGGCCGGCCTGCGGCGGCCACTGGGCTGGGGGCTGGGCAGTGGCCTGGCGTTCTGGCTACTTGCCAGTCTCTCGTCCAGCCTTTACGAACAAGGCACGCGGCTGCCGGAGATGGTGTTGCGCAACGCCAACGGCGAGTCCGTGGAGTTGAGCAGCTATCAGGGTGGCCCTCTGGTGATCAACCTGTGGGCCACCTGGTGCCCGCCGTGCCGACGGGAAATGCCGGTCCTGCAGAACGCCCAGCTTCAGCACCAGAACGTGACGTTCCTTTTCGTCAATCAGGGCGAGAGCATGCAGAGCGTCAGTACCTTCCTTGAAACCCAGGGCCTGAACCTCAGTAACGTGCTGTTCGACAGTGGCGGCCAACTGGCACAAAAAGTCGGTTCAATGGCCCTGCCGACTACGCTGTTCTATAGCGCTGAAGGCAGGCTGCTGGGCAGTCATCTGGGCGAACTGTCCCAAGCCAGTCTGGCCCGGGCCATGGAGCCCTTAAATCTGAACAATTCAATGTCGGCCCAACAGGCCGACCCTGCAAGGAATGAGCAAAAATGTTTAACCGCAAACTGCTGACCCTGAGCATGACCGCCCTGCTGGGCGCTGCACTTTTGCAGTCCCCTGCACTGCAGGCCGAGGAACTGCCGCCAGCGATCAAGAAGATTGAAGCCAAAGGCGCAAAAATCATTGGCAGTTTCGATGCACCCGGCGGTTTGCGTGGCTATGCCGCCCAGTACCAGAACCGTGGCATGGCGCTGTACCTGACCCAGGACGGCAACGTGCTGGTGGGCAATTTGTATGATGCCCAAGGCAATGACTTGAGCCTGGCACCGCTGCAAAAACTGGTTTACGAACCTATGGCCAAGCAAGTCTGGGCCGAGATGGAAAAGAGCAACTGGATCGCCGACGGCAAAAAGGATGCACCGCGGGTTGTTTACCTGTTCAGCGACCCTAACTGCCCGTACTGCAACATGTTCTGGGAACAGGCCCGTCCGTGGGTTGACTCGGGCAAGGTGCAATTGCGCCACATCATGGTGGGTATCATCCGCGAAGACAGCCCTGCCAAATCTGCCGCCTTGCTGGCCGCCAAAAATCCCCAGCAGGCCCTGCACGACCACGAGAAAGCCGGCAAGGCCAGCACGCTCAAGCCTTTGGCCAAAATCCCGGCTGACGTTCAGGCCAAGCTGGATGCCAACGCCCAGCTGATGGAGGAGCTGGATGTGGCTGCAACCCCGGCGATTTTCTATCTGGATGAACAAGGCAACCTGCAACAGCAGCAAGGCGCACCATCGCCGGAAAAACTGGTGCAGATTCTCGGGCCCAAGTAAAAACCGCAGGCTGCGTTCTTGCCCACACAAGATCGCAGCCAGTTGCCGACACCGTCGTGAAGCATGTCTCAGCTCGCCCCCTCAGTCGCTATTAGTTCTATTTCTCAATTGACAATCATTATCATTCAGCCTAGCTTGTGAATAGCTGTGTAGGACGCTTCCCACGAAGAGCGCCTCACTCACACTTTCGCAACAGGTGATCTCCATGACGGAACAAATGTCCACAGGCAAGTGCGACTCACCCTTACTTCAAGCCTTTGTTGATAACCGACTGGTCCTGGTCAAAATCGCAGCACGCATCACCGGTTGTCGATACAGGGCCGAGGATGTTGTGCAGGATGCTTTCTTCCGTTTGCAGTCCGCGCCGCAGATCACCTCTTCATTCAAGGCACAGCTCAGCTACCTGTTCCAGATCGTGCGCAACCTTGCGATTGACCACTACCGCAAGCAGGCGCTGGAGCAAAAATACTCGGGCACCGAAGAGGAAGGCCTGAACGTGGTCATCCACGGCGCCTCCCCCGAAACCTCGCTGATCAATTTCTCGACCCTGGAACACATCGCGCTTGCACTGACCGAACTGCCGAGCCGCACGCGCTATGCGTTCGAGATGTACCGCCTGCACGGCGTGCAGCAAAAAGACATCGCCAAGGAGCTGGGCGTGTCGCCAACGCTGGTCAATTTCATGATTCGCGATGCCCTGATTCACTGCCGCGAGGTCTCGGGAACGCACCCCGATACCTACGCCCGTCGCTAACGTCGTGGCAGTTGCCTCGTTGCTTCGGTAGTTGCTGCAAAGAGTGCCGCTTGACTGACCTTCCCCTACATCTCGACCACGTCAATCTGGTAGGGAGCAAAAATGGCTCTCAACTGCCCATTGTCTCGAAGACGGCTCATCATTTGCGCGAATTGCTGACTCTTGATCGGTGCATCGAGCCGCAGCAACGCGTAGTGCCGATAGATCTGATCGACACGCTCGGACATCATGATCTGTGACTTGACCTTAGGGTCGTAGCGCTGAATGTCGATCAGGTTGGAGCGTGTCATCAATGCAATGTCTGCCCGCCCGCGCAGGACCATCAACAGGTTGCTTTCGTGGGAATAGGTCAGGGTTGCGCTGAAGGTATCGGCAAGGAATTTCGGGGTCGAATTGAACCCGGCAAAGGCGTAGTGATAGCCGCTAAAGAGCGCAAGCCGCTTGCCGCTCAACTCATCAAAATAACGTTGGGCCCGATCAGGTTGGTACCTGGCGACAAATACTTCGGCGTCTTCAAGGCCCATGTCGACGGCCGTATACGAGAACGCCTGCCAACCCCAGGCCGGGTTTTCGAACATCATCATGTCCACCCGCCCCCGCTCAAAATCACGCACGCGCCTTGGGATCGAACTGGGCACCAGGACAAAGCGGTAGTCGCTCTGTAACTGGTTGAGGGCGTTGAGCAATTGTGACAACAGACCGGTGTCGGCACCGCGCTCGGGGCGTACGGTATACGGCGGAAAATGCGCAGCTCCAACCCTGATTTCCTGGGCGGCCGAAACCGGCGTTAGCCAGATCATGGCGAGGGCCAGCAACACACAATGAGCCAACTGTATCGGCGAACACTTCAAAACCATATACATCCCGCGCCGCCCATGGCTGGAACTTATTGATCGACACACGACCTGAGATCGAGCACGCACACCATTAAACCGCCTATAGACTAGCAAGCAAGCGGTCGACTGGCCCACTACAAAATACGTCCCCGGGTCCGTGTTTTAGCTACGCTCCCACTTCAACGCCGATGCTGTTAAAGGAAGCTGCACATGCCTCACTGGCTGGTAATTGACCTGGAAGCCACAACCGATGATGGCGGCTGGCCCCTGGAAGAAATGGAAGTGATTGAAATCGGTGCCAGCGTGGTCACTCGCGCCGGCCGGGAGGTGGATCATTTTCAGCGCTTTATTCGCCCGCAACGTCGTCCCCTCTTGACGCCCTTTTGCCGTCAACTGACTCGCATCACCCAGGCCAACATTGACTCCGGGGCTCCGATGACGGTGGTGTGGGAGCAGTTCGAGCGCTGGCTCGGCCAGCATCTGCCCAAGCTTGAAGGGTGGGCCAGTTGGGGCGACTACGATCGCAAACAGCTGGAGCAGGAATGGCGCCAGAAGCAACTGGACAGTGCCCTGCTGCAATTGCCGCACATGAACCTCAAGCAGCAATTTGCCCAGGCCCGCCAGCTCAAGCGTGCACTTGGACTTAACAGCGCCCTGCAACTGGCCGGAATGCAGTTCAATGGCCAGCAGCATCGTGCCCTGGAAGATGCGCGAAATACTGCACGTTTATTGCCACTGGTACTCAAGGGCTGACGGCCACAAAAGGGCGTGACGGGATAAAACGGCTTCTGCATACTGGCCAGCCTTTTTTAGCCCATTCCGAGGAATCGCCATGTTTAAAGTCAACGAATACTTCGACGGCACCGTCAAGTCGATTGCCTTCGCACAAACCGAAGGCAAGGCCACCATTGGCGTCATGGCTGCGGGCGAATACGAGTTCGGCACGGCCGAGCGTGAAATCATGCACGTGGTCTCGGGTGAACTGAGCGTCAAGCTGCCGGGCAGCAGCGAGTATGAAACCTTCAAGAGCGGCAGCCAGTTCAACGTGCCGGCCAACAGCAAGTTCCAGCTCAAGGTTGCAGTGGACACCGCTTACCTGTGTGAGTACCGCTAAATCCCCCTTTGGCAGCAACTGTCTTGATGCTGCCATGTGGGAGCGGGCTTGCTCGCGATACAGACGACCCGGTCTGTCCGTTGAATCGCGTTGATGCCATCGCGAGCAACCCCGCTCCCACCGCTACACCCCTACGTTGAACTGCAACGCCGCCAACCGCGCATACAGCGGGTTGCTGGCGATCAACTGTGCGTGGGTGCCGATGGCAACCAGCTTGCCCTGATCCATGACCGCAATGCGGTCGGCGTTCTGCACTGTGGCCAGGCGGTGAGCAATCACCAGCGTCGTGCGGCCTTGCATCAGGCTGGGCAGTGCCTGCTGGATCAAGTGTTCGCTCTGGGCATCCAGGGCACTGGTGGCTTCGTCCAGCAACAGGATCGGGGCATCCACCAGCAGCGCCCGGGCGATAGCCAGACGCTGGCGCTGACCGCCGGACAACCCCAGACCGCCGTCGCCCAAGTGGGTTTTGTAGCCCTCGGGCATTTGCAGGATGAAGTCATGGGCATGGGCAATCCGTGCGGCGGCTTCAACTTGCCCATCGCTGGCACCCGCATTGCCGTAGCGGATGTTGTCTTCAATGGTGCCGAAAAACAGTGCCGGGGTTTGCGACACCAGGGCAAAGCAACGGCGCAGGTCTTGCGGGTCAAGTTGGGTGATCGGCTGCCCCTCAAGCAGGATCTGGCCTTGCTGGGGATCGTAAAAGCGCAGCAGCAGGTCAAACAACGTGGACTTGCCTGCCCCCGAAGGCCCCACCAACGCCAGGGTTTCCCCCGCGTTGACCGACAGGCTTAGCCCGTCAATCGCGTAGCTTTCTGGCCGTGACGGGTAGGAAAACCGCAGGTTTTCGAGTTGCAGATTACCGTCCACCCGCTCGGGTAAAACGCGCAGGTCCGTGCTCGGTGGCAAGATCAGGCTTTTTGCCTGCAGCAGCTCGGCAATTCGCTCGGCCGCACCCGCCGCCTGTTGCAGTTCGCCAATGACTTCACTCAGGGTGCCAAACGCGCTGCCCACCACCAGGCTGTAGAACACAAAGGCTGCCAGCTCGCCACCGGTGATGCGCCCCGCGATCACGTCCATGCCACCGACCCACAGCATCACCCCGACGGCGCCCAATACCAGCAAAATCACCAACGTGATCAGCCATGCCCGTTGCAGGATACGTTTGCGTGCGGTGGCAAACGCATGCTCAACGGTGCTGGCGAAGCGCTGCTGGTCTTGCTGTTGATGGTTATAGGCCTGGACCGTCTTGATCTGGCCCAGGGCCTCGGCGACATAGCTGCCGACATCGGCAATCCGGTCCTGACTCTGGCGCGACAGGCTGCGCACCCGGCGACCAAAAAACAGAATGGGCACCAGCACCAGTGGCAAGGCGACCACCACGATACTGGTGAGCTTGGGGTTGGTGACAAACAACAGCACCACGCCGCCGATCACCATGAGGCTGTTGCGCAAGAACAGGGACAGCGAAGAACCGATCACTGATTGCAACAAGGTGGTGTCGGTGGTCAGTCGTGACTGGATTTCCGAACTGCGATTGTTCTCGTAGAACCCCGGGTGCAAATCGATCAGGTGATTGAACACCTGGCGCCGAATGTCCGCGACCACCCGCTCACCGATCCACGACACCAGATAAAAACGCACAAAGGTGCCCACGGACAATCCCAGCACCAGCATCAGAAAAAAACCGATGGACTGGTTAAGCAGGTGCGGGGACTGGGTCATAAAACCCTTGTCCACCAGCAAGCGAATGCCCTGCCCCATCGACAAGGTAATACCCGCTGTCACAATCAGGGCCAACAGTGCGCCACCTGCCTGCCAACGATAGGGCGCAATGAAATGGGTGGCCAGGCGGATGGCACGACGATGACGGGACGAAAGCATGGGAGGGTATCCAGAATGAGGATCAGCGTAAAAAGCCTTACACAGCCTACAACGAAGTTCGGCTTACGCTGGTAAACCTTTCTCACTTGCTTTGATTATGACCCGCAACAACAACCCCTAGGCAGTAATGTTCTAAAGTCGGGCTGGAAGTTTCAGGATATTTCTGTTGGACTGGGCTGGTGGCCAAGTTTGTAACCGCTTGGTCATTAATCGGATCTACAGTAGCGCTACACCCTGATGAGGAGACAGGCCATGGATTTGCAACAGAACGCTCAAGCCGTACCGGTGATTCGCACCCAACCACAGCAATCCCTGGGGTGCGCGTTTATCGACGAGAATGGACAGGAGATCCTGATCACTGAAGCCATGATCCAGGACGCTTGCCACGAACTGGAGCAACGCCTGGTCAAGCCGTCTCGCAAGGACTGATCCTTGCCTGCAAGACCTTGTTCATGATCAAACTGCATTCGCGACACTGACCGGCCCTACTGCGTAGGGCCGGTTTTTTTGTGCCCTGGACTTTTAGACCGGTACCGCACCCAACGCTTTGACCAGTTGGGTCAAGGCGACTGATTCGCCCTCGATATGTACGGGCAAACCTTCGATCTCGCGGCGAATCGGGTAGTGCTTGCGCAAAGCATCAAACGC
Organism: Pseudomonas sp. NKUCC02_KPG; assembly: GCF_019345465.1. Taxonomy (GTDB): domain Bacteria; phylum Pseudomonadota; class Gammaproteobacteria; order Pseudomonadales; family Pseudomonadaceae; genus Aquipseudomonas. The sequence goes on from NZ_JAHKRC010000004.1 coordinate 85,172, forward strand.
CAGCTTCTGCTCCTGGACACTGCCGATCAGGCTACGGCGAAAATCCGCATCGTCACGGCGCGGGTCGTACACGCCGCGACAGATCATGGCCATTGCCCAGCCAGGATCGGTGTTGGCACTCAGCTCGACCTTCGCCAGCCAAGGGGCAGGCAACAGATCGGCAAGTTTTACCTGCGGGGTATGGCCCAGGAAATCGCACAACGCCTGATAAATCTGTGCGGTGCCCCGCTGCTTGCCATCCAGGCTGTGACCGGCGATGTGCGGGGTCGCCAGTACGCACAAGTCAGCCAGTTCGACGTCAACTTGCGGCTCGTCCTCCCACACATCCAGTACCGCCTGGAGGTCTTCGCGCCGGGTGAGCACTGTGCGCAATGCGGCATTATCAATCACCGGGCCCCGGCTGGCGTTGATCAACCAGGTGCCCGGCTTCAGTTGCTCCAGACGCTGCTGGTCGAGCAAGTGCCAGGTCGGGTAGTCGCCCGTTTTATCCAGCGGAGTGTGCAAGCTGAGCACATCGCAATGCTCAATGATGTGTTCGAGGCTGACGTAATCGCCACCCTCGACTGCCTGTCGCACCGGATCACACACCAGCACGTTGAGGCCCAGGGCACGCAGCACATTGACCAGACGCCCGCCCACTTCACCGGCGCCAATCACGCCATAGGTGCGTTGCGTCAGATCGACACCCTCGATCTCGGCCAGGGTCAACAAACTGCCGAGCACGTAGTCGACCACGCCCCGGGCATTGCAACCGGGGGCGCTGGACCACTGAATTCCGGCTTGCTGAAAGTAGTCGAGGGCCAGGTGATCGGTGCCGATGGTGCATGTTCCGACAAACCGCACCGCGCTGCCTTCGAGCAGGTCGCGGTCGACTTTCGTCACGGAGCGCACCAGCAGGATATCGGCGTCATGCACGTCGGCACGGCTGATCTGGCGCCCCGGAAAACGGCGTATTTCACCGAAGTCAGCAAAAAATTCTTCGATCAGCGGAATATTTTCGTCAGCAACAATCAACATGGCAGGCTCCTTTCGCGGAGTGGCAGTGTAGGCGTTGTTGCGATGAATGGGCCAGCCGGGTGTGGAAGGTACTCACAGTCACGCTTACAAAGCTCCTACAACTCCATGTTTTCTGACCATTTGGTCAAGGGTACAATCGCCAGCTTTGCGCGTTAAACACTGTGGATGCACGCTTGTGAACTCTGTCACTCATACTCCCCCTTCTACCGCTGTCAGCCGCCCGGCCCGGGTTCGTACAGAAGTGCGCGCACTCCTGGCACTGGCGTTTCCGATCATCATTTCGCAAATCGCCACCACCGCAATGGGGTTTGTCGATGCGGTGATGGCCGGGCGCGTCGGCCCGCGGGATCTGGCGGCCGTGGCGCTGGGCAACTCCATCTGGGTCCCGGTGTTTTTGCTGATGTCGGGCATTTTGTTAGCCACCACACCCAAAGTGGCTCAACGTTTTGGCGCGGATGCCCACAGCGACATCGGCCCGATCGTGCGCCAGGCGCTGTGGCTGGCACTGATTACCGGCCTGTGTGCGGCCCTCATTCTGATCGGTGCCGAACCCCTGCTGCATGGGATGAAGGTCGACCCTGACTTGATCGAGCCGAGCATGGGTTATTTGTACGGGATCGCCAGTGGCATGCCCGCTGTCGGGCTGTATTGCGTATTGCGCAATTTCAGCGATGGCCTGGGCAAAACCCGACCAAGCATGGTGCTGGGGCTGAGTGCCCTGGCACTCAATATTCCGATCAACTACATCTTTATTTATGGTCACTTTGGCGTCCCCGCCATGGGCGGTGTGGGCTGTGGTTGGGCCACGGCCATTGTGATGTGGTTCATGGCCATCGGCATGGTGGTCTGCACCTGGCGAGGGGCTGTCTACCAGTCGAGCAAGGTGTACAGCCATTTTGAATGGCCACAGTGGGCGATCCTCAAGCGCTTGCTCAGCGTGGGCCTGCCAATTGGTATCGCGGTATTTGCCGAGTCGAGCATTTTTGCGGTGATTGCGCTGCTGATCGGCAGTCTCGGTGCAACCGTGGTGGCGGGCCATCAGATCGCCCTCAACTTCAGTTCGCTGGTATTCATGATTCCGTATTCGCTGGGCATGGCCATCACCGTGCGTGTTGGCCAGGCCCTGGGCCGTCAACAGCCTCGCGAAGCGCGATTTGTCGCTGGCGTGGGCATGGGCACAGCGCTGGTATGGGCGGCGATTTCCGCCAGCCTGATCCTCCTGCTGCGTGAGCAGATTGCGACCGTCTACACCGCCGACCCGCTGGTGATCGAGGTGGCAACCATGCTGCTGATGTTTGCTGCGCTGTATCAGTTTTCGGACGTGATCCAGGTCACCGCAGCCGGTGCCCTGCGGGGCTATCAAGACACGCGGGTGACGATGGTTCTGACGCTGTTCGCGTATTGGGGCATTGGTTTGCCGGTGGGCTACGCGCTGGGGCTGACCGACTGGTTTGGCGAGGCCAATGGCCCGAGCGGGCTATGGCAAGGTTTGATCGTCGGCCTGACCTGCGCCGCGCTGATGCTCGGCGTGCGGCTGGCGCGCAGTGCGAAGAAACACATTCGCCGCGCCGCATAACACGTGGTCGCTGCCGAAGGCTGCGGGAAGGACTGCGGGGCCTTCAATATAACGGGTTGCTCCGCAACCCTTCGCAGCCTTCGGCAGCGACTACGGGTCCAGCTCAATCCTGCTTCTTGCGGATCCAGTACAGGTACTTGCCCGCCTCTTCCTGTTGCCCCACCAGTTCATGGTCAAGAAACACGCAGAACTTGGGAATGTCGCGCCGGGTCGAGGGATCGGTGGCAATGACTTTCAACAAGCCACCCGGCGCCAGGTCGCGAATGTGTTGGTGCAGCATCATCACCGGCTCAGGGCAGTTAAGGCCGGTGGCGTCCAGGGTGCCGTCAACCGGCAGGTCAGTAAAACTCATCAGTTACTCCCGAATCAGCGTGATTTAGGTTTTTTAACGTCCAGTCGACGCAAATGACAGGTCACTTCTTCACGGTCGTGATACAGCTGCTTGCAGCCGATTTCGACCTGAATACCCCGCGCCTTGAAGCCATCTGCAATACGGTCCAGCAAGCGGCGCACTTCGGCATAACGCTGCTTCATCGGCAGTTTCAGGTTGACCACCGCTTCACGGCAATGACCTTCGCCGATCCACTCTTCAAGCATCGCGGCATTGCGCGCCGGCTTCTCAACGATGTCACAGACCATCCAGTCCACCGGTTGCTTGGGCTTGAAGGTAAAGCCATCGGCCATCAAGTGCTGGACCAGGCCGGTGTCCATCAGGCTTTCAGCCATCGGCCCGTTGTCGATGGCGGTCACGATCATGCCGCGATTGACCAACTGCCAGGTCCAGCCACCTGGCGCCGCGCCGAGGTCCACACCGGTCATGTCACTGTGCAAGCGCTCATCCCATTGATCACGAGGGATAAAGTGATGCCAGGCCTCTTCCAGCTTGAGTGTTGAGCGGCTCGGCGCTTCACGGGGGAACTTGAGACGCGGAATGCCCATGGGCCACATGGCTGAGTTATCGGCTTCGGCCAACCCGAGAAACACTTCGCGCCCGCTTTTAAAGGTCAGCAGCAGACGCGGCTTGTGGGCATCGTCTTCAACCAGTTTGCCGGCCTTGATCAACGCCTTGCGCAGATGGGCGTCAAACTTTTTGCAGAAGTTGGACAGCTCTTTACCGTCATTGGTGTCGACTATTTCCAGCCACAGGCTGCCGCACACCGGAAAGTCCGCCATGTGCTCAAGAATAACGCTGATCCGGTCGGTTTCCGGGAGATCGACAAAGCCGCCACGGGCCCATTGCCGCGGGAAAATCAGCTCGGCAAAACGCAGACCTTTCATCAGGCGTTCAGCGCCGCCTTCTTCGGTACACACAAATTCGGCGCAGGCAGTGCTCGGCTTGGCCTTGGCATAGCCAGACACATTGAGGCGGGCGGCGTGTTCGGCGATTTCCGAGCAGACTTCGCCTTCAAACCCGGGCCGGCAGTGCATAAAAACGGTGTTCATTGAATTACTCCTGGGCAGCTGGCAGGAATTGGCCAGCTGCGCATCCTTGATTTGGCGCAAGGACTGTCACGAAAAGGTCGGCATGATAGCCGAGTTCGGAACCTTGAACCCCCATAGACAGTCCAGTTATTAGCCAGAGCCCGGAATCAGAGCTAGGTTAGAAGCTCTGTTTGTGCCACGTGATCCGTCTAAAGGAGTCATTTCATGTCCTCCCTCGATAGCCTGAACACCCTAGCCACACTAAAAGTCGACGATAAGACTTATCACTACTTCAGCCTTGAACTCGCCGCCCGATCACTGGGCGACCTGAACAGGCTGCCCATGTCGCTCAAGGTGTTGCTGGAAAACCTGCTGCGCTGGGAGGACGGCAAAACCGTTACCGCGCCTGACCTCAAGGCGCTGGCTGCCTGGCTCAAGGAGCGGCGCAGCGACCGGGAAATCCAGTACCGCCCTGCCCGTGTGCTGATGCAAGACTTTACCGGCGTACCGGCAGTGGTCGATCTGGCCGCCATGCGCGCCGCAATGGCCAAGGCGGGTGGCGATCCGCAGCGAATCAACCCGCTGTCTCCCGTTGACCTGGTGATCGACCACTCGGTGATGGTTGACCGGTTCGCCAGCGCCAGCGCCTTTGAGCAAAACGTCGACATCGAGATGGAACGCAACGGCGAACGGTATGCGTTTTTGCGCTGGGGGCAGAATGCCTTCGATAACTTCAGCGTTGTCCCGCCCGGCACCGGAATTTGCCATCAGGTCAACCTGGAGTATCTGGGTCGTACGGTCTGGACCAAAGACGAAGACGGTCGCACGTATGCCTTCCCGGATACGCTGGTGGGTACCGATTCCCACACAACCATGATCAATGGCCTCGGCGTACTGGGCTGGGGTGTGGGCGGGATCGAAGCCGAAGCCGCCATGCTCGGCCAGCCCGTGTCGATGCTGATCCCGGAAGTGGTGGGGTTCAAGCTCAGCGGCAAACTCAAAGAAGGCATCACCGCGACGGATCTGGTGCTGACAGTTACGCAAATGCTGCGCAGCAAGGGCGTTGTCGGCAAGTTCGTCGAATTTTATGGCGATGGCCTTGCCGATCTGCCTCTGGCCGACCGTGCCACCATTGCCAACATGGCCCCGGAATATGGCGCAACCTGCGGCTTTTTCCCGGTGGATGAAATCACTCTGGACTACTTGCGTTTGTCCGGACGCCCTGCCGCCACCGTCAAACTGGTCGAGGCTTATTGCAAGGCCCAGGGTTTGTGGCGGATAGCGGGCCAGGAACCGGTTTTCACGGAAACCCTGGCACTGGACATGGGCACCGTCGAAGCCAGTCTGGCCGGGCCAAAACGCCCGCAAGACCGGGTGTCGCTGCCCGATGTCGGCCAGGCCTTCGATGAGTTTCTCAGCCTGCAATTCAAACCCACCCCTAAAGAAGTAGGCCGTCTGGAAAGCGAAGGCGGCGGCGGTGTGGCCGTGGGCAATGCTGACTTGATCGGCGAGGCGGATTACAGCGTTGATGGCCATACCTATCGCCTGAAAAACGGCGCCGTGGTGATTGCAGCCATCACCTCATGCACCAACACTTCGAACCCGAGTGTGATGATGGCTGCCGGGCTGGTGGCCAGGAAAGCCGTCGAAAAAGGCCTGAAGAGCCAGCCCTGGGTCAAGACGTCCCTGGCACCAGGCTCCAAGGTCGTGACCGATTACTACAAGGCCGCCGGCCTGACCCACTACCTCGACCAACTGGGTTTCGCCCTGGTGGGCTACGGCTGCACGACCTGCATCGGCAACTCCGGGCCATTGCCTGAGCCGATTGAAAAGGCAATTACCCAATCCGATCTGACCGTGGCCTCGGTACTGTCGGGCAACCGCAACTTTGAAGGGCGCGTCCACCCGCTGGTGAAAACCAACTGGCTGGCCTCACCGCCGCTGGTGGTGGCCTATGCCTTGGCGGGCACCGTGCGGATTGATATCAGCCGTGACCCGCTGGGCACCGGCAAAGACGGCCAACCGGTGTACCTGCGTGATATCTGGCCCAGCCAGAAAGAGATCGCCGACGCCGTGGCCCAGGTCACCACCGGTATGTTCCACAAGGAATACGCCGAAGTGTTTGCCGGTGATGCCCAGTGGCAGGCCATTGAAGTCCCCCAAGCCGCGACTTATGTCTGGCAGGCCGATTCGACCTACATCCAGCACCCGCCGTTTTTCGACAACATCAGCGGGCCGTTGCCGGTGATTGCTGACGTCAAGGCGGCGAATATCCTGGCACTGCTGGGCGATTCGGTCACCACCGACCACATCTCCCCCGCGGGCAACATCAAGGCGGACAGCCCCGCCGGACGCTATCTGCGTGAGAAAGGCGTCGAGCCACGGGATTTCAACTCCTATGGCTCACGACGCGGCAACCACGAAGTCATGATGCGCGGCACCTTTGCCAATATCCGCATTCGCAACGAAATGCTCGGGGGCGAAGAAGGCGGCAATACGATCTACATTCCCACCGGCGAGAAACTGCCGATCTACGATGCAGCCATGGCCTATCAGGCATCCGGTACACCGCTGGTGGTGATTGCCGGTCAGGAATACGGCACCGGCTCAAGCCGTGACTGGGCAGCCAAAGGCACTAACCTGCTGGGGGTCAAAGCGGTCATTGCCGAGAGCTTTGAGCGTATCCACCGCTCGAACCTGGTGGGCATGGGCGTTCTGCCATTGCAGTTCAAGCTCGACCAGAACCGCAAGAGCCTGAACCTCACAGGCAAGGAGACGCTGGATATCCTGGGGCTTACCGGCGCGCAACTACAACCACGGATGAACCTGACGCTGGTGATCACCCGCGAGGATGGCAGCCAGGATAAAGTCGAAGTGCTGTGCAGGATCGATACGCTCAACGAGGTGGAATACTTCAAAGCGGGAGGGATTTTGCACTATGTGTTGCGTCAGCTGATTGCCTCTTAGCCACACCTGAACACTGTGGGAGCGGGCTTGCCCGCATGCTCAGCCTTTTGAGTCGTTATACTGGCGCGCCCCGGACTGGATCCGGGGTGCTTTTTTAACGATTCCAAGGATTTTCATGATTGTTCTGCCATGGCCTTATCTGGCACTTCTGACCCTCGGCTACGGCCTTGCCCTGAGCTTTGGGCAATTGGGTGTTCAAACCCTTATCGCACTTGGCCTGCTGACCCTCAGCGGGCTCGCCGTTCTACAAACCAAAAATCATTACCTGCGCTATGCCGGGCACGCACTGTTTGTTCTGCTGGCTGTCGCGCTGGCCCTGCACTGGCTACCCGGTTTCCACAACGGAAAAGCCATCGGCCCCATGCGACTGACGCCTGATGCAGTGCCGTTTTCGATGTACTTCAATCTGGACAAACCACTGATTGGTTTCTGGCTGCTGTTGGTGTGCCCGTGGATCGCGCCACGCTTTGCCTGGCGCGTGTCTTTGGGCGCCACTTTAATGGGCCTGGCGCTGGCGGCGAGCATGGCGCTGGGCGGTGCGATGCTGCTGGGCATGATTGCATGGGCACCGAAATGGCCGCCCCAGGGCACTCTCTGGCTGCTGAACAACCTGCTGCTGGTAACACTGGTGGAGGAGGCGCTGTTTCGCGGCTACATCCAGGGCGGGCTGAGCCGAAAACTCAAAATGCTGCCTTATGGCCAGACTTTAGCGCTGATCGCGGCCTCGACGCTGTTTGGCCTGGCGCATGCCGCCGCTGGCTGGCAATGGATGTTGCTGGCGGGGCTGGCCGGGGTCGGCTATGGCCTGGCTTACCGCTTTGGCGGGTTGGGCGCAGCAATTGCCACCCACTTTGGGCTCAACGTGCTGCATTTCGTGTTTTTCACCTACCCGATGCTGACCCCCTGACGCGCCGGCGCCTGAAATATAAATTAAACAATTTCTTACTCATGCCGACAGCCTGTCAAAGTCTTGCGGATTGAAACGACATGCGTAACAACCAGCCCATCACTCAACGCGAACGCACATTCCCCGCGCAACAACGGTTGATCTCCACGACCGATGCCAAAGGCGTGATTTCCTATTGCAACGATGACTTTATGGAAATCAGCGGGTTTTCGCGTGAGGAGCTGATACGCGCACCGCACAATCTTGTGCGCCATCCCGACGTGCCGCCTGCCGTGTTCGAGCATATGTGGAGCACCCTGAAAAAGGGTGCGCCGTGGATGGGTATCGTCAAGAACCGCTGCAAAAATGGCGACCATTACTGGGTCAATGCGTATGTCACCCCGATCTTCGAGAACGAACGCGTGGTGGGTTACGAGTCGGTACGGATCAAACCGACCGCCGAACAGATCCGCCGTGCCGAAGGCCTGTACTCTCGCCTCAACCGGGGCAAATCGGCAGTGCCGCAGCGTGACAAGTGGCTACCGGTGCTGCAGGACTGGCTGCCCTTTATTCTGGTCAGTCAATTGAGCTTCACGATTGGTGCCCTGCTCAACTCCAGCTGGGGTTTTGCCCTGGCAGCCCTGCTGTCGATTCCGCTGGGACTGCTGGGCCTGACCTGGCAACAGCGCGGGATCAAGCGACTGCTACGCCTGGCAGAACAAACCACGTCTGACCCGCTGATTGCACAGATGTACACCGACAGCCGCGGCCCGCAAGCACGCCTGGAGATGTCCATCCTGAGCCAGGAAGCACGCCTGAAAACCTGCCTGACACGCCTGCAGGACACCGCCGAGCATCTGAGCGGGCAAGCCCGTCAATCCGACATTCTGGCCCACAAGAGCTCTGTCGGGCTGGAGCGCCAGCGGGTCGAGACTGAACAAGTGGCAACGGCGGTCAATCAGATGGCCGCGACCACACAAGAAGTGGCCAGCCACGTACAACGCACGGCTGACGCCACGCAAGAAGCCAACCGCCTGACCAGTCGCGGCCGCGATATTGCCGGTGAAACCCGCGAAGCCATTCAGCGCCTGTCAGTGGTGGTAGGCGAAACCGGTGCCACCGTCACGCAACTGGCCAAGGACAGTGACGAAATCGGCGGCGTGGTTGACGTGATCAAAGGCATTGCCGACCAGACCAACCTGCTGGCCCTGAACGCAGCCATCGAAGCGGCGCGAGCCGGTGAAATGGGCCGTGGCTTTGCCGTGGTGGCGGACGAAGTGCGCCAACTGGCGCAACGCACCAGCGCTTCCACCGGGCAAATTCACAGCCTGATTGCAAAGCTGCAACAGACCGCAGCCACTGCCGTCCAAACCATGGACGCCGGTCACCGTCAGGCTGAAGAAGGCGTGGCTCGGGTGCTGGAAGCCGACAAGGCGCTGGTGGGCATCAGCGAAGCGGTGGCCAATATCACCGACATGACTGCCCAGATCGCAGCGGCTACCGAGGAGCAAAGTGCGGTAGCTGAAGAAGTCAGCCGTAACATCAGCACCATTGCCGACCTGGCAGACCAGACCTCTGAACAGGCGCAGCATTCAGCGCTGTTGAGCGAAGAACTGAGCCAGACCGTAAACAGCCAGTACTCGCTGGTGGAACGGTTTAACCGCTGACACAAAAAAGCCAGCGAATCACTCGCTGGCTTTTCCTTTCACCCGGCATCAAAACGCGTATCGAAGACCGACGCTCCCACCCCAGGGCTGCTTGATTTTCGTACCGTTCATGTATTCGAAATCCGCATGCAATTGCAGATCCTTGGCCACTGACAGAGACAAGCCTGCACCCAACTCAGCCCGAGTGCCCTGCAGGTCATTCCTGAAGCTGTTGCCATTGACCTTGACTTCATTGTCACGGGCAAACTCGTGAGCCAGTGCCACCTTGACGTAAGGGCTCACCCATTGATTACGATGCTCGACCGTGGCCCCCACTTTACCGAGCAGTGAACGGGTCGTGGCACTGCGCGCCTGCAATCCGCTATCCAGGTTGAGAGACTTGCCCTGCACGGCGACCGCTGAAACCTGAACAAAGGGCTCGACGAACAGGCGCTCTGTCAGTTGAACCTCGCGACCGGCCTCCAGCGAAGCCCCGACACCATAATTGCGATACGTTCCTTTGGCTTTGGTTGAGTTACTCATCACGACGTCAGCGCGGTTCTGAAACTGATTGAGCTTGAGCAATCCGTCGACGTAGTAACCATCACTGCCCATCCAGGTACCGTACCCACCCACATAGAAGCTCTGGACAGTACCCGCAGAACCGCGAGCCTGCGACAGGCCGGACTTGCTGTGCCCCGCCAGCAGGCCGACCATCAGTACCCCGTCGCTACTGTCCAGCGGAGTGTCCGCGCCAAGGGAAAACCCGGCCTGGTTTTGCCTGTATCTCAGCCCATCGCTGCCCGCGACCTGATGCTTGTTACCGTAGCCGAGCATCCAGCCACCGCCCTGCCCACTGCTTCGCACCTCATTCATACGACTGCGCAAGGCGCTCATCTCGCCATACCAGACAGTTGGGGCACTATTGAACAATGCCTGGACGCTTCGGGTTGCAGGGCTCACCTCACGACCGCCGCTGACCAGAAACCAGTCGTCGCCCAGGCGCTCTATACCGTAGGAGTAAGCACCAAGGTCAACACGCTCGCCGACCACATTGAACACGGCGTCACCGCCTTCGGTGTGGACGACTTGCACAGGATCAAAGCTGGCGGGTGGCTCGATGCCGCTGTTATGAATATTCAACCGATGGCGGCCGCTGGCTTGACCGTCCACCGCAAGAAAATCAGCTCGGCGGTTGTTTATATCCAGCTTCAGCCCAAAGTCACCATTGCCCGACAACTCGCCGACGGTTAACTGGTGAAAGCCTTCAAACCCTGCGAAATTAACCGCCCCGCCGCCAAGCACCAGCGACTCGACGTTGCTGTCACCCGTAATGTTCCAGCTGACGCCCGCATCAAGTTGCAGGCTCCGGACATCGACCATTTGACCGGTAAAGCGCGTCCCGTTCTGCAAGCGGACATTGACCAGAGAGCCTTCAGGAATGGTCATGTTGCCGTGTAAAAAACTGCCATCCACTACGAGATCCAGCACACTGCCAAGCTTCACACCGAGCAACTCACCCGTGCCATTGTTGGCCGACAAGGTGGAGCCATTCCTCACCGTCACCAGGGCCTCTGATGCCCCTTCAACCTGTATTACAAGGCCATCGGTGCTGCTCAGGTACGCACCTGCAACATCGACCGTAATGCCTTGGCCTCTGATGTTAATCACCGCCCCATTTTGCGACTGGATTGAACCGCCATTGACTGCCAGGCTACCGCCACTGAGTTGCGCCCCGACAGCCCCGGCGCCATTGGCCTTGACATGAGCATTATTGAGTTCGACCCGGCCGCCGTCTTCAACCTGGATACCCGCCGAACCTTCACCAAAGGTTTCGACATGACTGTCGCTCAGCTTCACCAGACTATTGGCACCGCTGGCGAACGCACCATGGGACTCGGCTCCATACGTGGTGATCGAAGAGCCTGTGTTTAGATCAATCGAGGAGCCACCGCCCGCGAAAACCCCAGCGGATTGGTCCCCGAAAGTGCTGATTGAACTACCGCGCAAGTTTACAGAGGCTTCGGTCAGTGCCCTGACCCCAAAAGCACGATTACCCTCTGTGTTAATGACCAGGTTGGCACCCTTGAACTCGCCTCTCTGCCAGCCCCTGATCCCGATACTGTCATCCCCCCTGGTCGTAATGGAGCCCGAGCCAAGGTTGAGTTGGGCGTTACTGGCGACAAAGAGCCCAAAGGCACTTTCGCCGACAGTTACCACATCGATTTTTTCTACATCAGCCTTGGCGTAATTACCGACCAACAGTCCGGCAGAGTTTTCACCCGACGTGGTAATTGCCAGATCACCCGTGGCGTTGAGTTTGCTGTCGTAACCGTTAATAAAGGCACCGAACGAGAACCCCCCGGAGGTCCCTAGACTCATGTTGTGCGCGTTAACTGTTGCGCCGCTCTCGGCCACAAGGCCATACACGGCATCGCCTGTCGTTTCAATGTCCATATCACTGACACTGACGTGGGTGCCATTTTGAGCAACGACACGATCATCATCGGCTGCCTGTAGCTGCACACTTGAGAACAACAGTGGCTGACTGACAGCCAGCATAAGAAGGGATTGACGGGTTAGAGGAAACTGAGGCATCTGATTGAATTCTCTTGTTGTTGAGCCTTGTACGCAGCCCAACAACAATGCCGAGCCACCTTACGCAATGGCTCCACAGCATGAAAATAATCAGCAATCCGACATATAAGTCTTATCTTTAAAGCCTGTAGGAATTAACGCCATGTTTTTAACCACCGTTGACACCTTACAGTCCGAGCGCCTGCAAGGCATTGGCGTCAATGGGCACTCAACCAATGCGCAATCTTGTCTGCCGCCCCATCCAGATGCTGCTCATGGATAAACCCCGAGGCCTTTAACGGCTTGAGGTCGTGATCTCCCGACACCAGCCACAGCACTTCAATGCCAGGCGCCAGCTTGTAGGCCTCCACCGCCTCTCGATTGCCCAAGGCATCACGCTCACCTTGCACGATCAAGGCGGGCGTCTTGAGCTCAGCCAGGTGTGCCACACGGGGTTTTTCCGGTTTGCCGCTCGCGTAGAACGGATAACCCAGGCACACCAGGCCATCCGCTTGCAATTCATCCGCCAGCATACTGGCCATACGCCCGCCCATTGACTTGCCGCCAATGACCAATGGCCCAGCGACATGCCGTCGCACCTCGCTAAACACTTCACGCCAGCATTCGAGCAATTTGGCCTGCTGATTTGGAGGCCTTTTGCCACCATCGAGACGCCGTTGTGCCATGTATGGGAACTCGAAGCGCAACACGCTCACCCCGCGTGCAGCAAGGCGCTCAGCCATACCGTCCATCCAGATGCTGTCCATCGGCGCACCCGCACCGTGAGCCAGGATCAGGGTCGCGGATGAGGCTCCACAGGCGCCATTCCACAACCAGCCCCGCTGTTCCACGCACTGCAGCCATTGATCCCCGTCAATACCGACCTTGCCTGCTACACCCATGCTTGCCTCGCTTTTAGTCTGCCTATAACTCCAGGCGTGCCTTTGTATTCGCCTGAACCGTGGATGGGGAACCATGAACACTTCTACAAGTACCGCCTACAACTACAAGGTGGTCCGCCAATTTGCCATTATGACGGTGGTTTGGGGCATCGTCGGTATGGGGCTCGGCGTTTTTCTCGCCGCGCAGTTGGTCTGGCCAGAACTCAACTTCAATTTGCCTTGGACCAGTTTCGGGCGCCTGCGCCCTTTGCACACGAACGCCGTCATTTTTGCCTTCGGCGGCTGCGCCTTGTTCGCCGCCTCGTTCTACTCGGTGCAACGCACCTGCCAGGCCACGCTGTTCTCGCCCAAGATTGCGGCGTTTACCTTCTGGGGCTGGCAACTGGTGATTGTGCTCGCGGCCATCAGCCTGCCGCTGGGCTACACCAGTTCCAAGGAATACGCCGAGCTGGAATGGCCGATCGACATTTTGATCACCATCGTCTGGGTCGCATACGCCATCGTGTTCTTCGGCACGATCATGAAGCGCAAGACCAAGCACATTTACGTGGGCAACTGGTTCTTCGGCGCCTTCATCGTGACCGTGGCCATTTTGCACATCGTCAATAACCTGGAAATCCCGGTCAGCTTCACCAAGTCCTACTCGCTCTACGGTGGCGCCACTGACGCCATGGTGCAGTGGTGGTACGGGCATAACGCTGTGGGCTTTTTCCTGACCGCGGGCTTTTTGGGGATGATGTACTACTTCGTGCCAAAACAGGCCGAACGTCCGATCTACTCCTATCGCCTGTCCATCGTGCACTTCTGGGCGCTGATCACCCTGTACATCTGGGCCGGCCCTCACCACTTGCACTACACCGCGCTGCCGGACTGGGCCCAGTCGCTGGGCATGGTGATGTCGCTGATTCTGCTGGCACCGAGCTGGGGCGGCATGATCAACGGCATGATGACCCTCTCGGGCGCCTGGCATAAGTTGCGCAGCGACCCGATCCTGCGCTTCCTCGTTGTGTCACTGGCGTTCTACGGCATGTCGACCTTTGAAGGCCCGATGATGGCGATCAAGACCGTCAACGCCCTCTCCCACTACACCGACTGGACCATCGGCCACGTACACGCCGGTGCGTTGGGCTGGGTAGCGATGATCTCGATCGGCGCGCTGTATCACATGATCCCGAAAATCTTCGGTCGCCCGCAGATGTACAGCATGGGCCTGATCAACGCGCACTTCTGGCTGGCCACTATCGGCACCGTGCTCTACATCGCGTCGATGTGGGTCAACGGCATTGCTCAAGGCCTGATGTGGCGCGCAGTCAACGAAGACGGAACGCTGACCTACTCCTTCGTCGAAACCCTGGTGGCCAGCCATCCGGGCTATGTCGTACGACTGGTCGGTGGTGCGATCTTCTTCAGCGGCATGTTGCTGATGGCTTACAACACTTGGCGCACCGTGCGTAACGCCGAGCCCGCTGAAGTCGTAGCCGCCGCGCAGATGGCCTGAGGAGTTGGCAATGAAACACGAAGTCATTGAAAAAAATATCGGCCTGATGCTGTTGCTGATGATCCTGTGCGTGAGCGTGGGTGGCCTGACGCAAATCGTCCCTTTGTTCTTTGAGGACGTGACCAACACCCCGGTGGAGGGCATGAAGCCTTACACCGCGCTGCAACTGGAAGGTCGCGACATTTATATCCGCGAAGGCTGCGTGCAGTGTCACTCGCAGATGATCCGCCCGTTCCGCGCCGAGACCGAGCGTTACGGTCACTACTCGGTCGCCGGTGAAAGCGTGTGGGATCACCCGTTCCTGTGGGGCTCCAAGCGCACCGGGCCGGACCTGGCCCGTGTCGGCGGCCGTTACTCCGATGACTGGCACCGCGCGCATTTGTACAACCCGCGCAACGTAGTGCCCGAGTCGAAGATGCCAGCGTACCCGTGGCTGGTGGAGGCCCCGGTAGACAGCAGCCACACAGAAAAGAAACTTGAAGTGATGCGCACCCTGGGCGTGCCGTACACCGACGAAGACATCGCCAACGCCAAGCAGTCGGTGCAAGGCAAAACCGAAATGGACGCGTTGGTGGCCTATCTGCAAGTGCTCGGCACTGCCATCAAGAGCAAGAGGTAAGTCATGGTCTTCGAGATGAGTAGTGGAATGATTCGCGGCCTGGGCACCGTGGTGGTGGCCGTGGCGTTTATCGGTCTGGCGTTGTGGGTGTTCAGCCCGCGACGCAAATCGGAGTTTGAAGACGCGACCTTACTGCCATTCAAGGACGATCCAGAGGCGATTCAACACGTCGAGCAAGAACAAGCGTCTAGGAGTAACAAAGCATGACCACCTTCTGGAGTCTTTATATATGCGTGCTGACCATTGGCACGTTGATCGGCCTGACCTGGCTGCTGGTCAGTACGCGCAAGGGCGAAACCAAGAGCGATACCGTCGAGACCATGGGCCACAGCTTCGACGGCATCGAGGAGTATGACAACCCGCTGCCGCAATGGTGGTTCATGTTGTTCGTCGGCACGCTGGTGTTTGCGGTGGGGTACTTGATCCTTTACCCGGGCCTGGGCAACTGGAAAGGCCTGCTGCCCGGTTATGAAAATGGCTGGACCGGCGCCAATGAATGGCAGAAGGAAATGGACAAGGCGGATGCCAGGTTCGGGCCGATCTTCGCCAAATACGCTGCCATGCCGGTGGAGCAAGTCGCGCAGGATCCGGCCGCACTGAAAATGGGGGGACGCCTGTTTGCCTCCAACTGCTCGGTGTGTCACGGCTCGGACGCCAAAGGCGCTTTCGGCTTCCCGAATCTGGCCGACAACACCTGGCGCTGGGGCGGCGATGCCGACACCATCAAGGCCACCATCATGGGCGGACGTATTGCCGCGATGCCGGCCTGGGGTGAAGTATTGGGCGAAGCCGGGGTCAAGAACGTTGCCGCCTACGTGCGTCACGACCTGGCGGGCCTGCCTTTGCCGCAAGACACTTCGGTGGATCTGGCGGCGGGCAAGCAAGCCTATGACACCACTTGCGTGGCTTGCCACGGGGCAAACGGCAAGGGCATGCAGCTGATGGGGGCGCCGGACCTGACCCAACCTGCGGGCTTTATCTACGGCACCAGCCTGGCGCAATTGCAGCAAACCATTCGCCACGGTCGCCAGGGTCACATGCCTGCGCAAAACGAGTTGCTGGGCAACGACAAGGTGCAGTTACTGGCGGCATACGTGTTCAGCTTGTCACATGGTAATCAAGAGGAAAAAACAGCCGAATAATTACCAGACATTTCCTGCCGCATCATTTTGGTGCGGCAGTTCCCGCCTCAAAGCGCGACCAAGTGTCGCACCTCTTTCTAGTCCGTTATTGCTCTCCCGCCATTCAGGACTAAGCTCTTGTCTTGCGTGATCGGGATTTTCCCGGCTCTACGTCAAGTGAAATTAATCGGTAAGTTGAAGGGCACTGTTACGGGCCACACTAGTGGGTTTACAACGGCTGTCGTCCATTGCGAAGTTCGCCATGCTCTCGCCATGCCTTACCCCCACTTGAACCTGCCCGCTTCTCCCCCTTCGGTTTTGCCCTCCGCGCGGCATTTTAGAGAGGTCCGTTTGACCTTACTCCCCGCATGGAAAGGCCGCAGAATAAGCCTTGGAAAGCATTGACCGGGGTCATGCTTCGTTGCAATACCCCTACGCTTTATACATACTTGCGACCGATTTTTATCCTAATAAAACACCTAAACCGTGGAACCTTAGAATGAGCACAGCAATCAGTCCGACTGCTTATAACTATAAGGTAGTCCGCCAGTTCGCCATCATGACGGTGGTCTGGGGGATCCTTGGCATGGGGCTCGGGGTTTTCATCGCGTCACAGCTTGTGTGGCCTGAATTGAACCTTGGCCTTGAATGGACGACCTTCGGCCGTCTTCGCCCCCTGCATACCAACCTTGTGATCTTTGCCTTTGGTGGCTGTGCATTGTTTGGCACCTCTTACTACGTCGTGCAGCGCACCTGCCAAACGCGACTGATCTCCGACACGCTCGCCTCGTTTACCTTCTGGGGTTGGCAGGCAGTGATCATCGGCGCGATCATCACGTTGCCGATGGGTTACACCACGAGCAAAGAATACGCAGAGCTGGAATTGCCTTTGGCAGTCCTGCTGGCGATCGTCTGGGTGGTCTACGCCATTGTGTTCTTCGGAACCATTACCAAGCGTAAAACCAAGCATATCTATGTCGGCAACTGGTTCTACGGCGCCTTCATTCTCGTGACGGCAATGCTGCACATCGTCAACCACGCCTCCCTGCCAGTGAGCTTCTTCAAGTCTTACTCGGCATACGCCGGTGCGACAGACGCCATGATCCAGTGGTGGTATGGCCACAACGCGGTAGGTTTCTTCCTGACGACTGGCTTCCTGGGCATGATGTACTACTTCGTGCCGAAACAGGCCGAGCGCCCGATCTACTCGTATCGCCTGTCCATCGTGCACTTCTGGGCGCTGATCACCCTCTATATCTGGGCAGGTCCGCACCACTTGCACTACACCGCTCTGCCGGACTGGGCCCAGTCGCTGGGCATGGCAATGTCGATCATCCTGCTGGCTCCAAGCTGGGGCGGCATGATCAACGGCATGATGACCCTCTCTGGCGCATGGCATAAGTTGCGCACGGACCCGATCCTGCGCTTCCTCGTTGTGTCCCTGGCCTTCTACGGCATGTCGACCTTCGAAGGCCCGATGATGGCAATCAAGACCGTCAACGCGCTGTCGCACTACACCGACTGGACCATCGGCCACGTACATGCCGGTGCACTGGGCTGGGTTGCGATGATTTCGATCGGCGCCATGTACCACATGATCCCGAAAGTCTATGGCCAAAAGCAGATGTACAGCACCGGCCTGATCAACGTGCACTTCTGGCTGGCAACAATCGGTACCGTGCTTTACATCGCTTCGATGTGGGTCAACGGCATCACACAGGGCCTGATGTGGCGTGCAATCAACGACGACGGGACGCTGACCTACTCGTTCGTGGAAGCACTGCAAGCCAGTCACCCCGGCTTTATCGTTCGCGCCCTGGGCGGTGCCATTTTCGCCAGCGGCATGCTGTTCATGGCCTACAACGTGTTCCGCACCGTGCGTGCCTCGAACCCGGCAGAAGCTGAAGCGGCGAGCAAGATTGCTGTAGTTGGAGCTCACTGATGATCAAGCACGATACAATCGAGAAGAATATTGGCCTGATGGCTTTCTTCATGGTCATCGCCGTGAGCATTGGCGGCCTGACCCAAATCGTTCCGCTGTTCTTCCAGGACGTGACCAACACTCCGGTCGAGGGCATGAAGCCACGCACCGCGCTGGAACTGGAAGGCCGTGATATCTATATCGCCAACGGCTGTGTCGGCTGCCACTCGCAGATGATCCGTCCGTTCCGTGCCGAAACCGAACGTTACGGTCACTACTCGGTTGCCGGTGAAAGCGTCTGGGACCACCCGTTCCTGTGGGGCTCCAAGCGTACCGGTCCGGACCTGGCCCGCGTTGGCGGCCGCTACTCCGATGACTGGCAGCGTGCGCATTTGTACAACCCGCGCAACGTTGTGCCCGAGTCGATCATGCCGGCGTACCCGTTCCTCGTAGAGCGCAAGCTGGACGGCAAGGACACCGCGAAAAAAATGGAAGTCTTGCGCGAGCTCGGCGTTCCTTACACCGACGAAGACATCGCCGGTGCCAAGGATGCTGTGAAGGGCAAAACTGAAATGGACGCACTGGTGGCTTACCTCCAGGGCTTGGGCACCATCATCAAAAGCAAACGGTGATCTGAATGGATATCGGGATGATTCGTGGCCTGGGCACTGTCGTTGTGATGGTGGCTTTTATCGGTTTGGCCTTGTGGGTATTCAGCCCGCGACGCAAGTCAGAATTTGACGACGCTACCTTGCTGCCGTTCAAGGATGATCCCGAAGCCATCAAGCACGTCGAGCAAGAGCAAGCTTCTAGGAGTAACAAAGAATGACTACGTTCTGGAGTCTGTACGTTACAGTCCTCACTCTGGGTACCATCTTCGCCTTGACCTGGCTGTTGCTGGCCACCCGCAAGGGCCAGCGCAGCGAGCAGACCGACGAGAAAGTCGGGCATGCTTACGACGGGATCGAAGAGTACGACAACCCAATGCCTAAATGGTGGTTCATGCTGTTTGTCGGCACCGTCATTTTCGCCCTCGGATACCTCGTTCTGTACCCGGGCCTGGGTAACTGGAAAGGCCTGCTGCCGGGCTACCAGTACCTGGACACCAAAGAGCAAACCCAGTTTGCCAATGGTCAGACCGGCTGGACCGGCGTTCACGAGTGGGAAAAGGAAATGGCCAAATCGGACGCCAAATTTGGCCCGATCTTCGCCAAGTTCGCTGCGATGCCCATTGAAGAAGTCGCCAAGGATCCGCAAGCACTGAAAATGGGCGGCCGTCTGTTCGCGTCCAACTGCTCGGTGTGCCACGGCTCCGACGCCAAGGGCGCCTACGGCTTCCCGAACCTGACCGACGCCGACTGGCGCTGGGGCGGTACGCCTGCCGACATCAAGACCACCATCATGGCCGGCCGTCACGCCGTCATGCCGGGCTGGTCCGAAGTGATTGGCGAGCAAGGCGTCAGCGACGTAGCTGCCTACGTACTGACCAGTCTGGATGGCCGTAAATTGCCGGAAGGTGCGAAAGCCGACCCTGCCAAGGGCAAGGAGCTTTTCGCTACCAACTGTGCGGTGTGCCACGGTCCGGAAGGTAAAGGTAACCCGCTGATGGGTGCACCGAACCTGACTCACCCCGGGGCGTTCATCTACGGTTCGAGCTTCGCTCAACTGCAGCAGACCATCCGTTACGGCCGTCAGGGCCAGATGCCTGCACAGGCTGACCTGCAAGGAAACGACAAGGTTCACTTGCTGGCCGCCTACGTTTACAGCCTGTCCCATGGCGATGAAGCCAAGACAGACGAATAACGCAGACGTCTGAATGCAGCAAAAAATGGCCCCGCCGACGAGAGTTGGCGGGGCCATTTTGTTTCAGGATCCGGCAAGCTGTTGCAGCGCCCGCCCAAAAGGTAGTAACGTTTCTACATTGTATTTTCAGGGGAGCAGCAGCCCATGTCCATCACGACCATTTCAAGCCGCGATTTCAACCAGGACACAAGTGGTGCCAAAAAAGCAGCCCAGAATGGGCCGGTTTACATCACCGATCGTGGTCGTCCCGCCCATGTACTGCTATGCATGGAAGAGTACCAACGACTGACCGGACTGAACGCCAGCATCGTCGACCTGCTCGTCATGCCGGAGCCAGCGGTTGAATTCGAACCCGAACGCGCAATCATCACGCCGCGCCCAGTGGACTTCTAATGTTCCTGCTCGATACCAACGTCATCTCTGAACTGCGCAAACCCCAGGCCAATCCCGGCGTGGTGGCCTGGGCCAGCACTGTCCCGGCCTACAGGCTGTACATCTCGGCGATTAGCCTGCTTGAAATCGAAACCGGCATCCTTCGCCTGGAGCGGCGCGACCCTGCGCAAGCCGTACCGTTGCGCAACTGGCTGGACAACCATGTCATCCCTGCCTTTGCCGGACGCGTTCTGTCAGTGGATGGCAGCGTTGCCCGACGATGTGCCCGCCTCCACGTCCCTGACCGCAGCAATGAGAGTGATGCCCTGATCGCTGCCACGGCATTGGTTCACGACATGACCGTCGTCACCCGCAACACGAAGGATTTCGCCTTCAGCGGTGCCTCCCTGCTCAACCCTTGGGAAATCTGATTCAAGGCTGCGCGCAACTCACCCACTGCCTTAAGTCAATTGATCCATGTCATGACTTGTTACAACTCCTATACCAACTTCTTCTTTTCCGGAACGCGACCAAAGGTCGCACCCTTGAGCTAGAGTCACAGGCGTATCATTACGTTACTGCAACACCTTCTGACCGCGGTCGGCATGTACTGACCGAGGCATTTTCCACTGCCGTGGGACGCACTAATGAGCAATCAGATTCCTGTACACGACGTCACTCCGCCTGGCAAAAAAACCACTGAAAGCACCGATCTGTACGCAGCCCGGGAAAAAATCTACACCCGTGCCTTCACCGGCCTTTTCCGCAACCTGCGCATTGGTGGCGGCGCCCTCCTGTTTCTGCTGTATTTCGGCACGGTGTGGCTCAACTGGGGCGGCCACCAGGCTGTCTGGTGGAACCTTCCCGAGCGTAAATTCTTTATTTTTGGTGCCACTTTCTGGCCACAGGATTTCATCCTCCTGTCCGGACTGCTGATCGTCGCCGCCTTTGGCCTGTTTTTTATTACCGTTTACGCCGGGCGTGTGTGGTGCGGCTACACCTGCCCGCAAAGCGTCTGGACCTGGGTATTCATGTGGTGCGAAAAGGTCACCGAAGGCGACCGTAACCAACGCATCAAGCTCGACAAGGCGCCGATGAGCGCCAACAAGTTCCTGCGCAAGCTGAGCAAGCACAGCCTGTGGCTGTTGATCGGCTTTGTCACCGGCATGACCTTTGTCGGTTACTTCTCGCCGATTCGTGAACTGGTCATCGACTTCTTTACCGGCCAGGCCGATGGCTGGGCGTACTTCTGGGTCGGCTTCTTCACCCTCGCAACCTACGGAAACGCGGGCTGGCTGCGTGAGCAGGTGTGCATTTACATGTGCCCGTACGCTCGCTTCCAGAGCGTGATGTTTGATAAAGACACCCTGATCGTTTCATACGACCCCCGTCGCGGCGAACTCCGCGGGCCACGCAAAAAAGATGCGGACTACAAGGCTCAAGGCCTGGGCGATTGCATTGACTGCACCATGTGCGTGCAGGTATGCCCCACCGGGATTGATATACGGGACGGCCTGCAGATCGAGTGCATCGGCTGCGCCGCGTGTATCGACGCCTGCGACAGCATCATGGACAAAATGAACTACCCCCGCGGCCTGATCAGCTACACCACCGAACACAACCTTTCAGGCCAGAAAACCCAGAAGCTGCGCCCGCGTCTGATTGGTTACGCCCTGGTATTGCTGACCATGATGGGGTTGCTGGCAGCCGCCTTCTTTACCCGCACACTGGTCGGTTTCGACGTCAGCAAAGACCGCGTGCTCTACCGCGAAAACGCTGAAGGCCGCATCGAAAACGTCTACAGCCTCAAGATCATGAACAAGGATCAGCAAGACCATACCTACGTGCTGGACGCCACCGGCCTGCCCGACCTCAAGCTGCAAGGCAAACGCGAAATCAAGGTCGCGGCCGGCGATATCGTCAGCCTGCCGGTCGAACTGTCGATTGCCCCCGAGAAGCTGCCATCCAGTACCAACGAGGTGTTCTTCATCCTCAAGGATGCCGACAACAACGACATCAACGTTAAAGCCAAGAGCCGATTCATCGGCCCACAAATCAGATAAGAGAATTCGACATGCCCGCAGCAAAAGCCTCCAGCCCCTGGTACAAGCATATTTGGCCCTGGATCATCATTGCCATCCTCGCCTGTTCGGTGACCCTGACCCTGTCGATGGTCACCATTGCCGTGAACAACCCGGACCACCTGGTTAACGACAATTACTACGAGGCCGGCAAAGGCATCAACCGCTCCCTTGACCGTGAATTGCTGGGCCAGACCCTGCAACTCAAAGCCAGGCTGCGTCTGGACGAGATGACCGGCGAAGTGGTGCTGCTGCTGGAAGGCAACAGCAAGCCCCAGGTTCTGGAACTGAACCTGATCTCCCCGACCCAGCCCGAAAAAGACCGCAAAATCAGCCTGAGCCAGAGCGCTTCGGAGCCAGGGCGCTACATCGGCCAACTGGATGACAAGATCGAAGGTCGCCGCTTCGTCGAGTTGATGGGCGTTGAAGACGGCCATACGTGGCGCCTGTTTGAAGAAGAACTGGTCGGCCACGACAAGGACCTGCTGCTGGGCGACGAGCCGCTGCAAGGCGCTGAAGACCACAACAAGAAGTAACCTCTTCGCGATCAAGCCCGCCGCCACCGCTATGGCAGTGGACTTGATCGCGACGACGTATTTCCCGGCGACACCATATCGCGATAGACCGCCATGACCTCTCCCGTACCCTGCTATCACTGCGCCCTGCCCGTTCCGCCGGGCAGCCGGTTTACCGCCGTTGTCCTGGGCGAAGTTCGCGAGTTCTGCTGCCCGGGCTGCCAGGCGGTGGCTGAGGCCATCGTGGCGGGCGGCCTCGAAAGCTACTACCAGCACCGCAGCGAAGCGTCAGCCAACCCTGACGCCCTGCCCGTGCAACTGGTAGAAGAACTGGCACTGTATGACCGCCCCGACGTGCAAGAACCCTTTGTGCGGCACGAGGGTGAGCAGGCCCAAACCACCCTGCTGATCGAAGGCATCAGCTGCGCTGCCTGTGGCTGGCTGATTGAGAAACACCTGCGAAGCCTGCCTGCCGTGAGCGAAGCCCGGCTCAATCTGTCCAACCATCGACTGCATGTAAGCTGGGACACGGACCAACTGGAGCTGAGCGCCATCCTGAGCGAACTGCGTCATATCGGTTATGCCGCACACCCTTACCAGGCCGATCGCGCCACTGAACAACTGGCCCGCGAAAACCGCCTGGCCCTGCGCCAACTGGGTGTCGCCGGGCTGCTGTGGTTTCAGGCAATGATGGCAACGATGGCCACCTGGCCCGAATTCAATATCGACCTCAGCCCCGAGATGCACACCATCCTGCGCTGGGTTGCGCTGTTTCTGACCACCCCCATTGTGTTCTACAGCTGTGCCCCCTTCTTCAAAGGTGCCATGCGCGACCTGCGCACCCGCCATCTGACCATGGATGTGTCGGTATCCCTGGCCATCGGCGGGGCCTACATCGCCGGAATCTGGACCGCCATCACCGGCGTCGGCGAGCTGTATTTCGACGCGGTCGGCATGTTTGCCCTGTTCTTGCTGGCCGGGCGCTACCTCGAGCGCCGTGCACGCGAGCGCACTGCTGCCGCCACCGCACAACTGGTCAACCTGCTACCCGCCTCCTGCCTGCGCCTGACTGACGACGGCCAAAGCGAGCGCATCCTGCTGACCGAGCTTAAAGTCGGCGACAAGGTACTGGTCCACCCCGGCGCGATCCTTCCGGCAGACGGCAAAATTCTTGATGGCCAATCAAGCATCGATGAATCCCTGCTGACCGGCGAGTATCTGCCTCAACCCCGCTGTATCGGCGACGCCGTGACGGCGGGCACCCTGAATGTCGAAGGCGCCCTGACCATTGAAGTCATGGCCCTCGGCCAGGACACCCGCCTGTCCGCCATCGTGCGGTTGCTGGATCGCGCTCAAAGCGAAAAACCGCGCCTGGCCGAAATTGCCGACAGGGCCGCGCAATGGTTCTTGCTGTTCTCGTTGATCGCAGCGGCCGGTATCGGCTTGCTGTGGTGGCAACTGGATCCATCGCGGGCCTTCTGGATTGTCCTGGCGATGTTGGTGGCTACCTGCCCTTGCGCTCTGTCCCTCGCAACCCCCACTGCACTCACTGCCGCAACCGGCACGCTGCACAAACTGGGTCTACTGCTGACCCGCGGCCATGTGATCGAGGGACTCAACCAGATCGACACCGTGATTTTCGACAAGACCGGCACACTGACGGAAGGTCGCCTGGCGCTGCGGGCCATTCGCCCCTTGAGCGACCTGGACAGCGATCAGTGCCTGGCCCTCGCGGCAGCCCTCGAAAACCGCTCCGAACACCCCATTGCCCGCGCTTTTGGCCGTGCCCCGCAAGCCGCAGAGGAAGTCCACAGCACTCCGGGCCTGGGCCTTGAAGGACGGGTTGGGGAACAGCATTTACGCATCGGTCAGCCGGGTTTTGTCTGCGAGCTGAGCCAGTGCCAGGTCCCGACCATGCCGGATGAACCCGGGCAATGGCTATTGCTGGGTAATGCCGAGGGCGCTCTGGCCTGGTTTGTTCTGGATGACCGCCTGCGCGAGGATGCCCCCGCGTTGCTGGCCGCGTGCAAGGCACGAGGCTGGCGGACGCTGCTGCTCTCGGGAGACAGCTCGCCGATGGTCGCCAGCGTAGCCGCCGAACTGGGTATCGACGAAGCCCGGGGCGGATTGCGCCCGGACGACAAGCTGCAAATATTGCAACAGCTGCATGCGAAGGGGCGCAAGGTGCTGATGCTGGGTGACGGGGTCAACGATGTCCCGGTACTCGCCGCTGCCGATATCAGCGTGGCAATGGGGTCGGCCACGGACCTGGCCAAGACCAGTGCCGATGCAGTACTGCTCTCCAATCGCCTGGGCGCCCTGGTACAAGCCTTCAGCCTGGCAGGACGCACTCGCCGCGTGATCATCGAGAACCTGTTGTGGGCTGGCCTGTACAATGGGCTTATGCTGCCATTTGCCGCACTGGGCTGGATCACGCCGATCTGGGCCGCCATCGGCATGTCGGTCAGCTCGTTGACCGTGGTGCTCAATGCCTTGCGCCTGACGCGCACGCCTGGCGTCGCACCTGCCTGTGCCACGCCACACACCCGCCCGCTTCCGGCCTGACCGGTTGCCTGGAGCCTATATGCCAGCGCTATACGTCATGATTCCTGCGGCCTTGCTGATTGTCGCCATCGCCATCTACATCTTTTTCTGGGCCGTGGACAGCGGCCAGTACGACGATCTGGACAGCCCGGCCCACAGCATCCTGTTCGACGACCAGGACCCGCAACACACCGCAGCGGTCGAAGAAGCCAGGAACCAGCATCCGGAGTCGATCACCGACACCGACAAAAAAACGCCCCCCCATGCTTGAGTTGGCGCCACTGCTGGTCTCGGCCGTCATTTTGGGCCTGCTCGGCGGCGGGCATTGCCTGGGCATGTGTGGCGGCCTGATGGGTGCGCTGACCCTTGCCATCCCCAAAGAGCAGCGCAGCCGACGCTTCAGGTTGTTGCTGGCCTACAACCTTGGGCGAATTCTCAGCTATGCCACGGCTGGACTGCTGCTGGGGATGGCAGGCTGGGCAGTGGCCAACAGCCCCGCAGCCATGTTCATGCGCATCCTGGCCGGGCTACTGCTGATTTGCATGGGCCTGTACCTGGCTGGCTGGTGGAGCGGACTGACCCGGATTGAGAGCCTGGGGCGCGGCCTGTGGCGGCATATCCAGCCCGTGGCCACCCGCTTGTTACCCGTCTCGAGCCTGCCGCGGGCATTGCTGCTGGGTGCGCTCTGGGGCTGGCTACCCTGCGGATTGGTGTACAGCACATTGATCTGGTCAGCCAGCCAGGGCAGCGCGATCGACAGTGCATTGCTGATGCTTGCGTTTGGCCTGGGCACCTGGCCCGTACTGCTGGCCACCGGCCTGGCTGCCGAGCGGGTGACTGCATTGCTGCGTAAACGCAGCGTGCGCATGACCGGAGGGCTGCTGGTCATCCTGTTCGGCATCTGGACCCTGCCCGGCCCGCATCAGCATTGGTTGATGGGGCATTAAATCAAGCACCTTGTAGTCGCTGCCGCAGGCTGCGATGGACTGCGTAGCAGGCCTGGTTTTTGAAGGCCCTGCTGTCCTTATCGCAGCCTGCGGCAGCGACTACAGGGAATAAGCCAAATCACAGCCCTTGATGCAAATCAAGATGCAACATCGACTCACCGCCTAGACTCCTGTGCATTGCCAGCCATCCCAGGGGAATGCCCGCATGCTCGACGCCATTCGTTGGGACCCAGATTTGATCCGCCGCTACGATCTGGCGGGTCCGCGCTACACCTCGTATCCGACAGCGATGCAGTTCAACAATCAGGTCAGCCCGTTCGACCTGCTGCACGCCCTGCGCGAAAGCCGCAAGGCACTGCGCCCGCTGTCGCTGTATGTACACGTGCCGTTCTGCGCCAACATTTGCTATTACTGCGCCTGCAACAAGGTCATCACCAAAGACCGTGGCCGGGCACAGCCCTACCTGCAAAGGCTTGAGCAAGAAATCCAGATGATTGCCTGTCACCTCGACCCAAAACAAAAGGTCGAGCAACTGCACTTTGGTGGCGGCACGCCTACTTTCCTCAGTCACGACGAATTACGCCATTTGATGGCCACGCTGCGTCAGCACTTCAATCTGCTGGACGACGACTCAGGTGATTACGGCATTGAAATCGACCCGCGGGAAGCCGACTGGTCGACCATGGGCCTGTTGCGTGAACTGGGCTTCAACCGGGTCAGTATCGGCCTGCAAGACCTCGATCCAGACGTACAGCGTGCCGTCAATCGCCTGCAAAGCCTGGAAGA
Source organism: Pseudomonas sp. NKUCC02_KPG (assembly GCF_019345465.1). Classification (GTDB taxonomy): domain Bacteria; phylum Pseudomonadota; class Gammaproteobacteria; order Pseudomonadales; family Pseudomonadaceae; genus Aquipseudomonas. The sequence continues at coordinate 112,372 of NZ_JAHKRC010000004.1, forward strand.
AACACGGGCAGTGATCGATGCAGCACGCACCCTGCAGTTTCGCTCGATCAATATCGACCTGATCTACGGTTTGCCCAAGCAAACCCCCGAGGCCTTTGCGCGAACCGTTGACGAAGTGATCAGCTTGCAGCCGGATCGCCTGTCAGTGTTCAACTATGCCCACTTGCCTGAACGTTTCATGCCTCAGCGCCGGATCAATACTAACGACCTGCCCTCGCCTGCCGCGAAACTGCAGATGCTGGAGCGCACCATCGAGCAACTGACGGGCGCCGGATATCGCTACATCGGCATGGATCACTTCGCGCTGCCGGACGATGAACTGGCAATTGCCCAGGAAGAGTCAACTCTGCAGCGCAACTTTCAGGGCTACACCACCCACGGTCATTGCGACCTGATCGGGCTTGGCGTCTCGGCCATCAGCCAGATTGGTGATCTTTATTGCCAGAACGACAGCGACCTGGCGAGCTATCAGCACACCCTGGCCAGCGACCAGCTCGCCACCCACCGTGGCCTGCTGTGCAATCAGGACGATCGCATCCGCCGGGCAGTCATCCAGCAGATCATCTGCAATTTGCACCTGCCATTCGCAGACATCGAGCAGGCGTTCAATATCGACTTCCGTGGATATTTCGCACCTCAATGGCCGACGCTCAAAACCATGGCGGCTGACGGGCTGATTGCTCTGGACGAGCGGCAATTGACCGTATTGCCTGCCGGACGGTTACTGGTGCGCTCAGTGTGCATGGTGTTCGATGCCTACCTGGAACAGCAAACCCGCCAGCGATATTCGCGGGTGATTTAAGGTCGCGAACACGACCTCTACAGCATGAGATGAATGCACCGGTGTGGTGCGGCTGGCCTAGCCTCCCGCACTGGGGTACCCTTGCATCTTATGTGTGTTTTCCTACAAGGATTTAAGAAATGCCCGAGCCAGTAAAAGTGCGCGCTCATAACCAGGCCCACTGCAAGGACTGCAGCCTGGCACCTCTCTGCCTGCCACTTTCGTTGGACCTGGAAGACATGGACGCGCTGGAAGAAATCGTCAAGCGCGGGCGTCCACTGAAAAAAGGCGAGTTTTTGTTTCGCCAAGGCGACACGTTTGGCTCGGTCTACGCCGTCCGTTCTGGCGCATTGAAAACATTCAGCCTGAGCGACAACGGTGAGGAGCAAATTACCGGCTTCCACCTGCCAAGCGAACTGGTCGGCCTTTCCGGGATGGACACGGAAACCTACCCTGTATCGGCTCAAGCGCTGGAAACCACTCCCGTGTGCGAAATCCCGTTCGAGCGCCTGGACGAACTTTCCGTGCAACTGCCCCAGCTTCGCCGCCAGCTGATGCGTGTGATGAGCCGCGAAATTCGCGACGATCAGCAAATGATGCTGTTGCTGTCGAAAAAGACGGCCGACGAACGTATCGCCACCTTTCTGGTCAACCTGTCAGCCCGCTTCCGCGCCCGTGGTTTCTCGGCCAATCAATACCGCCTGAGCATGTCGCGCAACGAAATCGGCAACTACCTGGGCCTGGCTGTAGAGACCGTGTCCCGCGTATTCACACGCCTGCAGGAAAATCAGCTGATCACGGCCGAAGGTAAAGAAGTGCATATCCTTGATCCGATCAAGTTGTGCGCCCTGGCGGGTGGTTCACTGGAAGTCTAAAACGGCTTGAAAGGTTATACTGGCGCGCTTAACGCACGCCAGGACACCTGATATGGTCTTCGACGACTTTTGCCTCAAATCCCTGATCCGCCCGGTAATTGATTTCCCCAAGCCGGGCGTCATCTTTCGCGACATCACCCCGCTCTACCAATCGCCCCGCGCCATGCGCGAAATCGCCGACCGCTTTATCGAGCGCTACGTCGAGGCTGACTTCAGCCACATCGGCGCCATGGATGCCCGCGGCTTTCTGATTGGCTCGGTACTGGCTCACCAGCTCAACAAACCGCTGATCCTGTTTCGCAAACAAGGCAAATTGCCCGCTGACGTATTGGCCGAAGGCTATCAGACGGAATATGGCGAAGCGTTTCTGGAGGTTCACGCCGACAGCTTGTGCGAAGGCGACTCGTTGCTGATCGTCGATGACTTGATCGCCACTGGCGGCACCCTGATCGCCGCGGCCAACCTGGTTCGCCGCATGGGCGCCCAGGTATTCGAAGCGGCAGCGATCATTGACCTGCCTGAGCTGGGTGGCTCGCAGCGCCTGCAGGATCTGGGTATACCGACATTCTGCCTGACCGAATTTTCGTTGACCGAGTAATACCGACACTTCACCCGTGGGAGCAGGCTGGCTCCCACAGGCGTCACCCCCCGGCAATCCCAGTCAGAGCGTAATCGGTCGACGCCCCGAGAACGAATGAGCCAGGGTGCCGCCATCGACCAGCTCAAGCTCGCCTCCCAACGGCACACCATGAGCGATACGCGAAGCGATCAGGCCTTTATTGCTGAGCAGTTGAGCAATGTAATGTGCAGTAGCTTCCCCTTCGACCGTGGGATTGGTCGCCAGGATCACTTCTGCAAAGGTGCCCTGCTCAGCAATGCGGGTCATTAATTGCGGAATGCCAATGGCCTCTGGCCCCAGGCCATCCAGCGGTGACAAGTGGCCCTTGAGCACGAAGTAACGTCCGCGATAGCCGGTCTGCTCCACGGCATACACGTCCATCGGGCCCTCGACCACACACAGCAAGGTGTCATCACGGCGCACGTCGGCACACTGGGGGCACAGATCGTCTTCGGTGAGGGTTCTGCACAGACGGCAATGCCCCACGCCTTCCATCGCCTGGGTCAAGGCCAGCGCCAGACGCGAGCCGCCGCTGCGATCACGCTCAAGCAATTGCAGAGCCATGCGCTGCGCGGTCTTTTGACCTACACCCGGCAAGGTACGCAAGGCATCGATCAGTTGGCGAATCAGGGGGCTGAAGCTCATAGGGAAAGGTCCGACAAAACAACGAGACGCGGTTTATACCCGCGGTGCGGGATGACGTCAAATGCCCGTAAAAAAGGCAAAAAAATGCCAGGCTCAGGGCCTGGCATTCAGGAGCGCTTTAGAACGGCAGCTTCATGCCCGGCGGCAGTTGCATGCCAGCGGTCACGCCAGACATTTTGTCCTGGCTGTTGGCTTCGATCTTGCGCACGGCGTCGTTGACCGCAGCGGCGAACAGATCCTCCAGCACTTCACGGTCGTCTTCGCTGACGCCTTCAAGCAGGGCCGGATCAATGCTGACACGCTTGATGTCGTGACGACCGGTCATGACCACAGTCACCATATCGCCGCCGGCCTTGCCGGTGACTTCTGCATTGGCCAGTTCTTCCTGCATCTTGGCCATTTTTTCCTGCATCTGCTGCGCCTGCTTCATCAGGCCGGCCATGCCACCTTTCATCATGGGAATCACCTCAAACGTTATTTGGACAATGCTCCCGCAATCAAAACGACTGCGGGCTGTGAGTTTTTACCCTGGCGTTACTAAGCCTGGGCCTGCGCAACATCGACAGGTTGAATCGTATCTTCCCTCACTGCCGCACCGAACTGTTCGATCATTTGCTGGATCAGCGGATCCGCATAGATCGACTCCTCTGCCAGTCGCTGACGCTCTGCACGAAAACGCGAAGCAGCCTGGGCCGGGGTTTCCTGTTCCGGCTTGACCAGTTCGATAGTCACTTTGAGCGTGCGTTGAGTGTACTGGTTCAACGCCTCGTTGAGTCGGCGCTGCTGGGTCAAGTTAAACAGCGCACTGTGAGCCGGATCCAGATGCAACAACCAGTCATCCCCGTCAACGGCGATCAAGGTGCAATTGGCGCCAATGCTGGCGGTCATGCCCGATACCGGTAATTTGGGGAACATGTTCAGCCATTCAAGGGCCAGCCCGGTGGCAGGCATGGCCGCAGGTAACGGCTCGGGCTCCGGAGATGGCTCGGCCGCATGCTCGCTGGCCAGTTCGTCAAGGTAGCTGTAGGCCGCCGAATCCATGTCCGGCTCGATATAGTCTTCGTCCAGCGGCGGCTCATCGTCGCGATCCATACCCGACAGTGCCGCATCAACCTGTTCCGGAGTCGGCTCGGGGATGGACTCCTCGCTCCACTGCGGCGCATCCGGCACAACGCTGTCTGGCGTAGGCAGGGGCATCGGCGGCAACTCGGGCGGCTCACCGACGGTGTCCAGCACCGACTCAGGCGCAGCCTCGACCTCGATCACCGGTACTGACGGCTCGTTCCAGGGCAAGTCCTTTTCTGGCACGGCAGGCGCCTTGGGAGGCTCCACAGTCGCAGGAGCGATCACGGGCTCTGCAACCTCGACAACCGGCGTGGGCGCAACAGCAGGCGCAATGACTACTGGCGCAACAGGTGTTGCAGCCGCTAGGGTTTGGGCGGAATCAACTGTGGCCTGGCTGATCCCCACTGGCTTTAGCGGCTGACTCGGCGCATTGCCGGTATCTGCCGGGCGGAAGGCCAGCATTCGCAGCATGACCATTTCAAAGCCACCACGCGGGTCTGGCGCCAGCGGCAAATCACGCCGGCCAATCAGGCCCATCTGGTAATAAAACTGGACGTCTTCGGCCGGCAGCGCCTTGGCCAGGGCCAGCACGCGATCGCGGTCGCCGTGACCATTGTCGACGCCATCGGGTAACGCCTGGGCAATGGCAACCCGGTGAAATACGTTAAGAATTTCGGACAGCACGCCATTCCAGTCCGGACCCTGCTCGGCCAGATGACGCACAGCCTCAAGCAGCGCCCGGGCATCGCCTTCGATCAAGGCGTGCAGCAAGTCAAAAACCTGGCCGTGGTCGAGGGTACCGAGCATGGCGCGCACATCGCCAGCCAGGACCTTGCCTTCACCAAATGCAATGGCCTGATCGGTCAGGCTCATGGCATCGCGCATCGAACCATCGGCTGCACGACCCAACAGCCACAGCGCGTCGTCTTCAAATGGCACGTTTTCAGCACTGAGCACGTGGGTCAAATGCTCGACCACACGCTCGGGCGTCATGTTTTTCAGGGAAAACTGCAGGCAGCGCGACAGGATCGTGGCCGGCAATTTTTGCGGATCAGTGGTCGCCAGAATGAATTTTACGTAGGGCGGCGGTTCTTCAAGGGTCTTGAGCAGCGCATTGAACGAATGGCTGGAAAGCATGTGCACTTCGTCGATCAGGTAGACCTTGAAGCGCCCACGGCTTGGTGCGTACTGCACGTTGTCGAGCAGTTCACGGGTGTCCTCCACCTTGGTACGGCTGGCGGCGTCGATTTCGATCAGGTCGACAAAACGCCCTTCATCGATTTCGCGACACACCGAGCACTCGCCGCAGGGAGTCGACGTAATACCTGTTTCACAGTTCAGGCATTTGGCGATGATCCGCGCGATGGTGGTCTTGCCGACGCCACGGGTACCGGTAAACAGGTAGGCATGGTGCAGGCGCTGACTGTCCAGGGCATTGATCAGAGCCTTGAGCACATGGGTCTGGCCGACCATTTCGCGGAACGAGCGCGGACGCCATTTACGTGCAAGAACCTGATAACTCATTGATAACCGTCGCGTCTGAAAAGCGGAAGGGGCTAATGCTAGCGGAGCAAGGGCAAAATTGCATCCGATGAGCACTTTTAACTGCTCGCAGTCTCTGCGCAACAGGTTTTACCCACACACGGCAACGCGCCGACAATTCAGCAGAAGGCCTGAAGACAGGATCACACGATTTGGATTTTGACTAAAACCCTGCAGAACTGAGGATTTTTAAAATGGAGGCAACCCCACCAGCCACACCCCGGCACACAATGTTCCCGCTGTGGCTGCTTCCTTCCGGATCTGACCAGGTTCACGGGTAATCGTTGCGGGGGGACCGATAGGGTCACCATAACAACATCCGCCTAGCAGCGAACGGCGCCATTGTACCTGTCTGAGAAAAACTTACAACCGCTGCTGCAATAATAAAAAAATGAATGGGTTCAAGTACTTGGATTCGGGTTGAAACACAGCCTCTCCCCCGGGGCCGATCGTTTTGCGGGAGCGGGCTTGCTCGCTCCCACAACACCCCATACCCAACTACTGGATCGAAATCCCCTTCCCGGCCAGAAACGCCACAAAGGCTTCTTCATCCAGCACCTTGAGCCCAAGTTCATTGGCCTTGACCAGCTTGGAGCCCGCTCCCGGACCCGCAACCACGCAATGGGTCTTGCCGGAAACCGAACCCGAGACCTTGGCCCCAAGGCTTTCCAGCTTGTCCTTGGCAATGTCCCGGCTCATCAATTCCAGCGAGCCGGTCAGCACCCAGGTCTGACCCGCCAGCGGCAAGCCTTCCACGGCCTTTTTCTCGCTTTGCCAGTGCATGCCGAAATCCCGCAGCTGCGCTTCGACTTCGAGGGCCAGACGGGCATTTTCAGGGTGATCGAAAAACTCACGCACGGCCTTGGCTTGCTTTTCAGGTAATGCCTGACGCATATCGAGCCAGTCCGCATTGATCACGCCTTCGAGCGAGCCAAACTTCTCGGCCAGCTTTTGCGCCCCGCCCGGCCCAACCGAAGGAATGTGCAGCTTGTCGATCAGACCACCCAGCGTCGCACTGGCCGCGAACTCGGCACCCAGGTCGCCCTGATCCTGCAATTCCAGACCACGCTCCAGCAATTGAGCAATCACCTGCTGGTTATGCGCATCGCTGAAGAAGCTGTGGATTTCGTGCGCCACTTCCAGCCCGACATCAGGCAAATAGGTGAGCACTTGCGGCAGGGCACGCTGTACCCGCTCCAGAGAGGCCAGGGAGCGCGCCAGCACCTTGGCAGTTTCTTCACCCACATCAGGAATACCCAGCGCGTAGATAAAGCGAGCCAATGTCGGACGCTTGCTGTCGGCGATGGCCTGCAGCAGGTTCTTGCTCGACAACTCGGCAAAGCCTTCAAGATCGACTATCTGCTCGAAAGCCAGGGTGTAAAGATCGGCAGGCGAACTCACCAGCCCCTCGTCCACCAACTGCTCGACGCTTTTTTCGCCCAGGCCTTCTATGTCCATCGCACGTCGCGAGACAAAATGAATGATCGCCTGCTTGAGCTGAGCACCGCAGGCCAGACGTCCCACACAACGATAAACCGCGCCTTCGGTGATGGTTTCACGGCCTTTGCTGCGCTTGATCAGCTGCGTGCGCTCGACATGGGAGCCACACACCGGGCAGCTTTCAGGAATATGCACCGCACGGGCATCTTCAGGACGACGCTCCAGCACAACTTGCACCACTTGGGGAATCACATCCCCTGCACGACGAATAATCACCGTGTCGCCAATCATCAGCCCCAGACGGGCCACTTCATCCATGTTGTGCAGGGTTGCATTGGATACGGTCACACCGGCCACCTTGACCGGCTTGAGGCGTGCCACGGGCGTTACCGCACCGGTGCGCCCGACCTGAAACTCCACATCCAGCAACTCGGTCAGCTCTTCCATTGCCGGGAACTTGTGGGCGATGGCCCAACGCGGCTCGCGCGCCCTGAAGCCCAACTCACGTTGTGACGCCAGGTTGTTGACCTTGAACACCACCCCGTCGATCTCGTAAGGCAGCGCAGCTCGACGCTCGCCAATATCACGGTAGTAATCCAGGCACTCGGCAATCCCGCGGGCCAGTTTCAACTCGTGACTGATGGGCATGCCCCATTGCTGCAACTGCTTGAGATTGCCGATATGGGTGTCAGAGAACTCCTCGGATACCTGCCCCAGGCCGTAGCAGCAAAATTCCAGCGGCCGGCTGGCGGTGATCTTGGAATCCAGCTGACGCAAGCTACCCGCCGCCGCATTGCGCGGATTGGCGAAGGTCTTGCCGCCAGCGGCGAGCTGAGTCTCATTGAGACGCTCAAAGCCGGCCTTGGACATAAACACTTCGCCGCGCACTTCCAACACTGCGGGCCAGCCGCTGCCATGCAGCTTTAAAGGAATATTGCGCACGGTGCGCACATTGACACTGATATCTTCACCCGTGGTGCCATCACCTCGGGTAGCGCCGCGCACCAGATTGCCATCCTGGTACAGCAAGCTCACCGCCAGCCCGTCGAGCTTTGGCTCGCAGCTGTATTCAACTTCGGCGCCACCGCCAAACAGATCCCCGGCGGGCAAATCCAGACCTTCGCTGACACGACGATCAAACTCGCGCATATCGGTTTCATCGAAAGCGTTACCCAAACTCAGCATGGGCACTTCGTGACGCACCTGAGTAAAGGCGGACAGCGCCGCACTCCCCACGCGTTGGGTCGGCGAGTCGGCGGTAACCAGCTCTGGATGTTCGGCCTCCAGGGCTTTCAACTCACGAAACAGGCGATCGTACTCGGCGTCCGGAATGCTCGGTTCGTCCAGTACATGGTAACGGTAGTTATGCTGATCCAGTTCAGCGCGCAGCTCTAGAATGCGGGTATTGGCGGCGGTCATGGGGTGTTCTCTCACAAAGCAAAAGAGCAGCCGAAGCTGCTCCTTGTAGTATTCATTCTGCATGTGCGCGGGAGCAGGCAAGCCCGCCCCTGCATGTTCAGCGTTTTTGAGTCAGGGCGCGACGCTCGAATTCAACGATGCGTTGGCGGTAGTGCTCAATGGTTTGAGCCGTCAACACACTGCGCTGATCGTCTTTGAGCTCGCCATTGAGCTCCTGGGACAGCTTGCGTGCTGCCGCAACCATCACGTCGAAAGCCTGCTTGGGATGACGCGGACCCGGCAAGCCAAGGAAGAAACTCACCGCAGGCGTGCTGAACAGATCAATATCATCCAGATCGAATACGCCCGGCTTTACCGCGTTGGCCATGGAGAACAGGACTTCGCCATTGCCGGCCATGCTTTCGTGACGGTGGAAGATATCCATTTCGCCAAACCGCAAACCGCTTTCAAGAATGTTCTGCAACAGTGCAGGACCCTTGAACCCGGCAGGGTCACGGCTGATCACGCTGATCACCAGGACTTCTTCAGCCGCCTGCTGCGGTTGCTGCTCTTTGACTTCAACAGCCGACACGCCTGGAGCCGAACGACCACGGGGCTTGGCTTCTTGCGCAAAGTCATCATCGCGGGCGCTGATGCTCGGGCCGTCATCCAGGTCAAGATTGAGGTTCAGGTCACCCTGACTCGGCTCACCGCCACGCTTGCCACGCTTGGTGCCTTTATCTCGCGCCGGCATGCTTACGGATGGCAGGTCGTGCTCGTCAAGCAGCGGCTCTTTATGATTGGGGGTATCCAGAACCCGTGAAGGACCCAGGAGCTCGGGGCTGCTTTCGTCGTCAGGGGCGTTTGAAAAGCTGCGGTCAAGACGAAATTTGAGCTTTCCCTTGCCGCCACGCATACGGCGCCAGCCATCAAAAAGAATACCGGCGATAACCACTATGCCGATGACTATCAGCCACTCGCGCAGACCGATTTCCATGTAATCCCGTGCCCCTAAAAAATGATTCTATGAAGAAGAGCCTAAAGCCCTTTAAAACGTGGCGCCAACTCTATGTTCTGACTGGCGTTTTACCCACGTACAAAATAATTAGACGTTAAATTAACACGACCAAAGATAACTTTACACCGTCTGTCGTACTGAGCTAGGCCCATATAGCCCCCGACTTGTAAGTCATATCGGTCAAATAGTTGATATTTCTCTTACAAGAAGAAAAAAATCGTCCTACATGCTTATAGCTCAAGCGTCGACCATTGCCATCGCCTCCTCGACATCTACCGCTACAAGACGTGAGCAACCAGGCTCATGCATCGTCACACCCATCAGCTGATCCGCCATCTCCATGGCGATTTTGTTGTGGGTGATGTAGATGAATTGCACTGTCTGCGACATCTCTTTCACCAACCGTGCATAGCGGCCTACGTTGGCGTCATCAAGCGGTGCATCGACCTCGTCGAGCATGCAAAACGGCGCCGGATTGAGCTTGAAAATGGCAAACACCAATGCCAATGCCGTCAGGGCCTTCTCGCCACCGGACAGCAAATGAATGGTGCTGTTCTTCTTGCCCGGCGGGCGCGCCATGATGGTCACCCCTGTATCGAGTAAATCTTCGCCCGTCAGTTCCAAATAAGCGCTGCCACCACCGAAAACTTTTGGGAAAAGCGCCTGCAATCCACCATTTATCTGATCAAAGGTGTCTTTAAAGCGGCTCCGGGTCTCTTTGTCGATTTTGCGGATTACGTTTTCCAGCGTATCGAGCGCCTCGACCAGATCGGCATCCTGGGCATCCAGATAGCGCTTGCGCTCCGATTGCTGCTGGTACTCATCGATGGCCGCCAGGTTGATCGCGCCCAAGCGCTGGATTCGCCCCGCAATGCGCTCCAACTCTTCTTCGGCCTGCTGCTCATTGACCTCGCTGTTCAGGGTGGCAAGCACCCCATGCAAATCATAGCCGTCTGCCAGTAACTGATCCTGCAACGCCGTACGCCGCACGCTCAGGGCTTGCCACTCCATGCGCTGCTGCTCCAGCTGGCCACGAATCAGCTGCGATTGTTGCTCAGCCTGATTTCGGCGCTTTTCAGCATCCCGCAATTCGCGATCTGCATCTTCAAGTGCGGTCTGGGCAATCTTGAGTTCTTCATCCACGCTCAAGCGCTTGTCGAGCAACTCTTCGAGTTTCAGACGCAACTCTTCAAGCGGCGCTTCGCCCTCCTCCAGATTGAGGCTGAGCTGCTCGCGCTTTTCAGCCAGGCGCTCGGCCTGCAGCTCCAGTCGCTCAAGGGCCTGGCGAGTCGAATCGTGCTGCGCTTTCAGCGAGCCCAGACGAACCGCCAACTGATGCGCGTGATCCTTGTGCTGCCGGGCATCCTGCCGCACCCGATCAAGACGCTCGCGCAGGCTGTCGCGCTGGGCCAGCAGCAGCTCGCGCTGCTCAGTGTCGGTGGCCATCGCATCCAGTGCATCCTGCAAGAGCAGGCGCGCCTCGCCCACCTGCTCATGTTCAAGTGCGCGCTGCTCACCCAGCTCGGCCAGCTCTTCATCCAGACGACGACGGCGCAGGGTCAATTGTTCGACCTTGGCTTTGCTGGCGGACAGCCTGGCCTTGATCTCGCCCTGCTGACGCGCCTCGTCCTGCATGCGACGACGAACCTGCTCGCGCGCGTCTTCCTGGGTGAGTTGCTGCTCTCTCAGACGCTGGAGCTGTTCTTCCAGAGTCACAAGCGTCGCTTCGCGCTCTTCGCGCTCAAGCCCCAGACGCTGGATTTCCTGCCCACGCGCCAAGACACCACTTTCGGCCTCACTGGCACGGCGCACCCGCAAAAAGTTGCGTCCAACCCAGTAGCCGTCACGGCTGATCAGGCTTTGGCCGTCAACCAATTGCGCACGCAATGCCAGGGCCTGCTCAAGGGTCTCGACCGGTTTTACCTGCCCCAACCAGGGCGCCAGATCAAAGTCGGCCTCGACCTTTTCCAGCAAACTGCCCGCCAAATGAGAGGCCTGGGCCCTGCCACTGAACAAGCGCAAATCACCCTGGGCAAAACCGGCCAGATCCAGCCGTGCGAAGTCGTCGACCAACACGGCCTGCAAATCGGCACCCAGCACGGTTTCGACCGCCAGCTCCCACCCTGCTTCAACCCGCAAGCCCTCGGCCAGGCGCGGCTGTTCAGCCAGTTGTTGCTGACGCAGCCATTCACCTGCGCCAGTGCCCGGATCAAGCGCTGCCTGTTGCAGGGCTTCAAGGGAAGCCAGGCGACCGTTGAGTCGCTGCAGCTCGCCCTGAGCCTGCTGTTGATTCTGTGTCGCCTGGTGCAAGTCGTGGCGCACTTGCTCCAGACGCTCGACCAGTTGTTCTTCGCTGGCGTGTAATGTTTCCTGGGACAACTCGCTGATGGCCAGTTGCTCACTTAACTCAAGGATCGCCGCATCTTCAGGGTCTGCCGCCAGCAAGGCCCGCTCTTCAGCCAACCGGCGCTGACGCTCGGCCACACGCTCCATGCTGGTTTCCAGCTGCTGGATGCGAGCCTGCAAGACTTCGGACTGGCGCTGGGGCTCGGCTGAGCGCTGATTGAAGCTGTCCCACTGCTCCTGCCAACCGTGCATGGTGTGCTCGGACACCTCCAGCGCAGCAGCGGCCTCTTCGGCGGCAGCGCTGGTCAGCTCTTGCTCGGGCTCCAGCATGTGCAGCTCTTCACCCAGGGTCGCAAGCATCGTGCGGTCGTGACCCAAATGGGATTCGGTTTCCAGGCGCGAGCGCTCGGCTTCGCGCAGGTCATCCTGCAATTGGCGCAAACGCTGCTGCCCATGCTGAATGCTCTGCTCGACACGGGCGATGTCCCCCCCTACCGAATAGAAGCGCCCTTGCACCAGATTGAAGCGCTCTGACAGATCGTGGTGCCCGTCACGCAGGCGTTCGATGCTGGCATCCGCATTGCGTTGCTCGGCCACCAGGGCTTCAAAGCTGACTTCCTGATTGCCGATGATCGCTTCGCGCTGCCCCACCTGCTCGTTCAGCGCCTGCCAACGCAAGGCCGACAGCTGTGCCTTGAGCTGACGCTCCTCGGCTTTGTACTCCTGATACTTTTCAGCCGCCTGGGCCTGACGATGCAGGCGCTCAAGCTGACGACCCAACTCGTCTCGCAGGTCGGTCAGACGGGCGAGGTTTTCGTGGGTGCGGCGAATACGGTTTTCGGTCTCGCGGCGACGCTCCTTGTACTTGGAGATGCCGGCCGCTTCCTCGATGAAGTTGCGCAGATCTTCAGGCTTGGACTCGATCAGCTTGGAGATCATGCCCTGCTCGATAATCGAGTAGCTGCGCGGCCCCAGGCCCGTTCCGAGGAAGATGTCGGTGATGTCACGACGACGGCACTTGGTGCCGTTGAGGTAATAGGTCGTCTGGCTGTCACGGGTGACTTTGCGCCGAATGGAAATTTCGGCGTAGGCCGCATACTCACCCAGCAGCGTGCCGTCGGAGTTGTCAAAAACCAGCTCGATGCTGGCCTGACTCACCGGTTTGCGAGTGGTGGAACCGTTGAAGATGACATCCGTCATCGACTCGCCACGCAGGTTCTTGGCCGAACTTTCGCCCATGACCCAGCGTACGGCATCGATGATGTTCGACTTTCCGCAGCCGTTGGGACCTACAACCGCAGCCATGTTGCTGGGAAAGGTCACCGTTGTCGGATCAACGAAAGACTTGAAGCCCGCCAGCTTGATACACGTCAGGCGCACGCTCAGGCATCCGTCAAGGCAGACAGCACCAGGGCACAACTGCGCTGGGCATAGTTGCTCAGCACCACGCGAATTTGCACAAGGTCGCGAGCCAGTACGGCTTCGAGCAACTGCGCAAACAACGCCAGATACTCACTCATCTCAGCCTTGCGTTGATCCAGCGCCAGGTAATAGGCGCGGCTCATGGCCGGGTGCAGGTTCTCGACGGTTTCCTGCAAGTAGGGATTGTCGGCAAACGGGTACGCCGCACGCATCACATTGAAGCTGTCTTCAACGAAGCTGCTGATGTCCTGGCGCTCGTAGCTGGCAATCAGGCGTTGCTGGATTTGCAGAAACGGCCCCAGATCGGCCTGCACGGCCCAGCGCTGGGCAACGGCATTGCCGAGCAGGATGTACATCTCGCTCATCAGGGTGCACAGGCTCTGCACATTGTGTGCGGTGAGCTCGGTCACATGGGCGCCACGTCTCGGAAGGATGGCGATGAGATGTCGGCGCTCAAGGATCAACAACGCTTCGCGCACAGAGCCGCGGCTGACATTGAGCGCCAGCGTCACTTTCTGTTCTTGAATGCGTTCCCCAGGCTTTAGCTCGCCGCGAATGATGCGTTCGGCGAGGTGGTGAGCGATTTGCTCGGCGAGGCTGTCCGGCGCCTTGAACGTCATGTTTTACCTTCAAAATCTTTGATCAGTGCAGGCGGCGCAGTGTAACGCACTTGGTGCGTGCTCGCGCAGAGCATCAGGGGCCGAATATGGCACGAAATAAGCAAATAAATCCCGTGGATTCAAATCACAGGGATGACCGATCTCTATTTCTTGACCCGCAGGTCAGCTTTAGCTAAATTCAGTACATCCCGCGTTACAACAATAATGATTATGCGAGGCCTTCCGTGATCCAGTTCCTACTTAACCAGACGCTGCGCACCGAGCACACGCTGGACCCGAATTTAACCGTGCTCAATTATTTGCGTGAACACCTGCACAAATCCGGCACCAAGGAAGGTTGCGCGAGCGGCGACTGTGGCGCCTGTACAGTGGTGGTAGGCGAACTGCACACGAATGACCAGGGCCTTGAGCGTGTGCGCTATCGCAGTCTCAATTCGTGCCTGACCTTTGTGTCGGCGTTGCACGGCAAGCAACTGATCAGCATCGAAGACTTGAAGCACAAAGGCCAACTGCACAGCGTGCAGCGGGCAATGGTCGACTGCCACGGTTCACAGTGCGGTTTCTGCACGCCGGGTTTTGTGATGTCCCTGTTCGCCCTGCAAAAAAACAACACGGGCCAGCCTGATAGCCATCAGGCCCACGAAGCACTGGCGGGCAACCTGTGCCGCTGCACCGGTTACCGGCCGATCCTGGCCGCCGCCGAACAAGCCTGCGGCGCACAACAGCATGACCAGTTTGATGCGTATCAAGACGAAACCATCACCCTTCTCAAGTCCATTTCCCCTACACAGACCGGGGAACTGAACAGCGGTGACAAACGCTGCCTGCTGCCCTTGACCATCAGTGATCTGGCCGAGCTGTATGAGTCCCAACCCCAGGCACGCCTGCTGGCTGGAGGCACCGATCTGGCCCTGGAAGTCACGCAGTTCCATCGTCCGCTGCCGGTCATGATTTACGTCGGCAACGTGGCCGAAATGAAGCTCATCGAGCGCTTCGATGATCGCCTTGAAATAGGCGCGGCCGTTTCGCTGACAGACGCTTACGGCACGCTCAAGGCCGAGTACCCGGACTTCGGCGAACTGCTGCAGCGCTTCGCCTCGCTGCAAATCCGCAACCAGGGAACCCTGGGAGGCAATATCGGCAATGCCTCGCCGATTGGTGACTCACCGCCGCTGCTGATCGCTCTGGGCGCGCAGCTGGTACTGCGCAAGGGCCAAAGCCGACGCACCCTGGCGATCGAGGACTACTTCATCGACTACCGGGTAACCGCGCGCCAGGAAGGGGAATTTATCGAAAAAATCATTATTCCCCGTGCTGACGCCAGCCATTCATTTCGTGCCTACAAGATCTCTAAGCGTCTGGACGATGACATCAGCGCCGTATGCGCGGCATTCAACCTGCGTATCGACAACGGCGTGGTGAGCGGGGCTCGCGTGGCTTTCGGAGGCATGGCCGCCATCTCCAAACGCGCCAACGCCTGCGAAGCTGCACTGCTCGGCGCAGACTGGAACTCGATCACCATTGAACGCGCCTGCACGGCATTGGCAACAGATTTCACCCCGTTGTCAGACTTTCGCGCCAGCAAGGAATACCGCCTGCTGAGTGCCCAGAACCTGCTGCGCAAGTACTTCATCGAACTGCAGGCTCCACAGCTTGAGACGCGGGTAACAGCTTATGTCTAACCATCACAAGATCGAGCCAACCCAGGCCGAATTGACGGCCCTGTTCCAACAGGACCTGAAAACGGGTGCAGGTCGCAGCGTCAAGCATGACAGCGCCGAAAAGCACGTCTCGGGTGAGGCGCAGTACATCGATGACCGGCTCGAATTCCCCAACCAGCTGCATCTCTACGCACGCCTGTCAGACCGGGCTCACGCCAAAATCATCCGCGTCGACACTGCGCCCTGCTACGCCTTTGAAGGTGTGCGTCTGGTCATTACCCACGAGGACATTCCCGGCCTCAAGGACATCGGCCCGCTGCTGCCTGGCGACCCGTTGCTGGCCATTGACAAGGTGGAATATGTAGGCCAGGCAGTCCTGGCGGTGGCCGCCCATGACCTGGACACCGCACGCAAAGCGGCAATGGCCGCCATTATCGAATACGAAGACCTGGAGCCAGTGCTTGATGTGGTCCAGGCGCTACGCAACAAGCACTTTGTGCTCGACACCCACACCCATGAACGCGGCGACTCAAGCGGCGCGCTGGCGGGGGCCGACAATCGCCTGCAGGGCAGTTTGCATATCGGCGGACAGGAACACTTCTATCTCGAAACACAGATCTCATCGGTAATGCCCACCGAAGACGGCGGGATGATCGTGTACTGCTCAACGCAAAACCCCACCGAAGTGCAAAAGCTGGTGGCTGAAGTACTGGATGTTTCGATGAACAAAATCGTCGTCGACATGCGGCGCATGGGCGGCGGCTTTGGCGGCAAGGAGACGCAGGCTGCAGGCCCTGCGTGCATGTGTGCAGTGGTGGCGCGCCTGACCGGGCAGCCGACCAAAATGCGCCTGCCACGGGTCGAGGACATGCTGATGACCGGCAAGCGCCACCCGTTTTATATCGAGTACGACGTCGGCTTTGACGCCCGTGGTCGGCTGCAGGGCATCAAGCTGGATCTGGCGGGCAACTGCGGCTGCTCACCGGACCTGTCCAACTCCATCGTCGACCGCGCCATGTTCCACGCCGATAACGCTTACTACCTGGGCGATGCCACGATCAATGGCTATCGCTGCAAGACCAATACCGCGTCAAACACCGCCTACCGCGGGTTTGGCGGCCCGCAAGGCATGGTCGCGATCGAAGAAGTCATGGACCGCATTGCCCGCCATTTGGGCCTGGATCCCCTGGCCGTGCGCAAGGCCAACTACTACGGCAAAACCGAGCGCAATGTGACTCACTACTACCAGACCGTGGAGCACAACCTGCTGGAAGAAATGACCGCCGACCTGGAAGCCAGCAGCCACTACGCCGAACGCCGGGAGTTAATCAAGGCGTTCAACGCCAATAGCCCCATCCTTAAGAAAGGTTTGGCACTGACTCCGGTCAAGTTCGGAATATCCTTTACCGCCAGCTTTCTCAATCAGGCAGGAGCACTGGTTCACATCTACACCGATGGCAGCATCCATCTCAACCACGGCGGCACCGAGATGGGCCAGGGGTTGAACACCAAGGTCGCGCAAGTGGTGGCCGAAGTGTTTCAGGTGGATATCAGCCGGGTGCAGATCACTGCCACCAACACGGACAAGGTCCCGAATACCTCGCCTACAGCGGCTTCAAGCGGGGCGGACCTCAATGGCAAGGCCGCACAAAATGCAGCCGAGACCATCAAGCTAAGGCTGGTGGAGTTTGCCGCCGGCAAGTATCAGGTCGAGCAACAGGAGGTGATTTTCCACAATGGCCAGGTGCGCGTTGGCGAACAGGTCATCAGCTTTGAAACCCTGATCCAGCAGGCCTATTTCGGCCAGGTGTCGCTGTCGAGTACGGGCTTCTACAAAACGCCAAAGATTTTCTATGACCGCACTCAGGCACGGGGACGGCCGTTTTACTACTTTGCCTTTGGTGCCGCCTGCGCCGAAGTGATCGTTGACACCCTCACCGGCGAATACAAAATGTTGCGCACGGACATCCTGCACGACGTTGGCGCTTCGCTGAACCCGGCCATCGACATCGGCCAGGTGGAAGGCGGCTATATTCAGGGCGCCGGGTGGCTGACCATGGAGGAACTGGTGTGGAACGCCAAAGGCAAATTGATGACCAATGGCCCGGCCAGCTACAAGATACCTGCCGTGGCGGATATGCCACTGGACCTGCGCGTCACGCTGGTAGAAAACCGAAAAAACCCGGAAGACACCGTATTCCACTCCAAAGCAGTCGGCGAGCCGCCGTTCATGCTCGGTATCGCGGCCTGGTGTGCGATCAAGGACGCCGTGGCGAGCTTGGCCGACTATCGAGTACAACCTGCCATTGACGCCCCGGCTACCCCGGAACGGGTCCTGTGGGGCTGTGAGCAGATGCGCAAGGTTTTGTCGGGAGATCAGCATGAATAACTGGATCAGCGCCCTGGCCGAGTTGCAGCAGCAGGGAGAGCCCTGCGTGCTGGTCACCATCATTGAGGAGCAAGGCTCGACACCCCGCAATGCCGGTTCAAAGATGGTGATCTGCGCGCACCAGACATTCGACACCATTGGCGGCGGTCATCTGGAATACAAGGCGATGGAGATTGCCCGCCAGATGCTTGGCAGCGGCAAGCAAGACACCCATCTGCAACGCTTCAGCCTGGGCGCCAGCCTGGGCCAGTGTTGCGGAGGAGTGACCGTGTTGCTGTTCGAACCCATGGGCCAGGTACAGGCACACATCGCCGTATTTGGCGCAGGTCATGTGGCCCGGGCACTGGTGCCCCTGCTCGCCAGCCTGCCCTGCCGGGTGCGCTGGATTGACTCTCGGGAGCAGGAGTTCCCGGCGCTCATCCCCCAAGGCGTAGAAAAAATCGTCACCGACGAGCCCGTCGACGAGATTCAAGCACTCCCAGCGGGTTGCTACTGCATCGTCATGACGCATAATCACGCCCTGGATCTGGAACTCAGCGCCGCCCTGCTCAAACGCAACGACTTTACCTACTTCGGCTTGATTGGCTCTAAAACCAAACGCGTGAAGTTCGAACACCGCCTGCGTGACCGGGGTATCAGCGCATCACATTTGCAGCGCATGCGCTGCCCGATGGGATTGAGCGAAGTCAAAGGCAAACTGCCTGTCGAAATCGCAATTTCCATCGCAGGCGAAATCATCGCCACCTACAACACCCACTTCGGCCAGCACACCGCCTGTGCCGACAGCGCGTCATCCGAATCCATTAAACAATTGCTGCCGTCTTCACGACGCAGCCATGCCACACACTGAGAATTATCATGACCTGTAAAGCCTACCGCGCCGCCATTTTGCACAGCATTGCCGACCCCGCCGACGTCGGGATCGAGGCCTCCTATGAATACTTCGAAGACGGTCTGCTGGTGGTGGAAAACGGGCAGATCAAAGCGGTCGGGCCAGCCAGCGAACTGCTCACGGCTCTGGCTGGCGACATTGAAGTCACCGAGTACAAGGATGCCCTGATCACACCGGGCTTTATCGATACGCACATCCACTTTCCGCAGACCGGGATGATTGGTGCCTACGGCGAGCAATTGCTCGACTGGCTCAACACCTACACCTTCCCGTGCGAAAACCAGTTCGCCGACAAGGCACATGCTGACGAAGTTGCCGATATTTTCCTCAAGGAACTGCTGCGCAATGGCACCACCACGGCGCTGGTGTTTGGCAGTGTGCATCCGCAATCGGTCGATGCCTTGTTTGAAGCGGCACAGCGACTGGACCTGCGCCTGATCGCCGGCAAAGTGATGATGGACCGCAACGCCCCCGAATACCTGACCGACACCGCCGAAACCAGCTACATCGAAAGCAAGGCGCTGATCGAACGCTGGCATGGGAAAGGCCGCCTGCATTACGCCGTCACCCCGCGTTTTGCACCGACCAGCACCCCGGAGCAATTAACCCTGGCCGGCCAGTTGCTGGGGGAATACCCGGATGTGTATCTGCATACCCATATCAGCGAGAACCTTCAGGAAATCGAGTGGGTCAAGTCGCTCTTCCCTGAGCGCAAAGGCTATCTGGATGTGTATGACCACTACCAACTGCTGGGGGAGCGCTCGGTGTTTGCCCACGGCGTGCATCTATGTGATGAGGAATGTGCTCGCCTGGCCGAAACAGGCTCTGCGGTGGCTTTCTGCCCGACTTCCAATCTGTTTCTGGGCAGCGGCCTGTTCAACCTGCCGATGGCCGAGAAACACAAACTCAATGTGGGCCTGGGAACGGATGTTGGCGCGGGTACCAGCTTCTCGTTGCTCAACACATTGAACGAAGCCTACAAGGTCATGCAGTTGCAGGGCGCTCGTCTGGATCCGTTCAAATCGTTGTATCTGGCCACTCTGGGTGGCGCGCGGGCACTGCGCCTGGAAGACCGGATCGGCAACCTGCAACCGGGTAGCGATGCCGACTTCGTGGTACTGGACTACAACTCAACGCCGCTGATGAGCTATCGCCTGAAGCAATCAAAAAACATCGCTGAAACGTTGTTTGTATTGATGACCCTGGGCGACGACCGCACGGTGCAACAGACCTATGCAGCAGGCAATCTGGTGCATCAGCGCTGAATGAATGGCTACCTTGGCCTGCACACGGTTGCAGGTCATAGAGAGTCAAACCCCTGTAGCAGCTGCTACGGGATTTGACTCGCCTTGCAGACAAGTAGCCACACGATTGCAACGAATCTTAGAGCTTGGCAGCAGGCCGGGGGCCTTTGCTCTTGGTTTGCAGCAAGTGCGAAAACACCGCGTGCAGGTCATCCGAGGCGCTTTCTTCGTCAAGGTTGAGCTTGCTGTCGATGTGATCCATGTGGTGCATCATCAGGTGCACGGCCTGGGAAGCATCACGGGCTTCAATGGCATCGATCAACTGCATGTGTTCGTCGTAGGAGCAATGTGAGCGGTTGCCACTCTCATACTGGGCAATGATCAACGAGGTTTGCGATACGAGGCTGCGCTGAAAGCTGATCAGCGGCGCATTTTTAGCCGCTTCTGCCAACTTCAAGTGGAACTCGCCTGACAGCCGGATACCCGCGCCACGATCGCCTCGCGAAAAGCTGTCGCGCTCGTCCTGCACCATTTTGCGCAGTTGCGACAAGTCTTCGGCAGTAGCGTGGACCACCGCCAATTCAGTAATGGCCTTTTCAACCAGTCGACGCGCCAGAAACACCTGCCGCGCTTCTTCTACGCTCGGGCTCGCTACCACTGCACCACGATTGGGACGCAGCAGCACAACCCCTTCATGGGCCAGGCGCGACAATGCACGACGAATAATGGTGCGGCTCACCCCGAAGATTTCGCCCAATGCCTCTTCACTCAACTTTGTGCCAGGCGCCAGACGCTGTTCGAGGATCGCCTCAAAAATATGCGCATAGACGATATCGTCCTGGGTTCCACTGCGGCCGGCCTTGCCAGCGCGGGATTGTTTCTTGAGAGGCTGCAACTGTTCGTTCATGGTTACTCGTGTGGGGAAGCGGCGGCGGATGAAGTTACGCTAATACGTAAACGGGCGTCGCTGACTGGTAATTAATGCAAAAAGCAAGACTCATTGTACACAAGCCAGAGTGCCAGTACGACTGTACGGTCATATACGACCCCGTCTGTATCGCAATGAAATGTGACATTTGCGTTTAGGCTTGCGCCTTGCTCTAACTCTTATCAAGAACAAGGAATGCCGCTCCATGACGGACGCCACTCAGCCACGCTTGCACCCTCTGGCAGACACCTCTCCCTCGGCTGTAGTCGCAGGGTTTATCGCCATGATGACTGGCTACACCAGTTCCCTGGTCCTCATGTTTCAAGCAGGTCAGGCAGCGGGACTCACCAGCGGGCAGATCTCGTCATGGATTTGGGCGCTGTCGATCGGCATGGCCATTTGCAGCATAGGCTTGTCTTTGCGCTACCGCACACCGATTACCATCGCCTGGTCAACGCCGGGGGCTGCGCTGCTGATCACCAGCCTGGGCGGTGTCAGCTACCACGAAGCCATCGGCGCCTACATCACTTGTGCGGTGCTGGTGATCATCTGCGGCATGACCGGCAGCTTTGAACGCCTGGTCAAACGTATCCCCTCGTCTCTGGCTGCGGCCTTGCTGGCAGGAATCCTGTTCAAGATCGGCAGCGAAATTTTCGTCGCTGCCCAGCACCGTACCGGCCTGGTCATTGGCATGTTTTTCACTTACCTGATCGTCAAACGCCTGTCACCCCGCTATGCGGTACTGGCGGCCCTGGTGATTGGCACTCTGATTTCGGGTTTGCTCGGGCTACTGGACTTCAGCGGTTTCGCCCTCGAAGTGGCTGTGCCGGTATGGACCACACCTTCATTCTCGCTGGCCGCAACCATCAGCATCGGTATTCCCCTGTTTGTCGTCGCCATGACGTCGCAAAACATGCCGGGCATCGCCGTGCTGCGGGCCGACGGTTACAGCGTGCCCGCTTCGCCGCTGATCACCACCACCGGCGTGGCTTCACTGCTGCTTGCCCCTTTTGGCTCCCACGGGATCAACCTGGCTGCGATCAGTGCCGCTATCTGCACCGGCCCCCATGCCCACGAAGACCCTAAAAAGCGCTACACCGCGGCCATGTGGTGCGGAATTTTCTATGGCATTGCCGGCGTTTTTGGCGCCACCCTTGCCGCGCTGTTTGCAGCCTTGCCCAAAGAGTTGGTGTTGTCCATTGCTGCACTGGCCCTGTTCGGCTCGATCATCAATGGCTTGACCATTGCCATGAGTGAATCCAGAGAGCGCGAGGCGGCCCTGGTGACCTTCATGGTCACAGCATCGGGCATGAGCCTGTTCTCGATCGGCTCGGCCTTTTGGGGAATCGTCGCGGGTGTACTGACCCTGATAATCCTGAACGTTAAATCACGCTGACTGATCAGATCGCCAGTGCCCCACCATCGACAGCCAACGCATGGCCGGTGGTAAACGCCGCGCCGTCCGAGCACAGGTACAAGACGGCGCTGGCGACCTCCTCAACCTTGCCGATGCGCCCCACAGGGTGAATCGCGGCAGCAAACTCGGCCTTGCGCGGATCGGCTTCATAGGCTCGCCGGAACATATCGGTATCAATCACTGCCGGGCACACCGCGTTCACCCGAATATGCTTTTTCGCATATTCGATGGCTGCTGATTTCGTCAGCCCGATCACCGCATGTTTGGACGCCGAGTAGATGCTCATCTTCGGCGCAGCCCCCAACCCCGCTACCGATGCCGTGTTGACGATTGCCCCACCGCCCTGAGCCAGCATCAATGGCAGCTGATATTTCATGCATAACCAGACACCTTTGACGTTCACTCCCATGATCGCGTCGAATTCGTCCAGCGTGCCATCCGCCAGGCGACCATGCTCGATCTCGATCCCCGCATTGTTGAAGGCATAATCCAGCCGACCGTAGGCGCTGATGACCAGCTCCATCAACTGCCTGACTTGCGCCTCCACGGTGACATCACACCTTACGAAAACAGCACTGCCACCCGCAGCCTCTATCTGTTCGACCGTGTATTCGCCCCCTGCCACATCCAGATCGGCCACCACCACTTTCAAGCCTTCGCCCGCAAATGCCAGAGCCGCGGCTCGGCCGATACCTGCTCCAGCGCCTGTAACCACTGCCACTTGCCCGGCAAACGTCATGCCCATTGTTGTTGTCCTCTGAGGGGTACGCCTGCACCGTGAACGGTTCTGGTGCAGTCATCGACTTATTTATCCGAGTGATACAGGCCTGCATATAACCATCACCACAACTGATAAAAACCTATTCGTGGTCCGGGATTCACTTGCCCTGAGGCTCAAGAAGGTCTATCAACAGACATCATTTTCCAAGGGGTTATTGCAATGACTGACCAGACAAATCGCCAATTCCTGCTCGCCAAACGTCCAGTCGGTGCAGCGACCCGCGATACATTCACTTTTCAGGAAGTTACGGTCGTACAACCTAAAGAAGGACAGATCCTTGTCAGGAACGAGTATCTGTCCCTCGACCCGGCGATGCGCGGCTGGATGAACGAAGGCAAGTCCTATATCCCGCCAGTGGCTCTGGGTGAAGTCATGCGCGCACTGGGTGTAGGCAAAGTCATCGCCTCCGCCCACCCCGGCTTTGCCGTCGGTGATTACGTCAATGGCGCCTTGGGGGTTCAGGATTACTTCGTGGGTGAGCCGCGCGGGTTCTACAAAGTAGACCCCGGACTTGCGCCACTGCCTGTGTACTTGTCCGCCTTGGGCATGACCGGCATGACCGCCTACTTCGCCCTGCTCGAAGTAGGTACCCCCAAGGCGGGCGACACAGTGGTGATTTCTGGCGCAGCAGGCGCAGTGGGCAGCATTGCCGGTCAAATCGCCAAGCTTAAAGGCTGCCGCGTAGTGGGCATTGCTGGTGGGAAAGAAAAGTGCGCGTTGCTGACCCAGGAATTGGGCTTTGACGGCGCGATCGACTACAAAAATGAGGATGTTGTCGCGGGGCTTAAACGAGAATGCCCTAAGGGCGTTGATGTATTTTTCGACAACGTCGGCGGCGATATTCTCGACGCAGTGCTTAGCCGCCTGAACTTCAAGGCTCGTGTCATCATTTGCGGTGCAATTAGCCAGTACAACAACAAGGAGGCCGTGAAAGGCCCTTCCAACTACTTGTCACTGCTGGTCAATCGTGCACGCATGGAAGGCTTTGTAGTGATGGACTATGCCGATCGCTACGTAGCTGCCGGACAGGAAATGGCGGGGTGGCTGGCCAAAGGCCAACTAACAAGCAAAGAACATATTGTCGAAGGGCTGGAAAGCTTTCCGGAAAGCCTGATGAAACTGTTTAGCGGGGAGAACTTCGGCAAGCTAGTTTTGAAGCTCTGAAGCGACATGTTGCTGCGGGAGTTGGCTTGCCAACTCCCGCACACTACTTTAAGCCAGTTCCGCGACCACTGCAGCCAGCGCTTTGGCTGGATCTGCCGCCTGGCTGATTGGACGGCCGATCACCAAGTAATCAGAGCCGGCATCCAGTGCCTGGCGCGGGGTCAGAATACGGCGCTGATCATCCTGAACACTGCCGGCAGGACGGATCCCCGGCGTCACCAGCTGCAGAGTCGGGTGCGCGGCCTTCAGCGCTTGCGCCTCAAGGGCAGAACATACCAGGCCATCCATACCGGCCTTCTCGGCAAGGGCTGCAAGTCGCAACACCTGCTCTTGAGGTTCAATATCCAGGCCTATACCGGCGAGGTCTTCGCGCTCCATGCTGGTCAGTACAGTTACGCCAATCAGCAACGGCTGTGGACCGGTACGTTTGTCGAGCACTTCACGACAAGCAGCCATCATGCGCAAACCGCCAGAACAGTGCACGTTAACCATCCATACGCCCATTTCAGCAGCAGCTTTGACCGCCATTGCGGTGGTGTTGGGAATGTCGTGAAACTTGAGATCCAGGAATACCTCGAAACCCTTGTCACGCAGAGTGCCGACAATTTCCGAAGCGCAGCTGGTGAACAGCTCTTTGCCTACCTTGACGCGGCACAACTTGGGGTCCAACTGATCAGCCAGCTTCAGTGCGGCGTCACGCGTTGGGAAATCCAGGGCGACGATAATAGGAGTCTGACAGTCGGACATTAGCGGGTTCTCAGGCTGGTCGAAATCGGCGCGCATTGTAGCGGAACCAGCCGCCAACCGGCACCCGATGATCGTAAATTCATGATTTTAGTCATTACCGGGGTAATAACGCGCGCTACCGTATAAGCGGCCTACAATGGAACTAGTAGACTCCTACAGACATAAACAGTAATGCACTGCGCAATCCCTGCCCAGTGAAGTTCGAACCAAGGAGAACGCGATGCCGTGGTATGCCTGGTTAATACTTATTGTCGCCATCGGTGCCATCGTGGGTGGTCTGATGACCCTGCGTGACACTGCCAACAAAGTGGAACTCACCGATGAGCAACGTAAGCGCGTAGCCGAACGCAACGCAGAAATGGACGCCAAAGAATCCAAGGACCGGTAAACACCTGATTTGGTCAGGAGCTGAATCACAAGGAACGGGTTCCAAAGGCAAAAAGCTACACACCCTTACATGAACATCCAATGCATCGCCTTTGAGCTCAACGCTATGATGGTCCATTGCATAAAGAGACATGTGTCATGCGCTACTCACAAGATCATAAAGCCCAAACCCATCAGCGCATCGTTAAGGAAGCATCAGGCCTGTTCCGTCGAGACGGCATTGGTGCGACGGGCCTGCAGCCACTGATGAAATCCCTGGGCCTCACCCACGGCGGTTTTTATGCTCACTTCTCATCCAAAAACGACCTGGTAGAAAAAGCATTGCAGCACGCCGCTGGACAGGTTGACGGAATTTGCGCCGAACTGTTCAGCCAGCCACAACCTCTGCACGCATTCATTGATGCATATTTGTCCGAGTGGCACCTGACCTCCCCCCACGAGGGTTGCCCGTTACCAACCATGTCAGCAGAAATGGCACAACAGGGGCAGGCTAGCTCGACCACAGACTACGTGATCGATGCAAGGCTCAAACAGATCCAGGCCACACTGCAAGGGCCAGATGCCGAAGACCAAAGCATTGTCATTTTCGCGACTCTGGTCGGAGCACTGGTTCTAGCACGCGGGGCTGAGAGCACGGCGTTAAAGGACAAGATCCTCGACATAACGCCTAGCGCCTTGAAGCAATCAACACCACACACCTGAATACGTGCGCCACGAATAAAAAAAAAGCCAGTCAATGACTGGCTTTCTTCGCTTAACTGCCCGGGTTACTTGACCGCAACCTTATCCCGATTCTTTTCAAAGATGGCTTTGCCTATCCCTTTGACCTCAAGCAACTCATCGGCTGACGTGAAGTCACCGTTAGCCTCGCGGTAAGCCACGATCGCCTTGGCTTTAACAGCACCAACACCTGAGAGTTCACGTTGAAGCGTCGCCTCATCCGCGGTGTTGAGATTGATCGTCACCACTTGCGCATCTGATGCAACTTGCGCAGCGACAACCGGCTCAGTTGCCTCTACCGACGGGGCAGCATGAATCACGCTCGAAAAACCCACCATCAAAGCCAAAAAAATCGAAGAGATAAAAGCGATACGCATAAGTGACACTCCATTACATCGTTAAGTGGAATACAGCTCTCCTGAGCTGTATTCCAAACGTAGGCGATGGAGGTCGAGTGTCAAAAATCAGTGCATTGCAGAGTATGTAGTCAGGAAAACTCGCTGCGACGCTGCTGATGGATCCAGTCCACGATTTCACCCTCGGGCGCATAACCACTGACGGTCTCACGCAACAACTGGCGTACCCGGACATAGTCATCCATATCAACAGCATCAAGCAGTTGAGACAAACGCTCTTTCAACTCATCCCAAGGCAACATGTCCTCGTTCGCGCACATGATCATTGGATGACGAGTTGCGACTACGTTGTCACCAATCAGTAACTCTTCGTAAAGCTTTTCGCCAGGACGCAAGCCAGTGAACTCAATTTCTATGTCGCCATGCAGGTTTTTATCAGAGCGAACACTCAAACCGGAGAGGTGAATCATCTTTTCGGCCAACTCGACAATGCGCACAGGCTCGCCCATGTCCAGGACAAAGACATCGCCACCTTGCCCCATCGAGCCGGCCTGAATGACCAACTGCGCGGCCTCAGGGATAGTCATGAAATAGCGGGTAATCTTGGGGTGGGTCACTGTCAGCGGACCACCGGCCTTTATCTGCTTATGGAAAAGCGGAATCACAGACCCGGAAGAGCCAAGTACATTACCGAAACGAACCATAGTGAACCGGGTCTTGTTAACCCGTGACACATTAGCGGCATCGTCAAATAGCACAGGCGCAATCTCGCGACTGAGTGCCTGCAACGTCATTTCGGCCAAGCGCTTGGTGCTACCCATCACATTCGTCGGTCGCACAGCCTTGTCAGTTGAAATCAGTACAAAGTTCGCGACACCAGACTGCAGAGCCGCCTGGGCGGTATTGAGCGTACCCATGACATTATTGAGTACACCTTCGGCGATATTGTGCTCAACCATGGGCACATGCTTATAAGCCGCTGCGTGATAGACCGTATCGACATGCCAGGTCTTCATCACATCCAGTAATTTATGGGGGTTACGCACCGAACCCAAAATCGGTAGCACCTTCACCGAAAGGGACTCGCGACCAACCCGCTGCTCCAGCTCGCCATAAATACTGTAAAGATTAAATTCGCTATGCTCGTACAGCAACAAAGTAGTCGGTCTAAGAGCCAGAATCTGGCGACATAACTCCGAGCCGATGGAACCACCTGCCCCCGTCACCAGGACACACTGACCTTTAATGCAGTGTTCCAGCAGCTCACCCTGGGCCGGAACCGGATCACGCCCCAGCAAATCGGCTATGTCGACTTCCTGAATGTCATCAACCTTGACCCGGCCACTGGCCAGATCCATAAAGCCAGGAACACTGCGAACATGGAGCGGAAAGCCCTCAAGCAAACTCAGGATCTCACGACGCCGACCGCGGGACGATGAAGGAACCGCCAACAGCACTTCCTGGGCTCCCGTACGATCAATCATCAGCTGAATGTGCTTGGGTTTGAATACCTGCAAGCCGGAGATGATGCGATCAGCAATCCCCTCATCATCATCTATGAACGCCACAGGCCGCATGGCCCGCCCCATTCTCAAGGCAGCAACCAGCTGATTACCTGCTGCACCGGCACCGTAAATGGCTACGCGCGTCAGGCCATCATCACGACTGGCGAAAGGCACATGTTGAGCAGCCGAGAACCAGTCACCCAAAAAGTACTGACGCATAGCCAGGCGCAAACCACCGAGCATTACCAGGCTCAGCCACCAGTAGTTGAATATGATCGAGCGTGGGACGACATTGGCGGGAGTGCTATACCAGTACATCACCACGGCCAAAACCAGGGAAGAAAGGCTAACGGCCTTGATAATTGCGATCAACGCATCGTTGCCGAAATATCGCATCACGGCGCGATACATGCCGAAGCGAATAAAAAAGGGGATGGCAACTATTGGGGCTGCTGCAAATAGCCAAAAGTGCAATCTGAAGAGGTTGATCATGTCGTCGATGCCTAGGCGCACCACGAACGCCAACCAAAGTGCAGCCCAGACCAGCACAACATCAGTCGCAACCTGTATTAACCTTTTTTGCCGCCGAGGAAGTTGGAGTAACCATTGGCGAAGCATTTCAATGTCCTTTTCAAAAGTAGCGAGCAACACGTTCAATGCTCAAGCGTTTCATACCCAAAAACTCAAACAGTTGATTTTTCTGTGTCCCAGCATGGAAGTGTAGAAAGCGCGCACGGCTTAATTCTCACGCTGACCTGCTTTGAAGCGCAAAGCCACGAGAGTAAGCGGCGCGTAGGCTATCAACAAGCCGGCAAAACCATCCACTTTGCCTAAAGTAACGAGGGCTGCAATCGGTAACAACCAAACCAGATTTATAGCCGTTACTGACCAACTGACTACAGAATGACTACGATACTGTCGAGAGGCAAACTGATAAGCATGGCTGCGGTGAGCTTCATACACCTTGTCACCTTTGAAAAGCCGGACTAGCAAGGTACACGTCGCGTCGACGATAAATACTCCAAGTAAAATCAGCCATCCCCAGAACAGTACCGGGTTGACCCACGCAGCTTGTAAAGACAGGAAACCTAACGTAATACCTAAGAAACCACTGCCTGCGTCCCCCATGAAAATACGAGCAGGGGGGAAGTTCCAATACAGAAAACCCGCAGCTGCGAGCGCCAGTGTAATCGGCCCCCATACGAAGCTGGAGTGTGCGCAGAGAACGTAGAGTAGTGCTCCCCCTAAACACACAAAAATTGCCTGCATACTGGCAAGCCCGTCGATGCCATCCATAAAGTTATACAGATTCAGCATCCAGACAAGATAGACACATCCCAACAAGTAGCCTGCCCAACCGAAATCGACGGCAATACCGAAAAAATAAATTTCCGGTAACCCCTTGAGCAGATACATACCCAGGATCGCAGCCGTAAAATGCCCCAACAAACGCCACCGCGCGGGTATGTGGCCATGATCGTCAAGAAAGCCGACTACTGCCACCAAAGCACCCGGAATGACGATCCCCCAAGTGACGTTCCATGCTACTAATCCCGTCAAGGCTAGAAAGAGCGCACCAAGGAGATATGAAAAGACAATAGCTACACCTCCACCTCTTGGTGTGGGTAGCACATGAGAACTTCGAGCATTGGGAATATCAATCAAGCTATTTAACAGCGCATACCGTCGTAACCCGGCAGTACCTATCAGAGAGCTCAGCAAAACCAATGGTAAAAACCAGTACAGATTCAACATTAGTGACGTCCCAGGAATTCTTTGGCGGTTCTGTTCAAGGCATCATCTATAGAGACCGGTGGTGACCAACCGAGAAGTGTCTGGGCTTTCTGAATATCAACTTGCAAAGAGCCGCATAGCCTTTGTGACAACGAACGACGACCCGCAATAATTGCGCAGGCGGTCAATAACCTGGCAGGTATTGGAAGCAAGCGACTTTGGACACCAAGCGCTAAGGCCGTCTTCTTCAGCAGCTCTGTCGTCGACAGATCAACACCATCGCTGGCCAGAAAAGTCTCACCCGCCGCTTTCGGGTGGTTAAGGCAAACAGTAATCAAACTGACAAGGTTATCAATAGAGACTAGGCTGCGTTTGTTATGAATGGCCCCAAAAGGTAGGGGAACACCTTTCTTAAGCCAGCCCATCATATTTCGAAAGTTTGCTTTGACTCCCGGGCCATACACCAAAGTAGGCCGTATGATTACGACTTCCATCCCGGTTTCAACTGAAATACGTCGCAGAGATTCCTCCGCCTCGTGCTTGGAAACACCGTAGGGGTCAACCGGCGCAGGTACATCATCAGCGACAAAAGGGCGACGGCCGTCTGTACACTCACCATTAACTTTGACGGAGCTGATGAAAACAAAACGCCTGACTCCTGCATCTGCAGCCTGCTGGGCCAAGCGAACAGTACCAGCGACATTAACTTTTCGGAATTCGGCTAACGCATCCGCTGCAACTTCATTCATCACGTGAACCCGTGCGGCAGCATGTACGACTACCGCACAACCCATTAAAGCTTCGCGCCAGTCAGTTGTAGACGATAACTCTGAAATACAAAAAGTGTGTTTCTCGTGAGATAAACTCGGTACTTTCGATCGCACCACTGAAATGGATACATAACGTAGATCATTATCCAGGGTCTTGACCAGTGCAGAGCCTACAAAGCCCGTAGCTCCAGTGATCAGAACACGCAGAGGGGCGGGACTGGTATCAATAGTCAATTAAAAAACCTCTTGTATTCTTTCATCAACAGTTCAGAACTTGTTTTTGATCCAAAATCGCGAATTGCACGATCTTGTGCAGCAACGCCCATGGTAGAAAGCAGGTTGAGGTCATTCAACGCACAAAGAATACCCTCTTTAAGGGATTCCGAATCTCTCACAGGAACTAAAATTCCTGTTTTGCCATTTACTATAGCATCTGACAAACCATAAATATCACTGCCTATGGCCGGTGTCCCCATCGCCGCCGCTTCAATTACTACAGTCCCGAAGCCTTCACGATAGCTGGGCAAACAAAGCAAGTCTGCAAGAGCCATGTACTTTTCCGGTTCGCTGGAAAAACCGACCGTTCTGATATTGTCACGGACTAAAGCTTCATCGATTTGATTAACGACATTTTCTCCAACAGACTCAAAGGGCCCAACGAGGACAAGAAATACATTACGATTATCTTTAACTATATCACTGAATGCCGAGAGCAGTTCACCAATACCCTTATCAGGCGTAATGCGCCCAACAAACAACAATATTTTTCCAGCATCGGGGATATTTAAATCATCTCTAAGAACACGCAACTCATCAACGCTATACCGGCATGGATCGAACCGTTCAAGATCAATACCCGCCAAGGAGCCCGCGCCAATGACCGATATTTTATCAGCGCTGACTATTCCGCTAGATATCAAAAAATCTCTCTGACTTGCACTGTCTGCATAGCAATGTGTGTTCAAGCGAGCAATGATCTTGTCACAGAACATCAACACGGATCGTTTGATCCCGGTTGTGGTCACCCACGGTTGCCCGGTAAAGGTATGGAGTCTCACAGGTATTTTTGCGAAATAACCGGCTATTGCACTAAGCAACCCAGCTTTTGGCGTTGTCGAATGAACAATATCAAATTTTAATTTTTTGAAAACACGATTCAACGCAATCAGACTGATAAAATCTTTGGATGGGCTGATCGCTCGCTCAATGTTAACCGGGACATAGGTGAAATTTTTATTTGACGCCAACTTATCGCTCATTTCATCACGACTGGCAATAACGGTCACCCGCATACCTGACGAACTCAACGCCTCTATCTGTGCTTTCAATTGAGTCAGTACAAAAAATGGAACCGTTGACACACGAGCAATATTTAACTTGTCAATCTGCACCTTTACTCTCCCTCTTTTAACTCGAAAACGACAGCTATCTCGAACGTTAGTGCGCTACTATATCGGCCTGCTTTTTTCTATCTGATGCATAAAAATATAGCGTAAATGCAAATATTGACATTACCTGCAGACCTTTAAAGTTCACTATAAAAAAAATACAACAGAGCGCGAAAGCAAACGCTTTAACATCATAACTCCCAGGGTAACTACGAGAGCAGATGACGCCTAAAAGTGCGAAAATATTCAATGCTACAAAAACAAAAACCGACCCTACCCCAGAATAAAACAACAGCCTTAAATATCCAACATCCGTCCCCATATAGAACATGAGTTTCGACGAACTCGAATCAAAATACTTACCTACTCCAAACATATAGACTTTGAGACTATCTGGAAGGAAGTACATGTTTGCCAACGCGTTAACGCTGTCACTATGAAATGTCCCTCTGTTCAAAAAATTCCTGAAAATCTCTGTAGACTCATAAATCGGCCCACTGCTGACAAGCATACTCAACAGAAGCATAGTCAGTATCGATACAAACAAACAGAATTTAACTAAGACTCCACGCTTTAATACACCCAATATTGCATATGGCACAATAGCACTCCGAGCCACGGCCATTGACACAGGCAGCATGAATACAAGCAGTAATGTCTTCGTAGACGAGGCCTTGGCAATAAGCAGGTAGTAAAAAGCGGCGATGATCAGTGTCAGCGCTCCATCAACATGGTACAACCCAAACCCCAGTGCTCTCAGGCCATATATATGCTGAAACACATCGGCTGATCGCGGGGATATGAACCCGAGGAGAAATTGGTAAAAATCTAAATTCACCATCGAGACACATATAACCAGAATCTGAACCAGCAACCATATGAGTAGCGATGAATTATTATCTTTTACAACTGAATAAACCAAGTGTCCAAAGAATAAATTCAACAGTATTTTAAATGATACAACCAAGTGAAAAAATACGTCCTGCGTTGTGCCATCTCCCATTACAAAGGCTGCCAACCCTCCAAAAAACCAACAGCCAAATAAGCCTATGAAAAACAGAAAGAATTTAAAGTGTTTTTCCTGGAGTCGTATAAATCTACGCAGATAAAATGGCACGAGAAATAATGCCATAGGAAACTCCGTCGCGTATATGCGCGGAAATCCTATAACCATAAGGAGTGCGGCAGCAGGAAAAAGAGCCGAGCGAAATTTCTCGAGCCAACCACACTCCACCAAGCTGAGCTTAGTAACCATTATTATCGGATGCTTTTCTTAGGACCAATTTCTCTTCGAACCTTAAAAGTCTCAATGAAAATTGATGGCCGAAAACATAAAATATTTCTTAACAGAAACTGTAATCCACTTGCAGGGAGGACTCGTACGGACTTGTACATTGCGAGAGCAGTAATAAGAAAATTCGCATACAAGTCCAGCCGCAAATCTTTGTTATTGTTAAAGTATCCGTATAAATCAGCCAAATAGAGATTATAAGCTTTGATTTTACCATTGCGACTTGAAAGATAGGACGAACTGCTAGGATTACACCTGTACTTCATATAAGACTTATTCAGGAACGCTCCCTTCCCACCCTGCATCAAAGAATCCATAGCAAAAAACCACTCCATCACTTCATGATCGATTTTGGCTTTACGAGAAGATCGTCTGTATGCATAGGAACCATGTACAGCAATAGTTCCCCAACGAGCCAACTCTGAGCGACTAAAGTAAATCAACTCATCGGAAGAATCATTAGGAAATATTGTTTCCGACTGATACTGCTCATCATCAGAAAAATATATAGCTTTGTGCATTACTATATTGACGTCTGGGCACTCGACAAAAACGTCGAACTGACGCTGCAACTTCCCTGGCAGCATTATATCGTCACCGTCAAAGTGAAATACAAATTCTCCCCTAGCCATATTATGTAGTCCGTGATAGTTGGCAGCGGCCCCAACATTTTTATCTCTTAGGAAGAGATTAACTCTAGGATCAGCAAGGTGATCATAAGATTCCAATATTTCCCGGGTACCGTCGTTTGAGCAGTCATCCGATACAATCAACTCATAATCAAAGCTTACTTCCTGGGACAATATGCTATCTAAGCACTGGACTATGTAGTTTTTTTGATTATAACAAGACACCACCACACTGACTAACTTCACTTTTTGACACCCACATAAAAATTTAAATACACAAAAAAACCTATCATCGACACAACAAAATAAATCATGTTCATAATGACATGTGCCATGAGCACACCCTTCAAAGCTAAGCCCTGAGTCAACAACAAGCTGCTTACACTCATAAAAAGCAGGCCTTGCGCCACCTCTCCAAACAAGTATAATTTTAAAGAGGACTTTGCAATAACTATAAAACCCACCACATAAGAGGAAACTCTAAAAAAGTCTCCGACAAGTTGATATACAATCAACTCCTCAAGCTCAGTAAAGTCGCTTGATAACAGCAGAGGAATAAATGTCGCACGAAACACATAAAGTACGAAGGCCCCACCTGCAAATACTGCCATGACCAACGCAATGAACCGAACGACTGCGGACGATATTTCTTTTTTCTCCTCAAGCCTTACGATAATAGGCATAAAGTAAACAGCTAGAAATACCGTAAAAAAACCTATATACGCACTGGATAACTTAATAGAACCCTGCCAGATTCCGGCTGCGTCTAAACCCGCACTGCTGATTAATTGAGCTCGAACAATTATCTCAACTAAAGGTACGCTGATAGCGCCGACACACGCCATTAGTGTATAAACAGATAGCCGCCCCGCATTGCGACGCAATGAATTGAGCACAAGTGTCCTGTTAAAAAAAATTGATCTCCTATAAAAATAATAGGCGGGCAATGCATATGACAAATAAAACAACACTATTGATAACGCAGCCCCCGCAAACTGAAAGTTTGAAACCAGTATCCACGCAGCAGGCAGGACCAGTAAATTACCACTGATCTGGATTAGTGCATAGCTTCTGGTGTCCATCAGACCATTCGCAACTCCTGTAACCAGATTTGTAAAGCCAAACCCCATCTGAGCCAAACCAAGCACAACAATTAACCAATACAAGGATGAATCAGCGAATATATAAAATGCTATTTTTTCAGATAAAATACATCCTGCAAGCGCGATAACCAAACTAAATAAAAAAGAATAAACCTTAACAGAAGAGATAAATATTAACAGCTCTTTCTTATTATCTCTAAGTGCAGCAACATATTTAATTACGCCATTTACAACCCCTCCACCTGCGACCAATGAAAGAATAGTAACCACACTCATAAAGTTACCAATCTGCCCCATGCCTTCAGGGCCTAAATAAACCGCTATCAGCTTTAGAAGTAGAAAGCCCCCGCCGATTTTTGATAACTGCGCAGCTGTTGTAAGCACAGCGCCGTGAAATATACTCCGTCCGGAAATGCTCGCCACCCGATCAACCCTTTAGACAAGAAGTTTCACGTATAGCAGATCGAACACAATCTATAACACGCTGTATTTCTTCAGCCCTCATACCAAACCAGACCGGAAGCCTGACCAACCTTTCACTCTCTTTTGTTGTATACGTATCAACGCCATTGAATCGACCTAATTTCTTACCCGCTGGTGACGAATGCAGAGGAATATAATGAAATACCGCACCTATTTTCGCCTCACTTAAAAAACGAAGCACGGCCGTTCGTATAGTTATGCTTGGCAACTTGAAATAAAACATATGCGCGTTACCTGTACAAGACTCAGGTATAAATGGTAACTCAATGAAATCAGGTGCTAGATCTTTCAATCCTTCGAAATAAGCAACCCAGATTGTATTTCTGGCAGCATTAATCTCGTCCACACGCTCAAGCTGGCCGTATAAATATGCTGCTTGGAGCTCACCTGGCAAGTAACTGCTACCTATATCTACCCAAGTATATTTATCAATCATGCCCCGAAAGAACTGACTTCTGTTCGTTCCTTTCTCTCTAATGACTTCAGCACGACTGACAAACTGTGTATCATTTATGATCAACAGACCACCTTCGCCGCCACTGGTATAGTTTTTAGTCTCATGAAAGCTAAACGCTGCCATATGCCCAATTGAACCAAGCGGCCTTCCCTTGTATGCAGAAAGCATGCCTTGCGCAGCATCTTCCACAACAAAAATATTTTTCCTTTTCGCTATATCCATTATTGTGTCCATCTCGCAGGAGATACCCGCATAATGCACAACAACTATTGCGACCGTTTTATCTGTGACGGCAGCCTCAACCAATTCTTCATTTACATTCATTGTATCAGGACGAACATCAACAAAAACTATCTTCGCCCCTCTCAAAACAAACGCATTTGCCGTGCTCACGAATGTAAAACTCGGCATAATTACCTCATCCCCCTCTTTTATATCTAACAGTATCGCAGCCATCTCTAAAGCCTGCGTACAAGAGGGCGTCAGCAATGCTTTAGGACATGCAAGAAACTGCTCGAACCACGCCTGGCACTTTAGAGTGAAATCACCATCGCCTGACATTTTTGAACTGCGCATAGCAGCTATTACATACTTATCTTCATTGCCGGTGTAGGGAGGTTTATTAAATGGAATCATGATATCTACTTATCCCGAATTTTTGTCAAATGCCAAGAAGAATTTCATGCGCACTATCTCGCCCGGCAGCTCCCTGAGAACACAACAACTTCTTAATATAAACCGCTTATTCAGGATCACCCAATTCTACTCAGATCGGACACCCTGATATATTCAGCCTCAAGGGCCAATAGATCTTTTTTTCTTTCTTTAATTCTTCTAGCCGGGTTACCTAGATAAATACCCCACTCGGTTGTATTTTTATTAACTAGTGTCATAGCACCAACCGAGCACCCCTCTGCGACCCTGACACCAGGGAATATCATGGAGCCGGCACCAATAATAACGTGCCTACCAATATAAACAGCCGATTTTTTTTCGTTTTTAAACGCTGCAGGAACTGTTGGGTTTGTGAGCGTAGCGCCAGAATAGTCGTCGGACTGACTAAAAACCTTAACGCCGTACGCAAGACCAGAAAAGTCATCCATAGTAATACCCGGCTCACCACCCGCCACCAAACAAAAAGGGGCAATATGGACATTCTTTCCAATTTTAACGTTGCCAGATACTACACAAAAATCATCGATACGAGAGTTATCGCCAACTTCAATGTCTTTTAAATTGTAGAGACTGGCTTTATCGCTAATCTTTACGTTCAGCCCCAACTTTTTAAACCCTAATGTCTGAAGCTCTTCTGAAGAGTAATATGCCAAAATTACCTAACCCCCATTAATGATCACATACCAGACAAGCACAGAATGCAAGATGAAGACACCTGGCAGTCATACTTCAGGCAACATACATGCATTCAGCTCATTATATTCGAAGCATAATTGTAGTTCTGCACTAGCACAAATCCTGAACTTCAACGCAGGTCCGCATTCAAGAGCAAAGGTGCAGACAGATCTTTATCATTGACTAGATAGCTCTTCATCTTAGGCCACTTAATGGCAATACTTTTATCTTGCCAGAAGATACTTCTTTCGCAGCTTTTATTGTAAAAGCTAGTGGTTTTATAACTGAATAACGTTTCATCTTCCAGCGCTAGAAAGCCATGAGCAAATCCCGCCGGAATCCAGAGCATTTTTTTGTTAAGAGCGCTCAATTCAGTACCAAACCACGAACCAAATGTAGATGAACCGATCCGGATATCAACTGCCACATCAAAAACCGCACCGTGAGTGACACTCACGAGCTTACCTTGTGCAAATGGCTCAAGTTGATAGTGCAACCCTCGAAGCACTCCCTTTTTAGAGCACGACTGGTTATCTTGAACAAAAGGGCTTGGAATTGACTGCCCTAAACTATGTAAGCCTTCTTCAAATCGCTGTTGATTGAAGCTTTCCATGAACCAACCACGTTCGTCTTCATAAACAACCGGTTCAATAATCACTACCCCAGGGAGTTCTGCAGAAGAAAATTTCATGGCGCAACTCTTTCAAATGACAATAACTTGGCGAGGTATTGCCCATATCCTGTCTTTTTTAACTTTTCAGCCTGCGCACCCAAGGTTTCAGGTGTAATCCAGCCACTGTTATAAGCAATCTCCTCCAGGCAAGCCACTTTCAAACCCTGACGCTGCTCGATGGTGTGCACAAAATGACTGGCCTCCAGCAGAGACTCATGAGTACCGGTATCCAGCCATGCAAAACCACGTCCCAGTATTTCAACCGTCAGCGTGTTTTGCTCAAGATAAGCGCGATTGACATCGGTGATTTCAAGCTCACCTCGCGAAGATGGCTTGATATTTTTTGCAATTTCAACAACCTGATTGTCGTAGAAATATAACCCCGTCACGGCGTAGTTTGATTTTGGCTTCGCAGGCTTTTCTTCAATGCTTAACGCACGGCCGGTGCCATCAAACTCAACGACACCAAAACGCTCCGGGTCCGACACATGGTAACCAAATACCGTGGCGCCCTTTTCTTGGGACATGGCCGCACGCAGGTTCCCAGAAAAATTCTGACCATAAAAAATATTGTCACCGAGGATCAGGCAGACCGGGTCTTTACCAATAAACTCTTCACCAATGATAAAGGCTTGCGCCAATCCATCGGGACTCGGCTGTTCCGCGTAGCTCAACTCAATACCGTACTGACTACCGTCACCCAGCAATTTCTTGAAGCACGGCAAGTCTTCGGGTGTTGAGATAATCAGAATTTCTTGCATGCCCGCCAGCATCAGTACTGACAGCGGATAGAAGATCATTGGTTTGTCGTAGATCGGCAGCATCTGCTTTGACACACCCAACGTAAGTGGATGCAGGCGCGTACCTGAACCGCCAGCGAGGATGATGCCTTTACGTTTGAGGGAGTTCATGGTTAAAGCACTTCCTTAACTTGTAGGGTGCATCGCCTGTAACTTGGACAGGCGATGACTGAATTCTGTCTGAAACAAACACGCTACCGCCCCAGGATTCACCGTCAATTTCCTGAGAACGCGCTTTGTTGTCTTTGCCCCGGCTGTGGCCAGGGTTTTACTCAATGATTGCTAATACTCGCCAACGGCAAACTGATTTGTTGCTGCCGGTTCATTAAATTGATAAGCAAAATAACTCGCTCTTCGCCGTCCATAGTCATGAATATGGACTCAATACCTGCAAAGCCTTGATCAAGGATGGTGACTTTTTCACCGGGCTTGAACGCGGTGATGATGTGACTGTCTGCACGGTCTTGTAATTGAGTTACTAACTCATGACTGACTGCCAGGGGACGGCCGCCAAAGGCCACAACCCGTGCTACGCCGCGTGTAGATCGCAACGGAGCCCAGTTGGCACCTTGAGGCATGTGGATAAAAAGATAGCCAGGAAAGAGGGACTCCTGGACGTGTTGCATCTGGCCGCGCAGCAGTCGCTCGCGGCGGCAGGCCGGACGTGAGCACTTATAGCCCTGGCGCAGAAGGTTCTCCTCTGCCCGCTCGTCCTGTCTTGGCTTGCATTGCACCAGATACCAGTCGCCGGATCGGGATGCAGCCGGGTCCTGGGTTGCTGCGCTGCTTGTCATGTGCATGGGTGATTCATTAATAGGTTCTTCCGTGTTTACCATCGTGCAGCGCATGTGCCAATGGCAGCAGTTGAGTTCTCATTATCGCTACGAGCGTTGAATCGCAGCAGGGCCATTAGCCCGAAATCTATCTATTGTGCGGTCTGTCCAGACCCGGTAACTCTTTAGCTAATATCTGTTTTGCTCGTCACTCACAATCCACCAAACTTACTTGCTCAGGTCATGCCCCTACTCCCGAAACGAAGTTGAGCACACTTTTCTGGTTCCCATGGGCAGAGCAATCGTCCAAAAC
This sequence comes from Pseudomonas sp. NKUCC02_KPG, assembly GCF_019345465.1. Lineage (GTDB taxonomy): Bacteria > Pseudomonadota > Gammaproteobacteria > Pseudomonadales > Pseudomonadaceae > Aquipseudomonas. The sequence continues at coordinate 152,098 of NZ_JAHKRC010000004.1, forward strand.
ATGCACGCCTGGGCGAATGATACAGCGCTCCCCCTCCATTTCAACAAAACCACCTCACAGGTCGTATTTTTGTATCACGGCGACAGGTATTCCATATGCCCAGAAGCCTGGATAGAGCACATTGTTACCCAGCATGGCCCTGAGGGAATTGACTATGCGACCACTGGCGCACAACCAGACGAGCGCATGGCAACCTGTGCTTACGCCCTTCTAGAAGGAGAGCTAGCACGATCCAGAAGACAAGCCCACGGACACAGGGAGCCCAGAATGCCCGTCGATTCCAGGGCAATGTGCGCAAATTGAGCCTCAAGGGATTTATCCTCACCGATACAAGCTGCTGCTAATTTAAAGACAGCTATGGCCACCCATATGCAATGTATGACACCAATCATATGAATTGGCTGGAGGACCAGGAAGGAGAAGCACCTTGCACACCGACCGTTAAGCCCGATCGATATATCGGCTTACTCAGAATTTCAGATGGGAATACCGTAGATACTTGTCTGAAAATAGGGAACCGGCCGTTATACAGCCACAACATGCAGAACTACAGTCGTAACGTTTATCCTGAATAAAATACAACTTTGACAAGATGAGCAGCATCACCTAATCAGACGATACCCTAATGAAACATAAGCACTGCAGATTGAAACCGAAGGAAGCCTCAGAACAAAAATGAAAAATCGAACAGCAAAAACCCTGAACAGACTCGAAATTATCGATTTTTAACATCCGACGTAAATATCAATGAGCGCACGAGTACGCGCCAAGTACTGAGAGTCGAGCACTCTGCCAGATCCACTAAACAATGCAAGCTAGCAACTTGTAGGAAATATCCCAAATTACAAGCCCCGCCAGATTGCGGCGCTTACATTTCGGATATCAGTCGACGTACAAAAGCCTCTCACACTATCCATATGAGAGACCTAGAAAGGCAGCCTTAAGACTCGACCAACAGCTTGCGCTTCAATCTGGCAGCTTTGCGCTTGTAGGCCACAAAACCCATTGCAGGCCCGATAGCCATACCAACCAGTAAAGCACCGATAAAGAACAGTGATTGCGGAAGTTGCGCAGTGTGCCAACCCAAAAATACCAGTGCTGTGGGCTGCTGGTTTTCGAGGATAAAAATCACGATCCCGAAAATGACAATCAGGGCAAACACGACTAACACTGCACGTTTGACGCTACGCATCGGCAACTCCTGTTCCACGAAGGATTAAATGTCGTCTTCCTCATCTTCATTTACTCGATCCCGTAGCTCTTTGCCCGGCTTGAAATGAGGAACAAATTTTCCATCCAGACTGACTGACTGACCGGTCTTGGGATTGCGGCCAACTCGAGGGGCTCGGTAATGCAACGAGAAGCTGCCAAAACCACGGATCTCAATCCGATCACCGGTCGCCAGGCATTGGGACATTTGTTCAAGCATAGTCTTGATGGCCAACTCTACATCCTTGGATGAGAGCAGCCCTTGATGGGTGACAATTCGTTCGATCAACTCCGACTTCGTCATATTTTTCCCTTCTTTTTCAAGCAGCTAGATCAGCGCTTCAAAGGTTTTAGCATGATCGATAGATTTTGAACAGCCCAAGGATTGACTTATCTTTGCAAAGTTTGTCGCCCCCTCCAAACTTCCATCAGGCCAAGTAATAACCATAGCCCACGGCAGCCACCTCCCAAGCCTTCACACAGCTCGCTCGACATAAACCCCCGCCCTTCCCTAGCCAAATCATAAGCGACCTGCAAACACGCCTACACAAGAACTCATGGACGGAAGCCATCCTGGCCATCAAATCTCAGACACAAAAAAGGGCGACCTAAGTCGCCCTTTTTTATGGTCAATCAGAACTTAGTTCTGTTTTTCCATTTGTGCACGCAGCAGGTCGCCCAAAGTGGTCGGACCAGCAGCGATCTCAGAGGTAGCTGGCTTGTCGCGCAGGCTCTGGATTGCTTCCTTCTCGTCTTCAACGTCTTTCGACTTGATGGACAGTTGGATTACGCGGCTTTTGCGATCAACGCTGATGATCTTGGCTTCTACTTCTTCGCCTTCTTTCAGAACGTTACGTGCATCTTCGATGCGGTCACGGCTGATTTCGGATGCTTTCAGAGTAGCTTCGATATCGTTGGCCAGAGTGATGATGGCGCCTTTAGCGTCAACTTCTTTCACGATGCCCTTAACGATTGCGCCTTTGTCGTTCTCTTGTACGTACTCGGAGAACGGATCGCTTTCCAGCTGCTTGATACCCAGGGAGATACGCTCACGCTCTGGATCAACAGACAGGATAACGGTGTCAAGCTCGTCGCCTTTCTTGAAGCGACGTACGGCTTCTTCGCCAACTTCGTTCCAGGAAATGTCGGACAGGTGAACCAGGCCGTCGATGCCGCCGTCCAGACCAATGAAGATACCGAAATCGGTGATCGACTTGATGGTGCCGGAGATTTTATCGCCCTTGTTGAACTGGCCAGAGAAATCTTCCCATGGGTTAGATTTGCACTGCTTGATGCCCAGGGAGATACGACGACGCTCTTCGTCGATGTCCAGAACCATAACTTCCACTTCGTCGCCGACTTGTACGACTTTCGAAGGGTGGATGTTTTTGTTGGTCCAGTCCATTTCGGAAACGTGTACCAGACCTTCAACGCCTTCTTCCAGCTCAGCGAAGCAGCCGTAGTCGGTCAGGTTGGTTACACGAGCGGTAACGCGAGTGCTTTCTGGGTAACGGGCTTTGATAGCAACCCATGGATCTTCGCCCAGTTGCTTCAGGCCCAGGGAAACACGATTGCGTTCGCGATCGTACTTCAGAACCTTGACATCGATCTCGTCGCCAACGTTGACGATTTCGGAAGGATGCTTGATACGCTTCCAAGCCATGTCGGTAATGTGCAGCAGGCCATCGACGCCACCCAGATCGACGAATGCGCCGTAATCGGTGAGGTTTTTGACGATACCTTTGACTTGCTGGCCTTCTTGCAGGGATTCCAGCAGAGCTTCACGCTCAGCCGAGTTCTCTGCTTCAAGAACGCTGCGACGCGAAACAACAACGTTGTTGCGCTTCTGGTCAAGTTTGATGACCTTGAATTCCAGCTCTTTGCCTTCCAGGTGCGTGGTGTCGCGCACTGGACGAACGTCAACCAGAGAACCTGGCAGGAACGCACGGATGCCGTTAACGTCGACAGTGAAGCCGCCTTTAACCTTACCGTTGATAACGCCCTTGACCACTTCTTCTGCTGCGAAGGCTGCTTCCAGAACGATCCAGCATTCAGCGCGCTTGGCTTTTTCACGGGACAGTTTGGTTTCGCCAAAGCCGTCTTCGACCGCGTCCAGCGCAACGTGAACTTCATCACCGATGTTGATGTTCAGTTCGCCAGCGTCGTTGTGGAACTGCTCCAGCGGGATGAGGCCTTCCGACTTCAAACCAGCGTGAACGGTAACCCAACCAGCTTGGTAATCGATATCAACGATGATAGCGGTGATGATCGAGCCAGCCTGAAGATTCAGGGTTTTTAGGCTTTCTTCAAAGAGTTCTGCAAAGCTTTCGCTCATTTTAATTCCTGTTGATCAAGGGCGAAGGAATACGCCCATCTGCCACATTCCAGACAATGTGGGTTACGTTTATATAAAAGAAGGCATGCAGGACTATTTCTGGTCTCCTGCACGCTTTCTTGGTCATCAGGCAATATCGCGAAGTGCGATTTCACTCATGATGCGTTCCAGCACCTGTTCGATGGATAACTCCGTAGAGTCCAGCTGTATGGCATCAGCCGCCGGTTTAAGCGGGGCTATTGCACGCTGCGTATCACGCTCATCGCGGGCACGAATCTCATCTAGCAGACCCGAGAGACTAACATCATCGCCCTTTGCCTTCAACTGCAAGTAACGGCGACGGGCCCTCTCTTCAGCGCTGGCCGTCAGAAAAACCTTCAACGGGGCATCAGGAAATACCACCGTACCCATGTCACGACCATCGGCAACCAGGCCTGGCAACTCCTGAAATGCACGCTGACGCTGCAACAAAGCATCACGAACAGCCGGCAAAGCCGCGACTTTGGAGGCTCCAGCTGCCACAGCCTCACTGCGGATAGCGTGAGTCACTTCGTCGCCTTCGAGAATGATGCGAGCGGGCTTGCCGTCGGTCGCCCCGACGAACTGCACATCAAGATGTGCAGCCAGCTTCTCCAGCAGCGCCTCGTTATCGAGGGCAACACCGTGATTGCCCGCAGCAAAAGCCAGCAAGCGGTACAGGGCACCGGAGTCCAGCAAATTCCACCCCAGGCGCTTGGCCAGGATCCCGGCAACGGTACCTTTACCGGAACCACTAGGGCCATCGATGGTAATAACCGGTGCCGAAATCACGAGCTCACCTCTTGAGCTACACGCATGCCCACCTGCTTGCACAGCGCAAGGAAGTTCGGGAACGAGGTTGCCACGTTGGCGCAATCGTGAATACGGATTGGAGCGGTTGCACGCAACGAAGCCACGCTGAAGGCCATCGCAATACGATGATCGCCATGCCCATGAACTTCACCTCCACCGATAGTACCGCCATCAATGATGATGCCATCTGGTGTCGGCTCGCACTTCACACCCAGCGCCAGCAAACCGTCCGCCATCACTTGAATCCGGTCGGACTCCTTGACGCGCAACTCTTCTGCCCCACGCAGGATCGTACGACCTTCGGCAACAGCCGCCGCCACGAACAGTACCGGGAACTCATCAATCGCCAGCGGCACCAGCTCTTCAGGAATCTCGATTCCCTTCAGCTTCGCGGCACGTACACGCAGATCAGCTACCGGCTCGCCGCCCACTTCACGCTGATTCTCAAGGGTGATATCCGCACCCATAAGACGCAAAATGTCGATTACGCCAGTACGGGTAGGATTGATCCCCACATGCTCCAGCAGCAGATCAGAGCCTTCTGCGATAGAAGCGGCAACCAGGAAGAACGCTGACGAAGAAATATCGCCAGGGACTTCAATATGCGTCGCAGTCAGCTTGTGACCCGACTCAACCGAAGCTGTAGGGCCATTAACAGTTACGGGGTAGCCGAAACCCTGCAGCATGCGCTCGGTGTGATCGCGAGTCGGAGCTGGCTCGGTGACCGACGTCTTGCCTTCTGCATACAAGCCCGCCAGTAACAGGCAAGACTTAACCTGAGCACTGGCCATCGGCAAGGTGTAGTTCATGCCTTTAAGAGCGTGGCCACCGCGAATGGTCATCGGCGGACGACCTTCTGCAGCGGTCTCGATCACGGCGCCCATTTCGCGCAATGGATTAGCCACACGATTCATCGGACGCTTGGTCAGCGAAGCGTCGCCGGTCAGGGTGGTATCGAAGGTTTGTGCGGCCAGCAGGCCAGACAAAAGACGCATCGAAGTACCCGAGTTACCCAGATAAATTGGGCCAGGCGGAGCTTTCAAGCCATGCAGGCCAACACCATGAATGGTCACACGACCATGGTGAGGACCCTCGATGACCACACCCATGTCACGGAATGCCTGCAACGTTGCCAGGGCATCTTCACCCTCAAGGAAACCTTCCACCTCGGTCGTGCCTTCGGCCAGTGAGCCGAGCATGATCGAGCGGTGAGAAATGGATTTGTCGCCTGGTACGCGGATCCGGCCAGTAACTTGACCACCAGGATTTGCCAAAAAAATCAGATCGTTGGAATTCATAGCGTCCACATATGCCCGGCGGGCCAGGATTTTACTGAAATGCTCGCGGGCAACCCGGGCGCGCGTAAAGACGCCCAGCAATTGATGCCCATCCCCTGCATCGACCGCGTCGCGCAAAGCGTCGAGATCACTGCGAAATGTATCCAATGTGCGCAGCACTGCCTCGCGATTCGCGAGAAAAATGTCATGCCACATTACCGGGTCGCTACCCGCGATTCTTGTGAAATCACGAAAGCCACCCGCTGCGTAACGGAAGATATCCAGATTCTCGTTGCGCTTGGCAAGAGAGTCCACCAGCCCGAAAGCCAGCAGATGAGGCAAATGGCTGGTTGCAGCCAAAACCTCGTCATGACGCTCGACCTGCATATGCTCGACGTCCGCACCCAAGGCGCGCCACATGCCATCGACCAGGTCCAGAGCGTCAGCATCGGTTTGCGCCACTGGCGTCAAAATAACTTTGTGACGCTCAAACAGGCTGGCGTTCGAGGCCTCGACACCGCTCTGTTCAGAACCGGCAATCGGGTGACCCGGAACGAAACGTGCGGGCATACCGCCAAAGGCATGGGCTGCAGCGCGCACGACATTGCCTTTGGCACTGCCAACATCAGTGATCACCGCCTGTCCAAGATCCATACCCGCCAAAAGGCCAAGCATTTTCTCCATGGCCAGAATCGGCACTGCCAACTGAATCACATCAGCGCCCGCACAAGCGGTTGCCAGATCAGCCTCGCAGCGGTCGACCACCCCCAACTCCACAGCCATTGCACAAGACTTGGGGTCGAGATCAACACCAACCACTTCGCCGCACAGCCCGCTCTCGCGCATACCTTTGGCGAAAGAGCCGCCAATCAGCCCCAAGCCGACAACAACCAAACGACCCAGAACAGGCTTTACCGATTGCACAGACATTACATCAACCACGAGCAAGCACCTTGGCCAGCGCCTCAAGCAAACGGATATTTTCCGCAGGCAAACCAATAGTGATACGCAAATGGTTCGGCATTCCGTAGCTAGCAACCGGACGCACGATCACGCCCTCCCGCAGCAGTCCCTGATAAACGGGAGCCGCCTCCCGACCGAGGTCCAGAGCAATGAAGTTGCCTTTGGATGGAATCCAGCTCAGGCCAAGTTCGCGAAAACCGTCCTGCAACTGCTGCATGCCGGCCTCGTTAAGACGCCGGCTCTGGTTCAGGTAATCAGTATCTTTAAGGGCCGCACAAGCGGCTGCCAAGGCCAGGCTGTTGACGTTGAATGGCTGACGCACGCGATTCAGCACATCTGCAACGATTGCAGTCGACAGGCCATAGCCCACCCGCAAAGCGGCCAGGCCGTAAGCCTTGGAGAACGTGCGCGAAACCAGCAAATTGGGATACGCCGACAAAAACTCAAGACCGTCTGGCAGATCACCACCTTGGGCGTACTCGATATAGGCTTCGTCCAGCACCACGAGCACGTGCTCGGGAACATCCTGCAAGAACTCGTTCAGCGCATCGACGCCAAACCAGGTTCCGGTCGGGTTATTCGGGTTGGCAATGAAAACCACACGGGTATTGCTGTCGATAGCGTCAAGCATGGCAGGCAAGTCATGCCCCCAATCCTTGGCGGGCACTACTCGTGCCTGCGCACCTACCGCCTGGGTAACGATCGGATATACGGCAAACGCGTGCTCGCTGAACACGGCATTCAGGCCAGGCGCCAGATAAGCACGCGCAACCAGCTCAAGAACATCGTTTGAGCCGTTACCCAGCGTCACCTGATCAATCTGCACCGCACACTGCTCAGCCAACAGGCTTTTGAGGGCGAAGCCGTTGCCGTCCGGATAGCGCGTCAGCTCGGCCAGCTCAGCACGGATGGCCTCCAGTGCCTTGGGGCTCGCACCCAAAGGATTTTCATTGCTGGCCAGCTTCACAATTGTGGCTGGATCCAGATCCAGCTCACGGGCCAGCTCGTCCACAGGCTTGCCCGGGACATAAGGCGAAAGTTGTTGCACGCCCGGCTGTGCCAGGGCGAGGAAATCACCGCTCATGTCTTATCGCCTCAAAGAACCGCTTTCGGGTAAGAACCCAACACTTTAAGCGCTACGGCTTCTTGACTGATTTGCTCCAGAACACTCTTGACCAGAGGGTCGCGGTGATGGCCAGCAAAGTCGATGAAAAACACATAAGTCCATTTACCGCTACGCGAAGGACGTGTCTCGATACGCGTCAGATCGATCCCGTTTTCATGAAACGGAACCAACAATTCATGCAGCGCACCAGGACGGTTGCTCATCGAGACGATGATTGAAGTCTTGTCATCCCCGGTAGGCGGGACTTCCTGGCTACCAATCATCAAGAACCGCGTGGAGTTATCCGGACGATCTTCGATTTTCTCAGCCAGTCGGGTCAAGCCGTAAAGGCCCGCAGCCATATCGCCGGCAATGGCAGCAGAATTCCACTCACCCTTGACCCGCTTCGCGGCTTCGGCATTGCTCGACACTGCAATACGCTCGACATTCGGGTAATGCGCATCCAGCCACTTGCGGCACTGGGCCAACGACTGCGCATGGGAATAGATACGGCTGATGCTGTCAGTCTTGGTGTTTTCGCCAACCAGCAGATGATGGTGGATGCGCAGCTCGACTTCGCCACAAATCACCATGTCATGCTCAAGGAAGCTGTCGAGCGTGTGGTTGACTGCGCCTTCGGTGGAGTTTTCCACCGGCACCACACCAAAATTCACTGCACCCGCTGCAACTTCACGGAACACTTCATCAATAGCGGCCATTGGCTTGCTGATGACCGCATGGCCAAAGTGCTTCATGGCGGCTGCCTGGGTAAAAGTACCTTCCGGACCGAGATAAGCCACTTTCAGTGGCTGCTCCAGGGCCAGGCAAGAAGACATGATTTCGCGGAACAGTCGCGCCATCTCTTCGTTGCCCAATGGGCCTTTGTTGCGCTCCATGACACGCTTGAGCACCTGAGCCTCACGCTCAGGCCGGTAAAATACCGGCACTTCGCCTTCAGCCAACGAAGCCATTTTGACTCGCGCCACTTCCTGAGCGCAGCGCGCGCGCTCGCTGATCAGCTCCAGAACTTTTTCGTCCAGACTGTCGATGCGCAGTCGCAGCGCCTTGAGTTCTTGTTCGGACATTAGCCGTGTTCCTTTTCGAACTCTGCCATGTAAGCCACCAATGCGTTAACTGCATTGATGTCCACAGCGTTATAGATCGAAGCACGCATGCCACCTACCGAGCGATGCCCTTTGAGGTTCAGCAGCCCGCGCGCTTCGGCACCCGCCAGGAAAGGCTTGTCGAGGCGGTCGTCAGCCAGGCGGAACGGTACGTTCATCCAGGAGCGGTCAGAGATATTGATCGGGTTGCTGTACAGTCCGCTGGCATCGATGAAATCGTACAAGGTACGTTTTTTCACTTCATTGAGCTTGCCGATAGCCTCGACACCACCCTGCTCTTTCAGCCACTCGAACACCAGGCCGGACAAGTACCAGGCCAGCGTCGGCGGCGTGTTGTACATCGAGCCGTTGTCAGCCGCGACCTTGTAATCAAGCATGGTCGGGCAGATCGAGCGCGCACGACCCAACAGGTCCTCACGAACGATGTTGACCACAATTCCGCTCGGACCGATGTTTTTCTGGGCGCCTGCGTAGATCATGCCGAAACGGGAAACATCAACCGGACGCGACAGAATGTCCGAGGACATGTCTGCGACCAGAGGCACATCGCCAGTTTCCGGAATCCAGTCGAACTCCAGGCCGCCAATGGTTTCGTTTGGCGCGTAGTGAACGTAGGCCGCGTCTTTCGACAGGTTCCACTCGTTCTGGCCTGGAATCGCAAAGTAATCGTAAGGCTTGGCGCTGGCTGCCACATTGATGTGACCGAAGCGCGAACCTTCTTCAATGGCCTTTTGAGACCAGATACCGGTATCGATGTAATCCGCCTTGCCATTTTCAGGCAGCAGATTCAACGGGATCTGTGCAAATTGCTGGCTTGCGCCGCCTTGCAGAAACAGGACTTTGTAGTTCGAGGGAATAGACAGCAGGTCACGCAAATCCTGCTCAGCCTTGGTTGCAATGGATACGAACTCATCGCTGCGATGGCTCATCTCCATGACCGAGAGGCCCTTGCCATGCCAGTCGAGCAACTCGGACTGGGCACGCAACAGGACAGCTTCAGGTAGCGCAGCAGGACCTGCGCAGAAGTTATAGGCTCGTTTGCTCACTTCCACTCTCACTCTGATTTGGTGGTCACGCAATAAATCAACACTCGACACTGTGTTACTTGTAGAAGCGGGCTTGCTCGCGATACGGGCAGTCATGTCTATCTGACATACCGCGCTGATGCCATCGCGAGCAAGCCCGCTCCCACAGTGTCGCAAACTTTCATGCCGGACATACAACAAGGGGGCGAATTCTCATCCGCCCCCTGTGTGTCCGCTTATTCTTGCGGTTCTTCGTCAGCGCCAGCCTCTAGCGGCTGCTCGTCGTCAACGCCATCATGGATGGCCTCACCGTCGAACTCTGCACCGCCTTCACCCTCACCTTCAAGCTCTTCACCTTCAACTTCCGAAGGTTCCTGAACCCGCTCAAGCCCTACCAGCGTTTCGTCGCTGGCCAGCTTGATCAAGGTGACGCCCTGGGTGTTACGACCCAGGCTCGATACTTCATCAACCCGCGTGCGCACCAGGGTGCCCTGATCCGAAATCAACATGATTTCTTCACCGTCCTGCACCTGAACCGCACCGACCAGACGGCCATTACGCTCGTTGCTGACCATGGCAATAACGCCCTGACCGCCACGCTTGTACTCAGGGAACTCGCTGATTGCCGTGCGCTTGCCATAACCACGCGCCGAAGCGGTGAGGATCTGGCTGCCTTCTTCAGGGATCAGCATCGAAATCAGCTTCTGACCTTCTGGCAGACGCATGCCGCGTACGCCGCGGGCTGTACGACCCATTGCACGGACATCGGACTCTTTGAAGCGAGTGACCTTGCCACCATCGGAGAACAGCATGACTTCGCGCTCGCCATCGGTGATCGCGGCGCTGATCAGCACGTCGCCTTCGTCCAGCTCCAGCGCGATCAAGCCTACGCTGCGCTGACGGCTGAAGGATTCCAGCGGGGTCTTCTTCACGGTACCGTTAGCGGTTGCCATGAAGATGAAGTGACCTTCGGTGTAGTCCTCGACCGGCAACATGGTGGTGATGTATTCACCCTCACCCAGCGGCAGCAGGTTGACCAGCGGACGACCACGGGCAGCGCGGGATGCTTCGGGAATCTCATAAGTCTTGAGCCAGTACACCTTGCCTTTGCTGGAGAACAGCAGCAGCGTGGTGTGACTGTTAGCAACCAGCAGGTGAGCGATGTAGTCCTCATCCTTAACGCCAGTAGCCGATTTACCTTTACCGCCACGACGCTGGGCCTGGTACGCAGCCAACGGCTGAGTCTTGGCATAGCCACCATGGGAAATGGTTACAACACGCTCTTCTTCCGGAATCATGTCGCCCAGTGTCAGGTCAAGACGGTGATCCAGGATTTCAGTACGGCGCACGTCACCGTATTCAGCACGAATGACTTCCAGTTCCTCACGGATCACTTCCATCAAGCGCTCGGCGCTGTTCAGGATGCGGATCAGCTCACCAATCTGGTTGAGGATCTCCTGGTACTCGGCCAGCAGCTTCTCGTGCTCAAGGCCGGTCAGACGGTGCAAGCGCAACTCAAGAATGGCCTGAGCCTGCTCTGGCGACAGGAAGTACTTGCCTTCGCGCAGACCGTATTGCGGGTCGAGGTTGTCGGGACGGCACGAATCGGCACCGGCACGTTCAACCATCGCCACCACCGCACTCGACTCCCAAGGCGTGCTGATGAGCGCTTCCTTGGCTTCAGACGGGGTTGGCGAAGCCTTGATCAACGCGATGACCGGGTCGATGTTGGACAGGGCAACCGCCTGGCCTTCAAGGATGTGACCACGTTCACGGGCTTTGCGCAGTTCGAAAACAGTACGGCGGGTAACCACTTCACGACGGTGACGGACGAAGGCTTCCAGCAGATCCTTAAGGTTAAGGATGCGTGGACGGCCGTCGATCAGCGCAACGATGTTGATACCGAAAACACTTTGCAGCTGGGTCTGGGCGTAAAGGTTATTCAGGATAACCTCCGGCACTTCACCGCGGCGCAGCTCGATCACGACGCGCATACCGTCTTTATCTGACTCGTCGCGCAGCTCGGTGATGCCTTCGAGCTTCTTCTCTTTAACCAGCTCGGCGATCTTCTCGATCAAACGCGCCTTGTTCAGCTGGTAAGGAAGCTCAGTGATCACGATCTGCTGGCGACCACCGACCTTGTCGATGTCTTCGATCATCGAGCGGGCGCGCATGTAAATGCGACCACGACCGGTGCGGTAGGCTTCGATGATGCCGGCGCGACCGTTGATGATCGCAGCCGTCGGGAAGTCCGGGCCAGGGATGAACTGCATCAGTTCATCGATGCTCAGCTCCGGGTTATCGATCAGCGCCAGGCAACCGTCGATGACTTCGCCCAGGTTGTGCGGCGGGATATTGGTGGCCATGCCCACAGCGATACCGCTGGAACCGTTGACCAACAAGTTGGGAATTCGTGTCGGCATGACAGCCGGGATCATTTCCGTGCCGTCGTAGTTCGGCACCCAATCCACGGTCTCTTTGTGCAAGTCGGCCAGCAGCTCGTGGGCCAACTTGGTCATGCGCACTTCGGTGTATCGCATCGCAGCGGCATTATCGCCGTCGACCGAACCGAAGTTGCCCTGACCGTCTACCAGCAGGTAGCGCAGGGAGAATGGCTGAGCCATTCGAACGATGGTGTCGTAAACGGCGGTATCACCATGCGGGTGATACTTACCGATCACGTCACCGACCACACGGGCAGATTTCTTGTACGGCTTGTTCCAGTCGTTGTTCAGTTCGCTCATCGCAAACAGCACACGCCGGTGCACGGGCTTCAAGCCATCGCGTGCATCAGGCAGTGCCCGCCCGACAATTACGCTCATCGCGTAGTCGAGGTAGGACTGTTTCAGCTCGTCTTCGATATTGACCGGGAGGATTTCTTTGGCCAGTTCGCCCATGAGAAGCCTGATTCCTTTTTCGGGTGAAACTTCGCCACATCCATTCGGGACGAACGAAGCTCGCCGCCGCTGGCCACGTGCCACGCAACGACTTACGACAAATCAACAAGTTATGTCACGGATTTGCGCAGTAAGGGCAACCCTTGCGGGCGACCCTGGAAACCGCCGAATGTTATCACAATCGCCGCCACGCACCTATCCCTCAGATGCGCATGGAGCGTAGTAATTGCGACGCTTGTCGGCGTGAAGGGGCTCAGAGGGACTCTGAAGGCGATTAGAAGGCCGTAGCCGCTGCCGAAGGCTGCGAAGGGTTGCGTAGCAACCCGTTAATTTGGAGCCCCCGCGATTCTCTTTATAACAACCCTCGCAGCCGCCTTCACGGCCTTCGGCAGCGACGACAGAATTGCGTTTCAGTGCAATCGCTTGCGACACATCAACTGGGCCAACTTGGCGGCATCCGGACGCTCAACCACGCCCTTCTCGGTCACGAGTACATCAATCAGGTCGGCAGGCGTCACGTCAAAGACCGGATTGAACGCCTGCACATCGGCACCGACCCGCTTGCCACCCACCTCCAGCACCTCGCTACCGTCACGCTCCTCAATAGGAATGTCATCACCCGTGGCCAGATCCATGTCGATCGTCGAGCTGGGGGCCACGACCATAAAGCGCACACCATGGTGCATGGCATTGACCGCCAGCTGGTAAGTGCCGATCTTGTTCGCCACATCACCATTGGCCGCGATCCGGTCAGCCCCCACGATCACCCAGGTCAAACCCTTGGTTTTCATGATGTGCGCCGCTGCGGCATCCACATTGAGCACCACCGGGATGCCTTCATTGGCCAGCTCCCACGCCGTGAGGCGCGAGCCCTGCAGCCAGGGCCGGGTCTCATCGACGTACACCTGCTCGATCATGCCCTCCAGCCAGGCAGCCCGGATCACCCCCAGCGCCGTACCAAAACCGCCCGTGGCCAACGCACCGGTATTGCAGTGGGTCAGTACGGCCTGCGCATTGCCCTGGTGGCGGCGGATCACATCGACTCCCAACTGCGCCATCGTCAGGTTGGCATCACGGTCACTTTCATGAATGGCGACAGCTTCGGCTTCCAGCACCTGCAAGACATCTGTACGGGTTTTGGCGCGGGCCAGCCTGTCACGCATCCGATTCAATGCCCAAAACAGATTCCCCGCCGTAGGACGCGAGTCTGCCAGCAGGGTGAAGTCCTCCTCCAACGCCACCAACCAGTCGCCACCCCCGGCCTTGCGCGCCCGGGCAGCCAGCACTACACCATAGGCCGCTGCAATACCAATCACCGGGGCACCACGCACGACCATATCGCGAATCGCTTGAGCAACTCCCTCGACGCGGGTGTACGCCAGCCAGTTCTCTTCAAGGGGCAAGCTGCGTTGATCCAGCAGATACAGGGCGTCGTCCCGCCAATCGATGGCCTTAACCTTTTCCGCAGCCAACAGTCGATCGCGCATGCCTTTCCCCATCACCCGGTAACAAAGCCGCCGATTATAGCGAGCCCACCCATAAGACGCTCGGGTATACTTCGCCTCCTTTTAAACGCACTGGAAACTGTTTTCGATGCCGACTCCGACCCTGCCCCTGGACTTATTGCTGCTACCCACCTGGCTGGTGCCTGTAGAACCTGCCGGTGTCGTACTTAAGGAGCACGGCGTAGGCATTCGGGACGGACGCATAGTTTTCATAGGTCCCCGCCAGCAGGCCCTTAAGCTCACGGCCACCGAAACCCGCGAGCTGCCTGACATGCTGCTCAGCCCCGGGCTGATCAATGCCCACGGCCACGCCGCGATGACACTGTTCCGCGGCATGGCGGATGACCTGCCACTGATGACCTGGCTGGAACAGCATATCTGGCCCGCAGAGGCCAAATGGGTTGATGAAGACTTCGTGCGCGACGGCACCAACCTTGCGATCGCCGAGCAACTCAAAGGCGGTATCACCTGCTTCAGCGACATGTACTTTTTCCCGAAAGTTGCCAGTGAGTGCGTACACAAGAGCGGGATTCGTGCGCAAATCGCCATTCCGATTCTCGACTTCCCGATCCCCGGCGCCAGCAACACAGACGAGGCCCTGCGCCAGGCCGTCGAGCTGTTCGCTGACCTGAAGTTCCACCCGCGGATCAAAATTGCTTTTGGCCCCCACGCGCCCTACACCGTCGGCGACGAAAACCTGGAAAAAATCCGGGTCATCGCCGATGAACTGGACGCAGCCATTCACATGCACGTACACGAAACCGCCTTTGAAGTGCATCAGGCCGTCGAGCAGCATGCCGAGCGCCCCGTCGCCCGCCTCGCACGCCTGGGCTTGCTGGGCCCGCGCTTCCAGGCCGTACACATGACCCAGATCAGCGATGACGACCTGGCAATGCTGGTAGAAAGCAACTCCAGCGTGATTCATTGCCCGGAGTCCAACCTGAAACTGGCCAGCGGCTTCTGCCCGGTGGAGCGCTTGTGGCAAGCGGGTGTCAATGTGGCGATCGGCACCGACGGCGCCGCCAGCAACAATGACCTCGACCTGCTCGGCGAAACCCGCACTGCAGCCCTGCTGGCCAAAGCCGTCGCAGGCTCGGCCACCGCGCTGGACGCACACCGCGCACTGCGCATGGCAACGCTCAACGGCGCACGCGCCCTGGGCATTGAAAACGACACTGGCTCCATAGAAGTCGGAAAAGCCGCTGACATGGTTGCATTTGACCTCAGCGGACTGGCCCAACAACCGGTCTACGACCCCGTCTCACAGCTGATCTACGCCACAGGCCGAGAGTGTGTGAAACATCTGTGGGTTGCAGGCAAACAGCTACTGGACGACCGGCGCCTGACCCGACTGGACGAGCAACAGCTCAGCGCAACAGCCAGGTCCTGGGGTGAGCGCATAAGCGGCCATACTCATTGATTCAGTACCTTCGGGCCTGGGCCCGGAGCTTTACCAGATTATTAGGCTTTAGAGGATTTACCCATGAGCAACGTTGACCACGCCGAGATCGCTAAATTCGAAGCGCTAGCCCATCGCTGGTGGGACCGTGAAAGCGAGTTCAAGCCGCTGCACGACATCAACCCGCTGCGCGTCAACTGGATTGACGAGCGCGTGCAACTGGCCGGCAAAAAAGTCCTCGACGTCGGTTGCGGCGGCGGCATTCTCAGCGAGTCCATGGCTCAGCGCGGTGCAACCGTGATGGGTATCGACATGGGCGAGGCCCCACTGGCTGTTGCGCAACTGCATCAGCTTGAGTCCGGCGTGAGTGTTGAATACCGCCAGATCACCGCCGAAGACCTGGCCATCGAAATGCCCGAGCAGTTCGATGTGGTCACTTGCCTTGAAATGCTGGAGCACGTACCTGATCCGGCCTCAGTGATTCGCGCCTGCTACCGCATGGTCAAACCCGGCGGCCAAGTGTTTTTCTCGACCATCAACCGCAATCCGAAGTCCTATCTGTTCGCGATCATCGGCGCTGAATACATCATGAAGCTGATCCCCCGCGGGACCCACGACTTCAAGAAGTTCATCCGCCCCTCCGAACTGGGTGCCTGGAGCCGCCAGGCCGGACTGAGCGTCAAGGACATCATCGGCCTGACCTACAACCCGCTGACCAAACACTACAAGCTGGCGGCCGACGTTGACGTCAACTACATGATCCAGACCCTTCGCGAGGAGTAACACATGCGTTTAAGAGCAGTTCTTTTTGACATGGACGGCACCCTGCTCGACACCGCGCCGGACTTTATCGCGATCTGTCAGGCCATGCGGGCTGATCGCGATTTGCCCCCTATCGCAGACAAGCTGATACGCGACGAAATTTCCGGGGGGGCGCGCGCCATGGTGGCGGCCACCTTCGGCATGGACCCGCAGGCGCCAGGCTTCGAAGACTTGCGCCAGGAGTTCCTTGAGCGCTACCAGCGCGATTGCGCAGTGCATACCAAGCTGTTTGATGGCATGGAAGAGTTGCTGGCCGATATCGAAAAAGCGCACCTGGTGTGGGGCGTCGTCACCAACAAGCCCGTACGTTTTGCGCAGCCGATCATGGAGCGACTGGGCCTGGCACAGCGGTCGGCCCTGCTGATCTGCCCGGATCATGTCACCCACAGCAAGCCCGATCCCGAGCCGCTTATCCTGGCCTGCAAAATGCTCGACCTCGACCCGGCCAGCGTGCTGTTTGTGGGTGACGACCTGCGCGACATCGAGTCCGGACGGGACGCCGGAACCAAAACTGCCGCCGTGCGCTTTGGTTATATCCACCCTGACGACAATCCCGACCACTGGGGTGCCGACGTGGTGGTCGACCACCCGGGCGAGTTGCGCAAAGTGCTGGATAACGCGATGTGCAGCTGCTGACAAGCGCCAGCTGACGATCCTAGATTTTTGTTGAGGTTTGATATGTTTGATTATTCCGCCCGCCCCAACCTGCTTCAGGACCGGGTCATTCTGGTCACCGGTGCTGGACGTGGCATCGGTGCTGCGGCTGCCAAGACCTATGCCGCTCACGGCGCAACCGTCCTGCTGCTGGGCAAGACCGAGGCCAACCTGAGCCAGGTTTACGACGAAATCGAAGCCGCGGGTCATCCTGTACCGGTCGTCATCCCGTTCAATCTCGAAACCGCCCAGCCCCATCAATACGATGAGCTGGTCGCCATGATCGAAAACGAGTTCGGCCATCTTGACGGGCTGCTGCACAACGCTTCGATCATTGGCCCGCGCACGCCGCTGGAGCAGTTGTCCGGTGAGAACTTCATGCGCGTGATGCACATCAACGTCAACGCCATGTTCATGCTCACCAGCACCCTGCTGCCACTGCTCAAGCTTTCCCAGGACGCCTCGGTGATCTTCACCTCCAGCAGCGTGGGCCGCAAAGGCCGTGCTTACTGGGGCGCTTATGGTGTATCGAAGTTCGCTACCGAAGGCTTGATGCAAACCCTGGCCGACGAAGTCGAGAGCGTCGCCCCGGTGCGCTCCAACAGCATCAACCCTGGCGCGACCCGCACCAGCATGCGCGCGCTGGCATATCCGGGCGAAAACCCTGAAAACAATCCTGAACCGCACGCGATCATGCCGGTTTATCTCTACCTGATGGGCCCGGACAGTACCGGAATCAACGGTCAGGCTTTCGACGCGCAGTAACAACGCCTCAAACAAAAACCGCAGCCTGCATGTGAATGCAGCCTGCGGTTTTTTTACCCGTGAAATCTGGCACTGGGCATTCAGCTCTCAACCAACTCACGACGTCCACGCACAGCAATCGCATTGTCGAGCTGCAAGCAACTTTGCAAAAACAGGTATATGTAGTCGTAACTCTTGCAAATCGCCTTGCGCAGATCGTCAATCAACTCCTGACCAGGGTTCATGCCTGCCAGCGTACATATGATTTCAAGCGCTTCCCAAGGATGCTCATCATCATACTGGGCATGCATCTTCAGCCATTTCATCGCGCGTTTGCGCCCCTCGAGCGGAAACGACTCTTCGTAGATATTCTTTGAACACACGACGGCCGCCCACTCACCCACCGCACCTTCAATGGCGTAATTGGTCGCTGCCATGGCCACGGCCAGTGAATCCGTTGCACAGGTATGCCAGCACCAATCGTTGAGGGCCTGGAATTCAGCGGGAAGGTCCTGCGCGTTCAGCTCTTCAAGGCTCACGCCATGCGCCCGAGCCCAGTACACCCAGTAATCGGCATGGTTGAGCTCGACCCGAATATTGCGGATCAGCCAGCGACGCGCCATGTCCTCACCGGGATGACGCCCATAACGGGTTTTCCCAAGGTTACGTCCCATATACAACGAGAACTGCTCGACGACCGGCCAGCCGCCAATCAGGTACGTTCGCATGGCCCGTGGACTCAGGGTGTTATCACGCATGCGCTTGTATATTTCGTGCCCGACAGCCCGGCGCTTGCTCTCGCTGCAGTCGCGAATCAACTGCTGCGCCCACTGCGGATAACTGGCCTCTTCCATGAGAGGCCCTGCCCGGTTAAATACAGTAATCACAATCCAAATCCTTTTTGAGAAGAGACTTCAGAAACTGTACAACACCTCAACGTAAAGTTCCCGGCAACTTCAATGTCAAAGATCTGGATCGCACAGGGCGCTTTAATAAACTGTCAAAGGTAAACAACTGCGGACGCTGAACTATATAGCCCTGCGCATAATCAACTCCGATTTCAATCAACGCCTGCTCGATTTTCGTGCTTTCAACAAACTCTGCAATGGTGCGTTTACCCATGACATGGCCAATATGATTAATAACTTCAACCATGGCCCGGTTGATTGGATCATCCAGCATGTCCTTGACGAAACTGCCATCAATTTTCAAAAAGTCGACGGGCAAATGTTTCAAGTATGCAAATGACGACATACCGGCACAAAAGTCGTCCAACGAAAAATGACAACCCAACGCCTTGAGATCATTAATAAATCGGATGGCACTGCCCAAGTTTGCAATGGCGCTGGTTTCGGTTATTTCAAAGCAGATCAGTTTGGGCGACACGCCATAAAAATCAAATTGCTCATGCAAGAACTCCAGGAAATCGTCATCCCCAATGGTCGAACCTGACAAGTTGATGGCACACATTGCCATCGGCTGTCCGTCCGCCTGGGCTGAACATTCGGAAATGACCCTGAATACATTTTCGACTACCCAGCGGTCGATCAGGCTCATCAACCCATAACGTTCGGCGGCGGGAATAAAACTGTCAGGAAAAATCATCCGCCCGCTTTCATCCTGCAACCGCAGCAGAATCTCGATGTGCCCGCCGCCTTCCTGCACCTCCCCCAAGGGCGTGATTTCTTGTGCATAGAGGCTGAAATGGTTTTCTTCCAGCGCCACATGCAAACGCTGCACCCATGCCATTTCACCAAAACGCAACGAAAGCTCGGTGTCATCCACGTGATAGACCTGCACCCGGTTGCGGCCCTTCTCCTTGGCCATATAACAGGCCATGTCCGCAGCGCGCATCAACCCTTCCAGGGTCGCGGGGGGTTGATGGATGTGTACCAGGCCAATGCTGATGGTGCTCATGAACGGTCGCCCCTTCCAGGCAAAATGCAGGTTTTGCACCGACTGGCGCAAACCTCCCGCTATTTTTTCTGCCATATCGACCGGGCAGTTTTCCAGCAGGATACCGAACTCATCCCCTCCCAATCTTGCCAGGGTGTCGCCTTCGCGCAACCCGGCTCGCAGCAACACACATATATGTCGTAACAGCTCATCACCTGCCGCGTGGCCGCAGGTATCATTGACCAGCTTGAACTGGTCAAGATCGAGAAACATCAGTGCATGCCGGCCTTGTTGTCGGCCCAGATTCTTCAGCACCAACTCCAGGCGGTATTCAAACTCACGGCGGTTGGCCAAACCGGTTAGCCCGTCGTGGGTGGCTTGCCAGGACAGGTTGGCGATGTATTGACGCTCCTGGGTCATGTCATGCAGCACCAGCACCGCACCGCTCACCTCCCCCCCGTGGAGGATAGGTGCACCCACCAGCGTAACCGCGACGGTACTGCCATCCATTCGCTGAATCTGCCTGGAATGCTCGCGGCTGTTACCCAGCTGGCCGCTGAGAATACGATCAATCAGCTTGAAGCCGTCGTCCTGATCATTGTCGTCGAGCAACTTGAACAGCGCCGCGAGGGTGACGCCTTGTGCCTGCTCGGACTTCCATTGGGTCAGTTGCTCGGCCGCCGGATTCAGGTAGGCAATGGCACCATTCACGTCGGTCGTTATGACGCCGTCGCCAATGGACTGAAGCGTGATTTGTGCCCGTTCTTTTTCCAGCTGAAGCGCTTCTGCAAATGCCCGACTCTGAGCAAGTACTTTATGAGTCCGCTTGAGCACCAGAAGGATCAGCCCCAGGGCTGTGGCTAAATTGATGGCGACCAGCAACTGCCAGATAAAACGCGACCCCTCACCCAGGGCATCGCTGAAAGCCTTGGCCGCCGGTGCAATACCTTCATTGATGGCAAAGATATTGTCTTCCCAGCGCTTGACGTCCACTTCACTGACCGGGCCGCCAAGCAATGCCTGGTGCATATCTTGAGCCAGCTCATCGAGTTGAATGAGGTAAGCATCTCCCAGGGTCCACTTCTCAATGGCCGTTTTCATATAACTGACGTTACGGAAGTAGCGGTAGAACCAAATGATGCTGGAAGCATCTTGCTCACTGTTACCGCCTTGCAAAATACCTTCTCGGGCAGAGGCTACATCAGGGGGAGATTGATCCATCGCAAGCCGCAGCTTGTGGCCGCCCTGGGGGACACTTATAGCCTGCTGATATTTGCTGAAGTAAAGCGGATTTTGAGTATCGGAATACAAGTGGAGGAAGTAGATGGCATCTTTCTGGCCCTTGGACCACAAACTTTCGCCCCCTACATAACTGCGCACTGCAGAGAGCATATACAGACTCACACACCCCAATAGCGCCTGGAAAAGCACGACGGCAATAAAGGGCCAAACAATGCCCAGCAAGCGTGGTGTCCCATGGGGGCGTTTTGATTTCATGAGTTTCCTTGCTTCATGGCGTCGGATGAAAACCAGAGAGAAAATCTCACTACAAATCAGCCTAGGCCAATTTTCAAAAACCTGAGCAGTGCGTGTTGCCCGAAACCGACAAAAAACCCGAACCTGGGCAGCCCCCTGCCCTTTAAAGACAACCGCTTGTATCAAGTTTGTTGAAGATGCCCGTAGAGCTTGGCGTAAAGCCCTCCCTCTGCAATCAATTGCTGGTGACCGCCTTCTTCAGCAATGCACCCACCATCAAACACCAGCACTCTGTCTGCCTGTTTCACCGCAGACAAACGATGAGCGATGATTAAAGTGGTACGCCCGCTCAAGAATTTTCCCAAAGCGTGATGCAAGTTGTATTCGGTGGCCGCATCCAGGGCGCTGGTCGCCTCATCCAGGATCACGACCTTGGGTTCGGCCAGCACCATCCGTGCAATGGCCAGACGCTGGCGCTGACCACCCGACAATCGCACGCCTGAACGCCCGACAATACTGTCCAACCCTTGGGGGAGCGTGCGAATGGTGCCGTCGAGCTGGGCGATTTCCAGGGCATGCCAGCACGCCTCATCCGTTCGCTCACGGCCCATTGTGAGATTGGCGCGCACGGTATCGTTGAACAACGAGGGATGTTGCAGCACCACCGCGACATGCTCGCGAATGGTCTGCAAACCGATTTCTGGCTGGCTCGCACCTGCAAAGTGGATGCTCCCCGACTGCGGCGTATACAGCCCGAGCAACAGTTGCACCAACGTGCTTTTGCCCCCGCCACTGGTGCCCACGATGGCCACCTTTTCGCCCGGAGCAATGGTCAGGTTCAGATGATCCAGTACCTTTTCATCGCCATAGCTGAAACTCAGGTCGCGCACCTCGATACCCACGGTCTGGCGGCCCAGAAACGGATTAACACCTGCGGGGTATTGCGGCTCGTCGCTGCGTGCCAGTAACTGGTTGATTCTCGTCACGGCACCGTCGGCGGCGTAGAACGCATATTGCAAGTTAAGCAACTGCTCGACGGGCCCGATCATGAACCACAGGTAGCTGAACACGGCGAGCATCTGGCCAATGGACAAATCCGAAAACAGCACCGTGAGCATCGCAGCGGCGCGAAAAATATCGATGCCAAACTGGAACAACAACCCGCTGGCACGATTTGAAGCATCGCTCTTCCATTGCGAAGCCACGGCAAAGTCCCGGACTTCCCGCGCACGCAACCCCAGACGACCGAGGAAAAAGCCCTGGCGGTTACCCGCACGGACCTCTTGAATCGCGTCCAGTGTCTCGGTCAATGCTTGAGTGAAACGCGCCGTACTGTCGTTTTCGAGTTTTTTCAGATGCTTGACCCGCTTGCCCAATTGCACCGTGGCGTAGATCACCAGCGGGTTGAACAGCAAGATCAGCAGAGCCAGTTGCCAGTGCATCCATAGCAAAATCGCCGAAGTTCCCACCAGCGTGAGCATGGCCACCAAAAACCGGCTCAAGGTTTCGCCGACAAACTTGTCGAGGGTTTCGAGATCGGTGACCAGATGGGTGGTCACCGTGCCACTGCCCAGGTTTTCATACTCAGCCAGGGATATTCGCTTCAAACGCTCAATCAGGCGTAAGCGAATGCGAAACACGATGTCCTTGGCCAGGCGTGAAAACAGACGGGCCTGCAGGACGTTAAACAGCAATGCCCCACAGCGCAGCATCAAAGTAATGGCCAGCATGAGGCCAATGTAGCCCGCTGCACTTTGCCAGGCTGTCGGTAGCCAGTGGTTCATGACTTTCAGCGCTGCATCACCGTTGCCCAGCAACACTTCGTCCACCAGCAAGGGCAGTAGCAACGGGATGGGGACGCTGCACAGCGTAGCCAGCACGGCCACGCCGTTGGCAATCCACAGTGCTTTTTTATGGCGCAAGGCCAGGCGACGAATTTCAGCCCAGGTCAGGCGATCCGTCACAGGGGACGAGGGCGAGGACTGCACCGCAGAAGGGTCAAACACGCGTAGCGCGTTCAAGCCAACGGGCAAGCAGGTCAGACAATGGCTCAAGTGGCTGATAGCCATTGGTCAGCAAGGCCAGTTGACCGTTACGCTCGGCGAGCAACGTCGGAAAACCGGCAATTCCCAGGTCTTGTACCCAGGTAAAATCGGCACCCGTGGCCGTATGTTGTTCGGCCGAGTCAAAGGCGGCAGCAAACTCGATACGCGGCACCCCTGCCGTTTCAGCGAGCTCAACCAGCACACTGGCCTGGGTGACATCGCGCCCTTGCACATAAAAGGCCTGCTGAATCAGCTTGACCAGCCGCCAGGCGCAATCGGGCGCAAGACTGCGTGCCGCCACCACAGCCCGGCAGGCAGGTTCGGTGTCATACACAAAACCGTCCGGCAAGGCACCGTCGAAATTGAAGGTTTGCCCGGTAGCTTCTGTGACCGCCTGCCAATGCTCAAGGATGTAGCGTCGCGTGGCGGGCTCAAGCGCCGAGCCACTGCCAGTGCGCAATCCACCCACCACCAGGTGCAACTCGACGCCTGCGGCCTGCGCCTGCTCAACCAGCGCTTCGGCGATGGGCGAAAAGCCCCAGCACCAGGAGCACATAGGGTCCATCACATAGAGCAGGCGCGCTGTCATATCAGGCCTCGGCAGCTTTACGGTAGTTGTGGCCAATCGGGTGCGGCTGGTTACGTTCCTTGGCCAGGTCGATCTGCTTTTGCCGATCAATTGCGCTGCGACGGGTTTTCTCGCTCAGCGTGTCCCAGCAATGGGGGCAACTGATGCCGGGCTGATAGTGCTCGGACTCACGATCCGCGATGCTGATCGGCGTGCGGCAGGCATGGCACTGGTCGTACTCACCGGCACTCAGGTCATGGCGCACGGTGACGCGGTTATCGAATACGAAGCAGTCGCCCTGCCATTTGGTTTCTTCCTGCGGCACTTCTTCGAGGTACTTCAGGATTCCGCCTTTAAGGTGGTAAACCTCGTCAAAACCCTGGCTGAGCATGTAGCTCGACGCTTTTTCACAACGAATGCCACCGGTGCAGAACATCGCGACTTTTTTGTGCTTGGCCGGGTCGAAATTGGCTTTGATGTAGTCAGGAAATTCGCGAAAGCTGGTGGTCTTCGGGTCAATGGCACCTTCAAACGTACCGATCGAGACTTCGTAGTCGTTGCGGGTGTCAATCAGCAACACCTCTGGATCGCTGATCAGCGCATTCCAGTTCTCGGGGTCGACATAGGTTCCGACTTTCTTGTTCGGGTCTACGCCTTCAACGCCAAGGGTAACGATCTCTTTCTTGAGCTTGACCTTGGTCCGATAGAACGGCTGGTCATCGCAGTAGGATTCTTTGTGGTCGATATCGACCATGCGCGGATCGTTCTTGAGCCAGGCCATCAGCCCGTCAATGCCTTCACGAGTTCCGGAAACCGTGCCGTTGATGCCCTCTTCGGCAATCAGCAGGGTGCCCTTGATGCCGTTGGCGACCATGGCATTGAGCAGCGGTTCACGCAGTTCAACGTAATCTTCAAGGGTGACGAATTTGTACAGTGCAGCTACAACAATTGGCGCGGTCATCGTGTTTCTCTCCAGGTGGCTACCCTCGCAAAGGGTGAACCGGATGCAAAAAAAACGCGCCGGCTAAGCGGCGCGCTGCGGATTCTAGCAAAAAGCAGGTGTATTACACCAACTCAGTGCCCACCGCCAGCACAGGTCGGCGATGCCGGGGCCGTGCCGATTTTTGCCCATTCCTCAGGCGTGTACGTGTGCAGGGCCAGCGCATGGAACTCGCCCATCAGGTCACCCAGGGTGGCATAGACCTTCTGGTGACGCTTGACGCTGTTGAGCCCGGCGAACTGCTCGCTGACCACCACCGCCTTGAAGTGGGTCTGCAACCCGCGACTGTGCATGTGGCTTTCATCCAGCACACTCAGGTGCTCAGGTTGCAACGCGCTGAGCGTCGATTCGATACGTTGCTGCATGTCCATTCAGGCTCCGCTTACTTCTTCTTGGCCGGGGCCGCTGCTGGCTCCAGCTCGGCGGTCATGTCGGCCAACAGCTTGTTGACGACCGGCACTGCGCTTTCCAGTTTGGCCTGGGTCATTTGTGCCGATTGCTGGGTCAGCTGCGGCATTTTTTCCAGGACTTTCTTGCCCAGTGGAGACTGGTAGAACGCTACCAGGTCCTTGAGCTCGGATTCGGTGAAGTTGGTGGTGTACAGCTTGACCATGTCCGGCTTGAGTTTATTCCAGCCGATGGCCTGGTCCAGAGCGGTGTTGGCTTTGGCCTGGTAGGTTTCCAGCAGGGCTTTCTTGGAGGCTGGCGCTTTGGTTTGCTCGAAACGCTGAGCGAACATTTGCTGCACTTGCATATACACCGGGGTACCCAGCTTATCGGCATGTGCCAGTTTCAGGAACGTTTCAGCACTGGCAGCGTGGCTAGCTGCATCGGCGAAAACCTGGCCGCTGGCGCAAACCAGAGCAACCGCTGTACAGATGGCGCGAAGACGGGTCATCGAGTTTCCTTTTCTAGCAAGCGAGGTTGAACCCCAAGGGCGGTCATTCTGCGCCTAATAAAGTGTGTCACTCAACCCCGAGTCTGATAGACGTTCTCATCATCTGACCAAAAGCATTAAAAACATCAGATTGAACCCCCGGTGCAAACCAGCGCCTAAGCTGTCTGGTCAGACCTATAGGAGAAAGAGCCGATGAGCCGTATCGAAACCGACAGCCTGGGTGAAGTAAGTGTGGCCGATGAGGCTTATTGGGGCGCTCAGACTCAACGATCGCTGATCAATTTCGCCATCGGCAACGAAAAGATGCCCCTGGCCGTGTTGCACGCCCTGGTGCTGATCAAGAAAGCCGCTGCCCGGGTCAATAACCGCAACGGCGACCTGCCCGCCGACATCGCCCGCCTGATCGAACAGGCCGCCGATGAAGTACTCGACGGTGAGCACGACGACCAGTTCCCGCTGGTCGTCTGGCAAACCGGCAGCGGCACGCAAAGCAACATGAACGCCAACGAAGTGATCGCCGGACGCGCCAACGAGCTGGCCGGCAAAGGCCGGGGCGGCAAATCCCCGGTCCACCCCAATGACCACGTCAACCGTTCACAAAGCTCCAATGACTGCTTCCCGACCGCCATGCATATCGCCACCGCCAAAGCGGTACACGAGCATTTGCTGCCCGCGATCAGCGAGCTGTCA
This sequence comes from Pseudomonas sp. NKUCC02_KPG, assembly GCF_019345465.1. Lineage (GTDB taxonomy): Bacteria > Pseudomonadota > Gammaproteobacteria > Pseudomonadales > Pseudomonadaceae > Aquipseudomonas. Next base: position 178,561 of record NZ_JAHKRC010000004.1, read on the forward strand.
GGCGGACTGGCCGAGTTGTCGGCGCGGCACATGAAACTGGTTAAAACCGGCCGCACCCACATGATGGACGCCACACCCATTACCTTTGGCCAGGAGCTTTCAGCCTATATCGCCCAACTCGATTACGCCGAGCAAGCCATACGCTCAGCCATTCTGGCGGTGTATGAACTGGCGCAAGGGGGCACGGCGGTAGGGACCGGACTCAACGCGCCACACGGCTTTGCCGAAGCGATTGCCGCTGAGATCGCCGCATTGTCCGGGTTGCCATTTATCACGGCGCCAAACAAGTTTGCTGCACTGGCGGGGCACGAACCCCTGACCACCCTCTCCGGCGCACTCAAAACCCTGGCCGTTACCCTGATGAAACTGGCCAATGACTTCCGCTTGCTGGGTTCTGGCCCGCGTGCCGGGTTGGCCGAGATCAAGCTGCCAGCCAATGAGCCGGGCAGCTCGATCATGCCGGGCAAGGTCAACCCGACCCAGTGCGAAGCCCTGTCGATGCTGGCCTGCCAGGTGATGGGCAATGACGTGACCATCGGCTTTGCTGCAAGCCAGGGGCACCTGCAGCTGAACGTCTACAAACCGGTGATCATTCACAACCTGCTGCAGTCGATTCAGTTGCTGGGGGACGGTTGCGTCAACTTCCAAAAACACTGCGTCACCGGCCTTGAAGCCGACGCCGAAAAAATGGCCGAGCATCTGGAGCGCGGCTTGATGCTGGTGACAGCGCTCAACCCGCACATTGGCTACGACAAGTCGGCCGAGATTGCCAAAAAAGCCTACGCCGAAGGACTGACCCTGCGCGAAGCGGCATTGGCGCTGGGCTATCTGACCGATGCCGAGTTCGATCAGTGGGTACGCCCGGAAAACATGCTGGGTGCTGGCAAGCACTGAAACGTCGCCCTGTAGCCGCTGCCGAAGGCTGGGAGGGACTTGCAGGGGCATCAAGAAAACGGGGGGCTTCGCCCCCCTTCGCAGCCTTCGGCAGCGACTACTTCTTGCGCTTCTTGTCGCTCTTCTCGAATGCGGCTTCCAGCGCCTCGTTGATCGTGCGCAACACTTTGACCCGCGCCCAGCGCTTGTCATTGGCTTCAACCAGTGTCCAGGAGGAAATCTCGGTGCTGGTGCGGTCAACCATGTCGCACACTGCCTTGCGATACACATCCCACTTCTCGCGGTTGCGCCAGTCTTCCTCGGTGATTTTGAAGCGCTTGAACGGGATTTCTTCACGCTCATGAAAACGCTCAAGCTGGACATCTTTATCAATCGCCAGCCAGAACTTGACGACAATCACGCCCGCAGCACGCAACTGCTCCTCGAAGTCATTGATCTCACCATAGGCGCGCATCCAGTCAGCCGGGGTGCAAAAGCCTTCGACCCGCTCCACCAGTACCCGCCCATACCATGAGCGATCAAAGATCGTGAACTTGCCGCGCCCCGGAATCTGTCGCCAGAAGCGCCACAAGTAGGGCTGTGCGCGCTCATCTTCAGAAGGCGCAGCAATCGGCACGATATTGTACTGACGCGGGTCAAGCGCCGCCGCCACGCGCTTGATCGATCCGCCCTTGCCTGCCGCATCGTTGCCTTCAAACACCGATACCAGCGCATGACGACGCATCCGCTTGTCGCGCATCAATCCCGACAAGCGTGCCTGCTCGGTGATCAACTGTTCCTGATAATCGTCTTTTTCCAGATGCTGGGTCATATCCAGGCAGTCGAGCAGGCTCAAACCGTCCTGGGTTTCAGTCAACGGCGCGACATGGGTGGCGCGCACTTTTGTTTTGGGTTCATTCAGCGCGGCTTGCAGACCCTCAAGCAGAATCTTGCCCACTGTCAGGCTGCGGTAATACGGATCGACACCCTCAACGATGTTCCAGGGCGCGTAGTCACGGCTGGTTCGACGAATCACACGCTCGCCAAACCGTACGAAGCGATCGTAGGTTTCTGACTGTTGCCAATCCAGTGGACTGATACGCCAGCTATGCAACGGGTCATCCTTGAGTGCCTTGAGACGGGCTTTCATCTGTTTCTTGGACAAATGGAACCAGAACTTGAAAATCACCGCCCCTTCGTTGCACAGCATTTTTTCCAGACGTTCCGCGCCATTGATGGCCTGATCGAGCACGGCATCCTTGAAACGACCATGAACCCGGCCCTGCAGCATCTGGCTGTACCAGTTACCGAAGAACACCCCCATGCGACCTTTGGCCGGTAACTGGCGCCAGTAGCGCCAGGCGGGCGGGTGCGCCAACTCTTCATCGGTTTGCTGATCAAAGGTTCGCACTTCAATCAGCCGCGGATCCATCCACTCACTCAACAGCTTGACCGTCTCGCCTTTGCCGGCGCCTTCAATACCATTGATCAACACGATGACAGCCGAGCGCTTCTGCTGGTGGAGATCGTATTGAGCTTCAAGCAACGCTTCGCGTAAGGCGGGAACTTCCCTGTCGTAGGTTTCTTTATCGATGGCATGACCGATTTCAGCGGATTCGAACATAGAAAGCTCCCTGGCAAGATTTCACAAGCCTAGCGGATTGCGTCTAAACGTGTAGGAACAACACTCACAAAACTGTCATGGATCAGTCGCACCGCTGCTGATCCGCTAGAATGGCCGCCTTAACGTTGCCGAGCCGCACATGACTACTGAAATGCCCAATGCCCAGATTGACTGGGATGACCAAGGTCGCCCCCATTCGCGGGTGTTTGATGACGTGTACTTTTCGGACAAGTCCGGCCTGGAAGAAACCCGTTATGTCTTTATCGAGCAGAACGCACTCGCAGAGCGTTTCGCGGCTTTGCCCGCCAATGCCCAGCTGGTGATTGGCGAGACCGGTTTCGGCACCGGCCTGAATTTTCTGTGCGCCTGGCAGTTGTTTGAACAAACGGCACGGCCCGACGCCCGCCTGCACTTCATCAGTGTCGAGAAGTACCCGCTCACCCGCCAGGACCTGCAGCGGGCCCTCGCCCTGTGGCCCGAACTGACGCCATTCAGCGATCAGTTGCTGGCGGCCTACTTTGCGATTCACCCGGGATTCCAGACCCTGAGCCTGGACAATGGCCGGGTAACCCTCACGTTATTGATCGGTGACGTGCTGGAACAACTGCCGCAACTGGACGCGCAAGTCGACGCCTGGTTTCTCGATGGCTTCGCTCCGGCAAAAAACCCCGAGATGTGGACACCCGAACTGTTCGCGCAACTGGCGCGCCTGGCAGCTCCCGAGTCCACCATCAGTACCTTCACCAGCACCGGCTGGGTGCGCCGGGCGCTGAACGAAGCGGGTTTCAAGATGCGCCGCACGCCTGGGATCGGTCATAAATGGGAAATCCTGCGCGGCACTTTTGTCGGGTTGCCTGACAGCGTGACCGCGACACCCGGCGTCAAACCCTGGTTTGCCCGCCCGCCTCAGGTACAAGGCCCACGCAAAGCGTTGGTCATTGGTGGCGGCCTGTCGGGTTGCGCCAGTGCCAACAGCCTGGCCCGCCGCGGTTGGCAGGTGGTTCTGCTGGAGCGCCATGAGCGGCTGGCCAAGGAAGCATCGGGTAATCCACAGGGCGTGCTGTACCTCAAGCTGTCGGCGCACGGTACAACCCTGTCGCAGTTGATTGTCAGCGGATTCGGCTACACCCGTCGCCTGCTGGAACACCTGCAACGCGGGCGTGACTGGGATGATTGCGGCGTTCTGCAATTGGGCTTCAATGCCAAGGAAGCCCAACGCCAGGCCCAACTGGCCGCGGCATTTCCACCTGAGCTGGTGCATCTGGTGGATCAGCCCCAGGCACAAGCGCTGGCCGGAATAGAACTGGCTCACGGCGGGCTGTTCTATCCCGAGGGAGGCTGGGTTAACCCGCCCGCACTTTGCCATTACCAGACCTTGCACCCCAATGTTCAGGTCTTGACGCACCATGAGGTGTTGCAACTGCACAAGGTCGATGACCAGTGGCAAGCCTGTCAGGACGACACACTACTGGCTCAAGCACCGGTGGTAATTCTTGCCGGTGCTGCAGAGGTCAAGCGTTTCCCGGCCAGCAGCGACTTGCCGCTCAAGCGCATTCGAGGACAAATCACTCAGCTGGTTGAAACCCAGAACAGCGCCGTGCTTAAAACGGTGGTCTGTGCCGAAGGATATGTGGCCCCCGGCCGCCTGGGTGAGCACACGCTGGGTGCCAGTTTCGACTTTCATAACGAAGACCTGACCACCACCCCCGAGGGGCATCAGGGCAACCTCGACCTGCTACAGGAAATATCCCCGGACCTTGCCCATCGACTCGGTGACGGGCAACTCGATCCCCATACCCTGCAGGGTTGGGCTGCCTTTCGTTGCACCAGCCCGGACTATTTGCCGATTGTTGGCCCACTGACGGACCCGGAGCAGTTTGCAAGTGCCTATGCCGTTTTGCGCAAGGATGCCCGCCAGGTGCCAGACACGTCCTGCCCCTGGCTCGCAGGCTTGTATATCAACAGCGGCCACGGTTCCCGAGGGCTGATTACCGCGCCGCTGTCCGGTGAACTACTGGCGGCCTGGATCAACAATGAGCCTCTGCCCCTGCCACGGGTTGTGGCCGAAGCCTGCCTGCCAAACCGTTTCGGTCTGCGAGCGCTGATCAAAGGGTTATAGCCTTAGTGCTGGCCGGTTAACGGCAGATTTCTGCCCCCTTGCGTTAACCGGCAGCCCATTGATGGATGGCATTGCTCAACAGCAATCGTTGAGGATGCCTTGTCGCCTATCCAGAGGTGCATAAAGCCCTGGTCAACCCCCTTGAAATACCCTGCCTTGCGCCCCGTGCAAACGTCTGCTTGATCAACCTCCTGTAAGTTTTATTGAACGATCCGGGCCTCAGTTACTCGATAAAACACGGTCGTTTACCGCGCCGCGGGTATCTTTTGCCCTGCGCCGCACGGGCTGGCGATGGCGCCTGACGCTTCATCGCCCCTTTAAAACCGGGCCCAAGCGCTACATGGCGTCTCGCAAAGACGCTGACTCAACCTGTAGCACCACATGCCGAAATACCAAGGATTTAAACACCATGTGCGGATTAGCTGGAGAGTTACGTTTTGATCAACACCCTGCCGACCTGGCAGCCATCGAACGCATTACCCACCACCTGGCCCCCCGTGGACCTGATGCCTGGGGTTTCCACAGCCAGGGGCCGATAGCCCTCGGCCACCGTCGTCTGAAAATCATGGATTTGTCGGACGGCTCCGCTCAACCGATGGTTGACAGCCAACTGGGCCTGTCACTGGCGTTCAACGGCGCAATCTATAACTTCCCCGAATTGAGAGCCGAGCTTGAACACCTCGGTTATGCCTTTTACTCCGACGGCGACACTGAAGTGCTGCTCAAGGGCTATCACGCCTGGGGTGAAGCGCTGCTGCCCAAACTCAATGGCATGTTTGCGTTTGCCATTTGGGAGCGCGACACCCAGCGCCTGTTTATCGCCCGCGACCGTTTGGGGGTTAAGCCTCTTTACCTGTCACGTACCGGGGAACGTTTGCGCTTTGCCTCCACCCTGCCCGCGCTGCTCAAGGGCGGCGATATCAATCCGATGCTCGACCCCGTGGCACTCAATCACTATTTGAATTTCCATGCCGTGGTGCCCGCGCCCCGCACGCTGATTGCCGGGATTGAAAAATTGCCCCCCGCCACCTGGCTGCGTATCGATGCCAACGGTCATACCGAGCAGAAAACCTGGTGGACCCTGCCCTACGGCCCCCATGCCGATGAACTCGACTTGACCCTCGAGGACTGGCGCGACCGTGTTCTGGACAGTACCCGCGAAGCTGTGGCTATTCGCCAACGTGCGGCAGTGGATGTCGGCGTGCTGCTCTCGGGCGGGGTTGACTCCAGCTTGCTGGTGGGTTTGTTGCGCGAAGTGGGCGTACAGGACTTGTCGACCTTTTCCATCGGCTTTGAGGACTCGGGCGGCGAGCGCGGCGATGAGTTCCAGTATTCGGACTTGATCGCCCGGCATTACGGCACCCGCCATCACCAACTGCGCATTGGTGAGCACGAAATCATTGAGCAACTGCCTGCGGCCTTTCGCGCCATGAGCGAACCGATGGTCAGCCACGACTGCATCGCGTTTTATCTGCTGTCGCGTGAGGTGGCCAAGCACTGCAAGGTGGTGCAGAGCGGCCAGGGCGCCGACGAACTGTTTGCCGGGTATCACTGGTATCCGCCCGTCGATGCCGCCGACGACCCTTATGCCGCTTACCGCGAAGCGTTTTTTGATCGCAGTTACGACGAGTACAAGGCCACGGTGCAGCCGCAATGGCTGACGGCCAATGATGCGGCCGGGGATTTTGTACGCGAGCACTTTGCCCAGCCAGGCGCCAGCGCGGGGGTGGACAAAGCCCTGCGACTGGACAGCACGGTGATGCTGGTGGATGACCCGGTCAAACGGGTCGACAACATGACCATGGCCTGGGGCCTTGAGGCCCGTACACCGTTTCTGGATTACCGTCTGGCCGAACTCTCGGCACGTATTCCGGCGCGGTTCAAATTGCCGGACGGCGGCAAGCAGGTACTCAAGGAAGCGGCGCGGCTGGTGATCCCAAGCGAAGTGATCGACCGCAAGAAAGGTTACTTCCCGGTGCCTGGTCTCAAGCACTTGCAGGGCGACACGCTGAACTGGGTCCGTGACCTGCTGCTGGACCCGAGCCAGGATCGAGGGCTGTTTCAGCCAGCGATGCTTGATCAACTGCTGACCCACCCACAAAGCCAGCTGACGCCTCTTAACGGTTCAAAGCTATGGCAACTGGCAGCCTTGAACCTGTGGCTGAGCGAACAAGGAATCTGATCGATGAAACCCCTCGCTACGGCTTACAGCCAGCGTCTGTTGCGTGGTCAAACACCGTCCTACGAACGCCTGCAAGCGCGCCTGGCCGAAGACGGCAGCCCACTCGACGCACAACCCGTGGCCGTGCATTGCGGCTGGGGGCGGTTGCTGATCGGGCATACTTTTCCCGACCCCGCCAGCCTCGCCAACGAGTTGCTCAACGAACAACCCGGTGAGCGCGATATCGCGCTGTATGTGGCGGCGCCGCAGCAAGTGCTGGCCCAGTCGCCACAACAGCTGTTTCTCGACCCTTCGGACACCTTGCGCCTGTGGTTTACCGATTACCGCCCGGCTACCCGCGTGTTTCGCGGCTTCCGGATCCGTCGGGCACAAAGCGAAGCGGACTGGAACTCGATCAACACGCTGTATCAGGCGCGCTCGATGCTGCCCATCGACCCGGCATTGCTCACCTCCCGAGATCAGGGCGGGCCGGTGTACTGGATGGCCGAGGATGAAGACAGCGGCGCGGTGATCGGCAGCGTCATGGGCCTGAACCATCACACCGCGTTCCACGACCCGGAGAACGGCAGCAGCCTCTGGTGCCTGGCAGTGGACCCCCACTGCTCGCGGCCCGGTGTAGGCGAAGTGCTGGTCCGGCATTTGATCGAACACTTCATGAGCCGCGGCTTGAGCTACCTCGACCTGTCGGTGCTGCACGACAACGCCCAAGCGAAAAGCCTCTACAGCAAACTGGGCTTTCGTACCCTGTCGACCTTTGCCATCAAGCGCAAAAATGGCATCAACCAACCGCTGTTTCTCGGCCCCGGGCCTGAAGTCGGGCTCAACCCCTATGCCCGAATCCTGGTCGAAGAAGCCTTTAAACGCGGCATTGATGTGCAAATTGACGACGCGCCCGCCGGACTTTTCACTCTGAGCCACGGCGGACGACGGATTCGTTGCCGCGAATCCCTGAGCGATCTGACCAGCGCCATCAGCATGAGTCTGTGCCAGGACAAATGCCTGACCCACACAGTGTTGCAACAGGCAGGACTGAATGTCCCAAGCCAGCAATTGGCCGGTAATGCCGACGACAACCTGGGCTTTCTTGAGCAACACACGCGGGTGGTGGTCAAACCTGTGGATGGCGAGCAAGGCAATGGCGTGGCGGTGGATCTGGACAGCCTCGAGCAGGTGCAACTGGCCATCGAAGCAGCGCGTGCATTCGATAGCCGGGTGCTGCTCGAAAGCTTCCACGAGGGGCTCGACCTGCGAATTGTGGTGATCGGCTTTGAGGTCGTGGCAGCCGCCATCCGCCGTCCTGCCCAGGTGACGGGTGATGGCCTGCACACGGTCCATCGACTGATCGAAGCACAAAGCCGACGCCGTCAGGCCGCCACTGCGGGTGAAAGCCGCATCCCGCTGGACGCAGAAACCCGGCGCACCGTACAAGCCGCTGGCTATGAGTACGACAGTATCTTGCCCGCAGGCCTGGTGCTCGCCGTGCGCCGTACGGCCAATCTGCACACGGGCGGTTGCCTCGAAGATGTGACCTCCGTGCTGCACCCGGCGCTGGCCGACGCGGCCATTCGCGCCGCCCGGGCGCTGGATATTCCCGTGGTCGGCCTGGACTTGATGGTGCCTGCCGCCGACCAGCCCGAGTACGTATTTATCGAAGCCAACGAACGGGCCGGGCTCGCCAACCATGAGCCACAGCCGACCGCCGAACGCTTTATCGATTTACTCTTCCCCCACTGTCAGCCTGCTCTCTAGCTGACCGGCCCTCAGGAGCTTTTATGAATCGCACCCTCCCTGAACCCGACCTCGACTACCTGCAACGGGTACTGCTGGAAATGCTCGCCATCCCCAGCCCCACCGGGTTTACCGACACCATCGTGCGCTATGTCGCCGAACGCCTCGATGAGCTGGGGATTCCCTTTGAGCTGACTCGACGCGGCACTTTGCGCGCGACCCTCAAGGGCCAGAAGAACAGTCCTGACCGTGCCGTTTCCGCGCATTTGGACACCATCGGCGCCAGCGTGCGGGCGATCAAGGACAACGGCCGTCTGGTCCTGGCGCCCGTGGGGTGCTGGTCCAGCCGTTTTGCTGAAGGCAGCCGGGTCAGCCTGTTCACTGACAATGGCGTGATCCGCGGCAGTGTCCTGCCATTAATGGCTTCAGGTCATGCCTTCAATACCGGGGTGGATGAGTTGCCGATCAGTTGGGACCACATCGAGTTGCGTCTGGATGCATATTGCGCGACCCGGGCCGACTGCGATTCCCTGGGGATCAATATCGGCGACTACGTGGCATTTGATCCGCTGCCGGAATTCACCGAAAGCGGCCATATCAGCGCGCGGCATCTGGACGACAAGGCCGGGGTGGCTGCACTGCTTGCCGCATTGAAGGCCATTGTGGACAGTGGCGAGCAACCGCTGATCGACTGTCATCCGCTGTTCACCATCACCGAAGAAACGGGCAGTGGCGCGGCCGCCGCATTGCCGTGGGATGTGAGCGAGTTTGTCGGGATTGACATTGCCCCGGTAGCGCCGGGCCAGCACTCCAGCGAGCACGCGGTAAGCGTGGCGATGCAGGATTCGGGCGGGCCGTATGACTATCACTTGTCGCGGCACCTGCTGCGCCTGGCCAGCGATAATGAACTGCCGGTACGCCGTGACATGTTCCGCTACTACTTCAGCGATGCCCATTCGGCCGTCACTGCCGGGCATGATATTCGGTGCGCCTTGCTGGCGTTTGGTTGCGATGCGACCCACGGGTATGAACGCACCCATATCGACAGCCTGGCGGCGTTGAGCCGATTGCTGGGGGCTTACATCCTGAGCCCGCCGGTTTTTGCCAGCGATGCGCAGCCGGCACAAGGCTCACTGGATCGCTTCAGTCATCAGATCGAACACGACGCGCAGATGGAAAGCGACACGCGAGTGCCGTCGGTGGAGAGTCTGGTGGGGGACAACCGGAACTGAGGCACAGCAGAAGCAATGATGGGAGCTGGCTTGCCTGCGATGCAATCAACTCGGTTTAACTGAAAAACCGCGCTGAAACCATCCCGAGCAAGCCCGCCCCACCATGCACCTAGACCTGCGACTGAGCGCCTTCAAACCACTTCAGTTTCTCACGCAGCAAAACCACTTCGCCCACGATCACCAGCGTCGGCGCATGAACTTCATGCTCCGCCACCAATGTTGGCAAGTCAGCCAGGGTGCCCGTAAATACCCGCTGGTTGGACGTAGTGCCCTGCTGAATCAACGCAGCCGGGGTGTCTGCCGAACGACCGTGCTTGATCAGCTCTTGGCAGATGGTCGGCAAACCCACCAGGCCCATGTAGAACACCAGGGTCTGTGCCGGAGAAACCAGATCACTCCAGGGCAAATTGCTGGTGCCGTCCTTCAGGTGGCCCGTCACGAAACGCACGGATTGCGCGTAATCACGATGGGTCAGCGGAATACCGGCATAGGCTGCACAACCGCTGGCAGCGGTGATGCCCGGCACGACCTGGAACGGTATCCCGTGAGCGGCCAGCTCTTCGATTTCTTCACCGCCACGACCAAAGATAAACGGATCGCCACCCTTGAGCCGCACCACGCGCTTGCCTTGCTTGGCCAGGTCCACCAATTGCTGGTTGATCTGGTCTTGCGGCACCGCATGCTCGGCGCGACGCTTGCCGACATAAACGCGTTCGGCATCGCGACGGCACAACTCAAGAATTGCAGGGGCCACCAGGCGGTCGTAAAGGACCACATCAGCCTGTTGCATCAGTCGCAGCGCGCGGAATGTCAGCAGGTCCGGATCACCCGGCCCGGCACCCACCAGATAAACCTCACCGGTGGTTACGGTCGCCTGACCATTGATTTTGGCCAGCAGCAAACGCTCGGCCTCAGCGCCCTGCCCGGCCAGTTGGCGGTCGGCAATCGGGCCCTGGAAAACGTCTTCCCAAAAACCACGGCGCTGCTGTACATCCGGAAACAAGCCTTTGACCTGGGTGCGAAAACGAGCAGCAAGGCCCGCCAACTGACCGTAGGTCGAAGGAATCCAGGTTTCGATCTTGGCGCGAATCAAGCGCGCCAGCACCGGCGCATCACCGCCACTGGAAATGGCGATCACCAGCGGCGAGCGGTCGACAATTGCGGGGAAGATCACGCTGCACAAGGCAGGAGCATCCACCACATTGACGGGCACGCAGCGACGGTGGGCGTCAGCGGAGACCTGGGCGTTGAGTGGCTCATCGTCCGTTGCAGCAATGATCAGGACACACCCTTCAAGGTCAGCCTCAACATAGCCGCGCAGCACCTGTTCGCCACCGCTGCTGTTTATCAACTCGCACAACTGGGGCTCTATGGCGGGTGCAACCACCCGCAGCACGGCACCGGCATCGGCCAGCAGCCGGGATTTGCGCAAGGCAATCTCCCCACCGCCGACCACCAGTACACGGCTGCCACGCAGGTTATGAAACAGCGGCAGAAACTCCATTTAGCCGATGACCTCAATGCCGCCCATGTAAGGCTTGAGTACTTCAGGTACACGGATCGAGCCGTCTGCCTGCTGGTAGTTTTCCAGTACGGCTACCAGCGTACGGCCTACAGCCAGACCGGAACCGTTGAGGGTGTGAACCAGTTCAGGCTTGTTGGTTTCCGGGTTGCGGAAACGTGCTTGCATGCGACGGGCCTGGAAATCACCGCAGTTGGAGCACGACGAAATTTCGCGGTACTTGTCCTGGCTCGGGATCCACACTTCCAGATCGTAGGTTTTGACAGCGCTGAAGCCCATGTCGCCGGTGCACAACGCCAGGGTGCGGTATGGCAGTTCAAGCAATTGCAGGACTTTCTCTGCGTTGCCTACCAGACCTTCCAGTGCATCCATCGAGGTGGAAGGCTCAACGATCTGGACCATTTCAACCTTGTCGAACTGGTGCTGACGGATCATGCCGCGGGTATCACGGCCTGACGCACCGGCTTCACTGCGGAAGCACGGCGTGTGAGCCACCAACTTGATCGGCAGGGCTTTGTGCTCAACGATTTCGCCGGCAACGATGTTGGTCAGCGTCACTTCAGCCGTCGGGATGAGGTAGAAATCAGCTTCGCCTTCACGGCTGATCTTGAACAGATCTTCTTCGAACTTCGGCAACTGGCCAGTGCCTTGCAATGCAGGGGCCTGAACCAGATAAGGCGTGTACGCCTCTTCGTAGCCATGCTCACCGGTGTGCAGGTTGATCATGAACTGGGCCAGCGCGCGATGCAGGCGGGCAATCGGGCCGCGCAGCAGGGCAAAACGGGCACCGGACAGTTTGGCGGCGGTTTCGAAGTCCAGCCAGCCATGCTGCTCGCCCAGGGCCACGTGGTCCTTGATCGCGAAATCGAAGGCAGTCGGGGTGCCCCAGCGACGGATCTCGACGTTGTCGTCTTCGTCAGCACCTACCGGCACGGAAGCATCCGGCAGGTTGGGCAGGCCCAGCAGGATGGCGTCCAGTTCGGCCTGGATGGCGTCCAGCTCAACCTTGCCATTGGCCAGATCGCTGCCCATGGTTTCAACACTGGCCATCAGTGGCGCGATGTCTTCGCCGCGAGCCTTGGCCTGGCCAATGCTTTTGGAGATGGCATTGCGCTCGGCCTGCAGCTTCTCGGTCAGGGTCTGGACTTCCTTGCGCTTGGCTTCCAGCGCGTCGATGCGCGCCACGTCCAGCTTGAAGCCACGGGATGCCAGGCGATCCGCTACGTCCTGCAGGTTGCTACGTAACAGTTTGGAATCAAGCATGTCGGTTTCTCGTTATCAAAGTTTGGTCAGGGACAGGCCAGCCCACGTCGCGAGCAGCCCGCCGAATACGCTGAGGGCCGCGTAGCCCAGTGCCAGTGGCACCTGCCCGCTTTCAAGCAGGCGCACCGTATCCAGTGAAAAGGATGAAAAAGTGGTCAAGCCACCCAGGAAACCGACCATCAGCCCGGCGCGGACTTCAATCGGTACTTCCGGGCGTATCAGAAAAAGTCCGTACAGGACGCCAATCAGCAGACAGCCCACGATATTAACGGCCAACGTCGCGGTATAAAAGTGCCGCGGCCAATTGGCGTTGATCCAGTTTCCTGTGGCAAAGCGCAACAGGGTGCCCGCAATGCCACCCACCGAGACTGCAACCACCAATGGAATCACGGTCTTCTCCGCTGTTTGGGACTGGCTCGATCGAGTGCGGCGAGGTGTTTAAGCTTTTCGCCGATTTTAAGCTCAAGGCCTCGAGGGACAGGCTGATACAGATTCAACGGCTCCAGCTCATCGGGGTAATAGTCCTCGCCAGCGGCATAAGCGTCCGGTTCGTCATGGGCATAACGGTATTCGTCGCCATACCCCAACTGCTTCATCAGTTTGGTCGGCGCGTTGCGCAAATGCAGCGGGACTTCGAGCGAACCATACTCGGCGGCGCTGCGCAGTGCCGCCTTGAACCCCATATACACCGCGTTGCTTTTGGGCGCGCAGGCCAGATAGGTAATGGCCTGGGCCACCGCCAACTCACCCTCCGGGCTGCCAAGACGTTCTTGTACGTCCCAGGCCGACAGGCACAGGCTCAAGGCCCGTGGATCGGCGTTACCAATGTCTTCGCTGGCCATGCGCACAACGCGCCGGGCGATATACAGCGGGTCGCATCCGCCGTCGATCATTCGCGCAAACCAATACAGGGCACCATCCGGATTGGAACCACGCACCGACTTGTGCAACGCCGAAATCTGGTCGTAAAAAGCTTCGCCACCCTTGTCGAAACGACGCTGGGTATCGCCCAGCAGGTTATGCAACAGATCGGTGCCGATTTCGCTGTGGTCTTCAGCCAGGTCCGAGGCGTTTTCCAGCAGGTTGAGCAAGCGCCGGCCATCACCGTCAGCCGCCCGCAGCAATATCTGGAAACCTTCATCGCTGAGGGTCAGGTCACGCTTGCCCAGGCCCTTGTCTTCCGTCAGCGCGCGTTGCACCAGCTTGTGCAGGGCCGCTTCGTCGAGGCTTTTGAGCACATAGACCCGCGCCCGCGAAAGCAATGCGTTGTTCAGTTCAAAGGATGGGTTTTCGGTGGTGGCACCGATAAAGATCAGGGTACCGTCTTCAACGTAGGGCAAGAAGGCATCTTGCTGTGACTTGTTGAAGCGATGCACTTCGTCGACAAACAGGATGGTGCGCCGGCCATACTGGCCCGCCTGCTGCTTGGCGATTTCGACGGCCTGGCGGATCTCCTTGACCCCGGCCAGCACCGCCGAAACAGTTTCAAAATGCGCATCCGACACTTCTGCCAGCAGTCGCGCCAGGGTGGTTTTACCCACCCCCGGCGGCCCCCAGAAAATCATCGAATGCAGCGCGCCCTGCTCCAGCGCTTCACGCAAGGGCTTGCCGCGAGCGAGCAGGTGTTCCTGACCGACGTACTCGTCCAGATTGGCCGCACGTAAACGGGCAGCCAGAGGCTGGGCAATCGGGGCACTTCGAAACAGATCCATGGGCAGCGCTTGAAACCTCTTCCAGGGCTTATTCCTGGATGACATCAGCCCCTTTCGGGATATCGAACTTGAATTTGGATGCAGGAATCGGCTCGTTGACCTTGACCCCGGTGAACAGGATGTTGGTGCGCTGACCCACGCTGTCGATCAACTGCATGTCGTTGATTTTGCCGCCGCGAAAGGACAGGCGCAGGGAGTCGAACAGGGTGTCCTTGGTCTTGGGCTTGAGGGTGAAGTCCATGACATCACCGGCCTGTTTGGAGGTAATGTCAAAGCTGTCGCTGATTTTCGACACATCACCCGACAGCAACAAGGCTGGGGTCTGGGTCAGGCGCTGATCGAGTTTCTTGATCGTGACCTGCTCCAGATCCGGGTCCCAGAGCGAGACTTTCTGGCCATCGGAGACCATCAGTTGTTCTTGCGGTGCGTCGGTGTGCCAGTAGAACAAACCCGGACGCTTTACCGACATTTCGCCGGCAGTTTCCTGCAACTGGGTGCCGCTACCGTCAAGGGTCAGCTGAGAAAAACGGGCGGTGATGGTGTCGGAGCCCAACAGTTGGCCAAGACGTTTCACACTCTCGGCGTCGGCATGGGCCGACAGCGAAGAAAAAGCCAGTACCGGTAGCAACAGCATGCTGACAAAACGCATGGAGATCCTCATTGATTAGTTAGATGCCGTGGGGCAGATCAATCGCGCATCGGGGCTGGCGCCAGTACTTCGCGCGAGCCATTAGTGTTCATCGAGGTCACGACCCCGGCCATTTCCATGGACTCAATCATTCGCGCAGCGCGGTTGTAACCGATCTTCAACTTGCGTTGTACCGCAGAAATAGAGGCACGACGGCTTTCGAGTACAAACTGTACGGCCTCGTCATAGAGCGCATCGGTTTCAGCGTCATCGCTGCCTTCGCTGCCACCATCAAAACCGCTGCCAGGCTCTTCGACGCCCGCAAGGATGTCTTCGTTGTAGTCCGGGGAGCCTCGCAGCTTCCAGGCTTCGACCACACGATGTACTTCGTCGTCGGAAACAAACGCGCCGTGCACCCGAATCGGCAGGCTGGTGCCGGGCGGCATATACAGCATGTCGCCGTGACCCAGCAGTTGCTCGGCGCCACCCTGGTCGATGATGGTGCGCGAGTCGATCTTGCTCGATACCTGGAACGCCATACGGGTCGGGATGTTGGCCTTGATCAGGCCGGTGATCACGTCCACCGACGGGCGCTGGGTAGCGAGGATCAAGTGGATACCCGCCGCCCGTGCTTTCTGGGCAATACGGGCGATCAGCTCTTCAACCTTCTTGCCGACGATCATCATCATGTCGGCAAATTCGTCGACCACCACCACGATGGTTGGCAACTTCACCAACAGCGGGGCTTCGTCGTGAATGCTTTCACGCTTGTACAGCGGGTCAACCAGGGGCTCGCCAGCGTCCTGGGCGTCCTTGACCTTCTGGTTGAAGCCGGCGAGGTTACGCACGCCCATCTTGGCCATCAGCTTGTAACGGCGTTCCATCTCGGCAACGCTCCAGCGCAGGGCGTTGGCGGCATCCTTCATGTCCGTCACTACCGGGCACAGCAGATGCGGGATGCCTTCGTAGATCGACAATTCAAGCATCTTCGGGTCGATCATGATCAATTTGGCGTCTTCAGGGCCAGACTTGAACAGAATCGACAGGATCATGGCGTTAACGCCTACAGACTTACCGGAACCGGTTGTACCGGCCACCAGCAAGTGCGGCATTTTCGCCAGATCGGTGATCACCGGACGCCCGCCGATATCATGGCCCAGGGCCAGGGCCACTGGAGACTTGGCATTGTCGTATTCAGGGGTCGACAGCACTTCGGAGAAGCGCACGATCTGACGATCCTCGTTGGGAATCTCGATACCGACCGTGGTCTTGCCCGGAATAACCTCAACCACCCGCACGCTGGTCACAGCCAGGGAACGCGCCAGGTCTTTGGCCAGGTTTGAAATACGGCTGACCTTTACCCCGGCAGCAGGCTGGATTTCGTAGCGGGTAATGACCGGGCCGGGGTGAATGGAGTCCACCGTGACCTCAACCCCGAATTCCTTGAGCTTGATTTCAAGCAAATGGCCAACGGCCGCCAGGGATTCAGGGGAATAATTGAGCTGCTTCTTTTCAGCAGGGTCAAGAATCGAGATCGGCGGCAACGTGCCTTCAACCGCGCTGTCCACAAACAGCGGCGCCTGCTTCTCTTTCTGTACACGCTTGCTCGGTTCAGGTGCCTTGGGCGGTGCCGGCGCGATAACTGCCGGTACGTGCTTTTCACGCTCGGACATGTGCTTGGTCAGCGCCTGCTCACGTTCAATCAGACGCTCTTTGGCCTTGGCCTGCTCCCGCTTGTCGGAAACGCTTGGGGCAACCACTTCATTGACCCGGCTGTCGACTTCGCGCAGTTGGGCAACAAGCTGTTTACGCTCGTTGCGCTCGGACCACCAGCGATTGGCCGCACCCTGGATGAGTTCAAACAGGTCAAGGGTGATCTTGCCCGTCACATCCATGACCTTGAACCATGAAAGGTCCGTAAAGACCGTCAGGCCAAACAGGAACAACGCAATCAGCAACAGGGTACTGCCCTGGATATTCAGCGCATTCTTGGCCAGATCACCCAGGCTTTCGCCCAGCGCACCGCCCGCGCCTGCAGGCAGGGCCACGGCAGAGTGAAAATGAATATGGGCAAGGGCTGCGCCCGAGATCACCAGGAACACCAGACCAACCAGGCGCCACGAGAACAGCCACCCGCTCCACTGCCAGGGCTGATGCCGCTCGCGGAAGATCTGGTACGCCTTGACCGCCAGCAGCAACGGAAAGATGTAGGCAAAATAGCCAAGCACCATAAACAGGATGTCTGCACTGTAGGAGCCGGCTGGCCCACCAAAGTTCTGTACATCCACGACACGGCTGTTATGGCTCCAGCCGGGATCGTCCTTGCCGTAGGTCAACAGGGCCATGATCAGGAACAGGCACAGGGCGCCGATAGCGATCAATGCACCTTCCTTGAGTCGGTAGTGCAATTGCTGACGCCAGAGAGGAACTGCTTTGGGTGCTGCTGTGGATTTCTTCAAAACGGGTCTTTTCCTGCGCCTGTGGCGCGCCCAACTATTAATTGACTAATGTGACTGCAAAATACTGTTCGTATCGAACAGGCGACACGCTCAAACGTGAAATGAAACCAGCCTTGTATTATTTTGCCAGCAGTAACCTGCTGCAAGGTGGGTGTAGCTTAGATCAGCTCAAACAGGCCAGCCATTGTACGGGTTTGAGCCGTTGATGCCATGCTGGCTCAAGCTGCGGTCCGATTCGTCCCGGAACTGGCCGGGAAGCGCCAATTTGAGCATGTATTACCTTTTGTGACAAAGACTTATACCACCGTCAAAACAGAGCTCGCATTTCATTGGCAGATCGACTGAGACCGCACTTGCGCGACAGAGTTGCAGCCGCCCTTCCCTTCTTCTGTAAGACTGATTGCCATGCTGACCTGGTTAAAACGCGACACCCTGACATTTCCACCATTGGCAAAAGCCATGCGCGAACCCAATGGCCTTCTGGCCGCAGGTGGCGACCTGTCGGCAGACCGACTGATCCAGGCCTACCGTCACGGCTGCTTTCCGTGGTTCAGCGAAGGCCAGCCGATCCTCTGGTGGTCACCTGACCCGCGCACAGTGCTGTTTCCTGAAGAGCTGCACGTGTCCCGCAGCCTGGGCAAGCTGTTGCGCCAGCAGCGCTACCAAGTCAGCTTTGACCGTGACTTTGCCGCCGTGATTCAAGCCTGTGCAGCACCGCGCGACTATGCGGACGGCACGTGGATTACCGACAACATGCAAAACGCCTACATCGAACTTCACGCTCGCGGCCATGCGCATTCGGTTGAGGTCTGGGATGACGGCGAACTGGTGGGCGGGCTGTACGGCCTGGCAATGGGCCAGTTGTTTTTTGGCGAATCCATGTTCAGCCGTGCCGACAACGCGTCAAAGTTCGGTTTTGCAATACTGGTCAAACACCTCAAGGCCTGGGGCTTTGTGCTGATTGACTGCCAGATGCCGACTGATCACCTGCAGAGCCTGGGCGCACGTTCGATCCCGCGTCAGCAATTCGCCGATTATTTGCACCAGCACCTGGATCAACCCACAACTGCACAGTGGGTTTTATAGGCGACTTTTACACACTGGCTTACACTTAATTTAAAGATTTCCCGAGGGCCCATCATGACCGAGCTGGCGCGTCTGAAGTTTTATGCCACTCAACCTCACGCTTGCAGCTACTTGCCTGACGAACAGGCCACCACGCTGTTCCTCGACCCCAGTCAGCCGATGGATGTGCAGGTTTATGCCGATTTGTCCGAAATGGGTTTTCGGCGCAGTGGCGACCATCTGTATCGCCCCCATTGCCTGAAGTGCGATGCCTGCACCCCTGCGCGCATTCCTGTCGCCCGGTTCAAGCCCAATCGTCAGCAAAAACGCATTTTCAAGCGCAACGCCGATTTACAGGTTCGGCCGGTAAAGCCTGGTTTCAGCGAAGAGAACTTTGACCTTTACCAGCGCTATATCGAGCAACGGCATGCCGACGGCGACATGTACCCACCCAGCCGCGATCAATTTTCAACCTTCCTGGTACGCGACCTCCCGTTCTCGAAGTTCTACGAGTTCCGCCTGGACGGACGCTTGCTGGCTGTTGCCGTCACAGACGTGCTCCCCAACGGCCTGTCTGCCGTGTACACCTTCTACGACCCTGACGAAGAGCGGCGCAGCCTGGGGCGTTACGGCATTCTCTGGCAAATTGCAGAAGCGCAGCGCCTGGGGCTGGATGCGCTGTACCTGGGGTACTGGATCAAGAACTGCAAAAAGATGAATTACAAGACCGAATACAGGCCCATTGAGCTGCTGATTAATCAGAGATGGAGCTCTCTTGATTGAACCCTTGGCTTAAACCCCATTTTTCGGGCACAATGCACGCCGCTTTTGCCTGGCGCAGTTGCACCGGGCCATTCATTGGACACCGAGGGCTTTACTGCATGTCGAAAGAAGACAGCTTCGAAATGGAAGGCACTGTCGTCGACACCCTGCCCAACACCATGTTTCGTGTGGAGTTGGAAAATGGGCACGTCGTAACCGCGCATATTTCCGGCAAGATGCGCAAGAACTACATTCGTATTCTTACCGGTGACAAAGTGCGCGTCGAGCTGACGCCCTATGACTTGAGCAAAGGGCGCATCACTTACCGCGCTCGCTAATCAAGTCAATACAAAACGCCCGGCTCTGCCGGGCGTTTTTGTTTGTCTGCGATTTGAGTCTGTACCCAGGACCTGTGGGAGCGGGCTTGCCCGCGATGCAAGCGGCGCGATATTCCAGCTTAACCGCACCCGCTCCCACAAGGTGTGTGTGGCCAGGCGAATATCCCGCACCAACAATAAGTGCTGCGCACTTCAAACTTCTATACCTGTAACTTCCCTGTCATATTAATGACCTGCCCGGCAAACCACTCCAATAACTTTCAAACTTCCTGAACCGTTGCTGTACCAGCCACACTTATCGGGTTTTAAAGTTGACGCACCACCACCCACTGAGTAGATTGCACAGGTCGGTCATTCAGGCCGCCTATAAACTTCACAAAAGAAGCCAATGGACACAGTATCTAGTCGCTGTCCGGTCACCGTTAATACGGAGATCCGGACGCCCAACCCAGACATTGACGGGACTCGCCTGCACGGCGGGGTCAACTGCGCTAGAGCCTGACGCTCCAACGTAACGACCTCACCGGCAGCAGTCCGGTCACGAGGTGTGTTATGACCTTTAAAACCCATGTTCTACCCGGCGTTCGCGCCTTTGCCTCCAGCATGCGCGTGAAACTGTCCCGCGAGCCCACCTATGCTCGCTCGGCAAAATCCCCCTTCTCCATCCCCGTAACCGGCGTAAAACCTGCGCACCGCCAAGTGCAATGGCGCGTCAGTCCGGCCACCGGCCAACTGGAACAGCGCTGGAGCATGGCCGACTCTCAGGACCCGCAGAGTCGCTTTTTGCGCTAAGTACCCCCCCCATTAAAACACGTATTAATGAACTGGAGTTCCTTATGGAAGAAGCCAGTAGTTACCCGCTGCGCGAATATTAATTACCTCGCCGCAGCGGGAATATAAAGCGCACTTAACACTTCAACCAAACCGATTGCGAAGTTTGCGACTCGGCATATATTGGCTCGCCTCTTAAAAGGCAAATCAACATATGCCCGGTCAAGAGTTGGCGACAGGAGTACTCATCATGAGCGCCGTAAAAAACACTGAAGTTCGGGACAAGAACAACGCCAGCGACAATAACAAACTGTCCATGCGTGCCGCTCGGGAAGCCCAGAACGGTCTCTCGGCCACTCTGGCCAATGTACGCGCCACCACCGCAGGCCTGACCGAGCAGGACGCCGCCGAACGTCTGCAAAGCGATGGCTACAACGAGGTGGCTCACGACAAGCCACCTCACGCCCTGGTGCAATTTCTGCTGGCCCTGCACAACCCCTTCATCTATGTACTGCTGACCCTGGGCGTTATCAGCTTTGTCACCGACTACTGGCTGCCGGAGCGCGATGGCGAAGAAGGCGACCTGACCAAAGTCATCATCATTGGCTTGATGGTCGGCCTCAGCAGCCTGCTGCGTTTCTGGCAGGAACACCGCTCTGCCAAGAGCGCCGAAGCCCTCAAAGCCATGGTCCGCTCCACCGCCACTGTCGTTCGGCGGGACACAGCGAGCGGCAAAACCTCTGTCCATGAGGTGCCGATGCGCGAATTGGTCGCCGGGGATATCGTGCAGCTGTCAGCGGGCGACATGATCCCGGCGGACATCCGCCTGATCGAGTCCCGGGACCTGTTTATCAGCCAGGCCGTACTCACCGGCGAAGCCTTGCCCGTGGAGAAATACGACACCCTGGGGGATGTGACACAAAAGTCCGCCTCCAGCACCGCGGCCGACCAGAGCAATCTGCTGGACTTGCCCAACATTTGCTTCATGGGCACCAACGTGGTCAGCGGCACCGCCCGGGCCGTAGTGGTGGCCACCGGTCCGCGCACCTACTTCGGTTCGCTGGCCAAAGCAATCGTAGGTTCTCGCACCCAAACCGCGTTCGACCGCGGGGTCAACAGCGTCAGCTGGCTGCTGATCCGCTTCATGCTGGTCATGGTGCCCATCGTGTTTTTTCTCAATGGGTTCTCAAAGGGCGATTGGGGCGATGCCTTCCTGTTTGCCCTGGCAGTGGCGGTTGGCCTGACTCCGGAAATGCTGCCAATGATTGTCAGCGCCAACCTGGCCAAAGGTGCGACCGCCATGGCCAAGCGCAAAGTGGTGGTCAAGCGCCTGAATGCAATCCAGAACCTGGGCTCGATGGACGTGCTGTGCACCGACAAGACCGGCACCCTGACCCAGGACCACATCATCCTTGAGCATCACGTTGATCCAAGCGGCCAACGCGATGAGTCGGTACTGGCTCTGGCCTGGCTCAACAGCCATCACCAAAGCGGCATTCGCAACCTGATGGATCAGGCCGTGGTGCAGTTTTCACGGCAGGATCCCAAGTTCAATGCGCCGCTCAACTACAGCAAAGTCGATGAGCTGCCTTTTGACTTCGTGCGTCGGCGCCTGTCGATCATCGTCAAGGACACCCGAGGCGACCACCTGCTGGTGTGCAAGGGCGCCGTCGAAGAAATGCTCGGCATCGCCACCCATGTCATGGAAGGCGACACCCGCGCAGCACTGGATGCCACACGCCGCGAGCAATTGCTGGCACTGGCCACCGAGTACAATGAGGATGGCTTCCGCGTACTGCTGATAGCCACCCGCGAAATCCCCGAGGCCCAGGCGCAAAAGCAATACAACACTGCTGACGAACGAGATCTGGTGATCCGCGGCTTGCTGACCTTTCTCGATCCACCAAAAGAGACGGCGGGCCCGGCAATTGCCGCCCTGCAAGATATCGGTGTAGCGGTCAAGGTACTGACCGGCGACAACGCGGTTGTCACCAGCAAGATCTGCCGTCAGGTGGGCCTGGAACCCGGCACACCGCTGCTGGGCCCGCAGATAGAGACGATGGACGACGCCGCACTCCAACTGGAGGTCGAACAGCGAACGGTGTTCGCCAAGCTCACCCCACTGCAAAAGTCCCGAGTGCTCAAAGCCCTGCAAGCCAACGGCCACACCGTGGGCTTCCTTGGCGACGGCATCAATGACGCCCCAGCCCTGCGCGACGCCGATGTTGGCATCTCGGTGGACAGCGGCACGGACATCGCCAAAGAGTCGGCTGACATCATCCTCCTGGAAAAGAGCCTGATGGTACTCGAAGAAGGCGTGCTCAAAGGACGTGAGACCTTCGGCAATATCATGAAGTACCTGAACATGACTGCCAGCTCCAACTTCGGCAACGTGTTCTCGGTTCTGGTGGCCAGCGCCTTCATCCCTTTTCTGCCGATGCTGTCGATCCACCTGCTGCTGCAAAACCTGATGTACGACATCTCCCAACTGGCCTTGCCGTGGGACAAGATGGACAAGGAGTACCTGCAAAAACCACGCAAGTGGGACGCCAGGAACATCGGGCGCTTCATGATCTGGATCGGGCCAACTTCGTCGATCTTCGACATCACCACGTTCGCCCTGATGTGGTACGTGTTCTCGGCCAACAGCGTGGAAATGCAGACCCTGTTCCAGTCCGGCTGGTTTATCGAGGGGTTGCTGTCGCAAACCCTGGTGGTCCACATGCTGCGTACCCGCAAGATCCCGTTCTTCCAGAGCACTGCCGCATGGCCTGTCACCATGATGACCATCATTGTGATAGTGCTCGGGATCTACGTGCCGTTCTCGCCATTGGGCACCATGGTCGGCCTGGAGCCGCTGCCGCTGTCGTACTTCCCTTGGCTGGTGGCCACCCTGCTCAGCTATTGCTGCGTCGCGCAACTGATGAAAACCATCTACATCCGTCGTTTCAAGCAGTGGTACTGACTTGAACCGCCATGGGCTGGCGCAACACTGCGCCAGCCCGTGCCTTCGTATTACGACCTCGTAAAACATGACTATTTGTACTGTGGAGATTCCTCATGTCGGGAACCACTCTGTTACTCAACCTCGCGGGCGCCATCGCACTTTTGCTATGGGGCACCCACATGATTTCTACAGCCCTGCTGCGCGGTTTCGGCACCCAACTGCGCAACTGGATGGGGCGCAACCTGAATAACCGCTGGATGGCGCTGATTTCCGGAATGGGTATCACCGGCGTACTGCAAAGCAGTACGGCAGTCAGCCTGATGGCAACCTCGTTTACCGCCGCAGGCACCTTGAGCCTGGCGCCAGCCCTGGCAGTGATGCTGGGGGCCAACATCGGCTCAACCCTGGTGGTGCAGCTGCTGAGCTTCGATACCTCGCTGGCGATGCCTGTCATTTTGCTGGTGGGCTTTATCATCTTTCGCCTGCGCGATGATTCGCGCCATGAAAGCGTTGGCTGCGCATTGATTGGTCTGGGCCTGATGCTGCTGGCCCTGGGCTTGCTCAGCGCCAGTCTGGGCCACATGGAAGAAACCTCGGTGTTTCGCGCCGTGATGCAAAGCCTGGAAGGTGATGTGATCATTGCAGTGCTCGCCGCCGTGCTGCTGACCTGGATCTGCCACTCCAGTGTCGCGGTCGTGCTGCTTATCGCTTCGCTGGCGGGCGCAGGCATGATGACTCCGGTCACCGCCATCGCCCTGATGCTCGGCGCCAATATCGGCGGCGCCTTGCCGTCAGTGATGAGCGCCAGTTCGCCAGTCGCGCGACGCCTGCCGGTGGGCAACCTGCTGATCCGCCTGCTGGGCACCCTGGCCCTGCTGCCATGCCTGCCGCTGATAGCCACCTGGCTGGCTGGCACCGATATCGATCTCGCGCACTGGGTTGTTTACCTGCATACCGCGTTCAGCCTGGTGCTGGCAGTGGTGTTTATCGGCCTGACCGAACCTTGCGCTCGCCTGCTTACCCGCCTGTTTCCACAACAAGAACCGCCAGCAGACCCGGGCATGCCGCAGTATCTGGACGAAGCCGGGCTGGAAGTGGCCAATATCGGACTGTCCAACAGTGTGCGTGAAGCCTTGCGTCTGGCGGACATGACATCCCTGATGCTTAACCAGGTCTTGCAGCTGTTCGAGAAACCCGATCAGCGCACGATGGACAACGTGCGCCAGCTGGATCACTCCATCGATCTGCTAAGTGCGGCGATCCGCGCTTATCTTGCCGACATCGGCCAGGATGGCCTGAGCGATGCCGATGCCGACCGCGCCCAGGAAGTCCTGATGTTCGTGATCAATCTGGAACATGCCGGTGACATCCTCAACAACCTGGCGCAGTTGGCTATTCGCAGGACTCGCCGGGGTGAACGCTTCTCTTCGTTCGAGCTGATTCACATCCAGGCCATGCACCTGGCCCTGCTGGACAGCCTGAACCTGGCCATTACCGCTTTTTTGCGCGAAGACGTAGCCGCTGCAGATGCACTGATCAGCCACAAGGAGACCATGCGCAAGCTGGAAGCAAGAGCCAGCCGCGAACACTTTCGCAAGCTGCAGAATGACAAGACGGCATGGGCAGAATCCGGAGACATCTTCCAGCGCGTGCTGCGCGACTACCGTCGCGTTCATCACCATATTGCCGCCCTGGGCTACCCGGTACTGGAGCGCAACACCGCGCTGAGCCCGACCACCTGATTGCAGACAGCAAAAAGGCGCCCGAAGGCGCCTTTTTTTACTGCGATGTCACATCAAGCCATTTCAACTGAGGTTTCATACTCGAAGGTCAACTCGCCATTCTCCAGGTCGATGTGTACTACACCGCCATGGTCGGCCAGCTCCCCAAAGAGAATCTCCTCGGCCAACGGACGCTTGATCTTGTCCTGGATCAAACGCGCCATTGGGCGTGCACCCATCAGAGCATCATAGCCACCCGCCGCCAACCAGCCGCGAGCCGCATCCGACACTTCAAGCTGCACATGCTTGTCTTCCAGCTGGGCTTGCAGTTCGGTAAGGAACTTGTCCACCACGTGCTTGATAACCTCGTGGCTGAGGCGACCAAACTGGATGATGGTGTCCAGGCGGTTACGGAACTCGGGGGTGAAGCTCTTCTTGATCGCTTCCATCGCATCGGAAGCATGATCCTGATGAGTAAACCCGATCGAAGCCCGAGAAGCCGTTTCAGCCCCCGCGTTGGTGGTCATGATGACGATCACATTGCGAAAGTCAGCCTTGCGCCCGTTGTTATCGGTCAGCGTGCCGTGATCCATGACCTGCAACAGCAGGTTAAAGACTTCAGGGTGGGCCTTCTCGATTTCGTCGAGCAGCAACACGCAGTGAGGCTGCTTGGTGATGGCTTCAGTCAGTAAACCGCCCTGATCGAAACCGACATAGCCCGGAGGCGCACCAATCAGACGCGATACGGTGTGACGCTCCATGTACTCGGACATGTCGAAACGGATCAGCTCGATCCCCAACGCCTTGGCCAACTGGCGCGCGGCCTCGGTTTTACCGACACCGGTCGGCCCTGCGAACAGGAACGAACCCACAGGCTTGTCTGGCGACTTGAGCCCGGCACGGGACAACTTGATCGCCGTGGACAACGAATCGATTGCCGCATCCTGGCCGAATACGGTCAGACGCAGGTCGCGCTCTAGGTTGCGCAACAGTTCCTTGTCAGAGACAGAGACATGTTTTGGCGGAATACGGGCGATTTTCGCCACGATATCTTCCACCTGCGCCACTTCAATGCGCTTGACCCGGCTCTCGACCGGCTGCAGGCGCTGGTAGGCGCCAGCCTCGTCGATCACATCGATGGCCTTGTCCGGCATATGACGGTCATTGATATAGCGCGAAGCCAGCTCAGCCGCTGCACGCAGGGCCTCATCGCTGTATTCGATACCGTGATGCTGCTCGAAACGACCTTTAAGCCCGCGCAGAATGCCAATGGTGTCTTCAACCGAAGGTTCGGACACATCGACTTTCTGGAAACGTCGCGCCAAGGCACGGTCTTTCTCGAAAATTCCGCGAAATTCCTGGAACGTAGTGGAGCCGATGCAACGAATGTCGCCCGAAGACAACAAGGGCTTGAGCAGGTTGGAGGCATCCATCACCCCGCCAGAAGCCGCGCCAGCACCGATAATGGTGTGAATTTCGTCGATAAACAGAATCGCTTGTGGACGCTTTTTCAGCTCGCCGAGCAACGCCTTGAAGCGCTTCTCGAAATCACCGCGGTATTTGGTACCCGCCAGCAACGCGCCCAGATCAAGGGAGTAGACGATGCTGTTAGCCAGCAGGTCAGGCACTTGATTGTCGACGATGCGCTTGGCCAGACCTTCGGCAATCGCGGTTTTACCCACACCTGCCTCACCGACCAGCAACGGGTTGTTTTTGCGACGACGGGCCAGGATCTGAGCAACGCGCTCAACTTCCATTTCGCGCCCAACCAGCGGATCGATGCGACCCTGGCGGGCCAGCTCGTTCAGATTGCTGGCGTAGGCATCCAGAGGATTGCTTGAAGACGACGACTCGCCACCCTCTTCATCCTGCATCTCATGATCGCTGTCAGTGTGGTCGCCATGCCCCGGCACCTTGGAAATGCCGTGGGCAATAAAGTTGACCACATCAATGCGCGCCACGCTCTGCTGCTTGAGCAGAAACACAGCCTGGCTTTCCTGCTCGCTGAAGATGGCAACCAGTACATTGGCGCCCGTTACTTCACGCTTGCCGGAACTCTGCACGTGGAATACGGCACGCTGCAAGACACGCTGAAAACCAAGGGTTGGCTGCGTTTCGCGGTCTTCGTCGTGGACAGGGATAAGGGGTGTCGTGGAGTCAATAAACTCTTGCAGGTCATGCTTGAGTTTGTCGAGGTTTGCGCCACAGGCGCGTAGAACGGTTGCGGCCGCCTCATTATCCAAAAGCGCTAAAAGGAGATGCTCAACCGTCATGAACTCATGACGTTTGGAGCGGGCTTCCTTGAAGGCAAGATTGAGGGTGACTTCGAGCTCGCGATTTAACATGGCTTCACCTCATACCCAAGTGGTCGGCGTTAACCGTCCTTCTCGATTTCACAGAGTAGCGGATGCTGGCTTTCGCGTGCGTACTGGTTTACCTGCGCCGCCTTGGTCTCGGCAATGTCGCGGGTATAGATGCCGCACACAGCCCGTCCTTCTGTATGGACGGCCAGCATGACCTTGGTCGCCAATTCGCGATTCAAGTTAAAAAACGCCTCAAGGATTTCGACAACAAAATCCATGGGAGTGTAGTCATCATTAAACAAAACCACCTTGTACATCGGCGGCGCCTGAAGCGCAGGCTTAGCCTCTTGCACAGCCAAGCCAGCGGAATCTTCGTCATCAAAATCCGGATGATCCTGATTGAATGTTAGTCGAGTCTGGCTGATTGCATGCATGGAAAAAAGGTTCGTCGTAGGTTGTACAGATACAGTGATGGAGGCACACGTCTCAAATTTCAACCGCGCCGCCGCGTGACCTTGACTATCGGTAAAACGGTGTTACAACCATTAGTGCCCACAGTGGGAAAAATGGTCCGCACAGTCAACCATAATTACTGGTTTCTGTGCGAGTGAACTGGATGATACTCCAGTGATGGAGTTGTTTGCAGCAGAGGGATATGAGTATGCAAGGCAAGGTCAAGTGGTTCAACAACGCGAAAGGCTTTGGCTTTATTAATACGCAGGCCAAGGAAGGCATCGATGAACACGGAAACCCAATCGACTTTTTTGCACATTTTTCAGCAATCCAGATGGATGGTTACAAGACCCTCAAGGCTGGCCAGCCTGTGAGTTTCGAAATAACCCAGGGCCCCAAGGGCCTGCATGCTGTTGCTATCACCAACGTTCAAGTTCCAGCCAGCGCACAGGCGACTGTGCAAGAGGTGACGAGCCTCTCGGTCTGACCCACTGCAAAAGAAAACCGGCCGATTCAATCATTGAACCGGCCGGTTTTTTTATGCCTGCTCCATCTGGGAGAAAGATGAAGATTGCCGAAAAAACCCGCAAACACGGGCTAAAGCACCAACAATAAGGGCATTTTGACGCAGGGACTTAGACCAATTGATGATTCGTGATAGGCCGCCCCCCTCGCAGCAACCTTAGTGACCTATGTATACTGCGCCGGTGACCACGGAGTCACAGTGAAACACCTACTGGAATGAGTCTTTCAGGCCTAGAAAGGCTGAGCCGTTACCCCGGTTCGACCGCTTGACGCTCTACTGATGCATTCAATCACCGCGAAGAACCTCGACTTTCGGCTCATTGTTCACTGTGAACGAAAGCGCCTACCCTGCGCATCTCGAGTATCTGAGCACGCTCAGCAAAGAAGAGAGTTAATCCGAAATGCCCAACCGTTCGAAGATCATCTACACCTTCACCGACGAAGCTCCGGCGCTCGCCACCTATTCACTGCTGCCTATCATCGAGGCGTTTACCGCCAGCGCCGATATCGCCGTTGAAACGCGCGACATCTCTCTGGCAGGCCGCATCCTCTCAAGCTTCCCCGAGCAATTGGGTGACAAGGCTGTAGCAGACCACCTCGCCGAACTGGGCGCCCTGGCCGTTACTCCTGAAGCCAACATCATCAAGCTGCCTAACATCAGCGCCTCGGTCCCGCAATTGCAGGCCGCGATCAAGGAACTGCAAGCGCAGGGCTTTGATATCCCGGATTACCCGGAAACCGTGACCACTGACGCTGACAAAGAAGTCAAAGCGCGTTACAGCAAAGTCATGGGCAGCGCCGTAAACCCGGTTCTGCGCGAAGGCAACTCTGACCGCCGCGCACCGCTGTCGGTCAAGAACTACGCTCGCAAGCACCCGCACAAAATGGGCGCCTGGGCGAAAGACTCCAAGTCCCACGTCGCTCACATGAGCGAAGGCGACTTCTACGCCAGCGAAAAAGCCGCCCTGATCGAAGCACCGGGCAGCGTTAAAATCGAACTGATCGCTCAAGACGGCACCACCACCGTCCTGAAAGAAAAAACCGCCGTCCAGGCCGGTGAGATCATCGACTGCTCCGTCATGAGCAAAAAAGCCCTGCGCCAGTTCGTAGCGGCCGAAATCGAAGACGCCAAGAAACAGGGCGTACTGTTCTCGGTTCACTTGAAAGCCACCATGATGAAGGTCTCCGACCCGATCATGTTTGGTCAGATCGTGGCTGAGTTCTACAAGGATGCGCTGGAAAAACACGCCGACGTCCTGAAAGAAATCGGTTTCAACCTGAACAACGGTATCGGCGACCTGTACGCCCGCATCAAGGCGCTGCCAGCCGAGAAGCAAGCTGAAATCGAAGCCGACATCGAAGCCGTGTACGCCAACCGCCCTGCGCTGGCCATGGTCAACTCCGACAAAGGCATCACCAACCTGCACGTGCCGAGCGACGTTATCGTCGACGCCTCGATGCCGGCCATGATTCGTGATTCCGGCAAAATGTGGAACACCGAAGGCCAGTTGCAAGACACCAAGGCCGTGATCCCGGATCGCTGCTACGCCACCATCTACCAGGCGACCATCGAAGACTGCAAGCAACACGGCGCCTTCGATCCGACCACCATGGGCAGCGTGCCAAACGTTGGCCTGATGGCGCAAAAAGCCGAAGAATACGGTTCCCACGACAAGACCTTCCAGATCAAGACCCCGGGCGTTGTACGGGTAACTGACAGCAACGGCAACGTGCTGATGGAACAGAACGTCGAAGAAGGCGATATCTGGCGCATGTGCCAGGCCAAAGACGCGCCGATCCGCGACTGGGTCAAACTGGCCGTCAACCGCGCCCGCGCCAGCAACACCCCGGCCGTGTTCTGGCTTGATCCAAAGCGTAGCCACGACGCTGAAATGATCAAAAAGGTAGAAACCTACCTGAAGGATCACGACACCAGCGGCCTGGACATCCGCATCATGGCCCCGGTAGACGCCATGAAGTTCACCCTGGAGCGCACCCGCAAGGGTCTGGACACCATCTCGGTAACCGGCAACGTTCTGCGTGACTACCTGACCGACCTGTTCCCGATCATGGAACTGGGCACCAGCGCCAAGATGCTGTCGATCGTTCCGCTGATGAATGGCGGCGGTCTGTTCGAAACCGGCGCAGGCGGTTCGGCCCCCAAGCACGTTCAACAGCTGCTGGAAGAAAACTTCCTGCGCTGGGACTCGCTGGGTGAATTCCTGGCACTGGCTGCCTCCCTGGAGCACCTGGGCACGACCTACAACAACCCGAAAGCGTTGGTGTTGGCCAAGACCCTGGACCAGGCTACCGGCCAGTTCCTCGACAACAACAAATCGCCATCGCGCAAAGTCGGCAACATCGACAACCGCGGTAGCCACTTCTACCTGGCGCTGTACTGGGCTCAGGCCCTGGCTGCCCAGACTGAAGACAAAGAGTTGCAAGCCCAGTTTGCTCCAGTAGCAAAAGCCATGGCCGAGAACGAGGCAAAAATCGTTGCCGAACTCAACGCCGTGCAGGGCAAGCCTGTCGATATCGGTGGCTACTACCACGCCGATGCCGACAAGGTCAGCAAAGTAATGCGCCCTAGCGCCACGCTGAACGCGATCATCGCCTCACTGGTGTAAGAGCAACAGGCAACACCACAGACCCCGGCCCACGACGCCGGGGTTTGTGTTTTTACGGTGCTCGCAACCCTGTAGTCGCTGCCGAAGGCTGCGATCGACGGCGAAGCCGGCGTAAAATCAACGCATGCGATCTCTCGGTCAAACTCTTTACACGGCATAACGATTTCTTCGCAACCGAACGCAGCCTTCGGCAGCGACTACAACATCTCACCCCCAAGGAGTGAACACTATGGAATGGAAACCCCACATCACCGTCGCCACTGTCGTCGAAGACAATGGCCGCTTCCTGATGGTTGAAGAGCTCAAGCGCGACCTCGCCGTGCTCAACCAACCGGCCGGGCATCTGGACCCGAACGAAAGCCTGATCGAGGCCGCCATCCGCGAAACCCTCGAAGAAACCGGTTACGACGTCGAACTGACCGGCGTGATCGGCATTTATCTGTATACCGCCCCCAGCAATGGCGTGACCTACCAGCGTATCTGCTTTGCCGGCAAGGCCATCAAGCACCACCCCGAATACCAACTGGACACGGGCATTATCGGCCCGCTGTGGCTGACCCGCGACGAGCTGATAGCCCAGCGTGAACGCTGGCGCAGCGAGCTTACCCTGCAGTGCATCGACGATTATCTGGACGGTAAACTGTTCGACCTGACGTTAATCCGCCCTTCGGTTTAGCCTTGAGCGCTCGGGCCTGCTAGAATCGCGTCCTTTTTCAAGACACTCATTGAAACCTTATGCGTGATCCAGCCCTAGTCGCCCCCGAAAAGCAGCGCGTCATCGTCGGCATGTCCGGCGGTGTCGATTCTTCCGTTTCCGCCGTTCTGCTCATGGAGCAGGGCTACCAGGTGGAAGGCCTGTTCATGAAGAACTGGGAGGAAGACGACGGAACTGATTACTGCACCGCCATGGATGATCTGGCAGACGCCCAGGCCGTGTGCGACAAAATTGGCATCAAGCTGCACACCGCCAATTTTGCTGCCGAGTACTGGGACAACGTGTTTGAGCACTTCCTGGCCGAATACAAGGCCGGTCGCACGCCGAACCCGGACATCCTGTGCAACCGCGAAATCAAGTTCAAGGCGTTCCTCGACTACGCCGTAATGCTCGGTGCCGACTTGATCGCCACCGGCCATTACGTGCGCCGTCGCGACATCGATGGCCGCACCGAACTGCTCAAGGGCCTGGACCCTAACAAGGACCAAAGCTACTTCCTGCACGCCGTTGGCGGCGAGCAAATCGCCAAGACCCTGTTTCCGGTCGGCGAACTGGAAAAACCCGAAGTGCGCAGGATCGCTGAAAAGCACGATCTGGCCACCGCGAAGAAAAAAGACTCCACCGGGATCTGCTTTATCGGCGAGCGCCGCTTCAGCGACTTCCTCAAGCAATACCTGCCGGCGCAGCCTGGCGAGATCAAAAATACCGAAGGTGAAGTGATCGGCCGCCACCACGGCCTGATGTATCACACCATCGGCCAGCGCCAGGGCCTGGGCATTGGCGGCCTTAAAGACGCCAGCGACGAGCCGTGGTACGTGCTGATCAAGGACCTGGAACACAACGAACTGATCGTTGGCCAAGGCAATGATCACCCGTGGCTGTTCTCCGGCGCCCTGCTCGCCTCCGAAATCTACTGGGTCAACCCGATCGACCTGAGCACCCCGCTGCGCCTGACAGCCAAGGTTCGCTATCGCCAAAGCGATCAACCCTGCACCCTGGAAAAAACCGCTACGGGATATCGCGCGACCTTCGACGACCCGCAACGGGCGGTCACTCCCGGCCAGTCCGTGGTGTTTTATGACGGCGAAGTCTGCCTGGGCGGCGGTGTGATCGAAGTGGCCGAGCCATGGTCCAGCAAGGGCAACCGGACATGAACGCCACTCAGGAGCAACTGGTAGCCCTGGGGGGCGTGTTTTTGGCCGCCGTGCTGGTGGACAAGATCGCCAAGACCGGACAGGTCAGCGAGGCCGACCTGAGCTGCATGCTCGGCAGCCTGCTGGTGCGCGACCCCAAGGACACGCTTGAAGTGTTTGGCGGTGACGACATCAACCTGCGAGAAGGCTATCGAGCCCTGATTGGCGCCCTTGAGCGCGACCCCAACACCCTGCAGCGCGAACCCCTGCGCTACGCGTTGTCGATGCTGGGCCTTGAACGCCAACTGGCCAAGCGCAATGACATGCTGGAACTGATCGGCAAACGCCTGCCGCAGATCCAGTCCCAGGTCGAGCACTTCGGCCCGGCCCACGAAAACGTGGTGGCCGCCTGTGGCGCGCTGTACCAGGACACCCTGAGCACTTTGCGTCAGCGAATCCAGGTACACGGCGACATGCGCAACCTGCAACAACCGAACAACGCATCAAAAATTCGCGCCCTGCTGCTGGCCGGTATCCGCTCAGCGCGGCTTTGGCGTCAATTGGGTGGCCACCGCTGGCAGCTGGTCATCAGCCGCCGCAAGCTGCTCAAAGAGCTTTATCCGATGCTGCGCGGCAACTGAAGCACGCCAGCTGGCACAGGTTTGAAAATCGATACGCGTATGACGCCGGTCACTTGGCAACGGACCGGCCGTTTTTTCATGTATGATACGCGCCCCATTTCGTTGCCCGACTGTCCGAGAACACCCCATGAAGCTTTCTTCGCTCACTGCGGTTTCCCCTGTTGACGGCCGCTACGCCGGCAAAACCCAGGCCCTGCGCCCAATTTTCAGCGAATACGGCTTGATCCGTGCTCGCGTCCTGGTTGAAGTTCGCTGGCTCCAGCGCCTGGCTGCTCACGCTGCCATCCCTGAAGTCCCGGCTTTTTCCGAGCAAGCCAACGCCGTTCTGAATGAACTGGCCGAAAACTTCTCCCTGGAACACGCCGAGCGCGCCAAAGAGATCGAGCGCACCACCAACCACGACGTCAAAGCCATTGAGTACCTGCTCAAGGAACAGGCTGCCAAGCTGCCTGAACTGGCCAACGTCAGTGAGTTCATCCACTTTGCCTGCACCAGCGAGGACATCAACAACCTGTCCCACGCCCTGATGCTGCGCGAAGGCCGTGATGACGTGATGCTGCCGCTGATGCGTCAAACCGCCCAGGCCATCCGCGAACTGGCCATCAAGTTCGCTGACGTGCCCATGCTGTCGCGCACCCACGGCCAACCGGCTTCGCCGACCACCCTGGGCAAAGAACTGGCCAACGTGGTTTACCGCCTGGAGCGTCAGATCGCTCAGGTTGCAGCCGTACCGCTGCTGGGCAAAATCAACGGCGCCGTAGGTAACTACAACGCCCACCTGTCGGCTTACCCGCAGATCGACTGGGAAGAAAACGCCCGCGCCTTTATCGAAGACGAACTGGGCCTGGGCTTCAACCCGTACACCACCCAGATCGAACCGCACGACTACATCGCCGAGCTGTTCGATGCAATCGCCCGCTTCAACACCATCCTGATCGACTTCGATCGCGATATCTGGGGCTACATCTCCCTGGGCTACTTCAAGCAGCGCACCATTGCCGGCGAAATCGGTTCCTCGACCATGCCACACAAGGTCAACCCGATCGACTTCGAAAACTCCGAAGGCAACCTGGGTATCGCCAACGCCCTGTTCCAGCATTTGGCCAGCAAGTTGCCAATTTCCCGCTGGCAGCGTGACCTGACCGACTCCACCGTACTACGCAACCTCGGCGTGGGCTTTGCCCATAGCGTGATCGCGTACGAAGCCAGCCTCAAAGGCATCAGCAAGCTTGAGCTTAACGCTCAGAAAATCGCTGCTGACCTGGACGGTTGCTGGGAAGTCCTGGCTGAGCCGATCCAGACCGTAATGCGCCGCTACAACATCGAAAACCCGTACGAGAAGCTCAAAGAGCTGACCCGCGGCAAGGGCATCAGCCCTGAAGCACTGCAAACTTTCATTGACGGCCTTGAAATGCCGGAAGCGGCCAAAGCCGAGCTGAAACTGCTGACCCCTGCCAACTACATTGGCAACGCGGTCGAGCAAGCCAAGCGCATCTGATCGCTGCAACGACCTATTAACGCCCGGCCGTGCCGGGCGTTTTTATTCCCGATTACAAAGTGCATTTTTTCAATAGGTTACACATGAATCCTGATATTCCTCTTCAACTTCTGGGCGGCATCACTGCACGCGAGTTCATGCGCGACTACTGGCAGAAAAAACCGCTGCTGGTCCGTCAGGCCATTCCTGACTTCGAAAGCCCGATCGACGCCGACGAACTGGCCGGTCTGGCCCTTGAAGAAGAAGTCGAATCGCGCCTGATCATCGAACACGGCGAGCGCCCATGGGAATTGCGCCGCGGCCCGTTCGCTGAAGACGAATTCGGCAAACTGCCTGAGCGCGAATGGACCCTGCTGGTGCAAGCGGTCGACCAGTTCGTACCTGAAGTCAACGAGCTGCTGGAAAACTTCCGTTTCCTGCCTAGCTGGCGCATCGACGACGTCATGATCAGCTACGCCGCCCCAGGTGGCAGCGTGGGCCCGCACTTTGACAACTACGATGTGTTCCTGCTGCAAGGCCACGGCCAGCGTCACTGGCAGATCGGCCAGATGTGCGACTCCGAGAGCAAGCTGCTGGAGCACGCCGACCTGCGCATCCTGGCCGACTTCCAGGCCACCGACGAGTGGACCCTGGAGCCCGGCGACATGCTCTACCTGCCGCCGCGCCTGGCCCACTGCGGCGTCGCCGTGGACGACTGCCTGACCTACTCGGTGGGCTTCCGCGCGCCGAGCGCCGCTGAAGTGCTGACCCACTTCACCGACTTCCTCAGCCAGTACCTGCCGGACGAAGACCGCTACACCGACGCCGACGCGCAGCCGGCCAGCGACCCGCACCAGATCCAGCACGACGCCTTGGGCCGCCTCAAGAGCCTGCTGACCGAGCACATGAGCGACGAGCGCATGCTGCTGACCTGGTTCGGCCAGTTCATGACCGAGCCACGTTATCCGGAACTCGTGGTCGGCCCTGAACTCGAAGAAGAAGACCTGCTGGGCAGCCTGGAACAGGGCGCGATCCTGATCCGCAACCCGAGCGCCCGCCTGGCCTGGTCCGAAGTCGATGAGGACCTGCTGCTGTTCGCCAGCGGCCAGAGCCGCCTGCTGCCGGGCAAGCTGCGCGAGCTGCTGAAAATGATTTGTGCCGCCGATGCGCTGCACAGTGACAACCTCGGCACATGGCTGGCCGATGAAGATGGACGCAACCTGCTCTGTGAGCTGGTTAAACAAGGAAGCCTGGGGTTCGCTGATGAATAGCATTCACGTACGTGTCGCCGACTGGCAAAAGGACAACGCCGAACTTCGACGCATTCGTGAGGCGGTGTTTATTGCCGAACAATCTGTACCTCCAGAACTGGAGTGGGATGCAGACGATGCCGATGCAGTGCATTTTCTGGCCTATGAAGGCGACTTTCCGATTGGCACCGCCCGGCTGCTGCCGGACGGCCATATCGGCCGCGTGTCAGTCCTCAAGGACTGGCGCGGCCTGAAAGTCGGCGACGCGTTGATGCAAGCCACGATCGAGGAAGCTGAAAAACGCGGCCTCAAGCAGCAAATGCTCAGCGCACAAGTGCATGCCACGCCGTTCTATGAGCGCCTGGGCTTCAAGATTGTCAGCGACGAATTCCTGGAAGCAGGGATTCCCCACGTTGATATGGTGCGCGGGAGCTGATCATCACGCCCCCCCACAAGAACCAGGCAACCCCAAAACGCCCTGCCATCCCCGGATCGCAGGGCGTTTTGCTATCTGCCACACTCTTCCCATCGCCCTCTCGAGCACCGCGGAGAAAACACAGATGCCACTACGCCCTTTTATCGCCAGTCTGCTGCTGATAGTCAGCGCCAGCGCGATCGCCGAAACCCAGGTCATTACCCTGCAAAACCGCACCAGCGCCAGCCTGCTGCCGATAGCCCGGGACTATATCGGCATCACCGGAAAAGTCAGCGCCTACGGCAATCAACTGATCGTCGACGCCCCGGCAGCGAGAATCCAGAGCCTGCAGGAGCTGCTGGCCAAGCTCGACAAGCCGGCCCGGCGCTTGCTGATCAGTGTTGATACCAGCGATAACAGCCCGCCCGACAGCAATGCCCGGGTCTACAGCACCGCCAGCCGGGAAGGTGGCACCCAACAGATTCAAGCCACAGAAGGCGTACCCGCCCTGATCCAGACGGGCAGCACCGTGCCGCTGACCAGCAGCCAGACCGATGCCTATGGCCGCATGCTGAGCCAGACCGATTACCGCGATGTAACCCGCGGGTTTTACGTCACCGCCAACGTCACGGGAAATACCGTACATCTGGCCATCCGTACAAATCGTGACCGAATGAGCCAGGAGCGTTCTGATGTAGTGGAAACACAAAGTACCGACACAGAAGTCAGCGCCCCCCTGGGCCAATGGATAACCCTGGCCGGCATCAGCGGCCGCAATATATCCCGCCAACCGCCCACAACCCGCACCTACGCTACTCAAAGCCGGGATGACATGACTGTACGAGTGAAAGTCGACGCACTCGACCAAAAGGGCCAAAACTGACTGACGAGTCGTTTTTCCGCAATTATGTAGTGTTATGAAAAAAGCACTACAAAACATTTGACGCCTCAAAAATGCAAGGGCATGATGGCCCCGCTCCCGCTGATCAGAGGCCCTGCAAAGGCCCTGGGGCCAGTACCGCCCATAGCGAGCAGCCATTCACGCACTCACTTCAAACAACATTGTTGTGTGCCTGGTGGAGCAACCATTTTTCAACCCAGACCTATGCGACGAGGTTTATCTCCATGGCACTGACACGCGAACAGCAAATTGCAGCCCTTGAAAAAGACTGGGCCGAAAACCCACGCTGGAAAGGCGTGACTCGCGATTACTCCGCTGCTGACGTGGTCCGCCTGCGCGGCTCGGTTCAACCCGAGCACACCTTTGCAAAAATGGGTGCCGACAAGCTGTGGAAACTGGTGACACAGGGCGCACACCCGTCCTTCCGTCCTGAGAAAGATTTCGTCAACTGCATGGGCGCCCTGACCGGGGGCCAAGCGGTTCAACAGGTTAAAGCCGGTATCCAGGCTATTTACCTGTCGGGTTGGCAAGTGGCGGCAGACAACAACTCTGCCGAATCCATGTACCCGGATCAGTCGCTGTACCCGGTGGACTCCGTTCCAACCGTGGTCAAGCGCATCAACAACTCGTTCCGCCGCGCCGACCAGATCCAGTGGAAAGCCGGTAAAAACCCGGGCGACCAGGGCTATATCGACTACTTCGCACCGATCGTGGCAGACGCTGAAGCCGGTTTCGGCGGTGTTCTCAACGCTTACGAACTGATGAAAAGCATGATCGAGGCAGGCGCCGCAGGCGTTCACTTCGAAGATCAGCTGGCCTCGGTTAAAAAATGCGGGCACATGGGCGGCAAGGTACTGGTACCGACCCAGGAAGCTGTGCAAAAGCTGACCGCTGCTCGTCTGGCCGCCGACGTTGCAGGCACACCGACGATCATTCTGGCCCGCACCGACGCCAACGCCGCCGACCTGCTGACCTCTGATTGCGACCCGTACGATCAGCCGTTCGTAACCGGTGAACGCACCAAGGAAGGCTTCTACAAAGTACGCGCCGGCCTGGATCAAGCCATCGCTCGCGGCCTGGCGTATGCGCCTTATGCCGACCTGATCTGGTGCGAAACTGCAAAGCCTGACCTGGACGAAGCCCGTCGCTTTGCCGAAGCGATCAAAAAGGAATACCCGGACCAACTGCTGTCGTACAACTGCTCGCCTTCCTTCAACTGGAAGAAAAACCTGGACGACGCGACCATCGCCAAGTTCCAGCGCGAACTGTCGGCAATGGGCTACAAGCACCAGTTCATCACCCTGGCGGGCATCCACAACATGTGGCACAGCATGTTCAACCTGGCGCACGACTACGCCCGCAACGACATGACTGCCTACGTAAAACTGCAAGAGCAGGAATTCGCTGACGCCGCCAAGGGTTACACCTTTGTGGCTCACCAGCAGGAAGTGGGCACCGGCTACTTCGACGACATGACCACCGTGATCCAGGGTGGCTCGTCTTCGGTCACTGCCCTGACCGGTTCGACTGAAGAAGAACAGTTCCACTGATAGTGGAACCACGGCCATTGCCCGGCTCGTAAAGCAAAAACGCAATGCCTCGCACATGACGCCCCGACTGGCTCGGGGCGTTTTTTTGCCTGCTAACTCCCATTACCACCACCAAACACCAAACACCAAACGTAGTCGCTGCCGAGGAACGAAGGCTGCGAGCTTTTGATTTTCATGGCGGCATATAAACAGCTCGCAGCCTTCGTTCCTCGGCAGCGACTACGGGATCAGAAAGGTGAGTTGGATCAGAAGAATCAGGAATCAGGCCCATCCGACAAAACCCTGACCCAGATCCATAACCGAAAACAGAAACCGGGTTAAAAAGCCAAGTTCAAAACTTGCGAAGTGCGCTTATATAAGCCAACTTCAACCGGTACAAAGCACCGCGTCGCACTTAAACAATATTGATTATCATTTAGAGTTGCTGTTGTTGATTACCGGCGCTGTAAAACATAATCAACAAAACTCGCTGTAATGCCCGTGCCACAAGGCTTACAGCACATTCCAGGAAGGCCATACCACTAAAGGACTGAATTAATTCATCTTAGAAAATTTACTTGCTGGGTGTTTAGCCATAAAATCCCGGCAATCAATAGCACTGCGACATAACGTCACTGCTTTATTACCTTTTTAAGCTCAGAGACCTTTGCTCTCTGTTAAGGATTTCCAGCATGCCCGAAGCGACAGGACTCATAGCCCACAACTGGGGCTTTGCCATTTTCCTTCTCGGCGTTGTCGGCCTCTGCGCCTTCATGCTCGGTGTCTCCAGCCTCCTCGGGTCAAAAGCCTGGGGTCGCAGCAAAAACGAACCGTTCGAGTCCGGCATGCTACCCACCGGTGGCGCCCGCTTGCGGCTCTCAGCCAAATTCTATCTGGTCGCGATGCTGTTCGTGATCTTCGATATCGAAGCCCTCTATCTCTTTGCATGGTCTGTGTCTGTTCGCGAAAGCGGCTGGACCGGATTCGTCGAAGCTCTCGTTTTCATAGCAATTCTGTTGGCAGGCCTTGTCTACCTATTTCGGGTGGGTGCTCTTGATTGGGCACCGGAAGCTCGTCGTAAGCGGCAGGCCAAGCTGAAACAATGAGGCTTTGGCAATGCAATACGAACTCACCAGGATCGACCCGGATGCTCCTAACGAGCAATACCCGATCGGCACACGGGAAACCGTTGCCGATCCGTTAGAAGATCAAGTCCACAAAAACATCTTCATGGGCAAGCTGGAAGACGTGCTGAACGGCACGGTCAACTGGGGGCGTAAAAACTCCCTGTGGCCGTACAACTTCGGCCTGTCCTGCTGCTACGTGGAAATGACTACCGCCTTCACGGCGCCCCACGACATCGCACGCTTTGGCGCCGAAGTTATCCGGGCATCGCCGCGTCAGGCGGATTTCATGGTTATTGCCGGTACCTGCTTCATCAAGATGGCGCCGATCATTCAGCGTCTCTATGAGCAAATGCTTGAGCCTAAGTGGGTTATTTCCATGGGTTCTTGCGCCAACTCCGGTGGCATGTACGACATCTACTCCGTGGTTCAAGGGGTCGACAAGTTCCTGCCCGTGGACGTTTACGTGCCAGGCTGCCCACCCCGCCCTGAGGCTTTTCTGCAAGGTTTGATGCTCTTGCAAGAGTCGATTGGCCAGGAGCGTCGCCCACTTTCCTGGGTTGTCGGCGAGCAAGGCGTTTACCGCGCCGAGATGCCGTCCCAAAAGGAACAGCGCCGTGAACAGCGTATTCAGGTAACCAACCTGCGCAGCCCCGACGAAGTCTGATCCAGCACCGTTTCTATCAATAGAACGAAACCCTGGCTTCATTCTTTACGTTGACCGAAAGCGATAAAAAAACCATGACTACAGGCTCCGCTCTGTACATCCCGCCTTACAAGGCTGACGACCAAGATGTGGTTGTCGAACTCAATACCCGCTTTGGCCCTGAGGCGTTCACCGCCCAGGCCACGCGCACCGGCATGCCGGTGCTTTGGGTTACCCGCGCAAAACTGGTTGAAGTCCTGACCTTCCTGCGCAACCTGCCAAAACCTTACGTCATGCTCTATGACCTGCACGGTGTAGACGAACGTCTGCGTACCAAGCGTCAGGGCCTGCCATCGGGTGCGGACTTCACCGTCTTCTATCACCTGATGTCGCTTGAACGTAATAGTGACGTAATGATCAAGGTCGCCTTGTCCGAGAGCGACCTCAGCGTACCGACCGTGACCGGTATCTGGCCGAACGCCAACTGGTACGAGCGCGAAGTCTGGGACATGTTCGGCATCGACTTCAAAGGCCACCCTCACCTGTCGCGCATCATGATGCCGCCGACCTGGGAAGGTCACCCGCTGCGCAAGGACTTCCCGGCCCGTGCCACCGAGTTCGACCCGTACAGCCTGACCCTGGCCAAGGTGCAACTGGAAGAAGAAGCCGCACGCTTCCGTCCAGAAGACTGGGGCATGAAACGTTCGGGCGAAAACGAGGACTACATGTTCCTCAACCTGGGTCCGAACCACCCTTCGGCCCACGGTGCCTTCCGTATCATCCTGCAGCTGGACGGTGAAGAGATCGTCGACTGCGTGCCAGACGTCGGCTACCACCACCGTGGTGCCGAGAAAATGGCAGAGCGCCAGTCCTGGCACAGCTTCATCCCGTACACCGACCGTATCGACTACCTCGGCGGCGTGATGAACAACCTGCCGTACGTGCTCTCGGTCGAGAAGCTGGCCGGCATCAAGGTTCCGGATCGGGTCGATACCATCCGCATCATGATGGCCGAGTTCTTCCGCATCACCAGCCACCTGCTGTTCCTGGGTACTTACATCCAGGACGTGGGCGCCATGACCCCGGTGTTCTTCACCTTCACCGACCGTCAGCGCGCCTACAAAGTGATCGAAGCCATCACCGGTTTCCGTCTGCACCCGGCCTGGTACCGCATCGGCGGCGTTGCACACGACCTGCCCCGCGGTTGGGAAAAGCTGGTTCAGGAATTCATCGACTGGATGCCAAAGCGCCTGGACGAGTACCAGAAAGCCGCTCTGGACAACAGCATCCTGCGTGGCCGTACCATCGGCGTTGCCGCCTACAACACCAAAGAGGCCCTGGAATGGGGCGTCACCGGTGCTGGCTTGCGTTCGACCGGTTGTGATTTCGACATCCGTAAAGCGCGCCCGTATTCCGGCTACGAGAACTTCGAGTTCGAAGTCCCGCTGGCAGCCAACGGCGATGCCTACGATCGTTGCATCGTGCGTGTCGAAGAAATGCGTCAGAGCCTGAAAATCATCGAGCAGTGCATGCGCAACATGCCGGCAGGCCCGTACAAGGCGGATCACCCGCTGACCACGCCGCCACCTAAAGAGCGCACGCTGCAGCACATCGAGACCTTGATCACGCACTTCCTGC
This sequence comes from Pseudomonas sp. NKUCC02_KPG, assembly GCF_019345465.1. Lineage (GTDB taxonomy): Bacteria > Pseudomonadota > Gammaproteobacteria > Pseudomonadales > Pseudomonadaceae > Aquipseudomonas. Next base: position 220,884 of record NZ_JAHKRC010000004.1, read on the forward strand.
AAGTTTCGTGGGGCCCGGTCATGCCGGCCAACGAATCCTTCCAGATGATCGAAGCGACCAAGGGCATCAACAGTTATTACCTGACGAGCGATGGCGGCACCATGAGCTACCGCACCCGGATTCGTACTCCAAGCTTCCCGCACCTGCAACAGATCCCTTCGGTGATCAAAGGTGAAATGGTCGCGGACTTGATTGCGTACCTGGGTAGTATCGATTTCGTTATGGCCGACGTGGACCGCTAAGCATGAACAGCACGCTTATCCAGACAGACCGTTTCGCCCTGAGCGAAACCGAGCGCTCGGCCATCGAGCACGAGATGCATCACTACGAAGATCCACGCGCAGCGTCGATCGAAGCCCTGAAGATCGTTCAGAAGGAACGCGGCTGGGTGCCGGACGGCGCGATTTACGCCATTGGCGAACTGCTGGGCATCCCTGCCAGCGACGTTGAAGGTGTGGCCACGTTCTACAGCCAGATCTTCCGCCAGCCCGTTGGCCGTCACATCATCCGCGTGTGCGACAGCATGGTCTGCTACATCGGCGGCCACGAATCCGTGGTTGGCGAAATCCAGAACAAGCTGGGCATCGGCCTGGGCCAGACCACTGCGGACGGCCGCTTCACGCTGCTGCCGGTGTGCTGCCTGGGCAACTGCGACAAGGCGCCGGCGTTGATGATCGACGACGACACATTCGGTGACGTGCAGCCTGCTGGCGTCGCCACGTTGCTGGAGGCCTACCCATGAGCCTGACTTCTTTCGGCCCTGCCAACCTGATCAAGCGTTCGGCAGAAACCCACCCCCTGACCTGGCGTCTGCGTGACGACGGCGAGCCGGTGTGGCTCGACGAATACCAGGCCAAGGACGGTTACGCCGCTGCGCGCAAGGCATTCGCTGACATGGCCCAGGACGACATCGTCCAGACCGTGAAAGACGCTGGCCTCAAGGGTCGCGGCGGTGCGGGCTTCCCCACGGGCGTGAAGTGGGGGCTGATGCCAAAAGATGAGTCCATGAACATCCGTTACCTGTTGTGTAACGCCGATGAAATGGAACCCAACACCTGGAAAGACCGCATGCTGATGGAGCAACTGCCCCATCTGCTCATCGAAGGCATGCTGATCAGTGCCCGTGCGCTCAAAACCTACCGCGGCTATATCTTCCTGCGTGGCGAATACACCACGGCTGCAGTGCACCTGCGCCGTGCTGTCGAAGAAGCCAAGGCAGCAGGCCTGCTGGGCAAGAATATTCTGGGCTCGGGGTTTGACTTCGAACTGTTCGTTCACACCGGCGCCGGGCGTTACATCTGCGGCGAAGAAACCGCACTGATCAACTCCCTCGAAGGCCGTCGCGCCAACCCGCGCTCCAAGCCGCCGTTCCCGGCTGCCGTGGGCGTATGGGGCAAGCCGACCTGCGTGAACAACGTTGAAACCCTGTGCAACGTACCGGCCATCATCGGCAACGGCGTTGACTGGTACAAATCCCTCGCCCGCGAAGGCAGCGAAGACCACGGCACCAAGCTGATGGGCTTCTCCGGCAAAGTGAAGAACCCTGGCCTGTGGGAACTGCCGTTCGGCGTGACCGCTCGCGAACTGTTCGAAGACTACGCTGGCGGCATGCGCGACGGCTTCAAGCTCAAGTGCTGGCAGCCAGGTGGCGCCGGTACCGGGTTCCTGCTGCCGGAGCACCTTGACGCACAAATGTACGCCGGTGGTATCGCCAAGGTCGGCACCCGTATGGGTACTGGCCTGGCAATGGCCGTCGACGACAGCGTCAACATGGTCTCCCTGCTGCGCAACATGGAACAGTTCTTCGCTCGCGAATCGTGCGGTTTCTGCACCCCTTGCCGTGATGGTCTGCCGTGGAGCGTCAAGCTCCTGATGGCGATTGAACACGGCGAAGGTCAGCCCGGCGATATCGAGACCCTGCTGGGTCTGGTCGGCTTCCTCGGCCCTGGCAAGACGTTCTGTGCTCACGCACCGGGTGCCGTGGAGCCTTTGGGCAGCGCGATCAAGTATTTCCGTCCAGAGTTCGAAGCCGGCATTGCGCAAGCAAAACCCGGTGTACCGCCTCTGGCACGCCCGATTGTAATCGGCGCGTAACGCTCTGTAGGAGAGCGGTCCGTGCCGCTCTTTGATCGTTCGATAACGCCGTGAGGCTGAGTTGTTTCGAACGCATAACAAGATTCCATTAGCCACGCCCGCTGACACCGGGCCAACGAAGACCTTTGAACAATGGCCACTATCCACGTAGACGGCAAAGATCTCGAAGTCGATGGGGCAGACAACCTGTTACAGGCGTGTCTGTCGCTAGGCCTCGATATCCCGTATTTCTGCTGGCACCCTGCCCTGGGCAGTGTTGGCGCTTGCCGCCAATGCGCCGTCAAGCAGTACACCGACGAGAACGACAAGCGTGGTCGTATCGTCATGTCATGCATGACCCCGGCCACCGACGGTAGCTGGATCTCCATCGACGACGAAGAGGCGAAAGTGTTTCGCGCCAGCGTTGTTGAATGGCTGATGACCAACCACCCGCACGACTGCCCGGTGTGCGAAGAAGGCGGTCACTGTCACCTGCAAGACATGACCGTGATGACCGGCCACAACGAGCGCCGTTATCGCTTCACCAAGCGTACCCACCAGAACCAGCAACTGGGCCCGTTCATTTCTCACGAGATGAACCGCTGCATCGCCTGCTATCGCTGTGTACGCTTCTATAAAGACTACGCTGGCGGCACTGACCTGGGCGTATTCGGTGCCCACGACAACGTGTACTTCGGTCGCGTTGAAGACGGCGTGCTCGAAAGCGAGTTCTCGGGCAACCTCACCGAAGTCTGCCCGACCGGCGTGTTCACCGACAAAACCCACTCCGAGCGCTACAACCGCAAGTGGGACATGCAGTTTGCACCGAGCATCTGCCACGGTTGCTCCAGCGGCTGCAACATCAGCCCGGGCGAGCGTTATGGCGAACTGCGTCGCATCGAAAACCGCTTCAACGGTTCGGTCAACCAGTACTTCCTGTGTGACCGTGGCCGTTTCGGCTACGGCTACGTCAACCGCACCGATCGTCCACGTCAGCCACTGCTGGCCGACGGCACCAAGCTGAGCCTGGACAACGCGCTGGATAAAGCCGCTGACCTGCTACGCGGTCGCAACATTGTCGGTATCGGTTCGCCACGGGCCAGCCTCGAAAGCAACTACGCGTTGCGCGAACTGGTCGGCGCCGAGCACTTCTACTCGGGCATCGAAGCCGGTGAGCTGGAGCGCATCCGCCTGGTGCTGCAAGTATTGAAAGACAGCCCGCTGCCAGTGCCGAACATGCGCGAGATCGAAGATCACGACGCCATTTTCGTCCTCGGCGAAGACCTGACCCAGACCGCCGCCCGCATGGCGCTGTCACTGCGTCAATCGGTCAAGGGCAAGGCTGAGGACATGGCCGACGCCATGCGCGTTCAGCCGTGGCTCGATGCCGCCGTGAAAAACATCGGCCAGCACGCGCTGAACCCGCTGTTTATCGCAAGCCTGGCTGAAACCAAGCTCGATGACGTGGCTGAAGAATGCGTACACGCTGCGCCGGATGACTTGGCCCGTATCGGTTTCGCCGTGGCTCACGCCCTCGACGCCAGCGCCCCTGCCGTTGCCGGCCTGGACGCTGAAGCACTGGAGCTGGCCAAGCGCATCGCCGACGCCCTGCTCGCGGCCAAACGCCCATTGATCATTGCCGGTACTTCCCTGGGCTCCAAGGCCCTGATCGAAGCGGCAGGCAACATCGCCAAAGCCCTGCACCTGCGTGAAAAAGCCGGTTCCATCAGCCTCGTCGTGCCGGAAGCCAACAGCCTCGGCCTGGCCATGCTGGGTGGCGATTCGGTAGATGCAGCCCTGCAAGCGGTGATCGACGGTAAAGCCGACGCCATCGTGGTACTGGAAAACGACCTGTTCACCCGCGTCGACGCCGTCAAGGTCAACGCCGCGCTGGACGCTGCCAAAGTGGTGATCGTTGCCGACCACCAGAAGACGGCCACCACCGACCGTGCCGACCTGGTACTGCCGGCAGCCAGCTTCGCTGAAGGCGACGGTACTCTGGTCAGCCAGGAAGGCCGCGCCCAGCGCTTCTTCCAGGTCTTCGACCCGACTTATCTGGACGCCAGCATCCTGGTTCACGAAGGCTGGCGCTGGTTGCATGCCCTGCGCAGCACCCTGCTGAACAAGCCGGTTGACTGGACCTTGCTCGACCACGTCACGCAAGCCACTGCTGCAAGCACACCTGCACTGGCCCGCATCGTTGATGCCGCGCCGTCTGCTGCGTTCCGCATCAAGGGCATGAAACTGGCTCGCGAACCGCTGCGTTACAGCGGCCGTACCGCCATGCGTGCCAACATCAGCGTGCACGAACCTCGTACCCCGCAAGACCCGGACACCGCGTTCGCCTTCTCCATGGAAGGTTACTCGGGCTCCGTCGAACCGCGCCAGCAAGTGCCGTTCGCCTGGTCGCCGGGCTGGAACTCGCCACAAGCGTGGAACAAGTTCCAGGACGAAGTGGGTGGTCATATCCGCGCTGGCGACCCGGGCACCCGCCTGATCGAAAGCACAGGTGATTCGCTGAGCTGGTTCGCCAACATCCCGGGCGCATTCAACCCGGCACGTGGCACCTGGCAAGTCGTGCCGTTCTTCCACCTGCTGGGCAGCGAAGAGAACTCTTCCAAAGCCGCGCCGGTTCAGGAACGCATTCCGGCTGCCTACATCGCACTGGCCAAATCCGAAGCCGACCGTCTGGGTGTCAATGATGGCGCGCTGCTCAGCCTGAACGTTGTCGGCGTGACCCTGCGTCTGCCGCTGCGTATCAATGAAGAGCTGGGTTCAGGTCTGGTGGCATTGCCAGCAGGCCTCGCCGGTATCCCGCCTGCGATCTTTGGCCTTACCGTTGACGGTTTGCAGGAGGCAGCCCAATGACCTGGTTCACCCCTGAAGTGATCGACGTGATTATCTCGGTGCTCAAAGCCGTGGTCATCCTGCTCGCCGTCGTGGTGTGCGGCGCGCTGCTCAGCTGGGTCGAGCGTCGCCTGCTGGCCTTGTGGCAAGACCGTTACGGTCCGAACCGCGTGGGCCCGTTCGGCGCGTTCCAGATCGCCGCCGACATGATCAAGATGTTCTTCAAGGAAGACTGGACCCCACCGTTTGCCGACAAGGTGATCTTCACCCTGGCACCGGTTGTGGCCATGAGCGCCTTGCTGATCGCCTTCGCGATTATCCCGATCACCCCGACCTGGGGCGTGGCGGATCTGAACGTCGGTATCCTGTTCTTCTTCGCGATGGCCGGCCTGTCGGTCTATGCGGTGTTGTTTGCAGGCTGGTCGAGCAACAACAAGTTCGCGCTGCTGGGTGCCTTGCGCGCCTCGGCACAGACGGTTTCCTACGAAGTGTTCATGGGCCTGGCGCTGATGGGCATCGTGGTGCAGGTTGGCTCGTTCAACATGCGCGACATCGTTGAATACCAGGCGCAGAACCTGTGGTTCATCATTCCGCAGATCTTCGGTTTCCTGACCTTCTTCATCGCAGGCGTGGCCGTGACTCACCGTCACCCCTTCGACCAGCCAGAAGCAGAACAGGAACTGGCCGATGGTTACCACATTGAATACGCCGGCATGAAATGGGGCATGTTCTTCGTCGGTGAATACATCGGGATCGTGTTGATCTCGGCGTTGCTGGTGACTTTGTTCTTCGGTGGCTGGCACGGGCCTTTCGGCATCCTGCCGCAGATCCCGTTTATCTGGTTCGCCCTGAAGACCGCGTTTTTCATCATGATCTTCATCCTGTTGCGCGCTTCTATTCCGCGCCCACGGTATGACCAAGTGATGGACTTCAGCTGGAAGTTCTGCCTGCCGCTGACCCTGATCAATTTGCTGGTGACCGCCGCAGTCGTGTTGTTGAACACGCCTGCCGGCGCGGTTCAGTGAGGATAGAGACCCATGTTCAAGTACCTGTTTGACATCGTGCATGGCACCTACACCCAGCTTCGCAGCTTGGTGATGGTCTTTGGCCATGCCTTCCGCAAGCGTGACACGCTGCAATACCCGGAAGAACCGGTCTACCTGCCACCGCGCTACCGTGGCCGGATTGTCCTGACCCGCGACCCGGACGGCGAAGAGCGTTGTGTAGCCTGTAACCTGTGCGCCGTCGCGTGCCCGGTAGGCTGCATCTCGCTGCAAAAAGCCGAAACCGAAGATGGTCGTTGGTACCCGGAGTTCTTCCGCATCAACTTCTCACGCTGCATTTTTTGCGGCCTGTGTGAGGAAGCCTGCCCGACCACCGCGATCCAGCTGACACCGGATTTCGAGATGGCCGAGTTCAAACGTCAGGATCTGGTGTACGAGAAAGAAGATCTGCTGATCTCCGGTCCCGGTAAGAACCCTGATTACAACTTCTATCGTGTTGCGGGTATGGCCGTTGAGGGCAAGCCGAAAGGCGCTGCCCAGAACGAAGCCGAGCCGATCAACGTGAAGAGCTTGCTGCCTTAAGGAAGAACGATGGAATTCGCTTTCTATTTCGCATCGGGTGTCGCTGTCGTGTCCACGCTACGCGTGATCACCAACACCAACCCTGTGCACGCCCTGCTCTACCTGATTATTTCGCTGATTGCCGTGGCGATGACGTTCTTTAGCCTCGGTGCACCCTTTGCCGGTGTGCTCGAAGTGATCGCCTACGCCGGTGCCATCATGGTGCTGTTTGTGTTCGTGGTGATGATGCTCAACCAGGGCCCTGCCTCGGTGACGCAAGAACGCCATTGGCTCAAGCCGGGCATCTGGATCGGCCCGAGCATTTTGTCGGCCATCCTGCTGGCCCAATTGCTGTACGTGCTGTTCGCTCACCAGAGCGGTGCGGCAATCGGTCAAACCACCATTGATGCCAAAGCCGTGGGCATCAGCCTGTTCGGCCCGTACCTGCTGGTGGTCGAACTCGCCTCGATGCTGCTGCTTGCTGCAGCTGTGACGGCGTTCCACTTGGGCCGCACTGAGGCGAAGGAGCAATAACATGCCAGGAATACCTCTCGAACATGGTCTCGCGGTAGCGGGCATCCTGTTCTGCCTCGGTCTGGTCGGCCTGATGGTACGTCGCAACATTCTCTTCGTATTGATGAGTCTGGAAATCATGATGAACGCCGCTGCACTGGCCTTCATCGTTGCCGGTGCACGCTGGGCGCAGCCGGATGGACAAGTGATGTTCATCCTGGTGATCACCCTGGCAGCCGCTGAGGCCAGTATTGGCCTGGCGATCCTGCTGCAGCTGTATCGCCGCTTCCATACGCTTGATATCGATGCTGCCAGTGAGATGCGCGGATGAACCTTCTCTTTCTGACTTTCGTATTCCCCCTGATCGGCTTTTTGCTGCTGTCGTTCTCCCGTGGACGCTTCAGCGAAAACCTCTCGGCCGTGATCGGCGTTGGCTCCATTGGCCTGTCGGCCATCGTGGCCGCGTATGTGATCTGGCAATTCAATGTCGCACCGCCACCCGGCGGCGAGTACACGCAAGTGCTGTGGCAGTGGATGTCGGTGGAAGGCTTCAAGCCCAACTTCGCCCTGCACCTGGACGGCCTGTCGGTCACCATGCTCGGCGTAGTGGTTGGCGTGGGCTTCCTGATCCACGTGTTTGCTTCGTGGTACATGCGCGGCGAAAACGGCTACTCACGTTTCTTTGCCTACACCAACCTGTTCATCGCCAGCATGCTGTTCCTGATCCTGGCCGATAACCTGCTGTTCGTGTACTTCGGCTGGGAAGGCGTGGGCCTGTGCTCGTATCTGTTGATCGGTTTCTACTACAGCAACCGCAACAACGGTAACGCCGCACTCAAAGCCTTTATCGTGACCCGCGTCGGCGACGTGTTCCTGGCCATCGGCCTGTTCATCCTGTTCCAGCAACTGGGCACGCTGAATATTCAGGAACTGCTGGTTCTGGCACCTCAGAAGTTCCAGGCCGGTGATTTCTGGATCGTACTGGCGACCCTGATGCTGCTGGGCGGCGCTGTCGGTAAATCTGCACAACTGCCGCTGCAAACCTGGCTGGCAGACGCCATGGCCGGTCCTACCCCGGTGTCGGCCCTGATCCACGCCGCAACCATGGTAACGGCCGGTGTGTACCTGATTGCCCGTACCCACGGCCTGTTCACCCTGGCGCCTGACGTGCTGCACCTGGTCGGCATCGTCGGCGGTGTGACCCTGGTCCTGGCCGGTTTTGCTGCACTGGTACAAACCGACATCAAACGCATCCTTGCCTACTCGACCATGAGCCAGATCGGCTACATGTTCCTGGCATTGGGCGTAGGTGCCTGGGACGGCGCGATCTTCCACCTGATGACCCACGCCTTCTTCAAGGCGCTGTTGTTCCTTGCATCGGGTGCGGTGATCGTTGCCTGCCATCACGAGCAGAACATCTTCAAGATGGGCGGCCTGTGGAAAAAACTGCCTCTGGCCTACGCCAGCTTTATCGTCGGTGGCGCGGCGCTGTCTGCCTTGCCATTGCTGACGGCCGGTTTCTACTCCAAGGACGAAATCCTCTGGGAAGCCTTCGCCAGCGGTAACAACGAACTGTTGTATGCCGGTCTGGTCGGTGCGTTCATGACCTCGCTGTACACCTTCCGCCTGATCTTCATCACGTTCCACGGTGAAGCCAAGACTGAAGCGCATGCGGGCCACGGCGTGACCTACTGGCTGCCATTGAGCGTGCTGATCGTACTGTCGACCTTCATCGGCGCCATGATCACCCCGCCACTGGCCGGTGTACTGCCACAAAGCGTTGGCCATGCTGGCGGTGAAGCCAAGCACAGCCTGGAAATCGCCTCGGGCGCCATCGCCCTGGCCGGTATCCTGCTCGCCGCCCTGCTGTACCTGGGCAAGCGTCGCTTTGTAACCGCAGTCGCCAACAGCGGCATCGGTCGCTTCCTGTCGGCCTGGTGGTTCGCTGCCTGGGGCTTCGACTGGTTGTACGACAAACTGTTCGTCAAACCGTACCTGTTGATCTGCCGCTTGCTGGCCAAAGATCCTCTGGACCAGACCATTGGTTTGATCCCGAAGATGGCCAAGGCCGGGCATAACGCCCTGAGCCGCAGCGAAACCGGTCAACTGCGTTGGTACGCTGCATCCATGGCCGCCGGTGCTGTACTGGTCATGGGCGCCATCGTGTTGGTAGCGGTCTGATATGAACCTTCGACTTTGCGAAAGGAATTGAGCCCGTCATGATTCTGCCTTGGCTAATCCTGATCCCCTTTATCGGCGGCCTCCTGTGCTGGCTGGGTGAGCGTTTCGGCTCCACCCTGCCCCGCTGGATTGCATTGCTGACCATGTCCCTTGAGCTTGCACTCGGCCTTTGGCTGTGGTCCCAGGGGAACTACTCATTTGCACCGGCGCCTGGCGCCGATCCGACCTGGGCCCTTGAGTTCCAGCACACCTGGATTGCACGCTTCGGTATCAGCGTGCACCTGGCGCTGGACGGCCTGTCGCTGCTGATGATCCTGCTGACCGGCTTGCTCGGTGTGCTGTCGGTTCTGTGTTCCTGGAAAGAAATTCAGCGTCACGTGGGCTTCTTCCACCTGAACCTGATGTGGATCCTGGGCGGCGTGGTTGGCGTGTTCCTCGCCATCGACCTGTTCATGTTCTTCTTCTTCTGGGAAATGATGCTGGTGCCGATGTACTTCCTCATCGCGCTCTGGGGTCACAGCTCATCGGACGGCAAGAAAACCCGTATCTACGCCGCGACCAAGTTCTTCATCTTCACTCAGGCTTCCGGCCTGATCATGCTGGTGGCGATCCTGGGTCTGGTGCTGGTCAACTTCAACAGCACCGGCGTGATTACCTTCAGCTACGCCGAGTTGCTGAAAACCAAGATGTCGCTCACCACTGAGTACATCCTGATGCTGGGCTTCTTCATTGCCTTTGCCGTGAAGCTGCCGGTTGTACCGTTCCACTCCTGGCTGCCGGATGCTCACGCACAGGCACCTACCGCAGGTTCGGTCGATCTGGCCGGTATCCTGTTGAAGACCGCTGCGTATGGTCTGCTGCGTTTCGCCTTGCCGCTGTTCCCGAATGCTTCGGCCGAGTTTGCGCCGATCGCCATGGCCCTGGGCCTGATCGGGATTTTCTACGGTGCATTCCTGGCCTTCGCACAAACCGACATCAAGCGTCTGATCGCGTTCTCCAGTGTTTCGCACATGGGCTTCGTACTGATCGGTATCTACTCCGGCAGCCAGCTGGCCCTGCAAGGCGCAGTGATCCAGATGCTGGCCCACGGTGTTTCGGCTGCCGCGCTGTTTATCCTCAGCGGTCAACTGTACGAGCGTCTGCATACCCGTGACATGCGTGAGATGGGTGGTTTGTGGTCCAAGATCGCTTACCTGCCCGCCATCAGCCTGTTCTTCGCGGCAGCGTCCCTGGGCTTGCCGGGTACCGGTAACTTCGTGGGTGAGTTCCTGATCCTGATTGGCTCGTTCGCCAGCTTCCCATGGATCACGGCCATTGCAACGACCGGTCTGGTGTTTGGTTCGGTCTACTCGCTGATCATGATTCACCGTGCCTATTTCGGCCCGTCCAAGTCCGACGCTGTACTGGCCGGCATGGATGCACGTGAACTGATCATGGTGCTCGGTCTGGCGGTATTGCTGATTTTCATCGGCGTGTACCCACAACCGTTCCTCGATACCTCGGCTGCCACCATGCATGGCGTGCAGCAATGGCTCGGCACCGCCTTCACTCAACTCGCTTCGGCCCGGTAAGAGCGCTATGGAATTCACGATCCAACACTTTATCGCGCTTGCTCCACTGCTGATTACCAGCCTCACCGTTGTTGTGGTGATGCTGGCAATCGCGTGGCGCCGCAACCACTCACAGACCTTCCTGCTTTCGGTGGCGGGTCTTAACCTGGCCTTGTTGTCGATCTTCCCGGCGTTGAAAGTTGCTCCACTGGCTGTCACCCCGCTGTTGATGATGGACAACTTCGCCTTTCTGTACATCGGGCTGATCCTGGCCGCGACCCTGGCCTGCGTCACCCTGGCTCACGCCTATCTGGGCGAAGGCGGCACGGGCTACCCGGGCAACCGTGAAGAGCTTTACCTGCTGATGCTGCTGGCTGCGACCGGCGGTATCGTGCTGGTCAGCGCACAACACCTGGCGGGCCTGTTTATCGGTCTGGAACTGCTCTCGGTACCGGTTTACGGCCTGGTGGCGTATGCCTTCTTCAACAAGCGCTCCCTGGAAGCCGGCATCAAGTACATGGTGCTGTCGGCAGCCGGTTCCGCGTTCCTGTTGTTCGGCATGGCCTTGCTGTACGCCGAAGCCGGCAGCCTGAGCTTCAGCGGCATTGGTCTGGCCCTGGCAGCCACTGGCGTACCTGCGCCGCTGGCACAACTGGGTCTGGGCATGATGTTGGTGGGCCTGGCATTCAAACTGTCCCTGGTTCCTTTCCACCTCTGGACGCCAGACGTGTACGAAGGTGCCCCGGCTCCGGTCGCCGCCTTCCTGGCTACCGCGTCGAAAGTGGCCGTGTTTGCCGTGATGGTGCGTCTGTTCCAGATCACGCCTTCGGCGACTACCGGTGTGATGAGCGATGTACTGACCGTGATCGCGATTGCCTCGATCCTGTTCGGTAACTTGCTGGCCCTGACCCAAAACAACCTCAAGCGACTGCTGGGTTACTCGTCCATCGCCCACTTCGGCTACCTGCTGATCGCCCTGGTGGCGAGCAAGGGCATGGCCATGGAAGCGATCGGTGTTTACCTGATCACCTACGTGCTGACCAGCCTGGGTGCATTCGGTGTCATTACCCTGATGTCCTCGCCGTACAAAGGCCGTGACGCAGACGCCCTGTACGAGTACCGCGGCCTGTTCTGGCGCCGTCCGTACCTGACGGCGGTCATGACCGTGATGATGCTGTCGCTTGCGGGCATTCCGCTGACTGCGGGCTTTATCGGCAAGTTCTACATCATTGCCACGGGCGTTGAAGCTCACCAATGGTGGCTGGTCGGTTCCCTGATCCTGGGTAGCGCCATTGGCGTGTTCTACTACCTGCGTGTGATGGTGACCCTGTACCTGGTCGAGCCGAAACTGCATCGCCACGATGCTCCGCTGAACTGGGAACAAAAAGCCGGCGGCGTCATGTTGCTGGCGGTTTCGGTCATGGTGTTCTTCCTGGGTGTATACCCGCAGCCAATGCTGGAACTGGTGCAACACGCCGCGCTGAACTTTGCTGGCTAAGCGTTAAGCGCTGTACCCGAAACCCCGTGAAGGCCTGGCCTTCACGGGGTTTTTTGTTGGATTTGTAGCCGCTGGCTACGGGTCGTCAACACGAAAACAGACTGCCTCGACGCGCATTGCTTTTGATCTGTGCGCACCGCCGGAAGGCCCAGGATGGCCAGCAGAACCCGAAACAGAACTGATGAGAAGCCATCGCAGAGATGACATAGTCGGCAATACCGCAAATGGAGTTGGCCCCCCAATGAAGAAATACTTCCTCTATCCGCTCATGGCGTTGCTCGCAGGATGCAGCACGGGGCCCTATCTGTATCCGGAATCCGCAACGGGTAAAAACGCCGTGCTTGATCGCACCTGCCCTGGTCCAAAAGCAGCAATGAGCTTTGCCCCCCTCTCGGAAGAACTCAATTGGGTGCATGTACTGGTCTATGTAGCGCCGCCGGGCACATCGAGCTGGCCGGGTAACCTGCGCTCAGTTGATACCGAGCTTCGCCTGTTTGGCCGACTCTACATACCTCCACGCTTGCGCAATCTGAACACCCCGGATCAACGCCGAGCAGCCTACAAACAAACCGACCCGCCTCTGTGGGTGAGTGCCGCCTCCCCCAGGGTGAGCGTAACGCTGGCGACGGGTGAAACCTATCAAGTCAGTATCGATCAATTGGAAACCGGCTTTGACCCGCAGGAACACACCAGCAGCAGCCGTAAGGGAACGCCACTGGGCAAGGGCGACATGGATGACTTCACACTCACCTTCCCGGATATTTACGTGAATGGTGAAAAAGTGCCCATGGCACCCGTCCACTTTAAAAAACGTGAAGAACGCTATGCGCCAGTATTCAACTGCTGAGTAAAAACCTGCCACACCCGAACAACGGCAATGCTGTTCGACTGGCACCTGCGCATGTCTGACCGAATAACTGCCTGCCAAATGGAGTCATGCCATGGAACGCGAGAAAATTGATGCCGCATTAAAAGAACATGTCGTCACGGTACTTCGCTGCATGGGGTTTAAGGGGTCTTTTCCTCACTTTCGCCGTAACACGGGACAGCAAATTGACCTGCTAACGTTTCAGTTTGATAAACATGGAGGCGGTTTTGTTATTGAAGTCGCTGTCAGTCCGACTGAGGGAGTCACCCTGCATTGGGGCGAGCAGATCCCCGCGGCAAAAGTGGTCGCCACGCACCTGCATCCCAATAAACGCATTCGGTTGGGCGCGGCCATGGAAGGAGACCACTGGTTCAGATATGACAATAAAGGCACCCGCACTACCCGATTCGAAGATACGGCCCGGGAGGTACTGCCTTACCTGAGCGCTGAAGCGACTGACCATTGGGCTAAAGGCCCGCTCTGTGACAACTCAACCTCGTAAGCCCCTTCGACCCGGGATGAGTTTCTCAGACGTGACGTGCGGTGATACACAGGGAAACGCCTTTTGGGGGACTTTTTCGGCGTCTGGAAAAGTGATCAGCCGTAAGGGCGAAACCGATATTCCCGTTAAACAAGCGATATCAAGCAGACCCCTGTAACCGCTGACGAGGAACGAAGGCTGCGTCCAGTTTGGTACGCCACTGCGACGCAGCAGTCGCAAACCCTGAGAACCTGGTTTAGCTGACACAACGCATTGTCTGATTTTGCGACGACTTCGTCGCCGAACGCAGCCTTCGTTCCTCGTCAGCGACTACAGATTGAGCAGCGCGCACTTACACCAAACAGGCCGGCCGGTCGGCCGCCTCGGCGCGAAATGCTTTTGATCTGCCCGCCCCTTCGGGAGGCCGAGAGGAGGTTCTGCGCAGTGGGCATCCCGGCATGGATGCCGGGAGAGCCGTGTTGGGCCAAGGATGGCCCGTCACGGCGGGCCCACGGGGCGGGACCGGAACGAGGGAACCTGAGCGAAGCGAAGGCCGTACGCTGGGGCGAGGACTTTTTGGTTCCTTTTTGGTCCTTCAAAAAGAGACTCGCTGTAAGAGCGAAACCAATAGTCCGGTTAGACCTAGATGCCGGATATGTACTCTACGTGCCAGTTAAACAAACAAGATCAAGCAGGCCGCAACCGCCAGCCCAGCACATCGAGCAGGTCACAACCGTCGCGCAACAATTGCGCCGAAACCGTGGCCAGATGCTTGAGATCAACAGAATCAGCCTGCTGCACTTCGCGGCTGGAGAACGATTCCATCAGTTGAGTTACAGCCAGAACGCGGGCGACTGCGTTGGCATGGAGCACATCGAGGGGAGCGCTACGATCGATCAATAACGCTGGGATGGTGCAGTCGATAGAGGTAAGAGGAATAAACGAAGAACTAGCCATTAATCAAACTCCTAAATGTCGAATTTGAGCCAACCGTTCTCGTCGCCAAACGAAAAAAGGTGGCCGCTATGCGCGGGTTGGCGAACCGGTAACATTTAGGAAAACCCGGCAGATCCAAAGATCTCCCACGCACAGCTGCCATAAAGCAACGCGAGCAAAATACACGCCCCGCTATATATAACAACCACATGCTAACTAAATATTGTCCAAGTCGCCAAACCCGGTCGCCTTATCGGCGAGCACCGACTATAGGCCCCGCACCAAGCCCCCAGCAATTGCCAACCCTGTGCGAAAAATCCCGAAAAAACGTGAGCTTGCAGCATAGCGAGCAAACCCACTCCCACTCAATTGCCTGCAATAAAGACGGAACGGTGTAACGGTAAGAATACGTCACAGAACCTTGCGCAAAACCCTGTAGCCGCTGACGAGGAACGAAGGCTGCGTCCGGTTGCGAAGCGACCGTAAAATCTGAGTCCGGGGTTTACCTGAACGACCGCTGTGTCTGGTTTTACGACTGCTACGCAGCCGGACGCAGCCTCGCACGGCTCGTCAGCGACTACAGATTGAGCAGCGCGCACTTACACCAAACAGGCCGGCCGGTCGGCCGCCTCGGCGCGAAATGCTTTTGATCTGCCCGCCCCTTCGGGAGAGCCGTGTTGGGCCAAGGATGGCTCGTCACGGCGGGCCCACGGAGCGGGACCGGAACGAGGGAACCTGAGCGAAGCGAAGGCCGTACGCTGGGGCGAGGACTTTTTGGTTCCTTTTTGGTCCTTCAAAAAGGGACTCGCTGTAAGAGCGAAACCAATAGTCCAGTTAGACCTAGATGCCGGATATGTACTCAACGCATCAGTTAACCAAGTGATATCAAGAAGACCGCAAGCATCACGCAGCAAATGAGCGGCAACAGTGGCCAGATGCTTGAGATCAACAGAATCGGCGTGAAACACATCGCGAGCAAGCCCACTCCCACTCAATTTATGCTGCCCGCACGTTGCGAGTGATTCTCGGCTTGTATAGGCTGGCGCGCCGCCCGCCCATCGATCTGGAAGCTCCATTAATGCGCTCTGCTCTTTCTTCACTTTTACCCTTGGCGCTGATCTGCAGCGCCCCCGCCTATGGCAGTGCCCTGGAACTGGGCGAGGTTCAGGTACGCAGCGAAGAAAGCAGTGAGCTTGAGGCCGCAAAGGCCGCAAAGGCCGCACTTGAGCAAATCCCCGGCGCCAGCAACCTGATCGACATGACCCGCGTCGAAAACGGCCGCACTGCCAGCAATGCCGATGTGCTGGCCTATCAACCGGGGGTCTATGCGCAATCAGCGGGCAATGACGGGGCCAAGGTCTCGGTGCGCGGCTCGGGCATCAACCGCGCCCCCAGCGCCCACGGTTCAGGCCTGTATGTCATGTTCGACGGATTACCGCTGACCGGCCCCGGCGGTACGCCCTATGAACTGTTTGAACCCTTGTGGCTAAGCCGCGCCGAAGTGCTGCGCGGCGCCAACGGTTTCGAAACCGGCTCGCTGGCCCTGGGCGGGTCGATCAACTATGTCACCCATACCGGCTACGACGCGGCGCCATTGCAAGTGCGCTATGAAGCCGGCAGCTACGGCTATCAAAAACGCCAGATCAGCTCCGGGCAGGTGCTGGGGGATCTGGACTACTACGTCTCCATGACAGATTCCAACACTGACGGCTATCAGGACCACACCGCTGGCAACAGCAAAGGCATTGCCGCCAACGTCGGCTATCGCTTCAGCCCGCAACTGGAAACCCGCTTCTACCTGCGCTATCGCGAAACCGATAACGAACTGGCCGGGCGCGTGACCAAAGACAGCATCAAGCATCATCCCCGGGCAGCCAACCCGGCCTACGTCAGCGGTGACTACACCCGCCCGCAACCCGGCAGTGCCTGGCTGGGCAACAAGACCACGATGTACCTGGATGACGATTCGCAACTGGAAGTGGGCCTGGTCTATCACGACTACCCGATGGATCTGCGTGAAAGCCCCAATCGCCTGAAAGTTGCCTACACCGATGTCAGCGGCACGCTGAACTACAAGCGTCGCGACACCCTGTTCGGGCTTGAAAGCAACACCACTGTGGGCCTGCGCAACACCAAGCACCTGCCTAACAGCGGTGCGTCGGAATATGTACGCATCCCTCGAGGCAATACGGCGACTTACGCACCCGGCACCAAGATGCGCGACTTCAGCTACCAGGGTTCGGACAGCGTGCTGCATGCCAGCAATGATCTGGAGCTGATGCCTGACCTGTGGCTGACCACCGGCATGGCGTTGATCTATACCCGCCGCGAGAGCGATGTGAGCTACCCCGAGAGCGGTGGCAAGGTCAGCCAGCATGACTGGGACTACGCCCCGCGCGTCGGCCTGCGCTATGAGTTCAACCCGAACCTGCAGGTATACGCCAACCTGAGTCGCTCGGTCGAACCACCGCACCCGTGGTCGATGATCTGGAGTTCACCTTATGTGTTCCCGGTTGGCAGCGGTGCGGCAACCGGCCGCCAAAGCACACCTATCGACCTGCAAAATCAGACCGCCACAACCCTGGAACTGGGCACCCGTGGCGAGTCATGGCTCGGCCAGTGGGATCTGGCCTGGTATTACTCGGCCGTGCGCCATGAGCTGTTGACCGTTGAGTTGCAAGCAGCGACGCAAAACCTGGGACCGATTGTGGGCGAATCCAACGCCAGCCCAACCGTGCACCAAGGCATCGAAGCAGGCCTCAACAGCCTCCTGTGGGAAGGTCGAGCCGCAGGCAAAGTATCCCTGCGTCAGGCCTACACGTTCAGCGACTTCCACTACCGTGATGACGAGCGCTTCGGTGATAACAAATTGCCGGGCATCCCACAACACTACTACCAGGCCGAAGTCCGATATGACCACCCGCAAGGCTTCTATGCCGGGGTAAACACCCAGGTGGCTTCGCGGATGGCGGTGGATTACGCCAACTCGTACTACGCGTCGTCGTACATGCTGTTTGGCGCAACGCTGGGCTACAACTCCCCCAAGCAGGACTGGCAAACCTGGCTCGACCTGCGCAACCTCACCGGTGAGCGCTACGCCGCCACCATTACCCCCGGCTATGACGACAAAGGCCTGGATGCGGCACGCTCCACGCCTGGGGAAGGCATGGGCGCCTACATAGGGGTTTCCTACAGCTTGCGTTAATCCTCCGTCTGGATATCGGCAGGCAACCGCACCTTGCGGCGGGTGCCGCTGAACAATCCCCAGCTGGACAGGAACAGGGCGGCGATCAACGGCCCGATCACAAAGCCATTGAGGCCAAAGATCGCCATGCCGCCCAGGGTCGAAATCAGGATCAGGAAGTCCGGCATTTTGGTGTCTTTACCCACCAGGATCGGGCGCAGCACGTTGTCCACCATGCCGATCACGAATACCCCGTACAGCGCCAGCACTACCCCTTCCCAGACCGCACCGGTCACTACAAAGTAAACCGCGACCGGTGCCCAGACGATCCCGGCGCCTACGGCGGGCAGCAGCGACAGAAACATCATCAGCACCGCCCAGAACAGCGCACTGTGAATGCCCAGCACCCAGAAAATCACCCCGCCCAATGCCCCCTGGGTAATGGCCACCGCCAGGTTGCCCTTGACCGAGGCCCGAACCACACGGCGCAGCTTGAGCTGCAACAGGCGTTTTTGCTGCTCTGCCAGCGGCACCGCATTGCGGATGGTGCGCACCATTTGCTGGCCATCACGAATAAAGAAGTACAGCAGGTACAGCATGATGAAAAAGCTCACAACCAGATCAAAGGTACTTTGGCCAAAACTGAAGACCTGAGTGGCAAAAAACTGGCTGCCTTCGAGTACGCCCTTGGAGACTTTTTCACTGAGACCGTCAATGCTGCCCAGGCCGAAATGATCAAGCCAGTCCTGCGCCGTGGGCGGCAAGATGTCCTTGAACTGCATGACATAACTGGCGACGTTGATCTTGCCGCTCTCAACATCCTTGTAGAGAGTGGCCACTTCTTGCACCAGCAAGGCCGTGGTGATGACCACCGGTATGATCGCGATCACCGTACACGCACCCAACGTGGTGAACGTTGCCAGATTGCGGCGCCCCCGCATCTTGAGCAGCAACTTGCGTTGCAGCGGTGCGAACAGGATCCCCAGGGCCACAGCCCAAAAAATCGCCCCGTAAAACGGCAGTAAAATCCAGATGAAGGCAATCGTGACCAAGGCCAGCAACAGGAGCAGGGTTTTGCGTTGAAGACTTGTTTCGTTCATGTGTCATCCATGTCAGTAGACCGCGAATGCTTGGAATAGACGCAGTGTAGCCCCTGACACCGGCTGCGATAAGAAGCACTGCCCCTTGAACACTCAAGCTCAATCCCGCGACTTGCGCCAGCAGCCATGAAAACGACATCACGCAGCATTGACAACCCTGTGCGCACTCTGTAAAAAATCCGTCCAGTTGTATGACAACAGATAACAAAAATAATAATGATCAAGGAGCTCTACGGATGATTTCACCTACCTGCGCCCTCTCGCTTCTCACACGCTCGATAAACGCCAAAAGTACCCGCTCCCTTGCGCTGCTCGGCCTCGGCAGCATGGGCCTGGCCTTGCCGTTAACGGGCATGGCAGAGGGCTTTGTGGACGACACCAAGGCCACCCTGACCCTGCGCAACGCCTATATCAACCGCAATTACACCAACCCCAACTATCCACAAAGCAAAGCCGAAGAGTGGACACAAAACTTCATTCTCGACGTCAAGTCCGGCTTTACCCAAGGCACGGTCGGTTTCGGGGTGGATGTGCTGGGGCTCTACTCTCAGAAGCTCGATGGCGGTAAAGGCACAGTCGGCACACAACTGCTGCCGACCCATAGTGATGGCGAGCCCGCCGATAACTTCGGCCGCCTGGGCGTTGCAGCCAAGGCCAAAATATCCAGCACGGAGCTTAAAATCGGCGAGTGGATGCCTGTATTGCCAATCCTGCGCTCGGATGACGGGCGCTCCCTGCCTCAAACCTTCCGTGGCGGCCAGATCACGTCAAAAGAAATCGCCGGGCTGAACCTCTATGGCGGTCAGTTCCGTGCCAACAGTCCGCGTAACGATGCAAGCATGGAAGAAATGTCGCTCAACGGTAAAGGCGCCTTTACCTCCGACCGTTTCAACTTTGCCGGCGGTGATTACAGCTTCAACGACAAGCGCACTCAGGTCGGCGTGTGGTACGCCCAGCTGGAAGATATCTATCAGCAGCAATTCCTGAACGTCCTGCACAGCCAGCCCATCGGCGATGTGACCCTGGGCGCCAACCTTGGCTATTTCTGGGGCAAGGAAGACGGCAACAAACTGGCTGGCGATCTGGACAACAAAACCGCCTACGCCCTGCTTTCGGCCAAATACAAAGGCAACACCCTGTATGTAGGCCTGCAGAAAATCAGCGGCGACGATGGCTGGTTCCGCGTCAACGGCACCAGCGGCGGCACATTGGCCAACGACAGCTACAACTCCAGCTACGACAACGCCAAGGAACGCTCCTGGCAACTGCGCCACGACCTGGATTTTGCAGTGCTTGGCGTCCCCGGCCTGACGATGATGAACCGCTATATCAGCGGCGATAACATCCACACCGGCGCCATTACGGATGGCAAGGAATGGGGCCGCGAATCGGAACTGGCCTACACCGTGCAAAGCGGCACGTTCAAGGACCTGAACCTGCGCTGGCGCAACGCGAGCATCCGTCGCGATTACAGCGCGCACGAATTCGACGAAAACCGCATCTTCATCAGCTATCCGCTGTCGTTGTTGTAAACGCCCTTCTTGATCTGTGGGAGCGGGCTTGCTCGCGATGGCATCTGTGCAACCTGCCACACCGTGGTGTCTGCATCGCCGGCAAACCAGCTCCCACAGGTATGTGACGCTCCCCAAATAGTAAAACCTTAGCCGTTACAAGTACGGATTCGGCATTGACAACCACCACAATGGCTGTGAATAATCCAAGCCAAGTCATACGACAACAGATGACAATAACAAGAAATACAGGGATTTTTGATGACAACCACACGTACTGTCCAAACCCCCTTCAATCGCCTTCTTCTCACCGGTGCAGCCGGCGGTCTGGGGAAGGTACTGCGCGAAAGCCTCAAGCCCTACGCGAAGGTGTTGCGACTCTCTGATATCGCCCAAATAGCACCCGCGGCCGATAGCCACGAAGAAATAGTCCTCTGTGATCTTGCCGACAAGCACGCTGTTCACCAGATGGTTGAAGGCGTAGACGCCATCCTGCACTTTGGTGGGGTCTCGGTAGAGCGTCCGTTCGAAGAGATTCTGGGCCCCAACATCAGCGGTATTTTCCATATCTACGAAGCCGCACGCCGTCATGGCGTCAAGCGCGTGATCTTCGCCAGCTCCAACCATGTCATCGGGTTCTACAAGCAGGACCAAACCCTGGATGCCCACTCCCCGCGACGTCCGGACGGCTATTACGGTCTGTCCAAGTCCTACGGCGAAGACATGGCCACCTTCTACTTCGATCGCTACGGCATCGAAACCGTCAGCATCCGCATCGGCTCCTCGTTCCCCGAGCCGCAAAACCGCCGGATGATGAGCACCTGGCTGAGCTTTGCCGACCTCACGCAGTTGATCGAGCGCTCGCTGTACACCCCCAATGTCGGCCACACCGTGGTCTATGGCGCCTCCAACAACCTCAACGTGTGGTGGGACAACCGCTTTGCCGCCCACCTGGGTTTTGAGCCCAGGGACACCTCTGAAGTATTCCGCGCCAAGATCGACGCCCAGCCTGTGCCTGCGGCCAACGATCCAGCCATGGTTTACCAGGGCGGGGCCTTCGTTGCGGCAGGTCCGTTCGGGGACGAGTAAACCGCTCCCCGGGCACACCACTGAATACGGACAAGGATCGAGCCGCCATGACTGCTGAACTGATTCTGGATGCACGCAACGCCACCGGCGAAAGCCCGGTCTGGAGCACTGCGCAACAGGCACTTTTCTGGGTGGATATCCCGGCAAAACGCTTGCACCGCTGGAGCCCCGCCGATGGCAAAAACCAAAGCTGGCAAGCCTCGCAAATGCTCGCGTGCATTGCTCAGGCAGGGAATGGCTGCTGGATCGCCGGTATGGAGAACGGGCTGTTCGCCATCACGCCCCACACCGATGGCAGCCTCGACAGTCGCCTGCTGGCCAGCGTGACCCACGCCCTGCCAGGGATGCGATTTAACGATGGCCGCTGCGATCGCCAGGGACGCTTCTGGGCGGGCACCATGTTGATGAACATGGCCGCCGGGGCGCCGGTGGGCGCGATGTATCGCTACAGCTCGGGCCAGCAAGAACCACTCGAGGCGCAACTTGAAGGGCTGACCGTACCCAACGGCCTGGCGTTCAGCCCGGACGGCAAAACCATGTACCTCTCGGACTCACATCCCGATGTGCAAAAGATCTGGGCGTTTGACTACGACACCGACACCGGCACGCCCCATGGTCGCCGCCTGTTCGTGGACATGGCCGAACAGGCAGGCCGCCCTGATGGCGCCGCCGTCGACGCGGATGGCTGCTACTGGATCTGCGGCAACGATGCGGGGTTGATCCATCGCTTTACCCCTGAAGGCAAGCTTGACCGCTCCCTGGCCGTGCCCGTCAAAAAACCCGCGATGTGTGCCTTTGGCGGCGCAGACCTGGACACCCTGTTCGTGACCTCGATTCGTCCTGCCGGGGATCTCGCCGACCAGCCGCTGGCAGGCGGGGTGTTTGCCCTAAGGCCAGGCGTCAAAGGCCTGCCGGAGCCCGCCTTCAATCACTGATTGCTGATCCAACACCTTTAAATAACAAAAACAATATGTGGAGTGACCCATGGATTTCAAACGCACCTTGCTTATCGCTGCGCTCCCGCTGGCTTTCTGCCTCTCAGGCATGGCCCAGGCCGAAATCAAAATCAAATTCGCCGAGGTTCACCCCACTGGCTATCCGCCTGTGGTCGCTGAACAGGAAATGGGCAAGAAGCTTCAGACCCAGAGTAACGGCGATATTTCCTTCAAGATGTTTGCCGGTGGCGTGCTGGGCTCCGAGAAAGAGGTGGTCGAGCAACTCCAGTCCGGCGCGATACAGATGACCCGTGTCAGCCTGGGCATCCTCGGGCCGGTCGTGCCGGAAACCAACGCGTTCAACCTGCCGTTCGTGTTCCGCGACCAGGCCCACATGCGCAAAATCATCGACGGTGAAATTGGCCAGGAGATGCTGGATAAAATCACCAACTCCGACTTCAACATGGTCGCGCTGGCCTGGATGGATGGCGGAACCCGCAACCTGTACACCAAGAAGCCCGTACGCGAAATTGCCGACCTCAAGGGCATGAAAATCCGCGTCCAGGGCAACCCGGTATTTATCCAGACCATCAACGACATGGGCGGCAATGGTATCGGCATGGCCACCGGCGAGATCTTCAGCGCCCTGCAGACCGGCGTGATCGATGGCGCAGAGAACAACCCGCCTACCTTTCTTGAACACAACCACTACCAGAACGCCAAGTACTTCACCTGGACCGATCACCTGATCCTGCCCGAGCCGATCGTGATCGCCAAATCCACCTGGACAAAGCTCAACCCGGAGCAACAAGCCCTGGTGCAGAAACTTGCCCGCGAGGCGCAGTTTGAAGAGCGCGAGTTGTGGGACAAAAAATCCGCCGAAAGCGTCACCAAACTCAAGGCCGGTGGTGTTGAGTTCATCACCCTCACGCCTGAGCAGAAAAAAGCCTTCTACGACGCGACTCAGCCGGTGCGTGACAAGTATGGCGCTGACTACAAAGACCTGATCTCCCGTATTGAAGCCGTTCAATAAGTCAGTCCGATAATGCCGCGGTGACGGGCTCCAGCCCGTTTTCCGCCGCAGTGGTGAGCCCCATGAAAAATACCGTGCTGCGCTTTAACGACATGTTGTACCGGGTGTGTATCGGGATTGCCGGCCTGTCGGTACTGACCATGACCCTGATCATTCCATGGGGCATCTTTGCCCGCTACGTGCTGGGGACCGGCTCCAGTTGGCCCGAGCCCACCGCCATTTTATTGATGGTGGTATTCACCTTCTTCGGGGCCGCCGCCAGTTACCGCGCCGGGGCCCATATGGCCGTGGCGATGGCCGTGGAACGGATGCCCAGGCACATCCGCCCCAAGGTCGCCGTGCTGGTGCAAATACTGATGGTGATGGTCTGTCTGTTCATGACCGTGAAGGGGTTCAAATTGTGTGCGACCACCTGGAATCAGTTCATTGGTGAGATGCCGTCCGTGCGGGTTGGCATCTCCTATTTACCTATCCCTGTTGGCGGCCTGATAACCCTTTGCTTCGTCCTGGAAAAACTGTTCCTGGGCGACCAAAGCCACCGCCGTGCCGTGCGGTTCGACATCGTAGAAGCCAGCGAAGAGGCCGTATAAATGGACGCTTTCGTATTGTTGGGCAGCTTTATCGCCCTGATCCTTCTCGGCATGCCGGTCGCCTATGCGCTGGGCCTGTCGGCACTGGTCGGCGCCTGGTGGATCGATATCCCGTTCGACGCCCTGATGATCCAGGTGGCTGGGGGCGTGAATAAATTCTCCCTGCTGGCTATCCCGTTCTTCGTACTGGCGGGGGCGATCATGGCCGAAGGGGGCATGTCACGCCGGCTGGTGGCATTTGCCGGGGTGTTGGTGGGCTTCGTACGGGGCGGGCTGTCACTGGTCAACATCGTGGCTTCAACCTTTTTCGGTGCGATTTCCGGCTCATCTGTGGCTGACACGGCGTCGGTAGGCTCGGTACTGATTCCGGAGATGGAGCGTGCCGGCTACCCCCGCGAGTTCTCCACGGCAGTGACGGTCAGCGGTTCGGTACAAGCCTTGCTCACACCGCCGAGCCACAACTCGGTGCTGTACTCGCTGGCCGCTGGCGGTACGGTGTCGATCGCTTCGCTGTTCATGGCGGGCATCATGCCGGGATTGCTGCTCAGCGCCGTGATGATGGGCCTGTGCATGATCTTTGCGCGCAAGCGCAACTACCCCAAGGGTGAAGTGATTCCGCTGCGCCGGGCGCTGAAAATCGCCGGTGAAGCGATGTGGGGCCTGATGGCCATGGTCATCATCCTCGGCGGCATCCTGACAGGCATCTTCACCGCCACCGAGTCGGCAGCCGTTGCGGTGGTCTGGTCGTTCTTTGTCACCATGTTCATTTATCGCGACTACAAATGGCGCGACCTGCCCAAGCTGATGCACCGGGCGGTACGCACCATTTCCATCGTGATGATCCTGATCGGTTTTGCAGCCAGCTTCGGTTACATCCTGACGCTGATGGAAATCCCGATGAAGATCACCACAGCGTTCCTGACGCTGTCGGATAACCGTTACGTGATCCTGATGTGCATCAACGTCATGTTGCTGCTGCTGGGCACCGTGATGGACATGGCGCCACTGATTCTGATCCTTACGCCAATCCTGCTGCCCGTGATCATCGGTATCGGCGTTGATCCCGTGCATTTCGGCATGATCATGCTGGTCAACCTGGGGATCGGACTGATTACACCGCCGGTAGGCGCAGTGCTGTTCGTGGGCGCTGCCGTGGGTAAAGTCACTATCGAAAACACGGTTAAAGCCTTGCTGCCGTTCTACGTGGCGCTGTTCATGGTGCTGATGCTGGTGACCTACGTTCCGGCCATCTCGCTGTGGTTGCCAAGCCTGGTGCTATAACCCGTCCCCTGCCCGTGGGAGCGGGCTTGCTTGCGATGCAGACGACGCGGTGTAACTGATACACCGCAGCGTTCCCATCGCGAGCAAGCCCGCTCCCACAATGCTTATCCAAGAGGCTTTATTTCCAGCCAAGGAGGCTGGTTACTTATGTCTGCTCCTGCTTTGTTCCCCCGCCATATCGCCGTGTTGATTCTGGTCCTGCTGGCCTGCGCATTCGCGGGCAACCACATCGCCGCCCGCATCGCCTTCGATCACGACACAGGCCTGTTACTGGCCATTCTGTGCCGCGCTGGCGTGACCTTGCTGGTGTTGACCAGCCTGGTGCTGTGGCAACGCGAACGCCCGCGCCTGACCCCTGCCAACTGGCGCTGGCAAGTGCTGCTGGGGCTGCTGATCGCGGCACAAAGTTTCTTTATCTATTCGGCCGTGGCACGGATTCCCGTGGCACTGGCGCTGTTGATTGCCAACGTGGCGCCGATCCTGCTGGTGCTGCTGACCTGGGCCCTGGGAGGTGCAGCCCCGACACGGCGAGCGGCGCTGCTCATGGGGTTGATCATGTGCGGCCTGGTCTTTGCCCTGGACGTCCCCGAGCGCCTGTCCAACCAGGGCACCACCGAAGCGCAATGGCTCGAAGGCATTCTGTTCGGGTTCGCCGCGGCCTCCGTGTTCGCCTGTGCGCTCTGGATTACCGATCACAAGCTGTCGAGCCTGCGTGGCACGGTGCGCAGCATGCTGACCATGCTGATTGTATTTTGCGCAGCGGCCCTGGCCGGGGTCAGCGGTGTGCTGCCCGGCGGCGTGTCGCTGCCCTCCTCGTCCACCGGCTGGACAGCTCTGGCCTGCCTGGTGGCGCTTTATGGACTAGGGTTCTGCCTGTTGTTTATCTGCATGACGCGCCTGAACATGGCCCGCAACGCACCCGTAATGAACGTTGAGCCAGTGGCAAGCCTGCTGTTTGGCTGGCTGATCCTGGACCAATTGCTCAGCAGCGGCCAAATCATCGGCGGCCTGATCGTGGTCGCGGGTATCGTGATGCTGACCTGGCGCCGTGCCACCGATTGATCTGTCATTCCCTAACGGTAGAGCCCCATGCCCACAGAAACATTGACCCTTGAAGACGGCCTGACCCGTCTGACTCTGGCACCGCACATAGGCGGCAGCATTCTTGACTGGAGCATCATTGCCAGCGGCCAGCCCTTGTTTCGCCCAAGTGCAGCGGATGCCCTGGACAGCAACTCGGCCAACCAGCTGGCCTGTTATCCACTGGTGCCCTGGTCGAACCGGATCGGGGATGGAGGCTTCGAAGGCGCAGGCCATTGGTTCGCCTTGCAGCCCAACAATCCTCCAGGCCTGCTGCCCATCCACGGCAGTGCATGGCAGCAGGCCTGGAGCGTGACCGAACACAGCCCGCACCATGCCTGCCTGCAACTCGACAGCACCGTCCCCTTTGCCTACCGTGCGCAGCTGCGCTACAGCCTGAGCGACGGCCAACTGCGTATCGAGCTGAGCGTGACCCATCAGGCCGAGCACGCGGCCTGGCATGGCCTGGGGCTACACCCGTATCTGCCGCGCACCGCCAACACACGATTGCAGGCAAAGTCTGCTCAGGTCTGGCTGTGCGATGACCAGGGCCTGCCCACGGAGCTTGCGCCCCTGCCGATGGAATGGGACTTCAACCAGAGCAACGCCTTGCCGCACACCCGGCTCGACAATTGTTTCACCGAGTGGGATGGCAACGCAGTGATCAGCCAGCCGGACCTGGGCTATACGCTGGGCTGTCAGGCAACGGGCAGCCCTTACTGCCTGGTGTATTGCCCGCCGGGAGAGGACTTTTTCTGCTTCGAACCCGTCAGCCACCCGGTCAATGCCCATCACCTGCCCGGCCACCCCGGGCTGACGTTATTGCATAAGGGCCAATCAGCGAACATCAGTGTCAGCTTCAAACTCAACCCATAGATCCAGGTCAATAATCCCGCACTCAGGCTCGATTAATATCGCGCCTTTTTGCGAATGACCTGACTATGCGCCTTGCACCGCCCGAACTCCTCGCCCCTGCCGGCACCCTCAAAAACATGCGATACGCCTTCGCCTATGGCGCCGACGCGGTGTATGCAGGCCAGCCGCGCTACAGCTTGCGGGTACGCAATAACGAATTCGACCACGCCAATCTGGCCATCGGGATCGCCGAAGCCCAGGCGCAGGGCAAACGCTTTTACGTGGTGGTCAATATTGCCCCCCACAACGCCAAGCTGCGCACGTTCCTCAAGGATCTGGAACCGGTAATCGCCATGGGCCCGGATGCCCTGATCATGTCCGACCCGGGGCTGATCATGCTGGTGCGCAAAAACTTCCCCCATGTCCCGATTCATTTGTCGGTACAAGCCAATACGGTCAACTGGGCCAGTGTCGAGTTCTGGCGCCAGCAAGGCCTGAGCCGGATCATCCTGTCCCGCGAGCTGTCGCTGGAAGAGATTGAAGAGATTCGCCAACAAGTACCGGACATGGAACTGGAGATCTTCGTCCACGGCGCATTGTGCATGGCCTACTCGGGGCGCTGCCTGTTGTCGGGCTACATGAACAAGCGCGACGCCAATCAAGGCAGTTGCACCAATGCCTGCCGCTGGAAATACGACACCAAACCGGCCACGGAAAACGAACTGGGCAATATCGTCAATGTGGTCGAGCCGACCCTGGGCGTGGGTGCACCCACCGACGAAGTGTTCGTACTCAACGAGTCCCAACGCCCGGACGAACAGATGACGGCGTTCGAAGACGAGCACGGCACTTACATCATGAACTCCAAGGATCTGCGCGCCGTACAGCATGTGGCACGGCTGACCGGGATGGGCGTGCACTCGCTGAAAATCGAGGGCCGAACCAAGTCGCACTTCTACTGTGCGCGGGCGACTCAGGTGTATCGCAAGGCGATTGATGATGCGGTGGCAGGTCGTGAGTTTGACCGCAGCCTGATGACGGACCTGGAGTCATTGGCCCAACGCGGTTACACCGAAGGGTTTTTGCGGCGCCATGTCCACGATGAATATCAAAACTACCTGCATGGCAGCTCGCTGTCGCACCGCCAGCAGTTTGTCGGGGAGTTGACCGGCGAACGGCGCAACGGCCTGGCCGAGGTCAAAGTCAAAAACCGCTTTGCCCTGGGTGACCATCTGGAGCTGATGACTCCCCACGGCAACTACCACTTTGATCTCGACCGGTTACACAACAGCGCGGGCTTGCCGACCCAGGTTGCACCGGGTGACGGCCACACGGTGTACCTGCCGATCCCCGAGCAGGTGGACTTGAAGTACGGGTTGTTGATGCGGGACTTGACGGTAAGTGAAGTGATGGAGCGCTCGGCGTGAGCGCTGTGGGAGCCGGCTTGCTCGCGAGAGCATCGCGAGCAAGCCCGCTCCCACAGACTGGGTGATTGCGATTAATCGCGGAACACTTCATCCAGCAGGTTGTGCATCGCCGTAAAGGCACGGCTGGAAGTTTTGGCGTCGTACATCATCTTGCCCGGCACATTGGCGTGGGGATCGGTGAAGGAATGCACCGCGCCGCCGTAGCTGGTCAATTGCCAGTCCACGCTTGCCGCATTCATCTCGGCCTCAAAAACCGGTAGCTGTTCGTTTGGCACCAACGGATCAGAAGCGCCGTGCAACACCAGCACCGCACCCTTGATGCTCTGGGCATCGATCGGATTGGGCGTGTCGAGGTTGCCGTGGAAGGACACCGCCGCTTGAAGTGGTGCACCGCTGCGCGCCAGTTCAAGTGAGCAGCAGCCGCCAAAACAGAAGCCAAAGGTGGCCAGCTTGTTGCTGTCGACCTGGGCCAGGCCCTGATTTTTCAGCATGTCGTACGCTGCCCACATCCGCTTGCGCAACAGGGCGCGGTCATTCTTGAGCGGCATCATTGCAGCGCCCGCCTCGTCGGCATTGCCCGGACGGATGGCCTGGCCGTACAAATCCGCGATCAGTACCACGTAGCCTTGCTCTGCAACCGACTTGGCGATCTCTTCGGCACCCGCACTGATGCCCATCCAGTTAGGCGCCATCAGCAAGCCCGGCAGTGGATCTTCTCGGCTCGGGTCAAACGCGAGGCGGCCTTCGTAAGGTTGGCCGTCGATTTGATAGGCCACAGAACTGACCGTAATTGATTTCATTAAAAACTCCTGAGCTCAAAACAAAAAAAACCCGCCGAAGCGGGTTTTTATAGCGCGGTTAGACCGACAACTCTACTAACAATTTGTTAAGCCGACGGACATAAGCCGCAGGGTCTTTCAAACTGTCACCGGCTGCCAGGGCCGCCTGATCGAAGAGGATGTGCGACAGGTCGCCAAAACGCTCTTCGCTCTGCTCTGCATCGAGTTTCTCGATCAGCGGGTGAGCCGGGTTGAACTCGAAGATAGGCTTGGACTCAGGCACTTTCTGACCGCTAGCTTCCAGGATCTGACGCATTTGCATGCCCAGGTCCTGCTCGCCGATGGCCAGAATCGCCGGGGAATCAGTCAGACGGTGGGATACACGCACTTCGCTGACGCTTTCACCCAGGGCTGCCTTGATGCGTTCAACCAGACCTTCTTTGGCCTTGGCCACTTCTTCTGCAGCTTTCTTGTCCTCTTCGGAGTCCAGGTTGCCCAGATCGAGGTCGCCGCGTGCAACGTCCACAAAGCTCTTGCCGTCGAAATCGCTGAGGTAGCTCATCAGCCACTCGTCGATACGGTCGGTCAACAGCAGGACTTCGATGCCTTTCTTGCGGAAGACTTCGAGGTGTGGGCTGTTTTTGACCTGCGCGTAGGTTTCGCCGGTCAGGTAGTAGATCTTGTCCTGACCTTCCTTGGCGCGAGCCAGGTAGTCGACCAGAGAAACGTTTTGTTCGCCGTCGTCACCATGGGTCGAAGCGAAACGCAGCAGACCGGCGATTTTTTCCTTGTTGGCGAAATCTTCAGCCGGGCCTTCTTTCATCACCTGGCCGAAGTTTTTCCAGAAGCCCTGGTATTTCTCAGGCTCGTTCTTCGCCAGTTTTTCCAGCATGTCGAGTACACGCTTGGTCAGCGCGGTCTTCATCGAGTCGATGATCGGGTCTTTTTGCAGGATTTCCCGCGACACGTTCAGCGACAGGTCGTTGGAGTCGATCACGCCCTTGATGAAGCGCAGGTACAGAGGCAGGAACGACTCGGCCTGGTCCATCACGAATACACGCTGTACGTACAGCTTCAGGCCTTTAGGCGCTTCACGCTGGTACAGGTCGAATGGCGCACGTGCCGGCACGTAGAGCAGCGAGCTGTATTCCAGCTTGCCTTCAACCTTGTTGTGGCTCCAGGCCAGCGGGTTCTCGTAATCGTGGGCAATGTGCTTGTAGAACTCCTGGTATTCCTCGTCCTTGACTTCAGTACGAGGGCGAGTCCACAGGGCACTTGCGCGGTTAACGGTTTCCCATTCCAGCGCAGGTGTTTCTTCGCCTTCGGCAACGGTTTGCTCTTTAGGCAGCTCGATCGGCAAGGCGATATGGTCGGAGTACTTCTTGATGATGTTGCGCAAGCGCCAGCCGTCAGCGAACTCGGATTCGCCGGACTTCAGGTGCAGAACAATCTTGGTGCCGCGATCAGCTTTTTCGACGGTGGCAACTTCAAACTCGCCTTCGCCCCTGGAGGACCAGTGCACGCCTTCGCTGGCAGGAGTCCCGGCACGGCGGCTGTAGACGTCAACCTTGTCGGCGACGATAAAGGCGGAATAGAAGCCCACACCGAACTGACCGATCAGGTGCGAGTCTTTCTTCTGATCGCCTGTCAGGTTTTTCATGAAATCAGCTGTGCCGGATTTCGCAATCGTACCCAAGTGGGTGATCACGTCATCACGGTTCATACCGATACCGTTGTCTTCGAGGGTGACGGTGTTGGCGTCCTTGTCGAAGCTCACACGGATTTTAAGATCGGCACCGCCCTCCAGCAGCTCAGGCTTGGACAGTGCTTCAAAACGTAATTTGTCGACAGCATCAGAGGCGTTCGAGATCAATTCGCGAAGGAAAATTTCCTTGTTGGAGTACAGCGAATGGATCATGAGGTGCAGCAGTTGCTTGACCTCGGTCTGGAAGCCCAGGGTTTCTTTTTGAGTTTCCACGCTCATTGTTATCAAACTCCGATTGGATGGCATGAGCCACGCCCTAGTGGGTTGGCGGCGGGATGTCATGAAAGTTGGGGGCTCAGGTTCAAATTTCAAGGCCTGATGGCAAGGCATCGGTTTTTTACCAGCCGTTTCGACCTAGGATGCTTTACTTATATATGTCTGAAAGCATGGAACTTAAGCATTGAGCCAATGCTCAAACGCCCCGTAGATCTACTCATAAGGAGAAACACCCCATGCGTAATACTTTTGCTGTTGCCTTGATGCTGGCTGCCACCCTTGGTCTGGCTGCGTGTGACAAGAAGTCCGAAGATAAAGCCCAGGAAGCCACTCAGCACGCTGAGCAAGCTCAAGAAAAAATGTCTGAAGCCCAGGACAAAGTGAACGACGCGGCGAAAGAAAACGCCGAAGCTGCCAAAGCTCAGGCCGAGTCCAACAAAGCCGCCGCTGAAGAAGCCGCTCCTGCTACTCCTGCTGCTCCAGTGGCAACTCCAGAAAGCAAGTAATACGGCTTTTTGTGAGGTAACACAAAGCCCGCCAAGTGCGGGCTTTGTTGTGTCCCGGGCTCAAGATTTCTTGCTTCGATACCCGAACACAGCGCCATAAAAAAGCCCTGCATCCGTGAGATGCAGGGCTTTTTCAGGTATTCAGGAACGCTTTTGGCGAACCGAATAATTACGCGAGTGCTTCAGCACGCTTGCCCAGCAGACGGTCGCAAATAAATGCGCCCACCAAGGTCACGAGGCATGGCACCAGCCACGCCAAACCTTGGTCGCTGAAGGGCATATTCGCAAGCTGGCTAGGAATCCAGCCAGCCAGGCCTGCACCTTTGAGCGCATCGATCGAACCGAAGATGAACGACACCAGCATCACCGGACCCACGATCCGCGCCTGGGCATGCCACAGGCCTTTGCAGAAACTCAACGCCACCAGCACGATGCACGGCGGGTAAATCGCCGTCAGCAGCGGGATGGAGAAGGCGATCAACTGCGTCAGACCAAGGTTCGACACGGCCAGCGAGAACACCGCAAGGATAATCACCAGAGTCTTGTAAGACAGTGGCAACACCGTGCTGAAGTATTCAGCACAGGCGCACGTCAGGCCCACCGCCGTTACCAGGCAAGCCAGGGCAATCAGTACAGCCAGGAAGCCGCTGCCCAGGGAACCGAACGTATGCTGTACATAGGCGTGCAGTACTGCCGCGCCATTGGTTGCGCCCGCCGCCACTTCATGGCTGCCCGCCCCCAGGCGGAACAGGCTGATGTAGACCAGCGCAAGGCCAACACCGGCGATCAGGCCGGCAATGATTGCGTAACGGGTAATCAGCTTCGGCGACTCAACCCCACGGGAGCGAATGGCGTTCACGATCACAATGCCGAACACCAGCGCGCCCAGGGTATCCATGGTCAGGTAGCCATTGATAAACCCTTGAGAGAAGGGTGCGGCGACGTATTCAGGGGTCGCAACGCCAATATCACCCGCAGGCAAGGCAACAGCGGCAATACCGAGAATCGCCAGTGCGATGATCTTCAACGGTGCAAGGAAGCGCCCTACCGTGTCGAGCAGACGACCCGGATACAGCGAAACGAAGAACACAATCAGGAAGTACACCGAGCTGTACAAGAACAGCGCCAGCGGGCTTTCACCCGTCAACGGCGCCAGACCGACCTCGAAGGATACGGTGGCGGTACGCGGGGTGGCGAACAACGGACCAACAGCCAGATAGGCCACAGCCGCGAGCAAGCCGCCAGCCACTTTACCGATCGGGCTGCTCAGTGCGTCCATTCCGCCGCCAACCTTGGCGAGCGCAATAACAGTGACCACCGGCAGACCTACCGCGGTGATCAGGAAGCCCAATGCGGCCATCCAGACGTTAGGTCCAGCCTGCAGGCCAACGATTGGCGGGAAAATGATGTTGCCAGCCCCAACGAACAGGGCAAAAGTCATAAACCCAAGTGCCAGGATGTCCTGGCCTTTCAATACTTTCATTACGGAAATACCACACTACTGAATCGGAATTAGAGGGGAATTTCCCGTGCGGATGTGGGAAATGCTGTCGGTCTGTATAAGTCCGACCCGTCTAGCGCGCGGCTTCCTTTTGGGATGCACACGCAGAAATGCAGAATGGCGGCAAGATTACCGATTTTTTTCCTACAACGCACTGTTAGAGGGCGGACTGTCCGATGAACGAACGCAGTTGTCGCCTGGATGACATCGAAAAATGATTTGATGTGGTTTTGCAGCGTTGGGACTGCCGCGATTGGGTAGGCGCTGCCTCGTTCCTTCGGCGGCGGTTACAAACACTTCTGCCAGAACGCACAAAGGCCACCCGAAGGTGGCCTTTGTCTGGTGTAGCTATCAGCTAAGCGCGTGGCTTATTTGATTGCCCAGCCAGTCAGCTCGGACAGAGCCTTGCCGATGTCTGCCAGCGAACGCACGGTTTTAACGCCTGCGTCTTCCAGAGCAGCAAACTTCTCGTCTGCAGTGCCCTTGCCGCCAGAGATGATTGCGCCAGCATGGCCCATGCGCTTGCCAGCAGGGGCAGTCACACCAGCGATGTAGGAAACAACTGGCTTGGTCACGTGTGCCTTGATGTAGGCAGCCGCTTCTTCTTCAGCCGAACCGCCGATCTCACCGATCATTACGATCGCTTCGGTCTTCGGGTCTTCCTGGAACAACTTCAGGATGTCGATGAAGTTGGAACCAGGGATCGGGTCACCACCGATGCCTACGCAAGTCGACTGACCGAAACCGGCGTCAGTAGTTTGCTTAACAGCTTCGTAAGTCAGGGTGCCGGAACGCGACACGATGCCTACTTTGCCTGGCAAGTGAATGTGACCTGGCATGATGCCGATCTTGCATTCGCCTGGAGTGATAACGCCTGGGCAGTTAGGGCCGATCAGGGTAACACCCAGTTCGTCGCACTTAACTTTAGCGTCCAGCATGTCCAGGGTAGGAATGCCTTCAGTGATGCAAACGATCAGCTTGATGCCGCCGAAAGCTGCTTCAAGGATGGAGTCCTTGCAGAAAGGAGCCGGTACGTAGATAACGCTGGCGGTTGCGCCAGTGGCAGCTACGGCTTCTTTCACAGTGTTGAAAACAGGCAGGTCCAGGTGAGTGGTGCCGCCTTTGCCCGGAGTAACGCCACCAACCATCTTGGTGCCGTATTCGATGGCTTGCTGGGTGTGGAAGCTGCCCTGCGAACCAGTGATGCCCTGGCAGATAACTTTGGTGTCTTTATTGATCAGGACGCTCATTACTTGCCCTCCGCAGCTTTAACAACTTGTTGAGCAGCGTCGGTCAAGCTGGTAGCAGCGATGATGTTCAAGCCGCTTTCTGCCAGTACTTTAGCGCCCAGTTCAGCGTTGTTGCCTTCAAGGCGAACAACCACCGGGATTTTCACGCCGACTTCTTTCACTGCACCGATGATGCCTTCGGCAATCATGTCGCAACGAACGATGCCGCCGAAGATGTTGACCAGTACTGCAGCGACATTGCTGTCGGACAGGATGATCTTGAACGCTTCGGTAACGCGTTCTTTGGTAGCACCGCCGCCAACGTCGAGGAAGTTGGCTGGCTTGCCGCCATGCAGGTTAACGATGTCCATGGTGCCCATCGCCAGACCAGCGCCGTTTACCATGCAGCCGATGTTGCCTTCCAGTGCTACGTAGTTCAGTTCGAACTTGG
Source organism: Pseudomonas sp. NKUCC02_KPG (assembly GCF_019345465.1). Classification (GTDB taxonomy): domain Bacteria; phylum Pseudomonadota; class Gammaproteobacteria; order Pseudomonadales; family Pseudomonadaceae; genus Aquipseudomonas. Next base: position 255,928 of record NZ_JAHKRC010000004.1, read on the forward strand.
CAGCGTGCGCTTCGCGCGGATCGTCTTGCGACGGATCGTGGAAAGTTTTCAGCTTGGCCTGACGGTACATGGCGTTAGCGTCGATGTTGATTTTTGCATCAAGGCAGTGCAGATCGCCGTCAGCCTTGATAACCAGCGGGTTCACTTCCAGCAGGGCCAGATCGTGATCCTTGAACAGTTTGGCCAGACCTACGAAGATCTTGGCGAACTGAGTAACTTGCTTGCCTTCCAGACCCAACTGGAAAGCCAACTCGCGACCCTGGAATGGCTGAGCGCCAACCAGTGGATCGATAGTTGCTTTCAGAATTTTTTCTGGAGTGTCGTGAGCGATCTTCTCGATATCCACGCCACCTTCGGTGGAAGCCATGAATACGATACGACGGCTGGAACGGTCAACGACAGCGCCCAGGTACAGCTCTTTAGCGATATCAGTGCACGATTCAACCAGGATCTTGGTGACCGGCTGACCATTGGCATCAGTCTGGTAAGTCACCAGACGCTTGCCCAACCACTGTTGTGCGAATGCTTTAGCGTCTTCTTTGCTGCGAACCAGCTTAACGCCGCCCGCTTTACCGCGACCACCTGCGTGAACCTGGGCTTTGACAACCCATTCGGTCCCACCGATTTTGTCGCAAGCTTCTGCGGCTGCTTCCGGGGTGTCTACTGCATAACCCTTGGATACTGGCAGGCCGTATTCAGCGAACAGCTGCTTACCCTGATACTCGTGAAGATTCATGCTTTTTACCGTCTTCGTTAGGTACTGCGCATTCGGCGCTGCACTTTTATTAGTGCCGCACCACCTGTGACTGCTGCTTGTGCTGCCTTTACAAGCCCGACACCCGCGTGAGCGGAGCCGGGCCTGAGTCAAACAAGACAAGACTGCGTCCGGCGGAAGTTCCGCGGTGAGGCTTGCTAGCAAGGCTCACGACGGGCAAACCGCCGTGGTTTCTTATTGTCTGGTCTTAACGTTTCTTGCGGTTGGCAATGTGGATGGCGCCGCCATTCACTGCCAGTGCTGCTTCGTGCAAGGCTTCAGACAGGGTTGGATGGGAGAAAACCATCATGCCCAGATCTTCAGCGCTGGTGCCGAATTCCATACCGATCGCGCCTTGCTGAACCAGCTCTGCTGCGCTCGGGCCAATCACGTGGACGCCCAGTACGCGGTCAGTTTTGGCATCAGCGATGACTTTAACAAAGCCACCGGTGTCGTTTGCTGCCATGGCACGGCCACTGGCTGCAAACGGGAAGGTGCCGACGTTAACTTCAACGCCTTCAGCTTTCAAGGCCTGTTCGGTTTTACCGACCCACGCGATCTCCGGGTGAGTGTAAATAACCGATGGAATCAGGTCGTAGTTCATCTCGGTCTTGTGACCTTTGATGCGCTCGACAACCATGATGCCTTCTTCCGATGCCTTGTGTGCCAGCATCATGCCACGTACCACGTCACCAATGGCGAAAACGCCCGGTACGCTGGTCGCGCAATGATCGTCAACAAACACGAAACCGCGCTCGTCGATGGTCACGCCGCTGTCAGCTGCCAGCAGTTCGGTAGTCACCGGACGGCGACCAACGGCTACGATCAGCTTGTCGAAGGTGATGGTCTGTTCGCCGTTGGCGTCGGTGTAGGTCACAACGACTTCTTCGCCGTTAACCTTGGAACCGGTAACGCGAGCGCCCAGCTTGATGTCCAGACCTTGTTTGGTCAGGGTTTTGTAGGCTTCTTTGGATACGGCAGCGTCAGCAGCCATCAGGAACGTGTCCAGAGCTTCCAGAACCGTTACCTGAGCACCCAGACGGGACCATACCGAACCCAGTTCCAGACCGATAACGCCAGCGCCGATAACGCCCAGACGCTTGGGTACGGATTGGAATTCCAGGGCGCCGGTCGAATCAACGATGACGTTGTTATCAACTGGAGCAGGTGGAATGTCGATCGGACGCGAGCCCGAAGCCAGAATCACGTTCTCGGCTTCGATGATTTCGACAGTGCCGTCTGGCTTGGTCAGTTCAACTTTCTTGCCGGCCAGCAGTTTGCCGTGACCTTGCAGGGAAGTAACGCCGTTAGCCTTGAACAGGGTAGCAACGCCGGAAGTCAGACCTTTAACGATGTTGGCTTTACGGCCAACCATCGCAGCAACGTCCATCTTCACTTCACCGGTGGTGATGCCGTGGATGGCAAATGCATCCTTGGCTTCGTGGTACTTCCAGGAGCTGTCCAGCAGCGCCTTGGATGGAATGCAGCCAACGTTCAGGCAAGTACCGCCCAGCGCCAGTTTGCCTTCCTTGTCGGTGTATTTTTCGATGCAAGCAGTCGAAAGGCCCAGTTGAGCAGCCTTGATGGCAGCAACGTAGCCGCCAGGGCCCGCACCAATCACTACAACGTCAAATTTCTGAGACATGAAAATAGATCCTCTATTAGCTACAAGCTGTCAGCAGCACGCTACAAGCCAAAGCCAAGCTGCTTTTTCTCGCAGCCTGGCACCTGAAGCTTGCAGCCGCTTCTATTAGATATCCAGCAGCAGACGAGCCGGGTCTTCCAGCAGGTTTTTGATTGCTACCAGGAAACTTACAGCTTCTTTGCCATCGATCAAGCGGTGATCGTAAGACAGAGCCAAATACATCATCGGACGGATTACGACCTGACCGTTGATTGCCATTGGACGCTGAAGGATGTTGTGCATGCCCAGGATCGCGGCTTGCGGCGGGTTAACGATCGGGGTCGACATCATCGAACCGAAAGTACCACCGTTAGTGATGGTGAACGTACCACCGGTCATTTCGTCGATGGACAGTTTGCCGTCACGGGCTTTTTTGCCGTAAGCAGCAATGCCGCCTTCGATTTCAGCCAGGCTCATCAGTTCGGCGTTACGCAGAACCGGAACTACCAGACCACGGTCGCTGGATACAGCAACACCGATGTCGGCGAAGCCGTGGTAAACGATGTCGGAACCGTCGATCGAAGCGTTGACCGCCGGGAAGCGTTTCAGCGCTTCGGTAGCGGCCTTGACGAAGAACGACATGAAGCCCAGACGTACACCGTTGTGCGACTTCTCGAACAGGTCCTTGTACTTCGAACGCAGTGCCATGATTTCAGTCATGTCCACTTCGTTGAAAGTGGTCAGCATCGCCATGTTCGATTGAGCTTCAACCAGACGCTTGGCCACTGTGGCACGAACGCGGGTCATTGGAACGCGTTTTTCTACGCGGTCACCAGCAGCGAAAACCGGAGCAGCAGCGGCAGGTGCGGCAGCCTTGGCAGGCGCAGCAGCAGGCGCGGCCTTTTTGGCAGCAACAGCGGCAACTACGTCTTCCTTGGTCACACGACCGCCTTTGCCAGTACCGGCAACGGAAGCAATGTTGATACCGTTTTCTTCAGCGATCTTGCGAGCAGCAGGCGCAGCCACTGGATCGTCTTCGCCTTCGCCAGCTGGAGCAGCAGCCTGAGCAGCCGGTGCAGCAGCGGCTGGTGCAGCAGCAACGCCGCCTTCAACGATGGAGCCCAGAACTTCGTCGGACAGAACGGTGTCGCCTTCGTTCTTGACGATAGCGCCCAGTACGCCGTCAGCTGTTGCCAGCACTTCCAGCACAACCTTGTCGGTTTCGATGTCAACAATCAGGTCGTCGCGCTTTACAGCGTCGCCCGGTTGTTTGTGCCAGGTGGCAACGGTGCCATCGGCAACCGATTCCGGAAATGTTGGGGCTTTGATCTCGATAGCCATGTTCTTTGGTTCCTTAAATTCGGTTTCAGTGCGCGAAGGCGTTAAACAGTGAACGCGTCTTGCAACAGTTTTGCCTGTTGCTCAGCGTGCATCGATGCGTAACCACAAGCAGGTGCAGCAGAAGCGTCACGGCCCGCGTACTCAAGTACGAGAGATTTGTCGTGACCGCTGATGATGCGGCGCATGTGGTGCTGGCTGCAGTACCAGGCACCCTGGTTCATCGGCTCTTCCTGACACCAGACAATATGTTTGGCGTTTTTGTACGGAGCCAGGACTTCAATCAAGTCGTCCTCAGGGAACGGGTACAGCTGCTCAAGACGCACGATGGCGATGTCATCACGACCTTCGGCACGGCGTTTTTCCAGCAGGTCGTAGTAGACCTTGCCGCTACACAGCACGATACGACCGACTTTCGCCGGATCTTGTGCATCGATTTCCGGAATAACGGTCTGGAACGAACCTTCGGCCAGATCTTCCAGGGTCGAGATTGCCAATTTGTGACGCAGCAACGACTTCGGAGTCAGGACGATCAGCGGCTTGCGCAGCGGACGGATGACCTGACGGCGCAGCAGGTGATAAATCTGCGCAGGAGTAGTCGGCACGCACACCTGAATATTGTGCTCGGCGCACAGCTGCAGGTAACGCTCAAGACGTGCAGAGGAGTGCTCCGGGCCCTGACCTTCATAACCGTGTGGCAGCAGCATGGTCAGACCGCACAGACGGCCCCACTTGTGCTCGCCGCTGGTGATGAACTGGTCGATTACAACCTGGGCGCCGTTGGCGAAGTCGCCGAACTGGGCTTCCCAGATCACCAGCGCGTTAGGCGTGGTGGTCGAGTAGCCGTATTCGAACGCCAATACCGCTTCTTCCGACAGCAACGAGTCGTACAGGTCAAAACGTGGCTGACCTTCAAACAGGTGCTTCAGAGGAATGTAGGTGCCAGCATCTTTCTGGTTGTGCAGCACGGCGTGACGGTGCGAGAACGTACCGCGGCCGATGTCCTGACCCGTCATGCGAATCGGGTGACCTTCGAACTGCAGGGTTGCGTATGCCATTGTTTCGGCATAACCCCAGTTGATCGGCAGGCCGCCGGCTTGCATTTTTTGACGATCTTCGTAGATCTTCGCAACCTGGCGCTGAACAACGAAGCCTTCCGGAATTTCCAGCAGCTTGGCAGACAGTTCTTGCAGGGTCTTGAGATCAAAACGGGTGTCGTGACGTGCAGTCCAGGCGTGACCCAGGTATGGGCGCCAGTCTACGAACAGTTCTTTGTTCGGCTCTTTGACCAGACTTTTCACAACATGCAGGCCGTTGTCCAGCGCGTTGCGGTATTCGTCGATCTTGGCCTGAACGCGTTCTGCGTCCACCACTTTTTCTTGCGTCAGACGTTCGGCATACAGTTCACGGGTAGTGCGCTGCTTGGCGATCTGCTGATACATCAGCGGCTGAGTACCGTTTGGCTCGTCGGCCTCGTTGTGACCGCGACGGCGGTAGCAGAACAGGTCGATCACGACGTCACGCTTGAACTGCATGCGGTAGTCGATAGCCAGCTGGGTTACGAACAGAACGGCTTCCGGATCATCACCATTCACATGGAGGATCGGTGCCTGGATCATTTTCGCAACGTCCGTGCAGTACTCGGTGGAGCGCGAGTCTTCCGGATTGCTGATGGTGAAGCCCACCTGGTTGTTGATCACCAGATGAATGGTGCCGCCCGTCTTGAAGCCGCGAGTTTGCGACATCTGGAAGGTTTCCATGACCACGCCCTGACCTGCGAATGCAGCATCACCGTGGATGGAAATTGGCAGTACTTTTTCGCCGGTGCTGTCGTTACGACGGTCCTGGCGAGCACGTACAGACCCTTCAACCACTGGAGAAACAATTTCCAGGTGGGACGGGTTGAACGCCATTGCCAGGTGAACTTCGCCACCACCGGTCATGACGTTGGAGGAGAAGCCCTGGTGGTATTTGACGTCACCGGAACCCAGCTCGATCTTTTTCTTGCCTTCGAACTCGTCGAACAACTCACGCGGGTTTTTACCGAAGGTGTTCACCAATACGTTCAGACGGCCACGGTGGGCCATGCCGATAACGATTTCCTTGGTGCCGTAGTTGCCCGAACGCTGGATCAGCTCGTCCAGCAAAGGAATCAGGCTCTCGCCACCTTCCAGGCCGAAACGCTTGGTGCCCGGGTATTTGGTACCCAGGTACTTTTCCAGACCTTCAGCAGCAGTCACGCGCTCAAGCAGATGGCCTTTGACTTCAGCCGAATACGTTGGGCGGCCGCGTACGCTTTCGAGGCGCTGTTCAAACCAGTGGCGCTGCTCGGAATCGACGATGTGCGTGAACTCTGCGCCGATGGTGCGGCAATATGTCTGCTGCAACGCTTCGAGAATTTCGCGTAGGCTCGCTTCCTCTTTGCCGATGTACAGGTCGCCGGCACGGAAGGTCGTATCAAGATCGGCATTGGTCAAGCCGTAATGATTGATCGACAGGTCTGCAGGTGCAGGACGCTGCCACAGTCCCAGCGGATCAAGCTGGGCTGCCTGGTGGCCGCGCATCCGATAGGCCTGGATCAATCGCAGCACTTCAACCTGCTTCTTCTCGTGCTCACTGCTCACGCTCCCGGCGGAAACCGGTTGGGCGCGGCGCTGGTTCTTTGCCAGCAGCACGAAATGATCGCGGATTGTGGAGTGCGAAACATCGTTGGCAGAGTTGCCGTCAGTAGGCAACGTCTGAAATTTGGTGCGCCATTCTTCTGGCACAGCGTTAGGGTCGTGCAGGTAGAGCTCATAGAGCTCTTCCACATAGGCAGCGTTACCACCTGAAAGATAGCCGCTGTTCCACATGCGCTGCATCACGCTTTCTTGCATGCTTGGTCACCCTCGGTTAGGGGACACCATCGACGAGAACACCAGAGCATGCTTGAGAAAGTCCGAATACAGCGACTAAAACAAGCCACTTAGGATCACGCTGATAGTCCGGGTACCAGCCCGGATGCCCCTGCTGGTCTCATTTCTTCAAAATAAGAGCCGCAGCTTTTGAGCTGTTGCTCAGGTTAAAACTACGGCGCCGGTTGAAGCCTGCGCCGCAGCATTTACGGTTAAAGCGGTCCTGCGGTACAGCCTTGGATCACACGCCGCTTTGCAGCAGCATGCTACGCACGTGACCGATGGCCTTAGTCGGGTTCAAGCCCTTCGGACACACGTTTACGCAGTTCATGATCCCGCGGCAGCGGAATACGCTGAACGGGTCATCCAGTGAAGCCAGACGCTCGCTGGTCTTGGTGTCACGGCTGTCAGCCAGGAAGCGGTAGGCTTGCAACAGTGCAGCAGGGCCCAGGAACTTGTCCGGGTTCCACCAGAAGGACGGGCACGAGGTCGAGCAGCAAGCGCACAGGATGCACTCGTACAGACCGTCGAGCTTTTCACGCTCTTCTGGCGATTGCAGACGCTCGATGGCCGGAGCCGGAGTATCGTTCTGCAGGAACGGCTTAACTTTTTCGTATTGCTTGTAGAAGATGCTCATATCGACGACCAGGTCACGGATAACCGGCAAACCTGGTAGTGGACGAACGATCAGCTTGTTGCCTTTAACGACAGCAGACAGTGGCGTGACGCACGCCAAAGCGTTTTTGCCGTTGATGTTCATGCCGTCGGAGCCGCAAACGCCCTCACGGCAAGAGCGACGATAAGAGAAACCCTCGTCCTGCTCTTTGATCAGGGCCAGTACGTCCAGCACCATCAGGTCTTTACCGTGGGTATTGACCTCGAATTCCTGCATGAACGGAGCGGCGTCCTGATCAGGGTTGTAACGATAAACACTGACTTTCAACATATCGGCCACCCTTAGTAAGTCCGAACCATAGGCTCGAAGGTCGGAACGGTTTTCGGCGAGAAGTTCACCGCACGCTTGGCTACGCGCTTGTCACCCGGGAAGTACAGGGTGTGGCACAGCCAGTTAACGTCGTCACGATCTTCGAAGTCTTCACGGGCGTGAGCACCGCGCGATTCTTTACGAACTTCAGCAGCGATTGCAGTCGCTTCAGCCACTTCGAGCAGGTTTTGCAGCTCAAGGGCTTCGATACGAGCGGTGTTGAACGCCTGGCTCTTATCGTTGATTTTCACGTTGGCAATGCGCTTGCGCAGATCTGCCAGCTGGGCAATGCCCTTCTGCATGTATTCGCCAGTACGGAATACACCGAAGTAGTTCTGCATGCAGCTCTGCAGCTCTTTACGCAGGGTTGCCACGTCTTCGCCGTCGGTACGCGAGTTCAGGCCATCCAGACGTGCCAGAGCAGCGTCGATGTCGGACTGGCGCGGACGAGCGTAATCAACGCCTTCTTTCAGGGTCTGCTCAAGGAACAGGCCGGCAGCACGACCGAATACCACCAGGTCGAGCAACGAGTTGCCGCCCAGACGGTTGGCACCGTGTACCGATACGCAAGCCACTTCACCCACTGCGAACAGGCCAGGGATGATCTGGTCAACGCCGTCAGCGTCCTGAGTGATTGCCTGGCCATGAATGTTGGTGGCAACGCCGCCCATCATATAGTGGCAGGTAGGAACCACTGGAACTGGAGCCAGAACCGGGTCAACGTGCGCGAACGTTTTCGACAGTTCGCAGATACCAGGCAGACGGCTGTGCAGAACTTCTTCACCCAGGTGATCGAGTTTCAGCATCACGTGGTCGCCATCCGGACCGCAACCGTTGCCCGCGATGATTTCCTTAACCATCGAGCGAGCGACTACGTCACGACCGGCAAGGTCTTTGGCGTTCGGAGCATAACGCTCCATGAAACGCTCGCCGTGCTTGTTGATCAGGTATCCACCTTCACCGCGGCAACCTTCAGTAACCAGTACACCGGCGCCGGCAATACCGGTTGGGTGGAACTGCCACATCTCGATGTCCTGTACCGGCACGCCAGCACGCAGCGCCATGCCAATACCGTCACCGGTGTTGATCAGGGCGTTGGTAGTCGAAGAGTAGATACGACCTGCACCGCCAGTCGCCAGTACGGTGGCGTTAGCGCGAACGTAGGAGGTTTCACCGGTTTCGATGCAGATAACGATCATGCCGACGAAATCGCCAGCCTCGTTCTTAACCAGATCGACACCGTAGTATTCGTTCAGGAATACAGTGCCAGCCTTCAGGTTGGCCTGGTACAGGGTGTGCAACAGCGCGTGACCGGTACGGTCGGCTGCAGCGCAAGTACGGGCAGCCTGGCCGCCTTTACCGAAGTCCTTGGACTGACCACCGAAAGGACGCTGATAGATACGACCCTGTTCGGTACGGGAGAACGGCAGACCCATGTGCTCAAGTTCGAACACGGCTTCCGGACCTACGGAACACATGTACTCGATAGCGTCCTGGTCACCGATATAGTCGGAACCCTTGACGGTATCGTACATGTGCCAGCGCCAGTCATCGTTCGGATCTGCAGAAGCGATCGCGCAGGTGATGCCACCCTGAGCCGATACAGTGTGCGAACGAGTCGGGAAAACCTTGGTGATTACGGCAGTCTTGTGACCACCTTGTGCCAGCTGCAGAGCAGCGCGCATGCCAGCACCGCCGCCGCCAATAATAATGGCGTCGAACGAAAGTGTATTAACTGTGTTAGCCATGAATCAGATACCCCAAAGAATCTGCACACCCCAGACGAAGTAAGCGAACATTGCAACGCCGCAGACTGCCTGGAAGAGGAAACGTACTGCTGTCGCGGACTTGCCCAGCGCCATTGGCGTCAGGTAGTCGGTCGCGATGGTCCACATGCCTACCCAGGCGTGTGCGCCCAGAGCAACAAGGGCCAGCAGGCTGAAGATACGCATCCAGTTGCTTGCAAACAGCTCATGCCATTGGGCGTAGCCAATGCCAGGGTTCGCAACGAGGTATCCGATCAGGAAAATGAAATAAGCCGCTAGAACAACCGCAGACACACGCTGTGCCATCCAGTCATAGAGGCCCGAACGCGACAGGTTCGTAACGCTGGTTACCATATCCAAACTCCCGCCAGAACAATCATCACCACGGAAATGACGATTACAATTTTCGAGCCCAGTCGGCCGCCTTCAAGCGTCTCACCGATGCCCATGTCCATGATCAAGTGGCGCACACCGGCAACCAGGTGATACAGCAAGGCAGAGAGCAGGCCCCACGCAACGAATTTGGCCAGAGGACTGGTCAAGCATGCCTTCACCTCGGCATAACCTTCTTCCGAACCCAGGGATTTGCTCAATGCATAAAGCATGATGCCCAGGCCGAGAAAAAGAATAATGCCCGATACACGGTGCAGAAATGACGTAACGCCGGTGATGGGGAGTTTGATGGTCCTTAGGTCTAGGTTTACAGGTCGTTGGCTATTCACGGCTTTTTTCACACTGAAGAGCCCCTAACAATCAGGGCAAGTTTGTTGGGATGCGCACTGGTCAGGTACCCACCACCCGGGAGTGACGACCCCCATCTAAACAGGCCCAAAAGCCCCTGGCGGTCGGCTGCCGAGTATAGACAGTTAGGTCGCTAATGACAACGCAAAGACCTCCCCCTAATAGCGCATTGCGCTCTGGCTATAAAAGGCGTAAACGGCAGGGATATTCGCGAAAAATGACTCCCCAAAGCCTTGTACAGCAAGACTTTAGGCAAATTGACATTCAAATTTATCTCACTATAGTGGTGCGGGCCCTGCGTGGGGGGTCTGTCTGATGATTTCAAGCATAAATAGGAGGCCACATGGCTGACAAAAAAGCGCAGTTGATCATCGAGGGCGCAGCCCCCGTCGAGCTGCCCATTTTAACTGGCACCGTGGGTCCCGATGTAATCGATGTGCGAGGCCTAACGGCAACGGGCCGATTCACATTTGACCCTGGCTTCATGTCGACCGCATCTTGCGAGTCGAAGATCACCTATATTGATGGTGACAACGGTATCCTGCTGCACCGCGGCTACCCGATTGAACAGCTGGCTGAACACTCTGACTACCTTGAGACCGCTTACCTGCTGCTGAACGGCGAACTGCCGACTGCAGAGCAGAAGGCTCAATTTGTCAGCACCGTGAAGAACCACACAATGGTTCACGAGCAGTTGAAGACGTTCTTCAACGGCTTCCGTCGTGACGCCCACCCGATGGCGGTCATGTGCGGTGTAGTCGGCGCCCTCTCGGCCTTCTACCACGACTCCCTGGACATCAATAACCCGCAGCATCGCGAAATTTCCGCGATCCGTCTGGTTGCCAAGATGCCAACCCTGGCAGCGATGGTTTACAAGTACTCCATGGGTCAACCCATGATGTACCCGCGTAACGACCTGACCTACGCCGAAAACTTCCTGCACATGATGTTCAACACACCGTGCGAGATCAAACCGATCAGCCCGGTGCTGGCCAAGGCAATGGATAAGATCTTTATCCTGCACGCTGACCACGAACAGAATGCCTCGACCTCTACCGTGCGTCTGGCGGGCTCTTCGGGTGCCAACCCGTTCGCCTGTATTGCTGCCGGTATCGCCGCACTGTGGGGCCCTGCCCACGGCGGTGCAAACGAAGCCGTGTTGACCATGCTCGACGAAATTGGCGATGTTTCGAACATCGACACGTTCATCGCCAAGGCCAAGGACAAAAACGATCCGTTCAAACTGATGGGCTTTGGTCACCGGGTTTATAAAAACCGCGACCCACGCGCCACAGTGATGAAAAAGACCTGCGACGAAGTGCTTAAAGAACTGGGCATCCAGAACGATCCGCAACTCGAACTGGCCATGCGCCTGGAAGAGATCGCTCTGACCGACCCGTACTTCATCGAGCGCTCGCTGTACCCGAACGTCGACTTCTACTCGGGGATCATCCTCAAGGCGATCGGCATTCCAACCAGCATGTTCACCGTGATCTTCGCCCTGTCGCGTACAGTCGGCTGGATCTCGCACTGGAAAGAAATGCTCTCCAGCCCGTACAAGATTGGCCGTCCGCGCCAGCTGTACACCGGTTACGAGCAGCGTGACCTGACCAACCTGGAAGACCGCAAGTAAGGCATATCCCACGATATAGTCTTAGCTGCACACAAGACGGCCTCTATATATAGAGGCCGTTTTTGTTTTGCGCCGTTTTAACCCTGTGCAGAACTGACTGCTGTGGGAGCGACGGTATCGCCGTGGCCCGCTTGACAGGCCGCAGTGCTGCCATCGCGAGCAAGCCCCCTCCCACCAAACCTCAACACAAAAAAATCCCCCTGCCTCACGACAGGGGGATTGCTTTACACATAACGCCTGCCGCTGATTAGTGATCCACCGCCCCGCTCGCCCCAAGACCCGTCTGCGAACGCACAAACTGCGGGAAGAACAACGCACGCTCTTTCTCTGCCGCCTTGGATTTGTCGGTAATAGAGAAGAACCAGATACCCGCGAACGCAATGATCATGGAGAACAGTGCTGGGTACTCGTAAGGGAAGATTGCTTTCTCATGATGCAGGATCTGCACCCAGATGGTCGGGCCCAGGATCATCAAGCCAACCGCACTGACCAGCCCCATCCAGCCGCCAATCATGGCGCCGCGAGTGGTGAGGTTTTTCCAGTACATGGAAAGCAGCAGCACAGGGAAGTTGCAGCTCGCAGCAATGGAGAACGCCAGGCCCACCATGAATGCGATGTTCTGGCTTTCGAACAGGATGCCCAAGCCAATCGCCAGCACCGCCAGGGCGATGGTAGTGATCTTGGAAACGCGAATCTCATCCTTGTCGTTGGCCTTGCCCTTCTTGATTACGCTTGCATAAAGGTCGTGAGACACCGCCGAGGCACCGGCCAGGGTCAGACCCGCAACTACCGCAAGGATAGTGGCGAAGGCTACGGCCGAGATAAAGCCCAGGAACATACTGCCGCCCACCGCATCAGCCAGATGCACGGCCGCCATGTTGTTACCGCCCAGCAAGGCGCCAGCAGCGTCTTTGAATGCAGGGTTGGTGCTGACCAGGATGATCGCGCCAAAACCGATGATGAAGGTCAGGATGTAGAAGTAACCGATAAAGCCAGTTGCGTAGAACACGCTCTTGCGGGCTTCCTTGGCATCGCTAACGGTGAAGAAGCGCATCAGGATATGTGGTAGGCCGGCAGTACCGAACATCAGGGCCAGACCGAGGGAAAAGGCCGAGATCGGGTCTTTAACCAGGCCGCCCGGGCTCATGATCGCCTCACCTTTAGGGTGAATTTTGACGGCTTCGGCAAACAAGGCATTGAAATCAAAGTTGACGTGTTTCATTACCATCACGGCCATGAACGTCGCACCCGACAACAACATCACCGCTTTGATGATTTGCACCCAAGTAGTGGCCAGCATGCCGCCGAACAACACATACATGCACATCAGAATGCCTACCAGGATCACCGCAACGTGGTAGTCCAGGCCGAACAGCAGCTGAATCAGCTTGCCGGCACCGACCATTTGCGCAATGAGGTAGAACGCAACCACCACCAATGAACCGCAAGCCGACAGCGAGCGGATCTGGGTTTGACCCAAACGGTACGAGGCAACGTCAGCAAAGGTGTACTTGCCCAGGTTACGCAAACGCTCTGCGATCAGGAACAGGATGATGGGCCAACCCACCAGAAAGCCGATCGAATAGATCAGGCCATCGTAGCCAGAGGTGTAAACCAGCGCGGAAATACCCAGGAAGGAGGCGGCGGACATATAGTCGCCCGCAATCGCCAGGCCGTTCTGAAAACCTGTAATTTTGCCGCCCGCAGCATAGTAGTCGGCAGCAGACTTGTTACGCTTTGACGCCCAGTACGTAATGCACAGAGTCGCACCCACAAAAACGACGAACATGATGATCGCCGCGATATTAAGCGGTTGCTTCTGCACTTCGCCGGTCAGGGCCTCTCCCGCCCAGACCGCAGGTGCAAGGGCTGCAACGCCCAGTGTTGCCAATAGGCGCCCGATCATTGCCCTGCCTCCTTGAGAATTGCATTGTTCAGCTCATCAAACTCGCCATTGGCCCGGCGCACATAGATACCGGTAAGAATGAAGGCTGAAACAATCAACCCCACACCAATCGGAATACCCCAGGTAATAGACGAACCGGGACTCAACTTGGTCCCCATGATGTGTGACCCATAAGCAATCAACAGGATAAAGGCGGCATATAGTCCGAGCATGATTGCCGAGAGAATCCAGGCGAACCGCTCTCTTTTTTTAACCAGCTCCTTGAAACGCGGGCTGTTTTGAATCGAGAGGTAAATGCTGTCGTTCATTATTTTTGTCCTCGCAGCACAGATGAGATGGAACGTTTTCACTATTAGGGCGCCGCACATTCAATTCCAGACGACTTTAGTAGTAGAGCCCTGAATCAGCTGCAGCCCGCGTTTTATCTAGTCTGCAAGGACGATGCACATAAGCATGAAACTCCAGAAATGCAAAAACCGCCTGATGTAAACACCAGGCGGTCTTGTGTACTGCGAGCTAGACGCTTCGCGATTATTTAGCTGTCCACTCGGCCACACGCTCAGGGTGCTTGGCGACCCACTCTTTGGCCGCCGCTTCAGGCTTTGCCCCCTCTTGAATAGCCAGCATTACTTCACCAATTTCATCTTTTGAGTTCCAGGAAAACTTCTCCAGAAACTCTGCAACTTCAGGTGCTTTTTTACCCAGTTCTTTGCTGCCAATGCTATTAACGGTTTCTGCAGCGCCATACACGGACTTGGGATCTTCGAGAAAACGCAGTTTCCACTTGGCAAACATCCAGTGCGGCACCCAGCCGGTCACGGCAATCGGTTCGTTTTTGGCATAGGCACGACCCAGTTCCGAGGTCATTGCCGCTCCGGAACTTGCCTGTAGCTTGTAGCCCTTGAGGTCATAATCCTTGATTGCCTGGTCGGTCTTGAGCATGACACCTGAGCCGGCATCAATACCGACGATCTTGTTTTTGAACTCGTCGCTGCCCTTCAAATCGGCAATGGACTGGGCCTTTACATACTCAGGAACGATCAGGCCAATTTTTGCATCTTTGAAGTTGGGCCCGTAGTCGACCACCTTGTCTTTATTCTTCGCCCAGTACTCGCCATGAGTAACGGGCAACCAGGCAGACAGCATGGCGTCCAGTTTCCCCGTGGCCACGCCCTGCCACATGATGCCGGTCGCAACGGGCATCAGTTTCACGTCATAACCCAGCTTTTGCTTGATGACTTCGGCAGCCACATGGGTAGTTGCCACGCTGTCCGACCAACCATCCACATAGCCAATATTCAGGGTCGGCTTGCTCTGGGCGCTCGCCAGGCCCGCACTCATCGCCAGCACCAAGGCTGCTCCCGCGCTCAAAATACGTCGCATCTTCATCTTTGATTCCCCACAGTGCCGGGCCCGACGAGTGCCGGGCCACTTCAAGTTTCCTACAAGGTTTTTCTACCCCGTATCACTTGCACCCGATCATCAACCGCGACTGCTTGCCGTCCTGCTCTGACGACGACCCCCATACAACCAGCAACGACATTGCCACTACACCCATTTGATACCTGCGTGCTTTGCCCAGATGGCTGCCCGAACTTTGCATGTCAAAATTATACGCGGGCGCTGCACCTGCTCAATTGCAGGTAAGATGCGCGGCTTTGCTCCCATACGGCCCGACCATGTCTGCGACTGCCCGCTTCCCCGTGCTGCCTTATCTCCTTGCCTGCTTGCTGGGCATGTTTGCCATTGCCGGTTTCTGGTACGGCCTTGGCCAACCGGTGATTTTGCCTGATGCCGCAACACCGACCCATAAACTGCAATGTGCGTCGTATACGCCGTTCGACAAGGACCAATCACCGTTCGACCAGCCTTTCGTGCCTCGGGCCGAGCGCATGGACGCGGACCTGGCGTTGCTGGCCACGCGCTTTCAGTGCATCCGCACCTATTCGCAGGCAGGTCTTGAAGGCCTGCCAGACCTTGCACGCAAACACGGCCTGAAGCTGATGATCGGGGCCTGGGTCAGCAGCGACCCGGTTGCCACCGCACAGGAAGTCGACGCCCTGATCGCCTCGGCCAATGCCAACCCGGACGTCGTCAGTTCGGTCATCGTTGGCAACGAGGCCTTGCTGCGCAAAGAAGTCACCGCACCACAACTGGTCAAGCTGATCGACAAGGTGAAAAGCCAGATCAAGCAACCCGTGACCTATGCAGATGTTTGGGAGTTCTGGCTGCAGCATCCGGAAATCGCCCCGGCGGTGGACTTCCTGACCATTCACCTGTTGCCTTACTGGGAAGATGACCCTGCAGGCATTGATCAAGCGGTGAACCATGTCGCGCAGATCCGCCAGGTATTCGGCAACAAATTTGCGCCCAAGGACATCCTGATCGGCGAGACCGGCTGGCCCAGCGAAGGACGCCAGCGCGAAACCGCCGTACCCGGCCGGGTCAATGAAGCCAAATACATTCGCGGTTTTGTCACCCTGGCCGAGCAAAACGGCTGGAAGTACAACCTGATCGAAGCCTTCGACCAACCCTGGAAGCGCGGCAGCGAAGGCGCAGTTGGCGGCTATTGGGGCTTGTTTGATGCGGACCGTCAGGACAAGGGCATTCTGGCCGGTCCAGTTTCCAATCTGCCGCACTGGCCTGCCTGGCTTGGGTTGGGTGCGCTGGTGTTTCTGAGCACTCTGGTGCTTGGCGGGCGTGTTCGCACGCCACGCTCAGCCCTGCTGCTGCCAGCACTGGGCGCTGTGGCGGGATGCAGCATCGTGGCCTGGGCAGAACTGGCCTCCGTGACCAGCCGCTATGCCGGAGAGTGGTCCTGGGCCGGCCTGCTGGTCGGCTTGAACCTGATTGTATTGGTACATGCAGCGCTGGCTCTGGGCCAGAAAGAAGGTTGGCGCGAGCGCCTGTTCAATGTGCTGGAGCGCCGTGCTGGCTGGTGGCTGGCAGCGGCAGGGTTTGCCGGTGCGGTGATGATGCTGGGGCTGGTGTTTGAACCGCGCTATCGCAGCTTCCCGAGTGCAGCACTGATACTGCCTGCACTGGTTTACCTGCTGCGTCCGGTACACGGACCACGCCGTGAATTCGGCCTGCTGGCATTGATCATCGGCGCAGGCATACCGCTGCAGCTGTACCGCGAGGGCCTGAACAACGAACAGGCCTGGATGTGGGCATTGGTGAGCATTCTGATGGTGATGGCATTGTGGCGTAGCGTGCGACAGAAAGCGTAACGCCCAACCTTGTGGGAGCGGGCTTGCTCGCGATAGAGGCGACGCGATCTGTCAGGCAGACCGCGTTGTTGATGCCTTGACGAGCAAGCCCGCTCCTATTGCCTTACCTGGCCGCCCGAACCAGTCGCAACCCGGCGATCACAACGGCAAACACTGCCAGGCTGGCGTTGTAGAGCGCCAGCGCAGGCAAACCGGACAACAAGGCCAGTACCGCCAGCGCACGGCCGACGTGCCCGCGCACAAAAAACGCGACAATCGACAGCACCAACGCAACCCAACCCAGCACCCTGAAATGAATCAACAACCCCAGGTTTGAACGCAGCTGGCACTCCCAACGCGCAGCCTCGGCCACACAGGTCCCAACCCACTGCGGGTCTTCCATCAAGCCGTAACGCAACCCATAACTGGCTGCCAGCCATACAGGCAGGGCGATAAGCAGCAAGATCAACGGCAAACGAGGTCGCATAAAAACTCCGATAGACAAAAGCGGCGCCCAGCTTAATCCCCATCCTTGCCTATGCAAGCCTTGCAATGAGATATCTGTTAACTAAAGTCATTCAGCGTGTATCTTGAGTGGCTTTTTGCCTTTTCGAGACTCTTTTGGGTTTTTTAGTGCCGCCATATGGCACTTCAGCACTAGCCCTGTGGTCATAGCCTGCGAATCTTTTGCGCACCTTCTTAGGGATAGTCTTCATGCTACGTTCTCTGCCCCTCGTTGCCTTGCTTGGCAGCCTTATCTTGAGTGCGTCCGCGCAGGCGGTCGATGTCGATCCCGCAACTTATGGCTACCCGATCACCAATCCGTTTGAAGCCACGATTGCCACCACGCCGCCGCAAATGCGCCCGCTGCTGCCTGACGAAGACGACATCAATCAATCGGATTACACCCTGAGCCTGCGCCCCGAACGCGAGTTCACGCTGCCCGCCAACTTTTGGGCCGTGAAAAAGCTGACTTACCGCATGGCCAAACAGGATCACCCGGCGCCGCTGATGTTTTTGATTGCCGGTACCGGTGCGGCTTACGACAGCAGCCTCAACGAGTACCTGAAAAAACTCTTCTACCAAGAGGGTTACCACGTTGTGCAGCTGTCATCACCGACCAGCTACGACTTCATGAGTGCGGCCTCGCGCCTGGCCACCCCCGGTATCAGCCAGTATGACGCCGAGGATCTGTATCACGTGATGCAAGCCGTGCGCGCCCAACAGGCCCACGTCCCGGTGACCGACTACTACCTGGCCGGTTATAGCCTGGGAGCACTGGACGCAGCGTTCGTCAGCCACTTGGATGAAACCCGCAAGAGTTTCAATTTCAAGAAAGTGTTGATGCTCAACCCCCCGGTCAACCTCTTCACCTCCATCAGCAACCTCGACAAGCTGGTGCAGACAGAGGTCAAAGGCATCAACAACACCACGACATTCTACGAACTGGTACTGGGCAAGCTGACCCGCTACTTCCAGGACAAAGGCCATGTGGACCTCAATGCGGCCCTGGTCTATGACCTGCAAAATTCCAAGGAGCGTCTGACCAACGAACAGATGGCGATGCTGATCGGCACCGTTTTCCGCTTCTCGTCGGCCGATATCGTGTTCACCTCGGACCTGATCAACCGCCGCGGTCTGATTACGCCGCCCAATTACCCGATCACCGAAGGCACCAGCCTGACACCGTTCCTCAAGCGCTCGTTGCAGTGTGATTTCGACTGCTACCTGACTGAACAGGTGATTCCGATGTGGCGCGCCAAAACCGATGGCGGCAGCCTGTTGCAACTGATTGACCAGGTCAGTCTGTATGCACTTCAGGACTACCTGAAAAACAGCCCGAAAATTGCCGTCATGCATAACGCCGACGACATCATCCTGGGGCCAGGCGATCTGGGATTCCTGCGCAAGACCTTCGGCAATCGCCTGACGGTTTACCCATATGGTGGCCACTGCGGCAATCTCAACTACCGTGTCAACGCTGACGATATGCTGGAGTTCTTCCGTGGCTAAACAATTATTGCTTCTCGCCGCCCTGCTCGGCGCAGGCTTCGCCCAAGCGGATAACAGCAAGGCTCACACGGAGCTCACACCCGATGTCGACGGCTTCACCCAGCCGTTGAAACTGCTGAAGTTCAATCCGGGCCTGGACCAGCGCGAGTTTGAACGCGCCACCATGAACGCGCTGAGCATCTATGACCCGCTGGAACCGCTCAACCGCCGGATCTACCACTTCAACTACCGCTTTGATCAGTGGGTCTTCCTGCCGGTGGTCAATGGCTATCGCTACGTCACGCCAAGTTTTCTGCGCACTGGCGTGAGCAACTTTTTCAAAAACCTGGGGGATGTGCCCAACCTGTTCAACAGCCTGCTGCAGCTCAAGGGCCATCGCTCGCTGGAAACTACGGGGCGACTGTTGCTGAACACGACAATAGGCATCGGCGGGCTGTGGGATCCAGCCACCGCGATGGGCCTGCCCCGTCAGAGCGAAGACTTCGGCCAGACCCTGGGCTTTTACGGCGTACCGGGTGGTGCCTACCTGATGCTACCGATCCTGGGCCCATCCAACCTGCGCGACACCACGGGCCTTGCGGTCGACTTTGGCGTCAATCAGGAAATCAACTTCCTCAACGTGCCTCACGAAAGTACCCGCCATCCCGAAATCTGGGTGCTGGGCGCGGTCGACAAGCGCTACAACACCAGCTTCCGCTATGGCCAGTTCGACTCGCCGTTTGAGTACGACAAGCTGCGCTATATCTATACCGAAGCCCGCAAACTGCAGATTGCGGAGTAGCGTTGTATGCAAACCCCGTAGTCGCTGCCGCAGGCTGCGAAGGGTTGCGTAGCAACCCGTTCTCCTGAATGTTGCGTGAAAGGCCCTTGCGGGCTTTATCGCAGCCTTCGGCAGAGACTACAAAGCCTAATCCTTCAAACCCGCAAAAACTGGCACAACGCATCACGCTTGACCATCGCATCCCGACGCCCAAGCTCGATCAACTCCCGGCAATAGCCAGACTCGAACAGCAAATAACTCAGCACCCCTGCGCCACTGGTTTTGGTCGCACCGGGGCCCCGCAGAAACATGCGTAGTGCTGCAGGCAATTCATGTCGATGGCGGGCGGCGATTTCGTCTATGGGCTGACTCGGCGCGATCACCAGCACTTCCACGGGCGACAGGCCAAGGTTGTCGGTCTGTCTGGGCAGCAAGCGGCTGAAGTGGTTCAGGCGCTCCAGCAGTTCGATATCGCTCTCCAGACTGTCGATAAACGTGCTGTTGAGCATGTGACCGCCAATTTGCGCCAGGGTGGGTTGTTGAGCGTTGTAGAAACGCGGCTGACCATCTTGTATATCCGGCCCTCGCGGGTTGCCGCTCACCCCCACCACCAGCACCCGGCTGGCCCCCAGATGCAGGGCCGGACTGATTGGCGCCGATTGGCGCACGGCACCGTCGCCAAAGTATTCTTCGCCCAGTTTTACCGGGGCAAAGAGCAGCGGAATCGCCGAACTGGCCAGCAAGTGCTCTACCGTCAACGCCGTAGGCATGCCGATGCGCCGATGACGCAACCAGCCATTGATCGTGCCCTTGCCTTGATAAAAGGTCACCGCCTGACTCGACGAGTAACCAAACGCCGTGACAGCCACGGCGCGCAGGTGCTGCCCGGCAATCGCCTGCTCAATGCCGGGAAAGTTGATTTTGTCCCGCAGCAGATCCCGCAGGGGTGAGCTGTCAAGCAATGCCACCGGAACGTGGGAGCCCAGCCCGAGCAGGCTGTGCCCCACGAATCGACTGGCCTGATGCAGCACCCCCGGCCAGTCGCTGCGCAATACGCGGCGACTTTCAAAGCCCTTCCAGAACGCAGTCAGGTGCTCGACCGCACGGGTAAAATCCATCGCCCCGCTGGCCAGACTAACTGCGTTGATCGCCCCTGCGGAGGTGCCGACGATCACTGGAAACGGGTTTGGCGCACCGGCAGGCAGCAGCTCGGCAATCGCCGTAAGCACGCCAACCTGATAGGCCGCACGCGCCCCACCGCCAGACAGGATCAGGCCCGTGACCGGTGCGACTGACGTCACTGCGGGCAGGCCTGGGCCCGAGTTGCCTCAGCCGCGTTTGTCGTAGAGCTTGGGCTCGCCCGGTGGGCGGGTCTTGAACCGGCGATGGGCCCACAGGTATTGCTCGGGGCACTCGCGCACCGCCCGCTCGACCCATTGATTGATTCGCAGGCAATCGGCCTCATCGCTGTCTCCGGGGAAATCCTTCAGGGGAGGATGAATGACCAACTTGTAACCACTGCCGTCGGCCAGTCGTTGTTGAGTAAAGGGCACAACCTGAGCTTTGCCCAGTTTGGCAAATTTGCTGGTAGCCGTAACCGTGGCGGCCTCAATGCCGAACAACGGCACGAAGATACTTTGCTTGGCGCCGTAGTCCTGATCGGGTGCATACCAGATCGCCCGGCCGGAGCGCAGCAACTTGAGCATGCCGCGTACGTCATCGCGCTCAACCGCCAGGGAGTCGACGTTATGCCGTTCACGCCCACGACGCTGGATAAAGTCGAACAGCGGGTTTTTGTGTTCCCGGTACATGCCGTCGATGGTGTGCTGCTGGCCGAGCAAGGCAGCGCCAATCTCCAGCGTGGTGAAGTGGAACGCCATCAGGATGACGCCCCTGCCTTCCAGCTGAGCCTGCTTGAGATGCTCCAGCCCTTCGACATGGGCCAATTTGGCCAGTCGTGGTTTGGACCACCACCAACTCATGGCCATCTCGAAAAACGCGATACCGGTGGAGGCAAAGTTGTCTTTGAGCAACTGCTTGCGCTCGGCGGCCGTTTTCTCGGGGAAGCACAGCTCAAGGTTACGCGACGCAATGCGTCGACGATCACCGGCCACCCGGTACATCAACGCACCCAGCCCTCGGCCGATACACAGTTGTACTTTATAAGGCAGTTGAACAACCAGCCACAGCACGCCCAGCCCCAGCCATAGCAGCCAAAAGCGCGGATGAAAAAAAACAGCACGAAAACGCGGGCGATCCATTAATGATTCCGGACAGACACAAGGGTCGGGCATTCTACAACGTTCGACCCGGCTTGCGGCTTGCGGGCGTTCTCGTTATAAGTCTCAGCACTTTAAGTGACAAGTCGCGTTAAGCAACCATGAGCCAAACCGAATCGCTAGACCAAGCCCCTGTGTTCCAGTTAAAGGGCAGTATGCTCGCCATTACGGTGCTGGAACTGGCGCACTACGACCTTGAAGCCCTTGACCGTCAACTGGCGGCCAAAGTGGCCCAGGCGCCTAATTTTTTCAGTAACACCCCGCTCGTCCTGGCGCTGGACAAACTGCCTGCCGGCGAAGGGGCTATCGATTTGCCGGGGCTGATGCGCGTGTGTCGTCAGCATGGTCTGCGCACCCTGGCCCTTCGCGCCAATCGCATTGAAGACATCGCAGCGGCCATTGCCATCGATCTGCCGGTGCTTCCGCCTTCAGGCGCTCGCGAGCGACCGATTGACCCTGTCGAAGTCGTCGCGCCGAAAAAACCCGAAAAACCGCCCGAGCCGACCATCAAGCCGACCAAAATCATCACCAGCCCCGTACGTGGCGGTCAGACGGTGTATGCCGAGGGGTGTGACCTGGTGGTTATCGCCTCGGTAAGCCCCGGTGCGGAACTTATGGCCGATGGCAACATCCATGTGTACGGGCCAATGCGTGGCCGAGCGCTGGCTGGCCATAAAGGCAACACCAAGGCGCGGATTTTCTGCCAGCAGTTGAGCGCCGAACTGGTGTCGATTGCAGGCAAGTACAAGGTATCTGAAGACCTGCGAAGAGATCCGCTGTGGGGAACAGGCGTTCAGATCAGTCTGTCAAGTGACATGTTGAACATCACCCGTCTTTAACGGATACTCTCGCCATTTTCCAAGCATCTCAATTTCGTAGAGAAAACAGATTTCACCTTGTAGGCAACCAACACCCAAACAGCGTTTACGCTCTCGGATGATGACCCGCCAAGGCTGTTTGCCTGCAGTCGTTTATAGAGATGTTATTCAGGGGCTAAAAAGTCCTTTTTCCTTAGGGGTGAAACACCTTGGCCAAGATTCTAGTGGTTACATCCGGCAAGGGTGGTGTGGGTAAGACCACCACCAGCGCCGCTATCGGTACCGGCCTCGCTCTGCGCGGCCACAAAACAGTGATCGTCGACTTCGACGTTGGCTTGCGTAACCTCGACCTGATCATGGGTTGCGAGCGCCGCGTGGTGTATGACTTCGTCAACGTGGTTAACGGCGAAGCCAACCTGCAGCAGGCACTGATCAAAGACAAGCGCCTGGAAAATCTCTACGTGCTGGCCGCCAGCCAGACCCGTGACAAGGATGCGCTGACCAAGGAAGGCGTTGAAAAAGTTCTGATGGAACTTAAGGAAACCTTCGAATACGTGGTCTGCGATTCACCGGCTGGCATCGAAACCGGTGCTCACCTGGCCATGTACTTCGCTGATGAAGCGATTGTAGTGACCAACCCGGAAGTGTCCTCGGTACGTGACTCCGACCGCATGCTGGGCCTGCTGGCCAGCAAATCGCGCCGCGCCGAACTGAACCAGGACCCTATCAAGGAACACCTGCTTCTGACCCGCTACAACCCGGATCGTGTTTCCAAGGGCGAAATGCTCGGCGTTGAAGACGTCAAGGAAATTCTGGCCGTTGCCCTGCTGGGCGTGATTCCTGAATCCCAGGCGGTATTGAAGGCATCCAACCAGGGCGTACCCGTGATCCTTGATGATCAGAGCGACGCCGGTCAGGCCTACAGCGATGCGGTTGATCGCCTGCTGGGCAAAACCGTGGAGCACCGATTCCTGGATGTACAGAAGAAGGGATTCTTCGAGCGCCTGTTTGGAGGCAACTAGACAATGAACATTTTTGACTTCTTTCGTACCCGCAAAACGCCATCCACCGCGTCGGTCGCGAAAGAGCGTCTACAGATCATCGTGGCGCACGAGCGTGGCCAACGCAGCACCCCGGACTACCTGCCAGCCCTGCAAAAAGAGCTGGTCGAGGTGATCCGCAAATACGTCAACATCGGGGATGATCAAGTACAGATCGCCCTGGAGAACGAGGGTAGCTGCTCGATTCTGGAACTCAACATCACACTGCCTGATCGTTAATCGATCCGGCTGACACCGCGGCGACTTGGGCGCCTTCCCTGCCGGGAAGGTTCCCTCGTCGCCGTTGGTGTTTGTTAAGAGGCTGTTTTAATGCCGTTGTCCAATATTCACATCATCCACGAGGACGCTGGCGTCCTCGTGGTCAACAAACCCACCCTGTTGCTGTCGGTGCCCGGCCGGGCCGATGACAACAAGGACTGCCTCATCACCCGCCTGCAAGAAAACGGCTACCCCGAAGCGCGCATCGTCCACCGTCTGGACTGGGAAACCTCCGGGATCATTCTGCTGGCCCGTGATGCTGACACTCACCGCGAACTGTCCCGTCAATTTCACGACCGTGAAACCGAAAAGGCCTATACCGCGCTGGCCTGGGGTCAACCCGAGCTCGACAGTGGCAGCATCGACTTGCCCCTGCGTTACGACCCGCCGACCAAGCCCCGGCACGTGGTCGACCACGAGTTTGGCAAAAACGCGCTGACCTTCTGGAAAGTGCTGGAGCGTTGCGGCGATTACTGCCGCGTAGAACTGACGCCGATTACCGGCCGGTCGCACCAGTTGCGCGTCCATATGCTGTCTATCGGCCACCCGTTGCTGGGCGATGGCCTGTATGCCCATCCGCAAGCCTTGGCCGCATGGCCTCGCTTGTGCCTGCACGCGAGCATGCTGAGTTTTACTCACCCGCAAACCGGCGAACGCCTGCGCTTTGAGTGCCCGGCACCGTTTTGACTGCAGGCATGACCACCTGACGTAGTCGCTGCCGAGGAACGAAGGCTGCGAGCTTTTAACCATCCAGAGCTCGCAGCCTTCGTTCCTCGGCAGCGACTACGTGAATGATGTTCGATTGGGATCAAATCTTGCGATCAATGCGCTAAACTCGCGGCCTTGCTGTCTGGAGTAACTTATGCGCGAAGAGTTGAACCAAGGCCTGATCGACTTTCTGAAGGCCTCCCCTACCCCCTTTCATGCCACTGCCAGTCTTGTTCAGCGCCTGGAGGCTGCCGGTTACCAGCGCCTCGACGAACGCGAAACATGGTTCACCGAAGCCAACGGTCGTTATTACGTCACCCGTAATGACTCGTCGATCGTTGCGTTCAAGCTGGGTCGTCACTCGCCGCTCCAGGGCGGTATCCGCATGGTCGGCGCTCACACAGACAGCCCATGCCTGCGCGTCAAGCCACAGCCTGAACTGCAACGCCAGGGCTTTTGGCAACTGGGCGTAGAAGTCTACGGCGGTGCCCTGCTCGCGCCATGGTTTGACCGCGACTTGTCTCTGGCCGGACGCGTGACCTTCCGCCGCGACGGCCAGGTCGAAAGCCAGCTGATCGATTTCAAGGCACCGATTGCGACCATTCCCAATCTGGCGATCCACCTCAATCGCACCGCCAACGAAGGTTGGGCGATCAACCCGCAAACCGAGCTGCCGCCGATTCTGGCCCAGGTAGCTGGCGACGAGCGCGTGGATTTCCGTGCCCTGCTGGCCGACCAACTGGCCCGCGAGCACGGCCTCAATGCCGACGTGGTGCTCGATTACGAGCTGAGTTTCTACGACACCCAAAGTGCTGCGGTCATTGGCCTTAACGGTGACTTCATCGCCGGCGCTCGCCTGGACAACCTGCTGTCGTGCTACGCCGGCCTGCAAGCCCTGCTCACCACCGAGACCGAAGAAACCTGCCTGTTCGTGGCCAACGACCACGAAGAAGTCGGCTCCTGTTCAGCCTGCGGCGCCGATGGCCCGATGCTGGAGCAGATCCTGCAACGCGTACTGCCTGAAGGCGACGAGTACGTACGTACGATCCAGAAATCGCTGTTGGTATCGGCAGACAACGCCCACGGTGTTCATCCCAACTACGCCGACAAGCACGACGCCAACCACGGCCCCAAGCTCAATGCCGGGCCGGTGATCAAGGTCAACAGCAATCAACGTTACGCCACCAACAGCGAAACGGCCGGGTTCTTCCGCCACTTGTGCATGGCCGTAGAAGTCCCGGTACAAAGCTTTGTAGTGCGCAGCGACATGGGCTGCGGCTCAACCATTGGCCCGATCACCGCCAGCCATCTGGGTGTACGTACCGTGGATATCGGTCTGCCGACATTCGCCATGCACTCGATTCGCGAACTGGCCGGCAGCCATGACCTCGCGCATCTGGTCAAAGTGCTCAGCGCGTTTTACGCCAGCAACCAGTTGCCGTAACAAAGCAGGGGGCATGCTCGCGATGACAGCAACGCGGTTTATCCTTAAAACTGCGGTATCTGCATCACGAGCAAGTCGAATCGTCGCACCGCCGCTCCCACAGTCGATCATCACCTGTAGTTAATGGCTGAGTCATTTTTGATACACATCACCACACATCTGCGTAAACCGACCTAGACTGGGAACATTGCTTTCCAAAGGTCCATAACCATGTTCGAGACGTCTGCGTTCCACTCCATGATGATTCCCATTGTTTGCGGCATGCTGCTGCTCACCATTGGCTTCAACTTTCGCGAACGCAGTAGCGGCGTCGGCGTGCTGATGATCTGGTGCGGCATGCTGCTGATTTTTGGCACCATCGTTTTCAAGATCCTCGCCAAGCTGAACGAATAGGCGTGGTGTCATTCGCCCATTGAACGGGCCCTAGCGTACACTCGGCCAATTCGCACCCTTCGAGGTTGATCGCCCAGTGTTTCTCCGTCTTTTTGCCTTGCCCCATGTCCTGCTGGTTTGCCTGCTGACGCTGTTGCCCATGACGTGCGCACAGGCCGTTGGCTTGCCGGGCATGCTCGGCAGTTCGGATAAAACCCAGGCACA
Source organism: Pseudomonas sp. NKUCC02_KPG (assembly GCF_019345465.1). GTDB lineage: Bacteria > Pseudomonadota > Gammaproteobacteria > Pseudomonadales > Pseudomonadaceae > Aquipseudomonas. The sequence continues at coordinate 282,716 of NZ_JAHKRC010000004.1, forward strand.
ACCCGCCGAGCCGCTGGGCCAATCGTTGGACGAGGTCATCAAAAACCTCGAAAGCGATCAGCAGCGCAGCAAGCTGCTGGCCGATCTGAAAAAACTGCGCGATGCCACCAAAAAAGCCCAGCCTGAAGCCGAGATCGGTGTTCTGGGACTGATCGGCAGCACCCTGGCAGACCTCGAAAAACAGTTCTCCGGCGCTGACAGCCCGACCTCTCGCTGGACCAAGGAAATCTCCCAAGCCAACGAAGAGCTGTCGGCACTGATGCTGCCCGCCAGCGAATGGCTGCCGATCATCTTTGGCTTTGCATTAATCATCATGATCTGGAGTTTGTCGGCGGCACTGCTGATTTGGGTCAGCCACCGTGTCCGGGTGCGCTTTGGACTGAGCGAAGAACTGCCGCAACACCCCAAGGCCGTGGACATGCTGCGCTTTGCCCTGCGCAAACTGGGGCCGTGGATGGTGGCGCTGGTGATCACGGTGTACATGAGTTACGCCCTGCCCTCGTCGCTGGGCAAAGACCTGGCGATGGTGCTGGCTTACGCACTGGTTATCGGCACTTGCTTCTCGGCCATTTGCGTCATCCTGTTCTCACTGCTCGATGGCCCCCACCGCCATCGTGCCCTGCATATTTTGCGGCATCAGGCGTTTCGCCCCCTGTGGTGGATCGGCAGCTTTGCAGCCTTTGGCGAAGCACTCAGTGACCCGCGACTGGTTGCCACCCTGGGTGTGCATCTGGCCCATACGGCCGCTACCTTTGCCAATGTAATGGCCGCCCTGTCCACCGGGCTGTTTATCATCCGGTTCCGTCGCCCCATTGCCCACCTGATTCGCAACCAGCCATTGTCGCGTCGCCTGACCCGACGGGCCTTGAGCGACAGCATCGATATCCTTGGGACCTACTGGTTCATACCGGCCCTGATTCTGGTGGGTATTTCTCTGGTCGCGACGTTTGTCTCGGCAGGCGATACCAGCACCGCGCTGCGCCAGTCACTGATTTGCACCGTGCTGGTGGTGCTGTGCATGGTGATCAACGGGCTGGTACGACGTCATTCCCAAAGACCGCAACGCGGACACAAACGTCATGCGCTGTATTCCGAGCGCTTGAAAAGCTTCCTCTACACCCTGGCGCATCTGATCGTGTGGCTGGTATTCATCGAGCTGGGGCTGCGGGTGTGGGGCATGTCACTGATCAGCTTCACCGAAGGCGAAGGTCATGAGATCAGCGTCAAACTGTTCAGCCTCGGCGGCACGCTGCTGTTTGCCTGGCTGATCTGGATTCTTTCCGACACCGCCGTGCACCACGCACTGACCCGCTCGCGCAAAGGCCTGGCCAATGCCCGCGCCCAAACCATGATGCCGTTGATTCGCAACGTGTTGTTTGTGGCGATTTTCATCATCGCGCTGATCGTGGCCCTGGCCAACATGGGCATGAACGTCACCCCGCTGCTGGCGGGTGCCGGTGTGATCGGTCTGGCCATCGGCTTTGGTGCGCAATCACTGGTTGCCGACCTGATCACCGGCCTGTTCATCATCATTGAAGACTCCCTGGCCATCGACGACTACGTCGATGTCGGCGGGCACCTGGGCACGGTTGAAGGGCTGACGATTCGTACGGTGCGCCTGCGGGATATCGACGGCATCGTGCATACCATCCCGTTCAGCGAAATCAAAAGCATCAAGAACTACTCCCGGGAATTCGGTTACGCCATCTTCCGGGTTGCGATCCCCTATAACATGGACATCGACGATGCGATCAAACTGATGCGTGAAGTCGGGCAAAAAATGCGGAACGACCCACTGCAGCGACGCAATATCTGGTCACCGCTGGAGATCCAGGGGGTCGAAAGCTTTGAGTCGGGCAGCGCCATCCTGCGCGCCCGTTTCAAGACCGCGCCTATCAAGCAATGGGAAGTGTCGCGGGCGTTCAACCTGTCCCTCAAGCGGCATCTGGATGAAGCCGGACTTGACCTGGCGACCCCGCGCCTGAGCGTACAAGTCGTGACCGCAGGCAGCGGAATGTTGCAGAAGGATTGATCCTGGATGCTCCCACAAAGTGAGTTGCCTCCAGAAACCAGGGAAAATTCAACGCTCCTGCACATCCACCCCGACATGAATCGCATCATGTCGCCAATATTCCAGGTCACAGTCGATCAGCCGTTCGTGCTGGTCATAATTGACCCGCGCAATCTGCAAGCCCGGGCTGCCGGTTGAAACCTTGAGCGTGGCTGCCGCTTGCATCGGCAATGATGTGGGTACGATTTCGAAACGCACCCGACCGTAATGCAAGTCGTAATGCCGGGCATACAGCTCGGTGATCGACCCGGTGAGATCAAGTTCAAGAATTCGAGGGAAATACTGAGGGTTCAAATAGTGCTCGACGTACAGCACCAGCCTCCCGTCAATGCGCCGGCCGCGGCAGATCTGGATCACACTGGACAGGGCCGGCAACTGCAAGCGGTCGCACACTGCCGCCGTGGCCGGTAGCAGGCGCGCCGAAATCACTTCAGTGGACGCCACGCGCCCCTGGGCCGTGACCATTGCGTGGAAGTGGCTGCGCTGCATCAAGTTATAGGCCAGGCGCGGTGGCGAAATAAACCAGCCGCGACGCTCCTCCCGATAGACCATCCCCTGGGCTTCGAGCTGAAGCAACGCCTCGCGCACCGTAACCCGAGTAGTGGCAAACAACTCGCTGAGTTTGCGTTCGGCCGGCAACTGACTGCCGCACGCCAACAGGCCGTGCTCAATTTGCTCTTGGAGCGTGCGACTGATCGCGGTCACCGCTTTAGGTACACCTTCTCGCATTAACGTTACCTGACTGGACTAGTCCAGCACCAAATGTGGGCAGGCACGGCCTGAAAAATCACCAAACCTTGATAGTCGAAGCCTAGTCAGAGCACATGACTGTTGCATGACAGCGCCTGCGACAAGGCCCATCAGAAAATGCCACAGGCCTTGCCAATCAAGCCCTGCGCGATGGTCTACGCTTACTCGAAACACTCACACGGACCTGCAACATCCCCTGCACAACCAGTGCCGACATTAAAGTGTCATCTGCCGGGCTTAAATTGGCTCAGGTATTGCTGACCTAGACCAACCCACCGCAAAAGAGCAATAAAACCCAGCGTTGAAAACGCCCAAGGAGCTTCGGATGAAACGGTTTTTCCTGGCATCACTGTTAGGTTCAAGCATCGCCCTGTGCACATCGGCCATGGCCGCCGATGTGGATTTAAAAGCCCTGGAAGCCGCAGCAAAGGCAGAGGGAACGGTCAACAGCGTCGGCATGCCCGATGACTGGGCCAACTGGAAAGGCACGTGGTCAGATCTGAACAAGCTCTATGGCCTCAAGCACATCGATACCGACATGAGTTCGGCCCAGGAAGTGGCCAAGTTCGCCGCTGAAAAAGACAACGCCAGTGCCGACATCGGTGACGTAGGCGCGGCCTTCGGCCCGATTGCGGTGGCCAAGGGCGTGACCCAGCCGTACAAGCCGACCACATGGGACCAGATCCCGGACTGGGCCAAGGACAAAGACGGTAACTGGGCGCTGGCCTACACCGGCACCATTGCGTTTATCGTCAACAAAAAGCTGCTGCACGGCTCTGAAGTTCCAACCAAGTGGGCTGACCTGAAATCCGGCAAATACAAGGTTTCCATCGGTGACGTCAGCACCGCAGCGCAAGCCACCAACGGCGTACTGGCTGCTGCACTGGCCAATGGCGGCAGTGAAAAGAACATCCAGCCTGCCCTGCTGATGTTTGCCGACATCGCCAAGCAAGGCCGCTTGTCATTGGCCAACCCGACCATCGCCACCATGGAAAAAGGTGAAGTGGAAGTGGGCGTGGTCTGGGATTTCAACGGCCTGAGCTACAAAGCCAAAATGGTCAACCCGGATGACTACGTGGTGCTGATTCCATCGGACGGTTCGGTGATCTCGGGCTACACCACCATCATCAACAAATACGCCAAGCACCCGAACGCGGCCAAGCTGACTCGCGAATTCATCTTCAGCGATGCCGGGCAAACCAACCTGGCGCGGGGCAATGCACGGCCGATTCGTGCCGAGCACTTGAAGCTGCCTGATGACGTTCAAGCCAAGCTGCTCTCCAACGATCAGTACAAAAACGTGACCCCGATCAAGGACGCTGACGCCTGGGAAAAAACCTCCAAGGCCCTGCCGCAACTGTGGCAGGAAGAAGTCATCATCAATATGCAGTAACCCGCTGAACCAAGACCTGTAGTCGCTGCCAAGGAACGCAGGCTGCGAGCCTTTGATTGCGAAAGGCTCGCAGCCTTCGTTCCTCGGCAGCGACTACGCAGTTGGCATGCTACTTCTGTTTGCGGAGTCGCCGGACATGAAACACAACGTTATCCTGGTAGTCCTCGATGGCTTGAATTACGAGGTAGCCCGCCAGGCGATGGGCCATCTGCAAGCCTACGTCGGGGCGGGTCGTGCTGCACTCTACAAGCTCACTTGCGAATTGCCCGCGCTGTCACGCCCTCTTTACGAGTGCATCCTCACCGGCGTGCCGCCGATTGAAAGCGGCATCGTGCACAACCATGTGTCGCGCCTGTCCAACCAGCGCAGCGTGTTCCATTACGCTCGCGACGGTGGCCTGAGCACGGCCGCCGCGGCTTATCACTGGGTCAGCGAACTGTATAACCGCTCGCCATTTGTGATGGTCCGGGACCGCCATACCGTTGCCGCCGATTTGCCGATTCAGCACGGGCACTTCTACTGGAGCGATCACTACCCCGACTCCCATTTGTTCGCCGACGCCGAAAGCCTGCGTCTAGCGCACACACCGAATTTCTTACTGGTTCATCCCATGAACATTGATGATGCCGGGCACAAGCACGGCCTCGATACCCCGCAATACCGCAACAGTGCACGCTCGGCCGACATCATTCTGGCCGACTACCTGCAAGGCTGGCTGCAGGCCGGTTATCAGGTGTTGGTGACAGCCGATCACGGCATGAACAACGACCGCTCACACAACGGTTTGCTGCCCGAAGAGCGTGAGGTCCCCCTGTTTGTACTGGGCGATGCGTTCAGCCTCAACCCGGATGTCACCCCCAAACAAACCGAGTTGTGCGGCACGATCTGCGAATTGCTGGGTGTGACCCATGACAAACCGTTGTGTCGCGACCTGCTGAGGCCAGCGCCATGAGCCGTGGCAAATGGCTTGCGTTGCTGTGCCTGGTGCCCTTCGCCGTTTTTTTTATCGTTTTTCAAATTGCCCCGCTGGTGTGGGTGCTGATCCACAGCGTGCAATCTGAAGAAAGCGGCTGGGGCATGGCCAACTTCATCAAGATCTTCAACTCGAAATTCTACTTGCAAGCCATCCAGCACAGCCTGGAGATCAGTTTCTGGTCCAGTCTGTTCGGCATTGTGATCGCCATACTGGGCAGTTACTCCTTGCGCAAGGTGGATTCGCGGCTGCGCAATTTCGTCAACGCGTTCGCCAACATGACCAGCAACTTCTCCGGGGTTCCGCTGGCCTTCGCCTTCATCATTCTGCTGGGGTTTAACGGCAGCATTACGATCATGCTCAAACAGGCCGGGATCATTGAGGATTTCAACCTTTACTCCAAGACCGGCCTGATCATCCTGTACACCTACTTCCAGATTCCCCTCGGCGTACTGCTGCTTTACCCCGCCTTTGATGCCGTACGCGAAGACTGGCGCGAGTCGGCGTCCTTGCTGGGGGCCAGCAGTTGGCAGTTCTGGCGCCATATCGGCCTGCCCGTCCTCACCCCGGCATTGCTCGGTACTTTCGTGATCCTGCTGGCCAACGCACTGGGCGCCTACGCCACGGTGTATGCATTGACCACGGGCAACTTCAACGTACTGCCGATCCGTATTGCTGCAATGGTCTCGGGGGATATCAGCCTGGACCCGAACATGGCCAGTGCCCTGGCGGTGATTCTGGTGGGGTTGATGACCCTGGTGACCCTGGTGCATCAGTGGCTGTTAAAGAGGAGCTACCATGTCGCGCGCTGAATCGGGTTCCCCCGGCATTTACCACCGCAGCGTGGTCTGGCTGCTGTTTCTGATCTTGTTGCTGCCGCTGCTGGGCACACTGATTTATTCCATTTCCAGCAGTTGGTCAGCGACCATCATGCCCAGCGGTTTTACCTTCAAGTGGTATGACCAGCTCTGGAGCGACCCGCGCTTCCTGAAGGCCTTCGGCCAGTCGCTGCTGGTGTGCGTTGCTGCGCTGGTGCTGTCCGTCGTTCTGATCCTGCCGCTGCTGTTTGTGGTGCACTACCACTTCCCCAGGCTCGATGCGCTGATGAACATCCTGATCCTGCTGCCTTTCGCCGTACCGCCAGTGGTGTCATCGGTGGGCCTGTTGCAGCTCTACGGTTCAGGCCCGCTGCAAATGGTCGGTACCCCCTGGATTCTGATCGGCTGCTATTTCACTGTAGCGCTGCCCTTTATGTACCGGGCAATTACCAACAACCTGCAGGCAATCAATCTGCGCGACCTGATGGACGCAGCCCAACTGCTGGGTGCCAGCACCTGGCAGGCGGCGTTTTTGGTGGTGCTGCCCAATTTGCGCAAAGGCTTGATGGTTGCCCTGCTGCTGTCGTTCTCGTTCCTGTTTGGCGAGTTTGTGTTCGCCAATATTCTGGTGGGCACCCGCTACGAAACCTTGCAGGTGTTCTTGAACAACATGCGTAACAGCAGTGGCCACTTCACCAGCGCCCTGGTGATCTCCTATTTCCTCTTTGTATTGGTGCTGACCTGGGTTGCCACCTTCCTGAACAAGGACAAAAGCCAATGAGCTTCGTCAGCGTCGAACACCTGCAAAAATCCTATTCCGGCACGGCGATTTTCAGCGATATCAACTGCAGCATCGCCAAGGGCGAGTTCGTGACCCTGCTGGGGCCATCCGGTTGCGGCAAGTCCACGCTGCTGCGCTGTATCGCGGGATTAACGCCCGTGGACGGTGGCAAAATCCTGCTCGATGGCCAGGACATCGTGCCGCTGAGCCCGCAAAAGCGTGGCATCGGCATGGTGTTTCAAAGCTATGCGCTGTTCCCCAACATGACCGTCGAGCAAAACGTCGCGTTCGGCCTGCGCATGCAGAAGGTCAGCACTGATGACAGCAACAAGCGCGTGGCCGAAGCATTGCAACTGGTGGAACTGAATGATTTTGCCAAGCGCTACCCGCATCAGCTGTCGGGTGGTCAATGCCAGCGCGTGGCCCTGGCGCGCTCGCTGGTCACGCGTCCGCGCCTGTTGCTGCTGGATGAGCCGCTGTCGGCGCTGGATGCGCGAATTCGCAAGCACTTGCGCGAGCAAATCCGCACTATTCAGCGCGAGCTGGGCCTGACCACGATTTTCGTCACCCACGACCAGGAAGAAGCACTGGTCATGAGCGACCGGATATTCCTGATGAACAAGGGCCACATCGTTCAAAGCGGCAATGCCCAAACCCTCTATGCCGCGCCAGTGGATGCATTCGCCGCCGGGTTTATCGGCAACTACAACCTGCTGGACCCCGAAACTGCCAGCCGCCTGCTGCAACGCCCGATCAACAGCCGCATCGCCATACGCCCTGAAACCGTGGGTCTGAGCCTGCAGGGCGAACTCGACGGGGTGATCCTCAACCACAGCCTGCTGGGCAACGTCATCCGCTACCGGGTAGAGGCACGTGGTGTGCAACTGATCGTCGATGTACTCAACCGGGCACCCGGTGATCTGTATCCGGATGGTCAGCGTGTGGCGCTGTCCATCGATTCAAGCACCCTTTGTGAGGTAGCCTGATGTTCTTGAATTCACTGAAGAGCGAGTTGCGCTGATGGCTTTGGCAATTTTTGACCTGGACGAAACCCTGATTCATGGCGACTGCGCCACCCTGTGGAGCGAGCAGATGGGCCGCCTGGGCTGGGTTGATCCCGCGTCGTTCATGCAGCGCAACAACGAGCTGATGGACGCCTACAGCCAAGGCAAGCTGGCCATGGAAGAGTTCATGGCCTTCAGCCTGGAACCGTTGATAGGCCGCACCCCCGAAGAGGTTGAACACTTGGTCGGGCCGTGGGTTGAAGACTTCATCGAACCGATCATCTTCAGCGACGCCACAAGAACCATTGCGGCCCATCGCAAGGCAGGGGACCGGATCCTGGTGATTTCGGCCTCGGGCACCCATCTGGTAAAGCCGATTGCAGAGCGACTGGGGATCGATGAAGTGCTGGGGATCGAGCTGGAAGTTGCACACGGCTTTTACACCGGCAACACCGTGGGAACCTTGACGTACCGCGAAGGCAAGATCACGCGCCTGCTGGAATGGCTGGATGAGCAGGAAGAAAACCTTGAGGGCGCGAGCTTTTACTCCGACTCACGCAATGACTTGCCGCTGCTGCTCAAGGTTGATCACCCGCACGTGGTGAATCCTGATCCGGTATTGCGTGAACAGGCAGAAAAAGCCGGGTGGCCGATCCATCACTGGAAGTGACACCTCAATACCTGTGGGAGCGGGCTTGCTCGCGATACAGACGCCGCGCCTTGTCAGGCACGCCGGGTCGATACCATCGCGAGCAAGCCCGCTCCCACCAGGATCAGCTCAGGCTGCTGTCTATCACCAGCACCAGCTTGCCCGACACCTGATTGCTTGCCAGTTCGGCAAATGCCGCCTGAGCCTCTTCAATCGGAAAGGTTTTGGCCAGTTGCGGGCTCAAGCGACCTTCAGTGAACAATGGCCATACCTGCTGCCCCAGATCACTGAGCAGGTCAGCCTTGAATTGATCGCTGCGGCTACGCAGAGTCGAACCCAGCAGCTGGATACGCTTGCCCAGTACCAGTGCCAGATCCAGTTCGGCCTTGCGACCGCCCATCAAGCCGATCAACACCCAACGCCCGTCCAGCGCCAGCAACTTGAGGTTGGACTCGGCGTAATTGGCGCCCACCGGGTCCAGTACCACATCGAAAGGCCCCATGGCCTTGAGGCTGTCCAGCCCCTCGGTACGCACCACACCGCCCTGTGCACCCAACGCCTGACAGTAAGACAGACGATCAGCCGAACCCACAGTGACCCAGCACGGGCTGCCGAAGGCCTTGCACAGCTGAATGGCCGCTGAACCAACACCGCTTGCGCCGGCATGCAGCAGCACTTTTTCACCTGGCTGCAAAGCGGCCAGCTGGAACAGGTTCAGCCACGCAGTGCTGTACACCTCAGGCAAGGCTGCCGCTTCGATCAGCGACAGACCTTCAGGCACTGGCAGGGCGTGACGGGCATCGACCACCACCTCTTGCGCCATGCCGCCGCCCGCCAGCAGCGCGCAAACCCGGTCGCCCACCTGCCAAGACGAACCCGGCCCCACTTCAGTGACCACTCCGGAGCACTCCAGGCCCAACACCTGACTGGCGCCCGGCGGCGGCGGATACAACCCGGCGCTCTGCAACAGATCGGCCCGATTGAGCCCCGCAGCCGCCACACGAATTCGAATTTGTCCTACATCACATGCCGGGCTTGGCTCTTCAACCCATGTCACTTGACCTTCAACGCCTTGCAATGCTTTCACAGTGCCTCCATAGTGAGTCTGGACTGAGCCCGGAGCTGTTGCGCCGGGCTTTTTGCATTATGCGACCGGTCCTTGATGGAACCGGCGACTTCAAAGACGGCCTAATATGCGTTATCAATTGCCCCCGCGTCGAATCAGCATGAAGCATTTATTCCCTAGCACCGCACTTGCCCTATTCATTGGCCTAGGCGTTTTGCCGTTTTCGGCCAATTCGTTCGCCGCTAACAGTTGGGATAACCTTCAGCCCGATCGTGATGAGGTAATTGCCAGTCTTAACGTTGTTGAGCTGCTCAAGCGCCATCATTACAGCAAGCCGCCACTGAATGACGCGCGCTCCGCGATCATCTATGACAGCTACCTGAAGCTGCTTGACCCTTCTCGAAGCTATTTTCTGGCCAGCGATATTGCCGAGTTCGACAAATGGAAGTACCAGTTTGACGACTTCCTGAAAAGCGGCGACCTCAATCCCGGCTTCATCATCTACAAGCGCTACCTGGACCGCGTCAAATCACGCCTGGACTTCGCCCTTGCAGAGCTGAACAAAGGCCCGGACTCTCTGGACTTCACGGCTCGCGAAACCTTGCAGATTGACCGCAAGGACGCTCCGTGGCTCAAGACCGAAGCCGAACTCAATGACCTGTGGCGCAAACGCATCAAGGACGAAGTCCTGCGCTTGAAGATCGCTGGCAAAGAGCCTGCAAAAATTCAGGAGCTGCTGACCAAGCGTTACAAGAATCAGTTGTCGCGCCTTGATCAGACCCGCAGCGAAGACATCTTCCAGGCCTACATCAACACCTTCGCCATGTCTTACGATCCGCACACCAACTATCTGTCGCCAGATAACGCGGAGAACTTCGACATCAACATGAGCCTGTCGCTGGAAGGCATCGGCGCCGTGTTGCAGAGCGATAACGACCAGGTGAAAATTGTCCGGCTGGTGCCCGCGGGCCCTGCCGACAAGACCAAACAGGTCGCACCGGCTGACAAGATCATCGGTGTTGCCCAGGGCGACAAGGAAATGGTCGACGTCATCGGCTGGCGTCTGGACGAAGTGGTCAAATTGATTCGTGGCCCTAAAGGCTCCGTGGTGCGCCTGGAAGTGATTCCGGCCAGCAACGCGCCGAACGACCAGACCAGCAAGATTGTGTCCATCACCCGCGAAGCGGTGAAGCTTGAGGAACAGGCTGCCAAAAAGTCGATCCTCAACCTGAAACAGGATGGCAAGGACTACAAGCTCGGCGTCATCGAAATCCCGGCCTTCTACCTGGATTTCAAAGCGTTCCGCGCTGGCGACCCGAACTACAAGAGCACCACCCGCGACGTCAAAAAACTGCTGACCGAGTTGCAGAAAGAAAAAGTCGATGGCGTGATTATCGACCTGCGCAACAACGGTGGCGGCTCGTTGCAGGAAGCGACCGAACTGACCAGTCTGTTTATCGACAAGGGTCCGACGGTTCTGGTGCGTAACGCCGACGGCAAGGTGGACGTTCTGGAAGACGAAAATCCGGGCGCGTTCTACAAAGGCCCGATGGCGTTGCTGGTCAACCGCCTCTCGGCTTCAGCTTCGGAGATTTTTGCCGGCGCCATGCAGGACTACCATCGCGCGCTGATCATCGGCGGCCAGACGTTCGGCAAAGGTACGGTGCAAACCATCCAGCCACTGAACCACGGCGAGCTGAAACTGACTCTGGCCAAGTTCTACCGGGTTTCCGGTCAGAGCACCCAGCATCAGGGCGTACTGCCTGACGTTGCCTTCCCGTCGATCATCGACACCAAGGAAATCGGCGAAAGCGCACTGCCTGAAGCCATGCCCTGGGACACCATCCGCCCTGCCATCAAGCCGGCGTCTGATCCGTTCAAGCCTTACATTGACCGGCTCAAAGCCAACCATGATGCCCGCGCGACCAAGGATGCCGAGTTCATCTTTATCCGCGACAAGCTGGCCCTGGCCGAGAAGTTGATGGCCGAGAAAACCGTCAGCCTGAACGAGGCCGAGCGCCGTGCACAGCACGCCGATATCGATGCCAAGCAATTGGTGATGGAGAACGCTCGCCGTCAGGCCAAAGGCGAAGCACCGCTCAAGGAAATGAAGAAAGAAGACGAAGATGCGTTGCCGGTAGAGCCTGAAAAGACCAAACCGGAAGATGACGCCTACCTGAGTGAAACCGGGCGGATTCTGCTGGACTACCTCAAGCTCAGCTCGCAAGTGGCAAAGAAGTAAATCAAGGCTGAAAAAAAAGGGCGGGCCGCGTTATGCGTCCCGCCCTTTTTATTGGCTATTGGTAAAGCCGGGCCAGTTGCGGATCAGCCAGCAATCCCGGGCCACCGTCCTGATACAACATCGCCAGCTTGTGCGCGGCCAGTGGATGTCCCGCCTTTACCGCCATCGTCCACCAGCGCGCCGCTTCTGCAGCATCCGGGGTCTTGCCGAGCGAACCCGCCAGGCTGAAAACACCCACTTGATAAGCTGCCTTCGCGTCGCCGCTCAACGCCGCCAGACGCAACAGGCGTACGCCCTCCTCCTTCGCTCCAAGGCCTTGACCGCGAAAGGCCAGAATGTGCCCGTAGAAGCTTTGGGCACGGGTATCGCCCAGGTTGGCCATACGTGCAAACTGCCCTTCCATCCAGCCCCAGACGCGCGGCTGGCGCACGCACCAGGGCCAGCGAAACAACTTGCGCGCCAGCCAGTAGCTCAGGCGCGCCTTAAACCGCCAGAGCACTCAAGCCTCCTCGTGCTCATAAGCATGCTCAAACACGCGCACCACCTCTGAGGCATGCCATGACGCGGCGGCAATGCCATCCGGCGGGCCGGGAAAACGCCCAAGCCGCTCAACGCACTCAAAAAAGCCCGTGCGTGGCAGACGACTTGCGCCCTGGCTGATCACCAGCGAACTGCGCAAGGGCTGCTCGGCCTTGGCATCCATCGCCGCTAGGTGCTCAAGTGCTGCGGTAAGGGTCAACATTGCAGGGCTCGGTAATTGCAACCGTTCCAGTAGCGCACGGTAAGTCAGCAAGTGGCGCTGTCGGCGCGCCTGATCGAGCTCAGCCAACAACCCATCCCAGTGTTGACGACTGATGCGAACGCTCATGGTGCTTCCCTCCAGCCCGGGATACCAAGCTCCCAGGCCAAGCTTCGACGAATGGCGAGGTCGGGGAGACGCTCACCGGTTTCTATCATTCCCAGATAGGACGGACTGATACCGACTGTGCGAGCCAGCACTTCAAGGGCCAGGCCCTTGTTCTCGCGCAGGCTGCGCAGTTGATCGAGTCCGGGATGCACCTGCTCGGGGGCAGATGCCTGCAGTACAGGGTCAGGCGCTGCAGTTCGCTCCTTGAGGCCTGCAGCCTTGAGCAGCGCCTGATAACTTTCCCATGAAAGAACGGCGTATTCAGGCTCACCATTACGCTTGATGATTTGAAGATCCATTACTAAACCCCGTCAGACTTTTAAATAAATCGAGTCAGAACTTTCCCTTGAAGCTTAATCCTATCAGCCACCAAGGTCTCTCGGGTTTTCACTCGCAAGTGAAATTTTTGTGAAAACAGCCCTGAACGCCCCACCGGGAGGAAAATGTTATCCACACAAATTGTGGATAACCTTGTGAACAGAGCTGTTTTTTAAGGCTGAAAGGCCCGTCCCATAAGGGCTGGAGTCAGATCGGGCGTTTTTTACACACATAAAAAAACCCATAAATTCATTGACTTGGCAGTCAGCAACCACTAGCCAAGGGAACTTATGGGCGATTTGAAAGGGTGCAGGACAACACTGACGCAAACAAAAACCTGACTGCAGATACGACAACGCCCCGTCGAGACGGGGCGTTACGCGTACAACATGCTACTTACTTGGCAGCGTCTTGCTCTGCTTTGGCAGGATCTTTGATGCCCAGCAGTTCCAGATCGAATACCAGCACCGAGTTGGCCGGGATCGACGGGCTTGGGCTTTGTGCGCCGTAGGCCAGTTCGCTAGGGATGTACAGCTTGTACTTCTCGCCAACATGCATCAGTTGCAGACCTTCAACCCAACCCGGGATCACGCCGCTAACCGGCAGATCAATCGGGCTGCCGCGCTCAACCGAGCTGTCGAACACCTTGCCATCAATCAATTTGCCTTCGTAGTGAACAGTCACCACGTCGGTGGCTTTAGGCTGAGGGCCATCGGCTTTCTTGATGACTTCGTACTGCAGGCCAGAAGCGGTAGTGACAACACCTGCTTTCTTGCCATTTTCTTCCAGGAATTTTTTGCCAGCAGTAGAAGCTTCTTCGCTCATCTTGGTCAGACGCTCTTCAGCACGTTTCTGCAGTGCTGCAAACGCTTCGATCAGCTCATCGTCCTTCAGCTTTTGCTCTTTCTTGCCGACGGCATCTTCGATGCCCTGGGCTACGGCCTTGGAATCCAGATCATCCATGCCTTCTTGAGCCAGGCTTTTACCCATGTTCAGGCCAATGCCGTACGAGGCTTTTTGCGCTGGAGTTTTCAGCTCTACGCTGGTCTGCGAATCACAACCCGCCAGTACCAGGCTTACCAGAGCCACAGCTGCCGCCAACCGATGCTGTTTCATGCTATTTCCTTGTTCATGCGCCAAATGGGCAATCGAATAAAGCCGCGAGCTTATCAGGCGGCCGCGACCAATGGCTACCGGCATAAGAGGGGCGAAATGCCGATAAGTTCATGCATTAATAACAATTCACGATTACAGCAACTTTTATTAACACATCTGTAAACCCGACAATGCCATCGGGTCACTTGATGCCTGCCCCTACCTGAGGCATAAGGCTGTAATTATTTTTACAAGGAGCGTTACTGTGCGTCTGTTTTACCGTGTTCTGCTGGGACTGCTGCTGGCGTTGGTCCTGGGGCTTGGCCTGGTGATCTACTTCATTGCCAACCCAAAACTGCCTGCCTACGAGCCCCCTCAGCAACTGCACTATCTGGATCAGTGGACCCCTGCCGAACGCCAGACCTATTACTACACCCCCCAGGGGACCCAGGTTAAAGGCCTGCATTACGACTGGTTCAGCGCCCTCGAACTGCCCTTTTCAAAACAGCCTTTCGCAGCGCCCGAGTATCTGGCGCGCTTCGGGTTTCTGGTCGATCCCAAGCAACAGGCCACTACCGCCAACCCGGGCAACCTGCCAGTGGGCTTTACTCGCCACCAGAACCCGGGCAGCCAGGTCGAGTACCTGGACATCACCTGCGCCGCCTGCCACACCGGTGAACTGCGCTACAAAGGCCAGGCACTGCGCATCGATGGTGCCCCGGCACAACACGTGCTGCCATCCAGCGTACCGACCTTGCGCGGCGGCAGTTTTGGTCAGGCGCTGGTAGCCAGTCTCGCCGCGACCTACTACAACCCCTGGAAATTCGAACGCTTCGCACGCACGGTGCTGGGCGAGCAGTACGAAGCTCAGCACAAACAACTGCGCAAAGACTTCAAGGCATCCCTGGATACGTTTCTGGCGGTGGCCTGGAATGACACCCATCGCGGCCTCTATCCCACACTCGAAGGGCCGGGCCGTACCGATGCTTTCGGAAGGATCGCCAACGCCAGTTTCGGTGATGCCATTTCCCCGTCCAACTACCGCGTAGCCAACGCTCCGGTTGACTATCCGCACCTGTGGGATATGTGGACGTTCGACTGGGTGCAGTGGAACGGCTCGGCCAAGCAGCCGATGGCACGCAATATTGGTGAAGCCCTTGGTGTTGGCGCCACCCTGAATTTTTTCGATGAGCATGGCCAGCCACTGCAGGGCGATGCCCGCTACCCGTCGAGTGTTCGGGTAAACGACTTGCACCTGATTGAAGAGACCCTGCAAAAACTCAAGCCCCCGGTCTGGCCCGAGGCACTGTTCGGCAACATCGATCGCCCCCTGGCAGCCAAAGGCCGTGCGCTATTCAACGAAAACTGCGCCGGGTGTCATGTACCACCGGTGGTCGAGGAGAATGGGCGCCTGGTCAAGCAGCTCAAAATGTTGCCGGTCGAGGTCATCGGCACCGATCCCAATACCGCGAACAACATTGCCGACAATCGATACGATCTGAGCCCCTTGCAGTGGGATCCGGCTGAACTGGCTGGCATGAACGTGGATTTGTACCCCAAAACCGATACGCCTCTGGACATGAGCAAACTGTCAGTGGCCAAGGGCCTGGCCTACGTCACTGCGTTTGTTGAAAAACGGGCCTACCATGACGCCAGCATTGGCCCACAAGAGCAGGCGCGTCTCAACGGTTTCGGCCTGCCTATCGGTGTTCTGGAAGTGCGTGCCTACAAGGCGCGGCCCCTCGACGGGATCTGGGCCACTGCGCCCTTCCTGCACAACGGCTCAGTGCCTACGGTGTACCAACTGCTTTCGCCACAGGCCGAGCGCGACCAGACCTTCTATCGCGGCAGCTTTGAGTACGACCCGCGGCATTTGGGCTACCGCACCGAAGCCTTTGACGGTGGTTTTGTGCTCGATACGCGTATCAGCGGCAACCACAACAGCGGGCACGAGTTCCGCCCCGGCCCTCGCGGCAATGGCGTCATCGGACGCCTGCTGCAACCCGAAGAGCGCTGGGCGTTGCTGGAGTACTTGAAAGTGCTCGGCGGGCCCCTTGAACACCCGTTGCCCAACGAATGAAGTTTGTTCGACACACCGAAGATTTCCCTAAAAGGATGTTTGCATGCTGACCGCTTTCTGGCTTCGACTCGGCAAATGGCTGGGCACGTTACTGCTGGCACTGATCGCTCTGGGGTTGCTTGGCTGGGGATTGGCCACGGGCTGGTACGCCTGGCAGCATCGCGGCCCGGTCTCGGCCCAGGAACAGATCCCCGCGGGTGAAGCCGCCATGACCCAGGACACTATCCAGACGGCGATCAGGATCGTTGACCAGCACCGCGAGAACACCCGTTATCTGCGCGATGCCCACGCCAAGGCCCACGGCTGCGTCAAAGCCCAGGTCCAGGTGCTCGACGATCTCGATCCGGCATTGCGCCAGGGCGTATTCACCGCACCGGGTAAAACCTGGCAAGCGGTGATGCGTCTGTCCAATGGCAATGCTTACCCGCAATTTGACAGCATCCGGGATGCCCGGGGGATGGCGATCAAGTTGCTCGACGTACCGGGGGCTCAGTTACTGCCAAGCCAGCAAGGGCGTGGCGAACAGGATTTTGTCATGTTCAACCATCCCAACTTCTTCGTCAGCGACGTAGCCGAATACCGTCAGAACATCGGTGCCCAGGCAGATGGCAAAAAGGTGCTGGCCTTCTTCCCGTCGTGGGATCCTCGCAGCTGGCAGGTCCGTCATTTGTTTATCGCCCTGGCGACACTGGCACCCGCCCCCGCCAGCCCCACGCAAACCACGTACTTTTCAGTGTCGCCCTACAAGTTCGGCACGGCCAATGCCAAATACCGTGTGGCCCCCGACCCTGAGAGCTGCCCGGTATACACATTGCCGGCGCAAAATGAGGCACTGCCCAATTTCTTGCGCAATGCCTTGAACCAGCAACTTTCCACCGACCGGGTACCTGCCTGTTTTGTCTTGCAGGTGCAACGCCAGAACGCCAATCGCTTCATGCCGATTGAAGATACGAGCATCGAATGGAAAGAGTCTGACGCGCCCTTCGAGACGGTGGCACGGGTCAGGATTGCCCCTCAGGACTTCGACACCCCAAGCCAGAATCTGGCGTGTGACAACCTGTCGTTCAGCCCGTGGCATGGCATCGAAGAGCATCGTCCGATTGGCGGGATCAACCGCCTGCGCAAGGCGGTGTATGACGCCGTGAGCGAGTATCGGCATACACGCAATGCGCAGCAATAACATGCCCGGATAAATGTAGGAGCGGGCTTGCTCGCAATGAAGGCGACGCGGTCTTTGAATCAGATCGCGTCGATGCCATCGCGAGCAAGCCCGCTCCCACAGGATTTGGCGCACGCTGTAATTAAGATATCTCCCACACTTAAAAATTATATATCTGTCATACGCACAACTTGACACCCATCAAACAGCACATAATGTGCCGCTCACAAAAACAACGAACAACGCACCGCACATCCAAGCCCCCTAATTAGCCACTATGCGCAACAAGTTGCACACTTGAATGTGGATAACCCTGTGAATAGATCCTTGTAACTCCTGCAAATCTTGATGTACAGCCAAGTGCGCAAGAAGTTGCACACTACTGCGCAACTTCTTGCGCACTTTTATCGGTACTTTTCATTACGCCAGCAAATTAAATCCAACTAGCAACACTACATCCCTGATAAACAAAGACTTTATTTTTTCTGGCATGGGCTTTGATAGCAAATAGGAGCCCGCCATTAAAAAAGCCTGCGGGTTTCTATATTGATCAGTAAGGAAATCATCCATGGCAACGCCAGCGTATATGTCCATCAACGGTACCAAACAGGGTCTGATTACCGCCGGTGCTTTCACCGCCGACTCGGTCGGCAACACCTATCAGGAAGGTCACGAAGACCAGGTCATGGTTCAGGGTTTCAGTCACGAAGTGATCATTCCTCGCGATCCGCAATCGGGTCAACCGACCGGTCAACGCGTTCACAAGCCGGTCAAGATTACCAAGGTCTTCGACAAGTCTTCGCCGCTGCTGCTGGCTGCACTGACGTCCGGCGAGCGCCTGACTGAAATCACTATCGAGTGGTATCGCACTTCATCGGCAGGCACTCAGGAGCACTACTTCACCACCAAACTTGAAGACGCGATCATCGTCGACATCAAGGACTACATGCATAACTGCCAGGACCCGTCGAATTCGCACTTCACCCATCTGGAAGACGTTGAGTTCACCTACCGCAAAATCACCTGGACCCATGAAGTGTCCGGTACTTCCGGTTCTGATGACTGGCGCACCCCAGTTGCAGGCTGACACTGACTGAGTGTTTCACGGTATCAATCGTTGTTTAACGGTTGATACCGCTCATGACTTTTTGAGGGTCAGGCTTGAGGAAAAAAACATGTTCAATCCTGCTAACGAAACGCTGTTCACGCTCACTATCGAAGGGTTTGAACACGATCTGCGCGTGCTTGAGTTTCAAGGGCCGGAGGCCATCAGCACACCGTTTGCGATCAAGGTAGAACTCGTCAGCGAACGCCCGAATCTTGACCTTGAAAGCATGCTTCACAAACAAGCTTTTCTGGCTTTCAACAACAGTGGTAACGGTATTCATGGGCAGATATATCGTATTGCCCAAGGCGATTCGGGCAAACGTCTGACACGTTACAGTCTGACGCTGGTCCCGCACCTTGCCTATCTAAGGCATCGCACCAATCAGCGTATTTTCCAACAGCGCACGGTTGCGCAAATCATCAGCAAGATCCTTGAAGAACACGCAATCCTTGGCGATGCCTACCAGTTTCGACTGAACGCGATCTACCCGCCGCGAGAATACTGCGTTCAGTACAACGAGTCGGACTTGCACTTCATCCAGCGCCTGTGCCGCGAAGAAGGTATTCATTACCACTTCGAACACTCCAGGCAGGCCCATTTACTGGTGTTCGGCGATGACCAGACGGGGTTTCCCCAACTGGACAAACCCACCGCCTACCTGCAGGACAGCGGCATGGTGGCCGATGAACCTGCCATCAAGCACTTCAACCTGCGCGTTGAGGCCCGTACCAGTCGCACCACGCGCAGGGATTACAACTTCGAGAAAGCCGGCTTTACCGTCCAGGCCGCCCACAACCCTGAAGCCCAGAGCCCTCAGCCCGATCTTGAGGACTATGACTATCCAGGTTTGTTCGTCCAGGGTGAGCGCGGCAAGCCCTTGACCCGGCGCGCCCTTGAGCGTCACCGAGCCGATTACCGTCAATCCGAAGGCAACAGCGATCAGCCAACGCTGGTCAGCGGGCACTTCATGTTGCTCAGCGAACACCCGCGCAAAGAGTGGAACGCGCTCTGGTTACTGACTGAAGTCCATCACCAGGGCTATCAGCCGCAGGTACTGGAAGAGAGCATCAGCCATGCCCCCTCACCTGATTCAGAACAGCTTGAACAGGGCTATCGCAACCGTTTCGTGGCAACGCCCTGGGATGTGTTTTATCGCCCGCAACAGCCATACCCCAAACCCCGCGTGCTGGGCAGCCAAACGGCCCTGGTCACCGGGCCAGCCGGCGAAGAGATCTATTGCGACGCCTATGGCCGGATCAAGGTCAAGTTCCACTGGGACCGCGAAGGCAAGGCTGATGACAAGTCCAGCTACTGGCTACGGGTGGCCTCCAGTTGGGCGGGCGGCAGCCACGGCGGGGTCACGATTCCGCGGGTCGGGATGGAGGTGCTGGTCACCTTCCTTGAGGGCGACCCCGACCGGCCCGTGGTCAGCGGCTGCCTGGCCAATAGCCTGAACCCGGTGCCTTATGAGTTGCCAGCACACAAGACCCGCAGTGTCTTGCGCAGCCGCAGTTCACCGGGAGGCCGGGGTTTCAACGAACTGCACCTTGAAGATCGCGCCGGTCAGGAGCTGATCTATCTGCGTGCCCAGCGCGACATGGAACAGAACATCGGGCATGACAGCCGCCTTGAAGTTGGCAACGAGCGCCATGAAACCATCAAGGGCAACAGCATCGCGGTGCTCGAAGCGCAGGACCAGCGCACTGTAACGGCAGATCGAAAAGTCGCGCTCCAGGCCAGCGACTACTTGCAGGTCGCCAGCAGCAGCCATACCCGGGTCGGGCAGACCGTGGTCGTGGAGGCAGGTCAGGAAGTTCACCTCAAGGCCGGAGCCAATCTGATCCTGGACGCGGGTGCCAGCCTTACCTTGAAAGCCGGGGGGCACCACCTGGTCATCAGCCCCGCAGGCATCTTCAGCAGCACCCCGATTGAAACCGGCGGCGCCCCCCTCAGCGGAACGGCGGCGGTGTCGCTATTGCCCGACTTGCTGGGGCTCTCAAGCATTCCGTCCTTGCTTGATCCGGAGGCTACAGACGCCCAGGCAAACGAGCCCCCTGCGTCGCCCAAAGGGGTGTGCAAGGGCTGCTTGCTGGCTGCACAGGCCAGGGCCGAGGCATTAGTGGCGCAGTAACACTTCATCAGCGAACCTCTTGAAACAAGGAAGCAACATGTCAACAACCGCAAAGGACTGGTTTCAACTTTTGACCGTAGAAGCCCGCAAGGCGAAGCTCGACCACCTGGATGTTCTGATCGACTGCACGACACTGCCTGCCCAGCTATTGCCGCCTCTGCTTGAACTGACACCGGCGCCTGCCAGCGCCTGGTTGTTCGAGCAAACGCTGGAGCACGAAGTGGCCCGTTTTGGCCCACTGCTGCTGCGCATCGAATTGACCCATGAGCAACAGTGCGCCGGGCTATTTGCGCTGCTTGAAGCGGTACACCACGACTTTTGTGTGCTGGCACTGACCAGTCGCTGGCCTTTCGACGCCTTGGTCGCGCACTTGCGTGGGGCTACCCGGGCTTGCTGGAACCAGAATACGTGCAGCGGTGTACTGCGTTACTACGACACCCGCCTGTTCAAGTCTTTTTGCGAACAGCTTGATCCCCCTCAACTCAAGTTGTTTCACGCCCCGGTGAGCCGGTGGCACTGGATCGATCGCGACAACAAAGCTGCAGCGCTATCAGGGTTCGACACCCGCCCGGGCGATCAGGCTGCGCAAACCGGCATGAGCCTGAGCAATGAGCAAGTGCTGCACTTGCAAGCTGTCAGCGCGGCACTTCGCTGGTTCAAGGAGCACGCCAAGACGCCCCATGAGCATGGCTTCACTTCACGCGAAGCCATGATTCGTTGCCTGATTGAAATCCATCTGGATATCAGCCGGCAGAAACTGGAAAAACATGAACACGAAGACTTTATTGCCTCGGCGCTGAGTACCCACCTTCCAATCACCTCGACCTGGCACAAGGCCCACTCGTGAGTCGCTTGCCTCTTTTGCTGTTAATCAGCGGTCTCTCGCTACAGGGCTGTGCCGACTCCATACCTGACCGGTTAGGCGCGCCAATCGAGGGCTATAGCCATACCTCGGCGGCGATCAACCGGTTTTCGGTGAATGGCAATGGCGGACCCAATCTGGCGCCCTACGGATACGGCGGCGGCCAAATGTGCTGCGCCACGCTTCCCGTGAAATGGCACCCCGGCTTGACCGTGGTTGTCGAGTGGGAGAAAGACCCTGATCCGCACGCCTCTGCACATTGGCCGCCCCTTGGGACCGATGGCTACCGGGCTGTCTACAAGTTGCATGCGGCCAAGTACACCCGCCATCGCGCCGTTGTCGCAGTGGCTCCGTATGAAGAGCTGGGGGCAATAGATGTGCATTTTCTGCCCTGTAATCAGGTGGCTGTATCAGCCGTTGCCGCTCTTCCCGGCCAGCCGGGTTACCCATTTAATTTCCCTCAAAAAATGCAGGAGCCCGCCACATGTCCGAAACCATGACTCGCTCACTGCTGGTGATGTTTATCGCCGGGATGGCGCTACAGGGCTGTGCCGACTCCCTGCCTGACCGCCTCGGCGCGCCAATCGAGGGCTATAGCCATACCTCGGCGGCGATCAACCGGTTTTCGGTCAATGGCAATGGCGGGCCCAATCTGGCGCCCTACGGATACGGCGGCGGCCAAATGTGCTGCGCCACGCTTCCCGTGAAATGGCACCCCGGCTTGACCGTGGTGGTCGAGTGGGAAAAAGACCCTGATCCGTATGATTCCGCCAACTGGCCCAAGCCCCGCTATTCCGATGCCTGGTTCAAAGCCGCTCGAGAGAAAGAAGCTCAATACACCCGCCATCGTGCCGTTGTAGCAGTGGCGCCGTATGAGGAGTTGGGGCTTGTAAACGTGCATTTCTTACCATGTAACCAAGTTGCGGTATCAGCTGGAGCGACCTATCCCGGCCGGCCGGATTATCCGTTTCATTACCCTCAAAAAATGCAGGAGCCTGCCACATGTGCGAAACCATGAAACCGCGCCCCAAAAGATCCACTGGCGAATTTCTCAGCCTGACCCCCGACTTCAAAATGGGCGGGCTTCTCCCGCAAACAGCGGGAGATGTGCTTTTCAATTATCGAAAGCAACAGCAAGCCTTCGACCCGTTCGAACAACAAGCAATGGACGCTGCTCATGCAGCCGGATGGGCTTACGCGGGCCGGCCCTGTATGCAAATCGTGACGATCACCCTTTGCTTTGACGGCACCAACAACCATGAACCGACGGACAACCTGGCTTTACCTTCGACCACTACCAATGTGGCACGTCTGTTTCATGCGAGCTTGGGAGACTCTGAACATGAAGCCGAGCAGAGAGAGGGTTTTTATCGCTATTACATGCAAGGCGTCGGCACCGAGTTCAAGGAAATAGGCGAATTCAAACCGGATAGCCAAGGTTTGACGATGTCGACAGGCGGCGAGAACCGGATCAACTGGGGGCTGACCCGTTTGATAGATGCACTGAAAAAAGCGTGCAATCAAAAGCCTCCGACCATGTCCGAAAGCTACGCCCTCGTACAAAAAATGGGCACCAGTCTCACCGAAGATATGCTCGCAGCTTCGGTCTTCAAAAACAGCTATACCCGCCGCCAAGAAGTACTGGCCCAGCCCCTGGCCGAACTCAAAGCCCAGATCGACGCTGCCCATGCCGGCAAGACCATCCCGACCATCAAGGCTGTACGCCTGTTCGTGTACGGCTTTTCACGGGGCGCCGCCCAGGCTCGGGCATTTGCCAACTGGCTGGAAGCCCTGACCAAGGTCGAAGTGGAAGGCACCACCTGCTACCTGTTTGCCGGGCTGCCGATCAAGATTGTGTTCATGGGGCTGTTCGACACCGTGGCCTCAGTGGGTATCCCCTATCTGGCGCCATTTGCCGCAGGCCACATGGGCTGGGCCGACGGCACCCTGCGCCTGTCCGACTCCGAAGAATTTCTGGAGCGCTGCGTGCATATGGTGGCAGCCCACGAGCAGCGCAGTTGCTTCCCCCTGGACTCGATCCGGCGCCAGGCCAACCCCGACGATCCGGACTGCCTGTCCACCTATCGCAGCGGCACCAGGGAATACATCTACCCCGGCATGCACTCCGACGTTGGCGGCGGTTATCCGCCCGGCGATCAAGGCAAAGCTGCAGCAGGTGGAAAAGAGGTGCTATCGCAAATTGCCCTGCACCATATGTATGACGAAGCCTACAAAGTTGGCGCGCCGTTGCAGGCACCTCCAGAAGCTTTCAACATGGCATTGAAACATGATCGACCTTGGCTGGTGATGAGCGACTCAACGTCTATCGAATTCCAGGTCGACCCCACCTTGATCGAACGTTTCAACACCTGGCTTGACAATATGGACAACGGCCCGCTGGAAGAGGTCATGGCCCGCGAGGCCGGAGTGATTACCGGTTGGCGCATCAGCCGTTACGCCATGAACTGGATCAAGTGGACGAGTCTCAATCGGCGGGTGCTGCAAAACGGCCCCGCGAGCGATATGAACGGCGACGAAGTCGACGCGTTCGAGGCCCTGCACGCCATGCAGCTCGAAGAAGATGCCGCCATGCGCGCTGGCTCTAAAGCGCCGGTCTGGTCCGAAGCCGAACTGGCGTCGCAAAAAAAACATCAAGCCACAAAAGAGGCTTATGAAAAGCGCACCGGCACCCAACCTGCCGCCTCGTTCAACACCAGCAAAGTGTTCGAGCCCAACCTGGATTATCGCCAGTTGCGCAACGCCATGGCCGACTTTCGGCGCGACTACGTGCCGGAGTGGAACCTGACCTTGAGCGAGATGATCAGCTTTGGCACCCTCGCCAACACCCTGGTGGGCGGGCTGGTGTATATGACCAACGGCCAGGATGAGGCCGAGCACTATGCCAAACTGCGCCAGGCCGGTGAAGAGAATTACGCCCTGCTGTTCGGCGCCAACGGCAAGCCGGTGAACGACAAAGCCTGGGCGATCGTGGGCCTGTTTGACGAGCATGTGCATGATTCCCGCGCCTGGTTCATGAACGCGGCCTTGAACGAGCGGGAGGTGTTCAGCGACTACTTTCGGTACCGCGGGATCTTCTTCGACACTCAATCCAACAACGAACTGTCGCTGCTGGTGAACTTTGGGCGCGTGGTGGGCGTGGCCCTGGCGGTGGCCAGTGTCGGCCTGACGATCAGGCGCCAGAACCCGCGTTATCTGGTGGGGCTGATTCTGCCAAGCCTGGGCACCCCGGTGCTTCGCGGCAAGGTGGAGTTCCCGTTTATCAATGCGTTTGACACCGTGACCCGCCTGTCACTGCCGATGATCGAAAACATAGAAACCGTATGCGCCTTTACCAAAAACACCGGCGACGCGGTGAAAGCGGCCCAGGCGCTGCCCGTGCCACCTGCATTGACCGAAAAAACCGCCACTACGGATAATTTGATTTCGATCCTCAAGGCCGCGCAAGCACTTGAAGCCAACAACCTGCTGGAACACGCGCTGCAAACACAAACGCCCCAGGCTGAGCCAACCAGGGGCTGGCTGGATCAGGCAAAGGGCGTGGCGGGAAGCTTCTAACTGGAATGCTCACATAGGTCGTGACAAGCACCCCGCAGGCGCCGCACAAAGCCACACCTACGGGGTAAACGCTGCACTCAATGCACCGGCAGCTCGACCCCTTCAAACAGCTCTTCGAGCTCTTGCTTGTTGTGGCAGGCAATGGCCTTTGCCATTACTTCACGGGTGAGGTGCGGGGCAAATTTCTCGATAAAGTCGCACATGAATCCGCGCAGGAAGGTGCCACGGCGGAAACCGATCTTGGTGATGCTGGACTCGAACAGTTCGCTGGCATCCAGGACCACCAGGTCGTTGTCGAGCTTGGTGTCCACGGCCATTTTGGCCACGATGCCAACACCCAGGCCCAGACGTACATAGGTCTTGATCACGTCAGCATCAGCCGCGGTGAACACCACCTTGGGGGTCAGGCCGCGATGACTGAAGGCTTCATCGAGCTTGGAACGGCCCGTAAAGCCGAATACGTAAGTCACGATCGGGAATTCAGCCAGGGCTTCGAGGGTCAGCTTTGGCAGTTTGGTCAGCGGGTGACCTTGTGGCACGACCACGCAGCGATTCCAGCGGTAGCACGGCATCATCACCAGATCGCCAAACAGCTCCAGGGCCTCGGTGGCAATTGCAAAGTCGACGGTGCCATCAGCGGCCATTTCGGCAATTTGCATGGGCGAACCCTGATGCATGTGCAACGCGACATCCGGGTACTGCTTGATGAAATTGCTGATCACCGGCGGCAAGGCGTAACGCGCCTGGGTGTGGGTGGTGGCAATCGACAGCGTGCCTTTTTTCTCGTTGGAAAACTCTTGAGCGATCTGCTTGATGCTTTCGACCTTGCGCAGGATCTCGCCAGCCGTCGTGATGATGCGCTCGCCCGCCGGTGTCACTCGGGTCAGGTGCTTGCCACTACGGGCAAAAACTTCGACCCCCAGTTCGTCTTCAAGCAGGCGGATCTGTTTGCTGATACCCGGCTGTGAGGTGTAAAGGCTCTGTGCAGTAGCCGAAACGTTGAGGTCGTGGTGCGCCACTTCCCAGATGTAGCGCAATTGTTGAAGCTTCATATGCATCCCTCAAAGCTGATAGACGCCAAGGGTATCGGCGGCGATATATAACTATATGGAAGGTTGGAATAAGAAATCTAGAACTTTTTATCGTTTTTATCGATTCATCAGCCTTACACATCAGCGCTGCGCCGACGCTGTGTCAGCGGCACCAGATACACCGGCATCTGCGCCAGCTCGATCACCCTGGTTGCGGTTCGCCCCAAATGCGACTCGCCCCCCGTGGGCTGGGCGTGACTGCCCAGGATCAGCAGATCTACGCACAACTTTTTCGACTGCTCCAGAATGACCTGTGAGGGTTCACCCTGAATAACCTTGACCGAGCGAATCAGGGCCAGTTCCAACTCCCACCCTGCCAACTCCTCACGAAGATTCTCAAGGACACGCAATTCAATATTCGACAGCATGGTGTGCATGCCCTGGCGGTGCAGTTCGTTCAACGCATGCTCATCGAGATAACTCTGCAGGACTGACTCGGCAAACAGCCCCATGGGTTCGACTACATGCACCACAAACAGATCGGCGCCGAAGCTGCGGGCAAGCCCCAGCGCATGCTGCATTACAACGGGCGCATAAACGCCGAGGTCAGTGGCATAGAGAATTGAGCGAATCATGCGACCTTCCCGACAGCTTTGATGAACGAGGTAGATTCAGCTTAGCAGCGCCCGGACAACTACGAAGCCCCCTCGACCACCTGCATGCAGGCTTACTCGGGCACCGAATCCCGGGATTCATTGCTGATGCCGTGTGGAACATGACCGGTAGCGACAACCTGGCGCGCCCTTTCGCAATGACCCGCCTGATCATCAAAAAACACATCGGCAGCAAAGGCCTCCAGAAACGCCGACTTGTCCAGTCCTCCGAGAAACAGCGACTCGTCCAGGCGAATATCCCAATCGCGCAGCGTACGGATCACCCGCTCATGGGCTGGGGCCGACCGTGCGGTGACCAGAGCGGTACGAATCGGGCAGGCGTCATCAGGAAACTCGCGCTGCAGCAGGTTCAGCGCCTCCAGGAAACCCTTGAACGGCCCGCCACGCAGCGGGTTGCGGGCAGATTCGCGTTCAAGAGACTGAAAAGCCTCCAGGCCACCGGACTGGAAAACCCGCTCCGATTCATCGGAAAACAGCACCGCGTCACCGTCGAAGGCAATGCGCAACTCGTTGCTCTCGGCCCGCAGTGCACCCCCCGACAGGATGGTCGCCGCCGCAAAACCTGCATCCAGTGCACTGCGCACATCCTCGGCATGGGTCGACAAAAACAGGTCACAGCCAAAGGCATTGAGGTACGGATGGGGATTGCGCCCGCCGCTGAAGGTTGCACGGGAAATATCCAGGCCGTAATGCTGGATGGAATTGAATACCCGCAACCCGGTATCGGCACTGTTGCGTGATACCAGCACCACCTCGACCCGGTCACGCCCAAGGCTTGCGTTGAAACTGAGGAGCTTTTTGACCAGCGCGAAGGCATCCCCCGGCGCCAGTACTTCATCTTCATGCTCGATCTGGTATTGCCGGTAGGCCTCGATCCCCTTGTTCAGATACACCTGATGGCTATCACTCAAATCGAACAGGGCCCGAGAAGAAATGGCCAGCACCAGCTTGCCCTTTAAGCCTTTGCTCATGTTGCCTCCACAGGTTTCAAGCGGATTCGGACACCGCTTCACGGTAGCTCGTCAGGCTCATGCATCAAGGCGAGTCGAATATGGTGCGCCAGTTCGCCCTCACTCAGGCGGGACTTCAACTCACCGTAGAAGGCCCCGTCGTGCACCACAAACAGGGTGGGCAAATGAAAAATCTCGTAACGTTCGACCAGACCACCATTGTCACCGGCATCGATCCAGCACAACCGGTCAACGGGCAACTGCATAGCGGGCAACATGCGCCGCGCAGTACGGCAGGCCGAACAACCCGCGCTGGTGAAGATCACCAGTGAAGTCCCGGGCAACGCCAGCAGGCGCTGATCGGCATCAAAGTCTGTCAGTTCCATTTCAGTCACTATACTCAAAAGACAATACTAATTTGATGGCACTTGGAGTCAGCTTTCATGGGTCGTTTTTTACCTCACCCTGACGATATTCCCGTTGAGATAACGCGACGCAAACAACCTTCACTTTCGCGCCACAAGCTGCACTCTATCAGCCTCGCAGGCGTGTCGTGCAACACCGATAGAGCCTGGCGACGGGGTACCGCCGTCGACATGTACATGCCCACCCTGGGGGAAAGCGCACACTATCCGGGCTATATAGCCTGGTGCGAGAAACACCTGGACGGCTATCGCATCGGGGTGGCCCTGATCGACGAACAAGCGCTGTTCGGGGCGCGCATGGGCGAACAGATCTGCCAGATCGAGCACTACTCCCGCCTCCAGCAACAACAGAGTTCATGTCCGCAAGACCTGGAAGCCCTTGCCCTGGAATGGGTCAGCCACCACGCCGTAGAGTTCTCTCAGGCAACCCTGGATCACGCAATGGCGCAGGCGGTACTGGATTAAAGCTGTGCCTGCCCATTGTCGACTTACCGGATAACGCGTTAAGGTTCGGCTCCCCGATGCGCTCAATCAAGCTGTGCTCCGCCGCACGGGGATCGCTGGCGGCCGGCACCCGTGACCTGACGAGTAACACGATGGCTGATTTACCGATCGACGACCTAAACGTTGCCTCCAACGAAACCCTGATCACACCTGAACAGCTCAAGCGCGAAATGCCTTTGCGTGAAACGGCTCTGCAGACGGTGACCAAAGGGCGTGAGGTGATTCGCAACATCCTGGATGGCACTGACCATCGACTGTTCGTTGTCATCGGGCCTTGCTCGATCCACGATATCAAGGCTGCCCACGAGTATGCCGAGCGTCTGAAAGTGCTCGCCGCAGAAGTCAGCGATACGCTGTATCTGGTCATGCGCGTTTATTTTGAAAAGCCACGCACCACTGTAGGCTGGAAAGGTCTGATCAACGACCCGTACCTGGACGACTCGTTCAAGATCGAAGACGGCCTGCACATCGGCCGCAAGCTGCTGCTGGACCTGGCTGAAATGGGCCTGCCAACGGCCACTGAAGCCCTTGATCCGATCTCCCCGCAGTACCTGCAGGACCTGATCAGCTGGTCGGCCATTGGCGCACGCACCACCGAATCCCAGACCCACCGCGAAATGGCCTCTGGCCTGTCTTCGTCGGTAGGCTTCAAAAACGGCACCGATGGCGGCCTGACCGTTGCCATCAACGCCCTGCAGTCGGTCTCCAGCCCCCATCGTTTCCTGGGTATCAACCAGGAAGGCGGCGTGTCGATCGTTACCACCAAGGGTAACGCCTACGGCCACGTGGTATTGCGCGGTGGCAACGGCAAGCCGAACTATGATTCGGTCAGCGTTGCGCTCTGCGAGCAGGCACTGAACAAGGCGAAAATCCGCCCGAACATCATGGTCGACTGCAGCCACGCCAACTCCAACAAAGACCCGGCACTGCAACCGCTGGTAATGGAGAACGTGGCCAACCAGATCGTCGAGGGCAACCAGTCGATTATCGGCCTGATGGTTGAAAGTCACTTGAACTGGGGCTGCCAGGCAATCCCTAAAAACCTGGAAGACTTGCAGTACGGCGTGTCGATTACCGACGCCTGCATCGACTGGGCGTCCACCGAGAGCACCCTGCGCAGCATGCGCGCCAAGCTCAAGGATGTACTGCCCAAGCGTGATCGCGGCTAAAGCGCACTGACAGGTGGGAGCGGGCTTGCCCGCTCCCACGTTGGTTTCAGGTTATGTGTTCTCCAGCAACCGCTGACTCGCCACTCTCTGTTCCCGCCCCTTGGCCACCATCCAGCGATGAAAGTCGCGACAGTGCGCCTTGTCAAAAGCCCCCTTTGCACCCACCAGAAAATACGCCGAAGGCAAGGGCAAGCCGTGGGCGAACGGCATGATCAGGCGCCCTTGCGCCAACGCATCAGCCACCATCGAATACTGCGCCAGCACCACGCCCTGCCCCGCCAGCGCCGCATGGATCGCCATGGACGACAGTGAATAGACCCGATAACCATCACGCAGGCCTTCACAGTCCACCTGCCGGTCCTTGAACCAGTCGCGCCAGGACGGTGGCGACGCAAACTTGGGCAACCAGTCAATCGACATCAAGGGATACGCCAACAAGTCCTTGGGACTATTGAGCGCAGCGTCGGCGCGTAATAACTGCGGGCTCAGCACGGGCACCACGCAATCGCGGTACAGCTCGATAGCGTTTTCGCCCGCCACGTAATCGCCGTAGGTGAAACGAAAGTCGATGTCATACCCCTCAGTCGAGGGCTCGGCATGGCTGGCGTCGAGAAACACATTGAGCTGCGGATGCTCGTCCTGCCAGGCATAGACGTGGGGTGCCAGCCACTCCGAGAGCAACGACGGCAAAGCACTGATGCGCAGGTTGCTGGCATTTTTCGAGCGTTCGACCTCGGTCTGGGCAACGCGCAGACTTTCAAAAGCCGCAGCACAACTCTCGTGGTAACGCTGACCGGCAACGGTCAGGCGGATGCGCTTGCCGACCTTGTGGGTCAGGCTCAAACCCAGAGTGTCTTCCAGCAGCTTCATCTGCTGGCTCACCGCTCCTGCCGAAATCCCGAGGCGCCTGGCCGCCTCAACAATCCCGCCGAAACGTCCAACGGCTTCAAAAACCTGCAGGGCACGCAGGGAAGGCAAGCTGTTCATCAGCATCTCCTGAGGCAAATCGACGGGTTGATACTTTAGCTCAGCTATAGGAAGCCGCAGCTTTCACCCTCTTTTAGAAAAATGAAAGCCTCGTATTCTGGTCTTGCCACCCCCGCAGCAGAACGAGGAAATTTCCCACACGAATGTAACTCTACGTAACGACACACCGTTGTTGAGTGACATGTCCCGTGCATTCCTGGCCCTAGCCTATCCAGGCAACTGCTCTGGCACGCCATCCAGCGGAATTGGCCTGTAAATTGCTCATCATGTATATACAGGTACGATCAATGCACGACGTATTTGTAGCACGGTCATCACGCCGCCCCCGTCAGACAAAGGAAAATAAAAATGAAAAAACTTGTCCTCGCAGCTGTCTTAGCCCTGACATCCACCGGCATCCTGGCCAAGGACTTGACCGAGATTCGCTTCGGCGTCGACCCGACCTTCGCACCCTTCGAATCCAAAAACGAAAAGGGTGAACTGGTGGGTTTTGATATTGATCTGGGCAATGCCATCTGCGCCGAACTCAAGGTCAAGTGCAAATGGGTAGAGACCCCGTTCGACAGCAGCATCCCTGCATTGCGGGCGAAGAAATTCGACGCGGTGTTGTCGGCCATGACCGTTAACGAGCAGCGCAAAAAGAACGTCGCGTTCTCGGACCGTCTCTACAACTCCCCTAACCGATTGATCGCCAAAAAAGACAGCGGCTTGCTGCCGACCCCGGAATCGCTGAAAGGCAAACGCGTGGGCGTCGCCCAAGGCACCACTCAAGAGGCTTACGTCAAAGCCATCTGGGCGCCGCAAGGGGTGATCATGGTCACTTACCCCAACCAGGACCTGCTGTATCCCGACCTCGTCAGCGGCCGGATCGACGCCAGCCTGACCGATGCGGCAGTGGCCGATATCGGCTTCTTGCAAACCAGCAAAAACAACGGCTTCGCCTTCGCCGGCGACGCGGTGTCCAACATCGAGATCCTCGGCGAAGGCATCGCCATCGGTCTGCGCAAGGACGACCCGGTACTGCTCGAAGCCATCAACCGGGCATTGGCCGCCATGCACCAGGACGGCACCTACGACACGATCCAGAAAAAGTACTTCACCTTCGACATCTATAACTGAAGCCCGCGTCTGAACGGCGCCGGATCACCTGCATGCAGGTAATCCGGTGCCTTGCAGTTCACTTTCGTGCAACCGGTCTGCGGACCGTCGTTGCCCATGGAGCGACAGAACATGTTCTTACAGGGCTATGGCTCACTGATCGTCGACGGGACGCTGGCAACAATCCAGCTGGCACTGCTGTCGATGCTGCTGGCCGTCACGCTGGGACTGATCGGCGCGTCAGCCAAGCTGTCCAGGCAACCGGCCGTGCGCTACCTGGCAGCGGGCTACACCACGCTGATCCGTAGCGTGCCGGATCTGGTCATCATGCTGCTGCTGTTCTTCAGCCTGCAAATCTGGCTGAACAACCTCACCGAATGGCTGCAGGTCGAGCAAATCGATATCAACCCGTTCGCCGCCGGGGTACTGACCCTGGGCTTCATTTACGGGGCGTATTTCACCGAAACCTTTCGCGGCGCCTTTCAGTCCGTGCCGGCAGGCCAGCTTGAGGCAGCCGTGGCGTACGGCATGAATCGGCGCCAGGTCTTCATCCGCGTGCTGTTCCCGCAAATGATGCGCTTCGCGCTGCCGGGCATCGGCAATAACTGGCAGGTACTGATCAAGGCGACCGCGCTGGTGTCGATCATCGGTTTGATCGATATCGTCAAAGTCACCCAGGATGCCGGCAAGAACTCGATGGACCTGTTCTTTTTCAGCGTGATCGGCGGGCTGATTTATCTGGCCCTGACCACGGTGTCCAACGGTGTATTGATGTGGCTTGAGCGCCGCTATTCGGTCGGCGTCAGAGGTGCCCAGCTATGAACGAAATCATCCAGGAATACTGGAAATCCTACCTGTGGTTCGATGGGTATCAACTCTCGGGCGTAGCCATGACCTTGTGGCTGCTGGTTGCCTCTATCGCCATCGGCGGCACCCTGGCCGTGCCGCTGGCGATAGCCCGGGTATCGCGCAATCCGCTGCTGCGCCTTCCGGTGTGGTTCTACACCTACGTGTTTCGCGGCACCCCCTTGTACATCCAGCTGCTGATTCTCTACACCGGGATTTACAGCCTGCAGGTGGTGCGCGACCAACCGACGCTGGATGCATTCTTTCGCGAGGGCATCAACTGCACGCTGCTGGCCTTTGCCCTCAACACGTGCGCCTACACCACGGAGATTTTCGCGGGCGCCATCCGCGCCACGCCCTATGGCGAAATTGAAGCCGGGCGCGCCTATGGCATGTCCGAGTTCACCCTGTACCGGCGCATCATCTTGCCTTCGGCGCTGCGCCGCTCGCTGCCGTTCTACAGCAACGAAGTGATCCTGATGCTGCACTCCACGACGCTGGCCTTCACCGCCACGGTGCCGGATCTGCTGAAGGTCGCCCGCGATGTGAACTCGGCCACTTACTCCTCGTTTGAAGCCTTTGGCCTGGCCGCCGTGTTGTACGCGGTGATGGTCTTTACCCTGGTCTGGCTGTTTCGCCGCTGCGAAAACCGCTGGCTAGCCTTCTTGCAACCGCAGGCCCATTGAACCGGCGTCACCTGGAGAACATCGAGCATGTACAAACTCAGTATCGAAGGGCTGCACAAGAAGTACGGCAATCACGAAGTCCTCAAGGGCGTGTCACTCAAGGCCAAGGCCGGGGACGTGATCAGCATCATTGGCTCCAGCGGTTCAGGCAAGAGCACGTTTTTGCGCTGCATCAACTTTCTGGAACAACCCTGCGCCGGCAGCATCACGGTGAACGACGAACCCATCCGCACCCGGCAGGATCTGAACGGGGCACTGTGCGTGGCTGACCCGCGTCAGCTGCAGAAAGTGCGGACCAAGCTGGCAATGGTGTTTCAGCATTTCAACTTGTGGCAACACATGACCGTGCTGGAAAACATCATCGAAGCCCCGGTCCATGTGCTCGGCATCAAGCGCAAGGAAGCCATCGAGCGGGCGCGCCAATACTTGCACAAGGTGGGTCTGGCACCCGAGGTCGAAAGCAAGTACCCGTCTCACCTGTCCGGCGGTCAACAGCAGCGTGTGGCCATTGCCCGGGCACTGGCGATGGAGCCGGAGGTCATGCTGTTCGACGAACCCACCTCGGCCCTGGACCCGGAGCTGGTCGGTGAAGTGCTCAAAGTGATGCAGGCCCTGGCCGAAGAGGGCCGCACGATGGTGGTGGTGACCCATGAAATGGGCTTTGCGCGCAATGTGTCCAACCATGTGATGTTCCTTCATCAGGGGCTGGTTGAGGAGCAAGGCCCGCCGGGCGACGTGCTGGTCAACCCCAAGAGCGAGCGCTTGACCCAATTTCTTTCCGGGCGCTTGAAGTGAGCAGGCAAGTCGTTCAACAGGAGCAAGGCATGACCACAGGTTTCCCTTCACACCGCAGTTTTTCCCTCCAGCGTGAGCAGTTCCTGGCAGCGGCCAACGAGGCAGGCGCACAACTTTACGAGTACCCGCATCCACTTCGCGGCCCGTTCGGCGAGGCGCTTGGCACCGACGTTGCCCTCATTGGCAACCCCCAGGCAAAACACTTGCTGGTGGCCCTGAGCGGCACCCACGGTGTAGAGGGCTACTACGGCTCCGACTGTCAGCGCCAATGGCTGCACACCTTTGGCGAGCGCAGCCTGCCCGATGATGTCGCCGTGCTGATGATTCACCTGATCAACCCGTGGGGCACGGCCTGGATGCGCCGGGTCAACGAAGACAATATCGACCTCAATCGCAACCACCTGGACTTCAACCAGCCACCGCCCGACAACCAGGCTTACGAAGCGTTGCACGGGATCTACACCTGCGACCAACTGCGCGGACCGCAACGCGAACAGGTCGATGCCCTGCTCAATGCACGGGTTCAGCGCGACGGCTGGTCGGCGGTGATGTCGATTGTCGAAGCGGGCCAGTATCACCATCCCGACGGGCTGTTTTACGGCGGCAATGGCGCCAGCTGGTCGAATCGCACCTTGCACACGATCTTGCAGGAGCATGTGGCCCACGCCAGCAGCGTCATGTGCTTTGACCTGCACACCGGTGCCGGTGATTACGGCCATCCGATGCTGATGACCATCGCCCAGGCACCTTATCCGGCACTTGAGGATGCCCAGCGACTGTTTGGCCCGTGGCTGTTCACCCTGATGACCGGTGCTGGCAGCCACAGCGATACAGGCGTCGCCGCCACGGCTACCGGGTACACCTCGCAAGCGCTGATTGATGCCCTGCCGCACGTGCGGTTGATGCCGTTTGTGATCGAGTGCGGCACCTATCCCGGCGAGCAGATTCACGGGGTGTTGCGCGACGACCAGTGGCTGCACCTGCACGGTGACCTGTTCAGCCCGCAAGCCCGACAGATCAAACTCAAACTGCTGGAGCAATTCTTCCCGGCCGACCCTGACTGGCAAGAGCTTGTATGGGTGCGTACGCGGCAGATCTGGGAGCGGGCGCTAGCGTCACTTACCCGGTAGACCCTTGTCCTGTGGGAGCGGGCTTGCTCGCGATGGCATTAGCGCAGCGTGCCGGATGTGCCGTGTTGCTTGCATCGCGAGCAAGCCCGCTCCCACCGTTTTTTCGCGTATCCGACGCCTATCAGTTAAGAAAAACTAAAACACACAACAGTTTTAGACCTCTATTCTTACTCATGCGATGCCTCTTATTCTGGTCTCGTCCTCGCACAGGGCACCACCAGAATAATAAGGAGAGACCGCATGTTTATGCGCAACGCGTGGTATGTCGCAGCCAGTGAAACCGAGTTGGGTGAGGAGTTGCTTGCGGTCAAGCTGCTCAACGAATCTGTCGTGTTGTACCGCAAGGGTGATGGCACCCCGGTAGCCCTGGAGGATGCGTGTCCGCACCGCAAGCTGCCGCTGTCATTGGGCCGACGCAAAGGTGATGACATCGAGTGCGGCTATCACGGCCTGACCTTCGACTGCTCCGGCAGCTGCGTAAAAGCCCCTGGCAGCAGCCATGTGCCCAAAGGCGCCAAAGTGCGCAGCTACCCGCTGCAGGTGCGTTACGGCCTGATCTGGATCTGGATGGGCGACGCCGGACTGGCCGATGCCGACAAGATCTGTCACGTACCCGAGTGGGGCGATCCTGACTGGGGCCTGAACCGTGGCGACAGCATGATCATTCCTTGCAACTACCTGTACATGACCGACAATCTGCTTGATCCGTCCCATGTGGCCTGGGTCCACCAGTCCTCTTTCGGCAATGCCGCCTGCGCCCAGGAACCGCTGCAAACCACAGTGACCGATGTCGGCGTGATCGTTTCGCGCTGGATGCGTGACGTTGAAGTCGCGCCCTTCTATGCCAAGTTCGTCAAATTCAGCGGCCACTGTGATCGCAAGCAACACTACGAAGTCCACTACCCGGCCCAGGCCATCATCAAGGCCATCTTCACCCCGGCGGGCACAGGCAGCGATGACGGCGCGCTGCATGAGCAGGTATTCCTGATGAACTCCTACAACTTCATGACCCCCATCGACGACTCGAACACGCGCTACTACTGGTTTCAAGTGCGTAATTTCGACCAGGACAACGAGGACATTTCCCGTCAGTTTGACGAAGACGTGCGCCACGCGTTTGCCGAGGACCGGGTTGTACTCAGCGCTGTGCATCAGGGCATGACCCACAAGCGCAGCCCGAATATTGACCTGGCTTCCGACGCGGGGCCGCTGCGGTTTCGACGCAATCTCGCGCGACTGATTGCCCTTGAGCAACCCCAGGAACTGATTCCGCTGGTGTCCGCCCCGAATGCCGTGGAGGCCTGAGATGAGCACTCAAACACCGGGTTTCAGCGCCTGGCGGGTGATCGACAAGCAACCTGAAAGTGCAATCATCACCTCCTTCGTCCTGGCGCCCGCAGACGGTATCAGCCAGCTTGATTTTCGCCCCGGCCAATTCCTCACACTGCGCCTGACACTGACAGACCGCAGCACGGTGCTACGCAATTACAGCTTCAGTGCCGGCGCTACCAATGGGTGCCAGGTGCGGATTTCGGTCAAGCGCGAACCTGCGCCCTTCGACCAGCCCCATTTGCCCTCCGGGCTGGGCTCCAGCCATCTGCACGACTGTGTGCAGGTGGGAGACCTGCTGGAAGTGGCGGGACCGTCCGGCACGTTTGTGCTGGACGAGGTCAGCACCCGGCCTGTGCTGCTGTTCAGCGGCGGGGTCGGTCTGACACCGATGGTCAGCATGCTCCACACCCTGAGCCAGCAATCCGGCCGGGCCGTGCACTTTGTGCATGCCTGCGAGAACGGGGCGGTACATGCCTTGCGCGAGGAGGTCCTGGCGCTGGCCGACAGGCGCTCGGGCATTGCCGTGCATTTCTGCTACCGCAACCCGGCTGCAGACGACAGAGGGCGTTATCACAGCGAAGGCCTGATCACGCGCCAAACCCTGCAACAGTTGCTGCCACTGGACGATTACGATGTCTACCTGTGCGGTCCCCGTCCGTTCATGCAGGCAAACTGGCGCCTGTTACGCAGCCTCGGGGTCGCCAGGGAGCGTATTCACTATGAATTTTTTGGACCGGCCGCCGTGCTGGAAGAAGACGAAGTCAGTGCGGTTGCAGAAACCGCCATCGTCCCGACTGCTGCACGCACGGATGACAACACCCTGAGTGTCTGCTTCATGCCGTCCGGCACTCGGGTGATGTGGAATGAAAGCTGTAACTCGCTGCTGGAACTGGCCGAACAGGCCGGGCTGGAGCCCGCCTTCAACTGCCGTGCGGGGCTGTGCAACACCTGCCAGGTCCGGCTGCAGGAGGGCACCGTGGAGTATCTGGAAGAACCCCTGGATACACCCCAACCCGGTGACATCCTGCTGTGCTGCACACGCCCCACCAGCGCCATTACCGTGCAGTTGTAGCCAGACACAAAAACGCCGGGGCAAGCCCGGCGTTTTTATGAATCTGGTTTCAGGTATTGGCCTGAGGGCGCTTGTGACGCTCCATGTAACGTTCGACATACGAACATGAAGGAATCACCTCGTACCCCATCTTGTCGGCGTAATCGAGCGCCTGCTCCGTCAATGCTGCCGCAATACCCCGACCACGCAGGGCGTTAGGCACGAACGTGCGATAGATATCCAGAGTCTGCTTGCCCAGATCCATGTAGGTCAGGTAAGCACGATGACCGTCGACAGTGGTCTCAAACTGGTGACCTGCCTGGTCATGGTGGATAGACAACGCCTCGCTCATCATTGCTCCTTCGCGGGTCTTGTACCGTGACCCCTACCTTACTGTTGTTTTTCCGCCGAGGGAACTACTACGCCATCAGGCACGCGCTGCCAGCACAGAATGTGTGAACCGGCCTGATTAAAGAGTAGCCACTCTCAATGCAAATGTTCAATTCATGGGGTCGGCAATTGTCCGCAAAACAAGCCTGCTCAAACGTTTCGTCAGCCCGACAACCTTAAAGTAGCCCTGAACATTTCCGGAAGGTTGAGGCTATGACGTAGAACCACACTTAAAGTCACGTTGTGCCCTCAACGAGCACGCCCCTGACCGCACTCCAAACTGACTGTTTTACAAGCACAATCAGTTAAAGCTAGCCTATCAACAATGCTGACCAAATATTTTTTTTGGTTCTTGCGCTAGGTCATTTTACTTACTACAAGTAATGGGTACTATGTACGCCGGCTGTTTCCTCACTTTGAAGGAGCAGCTTTAATTAGAAAGTCCTTGAAGGGGAACACGATGAACAACGTTCTGAAATTCTCTGCTCTGGCATTGGCCGCAGTTCTGGCTACCGGTTGCAGCAGCGTATCTAAAGAAACTGAAGCCCGTCTGACTGCAACTGAAGATGCAGCAGCTCGCTCCCAGGCTCGTGCTGACGAAGCCTACCGTAAAGCTGACGAAGCTCTGGCTGCTGCTCAAAAAGCACAACAGACTGCTGATGAAGCAAACGAGCGCGCTCTGCGCATGCTTGAAAAAGCAAGCCGCAAGTAATAGTCCTTCGGGATTGTTATCAAGCCGACCTATTTATAGGTCGGCTTTTTTATTGCCTGCCGGCCACTAAGCAGGCAATAAAAAAGCCGCCGAAGGTATTAACCGCGGCGGCTTTTTATTGCGCGTTTTTAGTGCGTTTTACTGCACGTAATCCAGAGACTGGCCATCCGCCACTGGCGAATTGGATATGCCGATCTCTGCAGGTATACCGGTCTCGGCACCCACAACAGGGAACGCCTTGTCCTTGTCTATCTGGATGTTGTTTTCCAGGGCTTTGTGCTTGAGCAAAAAGTTCATGAACGCGGCGTACTTGTTTTGCAAGTCTTCAGGGGTCAAATGGGACTTGTCGCTGACGGCCAGCAGCGAGCCATCCTTGACGTTCAACGGCTCATGGACCTCAAGGAAGACCTTGCCGCCGCTGACACCAATCTTGTACGGCTCGTTGATGATTCGCACCGGTGTTCCGACAGGCACTATTCGCGACATTTCAAGGACGTTCTGGTTCAGCATACGGAAGCAGCCATGGCTGGTTCCGGTACCAATGCCGAACTTGGCGTTCGAACCATGGATCAGGTAACCCGGCATGCCAAGCGTGAACTTGAAAGGGCCCAACGGGTTGTCAGGCCCTGCAGGCACGACGTTGGGCAGCGGATCGCCATTTCTGGCGTGCTCGGCCTTGATCGAAGCCGGTGGCGTCCAGGTCGGATTGGGTGTCTTGGCGGTGATCTTGGTCTGGCCCAGAGGCGAGCCCCAACCTTCGCGGCCAATCCCCAGCGGGAAGGTGTAGACCTTGCTCTGGTCCTTGGGGAAGTAATACAAACGATATTCGGCCAGGTTGATCACGATCCCTTCACGCTTGCCCGGCGGCAGGATGAACTGGGTTGGCAACACGATATCGGTGTCGACGATCGTACCATCCAGGTTCTTCTTGACCGGCAACCAGGCATCCACTCCCGGGTTGGCTGCGATCATTTCCGAATAGCCCAGTTCGTACTTGTTTCCCAGATCAGCAAAGGAGTCTTCGTACTTGCCCTTGATGACCTGCACTTCGCCGACCACATCTTCGCCAGGCGGTGGCAGCGGGAATTCAAGCGCAACAGCGGGACCCGCAACACAAAGTGCGGCAACTGACAGGTAGCGGGTGACGGCAGGTAGGCGCGACAACATCCGGAACATCCTTCGCATAATCAACGGGGGACAAAAAAGGGAGTGTACACCGCGCCCACGGGGAGCGTGAGCCGGCTAGGGCATCAAACAGGTAACATCATAGTTCAAAGCGTAACTCTGGCCAGATAGGCTCGGTGCCACGCCGCTGGGACTCGATAATTGCCCTGCACAGCGGGCATAGCCGGTGGTCTTGAAAGACCTTGCGAGTGACATCCGACCAGCGCGGCTGGGCAGGCAGCAACGAGCCACACAACGTACGGTCAATGGTGCCTCCCAGCTCCAATTGACGCGTCACCAGATGCACCCGTACCTCCTGGCAGGCGAACAGATCGAGCTGTTCGTCAGGCTCGATCAGTTGATAGGCATATAAAGACCAGGCAGGACGCGACATCGGGGGCTCCAAATCGGGGGGGCGCCACCTTAGCCGAAACACTGCCACTAGAAAAGCATCAAAGCAGGGGTTTTAGCGCCGGCCACACATTATCCAGCAAAAGCCCCTGCGCCCCGACCGCCGGGTGGATGCGATCGGCCTGCATCAGCTCGGGCTTGCCCCCCACGCCCTCAAGGAAAAACGGCACCAGCGGGACGTTTTTTTCCTTGCCCAGTTCGCCAAACACGGCGGCAAAAGCCTGGGTGTAGCGCGCACCGTAATTGGGCGGCAACTGCATCCCCAGCAACAGCACCTTGGCACCCGCCTGCCTGGAGGCGTCAATCATGCCTGCAAGATTTTGTTTCAATTGCGCTGGCAACTGGCCACGCAGTCCATCGTTGCCACCCAATTCGACAATCACCACATCGGGTTTATGCTCTGCAAGCAGCGCAGGCAGGCGCGCAAGCCCTCCAGCGCTGGTGTCACCGCTGATCGAAGCGTTGACCACCTGGTCGTCGTATCCTTGCTCCTTGAGTCGCTGTTCGAGCAAAGACACCCATCCCAGACGGGTATCCAGTCCGAAAGCCGCGCTGATACTATCGCCAACAATCAGTATTGTTCCCGCCGTTGCCGTCTGCGCCATGCACATCAGGGCCAGAGCAGCACTTAAAAACCACACACGCATTGGATTCTCCATGGGCGAAAGTATTCTCACCGCGCAGAACCTTAGCAAAGTGGTTCCCAGCGCGGAAGGCGAGTTAACCATCCTGCACCCCTTGAACCTTGAATTGAGCAAGGGCGACAGTCTGGCGATTGTCGGCGCATCCGGCTCGGGCAAGTCCACCTTGCTGGGTTTGCTGGCTGGCCTGGACCTGCCAAGCCAAGGTGAAGTGATTCTGGCCGGTCGGGCCCTGAGCACTCTGGACGAAGACCAGCGAGCCCGGGTTCGGGCCGAACACGTGGGTTTTGTGTTCCAGTCGTTCCAGTTGCTCGACAGCCTCAACGCCCTGGAAAACGTCATGCTGCCCCTGGAGCTTGAGGGCCGAAAGGACGCCCGCGAACATGCCCGCCATTTGCTGGAACGGGTCGGCCTGGGCCAGCGCCTGAGCCATTCACCGCGCCAGCTTTCCGGCGGTGAACAACAGCGAGTCGCCATTGCACGGGCATTTGCGGCCAACCCGGATGTGCTGTTTGCCGATGAACCCACCGGCAACCTGGACAGTCACACCGGCGAGCGCATCACCGATCTGCTCTTCGAACTGAACAAGGAACGCGGCACCACCCTGGTGCTGGTGACCCACGACGAACGCCTGGCCCATCGCTGCCGTCGCCTGATCCGCCTTGAAGCTGGCCATCTGGTCGGCCCTCTGGAGCCCTGATGGCACGCCTGCCGCTGTTGCGCCTGCTAAGCCTTGCCGTACGCCAATTGCTGCGCGATGCCCGCGCAGGCGAGTTGCGCGTGCTGTTCTTTGCCCTCCTGGTTGCGGTCGCAGCCAGCACCGCCATCGGTTACTTCGGTGCCCGCCTCAATGGCGCGATGCTGTTGCGCGCCACCGAGTTCCTGGGCGCCGACCTGGTGCTTGATGGCAGCTCCCCGGCCCGTGAAGAGCAAATCAAGGTCGGCACCGACCTGGGACTCAAGCACGCTCGCGTGGTCGAGTTTGCCAGCGTGATCGCTACCGACAACGGCATTCAGCTGTCCAGCATCAAGGCGGCAGACGATGCCTACCCGTTGCGCGGCGAACTGAAAAGCGCCCCTCAACCCTATGCCGAAGAACAACCCGGCGGTGGCCCCAGACCCGGGGAAGCCTGGGCCGAAGCCCGACTGCTGACCGCCCTGGATCTCAACATCGGCGATCAAATCGATGTCGGTTCAAAAACCGTACGCATTTCCCGCGTACTGACTTACGAGCCTGACCGCGCCGGCAATCTGTACAGCCTTACCCCACGGGTGCTGATCAACCTGGAGGATCTGGCCGCCACCGGGATCGTCCAACCGGGCAGCAGGGTCACCTATCGCGAACTGTGGCGAGGTGAAGCGCCAGCCCTTGAATCCTATCGAGGGTTAATCAAACCCGGCCTGGACCCCAACCAGCGCCTGCTGGACGGCCGTGATGGCAATCAACAAATCGGCGGGGCGCTGGGCAAGGCCGAGCGCTACTTGAACATGGCCAGCCTGGTGGCGGTCCTGTTGGCGGGCGTGGCCGTGGCGTTGTCTGCAACGCGCTTTGCCAATCGCCGCTTCGATGCCAGTGCCCTGCTGCGCTGCCTGGGCCTGTCGCGGCGCGAAACCCTGTGGCTGTTCACCTTGCAACTGGCCGTGCTCGGGCTGCTGGCCAGCCTTGCAGGCGCCGTGCTTGGCTGGCTGGCCCAGCTCGGACTGTTCGCCCTGCTGCACGACCTGCTGCCCTCTGACGTGCCGCCCGGCGGCCTGATGCCGGCGATCGCCGGGATGGGCACCGGGCTGGTGGCGCTGGCAGGTTTCGCATTGCCGCCACTGGCTGCACTGGGTCGCGTACCGCCGCTGCGGGTCTTGCGACGCGACATGCTGCCGATCCCGGCCAGCACCTGGACCGTCTACGGTGCGGCGCTGCTGGCACTGGGCCTGATCATGTGGCGCATGAGCCTCGATCTGGTGCTGACGTTCGCCCTGCTGGGGGGTGGCGTGATTGCCGCGCTGGTGCTGGGCGGCATCCTGCTGCTGGGTCTGCAAAGCCTGCGCCGCCTGCTGGCACGCGCCTCGCTGCCCTGGCGCCTGGGGCTGGGCCAGTTGCTGCGCCACCCGCTGGCAGCCGCGGGCCAGGCACTGGCCTTTGGCCTGATCCTGCTGTCGATGGGCCTGATCGCCCTGCTGCGCGGCGAACTGCTCGACACCTGGCAAAACCAGTTGCCCAAGGACGCGCCCAACTACTTTGCCCTCAACATCCTGCCCGCCGACAAGGACGCATTCGGCGCCCACCTGATGACCCTACAGGCTCAGGCTGCGCCGCTGTACCCGGTTATTCCGGGGCGCTTGATCAGTATCAATGGCGAGCCGGTGCAGGACATCGTCAGCAAGGACTCCAGCGGCGATCGGGCCATTCAGCGCGATTTGAGCCTGACCTGGGCGGCCAACCTGCCTGCGGACAACGAATTGACCGCAGGCACCTGGTGGACCCAACAGCCAGCCGCCGATGTACCCGGCGTCTCGGTCGAAGCCAAAGTCGCCGAAAGCCTGAAGCTGAAATTGGGCGATCGCCTGATCTTCACCGTGGCCGGGGTCAACCGTGAAGCACAGGTCACCAGTTTGCGCAGCATCAACTGGGACAACTTCCAGCCCAACTTCTTCATGATTTTCCAACCCGGCACCTTGCAGGACTTGCCGGCCACCTACCTCACCAGCTTTTACCTGGCACCGGGGCACGACAAGGAAATCATCGAGCTGTCGCGCCGCTTTCCGGCCGTGACCATTCTGCCCATCGATGCCCTGCTTGAGCAGTTGCGCAGCATCCTGGCGCAAGTGACCATCGCCGTGGAATACGTACTGCTGTTCGTGTTGGCAGCGGGCATGGCGGTGCTGTTTTCCGGCTTGCAGTCCACCCTGGACGAACGCATTCGCCAGGGCGCCCTGCTCAGGGCATTGGGAGCCGAGCGGCAGTTGCTGATCAAGGCCAGGCGCATCGAGTTCGGCCTGCTGGGTGCCACCAGCGGCTTGCTCGCAGCGTTAGGCGCCGAGCTGGTCAGCCTGGTGCTTTACCGCTTTGCGTTTGACCTGCCGTGGTCCCCGCACCCGTGGCTGCTGCTGTTGCCGGTGCTGGGCGCCTTGATGGTGGGGGCAGCAGGCGTGTTTGGGACGCGCAGAGCGCTCAATGCCAGCCCGCTGACAGTGTTGCGCGAGGGCTGATAGACTCGCGCCCTCCTCTGCACACGGATTGCCCATGAGCCGCTATCGCCCTCCCCGCCCTGCCGGCACCGCGCTGATCACCCCTGAAGGTGAAGCGCGGATGCGCGCCGAGCTGCACGAGTTGTGGCACGTGCGCAGGCCCCAGGTGACGCAGTCTGTCAGTGAAGCCGCAGCCCAGGGCGACCGCTCTGAAAACGCCGAATACACCTACGGCAAAAAAATGCTGCGCGAGATCGATAGCCGCGTGCGCTTCCTTACAAAGCGCCTTGAAAGCCTCAAGGTGGTCAGCGAAAAACCCAGCGATCCGAACAAGGTTTATTTCGGCGCCTGGGTCACCATTGAAGATGAAGACGGCAAACAGTCGCGCTACCGCATCGTCGGGCCCGATGAGCTTGACCTCAAGCAAGGCCTGATCAGCATCGACTCCCCACTTGCCCGGGCGCTGATCGGCAAGGCGCTGGATGCCGAAGTCCAGGTACAGACACCCACCGGGGAGCAGTGGGTGTACATCGTCGCGATTGACTACCCGTAGCGCTCAGGGTGCCGTGGCCTGTCGGTACTGACGCGGGGTGAA
Organism: Pseudomonas sp. NKUCC02_KPG; assembly: GCF_019345465.1. Taxonomy (GTDB): domain Bacteria; phylum Pseudomonadota; class Gammaproteobacteria; order Pseudomonadales; family Pseudomonadaceae; genus Aquipseudomonas. The sequence continues at coordinate 327,473 of NZ_JAHKRC010000004.1, forward strand.
GCCGGTCAATGCCTTGAACTGTCGGGTGAACGCGCTGTGGTCGGTGTAGCCGCACTGCAGGGCAACTTCAGTGATGGGGATATCGGTCAGCAACAGCCGATGAGCATGCTCCAGACGAACCTTCTGAATCATCTGCCGCGGCGTAAGGTGGAACACCCGCTTGCAGTACCGCTCCAGTTGCGCCACTGAAATCCCGGCAATGCGCGTCAACTCGCCCAGGGTCACGCGACGGTTGAAATGCAGGCGGATGTGCTCGTCTACCGCCGCCAGCCGCTGATAGGCCGGGTGAGTGTCACTGGCCGACTGCAGGTCAACCGAAATCCCGGCCAGGCCGATGATTGCACCGTCCCGGTTGTACAGGGGGCGCTTGTGCGTCAGGCACCAGCCCGGCTCCCGGCTCCCGTACAAATGCAGTTCCAGCTGATCTTCCAGTACCAGCCCCTGCTCCAGCACGCGTCGATCCTGTTCGGTATAGCCAGGCCCCAATTGCTCAGGGAATACCTCAGCGCTGGTTTTGCCCAGCAGGGGTTGCAACTGCTTCAAGCCGCAACGCTGCACCAGCGTGCGGTTGGCCAAGACGTAGCGCGCCTGAATGTCCTTGATAAAGATCGCGGCATTGGGAATCACATCCAGCATCGGCAGCAAAAGCGCCACGCCTGACAGCAACTGTTCAAGGGTCTCGGGACGACTCAGGTCGCTCCCCTGGCACAGGGTTGCAAAAGCATTCTGCGTCATGAGTCTCACTCCAAAACTGCACAACCTGTGCGAAACCGGCCTTGGGCCATTGTGCCGATTTCGTCATCGGCATCAACCGAAAAGATCAATCGCAAACCTCTTCAGGCCTTCAATCTAAAGACATCGCATACCTCCCGGCCGCTGCTCTCTTCTAATGGATAGGTTTATGAAGCAGGTACATATCATTGACTCACACACCGGCGGCGAACCCACCCGCCTGGTGATCAAAGGTTTTCCACAACTGTCCGGTCATACCATGGTCGAGAAGCGCGATGCCTTGCGCGACCAGCATGACCAGTGGCGCCGGGCTTGCCTGCTGGAGCCTCGCGGCAATGATGTACTGGTCGGCGCGCTGTATTGCGAACCGGTTTCGCCAGATGCCACCTGCGGCGTCATCTTCTTCAACAATGCCGGCTACCTGGGCATGTGCGGGCACGGCACCATAGGCCTCGTTGCATCGCTGCACCACCTGGGCCTGATCGAGACCGGCGTGCACAAAATCGACACCCCGGTCGGCCCGGTCAGCGCCACCCTGCATGAGGATGGCAGCGTGACCGTGGGCAATGTGCCCGCTTACCGCTACCGCAAGCAGGTGGCCGTTGAAGTACCGGGGCACGGTCAGGTGTTCGGCGATATCGCCTGGGGCGGCAACTGGTTTTTCCTGGTTTCCGATCATGGCCATGCCCTCCAACTGGACAACGTCGAAGCCCTGACCGAGTACACCTGGGCGATGCTCAAAGCCCTGGAGGCCCAGGGTATCCACGGCGAAGACGGCGCCCTGATCGACCACATCGAACTGTTTGCCGACGACGACCAGGCAGACAGCCGCAACTTCGTCATGTGCCCGGGCAAGGCCTACGACCGCTCCCCATGCGGCACGGGCACCAGCGCCAAGCTGGCATGCCTGGCGGCCGATGGAAAACTGGCTCCAGGCCAGCCCTGGGTGCAAGCCAGCATTACCTCCAGCCAGTTCGTCGGCAGCTACCAGTGGGAAGGCGAACGTATCCGCCCGTTCATTACCGGCCAGGCCTTCATGACCGCCGACAGCACGCTGCTGATTGACGAAAAAGATCCTTTCGCGTGGGGCATTTAAGCCCCCGGTTCCACACCCGTCCGAATAAACGACTCCAGGAGTTACAGCAATGAGCGACAACATTTTCACCGGCTGCATGCCTGCCCTGATGACCCCTTGCACCGCCCAGCGCAAGCCGGATTTCGACGCCCTGGTCGCCAAAGGCCGCGAACTGATCGACATCGGCATGAGCGCAGTCGTTTACTGCGGCTCAATGGGTGACTGGCCTCTGTTGACCGAGGCCGAACGTCAGGAAGGTGTGGCACGACTGGTGGCTGCGGGCATCCCGACCATCGTCGGCACCGGCGCCGTAAACAGTCGCGAAGCCGTGTCCCACGCAGCGCACGCAGCCAAGGTAGGCGCCAAGGGCCTGATGGTAATTCCGCGACTGCTGTCCCGCGCAGCCTCGCCTGCTGCACAAAAAGCCCATTTCGCCGCCATCCTGCAGGCGGCTCCAGAGCTGCCGGCGGTGATCTATAACAGCCCTTATTATGGCTTCGCCACCCGCGCCGACCTGTTCTTCGAACTGCGCCGCGAATACCCGAACCTGATCGGCTTCAAAGAGTTCGGCGGTGCTGCCGACATGCGTTACGCCGCCGAAAACATCACATCCAAGGACGATGACGTGACCCTGATGGTCGGTGTCGATACCCAAGTGGTCCACGGTTTCGTCAACTGCAACGCCACCGGCGCCATCACCGGTATCGGCAACGCCCTGCCACGGGAAGTGCTGCAACTGGTAGCCCTGAGCAAGCAGGCCGCCACCGGTGATCCCAAGGCCCGCCGTCTGGCCCGCGAGCTGGAAGCCGCCCTTGGCGTGCTCTCGTCATTCGATGAAGGCACCGACCTGGTGCTCTACTACAAGCACCTGATGGTGCTCAATGGCGACACCGAATACACCCTGCACTTCAACGAAACCGACGCGCTCAGCGATGCCCAGCGCCATTACGCCGAGAACCAGTACACCCTGTTCCGCCAGTGGTACAAAAACTGGTCCGCAGAACAGAGCGTCGCCTGAGGCTTCGCCACACCCTCAAGCCCGCGGCGCACATCAGGTGCGCCGCCTTGCTCGCGCCCCACCCCATTTTCCCGGGAACACGTCATGACTCTGACAGGCAACATGCTGATCGGTCAGCAAGCCATCACCGGTAGCGGCGAAGCCCTGGCACAAGGCTTTGTGGCCTCCCTGACCCAAGGGGCTGGCCAGTTTTTCACCAACCCGGGGCTGGTCATTGCCCACCAAGGCCCCGCTCTGGGTCTATTCATCAGCGCCGCAGCCGAGCGGGTAAAGAAAGCCGGACGCCTGCTGGTCAACGGCTGGCCTACCGGGGTTGAGGTGTGCGACGCGATGGTCCACGGCGGTCCTTTCCCGGCCACCTCGGACAGCTTGTTGCCCAGCGCACTCAAGCATGACAATCCTCTGCAACTGCGTCGCCTGCTCGATGGCCACAGAGAAGCCCAACCCAATGCCTGATCATTTCAGCTCGAACAGCGCGCACCCGACCCCTGACATCGCAGTGGTCGGGGCTGGCATTATCGGCGTCGCCTGCGCCCTGCAGCTGGCGCGCCAGGGCCTGCGGGTGGTGGTCATCGACCAACAGGAACCGGGCCAGGGTGCTTCATTCGGCAATGCCGGGCACCTGGCAACCGAACAGGTATTCCCGATTGCCGACCTGTCCATCCTCAAGCGCTTGCCCGCCATGCTCATGGACCCGATGGGCCCCCTGCGCCTGGACTGGAAATACATGCCCCGCGCCCTGCCCTGGTTTACCCGCCTGCTGCTGAACCTGCGCCCGGCGCCATTCCAGCGCACCGTCGCCGGTATCCGCGCCCTCAACGAGAGCAGCCTGCAGGCCTGGCACCGGCTGCTCGACGGCATTGACTGCCCCGGTCTGATGAGGGAGGACGGCTCGTTACTGGTCTACGAGCGACCTGAATCGCGCCCGGCGCTCGAAGCACTTCAGGCGCGCATGCGTCAGCAACAGGTACCGGTCGAGTTCTGGCAGGCCAGGGCGGTACACGAGACCGCACCGCAACTCAGCGAGCAGATTCAGGGCGGGTTGTTTTTTCCGGCTACCGGGCATTTTATCGACCCCTACCGCGTGGTCTGCGAACTGGTGAACGCCGCCAAAACCTGTGGTGTGCAGTTCCTCAAGCAACCGGTCACGGGCGGGCAACTGAGCGAGGCCGGCGTGAACCTGGTCACCCCTCAGGGCCGGGTGACGGCCCGGCGGGTGGTGATCGCCTGCGGTGCCCACTCGGCGAAACTCACTGCCGAGCTGACCGGCAAAAAGGTCCCTCTGGATACCGAGCGCGGCTATCACCTGATGCTGCCCCACGAACATGACCGGCTGCCTTTTGCCGTCACCTCGCTGGAGCGCAAGTTCATCATGACCCCGATGACTGACGGTCTGAGGCTGGCGGGTACAGTTGAGTTCGCAGGGTTGCAGGCGCCACCGAGCATGGAGCGCGCCTGGCAGCTGCATCGACTGAGCAAAGGGTTGTTCCGTCGGGACTTGAGCGCAGAAGCCGCCACTCCCTGGATGGGCTTTCGGCCGTCGCTGCCAGACTCGTTGCCGATCATCGACACCGTGTGCGACGGCAAGGTGCTGCTTGCTTTCGGTCATCAGCATCTGGGCCTGACCCAGGCAGCGGTGACTGCAGAAATGATTACGCAGTTGGCATTGCCCGGTAGCTCCCGTGATTTACCGGCACTGGAGCCCTACCGCCTGGATAGATTCTGAACCACGAAGCCTGTCGCTACTTTGTTGCTTGAAAACACTGTAACTCTGAAACCCCGTGGCCCTGTAGTCGCTGACGAGTAGAACGAGGCTGCGTCCGAGCGCGCAGCGGTCGTAAGCCCTGAATACGCGCTATACCTGACACATCGAGCCGCAAGGTTTACGACGGCTGCGCCGCCGAACGCAGCCTCGCGGAGCTCGTCAGCGACTACAGGGTTTCAGGTGGATTCAACGCAGGGTTATCAGCCCCTGGCGGCATACACGGGTCAGGTGGTGAATCACTCGCTCGGCATCATCGGCGCCGGGGGACTGGATCACTGCCAGGTCGAAACTGTCAGCGGCAAATCGCGCCAGCTGATCACCCTCTTCCACAAACTGGATCAAAAACGCAGTAGCCCGCCCCTTGCGACGCGGCCAGCCGTCCAGGCAACGCAGCAGTGTGGGCTGGTGTTTACCGCCCAGGAGGATTTTTGGGTTGCGCAAGGCAGGACTCGCCGAGATCGGCGCAAGACGTACTAGGGGACGTGGGTGACTCATGTATCGGTTCTCCGCCTCAAGATTCTGCGTGGCAGGTGAGAGGCATCACCGAACCAGCGCTTTAGCGGTATTTCGAGGCGTGCTTCAAGCCTCTTAGACGGTCCCTGGACCCTCTGGCGCCCCGCAAGTAGCTGTTTAAATCGGCGCAAGAAAACATCCTAGATAAACCGGCTTACAACTGTCAACAATCCAGTAAAACGAAAAAGGCCCGCGCTGGGCGGGCCTTTTGGCGAACATTCGGTTTTCAGTCGGTTATCGCACGGTCAAGGGACACCTTGCCTGCACCTTCGAACAATACCGCAATAGTGCCGCCCAGCAGGGCCAGGGCAAATTCATAACCGTTGTTGGCCATGAACAGACCGTTGTGGATATGCACCGAGAAAATCGCCACCAGCAGGGTGAACGTCAGGCCCAATGCCGCAGGTCGCGCCAGCAGCCCCACGATCAGCGCCAGACCACCCAGAAACTCGGTACCGCCCGCCAGCGCTGCCATCAGCGTGCCCGGTGCCAGGCCGATGCTTTCCATCCATTGCGCGGTTCCTGCCAACCCCCCGCCGCCAAACCAGCCAAACAGTTTTTGCGAACCGTGAGCAGCAAAGATGATGCCTACGAAGATACGCAAAACAGTCAAACCATAACCTGCGCGGCTGCCCAGTACGGTATGGATCAATTTGCTCATGGTGGAATCCTTTAGGTAATCAGTTGGGGAATGCTCGCCATACTAATCAGTTTTTATAATGTTAAAAGTCGAATAAACCCAAGATAACTATCAGTTTATTCGATTACTTGCGTGAAGCCAGTTCAGCTTTTGCGGGTTCCAGGGAGTCGCGCTCCCGATCAAAGGCCAAATAGTATTTATTCACGCTATTAACATAGCTGACAGCGCCCATTCCCACCTGCTCCATGGCAATACGTTCAACCTGAAAGAACCATTGATTGGGGTTCAATCCGCGCCGCCGGGCCTCGGCCCGCATGCCTTGTACTCGCTCGGGGCCCATGTTGTAGGCCGCCAGGACAAAGGCCATGCGCTCGCGCTCGTTGAGTTTGGGGCTGGCAAAGAACTTGCGACGGATCAACGCCAGGTACCGGGCACCGGCCTGTACATTGTTATCGACGTTTTGAATATTGTTGACCCCCACCCGTTGCGCCGCAGAGGGGGTGATTTGCAACAGCCCCGTCGCCCCGCCAACGCCCTTGGCATTCGGGTCAAGGGTAGACTCCTTGAACGCCAGTGCCGCCAGGTTCAACCAGTCCATCCCCTGCTGCCGGGCGTGCTTTTGCAACACCGGACGCAGTTTTTCAAGCTTCTGCCGGTCGGCTCGGGCCAAAGGGTTATGCACCCGGTACAAGCGGCGATAAACCCGCTCAAACGCCACATCCTGATCGGCCGGTGCCTTATAGCCGTCCAGAAAGCGGTCGATACTGGCACGCAACATCGAGGCATCACGGCGCACGTACCAGCGCATCGCTTCGGGTTCGCTGACCAGCACCTTGCGGTCAAAACGCAGCTTGGGCATCAACGTGGCCCAGCGCTCGGCAATCGGGCGCTCAACGATAGTCAGGTGAAAAATGCCTGCCTGCACCATTTCCAGCACATCTTCCACGGCCAGAGTCGGGTCTACCCATTCGATCCTGACCGGCGGCAATTTGCGCAGCGCCAGCTTTTGATTGATCAAATTGACCGCGGCACCCGCTGCACTGCCCGTGGTCAACGCCACCGTGCGTCCCGACAGTTGTTCCAGGAGGGTAAAGCGGCGCTCGCCCTTGACCCCCACCAGCAGCAACGGCACATCGTCGACGATCGGGTCACTGGCGCTGATGGCGCGGGTGGGCTTGAAATCGATCAGTTCCCCCGGCGCAACCACATCGCCTTCTCCACGGGACAAGGCCCCGAGAAGCTGGTCCTTGGCTTTGGGAATGATCTTTAGGGTGACTTCCTGGCCGTCGCGGGCATGGCTGTTGAGAAAGCGTTCATACGCCCGCAGACGGTGGTATTCAACGCCAATGGCCTGGCCTTGCACTTCACCCGAACTGTTGCGGCTTTGATTGACCAGCACCCGCAGCACCTGACTGCTGCGGATTTGCGCCAGATCGCGGACCTGACTCGGCTGCCCGACCTGCAAGGGTCCGGCCAGTCGTGCCAGTGCCGGGAGCGGCATCAGCATCAGGCACAGCGCAATCAATAGCGTCGGTCTTGTCATCCGTTCTCCGGAAAGAATACAGCCCAGCACCCTGTCGGATTAACCGACAACCGGTTGCCCTTTTTGGGGCTTTTAAGCGCTGGAAACAGCGCGCAAAACAGTCAATGCGCCCTGAAGAAAACCGGGCATTGCGTTGTTGCGGCATTCAAAGACAACCATAACTGTCTGTAGTTCTTGGTTTTTCTTATAAATCTACAGCTCTGATATGCTTCGCGGCTTGTGGCCTGAGGTAGCACCATGCAACTCATCGATATCGGCGTCAACCTGACCAATCCAAGCTTCGACGGCAAACACCAGGCGGTCCTGGACCGTGCTTACGCGGCCGGCGTGTGCCAATTGGTGCTGACCGGCACCAGCGTTGAAGGCAGCGAACAGGCCTTGCAACTGTGCCGCGAGCTGGATGAAAGCGGTCAGCGACTGTTCTCCACCGCCGGCATTCACCCGCACTCGGCCAGTGACTGGAACGGCGACAGCGCCCGACACTTGCTTGCCTTGCTCAAGGAGCCCGGTGTGTGCGCCGTCGGTGAGTGCGGCCTGGACTTCAACCGTGACTTCTCGCCCCGTGCCCAGCAGGAAAAAGTGCTGGAAGAACACCTGGCAATGGCTGTTGATCTGCAGTTACCGGTTTTTCTGCATGAGCGCGATGCCAACCAGCGGTTACTGGAAATCCTGCGCGACTTCCGCGATCGCCTGCCCGCCGCCGTAGTGCACTGTTTCACCGGCGAGAAAAAGGCGTTGTTCAGTTATCTGGATCTGGACCTGCACATCGGCATTACCGGCTGGATCTGCGACGAGCGCCGCGGCACCCACTTGCACCCGCTGGTACGGGACATCCCCCGGGGTCGCCTGATGCTGGAAAGTGACGCGCCCTACTTGCTGCCCCGTACCTTGCGGCCCAAACCGAAAAATGGCCGTAACGAACCGGCTTACCTGACCGACGTGCTTCGTGAAGTGGCCGTGCATCGTGGCGAGAGCGAACAGGACCTGGCTGAGCACACCACCGCGTGTGCCCGGGCGTTTTATGGGTTGCCGGTGGTCGCCTGATCTGAGTAGTCGCTGACGAGGAACGAAGGCTGCGAGCTTTCGCCAGCTCCGCAGTCGTTGCACAACTATCAGGACTGCGTTTGGGAATGTATCCGGGACACTTCACCAAAAAGCTCGCAGCCTTCGTTCCTCGTCAGCGACTACGAAGTTTGTCTAACCCGCAGGGTTGACCCACATCAACAAGATCGTCACTGAATAGCGGCACAATGATGGCACCTTACCAATATTGTTTGCGCCAAATCAGAGAAGACCTCCCATGGGTACCTGGCTTAGCAACATCTCGCTCAAATACAAATTCTGGGCCGTCAACGGGGTGGCATTTGTCACCACCCTGCTGCTGGTGCTTTACGCCGTGCAGCTTGAGCAACAATCGCGCAGCGCCGCCGCCCAGGCCAACGCCCGGGACCAGGCGCACTTGCTCAAGGCATGGCCCGCCGGGCAACCCTTGCCTGAAACCCGGCACTTGCTGCGCCTTGAACCCAACCAGATCGCCAGCGTCGACGATCAACCCCTGCCACAGCTAAACAGCGCCAAGGGCTGGATTTCGATCAATCCCATGCCGCTGTTCAGCCACGATCTGTTGTTGGGCGCCGATGTGCTGACCCGCGATGACGGACAAAAAATCGCGGTACTGGCCTATACGCCAAGCCTGGCCCAGGTATTTGTCGAGCGACTGCCCAACTATGCAGGCGCAGTGCTGATCCTGATGCTGGCCATGCTCTGCGCCTCGCAATTGCTGATCCGCTTCCTGCTTAGCCAGCTCAATACCCTGAAAGACGTGATGTTGCATGTCGAGCAAACCGGCGATCTGTCCGCCCGGGTTCCCTTGGCCTGTACCGATGAAGTCGGGCAGATGGCCAGCGCCTTCAACGCCATGCAGGCCGGCTACCAGCGCGTGGTCAATACCGTGGCCGAAACCGCCGCGCAACTGGATGCCGGTGCCGCCCGCCTGGCCAGCAGCATGGACGAGGTACGCCACGGCATGCTCGGCCAGCAAAGCGAGACGGACCAGGCCGCCACCGCGATCAATCAAATGACGGCCACCGTCTATCACATTGCGCAACACGCGGGCGCCACCCGCGACCTGTCACAGACAGCAGACAACCTGGCCGGCAGCGGCCAGCAGGTGGTCAGCCGCGTGCAGCAATCCATCGCCAGCCTGTCCACCGGGGTCCAAACCACTGCCGAGATGATCCAGCAACTGGCCCAGGACAGTCAGAAGATCAACAGCGTCGTCAGCGTGATTCACAGCATTGCCGAACAGACCAACCTGCTGGCCTTGAACGCAGCGATTGAAGCCGCTCGCGCAGGCGAAATGGGCCGGGGCTTCGCCGTGGTCGCCGATGAAGTGCGGCATTTGGCCAAACGCGTGCAAACCTCCACCGACGAAATCACCACAATGGTCTCGGCCCTGCAGGCGGGCACCCGTGACGCGGTGGACTTCATGCAGGAAAGCTCGTTCAAGGCCGACGACTGCGTACAGCAGGCCCAGGAAGCGGGTGTGGCCTTGGCCGAAATCACCCATGCCGTGGCGCAGATGCGTGAAAGCAACACGCAGATTGCCGTGGCTGCCGAGCAGCAAAACCAGGTGGCAGAAGAGATGAACCGCGCAGTGGTGAGCATCCGTGATGTCACCGAAAACACCGTGCAACAAACCGTCGAGTCGGCCACCACCAGCAATGAGCTGGCAACCCTGGCCGCTCAACTGAACATAGCCATTGGTCAGTTAAAACTATAAGGCCAATAGCCATTGTTGATTCGCCGTGGGGCGGCCATAAATCTATGATTTGTTTATCCGGTTCAGCGACAACTGAACCCTCGAACAAGGAGAGCAATCATGGGCAAACGTCATCCAAACTTACCGGCCTGGCAATGGCGCTCCAACCCGCAAAGCCATCAGGGCAGCACGCATCAGGCGATCAACCTGATCGCGATCCCCATTATGGTGGTGGCCTTTCTACTGCTGGTGTCGGGCGTGTTCAGTGAAAACGCCACGAGCGCGGTGATCGGCCTGGTTGCCTTGTTTGCGGCGCTGATCCTGCAACACCAGGGCCGCACGCAAGAGAACAGCCAGACCTTCTGATCAGCCGAAGACGGCTACGGTCTGGCGACTGATTGCAATCAGCTCGCCACCCGGCGCCCACAGGTTGGCCGCCACATGGCCGTAGCCGTCACGGGCATGCTCGATGACCGCCAGGTACTTGCACCACTCCAGCGTGCTGGCCTTGGGCAATGGCTGCACAAATTCGATGGTCCAGGTCAGCGTGCTGCCCGCTGTCGGCTTGTTCAGCAGTGGCAGCAGCGCAGGTGGCCAGGCATCGACCAGTGCCAGCAAGTGGGTTTCAGTCAGGGGTTCGTCCTGAACCTCCCCGGCAAGACGCACCCAACCCCCCATTTCGCGCGTCCCGCGGCCCGTAAACGGCAATGCGCCAACGGCCCAGGCCATGGACAGGTGCCCCATGAACTCCGGGGTGATGCCCTTGATGCAGGGCAAGAGCGGGCACTGCGCCACCGCTTTCATTTCCGGGGCCGGTACGCTGTCGACGCTCACCGCTGATTCCCTCGACGCGCCAAAACTGGCTTGCACCAGCGTCATCACTTGACCGTTCTGCACGGCCCGGCCTACGACCTGGCTGACGGCCCGGCCTTCGCGCAACACCTCGACCTCAAAGCTGATTGGCACATCGGCGGCAACCGGACCCACAAAGCTCACTGCCAGCGAGCGCAAGGCCCGCTCGACAGACACATGGGCGCGCATGGCTTCGTACTGCAAGGCCACCACCAACCCGCCGAAGCTGGCACGTCCCTGCCCCCAGTCTGCCGGGATTGTGACGTTCAGGGGCGTGTCGCGCACCGCCGCAACCAATTCGCAAAACTGCATGAGCACCTCAAAACAGAAAAATATGACGGGATACTACCCATCGATCTGACTCTGCACAGTGCTGAATCGGACAAATATCAGGAGTGAAAGCACGCCGCACTCAATTTGATCAGCGCCTTGTCAGCCCGTTTTTCACCCCGTTCAAGGGTTGCCTGCCATTGAGCAACACAGGGCTGCAAATCGGCCTGCTGCTCGGCTTGCAACAACCACTGCCAGGCATCGTGCCACTCACCCAGGGCCTGTTGCGCGCCCTTGAGTCGCGTCACCACCAGAGGGGGTAACTGATTCAACTCAGGGTAAGCCTCTGCGGCGTAGCGCACGCGCTTGATCAACAACCTGACACGATGGCGGTCATGGCCCGGATCATTGAGGGCGGCCTCCAGGGTTTGCCACTGTTTTTCCAGCACCTTTTCGATCCGCTTACGCAAACCGCGCAACATGTTTTCACGCTCGGCGGCCCGCAGAAAGCGCGGAAACACATCAAGGATCATCAACAGCTGAGCCAGCTGCTCGCTGTCAGCCACCCGGGCGTAACTGCCGGACAACTGTTGCAGGCGCCGTTGTGCCTGAGTCGGGAAGCCCTGCTGCTGCAAGTGCGCCGCCAGCACCTCAAGGTCGCGCAAGGGGGTCGTCAATGTGCCCACCTGGGCCGCCGACATTTCCAGTTGCACCACGCCCGGCAACCCGCGCAATGGCCGCAGCAGGCTGCGCAAACGGCGAACCGTGGTGCGCAGATCATGCAGGGCCTCAGGGTCCGTGTCGGCTTCAAGACGCGCCTGGCAGGCCAGCAGCCTGACCTCCAGACGCACAACGTTTGCAACAATCCGGTCAACCAGCTCAGACATCCTCACCCTCCACCTTCACTGCGCCGGCTCAACGTCCGGCGCGGGATTCACGAATATAGAAACGTGCCTTCTCGGCTTTTTTGGTGCAACCCTCAAAGGCTTCGAATTGCTGCTGGGTTTTGGCTGCGGTCAGCAAGGACAAGGCCTTGGAGTAGCTGACAGTACCGGCAAAACCTTCCGCCTTGGCCAGGTCCAGCTCATGCCAGGCCGCATCAAGGTTGGTCGCACACGTATCACGGTACGCCTTGGTGCCCGCACAACCTGCCAATGCCAGTGCAATCAACGGCACACAAATCCATGCTTTCATGTTGTTTTCCTCAGGAATAAAGGTTCAGTGCAGTCTCAGACGAACAACCCGACTAAAAGTGCCACAACGCCACAATCAAAAAACAGACAGCACCTACCCATCATGGCTACAAGGCACTAGCCTAGCTTGTAGATACGCGTTCATGCCAAAAGCTGTCACTCAGGGCCACAAAAAGGCATTGTGGGTCATTGTCAGGCAAAGGTTGGGCTCATGAAAAAACGTATTGCATTGGTATTGGGCTCAGGTGGCGCACGGGGCTATGCCCATATTGGCGTGATTGAAGAGCTTGAGAGCCGGGGCTATGACATTGCCTGCATCGCCGGTTGCTCCATGGGCGCGGTGGTGGGCGGGATCTACGCCGCAGGCAAACTTGATGTGTATCGAGACTGGATTCAAAGCCTGGATTACCTCGACGTGTTGCGTCTGGTGGATGTCAGCTTTCGACTGGGAGCGATTCGTGGCGAAAAAGTCTTCGGCCAGATCCGCAACATGGTCGGCGAAATCAATATCGAAGACCTGCGCATCCCCTACACCGCCGTCGCCACCGACCTCACCCATCAGCAGGAGATCTGGTTTCAGGAAGGCTGCCTGCACCAGGCCATGCGCGCCTCGGCGGCGATTCCCAGCCTGTTCACACCGGTGATGCAAGGCAACCGCATGCTGGTCGATGGCAGCCTGCTCAACCCGCTCCCTATCGTGCCGGTGGTCTCCAGCCATTGCGACCTGATCATCGCCGTCAACCTGAATTCATCCCACCCCAGCAACTACCAACTGCCTGTCATCCAGCGCCCTGCCGCGTTCAAAGGGCGCTTTGACAACCTGATGACGTCCCTGGGTTCGCGCATGCCGTTTCGCAACAGGCACGCCGAGCAATTGCTCAATCTGGAACAGGAGATGCTCAACCCGCTGGTCGAGCCCCTGACCAATCCCTGGCTTGACTCGGCGCAACCTGCCCGCCCTGCCGCCGCCCAAGGCTCGCCCAAGTCGGCCACCGGATCGGTGATCGTCGACAACGTCGGCCCGGCTTCGCTGCTGGACTTGATCAACCAGAGTTTCGAGGTGATGCAAACCTCACTGGCGCAATACAAGATTGCCGGTTACCCGCCCGATATCCTGATCAACGTGCCCAAGCGGGTGTGCCGGTTTTTCGAGTTCTACAAGGCTCAGGAGCTGATTGCACTGGGGCGCATGATTGCCAGGGACACCCTGGACCGTTACGAAAGGGACGAGGCGTCCAACAACCGATAACCGACCCCGGCCTCGGTCACGATAAACCGGGGCCGGGTCGGGTCATCCGCCAGTTTCTGGCGCAAATGGCCGACAACGATCCGCAGGTAATGGCTGTTCTCGACATGGGTAGGGCCCCAGATATCCTTGAGCAATTGCTGCTGGGTGATGACCCGTCCGGGATGGCGCGCCAGTTGTGCCAGCACCGCGTACTCCTTGCGCGTCAGCGCCACTTCGATACCGTCGAGCAACACCCGGCGAAAGGCCAGGTCAACGGTCAACGGGCCGAGTTCAAGCGCCGCCTCCTGAGCCTCACCCGCGGGAGCCTGACGCAGCAACGCACGAATCCGCGCCAGAAACTCCTGGATACCGAAGGGCTTGGTCACGTAATCGTTGGCCCCGCCGTCCAGCGCCTGGACTTTCTGCGCTTCACTGGCGCGCACCGACAGAACCAGTACCGGAATGCCGGACCACTCGCGCAACTCACGCAGTACCTGCTGGCCGTCCATGTCCGGCAAGCCCAGATCAAGCACCATCACGTCGGGTCGCTTGAGGGCCGCCTGGCTCAGGCCCTCGGCGCCGGTCGCAGCCTCAAGCACGGTGTAGCCCTGGGATACCAGACTGATCCGCAGGAACTTGCGAATCTGCGGCTCATCATCGATGACCAAAATAGTCGCGCTCTGGCTCATGGCTTCGGATCGTGGCAAAGGAATGGCCCCAGAGTATCAGTCTTCACGTTCCGGTCCTTCATGCTCAAGGCCCGGCTGCGCGCTGACCGGCAGATACAAGGTGATGCACGTGCCCTGCCCGGCAATGCCGTCGCCGACCGTGATACGCCCGCCGTGGGCGCCTACCATGCCCTGGCAGATGGCCAGGCCGAGCCCGGTGCCCTGCCCGCCGCGATCGCCACGGGCAGCGGTGTAAAACATGTCGAATATCTTCGCCCGATCTTCCTCCGGGATGCCCGGCCCCTGGTCACTGACGGCAAACCACAGCTCACCCTCGTCTGCGCCAGCCGTCAGTTGCAGCTGCCCGTGGGGCGGTGAAAAGCGCGCGGCGTTTTCCAGCACATTGACCAGTGCCTGTTCAATCAATGCACCGTGTACGTGGAGCAGCGGCAACTGCGGCGGCACATCCACCTGCACCTGCAAGGGCGCCAGCACCGCACGCAAGCGGTTCAGGGCACTGCCCGCAATGTCGGCGGGTGATACCCAGTCACGGGCCAGCTTCAATGCACCGTGGCCCAGCCGGGTCATGTCCAGCAGGTTCTGGATATAGCGGTCCAGGCGCTCCGCCTCATCGCGGGTGCCTTCAAGCAATTCGCGCCGATCGGCCAGGGGGATGGCCTCGCCCAGTGCCAACAGGGTGTCGATACTGCCGCGCATGCTAGTCAACGGCGTGCGCAGGTCATGGGACACCGACGCCAGCAGCGCGCTGCGCAACTGCTCGGTTTCGCCGTGCAGGCGTGCCGCTTCCAGGTCCTGGGCCAACCGTGCGCGCGCCAGCGCCTGGGCCAGGGGTTGGCTCAAAGCCATCAGCAAGCGACGGCGCTGGCCGCTAAGCGACTGCCCCTGCCTGGGGCACACGCCGAGCAAGGCCAGCGGCCCTTCCTCGGCGCTTATCGGCCACCACCACCAACGCCCCATCGGCAACGTCCCCGTGCCCTTGCCCGCAGGCTGGTCATGGCTCCAGGCCCAGTCCGCAGCGGCGCGCTCGGCTTCGGAAAACTGCAGCGGCCCGCCCGTTTCAATCTCCCAGCCACCCTCGCCATTGCGGTTGAGCAGGCACACATCCAGTTCTTTCCAGCCGCTCAAATGCTGACTGGCAGCGTTGACCACGGCCTTGCGGTCAGTGGCGGCGGTGAGCTTGCGCGACAGATCGAGCAGCTCGGTGGTTTCTTGCTGGGTATCGCGCAAGGCCTGCAATTGACGACGCTGACGGGCCGCCAGATTGCCGGTCAATGCCGCCATCAGCAGAAAGAACACCAGGGTGAGCACGTCTTCTTCGCGCTGAATGCTGAAAGAAAAGTTGGGCGGGATGAACAGAAAGTCATAGGCCAGAAATGACATCGCCGCACAGGCCAGCGACGGCCCCAGGCTGCTGCGCACGGCAACCAGCAACACAGCGGCCAGAAACACCAGGGAGATATTGGGCAGGGCCAACACACTGGCCACTCCCCAGGCCAGGGCGCTGGCCAGTACCGTGGCAATCAGCGCCAGCCCATAGTCAAACCACACCAGGGAATGTTCACGACGGCTGACGGTCGGTGCGGGTGATTGCTCATTGTCGAGCACGTTGATTTCAAGGCCATGGGAGTCGCGCAACAAGCGCGCCGCCAACCCGCCACCGAACAGGCGTCGGCGCCACGTCAGCCGCGACTGGCCGACCAGCAGCAAGCTGGCACGGCGTTCAGCGGCGTGCTGGATCAGGGTCCTGGCCACTTCACCGGCACGCAACAGGACCACTTCGCCCCCCAGGCGCTCGGCCAGTTGCTGGGCGCTTTGCAGGCGCAGGCGTGATTGCTCGTCGCGCACCGTGCCGTTGTCCACATGCACCAGGCTCCAGGGCAGATGCCGACGTTCCGCGACCCGGCTGGCGTGACGCACCAGGCGCTCGGCATGCTCATCGCCATCGATCCCGACCAGCAAGCGCCCGCGCAACGCCGGGGCCGACTGCCCCTGCTGGCGATAGCCCTTGTCCAGTTCATCATCGACGTACACCGCTGCCGTTTGCATCGCCAGTTCGCGCAGGGCGTTGAGATTGGTCTGACTGAAAAACGCATCAATCGCCGCCCGCGCCTGTTCCGGCACATACACCTTGCCCTCGCGCAGGCGCTCCAGCAGTTCACGGGGCGGCAGGTCGATCAGCAACAGTTCGTAGGCTTCCTGCACGATCCAGTCGGGCAGTGTTTCGCGCACCTGCACCCCGGTGATCCCGCGCACCTGATCGTTCAGGCTTTCCAGGTGCTGGACGTTGACCGTGGTGTACACGTCGATCCCGGCTGCCAGCAGTTCCTGCACGTCCTGCCAGCGTTTGGCATGGCGGCTGCCGGGGGCGTTGCTGTGGGCCAGCTCATCGACCAGCACCAGCTTGGGCCGGGCGGCGAGCAGACCGTCGAGGTCCATTTCTTCGAGCTGCACGCCACGATATTCCGAGCGCAGCATGGGCTGCTGGGGCACGCCGTTGAGCAACGCCTCGGTCTCGGCGCGGCCATGGGTTTCGACGACCCCGGCCAGCACCTGGACCCCTTGGCGCAGTTGAGTGTGGGCGGCCTGCAACATGGCGTAGGTTTTACCCACACCGGGTGCCGCGCCAAGGAACACCTTGAGCCGGCCACGGCCTGCGCGGGGCAAATCAGCTAACAGCGCATCGGCGCGACCGGAATGACTCATGGGTTTACCTGTAAATCGGGTGTGTGTATGTGACCTGTGGGAGCGGGCTTGCTCGCGATGCAAACGATGCGGTCGTCAGATAAACCGCAGTGCTGCCATCGCGAGCAAGCCCGCTCCCACACATGGAGGTGTCAGTTCTTGAGCTGCGCCAACGCCTGATTCAACAGCAATACGTTGACCACCGGCGGCCCCACCAGTGGCCGCTCGGTATGTTCAGCCACCAACTGTTCGACGGCCTGCACCGGTACATTGCGCGCGCCAGCTACACGGGCCAGTTGATAGCGTATTGCCTCTGGTGGCAAGTGCGGGTCCAGACCGCTGCCCGAGGTGGTCAGCAACGCCAGGGGCACCGGCCCCTGCCCCGGCACGGCGAGCCGGGCGGCGCTGTCCTTGACCCGTGTGGCCAGTGCCGGGTTGCTCGGCGCCAGATTGCTGGCCGAACTGGCCACGGTGGCATAAGCCCCCGCCGAAGGCCGCGGGTGAAACCAGGTGTCACCGCTGAAGTCCTGAGCGATCAGCGCCGACCCCAGCACCTTGCCGGCGCTGTCGCGCACCAGACTGCCGTTGGCCTGCTCGGGGAACGCCAGTTGCGCAATGCCGGTGACGGTCAGCGGGTAGATCACGCCGGTTATGGCGGTCATCAACAGCATCAGGCTCAGGGCCGGACGTAGAAAAGTAGTCATGGTGTAACCCTCCAATGCTTAAACCAGATGCAGCGCCGTGAGCAGCATGTCGATCAGCTTGATGCCCACAAACGGCACCACCAGCCCGCCCACGCCGTAGATCAGCAAGTTGCGACGCAGCAAGTGCGCGGCACTGGCCGCCTGAACGCGCACCCCACGCAATGCCAGCGGGATCAGCACCACGATGATCAGCGCGTTGAACACGATGGCCGACACAATTGCGCTTTGCGGGCTGCTCAAGCCCATCACGTTCAACACGCCCAGCTGCGGGTAGATCGACGCAAACAACGCAGGCAGGATCGCAAAGTACTTGGCCACGTCGTTGGCGATCGAGAACGTGGTCAGCGCGCCACGGGTCACCAGCAACTCTTTGCCGATTTGCACCACATCCAGCAGCTTGGTCGGATCGCTGTCCAGATCGACCATGTTCGCGGCTTCCCGTGCAGCCTGGGTACCGTCGTTCATGGCCATGCCCACGTCTGCCTGGGCCAGGGCCGGGGCGTCGTTGGCACCGTCACCGCACATGGCCACCAGTCGCCCGTCATTCTGTTCATGACGAATGCGTGCCAGTTTTTTCTCCGGCGTGGCCTCAGCCAGCACATCATCCACCCCCGCTTCAGCGGCAATCGCAGCCGCGGTCAGCGGGTTGTCGCCCGTCACCATCACGGTGCGGATCCCCAGCTTGCGCAACTCGGCGAAGCGCTCGCGAATACCCGGTTTCACCACGTCCTTGAGATGGATCGCACCCAGCAACTTGCCCTGGGCACAGACCAGCAACGGGGTGCCGCCGCTCTGGGCGATCTTGTCGATTTCCCGCGACAGGGCCGGCAACAGTTCGCCCCGTGTGAGGCCGACAAACGCCAGCACCGAATCCACAGCCCCTTTGCGGTACACCTGGCCGTTGTAATCGATCCCCGACAGACGGGTTTCGGCCGTGAACGGCACCGCCGTGAAGTCGGACACCGGCAGCTCGTCCAGGCTGTGCTGGCCCCGAATAAACTCGACGATGGACTTGCCCTCGGCCGTCTCGTCCGCCAACGAAGCGCGCAACGCGCCCTCTGCCAGCTCCCTGGCCGTCACGCCAGGGGTGGCATACAAGGCCGTGCAACGACGGTTGCCGAAGGTGATGGTGCCGGTCTTGTCGAGCATCAGCACATGCACATCACCGGCCGCTTCCACTGCGCGACCGGACTTGGCGATCACGTTGAGGCGTACCAGGCGGTCCATGCCGGCAATCCCGATCGCCGACAGCAGCCCCCCGATGGTGGTCGGGATCAGCGTGACCAGCAGCGCCACCAGAAACACCAGCGGCAAGCTGCCACCGGCAAAGTAGGCAAACGGCTGCAAGGTCACGACCACGATCAGAAAGATCAGGGTCAAGCCGATCAGCAGGATATCCAGGGCCACTTCGTTGGGGGTTTTCTGGCGTTTGGCGCCTTCGACCAGCGCAATCATGCGGTCCAGGGTCGACTCGCCGGGGTTGGCGCTGATTTGCACCAGCAGCCAGTCACTGACCAGACGCGTGTTGCCGGTCACTGCCGAACGATCTCCTCCCGACTCGCGGATCACCGGCGCCGATTCACCGGTGATTGCCGCTTCGTTGACCGCGGCAATCCCCGCAATCACCTCGCCGTCGCCAGGGATCATCTCCCCCGCTTCGACGCGCACCACATCGCCCTTGCGCAAACGGGTGGCCGGTACTACCTCGAAACTTCCCGCAGGGGTCCGACGACGAGCACTCAGGCCCACGCTGCCAGCCTTGAGGCTATCGGCCCGGGCTTTGCCCCGACCCTCGGCCAGTGCTTCGGCAAAGTTGGCGAACAGCACGGTAAACCACAGCCACAGGGCGATTTGCACAGCCACCCCGGTGGGCACCGCAGGCTCGGGTACAAAGCACAGCACCGTGGTGAAAATCGCAGTCAGTTCAACCACCAGCATCACCGGCGAGCGCTTGAGCTGGCGCGGGTCGAGTTTGACGAACGCTTGCAGCAGCGCCGGGCGCCAGATATCGGCAAACGAAGTTTTCGGCGACTCGGGGGCCTTGGCCTCCGGGGTTGGCGTCAACGTTGAAACAGGAGCAGGCATAGTCATCATCGTCTCCTTAGAAGCCCAGGGTCAGTTGTTCAGCGATTGGGCCAAGGGCCAATGTCGGCAGAAAGGTCAGGCCGCCCACCAGCAAAATGGTCACGGTCAACAGGGCTACAAACAGCGGGCCGTGGGTTGGAAAACTGTTCTGGCCAATGGGTGCGGACTTCTTCAGCGCCAGGCTACCGGCCAACGCCAGCACCGGCAGGATGTAACCGAAGCGCCCGATCAACATGCCCAGCCCCAGCATCAGGTTGTAGAACGGGGTGTTGGCATTGAGTCCGGCAAAGGCTGAACCGTTGTTGGCACTGGCCGAGGTAAAGGCGTACAGCACCTGACTGAAACCGTGGGGCCCGGGGTTGCTGACCGAGGCCACGGCACTGGGCAGCACGGCCGCAATCGAACCCAGTACCAGCACGCCCACCGGCATCACCAGCAAGGTCACCACCAGCAGCTGGACTTCCCTGGCTTGCAGCTTTTTGCCCAGGTATTCAGGGGTGCGGCCAATCATCAGGCCGGCGAGGAACACAGCGATCAACACGTTGAGCAACATGCCGTAGAGCCCGGCACCAACGCCGCCGAAGATCACTTCGCCGACCATCATGTTGACCAGCGCCACCATCCCGGTCAGCGGGTTGAGGCTGTCGTGCATGCCGTTGACCGAGCCATTGGAGGCCGAGGTCGTGGTTTCGGTCCAGAGCACCGTGCCGGTTGTGCCGAAGCGCACTTCCTTGCCTTCCAGCGGTGCCGCCTGCTCAACCAGCGGGCTGTTGAGCGCCGGGTTCGGCTGATACTCGGCATACAGCGCAGTGCCGCCGCCGATCAGGAACAAGGCCAGCATGCAGGCCACAATCGCCCGGCTCTGGCGCAGATCCTTGACGTAGTGGCCGAAGGTGAACACCAGCGCCACCGGGATCAGAATGATCGAGGCCAGCTCGAACAGGTTGCTCCAGGCCGTCGGGTTCTCGAACGGATGTGCCGAGTTGACGCCGAAGAAACCACCGCCGTTGGTGCCCAGTTGCTTGATCGCGATCTGGCTGGCGGCCGGGCCCAGGGGGATGACTTGATCCACACCCTGCTGGGTGACGGCATTGACGTAATGGGCAAATGTTTGCGGCACGCCCTGCCAGACCAGAAACAGCGCCAGCACGACACACAGCGGCAGCAAGCCGTAGAGGGTGGCACGGGTCATGTCGACCCAGAAGTTGCCCAGGGTATGGGCCGAGCGACGGCTGATGCCACGGCACAGTGCAACCAGTACCGCCAGGCCGGTGGCGGCGCTGACAAAGTTCTGCACGGTCAAACCGGCCATCTGGCTGAAGTAGCTCAGGCTGGCTTCACCGCTGTAGCTCTGCCAGTTGGTGTTGGTGACAAAGCTCACGGCAGTGTTGAAGGCTTGCGTCCATTCCTGCCCCGGCAACTGCTGCGGGTTAAGGGGCAAATACTGCTGAAACAGCAGAATTGCAAACAGCAGCACAAAGCCCATCAGGTTGAAGACCAGCAGGGCCAGGGTGTATTTCTGCCAGCTTTGCTCGATGCCGGGGTCTACCCCGGCGATGCGGTAGCACACCTTCTCGACGGGCCCGAACACCGGGGTCAGCCAGGTACGCTGGCCTTCCATCACCTTGTAGTAAAAGCGTCCCAGCCACGGCGCCGGTAACAGTACCAGGGCAAAGAAGGCGAGGATCAGCCCATAGTCATAACTGTGCATACCCGCTCCTAGTTCCGGTCTGCGCGCAACAGCGCAACCAGCAGATAAACGAACAGCGACACTGCCAACAGCAGCGACACCCCATCCAGAACGCCCATGACAACTCTCCCAAAGCGGCACTTGCCGCGTATGGAGAGAGTGTGGGGAATGAGGCCGTAAAGGATCGAGATCGAGAGGGATGCGGGGGCGTAAAGAAGGCGTAAAGAAGCAGGGATGCCTGCCGTAGCAGCTGCTACGGATGTGGGTGGAGGGCTCTTAGCGCAACAGCGGGGTGTCCAGCACCTCGGAGTGACCGCCGAGCACGCTTTCGCTCAACTGGATAAAGCTCGCGGTATTGACCTTGTCCATGCGCATCAGCGCCTGGCTGACGTCATCCAGGGAGCGTTTATTGTGGGTCTGCAAGCGAATTTCGCGGTCCAGCGACTGCAACAGCGTCACGGCCCGCGCAACCATTGCCGGGCCTGCCTGCTGGCCGCGCAGTCGGGTGACGTTTTTGCCGGCGGCATTGAACTTGTGTTGCAGGGTCTGATAACGCTCGTCACTCATGCCGCCTGCACGACGCATCAGTTCAATGGCGTAGTACTCGCTCAAGCCTTCGCCGATCCAGTCATGGCCCGGCTCGTCATTGATGCCGCTGAACACCTGCACCACTTCACGCAACAGGGTGCTGGTACCGTTCTCACTGACCAGCGGCAGGCCGCTGTAGAGATAAATCGAGTTGCGCGCCGCTGCACCGCCCTTCCACATCGGGCTACCCGCGCCGACTATCAGCAGCTTGGGCGGGTTGCGCGGGAATACCGCCTGGACTTGCGGCCACACAAACGTCAGCAAGGTCAGCACATCCATGCGGCGCATGCCCTGACCTTTAGGCGCACTCACCGTGACTTCGGTTTCGCCCACAGTGGTGCGACGGCTGCCCAGGTTACCCGCCAGCATCCAGCCGGTGGGCCGGTCAAACAGACGCGAGACATCATCGATGCGAAAGCGGTTCTTGCCGATGCGCGGCCAGGCGGTTTCAACGCTTTTCCAGCCGTTGGGCAACTCGAACTCAAGACGCGACACCAGTTCAACGCCATCCTGCTGGTCGAGATTGGCAGGAGGGATCAACTGTTCGCCGCGAAACAAGGCCCACTCAGGTGTGATACGGGTATCAAAACTGCCGTTCTTGCGCGGCTGGTTCAACCGCACGCGGTAGCTCAGGCTGGCACTGCCCGGTGCGGGCCGCCACAACCCCCGGCTCCTGGCAGAAAGTTGCCACTGCCCGTCGGCCTTGAAGTCGGTGTAACTGCCCTGCTCGCCGAGGTCGAAATCCAGGCTGCGCACCGCAGAACCTTCAGCAAGGGTCAGCCGCACCTCGGCCTGGTCGCTTTGCGGCAACAGGCGCACGTGGTAGTTGAGATCGACTTTTTGCCCGGCCCACAGCGGGCCGCAGATCAGCAACAGCAACAGACTCGGGCCCAGGGGCCATTTGTAATGCAGCGCCATACACACTCCTTTGCTGCGCTGCGGCACTTAACCGGCGCGGAAAATCAGATGATCTTCCCAGTCGTCTTCAGGCACGCTGCCTTCAGCAAGCATGCGCCCCGACTGCGAAATGCGTTCATGGTGTACAGCGTCCGGGTCACCGCAGACCAAATGGTGCCAGAGCGGCAAGTCCTTGCGCTCGCTGACCAGACGATAGCCGCAGGTCGGCGGCAGCCATTTGAACTCCTCGGCCTTGCCCGGCGACAGCTGAATGCAGTCCGGCACCGAATCACGACGGTTAGGGTAGTCGGTACACTGGCAGGTTTTCATATCAAGCAATTTGCAGGCAATGCGCGTGTAGTAGACGCTGTTGTCGTCTTCATCTTCGAGCTTTTGCAAGCAGCACAACCCGCAGCCGTCGCACAGCGACTCCCATTCCTCTTGATCAAGTTGATCGAGGGTTTTGCGGATCCAGAACGGTTCAACGATTGCGGCCATGGCTCAAACATCAACATCAGGGAGTGGAAAAGGCCGCCAGTCTAGTGCCCAAGGCCCTTGGGGCCAAGGGCTTGTCGTCAGACTTGTCACCTTGACGACATCACAGTAGTTTTAGGCCCTGAATTAATACGTAACATTTACCTCAGGAAACCGCCATGCCTGCTAACAGCCGTAAAGCCGATCACACGATTGACGAGCAATTTACCCTGCGCTGGTCGCCCCGCGCCTTTGCCGACGCGACCATCGACAAAGCGACCCTGATGAGCTTTTTCGAAGCGGCACGCTGGGCGCCATCGGCCTACAACGCGCAACCCTGGCGTTTTTTGTTTGCCCTGCGCGGCACCCCGGACTTTGACCGCTACCTGAGCCTGCTGGTGGAATTCAACCAGGGCTGGGCCAAGCATGCGGCCGCTCTGGTGGTGATTGTGTCCAAGACCACCTTTGGAGCACCGGGTACCACCGAAGAAAAGCCTGCGCCAACCCACGCCTTCGACACCGGCGCGGCCTGGGGCCATCTGGCGCTGCAAGCGCACTTGAGCGGCTGGCACACCCACGGCATGAGCGGCCTGGATTTCGAGCGGGCGCGCACAGAGCTGAAAATTCCTGAGGGTTACGCTGTGCAGGCGATGGTTGCCATCGGCAAGATCGGCGACAAGTCGACGCTGGTGGATTACCTGCAGGCCAAGGAAGTGCCAAGCCAGCGCGAGCCACTGAGCAAGCTGGTGGCTGAAGGCGATTTCAGCCTGTAAATGCACCTCTTGGTGCAAACCCGGTAGTCGCTGGCGCAGGCTGCGAGCTTTTCAAC
>NZ_JAHKRC010000005.1 GCF_019345465.1 Pseudomonas sp. NKUCC02_KPG
TATGGGCATTCGTGGTGCTCAGGTAATCGAGTGGCTACAAATGCGTCGCAGACGTCACAAAACCTTGCGCAAAACCCCGTAGTCGCTGACGAGGAACGAAGGCTGCGTTCGCTTTGGTGCGCCACTGCGACGCAGCAGTCGTAAAACCGGACACAGCGATCGTTCAAGTAAATCCCGGACTCAGGTTTACGGTCGCTTCGCAACCGGACGCAGCCTCGCACGGCTCGTCAGCGACTACAGATTGAGCCGCGCGCACTTACACCAACTCCGGCACTGTTATGGGCATTCGTGGTGCTCAGGTAATCGAGTGGCTACAAATGCGTCGCAGACGTCACAAAACCTTGCGCAAAACCCCGTAGTCGCTGACGAGGAACGAAGGCTGCGTTCGGTTTGGTGCGACACTGCGACGCGGCAGTCGTAAAACCGGACACAGCGATCGTTCAGGTAAATCCCGGACTCAGGTTTTACGGTCGCTTCGCAACCGGACGCAGCCTCGCACGGCTCGTCAGCGACTACAGATTGAGCCGCGCAGACTTACACCAACTCCGGCACTGTTATGGGCATTCGTGGCGCCCAGGTAATCGAGTGGCTACAAATGCGTCGCAGACGTCACAAAACCTTGCGCAAAACCCGTAGTCGCTGACGAGGAACGAAGGCTGCGTTCGCTTTGGTGCGCCACTGCGACGCAGCAGTCGTAAAACCGGACACAGCGATCGTTCAGGTAAATCCCGGACTCAGGTTTTACGGTCGCTTCGCAACCGGACGCAGCCTCGCACGGCTCGTCAGCGACTACAGACTGAGCCGCGCACACTTTCACCAAACAGGCCGGCCGGTCGGCCGCCTCGGGGCACAGTGCTTTTGAACTGCCCGCCCCTTCGGGAGGCCGAGAGGAGGTTCTGCGCAGTGGGCATCCCGGCATGGATGCCGGGAGAGCCGTGTTGGGCCAGGGATGGCCCGTCACGGCGGGCCCACGGAGCGGGACCGGAACGAGGGAACCTGAGCGAAGCGAAGGCCGTACGCTGGGGCGAGGACTTTTTGGTTCCTTTTTGGTCCTTCAAAAAGGGACTCGCTGTAAGAGCGAAACCAATATTCCAGTTAAACGCTGATGCCGGATATGTACTCAATACATCAGTAATAAAAACGGTATCAAACAGGCCGCAAGCGCCAGCCCAAGACATCAAGCATGTCACAACCGTCGCGCAGCAATTGCGCCGAAACCGTGGCCAGGTGTTTGAGGTCGACAGAATCGGCCTGCTGCACTTCGCGGGCGGAGAACATTTCCATCAACTGGGTGACGGCCAGAACGCGGGCGACGGCGTTGGCGTGAAGTACGTCCAGGGGCGCGTTGCGGTCGATCAATAAGGCGGGGATGGTGCAGTCGATAGCGGTGAGGGGGATAAACTGGGAATGAGTCATAAGTAAACCTCTGATGCTATATGTAATAGCCATCCGTTTTCGTCGCCAAACAAAAACAGGTGGCCGCTGTACGCGGGTTGGCGAACCGGTCATCCCCAAAACCCGGCAGACCCGAAGGTCTCCCACGTACAGCCGCCATAAAACACAGCGCGCAAAATACACGCTCCGCCATATATAGCAATTGCACATATTTTTGAAAATGTTCCAAGTCGCCAAACCCGGTCGCCTTATCGGCGAGCACCGACTATAGGCCGCGCACCAAGCACCAGCAATTGCCAACCCTGTGCGAAAAATCCCGAAAAAACGTGAGCGTTAAACAACGCGGGCAATCCCATGGCCAAGGGAAATCGAGTCCACATCAATGCACGTGTCAACATAGGGTTTTTGCTGCTGCTTCGCAGCAGATCGCAGCCTTCGGCAGCGACTACAGAGATCCCTGCCGGTAGCAGCCCGCTGCAAACCCCTGCAACTGCGGATAAAACAACCGGAAATCCTCACTCAACGGCTCATACAACGCCTTTAAATCCTGCATCGCCCCCGCCAGCTCTTCGGGGCGCGACAGACGCCGCGCAATCCCGTTGAACACCTGCTCCAGCACATCAAAATCCCGGTACGAACCCAACCAGTCATGGGCCGCCATGTGCGGTGCGATACTGGCCAGCCTGCGCGGCAACTGCTGCTCAGCCACCAGCACGCGATAAAAATCCGAGGTAAAACGCTCCAGCGGCCCCTCGGCATACTGCCCCCAGTCCCGGGCCAGGCAGTGGTCGAAAAACACATCCAGCACGATGCCGGCATAGCGCCTGCGGGTGCGGGTAAAACGCGTCAACGACTGATCAACCAACGGGTGATTGTCCGTGAAGACATCAATGCTGCGATGCAGTTGAATCCCGTGTTCAATCTCGGGGCTGTACTGACCGTGCAGCCGACCTTTGACGAAATCGCCATAAAGACTGCCAAGTAATTCTTCAGGACGCTGGCCGCCCAGGTGCAGATGTGCGAGATAATTCATGGCGCGCAGTTTAGCACTGCCACACCAATATCGTTATAACCCGATATACCGATTTGAACTGACCTAAGATCAAATCCATATTTGTATATCGCGATATAACGATTTAAAGTTCGCCTCATCGCGATATAACGTTGTACCCATTGAGCACTGCCACCATGCCGATCGACCTCGACGAAATAATAAAAGCCCTGGCACACCCAGTACGCCGAGAAATTCTCAACGCACTCAAAAACCCTGATGCTTCGTTCCCTGACCAAATCCACTCCACCGAACACGGTGTGTGCGCCGGGCAGTTTGATCAACTCTGCGGCCTGTCGCAGTCGACGGTCTCTGCCCACCTGGCAACGCTACAACGAGCGGGCCTGATTACCAGTCAGAAGCACGGCCAGTGGCACTTCTTCAAACGTAATGAGGAAACCATCAAGGTCTTCCTCGAAAAAATCAGCCAAGAGCTTTAACAAGGACTTCCATGCCACTCTCGCTACTCATTCTGGCGCTCAGCGCTTTCGCCATCGGGACCACCGAGTTCGTGATCATGGGCTTGCTGCCTGATGTAGCAGCCGATCTTGGCGTATCGATCCCGGGTGCGGGTTGGCTGGTGACCGGTTACGCGCTGGGCGTGGCCATCGGTGCTCCGTTCATGGCACTGGCCACGGCCAAGTTGCCGCGCAAAGCCGCTCTCGTCGCCTTGATGGTGATCTTTATCATCGGCAACCTGCTCTGTGCCCTGGCCAGTGATTACAACGTGCTGATGTTTGCCCGTGTCGTTACAGCCTTGTGTCACGGTGCGTTCTTCGGCATCGGCTCGGTCGTGGCTGCAGGCCTGGTACCAGCCAACAAGCGCGCTTCGGCGGTAGCACTGATGTTTACCGGCCTGACCCTGGCCAACGTGCTGGGCGTTCCCTTGGGCACCGCTCTGGGGCAGGCCGCAGGATGGCGTTCAACGTTTTTTGCAGTCACCGTGATTGGTGTCGTGGCGCTGATCGGCCTGATCCGCTTTCTGCCCGCCAAGCGTGACGAAGAAAAACTCGACATGCGTGCCGAACTGGCCGCACTCAAAGGCGCCGGGATCTGGCTTTCCCTGAGCATGACTGCGCTGTTTTCCGCGTCCATGTTCACCCTGTTCACTTACGTAGCGCCCCTGCTCGGTGATGTCACCGGCGTATCGCCAAGCGGCGTGACCTGGACCTTGCTGCTGATCGGCCTTGGCCTGACGGTAGGCAACATCATCGGGGGCAAGCTGGCGGACAAGCGCCTGGCCGCTACATTGATCGGTGTTTTTATCGCGATGGCCGTGATGTCGACCGTACTGACCTGGACCAGCGTCGCCGTGATCCCGACCGAAATAACCCTGTTCCTGTGGGCCGCCGCTTCGTTTGCCGCCGTACCGGCGCTGCAAATCAACGTCGTGACCTTCGGCAAGGCCGCACCCAACCTGGTTTCAACCTTGAACATCGGCGCTTTCAACGTCGGTAATGCGCTGGGCGCCTGGGTCGGCGGCAGTGTCATCGCCCACGGTTTCGGCCTGACCAGCGTTCCCCTGGCTGCTGCAGCGCTGGCGATTCTGGCACTGCTGGTCACCCTGATTACTTTTCGCCAGAACGGCAATGCCGAGCTGGCAACTGCCACACATTGATCCCTGAGAGGGCTGCATAAATGACCACGATTTTTGATCCGATCAAGCTGGGTGATCTTGAACTGCCCAACCGCATCATCATGGCTCCGCTAACCCGCTGCCGCGCCGATGAAGGTCGGGTTCCCAATGCGCTGATGGCTGAATACTACGTTCAGCGCGCCTCTGCGGGCTTGATCCTGAGCGAAGCAACTTCGGTGACGCCGATGGGCGTCGGCTACCCCGACACCCCAGGAATCTGGTCCAACGACCAGGTCCGCGGCTGGACCAACATCACCAAGGCAGTACACGCTGCCGGTGGCCGGATCGCTCTGCAGTTGTGGCATGTCGGGCGCATCTCGCACCCGATGTACCTGAACGGCGAAGCGCCAGTCGCCCCAAGCGCCATTGCCGCCAAAGGCCATGTCAGCCTGGTTCGCCCCAAGGTTGAATACCCGACACCTCGCGCACTGGAAACGGCCGAGATCGCCGATGTTGTAGAGGCCTACCGCACAGGCGCAGAAAACGCCAAGGCTGCCGGCTTTGATGGTGTAGAGATTCATGGCGCGAATGGCTACCTGCTCGATCAGTTCCTGCAAAGCAGCACCAACAAGCGCACCGACCAGTACGGTGGCAGCGTGGAGAATCGCGCTCGCCTGTTGCTTGAAGTCACCGACGCAGCCATCGAAGTCTGGGGTGCTGGCCGGGTTGGCGTGCATCTGTCGCCACGGGCCGACCTGCACGATATGGGTGACGACAACCTGGCTGAAACCTTTGGTTATGTAGCCCGCGAACTGGGCAAACGTGGCATTGCGTATATCTGCGCCCGTGAGCACGAAGCAGCAGACAGCCTCGGCCCACAACTCAAGCAAGCCTTTGGTGGCCCATACATCGCCAACGAAAGCTTCACCAAGGACAGCGCCAATGCATGGCTCGCTGCGGGCAAGGCAGATGCCGTAGCCTTCGGCGTACCTTTTATCGCCAACCCGGACTTGCCTGCACGCCTGAAGGCCGATGCGCCACTCAATGAAGCACACCCTGAAACCTTTTATGTGAAAGGTCCTGTGGGCTATATCGACTATCCAGCGCTGTAAGTACTGAACCGTCGGCCTGCAGAAACAGGCTGGCTGGCACCACAACGCAAAACGCCCGAGGTCTGTGACCTTGGGCGTTTTGCGTTGCACGATTCGGTAAAGTGTTTTTCGCGAGTCTTGAGGCTCTAAAGCAGCACACCCGGTTATTATTCAGGCAAAAAAAAGGGGCGGTTTGACCCGCCCACATTTTTTCCCTAGTCCCTTTTTTCCTTCTCATCATCCTGATGAATCGCATCCCGCGATGTCCGTCTGCGTTCTTCCTTGAGCGCCGTGTCGATCCGTCGACACAGTTCAAATACTAGAGTTTTATAGGATTGCTGCAAGCGCATCAGTTATAGATTTTTATTACACAGCCTCTTTGGACTTGTATTAAAAAACCTTATTTTTCATTGAGTTATGAAAACAATGAAGTAAGAAAAAGGTGCTTGCCTGACCTATTTAAGCCCTTGGCTTACGTGAAAGGTAAGTAAAGGCTTACAGCACTACGCAGATAATAATCAATCTTGTCCGTGACATCCCATTTCCAAACAAACCGATAAGGCACAAGACAAAACGGCAATCGAAACATTTTCCATCACACACAAAAAACCCCGAAAAGCTCGGGGTTTCAAGTCAGCCTGTTGTGAGTTACTGGAACAGCGACTCACTCGACAGACCGTTGCGTTCAAGGATTTCCCGCAGGCGCTTGAGACCCTCGACCTGGATCTGGCGCACGCGTTCACGTGTCAGACCGATTTCCAAACCTACATCTTCAAGGGTGCTGCTTTCATGACCACGCAGCCCGAAACGGCGAATCACCACCTCACGCTGCTTGTCTGTGAGTTCAGACAACCACTGATCGATACTTTGCGACAAATCATCGTCCTGGAGCAGCTCGCAAGGATCTGTAGGACGATCATCGGTAAGGGTATCAAGCAGCGTTTTGTCTGAGTCAGGGCCTAGAGAAACGTCTACCGAGGACACCCGCTCGTTGAGCCCAAGCATGCGCTTGACCTCTGCGACAGGTTTTTCGAGCAGATTGGCGATTTCTTCAGGGGAAGGTTCATGATCGAGCTTTTGCGTGAGTTCACGCGCAGCCCGTAGATAGACATTGAGTTCTTTAACGACATGGATCGGCAAACGGATGGTGCGGGTCTGGTTCATGATCGCCCGTTCAATCGTTTGGCGGATCCACCAGGTGGCGTAAGTCGAGAAGCGAAACCCTCGTTCCGGGTCGAATTTCTCGACGGCCCGAATCAGTCCCAGGTTGCCCTCTTCAATCAGGTCAAGCAACGACAACCCACGATTGACGTAGCGACGTGCGATTTTCACCACCAGCCGCAAGTTGCTTTCAATCATGCGTTTTCGCCCGGCGGGATCGCCACTTTGCGACAAACGAGCAAAGTGGACTTCTTCTGCAGGGGAGAGCAACGGAGAGAAGCCTATTTCATTGAGGTACAGCTGGGTCGCATCGAGCGCCCGCGTGTAGTCAATGTACTTATGCTGTTTTGTAGCGGGTGCTTTTTTGGACTTGGTTCGAGCTGTAGGGGTTGAATCGTCTTCTTCTGACATCAAGTCGCTGTCGATGTTGGAGTCCATAAGGAGCACCTCATCGTCGATGTCAAACCCCGGCGCTTCTTTGTTGAGAGCCATTGCTATAGTCCTTTGATGAGTTCGACCTCAAGCTCAAGCATCGCCCAAGTCCTTGGCAACGCTGGAGCCTGTTCCTTATCCACATCAGGAACAGGCTGGTAAGCGATCAACGGCGAGGAAGGAATTGCAATGGATCTACAGGTTTACCTTGACGGCGAATTTCAAAGTGAAGCTTCACCCGGTCTGTACCAGTTGACCCCATTTCGGCAATTGTCTGTCCGACCTTGACCTGCTGCCCCTCCCGAACCAACAGCCTACGGTTATGGCCGTAAGCACTGACGTAGGTATCGCTGTGTTTGATGATGATCAGTTCGCCGTAGCCCCTCAATCCACTGCCAGCGTATACAACCGACCCATCAGACGCAGCTAAAACAGGCTGTCCCAAATCACCGGCGATATCAATACCTTTATTCAAACTACCGTTTGAAGAAAATTTGCCGATCAAAATACCGTTCGAAGGCCATCCCCAACCCTTGGGTGCGGGGCCTGCTGGCAGCGGCGCGGCGGCTGCCGGCGCAGCTGCGACAGTGCCGGTACGCTTGATAACCGTGGTCTTGCTGCCCGCAGAAGACGAAACCACGGTGCTGGTCGTGCCACCTGCTGGCTGGCTCCCAGAGCGTCCGTCAAAACGAATCACCTGGCCTGGGACAATGGTGAACGGGGCGCCAATATTGTTACGGGCGGCCAGAGCCTTCCAGTCCCAGCCGTAGCGAAAAGCAATCGAAAACAAGGTATCGCCACGACGTACGGCGTATTGCCCTGTGGTCACTGCCGGACGCTGGGCTACCCCGTTACGGTCAACGACATTTACGCCACTTTTGGGGCTGCTGGAGCACGCGGCCAACAATGCCAGTGTGGCACTCAGGAACAGACCGACCACCAGCCTCTGAAGGCTTTTGCTGCTCATACGCTGCGCAATGACTGTGAGACTCACCCGCCGCTCCCTTTGAAGATGGCTAAATAGTAAAACGCCAGTACTGGCCATGGTTTAGCGCAAGTATAACTGGCTACAGGGCTTTTACAGACTGCAAAGCCGAATCATAAACACACTGTATAAAATATAAACAAACACTGGGCAGGGCCCGGGTGACGGGCTTTATGACCCGCAGCTCACCCTATAATTCACCTGACGCCAATAAAGACTCAGGCCAGCGGCCCGTTAAGCAGTGGCACAAAGCGCACATTACCGATTACCCGTCGGGCAAAGCCGTGCTCTTCGCGTACGATCAACATCAACTGCTGGACCTCTCCCGCACCGACCGGGATCACCATGCGTCCACCGGGGGCCAGTTGGTCGAGCAATGCCTGAGGCACATCGGTCGCGACGGCCGTCACGATGATGCCGTTGTAAGGCGCCAGCGCAGGCCAGCCTTCCCAGCCATCGCCCCAACGGAACACCAGGTTGCGCAGATTGAGTTCAAGCAATCGTTCCTTGGCCCGATCCTGCAGCACCTTGATGCGCTCGACCGAGAATATCCGTTCAACCAGCTGCGAGAGCACGGCGGTTTGATAACCCGATCCGGTGCCGATCTCCATCACCTTGTCCAACGGCCCGTCCTCAAGCAGCAGCTCGCTCATGCGCGCCACCATGTAAGGCTGAGAGATGGTCTGGTTATTGCCGATGGGCAGCGCCGTGTCTTCGTATGCCCGGTGGGCCAAGGCTTCATCCACAAACAAATGACGTGGCGTGCGGCGAATGACCTCAAGCACGTCCTGGTTAACGATGCCCTCTTCACGCAGGCGCTGGATCAGCCGCTCTCGTGTGCGCTCAGAGGTCATGCCAATGCCACGGTGCATCATGCCATCCTGCTCGCGCGCCATCAGCCCATGCCCTCCAGCCAGTCATTCAGGCTTTTGAAACCATCCCCAAAGGTGCGATCCAGTTGCAGCGGCGTGATCGACACATACCCCTGCATCACGGCATGAAAGTCGGTGCCCGGACCGCCATCTTCGGCGTCACCTGCCGCGGCAATCCAGTAACCGGCCTTGCCTCGCGGATCAACCACCCGCACCGGCGCCGCAGCGCGTGCCCGATGCCCGAGGCGGGTCAGTTGAATGCCGCGAATTTTCTCGAGCGGCAAGTTGGGAATATTCACATTGAGGACCGTACGCGGCGGCAAGTCCAGCGATGCGTGGGCTTCAAGCAGCTTGCGGGCAAAAAAAGCCGCAGTCGCCAAGTTGTCCACCTGGCGCGACACCAACGAAAAGGCAAAGGATGGACGATCCAGAAAACGCCCCTCAAGTGCCGCCGCTACAGTGCCGGAATACAACACGTCGTCACCCAGATTGGCACCCAGGTTGATACCTGACACCACCATGTCCGGTTGCGGCTCCAGCAAGCCGTTAAGGCCCAGGTGCACGCAGTCGGTGGGTGTGCCATTAATGCTGATAAAGCCATTGGCCAAGGTGTGTGGATGCAGGGGACGATCCAGGGTAAGCGAACTGCTCGCCCCGCTTTTGTCTTGATCCGGGGCAACCACCACGCACTCGGCGTAGTCGGCCAGCGCACCGTAGAGCGCAGTCAACCCCGGGGCTGTGACCCCATCATCGTTTGAAATCAGAATACGCATAGGCTATCCGCTTGATCCAAAGGCACCAGATCAACAAGCTCGCGCACCAGAACAGTGGCGAAGCATCCGGCCGGCAGAACAAATTCCAGTTGCAGAATGTCAGGCTGCGGATAATGCCACGTCAATCGTCCAATGGGCAGTCGCAGGATACGTCGCTCATGGCTCATGCCTGCGCGAACCAGCCAGTCACGCAATTGGGCTTCACGCTCTGCAATCGACTGCTCCAGCGCATGGGTCACGCCGGTGGTCGGTGACTCACCCTCGCCCCACTGGGGGCCGGTGGGGTGCAGATCGAGAATAGCCAGCCGCGGATCGCTGCATTCAGCCTCGCCTGCCGGGAAAAAACTGCGACTGTCGGTAAAGGCCAGCAAATCGCCGACCTGTGCCCGCTGCCAGCTACCATCCGCCACCCGTGCGGCCAGCACCTGATTGAACAGATAGCTGCGGGCAGTGGATAACAGACGCGAGCGAACGTTGCGCTGCTCGGGCAAGGCCTTGCGCGCAGCATAGTCACGCGCCTCGCCCACATTGCCACCCTGCCAGCCGAAACGCTGGGTGCCGAAATAGTTCGGCACACCCTGTTTGGCGATCAGTTCAAGGCGTTGCTGCAGCGCGTCCTTGTCCCCGGCCAGTTGCGTCAGGCGCAGTGTGAATCCGTTGGCCGCATGGGCACCACGCTGCAATTTACGTTTGTGGCGTGAGGTCTTGAGAATTTTCAGGGTGTCGTTTTCAGCGCCCGACAAGTCAGGGTCTGCCTTGCCCGGCAGCTGCACGCTGAACCATTGGCGAGTTAACGCCTGGCGGTCCTTGAGGCCCGCGTAACTGACCGTGCGCAAAGGCACGCCCGCCGCCTTGGCAATGCGACGCGCTGCTTCTTCGGTATTCAGGCCACGCTTTTCAACCCACAACCACAGGTGCTCGCCGTCCCCGGACAGCGGTATATCAAGCACCTCGTCGACTTGAAAGTCTTCAGCCGTCGCTTTGAGCACGGCACTGCCCAATGCCTCGCCGTAGGCCCGAGGGCCGAGCAGATCCGACTCGTTCATGAGCGAACCAACAACGCAATGGAATGCACCGCAATACCTTCTTCACGACCCACGAAGCCAAGCTTTTCGGTGGTCGTGGCCTTTACGTTTACCTGGTCCAAGTCAACCTCTAGATCCGCGGCAATCAGCGCACGCATCGTTTCAATATGCGGCGCCATTTTTGGCGCCTGGGCAATGATGGTGTTGTCGACATTGCCGACTTTCCAGCCCTTGGCATGGATCAGACCCACGACATGACGCAGCAGGACACGACTGTCAGCGCCCTTGAAGGTCGGATCGGTGTCCGGGAAATGTTTGCCTATATCGCCAAGCGCCGCAGCCCCCAGCAAGGCATCGCTGAGGGCATGCAAAAGCACATCGCCATCAGAATGGGCCAGCAGCCCGAATTTGTGGGAGATCCGCACGCCGCCCAACGTAATGAAATCGCCTTCAGCGAAACAGTGCACATCATAGCCGTGGCCAATACGCATAAAAAAACGCCCCGATTAAGTCAGGGCGTGATTCTACCTACTTTGACCAACATTGGGCGCTATTAGCTCAGTGCATTGGCGTGATGACGCAAGTGGTCATCGATGAAACTTGCGATGAAGAAATAGCTATGGTCGTAGCCTGGCTGCAGTCGCAGGGTCAGCGGGTAGTCGGCCAGTTTGGCAGCCTGCTGCAGCACCTCAGGCTTGAGCTGGACAGCCAGGAAGTCATCCCGATCACCCTGATCAACCAGCAGCGGCAGTTTTTCGCGCGTTTCGCCAATCAACACGCTGGCATCCCACTCACGCCAGCGAGCACGTTCCTCGCCCAAATAGTTGGAGAACGCCTTTTGCCCCCATGGGCAGTCCATCGGATTACTGATCGGCGCGAAGGCTGACACCGACTGATAGCGTCCTGGATTGCGCAATGCACAAACCAATGCCCCGTGCCCGCCCATCGAGTGCCCGCTGATACCGCGCTTTTGCGAAGCGGGAAAATGCGCTTCGACCAAAGCCGGCAACTCCTGCACTACATAATCGTGCATCCGATAATGCTGCGCCCAAGGCTCTTGCGTAGCGTTCAGGTAAAAACCTGCACCCAATCCAAAGTCCCAGGCGCCCTGCGGGTCATCCGGCACACCTTCGCCACGGGGGCTGGTGTCCGGCGCCACGATGATCAGCCCCAACTCGGCGGCCATTTTCATTGCACCTGCCTTGTGCATGAAATTCTCGTCGGTACAGGTCAAGCCAGACAGCCAGTAGAGCACCGGCAACTTTGCCCCCTGCTCCGCCTGCGGCGGCAAGTACACGGCGAATACCATGTCGCAGCCCAGCACTTCAGAACGATGCTTGTAACGCTTGTGCCAACCGCCGAAGCTTTTTTGGCAGGAGATATTTTCCAGTGTCATGGGCAACTCCAGACCGCAAGCAAAACACCCCACCTGTGGGAGCAAGCCCGCTCCCACACGTGTTTAGCAGTGTTTAGACTTACCGCTGTTAATTAGAAATGGATGACGGTACGAATGCTTTTGCCTTCATGCATCAGGTCAAATGCCTTATTGA
Organism: Pseudomonas sp. NKUCC02_KPG; assembly: GCF_019345465.1. GTDB lineage: Bacteria > Pseudomonadota > Gammaproteobacteria > Pseudomonadales > Pseudomonadaceae > Aquipseudomonas. The sequence continues at coordinate 11,912 of NZ_JAHKRC010000005.1, forward strand.
TATCTTCCAGGCCCATGGTGTGAGTAATGAAGGTATCCAGCGGAATCTCGCCGCTTTGCGCCATGTCGACATAGCTCGGCAGTTCCGTACGACCACGCACGCCACCAAACGCCGAACCGCGCCAGACGCGACCGGTCACCAACTGGAATGGACGGGTGGAAATTTCCTGGCCTGCACCGGCTACGCCGATGATCACAGACTCGCCCCACCCTTTGTGACAGCATTCCAGCGCCGCACGCATCAAATGCACATTGCCAATGCATTCAAAGGAGAAATCGACACCCCCATCCGTCATGTCGACGATCACTTCCTGAATCGGGCGATCGAAGTCTTTCGGGTTGACGCAATCGGTCGCACCCAACTGCCGGGCGATTTCAAACTTGGCCGGGTTGATGTCGATGGCAATGATCCGTGCAGCCTTGGCTTTCACCGCACCGATCACCGCGGACAGGCCAATGCCGCCCAGACCGAAGATGGCCACGGTGTCACCCGGCTTGACCTTGGCGGTGTTGAGCACCGCGCCGATCCCGGTCGTCACGCCGCAACCCAGCAAGCAAACCTTCTCAAGCGGCGCATCTTTCTGAATCTTGGCGACCGATATTTCCGGAAGCACGGTGTATTCAGAAAAGGTCGAAGTCCCCATGTAGTGGAAAATCGGCTGACCCTTGTAGGAGAAACGCGTAGTGCCGTCCGGCATCAAGCCCTTGCCTTGGGTCGAGCGAATCGCCTGGCACAGGTTGGTCTTGCCCGACAGACAGAATTTGCACTGGCCGCACTCGGGTGTGTACAGCGGGATGACATGATCACCGACCGCAACGGAGGTAACGCCCTCGCCAATCGCTTCAACGATGGCGCCGCCCTCATGGCCCAGGATCGACGGGAAGATGCCTTCCGGGTCCGCGCCTGACAAGGTGTAGGCATCGGTATGGCAAACACCCGACGCCACAACCCGCAGCAGCACTTCGCCAGCCTTGGGCATGGCAACGTCAACCTCTACGATTTCCAGGGGCTTTTTGGCCTCGAAAGCTACGGCAGCACGTGACTTGATCATCGATCGTCTCCAGCAAAGTAAAAACAAGACGACGAGTGTAAATCAGCGCTCAGTGATTAATAATCCAGGCAAAAGCAAAACATTATTGCCATGCAGGGATAATCAGCCGTGAATGAAAACCGCTGGGAAGGTATCGATGAGTTTGTCGCCGTGGCCGAGTGCGGCCAATTTACGGCGGCGGCCGAGCGCCTTGGCGTCTCGTCATCCCATATCAGTCGCCAGGTCGCGCGCCTCGAAGAGCGTCTGCAGACCCGTCTGTTTTATCGCAGTACCCGCAAGGTAACGCTGACAGAGGCAGGGCAAACTTTTTTGCAGCATTGCCAGCGCCTGCAGGACGGACGTGAAGAAGCACTGCGAGCGGTAGGAGATCTGGCCAGCGAGCCCAAGGGCATGTTGCGCATGACCTGCGCGGTGGCCTATGGCGAACGATTTATCGTGCCATTGGTGACGCGCTTCATGGGGCTGTATCCGCAGTTGCGGGTCGACATAGAACTCAGCAATCGACCACTGGACCTGGTACATGAAAGCCTGGACCTGGCGATTCGACTGGGACGCTTGCAGGACTCAAGGCTGGTGGCCACGCGGCTCGCACCCAGGCGCATGTATGTCTGCGCGTCACCTTCCTACCTGGAACATTATGGCCGCCCCCACAGCCTGTCAGAGCTGAGCCGACATAACTGTCTGATTGGTAGCTCGGATCTATGGCAATTGCAGCAGGACGGGCGTGAGTTTTCGCAACGGGTGCAGGGGAATTGGCGCTGCAATAGTGGGCAAGCGGTATTGGATGCGGCACTTCAAGGTGTAGGGCTTTGTCAACTGCCGGACTATTACGTATTGGAGCACTTGAAGACAGGGGCCCTGGTGTCTTTGCTCGACACTCACCAGCCGCCAAACACTGCTGTCTGGGCGCTTTATCCGCAACAGCGGCACTTGTCGCCCAAGGTCAGAAAGCTGGTGGATTACCTGAAGGAAGGTCTGGCCAAGCGGGAGGAGTATCTGACGCTATCTCTGTAGCAGCTGCCGAAGGTTTGTGTTTACTCAACGGTTAACCCAACGCAAACGCAACCACTCAAGGTCTTCCGGGCGAGTGACCTTGATATTGTCCCCACGCCCTTCGATCAGTCGCGGGGCCAGGCCGGCCCACTCCATTGCCGAAGATTCATCCGTGATGGTCGCATCGGCTACAAGGCTGTCCGCCAGAGCGCGATGCAATGGCCCCAGGCGAAACATCTGCGGTGTATAGGCTTGCCAGATCAAACTGCGATCAACGGTTTCAACCACACGACCTTTTTTGTCCACTCGCTTGAGTGTGTCCCGCGCAGGAACAGCCAGCAAACCACCCACCGGGTCGTCAGCCAACTCACCCAGCAGCTTGTCCAGGTCTTCACGGGACAGGTTTGGACGTGCCGCATCGTGGACCAATACCCAGTCGTCATCCGCCGCACCTTGCGCATGCAGGTACAGTAACGCGTTGAGTACGGAGTCCGCCCGTTCCCGCCCGCCGTCCACCCGCACAACCCGCGGATCAGAAGCACACGGCAATGACGGCCAGAAGGGATCATCAAAAGCAACGCTGACCACCAGCCCCTTGAGGCCTGGATGATCGAGAAAACAGCTGATGCTGTGTTCGAGAATACTGCGCCCGCCCAATTGCAAATATTGCTTGGGACGGTCCGCGGCCATACGGGCACCCACGCCCGCGGCAGGAATCACGGCCCAAAAGGCCGGTGATGAATGACTCATTGGGCCAACTGATAGAGGGTTTCACCCTCCTTGATCATGCCCAACTCATGGCGAGCGCGCTCTTCAACGGTCTCCATGCCTTTTTTAAGCTCCAGCACTTCCGCATCCAGCACGCGGTTACGCTCCAGCAAAATTTCGTTTTCAGCACGCTGATCGGCGATTTGCTGAGTCAGGTCGGTAACCTGCGCCAAACTGCCATTCCCCACCCACAGGCGATACTGTAGGCCAGCCAGCAGCAAGAGCAGGACGAGAAACAACCAATAGGGACTGCGCATCGAATATCAGGTATCCAGTAAAAAGACAGCCATGCCGACAAACGTAAACATCGAATAGTACAAAGCCTGGAAGAACCAGGCTTGTATACAGAAGCATCAGATTAGTGTCAAAAGACCCGCATTGACGAGCTTTTCAACACAATCTGCTGACTTTTTACGATTCAGTACTCAGCCGCGGAACTCGCCACGACCGTTGTACTTGGCTTTTGCACCCAATTGCTCTTCGATACGCAGCAATTGGTTGTACTTGGAAACACGATCAGAACGGCACAGAGAGCCGGTCTTGATCTGGCCAGCCGAAGTACCCACCGCCAGATCGGCAATCGTGGAATCTTCGGTTTCGCCGGAGCGGTGCGAGATCACAGCCGTGTAACCAGCAGCCTTGGCCATCTGAATGGCTTCCAGCGTTTCGGTCAGGGTACCGATCTGGTTGAACTTGATCAGGATCGAGTTGGCAATGCTCTTGTCGATGCCTTCTTTCAGGATCTTGGTGTTGGTTACGAACAGGTCGTCACCCACCAGTTGAACCTTCTCACCGATTTTGTCGGTCAGGATTTTCCAGCCATCCCAGTCAGACTCGTCCAGGCCGTCTTCGATGGAGATGATCGGGTAGCGCTGAGTCAGACCCTTGAGGTATTCAGCAAAACCTTCGGAACTGAAGACTTGACCTTCGCCCGACAGGTTGTATTTACCGTCTTCGTAGAATTCGCTGGCAGCGCAGTCCAGAGCCAGGGTCACGTCAGTGCCCAGGGTGTAACCGGCGTTTGCAACGGCTTCGGAGATCACTTTAAGTGCATCTTCGTTGGAAGCCAGGTTCGGTGCGAAACCACCTTCGTCGCCCACTGCGGTGTTCAGGCCACGGGCCTTGAGCACAGCTTTGAGGTGATGGAAGATTTCGGTGCCCATGCGCAGCGCGTCAGAAAAAGTCTTGGCGCCAACCGGCTGAACCATGAACTCTTGAATGTCGACGTTGTTATCAGCGTGCTCGCCACCGTTGATGATGTTCATCATCGGAACCGGCATCGAGTAAACACCCGGAGTGCCGTTCAGGTTGGCAATGTGTGCGTACAGCGGCAGGTCCTGGTCCTGGGCAGCGGCTTTGGCAGCAGCCAGAGACACGGCCAGGATGGCGTTGGCGCCCAGGGAGCCTTTGTTCTCAGTGCCGTCCAGCGCGATCATCGCGTGGTCCAGCGCCTTTTGGTCAACCGGGTCTTTACCCAGCAGCAAATCACGAATCGGGCCATTGATGTTGGCAACGGCTTTCAGCACGCCTTTGCCCAGGTAACGGCTCTTGTCGCCATCACGCAGTTCCAGCGCTTCACGGGAACCAGTGGATGCACCGGACGGCGCGCAAGCACTGCCGATGATGCCGTTGTCGAGAAGCACGTCCGCTTCCACAGTGGGATTGCCACGGGAGTCGAGAACTTCACGACCTTTGATGTCGACGATTTTTGCCATTGTTGTAAACACTCCAAAGTTGACGAAAACGACGCAGCTGAGGGAAATATTGTTATCGGCGGCAAGGGGCAAATAGCGGGCAGCCTTGCGGGCGATAAGGCTCGGGCCCTGAGGCCCGAGAAATCGTGCGGTACTTTACCGGAGAAACGAGGTTTACGCGGTTTCTATTGTCGGAAAACTTTTAACCAACTCATCCAGAGACTTCAGCTGGGCCAGGAAAGGCTCCAGCTTGTCCAGACGCAAGGCGCAAGGGCCGTCGCATTTGGCATTGTCCGGATCCGGGTGCGCCTCAAGGAACAGGCCCGCCAGGCCCTGGCTGATGCCAGCCTTGGCCAGGTCGGTCACTTGGGCACGACGACCACCGGCTGAGTCCGAGCGACCACCGGGCATTTGCAGCGCGTGGGTCACGTCGAAAAAGACCGGGTATTCGAACTGCTTCATGATGCCGAAGCCCAGCATGTCTACAACAAGGTTGTTGTAGCCAAAGCTGGAACCACGCTCGCAAAGGATCAACTGATCATTGCCCGCTTCTTCGCATTTGCTCAGGATGTGCTTCATTTCCTGAGGCGCAAGGAATTGGGCCTTTTTGATGTTGATCACGGCGCCGGTCTTGGCCATGGCCACGACCAGGTCAGTCTGACGCGACAGGAACGCCGGCAACTGGATGATGTCGCAGACTTCGGCGACCACGGCTGCTTGCGCAGGCTCGTGAACGTCGGTGATCAGCGGCACACCGAATGCAGCCTTGATGTCCTGAAAAATCCGCATGCCTTCTTCGAGGCCGGGGCCACGGTAAGAGCTGACAGATGAACGGTTGGCCTTGTCGAAACTGGCCTTGAACACGTAAGGGATGCCGAGCTTTTCGGTAACCCGTACGTATTCTTCGCACACCTGCATGGCCATATCACGGCTTTCCAGCACGTTCATGCCACCGAACAAGACCATTGGCTTGTCGTTGGCAATTTCGATATTGCCTACACGGATAATCTTTTGCGCCATTCTGATTACGCCTTCTTCTCGTGTTGCGCCAGTGCAGCTTTGACGAAACCGGTGAACAGTGGATGGCCATCACGTGGCGTGGAGGTGAACTCCGGGTGGAACTGGCAAGCGACGAACCAAGGATGATCCGGAGCTTCAACCACTTCTACCAGCGCGCCGTCACCGGAGCGACCGGTCACTTTCAGGCCTGCTTCAGTCAGTTGCGGCAGCAGGTTGTTGTTCACTTCGTAGCGATGACGATGACGCTCAACAATCACGTCCTTGGCATAGCAGTCGTGAACCAGGGAACCGGCTTGCAGCTGGCAATCCTGCGCACCCAGACGCATGGTGCCGCCCAGATCCGACGTTTCGGTACGGGTTTCGACTGCACCGGTGGCGTCTTCCCACTCAGTGATCAGGCCCACAACCGGATGGCCGCTGCTGCGATCGAACTCGGTGGAGTTGGCGTCTTTCCAGCCCAGCACGTTACGTGCGAACTCGATTACCGCTACTTGCATGCCCAGGCAGATACCCAGGTATGGAACCTTGTTCTCGCGAGCGTACTGAACAGCAGTGATCTTGCCTTCTACGCCGCGCAGACCGAAGCCGCCCGGAACCAGAATGGCATCACAGCCTTCAAGCAGTTCAGTGCCTTTGTTTTCGATGTCTTCGGAGTCGATATAACGCAGGTTGACCTTGGTACGGTTGGAAATACCGGCGTGACTCATCGCTTCGATCAGCGACTTGTACGCGTCCAGCAGCTCCATGTACTTGCCCACCATCGCGATGGTGACTTCGTGCTCTGGATTGAGCTTGGCATCGACAACCTGTTCCCATTCGGACAGGTCGGCGCTGTTGCATTCAAGGCCGAAACGCTCGACAACGAAATCATCCAGACCCTGGGCGTGCAGCATGCCCGGGATGCGGTAGATGGTGTCGGCGTCTTCCAGCGAAATAACGGCACGCTCTTCAACGTTGGTGAACAACGCAATCTTGCGACGCGAAGAAATATCAACGTGGTGATCGGAACGGCAGATCAGGACATCTGGCTGCAGGCCGATGGAGCGCAATTCTTTAACCGAGTGTTGCGTTGGTTTGGTTTTCGTTTCGCCAGCAGTGGCGATGTACGGAACCAGCGTCAGGTGCATCAGCATGGCGCGCTTGGCGCCCACTTCGATGCGCAACTGACGGATAGCCTCGAGGAACGGTTGGGACTCAATGTCACCCACAGTACCGCCAATCTCAACCATCGCTACGTCGGCATCGCCGGCGCCCTTGATGATCCGACGTTTGATTTCGTCGGTGATGTGCGGAATCACCTGGATGGTTGCACCCAGGTAATCACCACGGCGCTCCTTGCGCAGGACGTGTTCGTAAACGCGGCCCGTGGTGAAGTTGTTGTTCTGGGTCATGGTCGTGCGGATGAACCGCTCGTAATGCCCCAAGTCCAGGTCGGTTTCGGCGCCGTCGTGAGTGACGAACACTTCACCGTGCTGGAACGGGCTCATGGTGCCCGGATCAACGTTGATGTAGGGGTCCAGCTTCAGCATGGTGACCTTAAGTCCCCGCGCCTCCAGGATGGCTGCCAATGAAGCCGAGGCAATGCCTTTCCCCAATGAAGAAACAACACCGCCCGTGACGAAGATGTAGCGCGTCATGAAAAACCCTAGAAGTCTGCGTTAAAGCGGTCAGAGCCGCCGGGGAAAGCGAAGGAAGGCCGAAGCCCCCAATCACCAGCATTAGTCACAGTGCACCTTTCGAAAAACTGCTGCGTTGAAACAGACCGACGTAAATCATCGGTTCGATGCAAGCCACACATTTTTTTAAAATCGCCCAGCAAAGACTGCTTGGTAATCGGCAACTTCTGTAATTCCGGTGAATCCACAGAAGTTGTATCAAGAAGGGAGCGTAGTCTACCGGAAACCCCCTTTCAGCTCAAACCTTGATCGCTCGAAGTTGGCAGCCACTGTAATTGCCAGCGTCCACAGGGGCTGGAGTCCAGTCCATTGAGGTTTGCCACGGCCAATAACTGCTCATTGCGGTACAGAAGCGGCAATCTGCCACGGGCAAACAACGGAACACCCCGCTCGTTGAACAACCGCTTCAGATCACGGTGACCGCGCTGTTCCAGCGCCATCACTTCGCCCCCTTGACGATAGCTCACTTGCAAGGGGCCATCGGCCGTCGTCCCGACAAAGCGCACCTGACCATTACCCGGCAGGGTCAGCGCCTGGTCGGGTTGCGTCCACAATCCTGGCACAGCGGGCGGGAGCAACCAGTCACCGGACAACCACCAGATGCGGCCGCCAGCGCGATGCAGCTCACCGCCGGCGAGTTTCCAGAGCGGTTGGGCACCCTCACGGGCGTCACGCAGGGCATTCCACCCAGCCCAGTGATCGGTATCAGGCAATGGGGTGAATGCTGCCAGCCAGTGACGCAATGCGTTGCGCTGACGTGCAGGCGACAGACGGACGATGGGCGCAAGCGCCAGCGAGGGCACCCCGAGCCAGGCAAATTCGGTGTCTGTACCCGCATCGCGAAGATCCTGTTGCGCCAACTCATCAAGCAGGCCTTGAGCCTCGGCACAATGGGCTGCACTGCGGGCCAGGCTGGCAGCCGCCTGTGGCCATCGCCGTGCGAGGACTGGAAACACTTCATGGCGCAAATAATTACGGGAAAAATCTGTTTGGGCGTTGGACGGGTCTTCGATCCAGCCCAGTCCCTGCTCAAGGGCGCAAGCCTCAAGCTGAGCGCGAGAAACGTCCAGCAAAGGCCGGCACAGGTGCCCTGCCCCCAAACGTCGTTGACGAGGCATGGCCGCCAACCCGTTGACCCCTGCCCCTCTCAGCAGGCGAAACAGCAGGGTTTCAGCCTGATCGTCACGGTGCTGCCCGACCAGCAGCACCTCTTCAACACCCGTCAGCGCAGCAAACGCCTGATAGCGCGCATCCCGCGCCGCACGCTCGACACTTGCGCCTGCCTGCACCTGCACGCGAATCACCTGCAACGGCACGCTCAACCGGTCACACAGCGCCTGACAATGATCCGGCCACGCATCAGCCGCCGCCTGCAGGCCATGATGAACATGGACAGCGGTAATGGGCGGTAATGGGTGGGTCTGGCGCAATTGAACGAGAAGGTGAAGCAGCACAGTCGAATCGAGACCGCCGGAGAGCGCGACATGCCAGGCCTTGGCGTTGCGCCAGGGGCTGAGGGCTTGCAGCAGCGGAATCGATAGACTGGGCATTACGCAATCCTGTAGGAGCGGGCTTGCTCGCGATGCTGACTACTCGATCTTTGAGCCAAACCGCGCAGATGCCATCGCGGGCAAGCCCGCTCCCACACTAAATCCGAATCAGAGACCGTAGCTCATCAGACGATCGTAACGACGCTTGAGCAGTGTTTCGTGATCCAGCTTGTTCAGCATGTCCAGCTGGGAAATCAGGTCGGCACGAATGCTGGCAGACGCAGCAGCCGGGTCACGGTGTGCGCCACCCAATGGCTCGCCAATCACCTTGTCCACGATACCCAGGCCTTTGAGGCGCTCGGCGGTTATGCCCATGGCCTCAGCGGCGTCCGGTGCTTTTTCTGCGGTTTTCCACAGAATCGATGCGCAACCTTCCGGCGAGATCACCGCGTAGGTCGAGTACTGCAGCATGTTCAACTGGTCGCAAACGCCAATCGCCAAGGCACCGCCCGAACCGCCTTCGCCGATAACGGTGGCGATGATCGGGGTTTTCAGGCGCGACATGACACGCAGGTTCCAGGCAATGGCCTCGCTCTGGTTACGCTCTTCAGCGTCGATGCCAGGGTAAGCACCCGGCGTGTCGATGAAGGTCAGGATCGGCATTTTGAAACGCTCGGCCATTTCCATCAAACGGCAGGCCTTGCGATAGCCTTCAGGACGCGGCATACCGAAGTTGCGGCGTACCTTTTCACGGACTTCACGGCCTTTCTGGTGACCAATCACCATCACTGGCTGATCGTCCAGGCGGGCAATACCGCCAACGATGGCCGCATCATCCGAGAAATGACGGTCGCCATGCAGCTCATCGAACTCGGTGAAGATGTGATCGATGTAGTCCAGTGTGTATGGACGACGCGGGTGACGGGCCAAACGGGCAATCTGCCAGCTGGTCAGCTTGCCGAAAATATCTTCAGTCAGCGTTTTGCTTTTGTCTTGCAGACGAGAGATTTCATCACTGATATTCAGCGAATTGTCATTACCAACCAAGCGCAACTCTTCGATTTTGGCTTGCAGGTCAGCAATCGGCTGTTCGAAATCAAGAAAATTCGGGTTCATAAGCATCCGTCTTGGGTCGGCGGCAAAGCATGCCAGAAGGTCTGAAACCCAGCATTTACTGGCGTTTCGAACCGAGCTGGGGCAGCCGGTTGATCTGTATCGCGCCTACCTTAAGGGACAGGCGCTCTCAGGTCGAGATTAAAAATTCAGGTCGAGGTCAGGGCGCAGCTGTAGCCCCTGACCGTCAACGGTATTGGAGGAAGACGTTGTCTCGCCCGAACTGGTCACGCAGGGCTTGAATCAAGCTGTCTGCCGGATCGATCCGCCAGGTCTCGCCAAACTGCAACATGGCCTTGGCGTCTTCGCCGGTGTAATCCATGGTGATCGGGCACGCACCACGATGTTTCTTGAACAATTCGCCCAACCAGCGCAACTGATCGCCCTTGAGTGCAGCCCGATTCACTTTCAGGCGCAAGCTCTCGGCCAGGCTGGTGCGGGCATCTTCCATGCTCATCACCCGCTTGACCCTCAGGCGCAGCCCGCCAGAGAAGTCATCATTACTGACCTCCCCTTCGACCACCACCATCGCATCGGTCTGCAACAATGACTGTGCCGAATGGAAGGCCTCGGCAAACAGCGAGGCTTCGATACGCGCCGACCGGTCGTCGAGGGTGATAAAGCCCATCTTGTCGCCTTTTTTGTTCTTCATCACCCGCAACGCAATGATCATCCCGGCAACGGTCTGAGTATCGCGCGCAGGCTTGAGATCAATAATGCGCTGACGCGCAAAACGACGGATTTCGCCTTCATATTCGTCAATTGGATGACCGGTCAGGTACAGGCCCAACGTGTCCTTCTCGCCTTTGAGTCGCTCCTTGAGCGTCAGTTCCTTGGCCTTGCGGTGATTGGCGTAGACGTCTGCGTCCACTTCGACAAACAACCCGCCAAACAGGTCGGCGTGACCGCTGTCATGGGTGCGCGCGGTTTGTTCGGCAGCCTTGATTGCTTCTTCCAGGGCCGACAACAACACCGCGCGGTTCTGGTCGATGCTGGCTTGCCAGGCTTTGGGCTCGTCATGAAAGAACGGCCCAAGACGGTCCAGTGCACCACTTCGAATCAGACCGTCGAGTGTGCGCTTGTTGATGCGCTTGAGGTCAACCCGGGCACAGAAATCGAACAGATCCGTGAACGGACCGTCCTGACGCGCTTCGGTGATGGCCTCTACAGGCCCCTCGCCAACACCCTTGATCGCCCCAAGGCCGTAAATGATCCGGCCTTCATCGTTTACGGTGAATTTGAACTCCGAGGCGTTCACGTCCGGCGCGTCCAGACGCAGCTTCATGCTGCGAATTTCTTCGATCAGGATCACGACCTTGTCGGTGTTATGCATATCCGCCGACAGTACCGCGGCCATGAAAGGTGCCGGGTAGTGGGTTTTCAGCCAGGCAGTCTGGTACGACACCAGGCCGTAGGCAGCGGAGTGGGATTTGTTGAATCCGTAACCGGCGAATTTCTCTACCAGGTCAAAAATGTTACCGGCCAGGTCGCCATCAATGTTGTTGTTGGCACAACCTTCAATAAAACCGCCGCGCTGCTTGGCCATTTCTTCGGGTTTTTTCTTACCCATTGCCCGACGCAGCATGTCGGCGCCGCCGAGGGTATAACCGGCCATGACCTGGGCAATCTGCATCACCTGTTCCTGGTACAGGATGATGCCGTAGGTCGGCGCCAAGACTGGCTTGAGACCTTCGTACTGATAGTCGGAATGCGGGTACGCCAATTCGGCGCGACCGTGCTTGCGGTTGATAAAGTCATCAACCATGCCGGACTGCAGCGGACCCGGACGGAACAGGGCCACCAGTGCGATCAAGTCTTCCAGGCAGTCGGGCTTGAGCTTTTTGATCAGCTCTTTCATGCCGCGCGACTCAAGCTGGAACACCGCAGTGGTCTCGGCCTTTTGCAGCAATTGATACGTCGGCTTGTCGTCGAGCGGGATAAAGGCGATATCCAGTGGCGGCTCATCAACCTTGGCGCGATCGCGGTTGATGGTTTTCAGCGCCCAGTCAATAACCGTCAGGGTCCGCAGACCCAGGAAGTCGAACTTCACCAGGCCGGCAGACTCAACGTCATCTTTATCGAACTGGGTAACCAGACCGCCGCCCTCTTCATCGCAGTAAATCGGCGAGAAGTCGGTCAGTTTGGTCGGCGCAATAACCACACCACCGGCGTGCTTGCCGACGTTACGCACAACGCCTTCAAGTTTGCGGGCCATTTCCCAGATTTCAGCGGCTTCCTCATCGACCTTGATGAAGTCACGCAGGATTTCTTCTTGCTCAAAGGCTTTTTCAAGCGTCATGCCGACTTCAAAAGGAATCATCTTCGACAGACGATCCGCCAGGCCGTAAGACTTGCCCTGCACCCGCGCCACGTCACGGATTACCGCCTTGGCAGCCATCGAACCAAACGTGATGATCTGGCTTACAGCGTTGCGGCCATATTTTTCGGCCACATACTCGATCACCCGGTCACGACCGTCCATGCAGAAGTCGACGTCGAAGTCGGGCATCGATACCCGTTCCGGGTTAAGGAATCGCTCGAACAGCAAGTCATATTCCAGCGGGTCGAGGTCAGTAATCTTCTGCACATAGGCCACCAGCGATCCGGCACCCGATCCACGGCCCGGCCCCACAGGTACGCCGTTGCTCTTGGCCCACTGGATAAAGTCCATCACGATCAGGAAGTAGCCCGGGAACCCCATCTGGATGATGATATCCAGCTCGAAATTCAGCCGGTCGACATACACCTGCCGCTTGGCGTCGTAATCCTCGGTGGTGTCCCTGGGCAGCAGAACGCTCAGACGGTCTTCCAGACCATCAAACGACACCTTGCGGAAATACTCATCGATGGTCATGCCATCGGGAATCGGAAAGTTGGGCAAAAAGTGAGTACCCAGCTTCACTTCGATATTGCAGCGCTTGGCAATTTCAACCGTGTTTGCCAGCGCCTCAGGCAAGTCACTGAACAGCTCGGCCATTTCCTCGGCGCTTTTCAGATACTGCTGATCGCTGTAATTCTTTGAACGGCGCGGGTCATCCAGCGCCCGGCCTTCACCGATGCAAACACGGGTTTCGTGGGCTTCGAAATCCTGCTGCTTGATGAAACGCACATCGTTGGTCGCAACCAGTGGCGCGCCAATTTTGTCCGCCAGGGCGACGGCAGCATGCAGATGCTCTTCATCGTTGGGACGCTTGGTGCGCTGAACTTCGATGTAGAAACGATCCGGGAACACCGCCATCCATTCGCGGGCCAGGGCCTCGGCTTCTTCAGTGTTGCCACTGATCAGCGCGACGCCAATCTCGCCCTCTTTCGCCGCCGACAACATGATCAGGCCTTCTGCAGCCTCGGCAACCCATTCGCGCTCAATGATGACCTGGCCATTACGCTGGCCATCGATGTAACCACGGGAAATAAGCTCGGTCAGGTTGCGATAACCCAACGGGTTCATTGCCAGCAGGCTGATTCGGCTGAGCGGGTTTTCCGGATCCTTGTTCGACAGCCACAGGTCCGCACCACTGATCGGCTTGATCCCGCCCCCCATGGCGGCCTTATAGAACTTGACCAGGGAGCACATGTTGTTCTGATCGGTCACCGCAACAGCGGGCATATTCATGCCAGCTAGGGTTTTGATCAGCGGTTTGATCCGCACCAGGCCATCGACCAGGGAATATTCAGTGTGCAGGCGCAGGTGAACGAATGAAGCCGGCATGGTGATCCTGTCTATAAGCTTTGAGAAACAACAAGGCCCGGATTGTACCGGGCCTTGGCAAAAACATCAGCCTTGCGGCTAAACCTTGGCAAGACCTTCAAGCGCCTCATACGCACGACGAACCGGGCCAAACGAACGCCGGTGAATCGGTGTCGGGCCCAGACGCTCAAGCGCTTCGAGGTGAACAGCCGTTGGATACCCCTTGTGCCCACCAATCCCATAGCCCGGGTATTGCAGCTCAAAGGCAGCCATTTCACGGTCACGACTGACCTTGGCCAAAATCGATGCTGCCGCAATCGCAGGCACCTTGCTATCACCCTTCACCACAGCCTCAGAAGGCATTGTCAGCTTGGGGCAGCGATTACCGTCGATCATCGCCAGTTTAGGGGTAATGCTCAGCCCTTCGACAGCGCGCTGCATGGCCAGCATCGTGGCGTGCAAAATATTCAGCTCATCGATTTCTTCAACTTCGGCCCGGGCAATACACCAGCTCAAAGCCTTTTCACGGATTTCGTCGTACAGCTTTTCGCGACGGGCCTCGGTGAGTTTTTTCGAGTCGTTGAGCCCGGCTATAGGCCGGTTGGGGTCAAGAATAACGGCCGCCGTCACGACAGCGCCGCACAATGGGCCGCGCCCCACTTCGTCGACACCGGCCACGAGGTCTTCGACCAGATTGAAATCCAACCCGATTTGCATGGTTACTTTACTCATTTGGATTGTGCAATCAGGTCCAGTACCGCTTTAGCGGCCTGATTGGAAGCGTCGAGACGCAATGTACGATGAATTTCGTCAAAGCCGCGGGTCTGCTCTTCGCCACCCTCGAGCAAAGGCAGCAACGTGCGGGCCAGCGCCTCAGGCGTGGCGGCATCCTGCAAGAGCTCGGGCACCAACATGCGCTGAGCCAGCAAATTGGGCAGGGACACGTAAGGGCTTTTGACCAGCCGCTTGAGGATCCAGAACGTCAGACGTGCAAGGCGATAAGCCACCACCATTGGCCGTTTGTAGAGCAAGGCCTCAAGCGTCGCGGTACCGGATGCAATCAATACCGCATCACAGGCCGCCAGTGCCAGATGGGATTGACCGTCAAGCAAGGTCAGCGGCAGATCACGCCCCACCAGCATCTGCTCGATCTGCTCGCGACGTGCGGCGCTCGCGCATGGCAATACAAAATGCACATCTGGCCGGGCCTCTCGAATTATCTGCGCTGCATCGAGAAACAGACCGCCCAGCTTGCCCACTTCTCCGCCGCGGCTGCCCGGCATCAAGGCGACCAACGGCCCGTCAGACAGGCCCAACTCGGCTCGGGCACCGGTTTTATCGGCTTCAAGGGGGATAGTGTCGGCCAATGAATGACCAACGAAGCGCACGGGCACGCCGTGCTCTTCGTAGAATTTGGCTTCAAACGGCAGCAGCGTCAGCATCAAATCGCAACCTTCGCGAATTTTCAGCACTCGCTTCTGACGCCACGCCCATACGGACGGGCTGACGTAATGCACGGTCTTGATCCCGGCACGGCGCAATTGAAGTTCAATATTGAGGGTGAAATCGGGCGCATCGATACCGATAAACACATCGGGTTTTTCGGCGATCAGGGTCTGGACAAGGAGTTTGCGGCGCTTAAGCAGTTCTCGCAGACGACCCAACACTTCGACCAGGCCCATTACCGACAGACGCTCCATCGGGAAGTAGGAGCTCATGCCCTCAGCTTCCATCAATGGACCGCCAACGCCGATAAATTCGATATCAGAATGCTGAGCCTTGAGCGCTCTCATCAATCCTGAGCCCAAAATGTCGCCCGAGGCCTCTCCCGCCACCAGCGCGATACGCAATCTGGCCATGACTAGCGCGTAATGCCGCGGGAGGAAGAACGAATGGACTCTACAAACATGGCAACTTCCGGGAACTGCACCGCAGGCTCAGCCAGCTCGGCGAGCGCCTGGTCAACGGTCAAGCCCTGGCGATAAACCACTTTGTAGGCACGACGCAACGCATGAATGGCATCTTCACTGAAGCCGCGACGACGCATACCTTCGAAGTTCATGCTGCGTGCTTCGGCAGGACTGCCAAACACGGTCACGAACGCAGGCACATCCTTGCCGATTGCAGTACCCATGCCCGAAAAGCTGTGGGCACCAATGTGGCAGAACTGATGAACCAGCGTGAAACCTGACAGGATCGCCCAATCTCCCATATGCACATGACCCGCCAACGCGGCGTTATTGACCAGAATGCAATGGTTGCCGATGACGCTGTCATGGCCGATGTGAGCATAAGCCATCACCAGATTGTGATCGCCCAGGGTAGTTTCGGCACGGTCCTGAATCGTTCCGCGATGAATAGTGACCCCTTCACGAATAACGTTATGGTCACCGATCACCAGGCGAGTTTCCTCCCCCTTGTACTTGAGATCAGGAGTGTCTTCACCTACCGAAGAAAACTGGTAGATGCGATTGTGCTTACCGATTTTGGTTGGGCCTTTGAGAATTACATGCGGCCCAATCACTGTCCCCTCGCCGATTTCCACACCAGCGCCGACGATCGACCAAGGGCCGACCTCGACGTCGTCGGCCAAAATGGCCGTCGGATCGATGATTGCGCGAGGGTCAATCAAACTCATAGTTTGCGTTCCGCACAGATAATTTCAGCTGAGCATACCGGCTTGCCATCAACCGTTGCCTGGCATTCAAACTTCCAGATGGAGCGTTTGCAGCTCAGGAACTTGGCCTCCAGGATCAGTTGATCACCTGGCAGCACAGGTTGACGGAAGCGTAGTTTGTCGGAGCCTACGAAGTAGTAGAGCGTACCGTCAGCCGGCTTGAGGTCCATCATCTTGAAGCCAAGGATGCCAGCAGCCTGAGCCATGGCTTCAATGATCAATACACCGGGCATGATCGGGTGCGCCGGGAAGTGACCGTTGAAAAATGGCTCGTTGATGCTGACATTCTTGTAGGCACGAATGCGCTTGTTCTCGACATCCAGATCCACCACTCGGTCCACCAGCAGGAACGGGTAACGGTGGGGCAGATATTCGCGAATCTCGTTGATGTCCATCATTTCGTGGGGAAGCCTGTAATAAAGATTGGGCGCGCGCGACTAAGGCGCGCTCCTCTAGCAAATCAAGGAAGCAAACCAGAGGCTCTGCATGCTTGATATGGAAATTGTATTAGCCTTTTGAAGAAGCATTACCGTCGGGGGTCACTTACCGACGCGCTTTTCCAGTTGTTTCAACCGCCGGGCTATATCGTCCAACTGACGAATACGTGCCGCACTTTTGCGCCACTCAGCGGCTGGCTGCATGGCGGTGCCGGAAGAGTAGGCGCCAGGCTCGGTAATCGAGTGGGTCACCATCGTCATGCCAGTCAAGAACACATTGTCACAAATTTCAATGTGCCCCACCAAACCGACACCCCCCGCCAACATGCAGTGCTTGCCGATTTTAGTGCTACCGGAAATCCCTACACAGGCGGCCATAGCCGTATGGTCACCGATCTGAACGTTGTGCGCGATCTGGATCTGGTTGTCCAGCTTGACGCCATTACCGATCAGCGTGTCAGCCAAAGCACCGCGATCGATAGCGGTATTGACACCGATTTCGACATCATCACCGATGGTCACGCCACCGATTTGCGCAATTTTTTGCCAAACACCCTTCTCATTGGCAAAGCCAAAACCTTCGCCTCCCAGCACAGCACCCGATTGAATGACGACTCGCTTGCCGATGCGGACATCGTGATAGAGCGTCACTCGTGGAGCCAGCCAGCCGCCTTCGCCAATTTCGCAACGAGCCCCGATGAAGCAATGAGGCCCGACCGTGACACCGGCAGCGATGCGAGCACCGCTTTCGATCACGGCAAAAGCACCAATGCTCGCCGCAGGGTCAACCACCGCGTCAGCAGCAATGACCGCCGATGGATGAACGCCGGCAGCCGCCTTGGGCTTGGGATCGAACAGATGGGAGATGCGTGCATATGCCAGGTAAGGATCAGGTACAACCAGGGCATCACCGACATACTCTTCGGCGTCAGCAGCCTTGAGCAATACAGCTCCAGCCTGGCAATCGACGAGAAATTTCCGGTACTGGGGGTTGGCCAGAAAGCTCAACTGAGCTGGGCCAGCCTCTTGCAAAGTGGCTAGCCCAGTGATTTCTTTCTCCGCAGAGCCACGCAAGGTGGCGCCGAGGAACTCGGCCAATTGGCCGAGTTTTATAGTCGCAGTCATAATTACTTCAGCTGGTTCATGCGCTCGATAACTTGGCGAGTGATGTCGTACTGAGGCTTAACATCAATCACAGCACCACGCTCGAATACCAGGTCAAAGGCGCCTTTTTTGATGACTTCTTCAACAGCGCTGTCCAGTTTTGGCTTCAGCTGTTTCAGCATTTCGCGGTCAGCAACGGCTTTGGCTTCGTTCAGTTCCTTGGACTGGAACTGGAAGTCACGGGCCTTTTGCTTGAATTCAAGCTCCAGACGCTCACGCTCGCCCTGCTGCATTTTGTCGCCGCCCTTCACCAGGCGGTCCTGAATACCTTTGGCGCTGCTTTCCAGGCTTTTGAGCTTGGTCAGTTGCGGGCCAAATTTCTTCTCGGCATCTACGGCATAACGCTTGGCAGCGTCCGATTCAAGCAAAGCCATCTGATAGTTCAGTACGGCAATTTTCATATCGGCGAAAGCCGGGCCAGCTACCAAAACCGAAGCCAGGAGAACCAATTGAGTCAACTTACGCACGATGCACTCCTAAAAAATCCGTTGTCTGTATCTAAGGTCAGGCTTTAGAAAGTCTGGCCGAGGGAGAATTGGAACACTTGAGTGTCTGCGTCATCCGGTTTCTTGATCGGCATGGCCAAGCTAAAGCTCAACGGGCCAAGCGCAGTCACCCAGGTCACACCAACACCAACAGAACTGGCCATATTGCTGAAGCTGATATCGCAATCCTTGGTTTCGCCCTTGCAGTTGGTGTCAAACACGTTACCCACATCCCAGAACACGGAGGTACGCAGGGAACGCTGGTCTTTCACAAACGGCATAGGGAACAGAACCTCGACACCACCCTGGATCAGCACGTTACCACCAAATGGCAGCGGGTCCTGGTCCGGGTCAGCAATGGTGCCCGGGTTTTTACCGGTACTTGGCGTACTGCGAGGGCCAAGAGCGCTGTCCTTGAAGCCACGTACCGAGTTGAAACCACCGGCGTAGTAGTTCTCGTAGAACGGCAAGCCCGCAGTCGAACCGTAACCATCACCATAGCCCAACTCTGTGTGCAAACGCATGGTGTAGGTATCGGTCAACGGCTGGAACAACTGGGCGCGATAATCAAGTTTGTAGAACTGCAGGTCGCTGCCCGGGATTGTCGTCTCGAGCACCAGGCTCTGCGAGCTGCCGCGAGTTGGCAATACCCCTTTGTTCAGGGTCGACTCAGACCAGCCAACCGACGCCTTGAAGTTGAGGTACTTGTCACCTTCACGGTTTACGAAGTCGAAAATCTCGTCAACGGTGTACTGACCCGTGCTGATTTCATCCTGCTGCACAGTCAAGCCGTAGGTCAGACGCGATGTGTCGCTGATCGGGTAGCCCATGGTGATACCAGCGCCCAGGCTGTCCACCGAGTAGTTTGCTACGTCAACGTCGAGATCTTTGTAGTCGGTGGTGCGGTAGAACGCGTTGTAACCCAGGCTCACGCCATCAGCAGTCCAGTACGGATCAACGTAGCTGAAGTTGTAGCGGCTCTGGTATTCGCTGCGCGTCAAACCAAGGCTGACCTTGTTACCCGTACCCAGGAAGTTGTTCTGGGTGATCGAGCCGCCAAGGATCAAACCGGCGCTCTGGGCAAAACCGACGCTTGCAGTGATCGAACCCGACGCCTGTTCTTCAACTGCGTAGTTTACGTCCACCATATCGTCAGTACCCGGCACTGCCGGGGTTTCGACGTTCACTTCTTTGAAGAAGCCCAGGCGCTCGAGGCGGACCTTGGACTGATCAATCAGGTAAGTCGACGCCCAGCCACCTTCCATCTGACGCATTTCGCGACGCAGCACTTCGTCTTCCGACTTGGTGTTACCGCGGTAGTTGATGCGGTTTACGTAAGCACGCTTGCCCGGATCAACCACAAAGGTGATGGCAACGGTGTGATTTTCAGGGTTTGGCTGAGGTACGCCGTTAACGTTGGCGAAGGTGTAACCCTCGTTACCCAGGCGACGGGTAATCAGCTCGGAGGTGGTGGTCATCAGCTTGCGCGAGAACACCTGGCCCGGCTGAACAAGCAACAGCGACTTGATCTGGTCTTCCGGAACCTTGAGGTCACCGCTCAGTTTCACTTCGCCGACGTTGTATTTCTCGCCTTCATTCACGTTGACGGTGATGTAGACGCTTTTCTTGTCGGGAGTGATCGAAACCTGGGTCGAAGCGATATCCATATTGATATAGCCACGATCGAGGTAGTAAGAGCGCAGGCGCTCAAGGTCACCCGACAGTTTTTCACGTGCGTACTTGTCGTCGTTCTTGAAGAACGACAACCAGTTCGTGGTTTTGAGCTCGAACAGGTCAACCAGGTCAGATTCCGGGAAAACCGTGTTGCCCACCACGTTGATGTGCTGGATAGCGGCAACAGTGCCTTCGTTGATGTTGACCTTCAAGGCAACGCGGTTACGCGGCTCGGACACCACTTCGGTGTCGACAGTCGCCGAGTAGCGGCCCTGGGCAACATACTGACGTTGCAGTTCGTTACGCACACCTTCAAGGGTAGCGCGCTGGAAAATTTCACCTTCGGCCAGCCCCGACTGTTTAAGACCTTTCATCAGGTCATCAGTGGAGATCGCCTTGTTCCCGTCAATGGTGATGCTGGAGACAGAAGGACGCTCGACAACCGTGATAACAAGCACGTTGCCATCACGACCCAGTTGGATATCCTGAAAGAACCCGGTTTTGAACAACGCACGAGTGGATTCCACCAAACGGCGGTCATCCGCTACCTCACCCACGTTCAGGGGCAACGCACCAAACACGCTACCGGCGGAAACCCGCTGGAGCCCGTTGACACGGATATCAGAGATAGTGAAGGACTCGGCGTGAACTTCGGCGATCATCAGTACGGCGAGAACCGCAGTTAGCAGCAGACGTTTCATGAAGTCCTTTCTTATTCCAACTGGCAATAAACAAACTGCCGCAAAATGCGGCAGATTCGCAATTCAGCGAAGCGTTTACAGACGGCCCAAATCGTTGATCAAGGCAAGCAACATCACCCCGACCACCAAACTGATACCGATCTGCATTCCCCAACCCTGCACCCGATCCGACAAGGGACGACCACGCGCCCACTCGATCAGATAAAACAACAAATGCCCCCCATCCAGTACTGGTATGGGCAACAAGTTCAGAACCCCCAGGCTTATGCTCAGATAAGCCAGAAAATTCAGGAAATCCGCAACACCCGACTGGGCAGAAGCGCCCGCCACTTTAGCAATGGTTATCGGTCCACTCAAGTTTTTTACCGAGAGCTCACCGAACAACATTTTCTTGAGTGAGTCGAGCGTCAATATGCTCATGGTCCAGGTACGTTTTGCCCCTTCCCCGATTGCAGCAAGCGGGCCGTAACTGACCTCCCGGATCATCGCTGGTGGCCAGTCGACACCTTTAACCCCGGCTCCCAGGTAACCCGTAGCGTCCTTGCCTTCGCCCCGAGCAGCCAGCGTGACAGGAATATCAACAGGGACGCCATCGCGCTCGACGTGCAGCACAACACGACTGCCTGGACGCACACGCACCCAGTCCACGACTTGCTGCCAATCCTTGATAGCCTGATCGTTCATCGCCAGCAGTTTGTCGCCAGCTTTAAGCCCGGCAGCCTGGGCAGGACCTTTCGGATCCAGCTCCGCCAGAACCGCAGGCAACTCGGGGCGCCACGGATGAATCCCCAGAGAGGTGATCGGGTTCGGTTCGTCAGCGCCCTTGAGCCAATCTTTTAATACCAGCTGATGCGACGCCTGGGCGGTGGAGCCCGGCTCACTCACAACAACCTGCAGAGAACCGCTCTCACCCAGACGGCGAACCAGTTGCAGATTAACGTTGGACCAGCCCGTCGTCGGCTCGCCATCAATGGAAATGATTTCCTGACCCGCTGCCAAACCGGCCTGGGCCGCCAGACTGCCGCTTTCTACCGAACCAATGACAGGGCGCACTTGCTGGCTGCCCATCATTGCCAGCACCCAGAAAAAGGCCATCGCCAACATGAAGTTGGCAATTGGCCCCGCCGCGACGATGGCAATGCGCTGACCCACGGTCTTGCGATTGAAAGACTGGTCGAGCTGGTCGGCCGGTACTTCGCCTTCGCGCTCGTCGAGCATTTTTACGTAGCCACCCAACGGTATGGCTGCGACAACAAACTCGGTGCCCTGGCGATCATGCCAGCGCAGCAAAGGCGTACCGAAGCCCACGGAGAAACGCAGAACCTTGACGCCGCAACGACGCGCCACCCAAAAGTGACCGAATTCATGAAAAGTGACCAGCACCCCCAATGCCACCAGGGTGCCAACAATCATATAGAGTGCGCTCATCTACTTTCTCCGCGATTCTGTCCGGGTCCGGCAATCACCACTTTTAGCCGTTACGACTCAACCACTGTTCAGCCAGCATCCGGGCTTTGCCGTCAGCGGCAAATACCGCTTCCAATTCATCTACGGCAACCACAGGCTCGCTATTCAATACATCTTCGATGATACGGGCGATCTGTGGGTAACGGATGCGCCCGTCCAAAAAGGCAGCCACTGCCACCTCGTTTGCCGCATTGAGCATCGCCGGGGCGCTATTGCCTGCCAGCGCAGCCTCTCGAGCCAAACGCAAACAAGGGAAACGTTGCTCGTCAGGACGCTCGAAGTCCAGCCGCGCGACCGCAAAAAGATCCAGTGGTGCAACACCCGAATCAATACGCTCAGGCCAGGCCAGGGCATTGGAAATCGGTGTTCGCATATCCGGATTACCCAACTGCGCCAGTACCGAGCCATCCACGTAATCAACCAATGAATGAATCACGCTCTGCGGATGAATCACCACTTCAACTTGATCCGGCCGGGCATCGAACAACCAGCACGCCTCGATCAGCTCCAGCCCCTTGTTCATCATGCTCGCAGAATCTACGGAAATCTTGCGCCCCATCGACCAATTGGGATGAGCGCAGGCTTGATCCGGCGTGACGTGCTCAAGCTCTGCCAGCGGTGTTTCACGGAAAGGGCCACCAGACGCCGTCAGCAAAATGCGACGAACGCCCACATTACCCAGTCCCCGCGCAAAGTCTTGCGGCAAGCACTGGAAGATCGCGTTGTGTTCACTGTCGATAGGCAGCAAAACCGAACCGCTGCGACGCACAGCCTGCATGAACAGGTCGCCCGTCATCACCAGCGCTTCTTTGTTGGCCAACAGGATCTTCTTGCCGGCATTGACCGCTGCCAGCGTCGGGCGCAGACCTGCAGCACCGACGATTGCCGCCATCACCGAGTCGACTTCAGGGGCAGACGACACCTGGCACAAGCCCTCCTCACCCACCAACACCTCGGTGTTGAGCCCGGCAGCGCGCAGATCTGCCTGCAACTGGACGGCAGCACCTTCATGGGGCACCACAGCAACCTGAGGCCTGTGCTTGATGCACAAGGCCAGTAACTCGGCGAGACGACTGTAGCCACTCAGGGCAAATACCTGATAACGATCAGGGTGACGCGCAATAACATCCAGGGTACTCAGGCCAATGGAACCCGTAGCCCCCAGAACAGTAATCTGTTGTGGACGACTCATGAGGCAGCCATCCACAGCAATACAGCAAATACAGGGATCGCCGCCGTCAGGCTGTCGATGCGATCCAGAACACCACCATGGCCCGGCAGCAGGTTACTGCTGTCTTTAACACCGGCCTGGCGCTTGAACATGCTCTCTGTGAGGTCACCCACCACCGAAATCAGTACGATCAAGGCAGCACCTACCAGCGCAGCAAACATCTGTGAGGCGCTCCAGTCACGCACAATACCTACTGCAGCGGTGATCAGCAGGCTCAGTAACAGACCGCCAAAAACACCTTCCCAGCTTTTACCCGGGCTGACTTTAGGGGCGAGCTTGCGCTTGCCAAATTTGCGACCTGAAAAATAAGCGCCGATATCTGCGCCCCACACCAGAACCATCACTGCCATGATCAGCCAATTGCCCAACGGCATCGCCTTGATCAAAACCAGACCTTGCCAGGCTGGCAACAGGATCAACAGGCCAATCACCAGCTTGGTTGCAATACTCGACCAATGCACAGCGGATTGCGGAAAGGTCAGCACCAGAAAGGTTGCCAGCGCCCACCACAACACCGCCGCACCCAGCACCCACGGCGCCAGATCAGGAAAAATGTGCAAACCAAAGAGCAGCAAGGCCACTACCGCTGCAAATAAAACCCGTGCAGATTGAGCCTCAAAACCTGCAAGACGGGCCCACTCCCAGGCCCCCAAGGTAACGACCAGGCCTATAAACAGCGCAAAGCCGCTACCCTCAAGCAGGAAAAAGCCGCACAAGGCAATTGGCAGCAAGATAAGTGCAGTGATGATTCGTTGTTTAAGCATTAAATCCGGGCTCCAGCCTCAACCTGCTCGCTCGTTTTACCGAAGCGGCGCTGGCGAGAAGCGAAATCAGCCAATGCATGACGCATGGCCTCGTGTTTGAAGTCCGGCCAGAACAGGTCGGAGAAGTACAACTCGGAATAGGCGAGCTGCCACAGCAAGAAATTGCTGATGCGATGCTCGCCACCGGTGCGAATACACAGGTCAGGCAAAGGCAGATCGCCCGTTACCAGACAGGTTTGCAGCAACTCCGGCGAAATGTCCTCAGGCTGCAAGTGGCCTGCCTGGACTTGACGCGCCAGTTGCTGCGCAGCCTGGGCAATGTCCCACTGACCACCGTAGTTAGCGGCAATCTGCAAGACAAAGCGACCTTCGCCCACCGTCATTTCTTCCGCTTCACGCATCGCCTTTTGCAAGTCGGGATGAAAGCGTGAGCGGTCGCCGATGATCCGCAGACTGATCTCGTTTTCGTTGAGGCGCTTGGCCTCACGACGCAGTGCCCTGAAGAATAAATCCATCAAGGCACTGACTTCAGCCGCAGGACGCCGCCAGTTTTCACTGGAGAACGCGAACAGGGTGAGTACCTCGACCTTGGCCTCGACACACACCTCAATGACCGCACGAACTGCATCCACACCTGCTTTATGCCCGGCAACACCCGGCATAAAGCGTTTTTTCGCCCAGCGATTATTACCGTCCATGATGATCGCGACATGTCGCGGAACAGATGACGGATCAGCCTGCTTCGTCTTTTCCATAAAACGCCCTGACCCTTATACGGCCATCAGGTCCGCTTCTTTCTGCTTGGTGGCCACTTCAATATCAGCCACGGCCTTGTCGGTCAGCTTCTGAATGTCATCAGCAGCACGACGCTCTTCGTCTTCGCTGATTTCCTTTTCCTTGACCAGGTCTTTCAACTGGCTCAACGCGTCACGACGGATATTGCGCACGGCAATACGCGCATCTTCAGCTGCGTCACGAGCCTGCTTGGCGAAAACCTTACGGGTTTCTTCAGTCAGAGCTGGCATGGAGATCAGCAACAATTCGCCCAGGTTGGTCGGATTGAGGTTCAGGCCCGCGCTCTGGATTGCCTTGTCTACTGCGCCAAGCATGTTGCGCTCGAATGCAACAACTTGCAGGGTGCGCGAATCTTTAACCGTGATGTTGGCTACCTGGCTGATCGGAGTATCCGAGCCGTAGTAAGGCACCATCACGCTGCCCAGGATGCTTGGGTGGGCCTTGCCGGTACGAATCTGGCCAAATGAATGGGCCAGGGATTCCAGCGATTTCTGCATGCGCGTTTGAGCGTCTTTCTTGATTTCGTTGATCATTGTTGACCTTCCTCGATCAGAGTGCCTTCAGCACCGCCATGGACAATATTAAGCAGGGCGCCAGGCTTGTTCATATTAAATACACGCAATGGCATTTTGTGGTCGCGGCACAGACAGATAGCCGTCAGGTCCATCACACCCAGTTTGCGATCCAGAACTTCATCGTAAGTCAGATGATCGAACTTCTCGGCATGGGGATCTTTGAATGGATCTGCGGTATACACGCCGTCAACCTTGGTTGCCTTGAGCACCACATCAGCGTCGATTTCAATGGCGCGCAAGCAGGCCGCCGAATCCGTCGTAAAGAATGGATTACCGGTACCCGCAGCGAAAATCACCACATCCTTGGCATTGAGATGGCGCATGGCCTTACGACGATCGTAATGATCGGTCACGCCAACCATGGAAATAGCCGACATAACGATGGCAGAGATATTCGCACGTTCCAGCGCATCGCGCATGGCCAGGGCGTTCATCACGGTAGCCAGCATGCCCATATGGTCGCCCGTTACACGGTCCATACCGGCGGCGCTCAATGCAGCACCACGGAACAGGTTGCCACCACCAATTACCAATCCTACCTGAACGCCGATGCCGACCAACTGGCCCACTTCCAGCGCCATGCGGTCGAGTACTTTGGGGTCGATCCCGAACTCTTCAGAGCCCATCAGGGCTTCGCCGCTTAGCTTGAGTAGAATGCGTTTATAGCGAGCTTGATAACCACTGCCCTGCTGAGCCATTGCGAATCTCTCCTGCCGCGTTTTATTAAAAATCTGTGCGAGGCCATTTTGCAGCCTGCGCATACTCTAGCTGTGGTACTGCACAGCAGCACCATCGGAACACGATTTTGCAAACCGGTTCCGTCGAGAAGGGAAAAACCCCTCCCATTTGAAAAGAGGCTGCGCGCGTGAGCGGGCAGCCTCTTCGGGTCGACAGTTGTAAACCGTCTTATTGCTTGCTTGCAGCCACTTGTGCAGCAACTTCTGCAGCGAAGTCATCAACTGGCTTCTCGATGCCATCACCTACTTTGAAGTAAGTGAAGGAAACGATTTCAGCGCCGGCTTTCTTGGCCAGGTCGCCGACTTTGATTTCCGGATTCTTAACGAAAGCTTGCTCAACCAGGCTGGCTTCGGCCAGGAACTTGCTGATGCGACCGGCAACCATTTTTTCAACGATTTCTGCTGGCTTGCCTTTGATCTTGTCTTCGTTGAGGCTCATGAACACGGTTTTTTCGCGTTCGATAGCATCAGCGGAAACTTGCGATGGCAGCAGGAACTCAGGGTTGCTTGCAGCTACGTGCATGGCGATGTCACGAGCCAGCTCAGCGTTGCCGCCTTTCAGAGCCACTACAACACCGATCTTGTTGCCGTGCAGGTAAGCGTCAACAACGTCACCTTCGATGCGCGCCAGGCGACGAATGTTAACGTTCTCGCCTACTTTACCAACCAGAATCAGACGAGCTTCTTCTTGAGCGGCGATCAGCGGAGCTGCGTCGGTCAGTTTGTCAGCAAACGCTTTTTCAACGCTGGCAGCGACGAAGTTTTTGAAGTCTTCTTGCAGAGCCAGGAAGTCGGTTTGCGAGTTGACTTCAAGAATGACGGCCGACTTGTTGTCGTCCGCAACTTTAACTGCGATAGCGCCTTCAGCAGCAACGTTGCCTGCTTTTTTGGCTGCCTTGATGGCGCCCGAAGCACGCATGTCATCAATGGCTTTTTCGATGTCGCCGCCAGCCTTGGTCAAGGCTTTCTTGCAATCCATCATGCCTTCGCCAGTACGCTCACGCAGTTCTTTAACCAACGCTGCAGTAATCTCTGCCATTTCAAAATTCCTCTTGGATAGGTTTTCAACCATTCCACCCGACCGAACGGGCGTTCAATTCGTTTGAAGCGCACCCCGAATCAACTGTGCAGGTCGCCATCTGATACAGATACGACAAACATGGTTACAACAAATGGATTTCGAGGTGGCAAAAAGGGGGCCAAGCCCCCTTTTTGCGTACTGAGTAAACGCTAGGCGTTAATTACTCAGCCTTCAACTACCGCTGCAGCTGGAGCTTCTTCGACGAAAACGTCGGTGCCGCCAGCAACGTGGTTACGGCCTTTGATCACAGCATCAGCCATCGCACCCATGTACAGCTGGATAGCGCGGATTGCGTCATCGTTACCCGGGATGATGTAGTCAACACCTTCTGGGCTGCTGTTGGTATCGACAACGCCGATTACCGGGATACCCAACTTGTTAGCTTCGGTGATCGCGATACGCTCGTGGTCAACGTCGATAACGAACAGAGCGTCTGGCAGACCGCCCATGTCCTTGATACCACCCAGGCTACGATCCAGCTTCTGCAGATCGCGAGTGCGCATCAGCGCCTCTTTCTTGGTCAGCTTGGCGAAAGTACCGTCTTCTGCCTGGATTTCAAGGTCACGCAGACGCTTGATCGAAGCACGAATGGTTTTGAAGTTGGTGAGCATGCCGCCCAACCAGCGGTGATCCACGTACGGCGAACCGCAACGTGCTGCTTCTTCAGCAACGATCTTGCCAGCGGAACGCTTGGTGCCGACGAACAGAATCTTGTTTTTGCCCTGGGCCAGACGCTCTACGAAAGTCAGAGCTTCGTTGAACATTGGCAGGGTTTTTTCAAGGTTGATGATATGGATCTTGTTACGCGCGCCAAAGATGTATTTACCCATCTTCGGGTTCCAGTAACGGGTTTGGTGACCGAAGTGCACACCGGCCTTCAGCATATCGCGCATATTGACTTGGGACATGATAGTTCCTTAATAAGTCGGGTTAGGCCTCCACGTATCCCAACGACCAACCAGCAGCTTCAAAGCTGAAGGCACCCAGGTCATCGTGTCGACACGTGTGTGGGTTTGTGCTCTGCGGGCTATACCCGCAAAGCGGCGCATTTTATACCACAAGATGGTCAATAAACGAAGCACGGATTCTGATTTTATTGCCAAGCCGTTGCATGGCAAGGGTTTACGTCAGATTTTGCGCTTGCCGCTGACCTGACAATGTTACTGCCGCCACTGAAATATTCCAAACACCACTGAGTACATATCCATTCGATGCATCACGGCTTTCTACAGGTGCGCCCTTACGAAAAGATCAAAAACCAGATCAAAATCTGACTCATTGGACCTGCACCTTTTTTACCCAGGCCCTGAAATAGAACCAGACTGTCCATTCTATTAATAGAAGCGATGGCAACAGGCCCATGATTAACGCCGACCGTCTGTTAGAATCGCGTTTTTATGACGGTGTGCAGCGACAAACAGCACACCCGCAATCCTGATGATGAGCGCCAACGCGCGAAGAGAGCCCGAATGACCGTCACCCTCAAAACCCCCGAGGACATCGCAAAAATGCGTGTCGCCGGCAAACTGGCCGCCGAAGTCCTGGAAATGATCGCCGAGCACGTCAAGCCCGGCGTGACCACCGAAGAGCTGGACCGCATCTGCCACGACTATATTGTCAACGTGCAGCACGCCATCCCTGCTCCGCTCAACTATAAAGGCTTCCCGAAGTCTATCTGCACCTCGATCAACCACGTGGTGTGCCACGGCATCCCTGGCGACAAGGTCCTGAAAGACGGCGACACCCTGAACATCGATGTCACCGTGATCAAGGACGGCTACCACGGCGACACCAGCCGCATGTTCCACGTCGGCAAGGTACCGGTCTGGGCCGAGCGCCTGTCGCAGGTGACTCAGGAATGCATGTACAAGGCCATCGAGATCGTCAAACCGGGCTGCCGCCTGGGCGATATCGGCGAAGTGATCCAGAAGCACGCTGAAAAGAACGGCTTCTCGGTGGTTCGCGAGTTCTGCGGCCACGGTATCGGCAAGGTCTTCCACGAAGAACCGCAAATCCTGCACTACGGTCGCGCTGGCACCGGCATGGAGCTCAAGGCAGGCATGACCTTCACCATCGAGCCGATGATCAACCAGGGCAAGGCCGACACCAAGGTGCTGGGCGATGGCTGGACCGCCATCACCAAGGACCGCAAGCTGTCCGCACAGTGGGAGCACACCCTGCTGGTGACCGAGACCGGCTACGAGATCTTCACCCTGCGCAGCGATGACACCATCCCGCGCGCTTCGGCCTGATACTTGCCTGTTGCCACCGTATAAACAGAAAAAACCACGATAGGAATGCCAATCGATGCCGCAGGTGGATCCAGAACTTTTTGACCGCGGCCAGTTCCAGGCCGAGCTGGCATTAAAGGCAAGCCCCATTGCCGCTTTCAAAAAGGCGATCCGCCAGGCACGCGAGGTGCTCGACGAACGCTTCAAAAAAGGGCGCGATATTCGCCGCCTGATCGAAGATCGTGCATGGTTCGTCGACAACATCCTGCAACAGGCGTGGGATCAGTTCACCTGGAGCGACCAGGCGGACATCGCTCTGGTCGCAGTCGGCGGTTATGGCCGCGGCGAACTGCACCCCTACTCCGACATCGACCTGTTGATCCTGCTGGACAACGCCGACCACGAAATTTTCCGCGATTCCATTGAGCGTTTTCTGACGCTTCTCTGGGACATTGGCCTGGAAGTCGGCCAGAGCGTGCGGTCGGTGGCCGAGTGCGCAGAGCAAGCCCGTGCCGACCTGACCATCATCACCAACCTGATGGAAAGCCGCACCGTTGCTGGTCCCGAGCATCTGCGCCAGCGCATGCTGGACGTCACCAGCACCGAGCACATGTGGCCCAGCAAAGACTTTTTCCTGGCCAAGCGCGCCGAGCAGAAGGCTCGCCACCACAAGTACAACGACACCGAATACAACCTGGAACCCAACGTCAAAGGCTCCCCTGGCGGCCTGCGCGATATCCAGACCCTGTTGTGGGTAGCCCGCCGCCAGTACGGGACCCTGAACCTGCGCGCCCTGGCGGGCGAAGGCTTTCTGGTCGAAAGCGAGCACGCCCTGCTCGCCTCATCCCAGGAGTTTTTGTGGAAGGTGCGCTACGCCCTGCACATGCTCGCAGGCCGCTCCGAAGACCGCCTGCTGTTCGATCATCAGCGCAGCATCGGCGAGTTGCTGGGCTTTGCCGGCGAAGATGCCAAGCAAACCATCGAAAACTTCATGCAGCAGTACTACCGGGTGGTCATGAGCATTGCCCAGCTCAGCGACCTGATCATCCAGCACTTCGAAGAGATCATCCTCGCTCCCGAAGACGAAGCGCCGCCAACGCCCTTGAACTCACGCTTCCAGTTGCACGATGGCTATATCGAAGCCACCAGCGACTACGTGTTCAAGCGCACGCCCTTCGCTATGCTCGAAATTTTCCTGCTGATGGCCCAACACCCTGAAATCAAGGGCGTACGGGCCGACACAATCCGCCTGCTGCGCGAACATCGCTACCTGATCGACGACGATTTCCGTAAAGACATTCGCAATACCAGCCTGTTTATCGAGCTGTTCAAGTGCAAGATCGGTATCCACCGCAACCTGCGCCGCATGAACCGCTACGGCATTCTCGGACGCTACCTGCCCGAATTCGGCTTTATCGTCGGGCAGATGCAGCACGACCTGTTCCACATCTATACGGTCGACGCCCATACCCTGAACCTGATCAAGCACCTGCGTAAGCTGCAATACACCCAGGTATCAGAGAAATTCCCGCTGGCCAGCAAGCTGATGGCCAAGCTGCCAAAACCCGAACTGATCTATCTGGCCGGGCTGTACCACGACATCGGCAAAGGCCGACACGGCGACCATTCCGAAATTGGCGCAGTGGATGCCGAGGTGTTCTGCATTCGCCACCAGTTGCCGCTGTGGGACACGCGCCTGATCGTCTGGCTGGTGCAAAACCATCTGGTGATGTCCACCACCGCTCAACGCAAAGACCTGTCAGATCCGCAGGTCATCCATGACTTTGCCCAGATCGTGGTCGACGAAACTCATCTCGACTACCTCTATGTACTGACCGTCGCCGACATCAACGCCACCAACCCGACGCTGTGGAACTCCTGGCGCGCCAGCCTGTTGCGCCAGCTCTACACCGAAACCAAGCGTGCCTTGCGTCGCGGCCTGGAAAACCCGGTAGACCGCGAAGAACAGATTCGCCAGACCCAAAGTGCTGCGCTGGACACCCTGGTACGCAATGGCAACGATCAGGATGATGTGGAGCAGCTCTGGTCACAGCTGGGTGATGACTACTTCTTGCGCCACACCTCGGCCGACGTAGCCCTGCACACCGAAGCCATCCTGCAACAGCCCGCCGATGGCGGGCCGCTGGTGCTGATCAAGGAAACCACCCAGCGCGAGTTCGAGGGCGGCACGCAGATCTTCATCTATGCACCCGATCAGCACGACTTCT
This sequence comes from Pseudomonas sp. NKUCC02_KPG, assembly GCF_019345465.1. GTDB lineage: Bacteria > Pseudomonadota > Gammaproteobacteria > Pseudomonadales > Pseudomonadaceae > Aquipseudomonas. Next base: position 43,652 of record NZ_JAHKRC010000005.1, read on the forward strand.
TCGCCGTGACCGTGGCGGCCATGGACCAGCTCAACCTGAACATCCATGACGCACGCATCATCACGTCCAGCAGCCAGTTCACCCTCGACACCTATATCGTGCTCGACAACGACGGCGGCTCCATCGGCAACGATCCGGCGCGCATTGAAAAAATCCGCAAGGGCCTGACCGAAGCCCTGCGCAACCCGGACGACTACCCGACCATTATCCAGCGCCGGGTACCGCGCCAACTGAAACACTTTGCCTTCGCGCCCCAAGTGACAATCCACAACGACGCCCAGCGCCCGGTCACCGTACTGGAACTCAGCGCCCCAGACCGTCCGGGCCTGCTGGCCCGGATCGGGATGATCTTTCTGGAGTTCGACCTGTCGTTGCAAAACGCCAAGATCGCCACCCTGGGCGAGCGCGTCGAAGACGTATTTTTCATTACCGATGCACACAACCAACCGTTGTCCGACCCACAGCTGTGCATGCGCCTGCAGGAAGCGATCGTCGAACAACTGACGGTCAACCAGGATTCAACCCCAGAACCGTGGCGCCTTAGCATTTAACCGCCGCCGAGTGAGACCCGCACCCCATGAACAACGCTCTAAACCAGCTTCAGCCTTACCCGTTCGAAAAACTGCGCGCCCTGCTTGGCAGCGTGCAGCCCAATGCCGACAAGCGACCGATTGCGCTGTCGATTGGCGAACCGAAACACCGCTCGCCGGACTTCGTGGCCAAGGCACTGGCTGACAATCTCGACCAGATGGCGGTCTACCCGACCACCCTGGGCATCCCCGCGCTGCGTGAAGCCATCGCTGGCTGGGCCGAGCGTCGCTTCAACGTGCCAAAAGGCTGGCTAGACCCGGCGCGCAATATCCTGCCGGTCAACGGCACCCGTGAAGCCCTGTTCGCCTTCACCCAAACCGTGGTCAACCGTGGCGACGACGCACTGGTCGTCAGCCCGAACCCGTTCTATCAGATCTACGAAGGCGCAGCCTTCCTTGCCGGGGCCCAGCCGCACTACCTGCCATGCCAGGCCGAACATGGCTTCAACCCGGATTTCGACGCGGTATCGGCCGAGACCTGGAAGCGCTGCCAGATTCTGTTCCTGTGCTCACCGGGCAACCCGACCGGCGCACTGATCCCCCTCGACACCTTGAAAAAACTCATCGCCCTGGCCGACGAACACGATTTCGTGATCGCTGCCGACGAGTGTTACAGCGAGCTGTACTTCGACGAGCAAACGCCGCCAGTGGGCCTGCTCAGCGCTTGCGTGGCACTGGGCCGTGAAGACTTCAAGCGTTGCGTGGTGTTCCACAGCCTGTCCAAGCGCTCGAACCTGCCAGGCCTGCGCTCAGGCTTCGTGGCGGGCGACGCCGAGATCCTCAAGGCATTTTTGCTGTATCGCACCTACCACGGCTGCGCCATGCCGGTACAAACCCAGCTGGCCAGCATTGCCGCCTGGAATGACGAGGCTCACGTACGCACCAACCGCGATTTGTATCGCGAGAAATTCGATGCGGTGCTGGCGATCCTGGCCCCGGTACTGGACGTACAGCGCCCGGATGGCGGGTTTTACCTGTGGCCAAGGGTTGAGGGCGACGACGCCGGGTTCTGCCGCGACCTGTTTGCGCAAGAGCACGTGACCGTGGTGCCGGGCTCTTACCTGTCCCGTGAAGTCGACGGTTTCAACCCTGGAGCAGGACGGGTACGCATGGCACTGGTCGCGCCACTGGCTGAGTGCGTAGAAGCCGCCGAGCGCATTCGCGACTTTATCCAGCGCCGGGGCTGAACCCCTCGACACTGACCCGCTCCCACACAATGGCACTGCAAGGCGCTATAAAACCGGTGGGAGCGGGCTTGCCTGCGATGCCATCAACTCGGTCTGACTGACAAACCGCGGCGATACAATCGCGAGCAAGCCCGCTCCCACACAAGGCTGGTGTATTACTTCACCGACCCCAGATTGGCCTCGCTCAAGTCCAGATCCTTGAGAATCTCGCTCAATGCGTCATCCCCGATTTCGTGATGACGTCTCAAGCTGTAAAGCTCCAGCCGTTGCGCCCTGAGCGCCTTGAGTCGCAGCCGGCTTTCCAGCTGGTCCATCTGGGTCGCCAGTTCCTGCGCCTGCGCCGTGTCGTTATACACCTCAAGTTGATGACGATATTCGGACATGATCCGCGCCTTCAACTCAGCCGCCAACGCTGCCTGAGCGGCATCCTGCTGCCCAACTGCCTCGACCACGTCTTCAGCTTCCAGCGCGTGGATCGCCGCCTCGGCAGTGCGTCGCCAGGCTTCTCGCACTTCATTGCGCATGGCATCGTCCGGGCTTTTTTCAATCCCGCGCAACAACAAGGGCAGCGCAATGCAAGCCGCCACCAGAGACAGCAGGATCACCCCCGCAGCAATAAAGATCAGCAGGTCACGCTCGGGAAAATCCAGCCCCTCGTTCAGTAACAGCGGTATGGACATCACACCCGCCAGCGTCACTGCGCCGCGCACACCCCCGACGGTCAAGAGCCAGCAGGAGCGTGCAGTCGGCACCATTGTCAGCTCACCCTTGCCGCGCAGGCGGCGCAACAGGCCGGACAAACGCCAGATGCTCTGTACCCAGATAAATCGCAGCGCCAGCAACACCAGAAAAATCGCCACGACATCCAGGCAGCGATACATCAAGGCGGGCCACAGTGTTGGCTCCAGGTGGACCACAGCCTTGATGATGTCCGGCAGTTGCAGGCCCAACAGCAAAAAGATCAAACCGTTGAACGCAAACTCCAGCAGCGACCACACACTGCGGTTAAGCATCCGGGTGCTGGTCTGGCGCGGCAACAGGTCCAGCCAGCTCTGCATCATCCCTGCAGCAACGGCTGACAAGATACCCGACGCGCCCAGGCGCTCGGCCAGCACATAGGCCGCAAAAGGCAGCAGCAACATAAACACCACGTGGGTTGCCGGGTCATCCCAGCCACGGGCGATCATCCACGAGCGCAGGCGCCCCACCAGCCAGCTCAGGGCCACACCGATGGCCAAACCGCCGCACGCCACCAGCACAAACGCCAGGCTGGCATTGGTCAGGGAAAACACCCCGGTAATGGCGGCCACCAGTGCAAACTTGAATGTCACCAGGCCCGTCGCATCATTCATCAATGCCTCGCCTTGAAGCATGTGCATCAAGGGTGCGGGCAAACGATTTTGCGCGATGGCCGATACCGCCACGGCATCGGTGGGTGACAGCACCGCCGCCAGCGCAAACGCCACCGGCAAGGGGATGGTCGGCAATAGCCAGTGAATGAAATAACCTGCACCCACCACCGTGAACAGCACCAACCCGACCGCCAGCGTCAGGATCGGCCCGCGCAGGCGCCAGAACTCGCGTTTGGGCATGCGCCAGCCATCCGAGAACAGCAGCGGCGGCAGGAACAGAAACAGGAACAGTTCTGGCTCCAGGGCCACGTGCAGGCCCAGGGTCGGCCAGGCCAGTACAGCGCCAGCAGCAATCTGCACCAATGGCAAAGGCAAGGGAATCAAACGCCCCAATAGACGCGAGACTCCCACCAGCATCAGCAGGATGAGGACGGTATAGGCGGTTTGCATATCGACAAGGTTCCCAAACAATCAGCTTCTACTAGACACAGCTAGCAACATTTTTGCATTGCAGGTCATAGTAGCCGCTGGCGATACATCTGGAGCCTGAACATAAGTCGCAGTGCGACGACATGTCACAAGAACATGAGATGCTCAAGCCATCCACGCCCAAGCACGCTGCCCATGGCATAATCCGCGGCTGATCATTTTCACGCATCTCCAAGGGGGGCAATTTCCGTGACCGATTCAAGCAAGACGTTGCACCTTTTCGGCATCAAAGCCTGCGACACCATGAAAAAGGCTCGCACCTGGCTGGATGAACATGCTGTGCGCTACGACTTCCATGACTACAAAAGCAGCGGCATTGACCGTGAACACCTGACCCAGTGGTGCAACGAGCACGGCTGGCAAGTGGTGCTCAATCGCGCAGGTACAACCTTTCGCAAGCTCGACGACGAACGCAAAGCCGATCTCGACCAAGCCAAAGCCATTGAACTGATGCTCGCCCAACCCTCGATGATCAAGCGCCCTGTGCTCGATCTCGGTGACAAAACCCTGATTGGCTTCAAGCCAGATCTTTATGCGGCGGCCCTTCTTTAAGCGACCGCCCATTTATTTTTGTAAGAGGTAATTGCATGTCTACTACCCTGTTCAGCGCAGCCTTCGGCGTCGGCACCCAAAACCGTCAAGGCGCATGGCTGGAAGTGTTCTACGCACAACCCCTGATCAATCCATCGGCCGAGCTGATCGCAGCCGTAGCCCCAATCCTGGGCTACACCGGCGGCAATCAGGCAATCACCTTTACCACCGCGCAAGCAGCACAAATGGCTGAAGCCGTTAAACCGGTCGATGCAGCTCAAGCAGCCCTGCTGACCCGTCTGGCCGAAAGCCACAAGCCGCTGGTCGCCACTTTACTGGCCGAAGATGCCGCGCTGACCTCAACGCCAGAGGCCTACCTCAAGCTGCACCTGCTGTCCCATCGCCTGGTCAAGCCCCACGGCCTGAACCTGGCCGGTGTGTTCCCGCTGCTGCCGAACGTGGCCTGGACCAGCCAGGGCGCCATCGACCTGAGCGAGCTGGCCGAGCGTCAACTCGAAGCGCGCCTGCGTGGCGAACTGCTGGAAGTGTTCTCGGTCGACAAGTTCCCGAAAATGACCGACTACGTGGTGCCGGCAGGCGTGCGTATCGCTGACGCGGCCCGTCTTCGCCTGGGTGCTTACATCGGCGAAGGCACCACCGTGATGCACGAAGGTTTCGTCAACTTCAACGCGGGCACCGAAGGCCCGGGCATGATCGAAGGCCGCGTCTCGGCTGGCGTATTCGTCGGCAAGGGTTCGGACCTGGGCGGCGGTTGCTCCACCATGGGCACCCTGTCGGGTGGTGGCAACATCGTGATCAAGGTGGGCGAAGGCTGCCTGATCGGCGCTAACGCCGGTATCGGCATCCCGCTGGGCGACCGCAACACGGTTGAATCCGGCCTGTACCTGACGGCTGGCACCAAAGTGGCGCTGCTGGACGAAAACAACCAGCTGGTTAAAGTACTTAAAGCCCGTGACCTTGCAGGCCAACCTGACCTGCTGTTCCGTCGCAACTCGCAAACCGGCGCTGTGGAATGCAAAACCCACAAGTCGGCCATCGAGCTGAACGAAGCACTGCACGCTCACAACTAAGCGTTTATCTGCCACTGACGAGGCTGGTTTCCAGCCTCGTCAACAGAGCCCGAACACCATGCTTTTGCCTTCTCCCTGGCGCGCTGACTTCCCAGCCATCGCCGCCTTGCAACGTCAGGACCAGACTTATCTGGACAACGCTGCAACCACGCAAAAACCCCAAGCCCTGCTCGACGCACTGACGCACTACTACGCCAACGGCGCAGCCAACGTGCACAGGGCCCAACACCTGCCGGGTGCTCACGCGACCCAGGCATTCGAAAACACCCGCCACAAAGTGACGCAATGGCTCAATGCCGGCGAATGCGGGCAAATCGTTTTCACCCACGGCGCCACCTCGGCCCTGAACCTTCTGGCCTATGGCCTGGAGCATCAATTCAATGCGGGCGATGACATTGTTATCAGCGCCCTGGAACACCACGCCAACCTGCTGCCGTGGCAACAGCTTGCCCAACGTAAACAACTGAACCTGGTGGTATTGCCACTGGATGCCGATGGCGTCATCGACCTCGATGCGGCCGCTCGCCTGATCACCCCGCGCACCCGCCTGCTGGCCGTGAGCCAACTGTCCAACGTACTCGGCGTGTGGCAGCCCTTGCCCGCGCTGTTGGCCCTGGCCAAGGCACAACATGCACTGACGGTGGTTGATGGCGCACAAGGGGTGGTCCATGGCCGGCATGACGTGCAAGCGCTGGGCTGCGACTTCTACGTATTTTCCAGCCACAAACTCTACGGTCCCGACGGGCTGGGCGTGCTGTTCGGTCGCCACGAAGCACTGGCCCGATTGCAGCACTGGCAGTTTGGCGGCGAGATGGTGCAAGAAGCCGACTACCAGCACGCCACCTTCCGCCCCGCCCCGCTCGGGTTTGAGGCTGGCACTCCGCCGATTGCCAGCGTGATCGGGCTGGGGGCAACCCTCAACTACCTGGCCAACCTCGATCAGGCCGCCGTCCAAGCCCACGAAGCAGCGCTGCACGCGCTACTGGTCGATGGCTTGAAACAGCGCCAAGGCATTCAACTGCTCGGGTCGCCACACTTGGCGCTGGTCAGCTTTGTGGTTGAGGGCGTGCACAACGCCGACCTGGCCCACTTGTTGACCGAACAGGGGATTGCCGTTCGCGCCGGGCATCACTGCGCCATGCCGCTACTGAAAAGCTTTGGGCTGGCCGGTGCCATCCGTGTCTCGCTGGCGCTGTACAACGACTCGGAAGATCTGGAACGCTTCTTCGACGCCCTTGATCAGGCTTTGGAGCTTTTGCAATGACCCTGCCCGCCGACGCCCAGGCCGCACTCGACAGTTTTGAGCACTGCTCGGGCTGGGAGCAGCGCGCACGCCTGCTCATGCAATGGGGCCAGCGCCTGGCGCCATTGAGCGACGCCGACAAAACCGATGCTCATCGCGTGCATGGCTGTGAAAGCCAGGTGTGGCTGGTGGGCGAACGGGTCGATGGCCATTGGCAATTTGCTGCCAGCAGTGATGCGCGACTGATTCGCGGTTTGGTGGCGTTACTGCTGGCGCGAGTCAATGGCTTGAGCACCGAGCAACTGCAACAGGTTGACTTGCCTGACTGGTTCGACCAGCTGGGTCTGAGCCGCCAGCTATCACCGTCGCGCAGCAATGGCTTGAACGCCGTGCTGCAGCGGATGCGGGAATTGGCAGGCTGAACCGCAGCGATACCTGTAGTCGCTGACGAGGAACGAGGCTGCGATTGGCTGCGTAGCAGTCATGAATTAGCCGTTCATGTGTAGCAGGAATCTCGAGGATTCAGACTGTGCGGGGTGCTACTCACCCCGATCGCAGCCTCGTTCCTCGTCAGCGACTACAAGGACCGCATCGCACTCATTCAGGCTTGACCCGCTCCGAAGGCCGGCGCACGCCCGCTACGATTTTGTCCACCGCCTTGGTGGCCGCGACCATGCCGAAGGTCGCCGTCACCATCATCACCGCGCCAAAACCACCGGCGCAGTCCAGTTTGACGCCATCACCGACAAAGCTCTTCTGCAGGCAAATACTGCCGTCCGGCTTGGGATAGCGCAGCTGCTCGGTGGAGAACACGCATGGCACGCTGTAATGGCGCGTCATGGTCCGCGAAAAGCCATAGTCGCGGCGCAAGGTCGAACGAACTTTCGAGGCCAGCGGGTCATTGAACGTGCGGTTCAAGTCACAGACCTGAATCAGCGTCGGGTCGATTTGCCCGCCCGCACCACCGGTCGTGATGATCTGGATCTTGCGGCGCTTGCACCAGGCAATCAGTGCTGCCTTGGCATTGACGCTGTCGATGCAGTCGATCACGCAGTCAATATTCGGGGTGATGTACTCGGCCATGGTTTCGCGCGTCACGAAATCCGCGACTTCGTGAACGATGCAGTCCGGGTTGATCTGACGCAGACGCTCGGCCATCACCTCGACCTTGTCCCGACCAATGGTCGTGCTCAAGGCGTGCAACTGCCGGTTGCTGTTGCTGACGCAAACGTCATCCAGGTCAAACAGCGAAATTTCGCCCACACCGCAGCGCGCAATCGCTTCCGCAGCCCAGGACCCGACACCGCCCACACCGACGATCGCCACATGTGCCGCCTTCAGTCGTTCAAGGCCTTCCAGCCCATATAACCGGGCTACACCAGCAAAACGTGGATCTTCTGTACTCATGACCAACCCCCAAAAACCGGCGCGCATTATAGGGGGATGACATGACATTGAGTATTTTTCCTACAAGCTATCCGACCAAGACTGCTTTAATGGCCTATAGAGTAGGAAGACAAGAGCTACAAGAAATAAATAAAGAACTTAAGTTCGCTGCAACTGCCAAATGCCAGACCCAATTCCATCAGCTATACGATAGGTCTGAGCACAGTGTAGGATGCGCGCCGCTTGGCACCCGCCGACCGATCTTCGTTCCACTCCCTTTGGAACCCGAAATAGTTATGTCATCGCGTAAATTTGGACTCAACCTGGTGGTGGTACTGGCCATTGCCGCACTGTTCACAGGCTTCTGGGCGCTGATCAATCGCCCGGTGTCTGCACCCAACTGGCCCGATCAAATCTCCGGTTTTTCGTATTCGCCGTTCCAACAAGGCCAGTACCCGCAGAAAGACCAGTACCCGACCGACGATGAAATGCGTCGCGACCTGGAGATCCTCAGCAAGCTGACCGACAACATTCGGACCTACTCGGTCGACGGCACCTTGGGTGATATCCCCAAGCTGGCGGAAGAGTTCGGTTTGCGCGTGACCATCGGGATCTGGATCAGCCCTGATCTGGAGCGCAACGAACGCGAAATCCAGAAAGCCATCGAGCTGGCCAATAACTCGCGCAGCGTCGTGCGGGTTGTGGTGGGTAACGAAGCCCTGTTCCGTGAAGAGATCACGCCAGAAGACCTGATCGTGCTGCTGGATCGGGTCCGGGCCGCAGTCAAGGTGCCTGTCACCACGTCCGAGCAATGGCATATCTGGGAGAAATACCCGCAACTGGCCAAGCACGTTGACCTGATCGCCGCGCACATCCTGCCGTACTGGGAGTTTATCCCGGTGGACAAGGCCGGTGAGTTCGTACTGGACCGTGCCCGCGACCTGAAAAAACTGTTCCCGAAAAAGCCCCTGCTGCTGTCGGAGGTTGGCTGGCCGAGCAATGGCCGCATGCGCGGTGGCGCTGATGCCACCCCGGCCGACCAGGCGATTTATCTGCGTACGCTGGTCAACACCCTGAACCGTCGCGGCTACAACTACTTTGTGATCGAAGCCTTCGACCAGCCGTGGAAGGCCAGCGATGAAGGCTCCGTAGGCGCGTACTGGGGCGTGTACAACGCTGCACGCCAGCAAAAATTCAACTTTGAAGGCCCGGTGGTCGCCATCCCGCAATGGCGCGTACTGGCCATTGGTTCGGTGGTGATGGGCTTGCTGTCGCTGGCGCTGCTGTTGATCGACGGCTCCGCACTGCGCCAGCGGGGTCGCACCTTCCTGACCTTCACCGCGTTCCTGTGCGGATCGGTGCTGGTGTGGATCGGTTACGACTACAGCCAGCAATACAGCACATGGTTCAGCCTGACCGTCGGCTTCCTGCTCGGACTGGGCGCGCTCGGGGTTTTTATTGTCCTGTTGACCGAGGCCCATGAACTGGCCGAGGCGGTCTGGACGCATAAGCGGCGACGAGAGTTCCTGCCGGTCGAAAGCGACGACGCCTATCGCCCGAAAGTCTCGATCCATGTGCCCTGCTACAACGAGCCGCCAGAGATGGTCAAACAGACCCTCGATGCCCTGGCGAACCTCGACTACCCCGATTTCGAAGTGTTGATCATCGATAACAACACCAAGGATCCGGCAGTCTGGGAGCCCGTGCGCGACTACTGCGCCACCCTGGGCCCGCGCTTCAAGTTCTTCCACGTGGCCCCCCTGGCCGGCTTCAAGGGCGGCGCGCTGAACTACCTGATCCCGCACACCGCGCCGGATGCCGAAGTGATTGCTGTGATCGACTCCGATTACTGTGTGGATCGCAACTGGCTCAAGCACATGGTGCCGCACTTTGCCGATCCGAAAATCGCCATTGTGCAATCGCCCCAGGACTACCGCGACCAGAACGAAAGCACCTTCAAGAAGCTCTGCTACTCGGAATACAAGGGTTTCTTCCACATCGGCATGGTCACCCGCAACGACCGCGACGCGATCATTCAGCACGGCACCATGACCATGACCCGACGTTCCGTGCTCGAAGAGCTCGGCTGGGCGGACTGGTGCATCTGTGAAGACGCCGAGCTGGGCCTGCGCGTATTCGAAAAAGGCTATTCCGCAGCGTATTCCCACAACAGCTACGGCAAGGGCCTGATGCCTGACACCTTTATCGACTTCAAGAAACAGCGATTCCGCTGGGCCTACGGTGCGATTCAGATCATCAAGCGTCACACCTCAAGCCTGTTGCGCGGTAAAGACACTGAACTGACCCGTGGCCAGCGCTATCACTTCCTCGCGGGCTGGCTGCCGTGGGTGGCCGATGGCATGAACATCTTCTTCACCGTGGGCGCCCTGTTGTGGTCGGCGGCGATGATTATCGTGCCGACGCGGGTCGATCCGCCGCTGCTGATTTTCGCCATCCCGCCATTGGCACTGTTCGTGTTCAAGGTCGGCAAGATCATCTTCCTGTACCGCCGTGCCGTGGGGGTTAACCTCAAGGATGCGTTTGCGGCAGCACTGGCCGGGCTGGCGTTGTCCCACACCATCGCGAAAGCGGTGCTGTACGGATTCTTCACCACCAGCATTCCGTTCTTCCGGACACCCAAGAACGCCGATAACCACGGCTTCTGGGTCGCCATTTCGGAAGCCCGTGAAGAAGTGTTCATCATGCTGTTGCTCTGGGGCGCGGCGCTGGGGATCTTCCTGGTCCAGGGTCTGCCAAGCAACGACATGCGCTTCTGGGTGGTGATGTTGCTGGTGCAGTCGCTGCCGTATCTGGCGGCGCTGATCATGGCCTTTATGTCTTCGCTGCCCAAACCGGTGGACGCGGCACAAGAGCAACCGGCTGCATAAATTGACTGCAACCTCCTAAACGGCGGCCTCTGGCCGCCGTTTTGCTTTAAGATAACCGCCCTTTCTCGCCCGCCCCGCACATGCCCTGCTTCGGAGTCCACACCATGACGGCCCACGCCGACCTTTCGCCGACCCTGCAACTTGCCTGCGATCTGATCCGTCGCCCTTCCGTGACCCCGATCGACGCCGATTGCCAGAAGCTGATGATGCAGCGCCTGGGCGATGCCGGTTTCAAGCTTGAGCCGATGCGCATCGAGGACGTAGACAACTTCTGGGCCACCCACGGCAAACACGAAGGCCCGGTGCTGTGCTTCGCTGGCCACACTGACGTGGTACCGACCGGCCCGGTGCAAGCCTGGCAAAACGACCCGTTCGACGCGCTGATCGATGAACACGGCATGCTCTGCGGCCGTGGCGCCGCAGACATGAAAGGCAGCCTTGCCGCCATGCTGGTGGCGGCCGAGCGTTTCGTCGCCGACTACCCGGACCACAAGGGCTCGGTCGCATTTCTGATCACCAGTGACGAAGAAGGCCCGGCCCATCACGGCACCAAGGCCGTGATCGAGCGCTTTGCTGCCCGTAACGAGCGTCTGGACTGGTGCATCGTCGGTGAACCGTCAAGCACTTCCCTGGTGGGCGATGTGGTCAAAAATGGCCGTCGCGGCTCCCTGGGCGCCAAGCTCACCGTTCGCGGCGTTCAAGGCCATGTGGCCTACCCGCACCTGGCCAAGAATCCGATTCACCTGGCAGTACCTGCGCTGACCGAACTGGCCGCCGAGCATTGGGATAACGGCAACGCCTTCTTCCCGCCGACCAGCTTCCAGATTTCCAATCTGAACTCCGGCACGGGCGCAACCAACGTGATCCCGGGGGATCTGGTGGCGGTCTTCAATTTCCGCTTCTCCACCGAGTCCACCGTTGAAGGCCTGCAAAAGCGCGTGGCGGACATACTGGACAAGCACGACCTGGACTGGCACATCGACTGGGCGCTATCCGGCCTGCCGTTCCTGACCGAGCCGGGCGCCCTGCTGGACGCGGTGTCGTCGAGCATCAAGCAGGTCACTGGCCGCGAAACCAAAGCGTCTACCAGCGGCGGGACTTCGGACGGGCGCTTTATCGCGACCCTGGGTACCCAGGTCGTCGAACTGGGACCGGTCAACGCGACCATTCACCAGGTCAACGAGCGGGTTCTGGCCAGCGATCTTGATGTACTGACCGAGATCTACTACCAAACCCTGATCAAGTTGCTCGCCTGATGCTCGCCTGCCCAATTTGCAGTGCACCGCTGAACGCGGTCGACAACGGCGTGGCGTGCCCGGCCGGGCATCGCTTTGACCGCGCCCGCCAGGGTTATTTGAACCTGCTGCCCGTGCAACACAAGAACAGCCGTGACCCTGGCGATAACCAGGCAATGGTTGAAGCCCGCCGCGACTTTCTCAATGCAGGCCATTACGCGCCCGTGGCCAAGCGCCTGGCCGAACTGGCGAGGGAACGAGCGCCGCAACGCTGGCTCGACATCGGTTGTGGCGAGGGTTACTACACCGCGCAAATCGCCGAGGCACTGCCCAACGCCGATGGCTACGCACTGGATATCTCCCGCGAGGCGGTCAAGCGCGCCTGCAAACGCAGCCCGCAACTGACCTGGTTGATCGCCAGCATGGCCCGCGTGCCACTGGCCGATGCCAGCTGCCAGTTTTTGGCCAGCGTCTTCAGCCCGCTGGACTGGCTTGAAGCCAAACGCCTGCTCAGCCCGGGGGGCGGCCTGATGCGTGTTGGCCCGACTCGCGGGCACTTGATGGAGCTGCGCGAACGGCTGTACGACGAAGTGCGCGACTACGCAGACGACAAGCATTTGGCCCTGGTGCCCGAAGGCATGCAGGTGCAGCACAGCGAGACACTGGAATTCACCCTCAGCCTGAGTGAGCCCCAGGATCGCGCCAATCTGCTGGCCATGACCCCCCATGGCTGGCGCGCCAGTGCCGAGCGTCGCGCCCAGGTCATCGAACACCCCGAGCCTTTAGTGGTGACGGTGTCGATGCGCTACGATTACTTCGTGCTTCAATAACCAACTTTACGGCCAAGGGCACACGCCCTTGGCCCGATTAATCCGCGAGTGGATTTTTCAGACCCGCAGTGAGGACATCCATGCGCCAACCCGATATCGAGATCTACCTGAAAGAAGCGGTCACCTACAAGGACGTCGAAGCCTGGCTGGCCAAAGTGCTGGGCCCGTGCACCGAATGGAAAAAGAAAGGCGAAACCTGGAAGTGCACCGCAGGTGACGTACCCGTTACCTGGATGCCAAAAGCCGTCGGCAAATGGAACAGCCTGTACCTGGACAGCGACCAGACACCGTGGGAAGACGACATTGCCTGTGCCAAGGCCGCTTTTGACGCACTGAAGATCGAAGTGCGTTGCGCGCCGGGCAGCTGGGTCGAGGAACAGGGCGAGGCTGATGCTGATCGCTGGATCCGCATCAGTGAAGACGGCCAGGAAGAAATCACCTGGAAAACCGGTTCCTGAGCTGCAAATAACACCCTGTAGCCGCTGCCGCAGGCTGCGACAAGGGCCGAAGGACCTTCAGGGTCGCTTCGCAACCCATCGCAGCCTTCGGCAGCGACTACAGGAACTGCATTACAGCCCCACTACATCTTCAGCCTGCAAACCCTTGTCACCTTTGACCTGGGTGTACTCGACCTGCTGGCCTTCAGCCAGGCTGCGATGGCCTTCACCGCGAATGGCGCGGTAATGCACAAACACATCCGCCCCGTTTTCACACTGAATAAAGCCGTAGCCCTTGGCATCGTTGAACCACTTCACACTGCCTGTTACGCGCGTTGTCATGGATCCTTTCCCCCTTTTTATTATTGATCGGGCTCGTTAATTGGCCCTTTGAGAACTAGTGTTTGAACCTGACGCTTCACTACTGGGTCTTGCGCGGTGTCGCGAAAGACCACCGAGTATAAGTCAGGCAAAAAAACACTCAATCAATATTAGTTCGCCGCTTTTTTGCCGATTTTCGGGAGATACGGCACACTACCCGGCCGAGTAAACGCTCGTTTTATCCACTAACGCAGAAGCCGTATGACCCCCTCCCCATTCCGCCGCCTTGTATTTGGCGCCCTGCGTCGCTTGCTGTACCTGTGGGTGCGCTCGGAGACCATTAATCAGTCTTCCCTGACCCTGAACCTGGATCGCTGCCGACCCGTGTTCTACGTACTGCAATCGCCCTCGCTGACCGAACTGGCCGTGATCGATACCGAGTGTTCCAAGGCCGGCCTGCCGCGCCCGGTATTGCCGGTTGCAGTGGGAGAGATGATCGAGCCTGCCGCCTTTTTCTACCTGACCCCCGAGCCCGACTGGCTGGGGCGACAGGACAAGCGCGGAGCTCCGCCAACCTTGACCCGCCTGGTCGACGGCCTGACCCAAAACCCGGGCGAGGATGCGCAAATCATTCCGGTCAGCGTGTTTTGGGGGCAGTCACCCGACAGCGAGTCCAGCCCCTGGAAACTGCTGTTTGCCGACAGCTGGGCCGTCACCGGGCGCCTGCGCCGCTTGCTGCACATCCTGATCCTGGGTCGCAAAACCCGCGTGCAATTCTCGGCCCCCATTCACTTGCGCGAACTGGTCGACCTCAACAAGGGTCATGAACGCACCGTGCGCATGGCCCAGCGTATTTTGCGCGTGCACTTTCGCAACCTGAAAACCGCCACCATCGGCCCGGACCTTTCCCACCGTCGCAACCTGGTCAAGGGGCTGGTCAATGAACCCGCCGTGCGCCAGGCCATCCTTGACGAAGCCGAGCGCGAGAACATCTCGCCGGACAAGGCCCGTGCCCAGGCACTGCGCTACGCCAATGAAATCGCCTCGGACTACACCTACACCGCGATCCGTTTTTTTGAAGTGCTCCTGAGCTGGTTCTGGAACAAGATTTACGACGGGGTCAAGGTCAACCATATCGAGAGCGTGCAGAAGGTTGCCCAGGGTCACGAGATCATTTACGTGCCGTGCCACCGCAGCCATATCGACTACCTGCTGCTGTCCTACCTGCTGTTTCGCAACGGCCTGACCCCGCCGCACATTGCCGCCGGGATCAACCTCAACATGCCGGTGCTGGGCCGCCTGCTGCGCCGTGGCGGGGCTTTTTTCATGCGCCGCACGTTCAAGGGCAACCCGCTGTACACCTCAGTGTTCAACGAGTACATGCATACCCTGTTCACCAAGGGCTTCCCGGTGGAGTACTTCGTCGAGGGCGGCCGCTCGCGCACGGGGCGCATGCTGCAACCGAAAACCGGGATGCTGGCCATTACCGTGCGCAGTTTCTTGCGTTCTTCCCGTACGCCGATCGTGTTTGTCCCGGTCTATATCGGTTACGAGCGTGTGCTCGAAGGCCGCACCTACCTGGGCGAACTGCGCGGCGCCAGCAAGAAGAAAGAGTCGATTTTCGACATTTTCAAAGTGATCGGCGCCCTCAAGAAACAGAAGTTCGGTCAGGTCGCGGTCAACTTTGGTGAACCGATCAAACTCGCCGAGTTCCTTGAACAGGAGCAGCCGGGCTGGCGCCAGCAGGAGCTTGCGCCCCTGTATCGTCCTGACTGGCTGAGCCCGACCACCAATCGCCTGGGCGAAAAGGTTGCCCAGCATCTGAATGAAGCGGCAGCCATCAACCCGGTGAACCTGGTGGCACTGGCCCTGCTTTCAACCACCCGGCTGGCACTGGACGAACAGGCCATGGCCCGGGTGCTGGATCTGTATCTGGCCCTGCTGCGCCGTGTCCCCTACTCGCCCTACACCACCTTGCCCGAAGGCGATGGCAAGGCGCTGATCAACCATGTAAAGGACATGAACCTGCTGGCCGAGCAAAGCGATGCGCTGGGCAAGATCCTCTATCTGGATGAGCAGAACGCGGTGCTGATGACGTACTACCGCAACAACGTGCTGCATATTTTTGCATTGCCTTCGTTGCTGGCCAGCTTTTTCCAAAGCGCCTCGCGCATGAGCCGCGAACAGATCCTGCGCTACACCCACGCGCTCTATCCCTACCTGCAGTCAGAGCTGTTTATTCGCTGGTCAGCAGAGGAACTGGACGCCGTGGTCGACCAGTGGCTGGAGTCCTTTGTCGAGCAAGGTTTGTTGCGCTTTGAGAACGGCGTGTACCTGCGCCCGGCGCCGAGTTCGCGACACTTTGTATTGCTGACGCTGTTGTCCAGAAGCATTGCGCAAACCCTGCAACGCTTCTACATGGCCATTTCCCTGCTGCTCAACAGCGGGCAAAACACCCTGAGCGCCGAAGAACTGGAAGACCTGTGCACCATGATGGCCCAACGCCTGTCGATTTTGCATGGGCTCAACGCCCCGGAGTTCTTCGACAAGAGCCTGTTCCGCCACTTTATCCAGACATTACTTGAAGAAGACGTGCTGCGCCGCGATGCCAACGGCAAGTTGAGCTATCACGAACTGCTTGGCGAACTGGCCGAAGGTGCTGCCAAGCGTGTGTTGCCTGCCGAAATTCGCCTGTCGATTCGCCAGGTTGCGTTGCACCGCAGTGAAGACACCCACGAGCAGCCACCGCTCTCGCTCGAAAAAACATCTTGAAGGAGAAATCCATGAAAAAAGTACTTTTACTCAGCCTCACCGCCCTGCTTGGAGCCTGTAGCTCTATGACCTCGACCCCTCAAGCATCCCTCGATGGCGAAGTGTTCTACCTGCAGCGTATTGCCCTGCCGCCTACAGCTACACTGGAAGTTAGCTTGCAGGATGTATCGCTGGCCGACGCTCCAGCGGTGACACTTGCCAAGCAAAGTGGCCCAATCAAGGGCCAGGTACCCCTGCCATTTCACTTGACCTATGACCCGGCGCAGATCAAACCCGGCCATACCTACGCGGTGAGTGCGCGGATCGAAGAGAACGGCCAGTTGCTGTTTATCAGCACAGAGCGCAACAGCGTCGATCTGACTGCAAAAGCCCAGCAACCTGTCCGCCTGCGTGTCGATCAGGTTCGCTAATCAAGGAGTTTGCCATGCTGCGACCTTCCATACGCTTTGCGGGCCTGTGCGCAGGCCTGTTGATTTCGGCCAATGCCCTGGCGTTATCGCTGAGCGATCTGTCCCAAGGTGACGCCACGGGCGGCCTCAAAGATGCCCTGACCCAAGGTGCGCAAATTGCGGTCAAGCAACTGGGCACCCCTGGGGGCTTCAGCAATAACCCCGAAGTCAAGATCGAGCTGCCGGGCAACCTTGGCAAAGTCGCGAAAAAGATGAAGCAATTCGGCATGGGCGATCAGGTCGATCAACTCGAAACCAGCATGAACAAAGCCGCAGAAGCGGCCGTGCCACAGGCGCAAGCCCTGCTGGTCGATGCGGTGAAGAAAATGACCGTGGCGGATGCCAAGGGTATCCTCAGCGGCGGCCAGGATTCGGCGACCCAATACCTGAGCAAAAGTAGCCGGGATCAGATCCGCGCCAAGTTCCTGCCTATCGTCAAGGCCGCCACGGACAAGGTCGGTCTGGCCCAGCAGTACAACTCATTTGCAGGGCAAGCCGCCACGCTGGGTGTGGTGGACGCCAAAAGCGCCAACATCGAAAGCTACGTGACCGAAAAGGCCCTGGACGGCTTGTTTGAAATGATCGGCAAACAGGAAGAAACCATCCGCCAGAACCCGGCAGCGGCTGCTACCAGTTTGGCGAAAAAAGTCTTCGGAACGCTGTAACCCTTGCGAAGGCGGGCTTGCCCGCCTCCACAACAATGGGTGCCCAGGCCCGGATGATGTGAGCCACACAAACCCTGTGGGAGCAGGGCTTGCCCGCTCCCACAGGGGCTTCAAGCCTCTGCTGGCTTCTTGACCTTGAACCACGCCGCATACAGCGCCGGCAAGAACAGCAAGGTCAGTGCAGTCGCCACAATCAGCCCACCCATGATGGCAACCGCCATCGGGCCGAAGAACACACTGCGTGACAGTGGAATCATCGCCAGTACCGCCGCCAGTGCGGTCAGCACGATCGGGCGGAAACGCCGTACCGTCGCTTCAATGATCGCCCGCCACGGGTCCAGCC
This sequence comes from Pseudomonas sp. NKUCC02_KPG, assembly GCF_019345465.1. Classification (GTDB taxonomy): domain Bacteria; phylum Pseudomonadota; class Gammaproteobacteria; order Pseudomonadales; family Pseudomonadaceae; genus Aquipseudomonas. Next base: position 61,461 of record NZ_JAHKRC010000005.1, read on the forward strand.
CCGCCGCCTTGTCCTGTTCGATCTGATCCACCAGGATCACCGAGTTGCGCATGATCATCCCCGACAACGCAATGGTGCCCAGCATCGCCACAAAGCCGAACGGCTTGCCGAACAACAGCAGAAACAGCGTGACCCCGATCAGCCCCAGCGGCGCCGTCAGGAACACCATCACCATGCGCGAGAAACTGCGCAGCTGCACCATCAACAGGGTCAGCACCACCACGATAAACAACGGCACACCGGCCTTCACCGAGTCCTGGCCACGGGTGGAGTCTTCGACCGTACCGCCCACGTCCAGCAGATAACCATCCGGCAGCTCGGCGCGAACGCCCTCAAGGGTCGGCAGAATCTGCTGCACCAGTGTCGCCGGTTGCTCCTTGCCGTAGATATCCGCACGCACGGTCACGTTCGGCAGGCGGTTACGGTGCCAGATGATGCCCTCTTCGAAGCCATATTCCAGCGTCGCAACTTGCGACAGGGCAACGCTCTGGCCGTTGTCGGTCGGTACCGCCAGGCTAGGCAGCAACGCCAGCTCGGTGCGTTCCTGAGGCGTGCCGCGCAACAGGATTTCGATCAACTCGTTGTCTTCGCGGTACTGGCTGACGGCGGATCCCAGCAACGTGCTTTGCAAAAAGCGCGACAGGTTGGCCGTGCTCACACCCAGGGCCCGCGCACGGTCCTGATCGATGTTGAGATACACCACCTTGCTCGGTTCTTCCCAGTCCAGGTGCACGTTCACCACATGGGGGTTGTCGCGAACCTTGGCCGCCACCTTGCGCGCCAGTGCCCGTACCTCTTCGATATGTTCGCCCGTCACCCGGAACTGCACCGGATAGCCCACAGGCGGACCGTTTTCCAGACGCGTGACCCGCGAGCGTACGGTCGGGAATTGTTCGTTAAGGGTGTCAATCAACCAGGTGCGCAGTTCTTCCCTGTCCTCAATGGTCTTGGCCAGTACCACAAACTGGGCAAAGCTGGCCGCTGGCAACTGCTGATCCAGTGGCAGGTAATAGCGTGGCGAGCCGGTCCCGGCATACGCCACATAATTGGCAATACCCGGATGGTCCTTGAGCAGTGCTTCGAGTTGCTTGACCTGATCGGTGGTATTGCTCAACGAAGCGCCTTCGGCCAGTTTCAAGTCGACCATCAATTCCAGTCGGCTGGACGCGGGAAAGAACTGCTGCGGAACAAACTTGAAGAGCACGACCGACCCCAGGAACAGCAGCACCGTCAATGCAATCACGGTCTTGCGCCGGGTGACGCACCACTCCACCAACCGTCGGACCCGCTGGTAAAACGGTGTGGCGTAAGGGTCGGGAGCACCTGCGCCCGAACCGTGTTTGGCGGCATGAATTTTCGCCAGGTCCGGCAACAACAGCGCCCCCAGATACGGCACAAACACCACCGCCGCAATCCACGACGCCAACAGGGCAATGGTCACCACCTGGAAAATCGAGCGGGTGTACTCACCCGTGCTCGACTGCGCCATGGCAATCGGCAAAAAGCCTGCTGCCGTGATCAGCGTACCGGTGAGCATGGGGAACGCGGTGCTGGTCCAGGCGAAGCTCGCCGCCTTCATCCGGTCGTAACCCTGCTCCATCTTGATCGCCATCATTTCCACGGCAATGATCGCGTCGTCCACCAACAAGCCCAGGGCCAGCACCAACGCCCCCAGTGAAATCTTGTGCAGGCCGATCCCGAAGTAATGCATGGCGGCAAACGTCATTGCCAGCACCAGCGGGATGGTGAGTGCCACCACCATGCCGGTGCGCGCACCCAGGGAGAAGAAGCTGACCAGCAGCACGATCACCAGGGCTTCCACCAACACTTGAACGAACTCGCCGACGCTGGTTTTCACAGCCGCTGGCTGGTCAGAGACCTTGCCCAATTGCATCCCGGCCGGAAGGTTCTTCTGGATCCGTTCGAACTCGGTATCCAGCGCCTTGCCCAGCACCAGGATATCGCCACCGTCTTTCATGGCCACGGCCAGACCAATCGCATCCTGGCCCATAAAGCGCATACGCGGTGCCGGTGGATCATTAAAGCCGCGACGCACATCCGCCACGTCGCTGATGCGAAAGGTGCGCTCGCCCACGCGGATCGGGAAACGCTCGATCTCCTCTACCGTCTTGAAATTACCGCTGACGCGCAGTTGCACCCGTTCTGTCGGTGTTTCAAAGAAGCCCGCAGTCGACACCGCGTTTTGCTCCTCAAGGGCTTTTTGCACGGCGGCCAGCGGCAATCCCAGGGTGGCCAGTTTGAGGTTGGACAGCTCGATCCAGATTTTTTCGTCCTGCAGCCCCAGCAATTCGACTTTGCCTACATCCTTGACCCGTTGTAGCTGGATCTGGATGCGGTCGGCGTAGTCTTTGAGCACTGCGTAGTCGTAACCTTCACCGCTCAAACTGTAGATATTGCCGAAGGTCGTACCGAATTCATCGTTGAAAAACGGCCCCTGCACATCAGGCGGCAAGGTGTGGCGAATGTCACTGATCTTTTTGCGAACCTGATACCACAGCTCCGGAATCTGATTCGAGTGCATCGAATCGCGGGCCATAAAGGTCACTTGCGACTCGCCAGGGCGCGAGAACGAAACAATGCGCTCGTACTCACCGGTCTCCATCAGCTTTTTTTCAATACGTTCGGTGACCTGCCGAGAGACTTCCTCAGCCGTAGCACCCGGCCACAGGGTGCGAATGACCATGGCCTTGAAGGTGAACGGTGGGTCTTCGCTTTGCCCTAATTTGGTGTATGAAAGCCCGCCGACAATAGCCAGCAACAGCATCAGGAACAGGACGATCTGGCGATTGCGCAACGCCCAGGCAGAAAGGTTAAAGCCCATGGGGGTTACTCCTTGGCCGAAACATTGATTGCCCGGTTGGAGCGATCAATCGGCCGCACCTCTTGCCCGGGATGCAGCACATGCACGCCGGCAGCGACGATCCAGTCATCGGCCTTGAGGCCTTCGAGAACCGGCACGCTTTTTTCGCCAAAAGGCCCCACACGCACCGGCACTTGCTCAAGCTTGTTGCCTTGGCCGACTCGCCACACGTAGGCCGCGCCGTTCTCGGCGGTCAAGGATGACAGCGGCACCGACAGCGAACTGTCGCCTTCGCCCTGAATGAAAACCCGGGCACTTTGGCCCAGTTCGGCAGGCACCTTGCCAGAGGTGAACGTGATACGGGCAGCAAAGGTACGTGACTTTGGATCTGCCGATGGCGACAGCTCGCGGATACGGCCGCTGAAACGCTGGCCGGGCTGCGACCACAACTCAACCGCCACCGGCATACCGATCTTGAAGCGGCTGAAATCCTGCTCCGGCAGGCTGATCAGCACTTCACGCTCACCATCGGCTGCCAGGGTGAACACGGTTTGCCCGGCATTGACCACTTGCCCCACTTCAACCTGGCGCTGGGCGATCACGCCATCTTGTGGGGCGCGCAACACGGCATAGCTGGCCTGATTGCTGGCCACATCCTGCTCGGCCTTGAGCTGCTGGAGCTTGGCAACGCCAGAGCGGTAGAGGTTTTCGGCGTTGTCGAACTGTGAGCGGCTGACCATCTGCCGATCCAGCAGGGTCTTGTAGCGATCGCGCTCAGCACGCACCAGGTTCAGATTGGCCTGCCCTGCCGCCACTTGAGCACGGGTAGCGTCCAGTTGCAGGCGCACGTCTTGCGGGTCCAGCTCTGCCAGGGGCTGATTGGCCTTGACCCGCTCACCTTCATCGACCAGGCGCCTGGTGACTTTGCCTGCGATACGAAACGCCAGTTGCGGATCGAAACGCGCGCGCACTTCGCCGGGATAGCTCTGACTTGCCAGCGCTGAAGGCTGCGGATGCACCACCATCGCCGGGCTGATGCTGATTTTTGCAGGCTCTTGCTGCCCGCATCCAGACAATAAAAACACCAGACAGACAGGCACAGCGCGGGACAAGGCATGGCGCAACATGTTGACGACCTTTCGCTAAAGGGGCTTGGAATATTTATACTGGCAGCATGTTATTAATACTAAACTCACCAGTCCAGTAATAAACGGCTATGTCTGACCATCCTTTACCCCCTAACGCTCTCGGCCGCCCCAAGGACCTGGCAAAACGCCAGTCCATCCTCGACGCCGCCAAAACCCTGTTTTTGACCAAGGGCTATGCCAACACCAGCATGGATGCCGTTGCGGGCCTGGCGGGCGTGTCAAAACTGACGGTCTACAGTCACTTCACCGACAAGGAGACCCTGTTTTCTTCGGCGATCATGTCCAAATGCACAGAGCAGCTACCGGTACTGTTTTTTGAGCTGCCGGCCGGCAAGCCCATTGAAGGGGTGTTGCTGAACATTGCCCGAGGCTTTCAAGTCCTGATCAACAGTGAAGAATCACTGAACCTGCACCGATTGATGGTCACCCTCGGCAGCCAGGATCCAAAGCTTTCGCAGATCTTCCTTGAGGCCGGACCGGAGCGCGTGGTGCACGAGATGGAGGGCTTGCTGCGCAAGATGGATCAGAGCGGCGCGCTGCGGATCGACGACCCGCATTACGCGGCAGAACACTTCTTCTGCATGCTCAAAGGCGCCCCCAACTTTCGCCTGCTGTTTGGCGGCGGTGAACCGCTGGGGCCGCAGGAAAGCGAAGCCCATGTGCAGGAAGTGGTGGGGATGTTCATGCGGGCTTATCGACCAGAGTGAAACACCCGCTCCCACATGTTCAGGGCTTGAGTGCTTTCTTCGGATAGATATCGTACCGGCTCGATTTGCCATCCAGCGCATGACTTGGCTTGGGCCCCGCAATGCACGGTGCCTTGCGGGGCCGCTTGACCACCACACGGTGGGTCGCCAGCGCCAACGCAGCTTCAAGCAGGGCCGGAGCATCATTGTCATCGCCCACTAACGGGCGAAACAGGCGCATTTCTTTTTTCACCAGCGCGGTTTTCTCACGATGGGGGAACATGGGGTCCAGGTAGATCACCTGCGGTGGCTCCCCCTCCCAATTGCGCATCACTTCAATCGAGTTGCCTTTGAGCAAGTGCATGCGCGACACGATTGGCGCCACTTCAAAGTCATCCAGGCCACGGGCCAGCCCGTCCTCAAGCAAGGCACCGATCAGCGGCTGGCGCTCGATCAGGCTCATCTCACAGCCCAGGCTTGCCAGCACGAACGCGTCCTTGCCCAAGCCCGCCGTGGCATCCAGCACCCGTGGGCGCACGCCTTGCTGAATACCCACCGCCTTGGCAATCATCTGCCCCGTACCGCCGCCAAACAAACGACGATGGGCCGCGCCGCCTTCGACAAAGTCGACCCGCACCGGACCTGGTGCATCCGGCCCCAGTTGCTGCAACTGCAAACCCTGGGCGCTCAACTGCAAGGCGAACTCCGCGTCAGGCTCATCCAGAGGCAAACCCAGGCGCTCAGCCCATTGCTCGGCCAAGGCCTGAAAGGCCTCGTCCAGCGCTTCGACTTTGATACGACAGCCCGCTGCTTGCTCAATCATCTAAAAACACGCTCAAAAATTTAATGATCGGCAAAGGCTGCCGATAAATGAAATATCCGCCATTTTGCCAGAGCTGGGCGTCGACCGAGAGCTATGTCAGACATTCATTGCGCACCTATCGGCTTTATTGCGCCAATTGGCGACTTTGGCCGCCACAATTCGCAGATCACAGGCAGCGTCAATCACCTGTGGAAGGACTTCTACGCCCAGGCATTGGCAGAACAGTCCGGTACCGATGCATTGGCGGCCATGGATGTCGAGCTGCCAGCCACTACTGAAAACGCCGAGCCCCGTGGTGGCACCCACCTGTTGGGTACTATCGTGATCCAGCGCCACTGCGAGGTTCAGGACACCGAACTGCGCCCGCCTGAAGCCCTGTTCTTGCCCATTGCCGAATTCGAACTGGACCTGCTGCCGCCACCCGCCGTGCCCTACCCGCCTGAAGACATTGTCGAGCAACAGCACCAGCAAGATTTCAACAACACATGGGTGCGCCCGATCGTCATGACCCAGGGTCATCCGCTGCCCGATCCAGGCCCGGGGCCTGAGCCACGACCTTTGCATCTGCCCATAGCCGAGTTTGAACAGGACTTGCTGCCACCCCCCGCCGAGCCATTCGACGCCATTACGCTGATAGAGCAACAACGGGCGATGGACTTCGACCTGGGCTGGGCCCGCCCGATTGTCATCAACAACCTGCGCCTGGCCGCTTAAAGCAGGCCCAATTGCTCGCGAGCCTGGGATTGATGCAACTCGGGCAGTGGGGGCAGGCCCGGTAAGCGCTCACTCAATTGGCGATGAAAACGCCGCGCCAGCTCAGGAGCGCGGTGATTGTCCGGCGTATGCAAAAACACGTAGGGCGTACGCCCCTCCTCGATCCAGCCCGCGACTTTTTCAATCCAGGGCAACAAATAAGGATCGTTGGCCTCCAGCTCCGGGCGGCCAATAAATCGCACCTGCGGACATTGGGTAAAGGCCGCCGGGCGAGGCGGCACTTTGGGTTTTTTCGATTGAGCGTGGAGCACGGCAGGATCGCTCGAGTGGCAACTGAACAGTGCCCGGGGATCAAGGCAGATACGCTCAACACCGCGATCCATCAGCAAGCGGTTGAGCAGCCGCTCGGCATCGCCCCTGGCAAAGAACTCCGGATGACGAACCTCAATGGCCAGCGGGCGCTGCAAGGTGTCCATGAAGCTCACCAGCTCGCTCAAACGCTGAGGCCCGAAACTGGCTGGCAGTTGCAGCCAAAACGGCGCTACCCGCCCTCCCAGGGGCCCCATGAGTTGCAAGAAGTCTTCGGCGGCTTGCAACTGCTCACGCAAATCGCCGCCGTGGCTGATATCCCGTGGGAACTTGGCGGTGAACCTGAAGTGTTCAGGCAGGCTTTGCGCCCAGCGTTCAACCGTGGCCGGTGCCGGGCGGGCATAGAACGTGGTGTTGCCTTCGACGGCATTGAAGACCTGCGCATACAGGCTCAGGAAATCAGTTGAGCGCGCGTTCTGCGGGTACAGGCCTTCGCGCCAGGCGTTTTCACTCCAGGACGGACAACCGAGGTAATAAGGGAGGGACGTGAGGGTCATGGCTCAAATATACAGATCCAGCCCCAGCACTTCTGTTTCCCAATCGACGAAGCCTGCGGTGGTCAGGTAGCTGGCAAGGGCACTGGCTGCGCTTTTGCTCATGGCACGCTGGAAGATCATGTCCTGGGAGCGGACCGGCAACTGGCTGATGCGCTCACCGGAAGGTGGGGTACGGGCAGCCTGGGGGGTGTTTTCGAACGAGGCTTCACTGTCGTCAACCGACTCATCGACCAGCGGCTGACCTTTACGCGGCTTGCGCTTGATCGGGTAGGACTGGGAAGAAAAGCCGTCAATGCGCATGGCAACAAGCTCGTTAGCGATAGTTACAATTTAGCGGCGCTGGCCAGACTAAGCAAATGGGCCGGCTATTTTGTAGTCGCTGCCGAAGGAACGAGGCTGCGTTCGTCAGCGGCTACAACAGCGGATCAAACGCCACGTTCAGCTTTTGTAGCCGCCACCTTGTCGCGCAAGTACACCGGCTGTGCATCATCGGCCCGGATGGCCTCGCCACGGGCCCAGGCAAATCGGGCCAGGGTCAGCAGGTCTTCGGCGTGAGGCAACATGCCAGCGTCCATTGCGTACGGCTTGACGTTCAAGCGCTCGGCATACCCCCAGCCAGTCCCGGCGCCAAACCAGTCACCACTGGCGCCATCCGGCAAGGCAGCTGTTTCCGGTGCGAGCACGGCTTCAGCGCCTTGCAGACGCATCTCCCCCGCCTGCTCGCGATAGCAACCCCAATACACTTCGTCCATTCGCGCATCGATGGCCGACACAACCTGGGTCGCGCCGTGCTCGCGATGGGCTCGCTGGGCCAGTACCGCCAGATTGGAGATCGGCAACACCGGGCGCTCCAGCGCAAAGGCCAGCCCCTGGACCACGCCAATGGCAATGCGCACACCGGTAAACGCGCCAGGACCGCGGCCAAAAGCAATGGCATCGACCGCCGACAACTCGATCCCGGCCGCAGCCAGCAAGTCTTTGATCATCGGCAACAGCTTTTGCGCGTGCAGGCGCGGGATCACCTCGTAGTGGCTAGTAACCTTGCCATCGTGCAACAAGGCAACTGAGCAAGCTTCAGTCGCGGTATCCAGGGCCAGCAAGGTGCTCATCGGTGTTCCCGTCAGAATCAGAATTGAAAAAAGTGCAGCAGTATAAACAACAACAGCCCGCAAGCGGGCTGTTGTGATGACGCAAAATCGACTTATCAGCTCAGCGCTTCAAGCACCTTGGCCGTGATCGATTCGACCGAGCCAACACCTTCAACGTGGCTGTACTTGGGCTTGCCCTGGGCAGCAGCCAGCTTCTGGTAGAAGTCCACCAGCGGCTTGGTTTGCGAGTGGTAGACCGACAGGCGGTGACGAACGGTTTCTTCGGTGTCGTCCTTGCGCTGTACCAGGTCTTCGCCGGTCACATCGTCCTTGCCTTCCACTTTTGGCGGGTTGTAGACGGTGTGGTAAACGCGGCCCGAAGCTTCGTGTACACGACGGCCGGCAATACGCTGAACGATCTCTTCGTCTTCAACGGCGATTTCCAGCACGTGGTCCAGCTCCACACCGGCTTTTACCAGGGCTTCAGCTTGCGGAATGGTGCGCGGGAAACCGTCGAACAGGAAACCGTTGACGCAGTCTGGCTGAGCAATGCGCTCTTTCACCAGGTTGATGATCAGGTCATCGGATACCAGACCACCGCTGTCCATTACGCCTTTGGCGATCAGGCCCAGCTCGGTGCCGGCTTTAACGGCTGCACGCAACATGTCGCCGGTGGAGATTTGCGGGATGCCAAATTTTTCAGTGATGAACTTTGCCTGAGTACCTTTACCGGCCCCGGGAGCTCCCAGCAGAATTACGCGCATCGATGTGCTCCTCAAATTTTTTATTTAAATGACAACAGACTCGCCTCTTTGGGCCAGTCTCAAAATCGGATTATGGCCATCAAAACGGCCAAGGGCTGATCAAGATACACAGCAGGCCCGGCCCACACAAGCCGCCCAAAGTAGGAAAAATTACAGGCAAACCGGCCTCTGCGGCCGGGTGTCACAGGTCGCAACCCCACAATAAAGTGTCGCGCCCGCACGGGGGTCGGCATCAATCCGGCCCGGCCCCCCGCCTGCCTTGGCGCGACATTCGCCGCTCTTTTGCTTTAACCGGTGTTACGCAAGCCTGCCGCGATCCCGGCCACAGTCACCAGCAACGCTTGTTCCAGAGGGCTGTCCTGCGCCGCTTGCTGGCGTCGCGAACGTGCCAGAAGCTCGGCCTGCAATAGATGAAGAGGATCGAGGTAAGTGTTGCGCAAGCGGATGAATTCAAGGGTCTCTGGGCTGTGTGCCATCAACTGCGCCTGACCGGTCAAGCCCAGCACCACCGAGCACGCCTGCGACAATAAGTCGCGTAAGTGCGCACCCAATGGCAGCAGTTCCGGGCTCACCAAACGCTCGTCGTAGAGCCGGGCGATATCGGCATCGGCCTTGGCCAGGACCATTTCCAGCATGTCGATGCGGGTACGGAAGAACGGCCACTGCTCGCGCATTTGTGCCAACTGCTCGCCTTCGCCCCGTGCCAGTGCCTGGCTCAGTGCGGTTTCCCAACCCAGCCAGGCGGGCAGCATCAGGCGGGTCTGGGTCCAGCCGAAAATCCACGGGATGGCCCGCAGGCTTTCAATCCCGCCTGCCCGGCGTTTGGCCGGACGACTTCCCAGCGGCAATCGCCCCAGTTCCTGCTCCGGCGTTGACTGGCGGAAGTACTCCACGAACTGTGGATTATCACGCACCACCCCACGGTAGGCCTTGACCCCGTCAGCTGCCAATTCGTCCATCAGTACCCGCCAGCCAGGTTCCGGCAGGGGCGGCGGGAGCAAGGTGGCTTCCAGTACGGCCGCCAGGTAGAGATTGAGATTCTGCTCGGCAATGTCCGGCAGGCCGAACTTGAAACGGATCATTTCGCCCTGTTCCGTGGTACGGAAGCGCCCCGCGACAGAGCCCGGCGGCTGCGACAGGATCGCCGCGTGAGCCGGGCCACCGCCGCGCCCCACGGTGCCGCCACGACCATGGAACAACAACAATTCAACGCCTTGCTCGCGGCAGATATTGACCAGTGACTCCTGCGCCCGGTACTGCGCCCAGGCCGCCGCGGTGGTGCCTGCATCCTTGGCTGAGTCGGAGTAGCCGATCATCACTTCCTGCGGGCCCTTCAGGTGTGCGCGATAACCCGGCAACAGCAACAGCCGCTCGATCACCGGTCCCGCGTTGTCCAGGTCGGCCAGGGTTTCAAACAACGGAACCACACGCATCGGGCGCTCAAGCCCGGCCTCTTTGAGCAGCAATTGCACGGCCAGAACATCAGAGGCGGCACCGGCCATCGAGATCACATAGGACCCCAGGGAAGCCCCCGGTGCGGCTGCCACTTCGCGACAGGTCGCCAGTACTTCGGCGGTGTCGGCACCGGGTTTGAAGTAACTGGGCAACAACGGGCGGCGGTTGTTCAACTCGCGCATCAGGAAGATCAGGCGCGCATCTTCGTCCCAGTCTTCATAGCGGCCAAGGCCCAGGTAGTCGGTGATTTCGGTCATGGCCGAGGCGTGACGGGCCGCGTCCTGACGCACATCGAGGCGCACCAGAAACAGGCCAAACGTCACGGCTCGGCGAAGGAAATCGAGCAATGGGCCATCAGCGATCACGCCCATGCCGCAGGCATGCAGTGATTGATAGCAAAGCTGCAGCGGCTCCAGCAGCTCGCGATTGTCCTGCAACACATCGCTCGGTGCAGGCTGCGTGCTGTTCAGGGCGCTATGGGCCCAGCTGCGGGTCGCCCGCAGGCGCTCACGCAATTGCTTGAGCACGGCGCGGTACGGCTCGGCACTCTCCCCTGCGACTGCCAGCAGTTGCGGGGTGGCCTGTTGCATCGACAGGTCAGCGGCCAGTTTATCGATGTCGCGCAGGTACAAGTCAGCGGCCATCCAGCGCGCCAGCAGCAGCACTTCGCGGGTGACGCTGGCGGTGACATTGGGGTTGCCATCGCGGTCGCCGCCCATCCAGGAAGCAAAGCGAATCGGTGCCGCCTCCAGGGGCAGGTGCAAACCGGTCGCCGCATGCAGCGCCTTGTCAGCCTTGCGCAGCATGTGCGGCACGGCGTGCCACAAGGAGTGTTCGATCACAGCAAACCCCCACTTGGCCTCATCGACAGGTGTGGGGCGGGTGCGACGGATTTCTTCGGTGTGCCAGGCTTCAGCGATCAGCCGCTGCAAGCGCTGTTCGATTTCGGATTTTTCCGCAAGGGTCAGGTCACGATGGTCCTGGGCAGCCAGTTGCTCAGCGATTGCGTCGTACTTTTGAATCAGCGTGCGACGAGTCACCTCGGTGGGGTGTGCGGTGAGCACCAGTTCGATGTCAAGACGGCTGACCTGCCGCGCCAGCGACTCGGGGTCATGCCCTTCGGCCAGCAGCCGTTCGAGCAATTGAGGCAGGACCAGCGCCTCGAAAGGCTCGGCCTGACCTTCTTCACGGCGGTGGATCAGCTCGTACTGCTCGGCAATGTTCGCCAGGTTCAAAAACTGGTTGAACGCTCGCGCAACCGGCAGCACTTCATCGTCGCTCAAGGCATCCAGAATCGCACTCAGCTCTTCGCCGGTAGTGCCGCGCCGGTCGGCCTTGGCCCCCTGGCGAATGCGCTCGATCTTGGCGAGAAAAGCTTCGCCGTATTGGTCACGAATCGTATTACCCAACAGTTCACCCAGCAGGTGAACATCATCGCGCAAGCGTGCATCAATATCGGTCATCAGCAGTTTCTCCAGCAGTATCCGGGGGACAGCTCGTCCCCAAGAGTGCTTTGCAACGCCTGCTTTTGACAAGTCTTGCACGGGGCAAAACGTAAATAGGCGCCTGACCAATCGGTCAAAAATCTTTTAGGCCATTTGCCATCTTTTTTTGAACTATTCAAAAATCGTTTCGGTCACAGCCATTAACCATCACCGCTGGAACTCGTGTTCCAACACTCCGGGTGACGCCACCAGTCGTGATGGAATTAGCTGTTATTAAGGAGTTTCCCAATGGAGTTGAAGACCATGATGACCCGCACTGTCAAAACCACCTCCCCTCGCCTGCGCGGGCTAAAACTGGCTGCGCTGGCAATCGGCACCAGCTTCGTTTTGGCCGGTTGTGCTGGCAATCCACCGTCAGAGCAGTACGCCGTGACCCAATCGGCCGTGAACAACGCCGTGAGCGCAGGCGCTACTGAATATGCACCGGTAGAAATGAAGTCGGCTCAGGACAAGCTCAAGCAGGCCGAGCTGGCCATGCATGACAAAAAATACGATGAAGCCCGTCGTCTCTCCGAGCAAGCGGAATGGGACGCTCGCGTAGCAGAGCGCAAAGCCCAGGCCGCCAAGGCAGAGAAGGCCGTTCAGGATGCTCAGAATGCCGTTCAGCAACTGCGTCAGGAAGGCATGCGCAGCGTTCAATAAACGCTGCCCCTTTTTGACTGCACCTGGCGACACAGCACTCCTAATCGATAGAAAGGACTAAATATCATGCGCAATACAGTAATGATCCCCGCCCTGTTAGCTCTGAGCGTTGGCCTGGCGGCGTGCTCGCATCAGCCGAACGTCAACCTGGAAAACGCCAAGACCAACTTCTCGGCCCTGCAAACCAACCCTGAGTCGACCAAGGTTGCAGCGCTGGAAACCAAGGACGCCAGCGAATGGCTGGACAAGGCCGAGAAGGCTTACCTGAACAAGGAAGACGAGTCCAAGGTTGATCAACTGGCTTACCTGACCAATCAGCGTGTTGAAGTGGCCAAGCAAACCATCGCGTTGCGCACCGCTGAAAACAACCTGAAGAACGCAGGCGCAGCCCGTAACCAGGCATTGCTTGATGCCCGTGATGCGCAGATCAAGCAACTCAAGGGCATGAACGCCAAGCAAACCGAGCGCGGCACGCTGGTCACCTTTGGTGATGTGCTGTTCCAGTTCGGCAAGTCCGACCTGCAGCCCAACGGCATGCGCAATATCAATACCCTGGCCGAGTACCTGATCCAGAACCCGGACCGCAAGGTGATTGTCGAGGGTTACACCGACAGTGTCGGTTCGGCAGCTTTCAACCAGACGTTGTCTGAGCGCCGTGCTGAATCGGTGCGTAATGCACTGGTGCGCAAAGGCGTAGACCCGACCCGCATCGTGGCTCAGGGCTATGGCAAGGAATACCCTGTCGCGAGCAACAGCACCGATTCGGGCCGTGCCCAGAACCGTCGCGTTGAAGTGACCATCTCCAATGACAACCAGCCTGTAGCACCGCGCTCCTCGATGCAGTAACCCCCTGTAAAAAAGCCCCGCCTGAGTGATCAAGCGGGGCTTTTTTTGGGCGCAGATAAATCCACAACTGTGGCGCTTTACTGCTGCAGCTTCGGTGTTTCCTGGTCCAGGCAACGCACCGCCTGTTTCTTGTTGTTGACCAGTACCCCGGTCAGGCCTTTTTGTTCGGTATCGAACAACACGATGATGCCGTCAATGCACTTCGCCACCTGATTGGCCGGAGTGAGGGAGACTTTATAGTCTTCGCCCGGGATGGTCTTGAGCATGGTGTAGTCACTGAGCAGCAAGGCGTCTTCAGGCTTGGCGAAGTGCAGGTAGCCGTAGTACCACAGGGCCCCCACGGTGCCGATGATGCTGCAGACACCCGTAATGATCAGGGGGATGGCGTTGCGTTCTTCACTCATTGTTGGCTCTCGGGTTCACGTTCGGTGTTCGGTGAGGCGGGGTAATTGGCGATTTCGCCCAGTCGCCGCACGCCATTGAAATGTTGGGGGTCATCCAGGTAGCGCAGCATCACCTGACGCCAGGTCGGGTCGGCAAATGTCTGTACGTGACCACCACGGGTCAGTTGCAGCACCTTGGGCGGGGGCGCAGCTTGATACAGGCGCAGGCCATTGGAAAGCGGCACGACCGGATCATCCAGGCTGTGGAAGATCAGCATCGGCACGCCGCCCATGTGCGGCATGGCATAGATGGCACTGTCGGCATCGGGCACCAGCCACGATAACGGCACCTGCAACGGCCAGGTCAGCCAGGACGTACTCAAGGCAAACTGCCCCACTTCGCGGTAACTTGCCGGAACGCCATCGAGCACCATGGCCGTGATTCGCGCCCGCTGCTGCGGGTGCTCGCTCAGGTAGTGAATCCCCATCGCGCCGCCCAGGCTTTGCCCCAGCACAATCAGCGGCAAGCCCTGGGTGTGCGGCTGGTGCTGCAACCACTCGAACGCCGCGTCGATGTCCTGATACACCCCAGGCAAGCCCGGCGAGCCCTGGGACAGGCCGTAGCCGCGATAATCAAGCATCAGCACCTGATAGCCCTGAGCTGGCAGCCACGCAGTAGCGCCAAGGTGATAGGCCAGGTTGCCGCCATTGCCGTGCAGGTGCAGCACGGTACCCTTGAGGGGTACACCTTTTTTGGCCGGCAACCACCAGCCACTCAGGCGCGTGCCATCGGCGGCCGTCAAGGTCACGTCACGATATTCCAGGCCTGCCGCCGTCGGGGTGATCGGCAGGCCGGGCTCGGGATAGAACAGCAATGAACTGCATCCGCTGAGGCTCAACAGCAGGCAGAGTGCAGCCAGGGTTTTCATCTTACTAGCTACCCTATGTAGTCGCTGCCGAAGGCTGCGATGGGGTTTGTGGGGCCTTCAATAAAAACGGCTTGCTGCGCAACCCTTCGCAGCCTTCGGCAGCGACTACAGGTTTTGTGTTGCTTACAAAATGTTGGAGTAATCCGCTTCGATACGATCAAGGCTCAAATGGTTGAGGAAGTTGGAGAAACACATCCAGGCCGAGAGCGCGTTCATGTCCCTGAACTGATCCGGCAAGTACTTGGGCGCCACCACCAATCCTTCATCCACCAACTGGCGCAAGGTACGCATGTCTTCCAGCGTGGTTTTGCCACAGAACAATAGCGGCACTTGTTCCAGCTTGCCTTTACGCACGGCCAGCTGAATGTAGTTGTAAACCATGATAAAGCCCTTGAGATAGGACAAGTCTTTGGTGAATGGCAGGCCGTTTGGCACCGACCCACGGAAAACCCGACTCGCATTGCCATAGCTTTCTGGCATCTCAAAGCCTTGTTCACGGAAGAACTCGTACACCTGCATAAAGTCCGCGCCCTCCTCCACCATATGAATGGCACGGGTGCGGTTGGTCAGTTTGCGCAGGCGGCTGGGGTAGGAGGCAAAGGTGATGATCTCCATCAGAATCGCCAGCCCCTCCTGGGTCACGGTGGACGACGGCGGCCCCTTGGACAGGAAGGTGCAGATCGGCTGGTTCAGACCATTGAGCGTGGTGCCCACATGCACCAGCCCTTCGTGAACTTCCAGCGCACGCACGTCGCGCTCGTTGAACATCGCATCGGTGCGGATCTTGATGTAATCAGCCCCCGCCGCCGCATCCGCGACAATGCCGTCGGACTCGAACACGCGGATGGTCTCTTCGGCCTCGCCAAACACCTTGTTCAGACGGCTTTGCAGCAGGTTCACGGCATCCTTGGCCGTCAGGGTCTTGGCTTCGTCCTTGAGCGCGCCACGCCCGTCGATGTTGTCCAGGTAGTCGGACATCATCAGGCCCAGGTCGGCCAGGGTCGGGTCGCCGGCATGGAACGCGTCGGAGGCCGCGCCATACAGTTCCTGGGAGATCAGGCCGAAATCTTCAGTGCCGCGCGCTTCAAGCATGCGCACCACCATCCGGTACTCTTTGCACATACGGCGCATGATCTGCCCGACCGGGTTGAACTGCCCCAGCTGGCGAGTGATATCACGCTCGATGTTCTGAAACTCGGACTTCACCGCCCCCGAATCAAAGGACAGCGGCCGGCCGAGGTAATAGTCGCGATTGACCGCGGGCATTTCCTTGCCCTTGGCCTTTAAAAAGCCTTGGCGGATGCTGTCGTCCCACTTCACCGCATCCAGCACGCGGATCGGTGTTTGTGCCAGCACGATGCGGTCAGACAACGTGCGTATCGTGCGCTGGTAGTCGTCCACCGGAAGCTTCCTTTAATTAAGAGCGTTACTTGGCCACACGTTTATAGCGGGCCGCTTCGACAAATACGTCGGAATTGGCCGGGTCGTCCAGGTAGGCAAAGACTTCAGCCGACGGGCTTTTGATCAAGGTGCCAGGGCCTTCGGCGGTTTCAACCGGGTCGCCGTTCAATACGGACTGGCCGATGGCCTGCTTGACTTGCTCCAGGTCCAGATCGTAGATCACCAGTTCGCCGTTATCGGTCAACTCGAAACCGCTCAGCGTGTGATTGCCCCCCAGTTTGGCCGGTATCGCAGCCGAGGCATACCAGCGACTGCCGTGGCGGGCAACAATGAACACATAACGCTCACGGGCCTTGGGCTCGCCCTTGGGATAGACCACCGCCTGGTAACGCGTTTTGTCGATGGCACTGATTTCGAGATTGCGGGCTTGCCCCCAGGCGTCCTTGCTGACCCATTTGCCCAGCAGCTGTTTAGGTGCCGGCTGTGCCACAAGCGGCGCCTGACTAAAAGTCACCAGGCATCCGTTCAACATTAAAAACGACAATGCCATGAGCATCACGCGCCAAGCTTTCATGCCTGCATCCTTCTATAGAGCCGCCAGCACCAAGTGCATATAACGCGCAAGAATAGCCAGCCGGTCGTCATCCGCCTCAGGCTGCGCGCCATCAAGTAGGGCCTGATATTCCATCCGACCGATAATCGCCGTCAAGACTTTGGCATCCTGGCGAGGTTGCCTGGAGCCTAGCACTTCGAAGATCTGACAGGCGCCCTGTAGGAAAATCTGCTGATGGGCACGTACCAGCACCGCCAGCCGGGGGTTGATCAACGCCGCCTGGTGAAAGGCCTGCTCGGCCATCAACTGGTCGCGACGGGTCAGCATCTGGTGATGAAGGTAATGCGCGGTCATCTGTGCGATCTCGTCGGCCAGCATGGCGCGCGACTGCTGTCTGCCATCGCCCTTGGCCACCAGTTCACGCAGCTTGCCTTCAGTGCTTTGCCATAGCTTGGCCATATAGGCCGCGCTGCGTTCCACATACTGGGCGAAGGTGTCATTGAGCAAATCGTCAATGTCCTTGAAGTAGTAAGTGGTTGCCGACAGAGGCACCCCGGCTTCAGCCGCCACGGCCCGATGGCGTACACCACGTACGCCGTCGCGCACGACAATGCGCATGGCGGCATCGAGGATCAATTGGCGACGCTGTTCGCTGCCATGGCGGCTGGCCTTGCGGCCCTGATACTCAACACTGTGCGCGAGCGCCACCGCGACATTTGCTGCGCCCTGGGAAGACTTGACGAGATTCACGGGAAAATCCTTTTAATGCTGATGGGAACCTTGTAGTCGCTGCCGAAGGCTGCGAGGGGACCGTAGTGTTTTCGAGAAAACGGTTTGCTACGCAACCCTTCGCAGCCTGCGGCAGCGACTACAGGAAACGCCAGACAATAAAAAGCCGCCTTTGACGGCGGCTTTTTATTCTGCATCGTTACGCTTGTGGGCGCATATGCGGGAACAGGATCACGTCACGAATCGACGGCGAGTTGGTCAACAACATCACCAGACGGTCGATACCGATACCTTCACCGGCAGTCGGCGGCATGCCGTATTCCAGGGCACGTACGAAGTCTGCGTCGTAGTGCATGGCTTCGTCGTCGCCTGCATCCTTGTCAGCAACCTGCGCCATGAAGCGCTCGGCCTGATCTTCGGCGTCGTTGAGCTCGGAGTAGGCGTTGGCGATTTCACGGCCACCGATAAACAGCTCGAAGCGGTCAGTGACGTTCGGGTTCTCGTCATTGCGACGGGCCAGCGGCGACACTTCGAACGGGTACTGGGTGATGAAGTGCGGCTGCTCCAGCTTGTGCTCGACCAGTTCTTCGAAAATCATCACTTGCAGCTTGCCCAGGCCTTCGAAGCCCAGCACCTTGGCGCCGGCTTTTTTGGCAATGGCACGAGCCTTGTCGATGTCGTTCAGGTCGTCAGCGGTCAGCTCAGGGTTGTACTTGAGGATCGAGTCGAATACCGACAGACGCACAAACGGTTCGCCAAAGTGGAATACCTTGTCGCCGTACTGCACGTCGGTCGTGCCCAGAACCAGCTGAGCCAGCTCACGGAACAGTTCTTCGGTCAGGTCCATGTTGTCTTCGTAGTCGGCGTAAGCCTGGTAGAACTCCAACATGGTGAATTCAGGGTTGTGACGAGTCGAAACACCTTCGTTACGGAAGTTGCGGTTGATCTCGAACACTTTCTCAAAACCACCCACTACCAGACGCTTGAGGAACAGTTCCGGCGCGATGCGCAGGTACATGTCCATGTCCAGAGCGTTGTGGTGAGTTTCGAACGGCTTGGCTGCCGCGCCGCCCGGGATGGTTTGCAGCATCGGCGTTTCCACTTCAAGGAAATCACGCGCCATCAGGAAGCTGCGGATGTGGGCGATCACTTGCGAACGCACACGGAACGTGTGGCGCACGTCTTCGTTGACGATCAGGTCAACGTAACGCTGGCGATAGCGCTGCTCGGTGTCGGTCAGGCCGTGGTGCTTGTCCGGCAGCGGGCGCAGGGATTTGGTCAGCAGGCGCACGTTGGTCATTTCAACGTACAGATCGCCTTTGCCGGAGCGGGCCAGGGTGCCTTCGGCGGCGATGATGTCGCCCAGGTCCCAGGTTTTCACTTCGGCCAGGGTTTCTTCCGGCAGGGTCTTGCGGTTGACGTAGACCTGGATGCGACCGGTCATGTCCTGGATCACCATGAACGAGCCACGGTTAAGCATGATGCGACCAGCAACCTTGACCGGGATGGCGGCTTCAGCCAGCTCTTCCTTGGTGGCTTCGGCGTACTTCTTCTGCAGGTCGGCGCAGTAGTTGTCACGGCGGAAGTCATTCGGGAAGGCATTGCCCTTGGTGCGCTCGGCTGCAAGTTTTTCCTTGCGCAGGGCGATCAGGGCGTTTTCTTCCTGTTGCAGGTCTTGCGGGTCGAGTTGTTGGTCGCTCATGTCTTTAAAAATTCCATCACAGGTTCGTTGCCCCCGCCTGGCGGCAGGGGGAAGCGGGCTTTAGCGCGCCTTGTGGGCATCGCACTGGCTTCGCACACGTTTTGTTGCGCGACTTACAGCCCTTGTTTCAGGCTGGCTACCAGGTATTCGTCGATATCGCCGTCGAGCACCTTGTCGCAATCGCTGCGTTCGATGTTGGTACGCAAATCCTTGATACGCGAGGCGTCGAGTACGTACGAGCGGATCTGATGACCCCAGCCAATGTCCGACTTGGTGTCTTCCAGGGCCTGGGAAGCGGCATTGCGCTTCTGGATTTCCTGCTCGTAAAGACGCGCCCGCAGCATTTTCATCGCGGTGTCTTTGTTCGCATGCTGCGAACGTTCGTTCTGGCAGCTCACCACGGTGTTGGTCGGTACGTGAGTGATACGTACGGCCGAGTCGGTGGTGTTTACGTGCTGACCACCCGCACCGGAGGAACGATAGGTGTCGATCCGCAGGTCGGAGGGGTTGATGTCGATTTCGATGTTGTCGTCGATTTCCGGCGAAACGAATACAGCCGAGAACGAGGTGTGACGACGGTTGCCCGAGTCGTACGGGCTTTTGCGAACCAGACGATGGACGCCAATCTCGGTACGCAACCAACCAAACGCGTATTCGCCTTTGATGTGTACGGTTGCGCCTTTGATCCCGGCCACTTCACCGGCAGACAATTCCATGATGGTGGCATCGAAGCCGCGCTTGTCGGCCCAACGCAAATACATCCGCAACAGGATATTGGCCCAGTCTTGCGCTTCGGTGCCACCGGAGCCGGCCTGGATGTCCAGGTAAGCGTTGTTGGCATCCATCTCACCGCTGAACATGCGGCGGAATTCGAGTTTTTCAAGGGCTTCGCGCAGACGTTCCACTTCAGCGGCAACGTCATCTACAGCGGCCTGATCTTCTTCCTCGGCAGACATCAGCAGCAGGTCTTTGGCGTCGGCCAGACCCGTGTGCATCTCATCGAGGGTTTCAACGATCTGCGCCAGCAGGGAGCGCTCGCGCCCCAGTTCCTGGGCGTACGAAGGGTTGTTCCAGACACTCGGATCTTCAAGCTCGCGATTGACTTCAGTCAGACGCTCATGCTTTTGATCGTAGTCAAAGATACCCCCGAATGGTTTCGGAGCGCTCTGACAGGTCCTTGATGCTGTTAAGGATCGGGTTGATTTCCATGGCTGGCGGCACTCGTAGGCGATTTTTACAAAGCCGGGGAGTATACCGTAAACAGAGCGTATCAGCAGCCCGCCTGGCGGGGTTCTGGGCAGGAAAGTGCAGATAAACCGCACCGATCCAATCTCGAACGATCTCGCTCACAGATGATCAGGGGTAATAGCTTATTGACGCATTCCGTCAGAGATTTCCTCTTTCCGGTGAAGGCTAGATCCTGGAAGTTTGTC
Organism: Pseudomonas sp. NKUCC02_KPG; assembly: GCF_019345465.1. GTDB lineage: Bacteria > Pseudomonadota > Gammaproteobacteria > Pseudomonadales > Pseudomonadaceae > Aquipseudomonas. Next base: position 81,949 of record NZ_JAHKRC010000005.1, read on the forward strand.
CCCGGTCCAGATCAGCTTGCACCTTGGAAAAACGGAGCTTTAGTGTGCGCTCTTCGCTGACCTTTCAGCGGACGGAAGTGGAAGTCCGAAGCTAATCAAGCACACGGGAATTAACCAACGGAGCTTTCACCTCTTGAAAAAAAATCCCCAACTTGCCGACACTTCAAACCCTTAAAACTACCCAAACCCGCGTACTCAAAGCATTTAAAGCCCCAGCCCCCACGATTGTTTCAACCCTTCCCGCGACCACCGAACGTGCCTTCGGCCCGGTCGATTCGACCTTGCAACCCATGTTCACCTTGCGTGCCGGTATCAGCGCACAGGATGCGCTGGCCCATGTTTCATTGCTTTTGCTCTGCGCGGAACAAACCAGTGATGACATTACCGAGTTGGGCAGCGGTGTTGAACGCGGCCTGATCTGGTCGATGGTGCACTCGGTCGAAATGGCGCGCGCCGTGGTGGACTCATTGCTGGAACGTGCCGGGTAAGTGATGCATCGATTGGGTTTGTACTCGGTGGTTTTCACTGCAATACCGAGTACATATCCAGCATTGCCGTCCAACTGAAAGATGGGTTTCACTCTTAAAAATGCGTCACAGAACCCCGCGCAAAATCTGTAGCAGCTGACGAGTAGAACGAGGCTGCGTCCGGTTTGGTGCGCCACTGCGACGTTGCAGTCGTAAAACCGGATACTACGGTCGTTCAGGTAAAACCCGGACTCAGGTTTTACGGTCGCTTCGCAACCGAACGCAGCCTCGCACAGCTCGTCAGCGACTACAGATTGAGCAGCGCACACTTACACAAAACAGGCCGGCCGGTTGGCCGCCTCGGCGGGTTTGCTGTTGATCTGCCCGCCCCTTCGGGAGGCCGAGAGGAGGTTCTGCGCAGTGGGTCGACCGGCATGGATGCCGGGAGAGCCGTGTTGGGCCAGGGACGGCCCGTCACGGCGGACCCACGGAGCGGGGCCGGAACGAGGGAACCTGAGCGAAGCGAAGGCCGTACGCTGGGGCGAGGACTTTTTGGTTCCTTTTTGGTCCTTCAAAAAGGGACTCGCTGTAAGAGCGAAACCAATCTTTCAGTTAGAACCAAATGCCGGATATGTACTCGGTATTCCAGTTAACACCGTAGTCCTCGTTATATCCGAACGACTCACCAAACCGAACGCAGCCTCGCACGGCTCGTCAGCGACTACAAAGATCGGCGTACCTCGCCCCTCTACTCAATCCCCACCCGATTACGCCCATTCTTCTTGGCCAGATAAAGCCCCTTGTCCGCTGCCGAAATCAGCTCGCGGCAGTTGCTGTTCTGCTGCGGGGTCATGGTCGACAGACCAATGCTGATGGTCAGGCTGCTGCCAGCGACCGGCGAAATGTGCGGAATGTTCATGGCTTCAACCGACATCCGCAGTTTTTCAGCCACCAGTCGGGCGCCACCCTGGGACGTATTGGGCAGCACGATGGCAAACTCCTCGCCACCGTAGCGGGCCGGCAAGTCAGACGGTCGGCTGCTGGCATCACGAATGGCCCCTGCCACCTTGCGCAACGCTTCATCACCGTCCAGATGACCAAAGGTGTCGTTGTAGGACTTGAAGTAATCAACATCGATCATCAGCAACGACAACTGGGTTTGCTCGCGCAGGGCTCGGCGCCACTCCAGCTCCAGGTACTCATCGAAGTGCCGACGGTTGGACAGTCCGGTCAGGCCGTCGGAATTCATCAGCCGCTGCAGCACCAGGTTGGTGTCCAGCAACTGCTGCTGGCTGACTCGTAGCGCACGGTAGGCGGCATCCCGCTGCAACAGTGTCATGTAGGACCGCGAGTGATAGCGGATCCGCGCCACCAGCTCGATGTTGTCCGGCAGTTTCACCAGGTAATCATTGGCCCCCGCCGAAAACGCCGCGCTCTTGATCAGCGGGTCTTCTTTGGTGGAAAGCACGATGATCGGGATGTTCTGGGTCGCAGGGTGATTGCGGTACTCGCGCACCAGGCTCAGCCCGTCCAGACCCGGCATCACCAGATCCTGCAAGATCACCGTGGGCTTGATGCGGATGGCCTGAGCAATGGCCTGATGCGGGTCCGCACAAAAGTGAAAATCAATGTTCTGCTCAAGGGCCAACCCACGGCGCACGGCTTCGCCGATCATTGCCTGATCGTCCACCAGCAACACCATGGCCGCGTTTTCGTCAGTTTTAACGTCGTCCAACTGCAAGTCGCTCATGCGCGTTCACCTGAATTACTTCCTTCAAGCCAGACCTGCCGGGTTTTACCAGTCATTTGGCAAATTTCTCCAGCAAGCGTGGCGCAATCTTGTCCAAGGGGCGGATCTCAACCGCTGCATCGATGGCGGCCGCCGCTTTGGGCATGCCGTACACCGAGCTGCTCTGTTGATCCTGGGCAATGGTGAGAAAACCCTGCTGACGCATGAGTTTGAGACCTTGAGCCCCGTCACGTCCCATGCCGGTCAACAGCACCCCTACCGCATCACCATTCCAGTACTGGGCAACACTTTCAAAAAAAACATCTATCGAAGGTCGGTAGATTTCATTAACCGGCTCGGCGGTATAGGCCAGCGTGCCGTTTTTCAATAACCGTATGTGGTGGTTGGTCCCTGCCAGCAGGACTGTCCCCACCTGAGGGGTTTCGCCGTCACGGGCCAAACGCACGTCAAGCCCGCACGAGCTGCTCAGCCACTCGGCCATGCCGGCAGCGAAGACCTGATCCACATGCTGGACCAGCACGATGGCCGCACCAAAGTTCCTCGGCAGGCCCTTGAGCAATGTTTCGAGCGCTGCCGGCCCGCCCGCCGACGAACCGATGGCCACCAGCCCGCCCCGTAAACCCGGAACACGTGGCTGAGCAGAAACCGGGGAGACCCGTTTTTCGCTTTGGCCCATCAACCAGCCGACATTGAGGATCTTGCGCAGGAGTGGCGCCGAGGCCTCTTTGGGATTGCTGCCACCCAGCACGGGGGTATCCACCACGTCCAGCGCGCCAAAGCCCATGGCTTCGAACACCCGGTGGACATTCTGCTCACGGTCGATGGTCACAATGACGATGGCACACGGGCTTTCGGCCATGATCCGGCGTGTCGCTTCGACCCCGTCCATGACCGGCATGATCAGGTCCATCAAGATCAGGTCTGGCGTGTTTTCGGCACACAGGCGCACGGCCTCTTCGCCATCACTGGCGACCCAGACCACCTGGTGGGCAGGTTCGAATGCAAGGGCTCGACGCAAGGCTTCAACCGCCAAGGGCATATCGTTGACGATGGCTATTCTCATGTCTGGGCTCCTCCAATCAGCTCAACCACTGCATCAAGCAGCGCATCGTCATGGAAACTGGCTTTGGCTAGATAATAGTCGGCTCCTGCATCCAGGCCGCGCCGACGGTCTTCTTCACGATCTTTGTAAGACACCACCATCACCGGCATCGATTGCAATCGACTGTCGCGACGTAACAGCGTAACCAGTTCGATGCCATCCATGCGCGGCATATCGATGTCGGTGATCAACAGATCAAAGTGTTCGGCACGCAAGGCATTCCAGCCATCCATGCCGTCAACCGCCACAGCGACTTCATAGCCACGATTGAGCAGCAACTTGCGTTGCAACTCGCGCACTGTCAGGGAGTCATCCACGACCAGGATACGTTTGCGAGTCAGTTCGGCGGTGTGCCGGTTGCGCCGGTCGATACGTTCCAGACGCCCGGTGTTGAGCAGTTTGTCCACCGATCGCAGCATGTCTTCGACATCCACGATCAGCACCGGCGAGCCATCGTCAAGCAAGGCCCCGGCCGAAATGTCCTGCACCTTGCCCAAACGCGGGTCCAGGGGCAATACCACCAGGGTACGCTCACCCACAAAGCGCTCGACAGCCACGCCGTACACGGCGTCGCGCTCGCGAATCACGACCACCTTGAGGGTTTCGTCATCGCTCTGACTGGGCGGGCGCTGCAGCAATTGACTGGCGGCCACCAGCCCCACATGCCGACCCTCATGCCAGAAATGCTGGCGCCCCTCCAGTTGCACAATGTCATCCGGATGCACATCGCGCATGCGCTCGATATGCGCCAGCGGGAACGCGTAAGCCTCGTCTGCGACCTCCACCACCAGACTGCGCACCACTGACAAGGTCAGCGGTACTTCCAGATGGAAGCGACTGCCATGCTGGGGGGTGTGCTCCAGCACAATGGCACCGCGCAGCAGGCGCACCATGTGCTGAACGGCATCCAGCCCCACGCCGCGCCCCGAGACTTCGGTCACGGTGTCGCGCAGGCTAAAGCCCGGTAAAAACAGAAAGCTCAGCAGTTCTTCTTCGCTCAGTTGCGCCACTGTAAGCTCGGTGGACAGCTGACGTTCAACGATGGTGCGGCGCAAACGTTCCAGGTCGACACCGGCTCCGTCATCGCTCAACTCCAGCACCAGCAGCCCGGCCTGATGGGAGATGCGCAAGCGAATCAGGCCCTCGGCCGGCTTGCCGGCCAGCAGTCGCTGCTCCGGCGTCTCAATGCCGTGATCGACGGCATTGCGCAGCAAATGGATCAATGGCGCTTCGAGCTTTTCCAGCACATCGCGGTCAACCTGGGTTTTCTCGCCTTCGATTTCCAGGCGAATCTGTTTACCCAGGGCGCGGCCCAAATCACGCACCATGCGCTCCTGCCCCACCAGAACATCGGCAAACGGGCGCATGCGGCAAGCCAGGGCCGTGTCGTAGAGCATTTGCGCACGCTGACCCGCCTGCCAGCAAAACTCGTCGAGTTCGGCGGTCTGTTCGCCAAGCAATTGCTGGGACTCCGCCAGGATCCGCCGGGCGTCTATCAACGCCTCTTCAGCTTCATGGCCAAGCCCCATGACCTTGAGCTGCTCACTGAGGGTGTCCATCGCCCGCAGGTTGGTGCTCTGCATGCGTTTAAGGCGCTGCAATGTCACCAGAAAGGGCTTGAGCCGCTGGGTTTCCACCAGGGATTTACTGGACAGATCCAGCAGGCTGTTCAGGCGCTGCGCCGTGACCCGCAAGACCCGTTCGCCGCTTTCGGTCAGGCGTTGCGGGCGACGCACCGGCTCTGGCGACACCTGGGGCTCGACCTGAGCCTGCGCAGGCACGTCAATCACGGGCTCTGGCGCAACCGGCGTCGGCATCAGCAGCAGTTGCGACACGTCAAAATCGGGGGGCGCTACCTGCACAGACGGGGCCACCGGGGCCGAAGGGTCCAGCAGTTCATTCATGTGCGCCACATAGGCGTCGATATCTTGCGGGCCCACCGTGTTGCCGGGGGTCGCGATACGCATCAGCAGGTCAGTCCCTTGCAGCAAGGCATCAATATGCTCGCGCTGCAGGTACAAACGGCCTTCCTGGGCACTGACCAGGCAATCTTCCATGACATGGGACACGCTGACCCCGGCGTCCACCCCGACAATCCGTGCCGCACCCTTGAGCGAATGGGCGGCACGCATGCAGGCTTCAAGCTGGTCGGCCTGGGTCGGGTTACGTTCCAGCGCGAGCAAACCGGCATTGAGCACCTGGGTTTGCGCCTCGGCCTCAAGACTGAACAGCTCAAGCAACGAGGCGTCGCGCATTTGCTCAGGGGTCATGTAAGGCTCCGGGTGATTGCACTCAACAGTTGCTCTTCATCCAATAAACGCAGACTGCGGGTTTTCCACTGCAGCACTCCCCGGGTGTATTTGGCGCTGGCATGCCCGCCAGAGACTGACGCTGCGTTGATGTCACCCTCGGCGATATTGTGGATGCCATCCACTTCATCCACCGGCAGCACGACCGCTCCGCCGTGGGCCGCCACAATCAACATGCGCGGCATGACCCGCAGCGATGTTGCACCGGGCACTCCCGGGGCGAGCCCCAACAGCTCAACCAGTGACAGGCACGGCACCAGGGTGCCGCGCACATTCGCCACCCCGCGCAAGGCGCTGGAGCGCTGGTGAGGCAAGGAGTGGATCGACTGCATCGGCGCGACTTCATCCAGACACCGCGTGACCAGCGCCAGCCATTCATCGCCCAAACGAAAAATCACCAGCGAGCAGGTCGCCACTTTCTGCTCATGCCCCTGGGAGGCCTGTATTTCCTGGCTCTCGTGCTCAAAGGCGTAGCGATCCAGCAAACGGGTCGCAGCACTCGAATACACGGCGCAGTTACGGCAATGGATATGCTGGGGCAACACCGTACAGCTCTTGTCACCGTAGATACCAATGCGGTTCCAGCAGTCATCGATAGCCTGCGCTTCGGAGTGGATCAAGCTCTGTGCGGCTAAAGTGCTCATTGTTTACGCTCACTTTGGGCCGAACGCCCGTTACGGGCAGCGCGCTCGTTCAAGCGCTGAGCGCCTGCCGTATCGCCTTGCGAAGCCAGCAGGGCCGCCAGATGGGCCAATGCCTGCGAATGCTGGGGTTCCAGGTACAGCGCCTTGCGATAAAAAACCTGGGCCTCGGCCGTCTGGCCCTGAACATCACTGAGCAGGCCCAGCCAGTAAAAGACTTCTGCCTGCGGGTCATGGCGCTGCAAGAACTGCTCGCAGACCGCACGGGCCTCTGTGCTTTTACCTTCGTTGGCCAGGGTCGCGATTCGCTCCAGCAAAACCATCGGATCTTCAGCCGTCGAAGGGGCTTTTGGCGCCGCATGGGCCTGGGGCCTCGGCGCAAAGGGTCGGTTGGCCGGTGGAGGCAACGGGGTGGGCGGCTGGGGGCGCATCAGCGGTTTGAACTCTGCCAGTACAGGACGAGCCGCAGGAGCAGGTTCGTGGCTGTGGCAAAAGGCAAACGACTGTGGCGCACCGATCGAACGCATGCCCAAGCGGCTGAGCAGGCTGCCCTCGGCCGGGCCAATAAACAAAACGCCGTCCTCACAGGTCAGACGCTTGAGCACATCCAGTGCCTTCTGCTGGGTTTTAAGATCAAAGTAGATCAAGAGGTTGCGGCAGAACACAAAGTCATAAGGCGCATGACTGCCTGCCAGCGCCGGGTCCAGCAAGTTGGCGACAGTGAAGCGGACCTGTTCGCAGACCCGCCCGGACAGTTGATAACCGTCAGTCTCAAGGCTGAAGTAGCGCTCGCGAAAATCAGTTTGCTGACCACGAAAAGAGTTTTTGCCATACAGGGCAGTCTGGGCCCTTTGGACTGAAAGCGGGCTGACATCCAGCGCTTCGACTTTAAATTGATGCGCAGCAAAACCGGCATCGAACAGCGCCATTGCAATCGAATACGGCTCTTCGCCGGTCGAACACGGCACGCTCAGGATTCGCAGGGCGCGCCGATTGCCGATTTGGGCCAGGCGCTGTCTGGCCAGGCGTCCCAGCGTGACAAAGGACTCGGGATAACGAAAAAACCAGGTTTCGGGCACGATCACGGATTCGATCAGGGCCTGCTGTTCATCCTGGGAGCTGAGCAGGTGCTGCCAGTAGCGATCGTTGTCGACCATGTGCAGCGCAATGCAACGCTGGCGAACGGCACGTTCAATAATGGCCGGACCGACCGAAGCCACATCCAGGCCGATTCGCTGCTTCAGAAAATCGAAAAAGCGTTGATCGGTACTCATGGGCTCACCTGCGCGCAGGCGTCATCTTCACCTTGGGCAAAAAGCAACGCATACACCGCCGGGCTCAGCAACTCATCGACGCTCAACCACTGCAACAGCCCCGCTTCGTCTTTGCGCACGGGCCCCAGATAAGGCGCATCGCAGTTATCGATGCAATAGGGCTGAAACTCCGCAGGATCACAGCGCAAGGTATCGCTGGCCTGCTCAAGCAGCAGACCGAGCAATTGCCCGCGATAGTTGACCAGCACCAGACGGGTGCTGGTGCGGGCCACGGCGTCGGTGCCAAACGTCATGGCGCTGATATCGATCACCGGAATCATTCGGTCACGGTGAGCGAACACCCCGGCCACCCACGCAGGGGCATGGGCAATGGGCTTGAGCGGCAAGCGCGGCAGCACCTCGACGACATCGGTGGCGGCCAGGGCATAGCGCTCGTTGCCAATGTAAAACACCAGAAACAGGCGTTGCTTGGGCACCTTCGCGCCCGCGTGCTTGGCTAGAGGCTCGCTCATCAGACTTTGAAGCGCGAAACGCCGCTGCGCAGCCCGACGGCAACCTGACTGAGTTCGTCGATCGCAAAGCTGGCCTGGCGCAAGGACTCGACGGTCTGGCTGCTGGCATCACCCAGTTGTACCAGCGCGAGGTTGATCTGCTCGGCACCCGTGGCCTGAGCCTGCATGCCCTCATTGACCATCAGCACACGCGGCGCAAGGGCCTGGACCTGATGGATGATTTGCGACAATTGCTCGCCCACCTGCTGCACCTCGGACATGCCGCGACGCACCTCTTCAGAAAACTTGTCCATGCCCATTACGCCTGCAGAGACCGCCGACTGAATTTCGCGCACCATCTGCTCGATATCGTAAGTGGCCACAGCGGTCTGGTCAGCCAAACGCCGGACTTCCGTGGCGACCACGGCGAAACCACGGCCATATTCACCGGCTTTTTCAGCTTCGATGGCGGCGTTGAGCGACAACAGGTTGGTCTGGTCGGCCACTTTGACGATGGTCACGACCACCTGATTAATGTTGCCGGCCTTCTCGTTGAGGATGGCCAGCTTGGCATTGACCAGATCGGCGGCGCCCATGACCGAGTGCATGGTTTCTTCCATGCGGGCCAGGCCTTGCTGCCCGGAACCGGCCAGTATCGAAGCCTGATCCGCTGCCGAAGTCACTTCGGTCATGGTGCGCACCAGGTCACGGGACGTGGCTGCAATTTCACGGGACGTGGCGCCGATCTCGGTAGTGGTCGCAGCGGTCTCAGTGGCCGTGGCCTGTTGCTGCTTGGAGGTGGCGGCGATTTCAGTGACCGAGGTGGTGACCTGCACCGAAGAGCGCTGGGCTTGGGATACCAGCGAAGTCAGCTCCGCCATCATGTCGTTAAAGCCGGTTTCAACTGCACCGAACTCGTCCTTGCGCTCCAGGTTCAAGCGCGAGCTCAAGTCACCGGAGCGCATGACTTCGAGAATCGAAACGATGCGCTGCATCGGCGACATGATCGCCTGCAGCAACAGGAAGCCACACAGCGCCGCGGCCAGTACGGCAATCACCAGCGAAACAATCATGCTGATCTTGGCAGTCATTACCGCTTGACCAATGTTGTCGGTTGCAAGAACAGCGGACTCGCGATTGCCATCGATAATATCGTTGAGGGCCTTGCGTCCAGCCATCCAGGCCGGGGCAAGTTCCTCGCCAAGCACCTTGTGGGCCTGTGCAAAGTCCTTGTTCTGATACAGGTCCAGAACCTTCGCCAACACCAGGCCGTATTCCTCATGAAGACGTACGAAGCTCTCGTAGTGAGCGTTGTCGTCACCTTCAAAAATGGTGCTGCGATAGTTCTTCAGTTCCCTGTTCAAGCGGTCTTCGTAATTGGCGTACAGCTTTTGGTCTTCGTTGGTCAGATCACGCTGGTTGAGCGAACCCACCAGTTCCAGGGTCAAGACATAGCTGTCGACCCAGGCACTGCGAATCATCGAGCTGTAATAAACCCCGGGGATCGAGTCGGTTTGCACCTTCTCTTCGCTGCTTTGGATTGAGAGCAGGCGCGAGTAAGACGCCACAACCATCAGCAACATAATGGCGATGATTACAGCAAAGCTCGCCAAGATGCGTTGGCGTAACGTCCAGTTCTTCACAGTCGATCCTCGGGAGCCATTCAAATGAAGGCGAGTATAGCCGAGGGTACGCAAGGATTCGTACAGACGTTGAGACAGATCTCACAGCAACAAACAAAAAAGCCTACGCATAAAAACAGACTAAATAAGTAGGAGATCACAAATTGTGCTCAATCTGTGGGAGCGGGCTTGCTCGCGATTCAGGCGACGCGGTGGATCTGGCAAACCGCGTTGTTTTCATCGCGAGCAAGCGCGCTCCCGCAGGTCAGATGTCACTCATACAACCCGGGGGTTGCCAGTCAAAACATCAGGGCATTGGTCAGGTCACCCATCGGCGTCTGTCCGCGCGCTTTCATTGCATCGTCACGCTGTTTGAGCCCATCAAGGACTTCCAGCCCGTGCACGCGGGTGATCAGGCGAAGGATCGAAGCAGTGTCATACACCGTGTGATCCACCGTCCCCTTGCGTGCGAAGGGTGATACCACCAAGGCAGGAATTCGCGTACCCGGCCCCCAACGGTCCCCCTTGGGCGGTGCAACGTGATCCCACCAGCCACCGTTCTCGTCCACCGTGAGCACTACCACCATGTTTTTCCATTGAGGGCTGTTACGCAGCACCTTGAGTGTGCGGTCGAGATGGCGATCACCGGCGGCCACATCGGCATAGCCCGCGTGCAGGTTGAGGTTGCCCTGGGGCTTGTAAAAGCTCACTGCGGGCAGTTTTCCGGCTTCGGCGTCGGCCAGAAAGCGGTTGGTGGTCGCCTCGTCGCCCAGGCCACCGTCGCGCAGCCGCTTGTTGCGCTCTGCCGGGTTGTGCGGGCCTTGTCGCTCGAAGTAGTTGAACGGCTGATGGTGGTACTGGAAGTTAGGGATCCTGGGGAGGCTTTCAGACCCTTTATACTGCTCCAGCGTGGCCTGCCAGGCGCCAGCGTACCAGGCCCAGTCGATGTTCTTTTTACTCAGCTTGTCGCCAATATGCTCGTGGCTTTGTGGCACCAGCACACTGGGCAGGTCGGGCTTGGCGTAGTCCGGTCGTTCAGGGTCGCGAATCCAGGTCGGCCAGTAGGGCGGGGCCATTGTGTTCACCGCGAAGCCGTCCGGCGTCAGGGCGCTGGGGCCGAACTGAGGAGCACCGGTCATGGCGCTGGCCGGGGACTTGCCCAGGGGTTTGAGGCGCGTGCCGGTGGGATCATCACCTTGCAACACCGCGATCTGGGCCTCGGCCACTGAGGTGTTCGCGTTGGGATAGAACGGCACGGTGGCGCTGATCAGGTACTGGTGGTTGAGAAACGAGCCACCAAAGGCGCCCTGGAAGAAGTTGTCACACAGCACGAACTCACGGGCAACGTCCCACAGACGCAGGGAATACTGGGACTGGGCGTAATAGCCCATGGTGAACCCACCGGAGTCTCCCCAGGCAACGAACTGATCATTCTTGCCGTCATTGATCTGCATCTGGTTCTGATAGAACACGTGCCACAAGTCGCGGGTGATCAGGTTGAGCGGCAGGTCTTCCTGATTCGGCCCCTTCAGGGCGAAGGGGGCATTGGGCAGGTTTTCCTGGAACTGCACACCCGGGGCATAGGTCACGCCATCGACCGTCTGCGGCCCCACTTGCAGCACCCCGCCCCAGGCTGGCGGCAAGGTCTGCAACAGGCTGCCATCGCGGTCGCGTTGCTGATAGTCGGCGGGCTTGAGTGCCGACAACGGTTTTTCTACACCCGGAAAGTTGGCGAACAGGTTGTTGAAACTGCGGTTCTCGGCATAGATCACCACGATGGTCTTGACCTGTTCGTGGAGCTTTTTGTCCAGCTCGACCGGGGACAATGGCTGCGGATTGGTGGGAGCGTCGTGCTCAAAACCGCCACAAGCGCTCAAGGTGGCCGCTCCTGCGCCCATTGCCGCAGCACCGGCCAGGAAACGACGGCGGCTGCTATCGACCTGGAGAGCCTTGTCTTTCTCGTCACTCATTACACATTCCTGATCAAACGTAACAAAATGTTTCTTGCGGGCACGCTATCAGGGGATTATGACGAGGAAGTGGCAACGGTTCGAAGAAAAGAACCACGAATTGGCTCGTGTGGTGTTTTCACACATAAAAAACGCCCCGGACCATTGCGGACCGGGGCGCTGAAAAAAACATGGGGTGAAGCCTGCCCCCATAGGGCTGCAGAAGGACTTTAGCTGCTCGCCTGCTTGACCTGAGCTTCGAGCTCAAGCTTGAGGCCCGGGTCAAGCTTGAGCTGTTTGGCCAGTTCTTCCAGGTAGGCACGCTCCATGAAGTGCTCTTCATCCACCAGGATCAGGCTGGCGATATACATTTCGGCGGCTATTTCCGGGGTGCTGGCAGCACTGGCCACTTCGGCAGGGTCCAGGGGTTTGTTCAGCTCGGCCTGCAGCCATTGCCGCAGTGCAGGGTCGCCGTTGAGTTTGCTGAGTTCGCCCTCGATCAACTGGCGCTCGCGCTCATCCACATGACCATCGGCCTTGGCGGCCGCTACCAGGGCTTTGAGAATCGCCTGGCTGTGTTGCTCAACCTGTGGCGCCGGTACTCGGTCAATGGTTTGCGGCTCGGTTTGCGGTGCAGTGCCCTGGCTGGCCTGCCAGTTGCCGTAGGCCTTGTAGGCCAGCACGCCCAGGGCGGCCAGACCGCCGTAAGTCAGAGCTTGCCCGCCATATTTGCGCGCACTCTTGTTACCCAGCAGCAGGCCCAGTGCACTGGCCGCCAGTGCGCCGCCACCGGCACCTGAAAGCAAGCCGCCCAGCCCACCGGAACCCCCCAGCAGCCCGCCCAACCCACCTTTTCCGGCACTGGAAGCGTTGCCTTGAGCGCCGGCTTTCTTCTCCAGCATTTGCTGGCCGGATTTCAGTAACTGATCAAGCAATCCACGGGTACTCATACGCAGCCTCTCGCAACAGGGTTCAAGGGAAGCCACAAAGCCCGCCAAACAGGCGGGCTTGTGGTGGAAACAGACGCGTTTCAGTCACGCAAGTCAGACTCATGAATCGGTTGGTCACGGTGGGTGGCACGCTGGTACTGGGCAGGCCACGTGGCCTTTTTGCCACCCAGGTCATCATCGGCGTGCAACGGCCAATACGGATCACGCAACAGCTCGCGAGCCAGCAGAATCAGATTGGCCTGACCGGTGCGCAGAATATGTTCGGCCTGAGCAGGCTCGGTGATCATCCCCACCGTGCCGGTGGCGATGCAGGCCTCTTTGCGCACGCGCTCGGCAAAACGGGTCTGGTAACCCGGCCCCACCGGAATTTCGGCATTGGCCGCCGTTCCGCCTGAGGAGACGTCGATCAGGTCGACACCCAACGCCTTGAGGCGTCGTGCCAGCTCAACGGTTTCGTCGGGGTTCCAGCCGTCTTCGACCCAGTCGGTGGCCGACACTCGCACAAACAGCGGCAACTCTTGTGGCCACACCCCGCGCACGGCCTCGGTGACTTCCAGCACCAGGCGAATGCGGTTTTCGAAGGAGCCACCGTACTGGTCTCGCCGCTGATTGCTCAGTGGCGAAAGGAATTGATGCAACAGGTAGCCGTGGGCAGCGTGCACCTCAACCACCGAAAAGCCCGCTTCCAGCGCCCGCTTGGCGGCATCGACGAAAGCCTGGATCACATCCTGTATCTGGGCTTCGTCCAATTGTGTCGGCGCGGTGTGTTGCGGATCGAAAGCAATCGGTGAAGGTCCGACGGGCACCCAGCCGCCCTCCTCCACTTTGACGCTGCCATGCTTGCCCAGCCACGGACGATGGGTACTGGCCTTGCGCCCGGCATGGGCCAACTGAATACCGGCCACCGCACCTTGTGCCCGAATAAAGCGGGTGATGCGCTGCAGGGGTTCGATCTGTTCGTCGTTCCACAAGCCAAGGTCCTGGGCGGTGATTCGCCCTTCAGGGCTTACGGCGGTGGCTTCGGTAAAAATCAGTCCGGCGCCGCCTACGGCACGGCTGCCCAGATGGACCAGATGCCAGTCATTGGCCAGTCCGTCGACACTGGAGTACTGGCACATGGGAGAGACCGCAATGCGGTTAAGAAGGGTCAGTTGTCGCAGAGTGTAGGGCTCGAGCAGCAGACTCATGGGTCACCTCTAATTCCAGTGGGTAGGCTCCAAGTACTTCTAGAGACTAGTCGACAACACTGGATGAGGGCGAGTTCAAATCGCACAGGGCAGGAGTAAATTTCCTGTACGAGTAACCCGTTTTTTGTGGGAGCGGGCTTGCTCGCGATACAAGCGCCGCGACCTGTCAGACAACCCGGGGAGATGTTATCGCGAGCAAGCCCGCTCCCACAAAGGGGGGACTGGAGGTATTAACGTGGTTCGATATGGGCAATCATCAGTTGCACGGTTTCGTTGCCGCGAAACTCGTTGAGGTCGAGTTTGTAGGCCAGCTCAACCCAGCGAATGGTCGGGTTCGGCCACACTTCGCGATCGACCCCGAAGGCAATGCCGTCGAGCTTCACACTGCCGCATTCAGTTTTGAGCACCACTTTCAAATGCCGCTCGCCAACGATGCGCTGCTCAACCAACTGGAACACCCCGTGAAACAACGGTTCCGGGAAGTGCTGCCCCCACGGCCCGGCATTGCGCAGGGCCCGCGCCAGCTCCAGGTGAAACTCTTCAACTGCCAGGCTGCCGTCGGACAACATACGCCCGGTGAGGTCCTCTTCACGCAGTTGACGTCGGACTTCGGCATCAAATGCCTGAGAGAACAGCGTGAAGTTGGCCTCGGGCAAGGTCAATCCGGCCGCCATCGCATGGCCGCCGTATTTACTGATCAAGTCCGGATGCTGGGCGGCCACTACGCTGAGTGCGTCGCGGATATGAAAACCCTGAACCGAACGCCCCGACCCCTTGAGCATGCCGTCGCCTGCATCGGCAAAGGCGAAGGTTGGGCGGAAGTAACGCTCCTTGAGGCGCGAAGCCAGAATCCCGATCACCCCCTGGTGCCACTCAGGATCAAACAGACACAGGCCAAACGGCATGCTGTCGATTGTCAGATCCTTGAGTTGGGCCAGCGCTTCACGCTGCATACCCTGCTCGATGGACTTTCGGTCCTGGTTCATCTCGTCCAGTTGCGCGGCCATTTCCCGAGCCGCATTGGCGTCATCGGTCAGCAGGCACTCGATGCCCAGGCTCATGTCGTCCAGTCGCCCGGCGGCGTTCAGGCGCGGCCCCAGGATAAAGCCCAGATCGGTCGAGGTGATTTTTGAGTGATCGCGCTTGGCCACTTCCAAAATGGCCTTCAGCCCCGGACGCGCGCGCCCGGCACGGATTCGCTCAAGCCCTTGATGCACCAGAATCCGGTTGTTGGCATCCAGCGGCACCACGTCCGCCACACTGCCCAATGCCACCAGGTCCAGCAACTCGGCGATGTTCGGCGCCTTGCTGTCCTGGTACCAGCCCAGGCTGTTCAAGCGCGCACGCAAGGCGATCAGTACGTAAAAGATGACCCCGACCCCCGCCAGCGCTTTGCTGGGGAATTCGCAGCCGGGCTGGTTGGGGTTGACGATGGCATCCGCTGCCGGCAGTTCGTTGCCCGGCAAGTGGTGGTCGGTAACCAGCACGCTCAATCCGGCTTTTTTGGCCGCGGCCACGCCTTCAATACTGGAGATCCCGTTGTCGACCGTAATCAGCAACTGCGGGGTACGCGTCAGCGCGACTTCGACGATTTCCGGGGTCAGGCCGTAGCCGTATTCAAAGCGGTTGGGCACCAGATAATCGACATGGGCCGCCCCCAGCAAACGCAAGCCCAGCATGCCCACCGTACTGGCCGTAGCCCCGTCGGCGTCAAAGTCGCCCACGATCAGAATGCGCTGGCGCTGCTCGAGCGCCACCACCAGCAAATCCACGGCCGCATCGATGCCCTTGAGCTGCTGGTACGGGATAAGTCGCGCCAGACTTTTGTCCAGCTCAGCTTGCGACTGCACACCCCGTGCCGCGTAGAGACGCGTCAGCAGGGTTGGCATTTCGCCCAAAAAAGGCAGGGTTTGAGGCAGTGGACGAGGTTCGATGCGCATAAGCGGGTGAAGAGTCTCTTGGTCGTAATAAAGTGGAGTGGCTTAGCCGCGTTCGCCTTGCAGCCACTGCAACTGCACTTCGTGCTGGCCGCGATCGTCGGTCACGAAGATAGTGCCTTCGCTGATCATGACATCCCACTTGATAACCCGTGGCATGTCTTTGGCCAGCACTTCAAGAATCTCTTGCGGGACGGCAGCAATGTTGACGTTTTTCAGGTTTTTGATCGCCGGGATCACCTTGCCTTCCCACACACGCAAGCTGCCATAGGCCAGCAAACTGGTGCGCTCGGTACGGCGCGAGCACCAGGTCAGGCGGTCGGCGTCGGGCTGGCCAACTTCGATCCAGTGCAAAACACGGTCATCCAGGCTTTTTTCCCACAGAGCTGGTTCGTCTACATCAGACAGGCCACGACCAAAAGACAGATGCTCGTTGTACCAAAAGGCGTAGGCAAGAAGGCGCACGGTCATGCGTTCTTCGGTTTCCGAAGGATGACGGGCGATGGTCTGCTTGACGCTTTCATAAACCCCGCGATCGAGATCGGTCAGGTTGAGTTCAAACTTGTAGGTCGTGGACGGCTGTGCCATGAACGGGCTTCTTGATACTGAGAAAGGCGGCAAGTCTAACCGATACGCTGTCATTGAACGAATCGACCCGCTTCTTGCCAGCGACCAGCTATGTTAAAAGGCTGTACTCGCTCGCCCCCAGGACAAGGATTCCACATGCCGCTTGCCACCAAACCCCTATCAGGCCTAAAGGTCGTCGAACTGGGCACTCTGATCGCGGGGCCTTTTGCATCGCGCATTTGCGCTGAGTTTGGCGCACAGGTGATCAAGGTCGAGTCCCCGGATGGTGGCGATCCTCTGCGAAAATGGCGCAAGTTGTACGAAGGCACGTCGCTGTGGTGGTTCGTCCAGGCGCGCAACAAAAAATCCCTGACCCTGAACCTCAAGCATCCCGATGGCCTGGGCATCCTCAAGGCCTTGCTGGCTGACGCCGATATCCTGATCGAAAACTTTCGCCCCGGCGTGCTCGAAAAACTGGGCCTGGGCTGGGATGTGCTGCATGCCCTGAACCCGAAACTGGTGATGGTGCGCCTGTCCGGCTTTGGCCAGACCGGCCCCATGAAAGACCAGCCGGGCTTTGGCGCGGTAGGCGAGTCCATGGGCGGGCTGCGCTACATCACCGGTTTTGAAGACCGCCCTCCGGTGCGAACCGGCATCTCCATTGGCGACTCGATTGCCGCGCTGTGGGGCGTCATTGGCGCCCTGATGGCGTTGCGTCATCGCGAGGTCAACGGCGGGCAAGGCCAGGTGGTGGACGTAGCACTCTACGAGGCCATTTTTGCCATGATGGAGAGCATGGTCCCCGAATTCGATGTGTTCGGTTTTATCCGCGAGCGCACGGGCAACATCATGCCGGGCATTACCCCGTCTTCGATTCATACCAGCCTGGACGGCAAGCACGTACAGATCGGCGCCAACGGCGACGCTATCTTCAAGCGTTTCATGCACATCATTGGCCGTGACGACCTGGCGAATGATCCGGCACTGGCCAGCAACGATGGCCGTGACGCCCGTCGTGATGAGCTGTATGGCGTGATTGACCGCTGGGTCGGCTCGCTGCCGCTTGAGACGGTGCTGGAGCAGTTGAGCACGGCGCAAGTCCCCGCCAGCCGCATTTTTTCAGCAGAAGACATGTTCACTGACCCGCAATTTCTGGCCCGTGAAATGTTTCTGCAAGCCAAGCTGCCTGACGGCAAAGACTTCAAAATGCCCGGTATCGTGCCCAGGCTGTCCGAGACTCCCGGCTCGGCCGACTGGGTCGGGCCTGAGTTGGGCGCCCATAATCATGAGTTGTTGAGCGCGCTGGGCTACGACGCAGCAGCCATCGCCAACCTCAAGCAAGCGGGCGCCATTTAGGCCCGTTGCCACGTTGAGTGGCAACCGAAGGAGATCAGCACGATGACTCATCGCTTGAAGTGGCGAAGCCTTTGGGCAGGCCTGATAACGCCGCTGCTTCTGGTCTGGGCCTCCGGCAGTCAGGCCGAGCCAAAGCTGATCTGGCTGCTGCGCGATCTGCCGCCGCTCACGGTGTTTCACGGGCAGCAAAAAGGTCAGGGGGTCATCGATCAAATGATGCCCGTGCTGATCGAAAGCATGCCGCAGTACCAGCACGTCATCATGCAGGTCAACCGGGCGCGGGCCCTGCAGATGCTGGGTGAACGGGCACTGGCCTGCGATCCGGCCTTGATCTGGAACCCCGCTCGCGCCCAGTCGATTGTCTACTCCGCACCCGTTGCAGTCATGCACAGTAATGGCATGGCCATTCTGAGTGAGAACCGGCACCTGGTCGAACCCTTCATCCAGAACAACAAGGTTGACCTGCCAGGGCTGCTAAAGGCTCAAACCATGAAGCTTGGAGTCATTGCCAAGCGCAGCTACGGCGAGTGGATTGACGCCCAGCTGACCCAGGCCCCTGCCAGCCAGATTGTCATGCATTACGGCAACGATCCGCTGAGCAGCCTGCTGCAAATGCAGCAGGCTGGCCGCATGCCGGCACTGCTGGGGTATTGGCCGGAGATCCAGGCCAAGGCCAACGAACAAGGTTTGCCGCCCGACTCACTGACGTTTTACCCGATTCAGGGCGCACCCGAGTTTCAGTCCATTTACATTGGTTGTTCGGCCACACCTGAAGGTCGCGAGGTCATTCGCAGCGTCAATACCCTGCTCAACACATTGGGGCCAGCCCCCGTGTCGCACCTGGATTCGCAATGACAAAAAAAACAATAAAAAAAACCCGAGCAGTGGGGAAGCTACTCGGGTTTTAACAAGGTCTTGACGACCCGCTCAACAGGCTACAAGCATCGGAGCAATAGACTTGCTCCTGTTGATGGAAAATCTGACACACCAAGCCCGCTGAAAGTTCCCCGATACCAGCAGTTAATTCCCCTTGGCAGCACCAGCGCTTGAGCACGTGCGCTGATATGAGTCCAGCAATTGCCCCAAGCTGCCCAGGGTCAGGGGTTTAGACAAGCAGCCCAACACCCTCAGGCCTTGCTTGCGGGCCAGCTGGGCCGCTCTTTCGATCACAGGGGGCGCCGCCGCACTCAAAATGATCACCGCCCTCGCACTGCGCGCGCAGGCCAGTTCGCTGATCAACTCAAGCCCCGATGTGCCGTCCATGTAGAGATCGCAAATGGCAAGATCGATTGCCCCGCACTTGAGCAGGGACTCCCGGGCCGAGTCCACGCTTTCAGCCGTCAGGACGTCAAAAATCCGAAAAGCGTTCAACATTTGGTGCAACGCCATTAACTGAAACGGGTTGTCTTCAAGAATCAATACTTTCAGAGGCCGCATCTTGAACCTTCAGGGCATAAACCTGCTGTTACAGAGTGTGTGAACTTTAGTAGGCCCAGCAGCCAAGAAACATAGGAAATTTCTGAAAGTTGTGCTGTTTTATACAAAGTTTGTTTTTAACGTTTAAGTGAGCCTGCTAGCTCCACTTCCTGGTCTCGGAGGTATCAAACCACCCGCCTACCAGCCCTTCCAGCCGCCCTGATACGGAGTAAAACGGGACAGTCCACTGGTAGATTTCCATACCTCCCGCTTTAAACTCCACCCACCGTTTTTTGTAGCAAGGCTTACGGCTCTGGATCATGCGCATAAGCTCTTGCTGAAACTGCTCAGCCAGCTCATCAGGAAATAAATTGACGTCCGTGACCTTCAATCCGCATATCTGCTCCAGTTGCACCGACAAGCGCTCTTCATAGCTTTTATTGCAGGCGAGCAACTCACCTTCCAGGCCCACCACGAATATCGGGCTGGGGATGCCATCCAAATAACGTCGATTGAGTTCCAACTCCTCACGCAGGGATTGCTCAAACCGGCGCCTGATCCCTAGCTGCCTGCGCAGAGACCGGTTCCATGAAAACAGCATGAGGCCAGCGGTAAACAACGCTGTAAATGCCCAATACAACCAGACTGAAGGGTAAGACCCCCCCTCGATAACAAGTGGTTGACCAACGCCTCCCAACCATCGGGTTCTCAGCGCTCGAAATTCGGCCACCGGAATGGCCTCAAGCGCCTTGTTCATGATGCCAAGCAGCTCAGGGTATTGGGTCGATACCGAAAAACTGGCAGCGGTCCATCGTCCATCCACACTGCGCCCGACCTTTAGACGCCCCGGCGGATAGAGGTGAGCTTGTGTCTCGCTCTGGATCGTTGCATCCGCATCACCCGTGGCCACTGCGTGGCGTGCCTGGGCGTAGGTATCCACCAGCAGCAAGGTGATTGCGGGGTACTCTCGTCGAATCAAGTCTTCGAGGGCGTGCCTGGCGGGAAGCACCAGCACCTTACCCGCCAACTGGTCCAGCGAACCCAGCCGGGAATCATTGACGCGCACCACAAATACCCAGGGTGCCCCTCCGTAGGAATAGGTGAAGTCCAGAAAAGCGCTACGCTCACGGTTTCGGGAGAGGCTGGAGTTCATTTGCGCCTCGCCACTTTTGAGCATGTCCAGAATGTTCACCGTTGAAAACGCTTCCTTGTGCACAAACTGCAGCCCGGTCATTCGAGATATACGCGCCAGAATGTCAACGCTCAGCCCCACCCAGCGACCGTCTCCAGCCCTGAACGCGTACAACGGAAACTGTTGGGTGGCGAGGGTCACGACCGGATGACGCTTGATCCATTCCTGCTCGTCGGGCAACAGATCGATGGGCTGCTGCCCGCTGCTCCCTTCAAGCCCGGTCGTCCAGCGGGCCAGGACCATCTGCCTCGTTGCGTCATCAATGCTGCCGAATGCCTTTTCAATCAACGCTGCTAGCTGGGGCTCGGAGCGGCGAGTGGCAAAAGCAAACCCGTCAGCCGGCAAAACGCTATCACCCATAATGCGCACCCCTGAGTAAGGCCGAACATTCTTGAATGCCTGCACCATGAGCTCGTTACCGATGAATGCATCGATATCCCCTTCAGCCAGCGCTTCCATGGCACTCTGCAAATGGGGGGTGAGGATGAGCTCGCTGTCGGGGTAAAACCCATGGGCGGTCTGTATATCGACGTAACCATCGACAAAGCCGATCTTTTTACCCGCCCAGCGCGTAATCGGCTCGAAGTCACTGGCACGCACGACGATGACCCCTTGATCAACCATGTAGCTGCGGGAAAAAGCGATGCCTTCAATCCCCCGTTCAAAGCCGCTGGCACTGGTCAGGATGTCGATTTTCCCGGCCAGCAGCTCGGCCACTGCCTGGTCTCGCTTTTTGTAGCCCAAAAGCTCGACAGACACTCCCAGCCTGTCACGAACGAGCCCCAGGTAATCGGCGCTAAGGCCCTGGTAGTAATCGCGATCATTGGTGATATCGACAGGTTCGTAATCGCCGAGGGCGATACCCACACGCAGCGTTGGGTGATCGGCCAGCCATTGCTGTTCAGAGGCATCCAGTTGCAGCGGCTTGAACTCGATAAAGCTTGTTGCAAGCCTGAAGGGCAAACCATGGCTGGCAATGGCCGGCTGCATACAGGTCAGGAGAACCATCGCCAGCAATAGGCGCGCCCCTGATTCAAATGCCTGGTGAAGTGGTGACATGACAGAATCCTTGGCCACAAACCCGCCAACATGCGGGGTCTAAAAGCGGCCAAGGATGCCATGCGCAAACAAAAAAGCCCGTCAGATGACGGGCTTCAAAACGCGTAAGACAAATGCTCTTAAAGAGGCTTGCCTCGATTGCCATGCTGGCTGACAAAGGCTTGAACAGCCTTGAGATCATTTGCCAACACGGTGTAGCGCTCTTCTCGCTCAAAAAGGTCGGAAAGGTGCGACGGCAACTCCTGCGCTTTTCCTATGCCGGCTTTCTCAACCGCTTCCGGGAACTTGACCGGGTGTGCCGTGCCCAGGATAACCATCGGAATATCCAGGCTGCGACGGCATTCGCGAGCTGCACGCACGCCAATGGCAGTGTGCGGATCCAGCACTTCACCGCTCTCGGCAAACACCTGGGCGATGGTTTCGCAGGTCTGCTCATCATCGACTGCCAACGAGTCGAACAGACGGCGCGCCTCGGTCCAGCGATCATCTTCAACGCTGAAGTTGCCGGTTTGCTTGAACGTGTCCATCAGGGCTGCAACCGCCGCGCCATTGCGACCGTGAAGATCGAACAGCAAACGTTCGAAGTTCGAAGACACCATGATGTCCATCGACGGCGACAGGGTCGCGTGCAGGGTGTCCTTGGCGTACTGATTGCCGCTCATGAAGCGATGCAGGATGTCGTTGCGGTTGGTGGCAACGATCAACTGGTTGATCGGCAAGCCCATGTTGCGCGCCAGGTAACCCGCAAAGATGTCGCCAAAGTTGCCGGTAGGCACCGAGAACGACACTGATCGGTGCGGTCCGCCCAGTTGCAGGGCTGCATGGAAGTAGTAAACGATCTGGGCCATGATCCGCGCCCAGTTGATCGAGTTCACCGCGACCAGGCGTGTGCCCTTGAGGAAACCCTGGTCGGCAAAACTGGCCTTGACCATTTCCTGGCAGTCATCGAAGTTGCCTTCGATGGCGATGTTATGAATGTTGTCACCGAACAGCGTAGTCATCTGGCGACGCTGAACTTCCGACACCCGGTTATTGGGGTGCAGGATGAAAATGTCGACATTCTCGCAATGCTTGCAGCCTTCAATGGCAGCCGAGCCGGTATCACCTGAGGTTGCTCCGACAATCACCACGCGCTCGCCACGCTTTGCCAGCACGTAGTCGAGCAAGCGACCGAGCAGTTGCAGGGCGAAATCCTTGAACGCCAGGGTCGGGCCGTGGAATAGCTCAAGTACCCATTCATTGCCATTGAGCTGACGCAGCGGCGCTACCGCTGCGTGGGAAAACGCGCCGTAGGTTTCTTCGAGAATCTTTTTGAAGTCCGCGTCCGGGATACTGCCGGTCACAAACGGGCGCATGACCCGAAACGCCAACTCGTGGTACGGCAAACCGGCCCAGGAAGCGATTTCTTCCTGGGTAAAGCGCGGCAGGTTTTCCGGCACATACAAACCGCCATCGCTGGCCAGCCCGGCCAGCAATACATCTTCAAAATTCAGGGCCGGTGCCTGGCCACGGGTGCTGATATAGCGCATGTTTTTCAAACCTTCGGTTTGAGCGCCAAGCGGCCGGGAACCTGCCGCTTGGCGCTATCAATTAATTGAGATGTTCAACTCGGATACGAACCACTGGCCCCACTACGCCCTGCAACGTTTCAAGCGCCGTGATCGCATCGTTCATGTGCTGCTCGATGACCCGATGGGTCAGCAGAATCATTGGCACCAGACCATCGTGCTCCTCGACCTCTTTTTGCATGATCGACTCGATGTTGATACCGCGCTCGGACAGGATACTGGCCACTTGAGCCAATACGCCCGGATGATCCTTCGCCTGGATACGCAGGTAGTAGGCGCTTTCACACGCATCGATCGGCAGGATCGGGTGATCGGACAACAGGTCTGGCTGGAAGGCCAGGTGCGGCACACGGTTTTCAGGGTCGCTGGTCATGGCGCGAACCACGTCCACCAGGTCGGCAATCACGGACGAAGCCGTTGGCTCCATGCCCGCACCTGCGCCGTAGAACAGGGTCGAACCGGCAGCATCGCCATTGACCATGACGGCGTTCATGACGCCATTGACGTTGGCCAGCAGGCGATCAGCCGGAATCAGCGTTGGGTGAACACGCAGTTCGATACCATTGGCCGTGCTGCGCGCAACACCCAGGTGCTTGATGCGGTAACCCAGGGCTTCAGCGTAATTCACGTCAGCGGTTGTCAGCTTGGTGATGCCTTCGGTGTAGGCCTTGTCGAATTGCAACGGGATACCGAAGGCAATCGACGCCAGAATCGTCAGCTTGTGTGCTGCATCGATCCCTTCAACGTCGAACGTCGGGTCGGCTTCGGCATACCCCAGCGCTTGCGCTTCAGCCAGCACGTCTTCGAACGTACGGCCTTTTTCACGCATCTCGGTGAGGATGAAGTTACCGGTACCGTTGATGATGCCCGCAACCCAGTTGATGCGGTTGGCCGACAGGCCTTCACGAATGGCCTTGATCACCGGGATGCCGCCTGCAACGGCCGCTTCGAACGCAACGATCACGCCCTTTTCCTGGGCCTTGGCGAAGATTTCGTTACCGTGAACGGCAATCAGTGCCTTGTTCGCAGTCACGACATGCTTGCCGTTCTCGATGGCCTTGAGCACCAGCTCACGAGCGATGGTGTAACCACCGATCAGCTCGATGACAATGTCGATTTCAGGGTTGGTCGCAACAGCGAATACATCGTTGGTAATGGGGGTACCGGTAATGTCGCACTGAGGGTTTGGCGTACGCATTGCAATTTGCGCAACCTGGATACCACGCCCGGCACGGCGCGCAATCTCTTCGGCGTTACGCTTTAGTACGTTGAAGGTGCCGCCACCGACGGTCCCGAGCCCACAGATACCTACTTTGACCGGATTCACGCTGAACTCCCCATAAAACGGCCGACTCAAGGTCGGCCGTGGAAAACAACCGTGGATTGCCACGGTTCTCTATTAATAGCCGGGCAGTTGGACTGCCCCGCCATGATCGTCAAAGGCTTACCGTGACGATGCAGGATTATTTAACACTGAGTGCCAGCTTGCCAACCTGTGCAGCAGGCTGATAACCCGGAATTACCTGACCGTCAGCCAAAACAATGGCTGGCGTGCCATTTACACCGATGGACTGGCCCATCGCGAACTGCTTGGCGACCGGGTTGGCGCATTTTGGCGCCTCGACCGTTTTACCGTCAGTCATCTTGTCCATCGCCGACTTTTTGTCCTTGGAGCACCAGACGGCCTGCAGTTGCTGGTCACCTGGAGAACCAAGGCCCTGACGCGGGAATGCAACATAGCGCACTTCGATCCCCATTTTGTTCAGCTCAGGGACTTCGGCGTGCAATTTGTGGCAATACGGGCAAGTGGTGTCGGTAAAGACCGTGATGTGCGACTTGGTTTCACCGATTGCAGGGTAAACGACGGTCTCTGCCACCGGAATGCCATTGATCAATTTGGCGACGCCAACACGCTCTGCCTGCTCGGTCAGATTGACCGGCTTACCGTCCTTGAGCTGGAACATATAGCCTTGAACGATGAACTGTCCATCCGCACTGGCGTACAGAACGCGGCTGCCCTTGAGTTTGACTTCATACAGGCCGGCCATCGGGCTTGCGCTGATGCTCTCGACCGGAACATCCAGCTGTAACGTTTCGAGGCTCTTGCGAATAGCTTGCTCGGCGCCGGTGTCGGCGAACGAAAACGTACTGACCAACGCAATGGCTGCGGCGGCAAAAATCTGGGTCACGCGCATGGGAACTCCTGAAGACGGGCAACGCGGCCAACCCGCAATACCCGTCATGGAACTTCGAGTAGGGGCGGCGCGCTTTCTGAACCGGCAAAGCCTACCACAGATGGCTTGCATGACCGACTACCACTAGCCACGCGGGTGATGGCGGGCGTGGAGGTCCTGCAGGCGGGCACGGGCCACATGGGTGTAGATCTGGGTCGTGGACAGGTCGCTATGCCCCAGCAGCATTTGCACCACACGCAGGTCGGCGCCGTGGTTGAGCAGGTGGGTGGCGAAGGCGTGACGCAAGGTATGAGGCGACAGTGACTTGTCGATCCCCGCGACTTTGGCTTGATGCTTGATGCGGTGCCAGAAGGTCTGGCGAGTCATTTGCTCACCTCGCTGGCTGGGAAACATCACATCACTGGGGCGCCCTGCGAGCAGCTCATGCCTGGCATCGCGCATGTAGCGCTCAACCCAGACGATGGCCTCCTCCCCCATCGGCACCAGGCGCTCCTTGCTGCCCTTGCCCATCACCCGCAACACCCCCTGACGCAGATTGATCTGCTCCAGGGTCAGGCTGATCAACTCTGTCACCCGCAGGCCACAGGCATACAACACTTCGAGCATGGCCCGATCACGCTGACCGATGGCATCACTCAGATCCGGAGCGGCGAGCAGCGCCTCAACGTCGGCCTCTGACAGGGACTTGGGCAACGGCCGGCCTAACTGCGGCATATCGACCTGCAGCGTCGGGTCGACGGCAATCAGCCTTTCTCGCAGCAAGTAACGATAGAACCCCCGCGCGCCTGACAGGAAGCGCGCGGTGGATCGGGGCTTGTAGCCATGCTCCAGTCGCCAGGCCAAGTGATCGAGGATCAATTCGCGCCCGGCATTGATCAACGCAATGTCGCGCTCGCCCAACCAGCCATTGAACAAGGCCAAATCACTGCGATAAGCGCCGCGAGTGTTGTCCGAAAGGCCTTTTTCCAACCACAAGGCATCCAGGAAACGGTCGATAAGTGGATCGTCTATAGCGGGCATTGGCTCTCGAAATGCGCAGGCCAGAGGCTGCGCACAAATAAAAAGTGAAGTGCAAAAGTGGCCGCTAGTCTTTCATAGCCGGCGCACGCCATAAACCCCAAGTTCCTACAGGATCACCTTATGACCGAACAACAGATTTTGCTGTCTTTCGGCGGTATCGGCATCGCAGCCCTGGGCTCCCAGTGGCTGGCCTGGCGACTGAAGTTGCCGGCCATTCTGTTTTTGCTGTTGACCGGGATTTTAGTGGGCCCCGTATTAGGCTGGCTTAACCCTCAAGAGCTGTTCGGCCCCTTGCTGATGCCGCTGGTTTCTCTGGCTGTAGCGTTGATTCTGTTTGAAGGCAGCCTGACCCTTCACCTGTCCGAGTGGCGCGAAATCGGCACAGTGGTGCATCGACTGGTCACGATCGGAGCGCTCTCGACCTGGGCGGTGATCACCCTGGCTACCCATTGGCTGCTGGGCTTTGACTGGCTGCTGGCCTTGCTGTTCGGCACCCTGACGCTGGTCACAGGGCCGACGGTGATTGTGCCGATGCTTCGTGTCGTGCGGCCCAAGGCGTCTATTGCCACTATCCTGCGCTGGGAAGGCATTGTCATCGACCCGATTGGGGCGTTGCTCGCGGTCGTGGTTTACAGCTTCATCATCGCCAGCGCCACGGGCGAAGGCCTGAGCCACAGCCTGCTGACCTTTGCCGGGGTGATTGTCTGCGGCAGCGTGTTCGGCATCGTGGGCGGCTGGATCATGGGGCATATCGTGCGCCGCCAATGGCTGCCCGAGTATCTGCAAAGCCTGGCAACACTGGCGGCGGTGCTGGCTGTGTTTATTGGCGCAAATGAGGCCATGCATGAATCGGGCTTGCTGGCGGTCACGCTGATGGGCATGTGGATGGCCAACATGAAAGGCGTGGATGTACGCAACATCTTGCACTTCAAGGAGAACCTGAGCATTTTCCTGATCTCGGGCCTGTTCATTCTGCTCGCCGCGCGCCTGGACTTGAACGCCATGATCGGCCTCGGGCCGGTGGTGCTGGTGTTGCTGCTGATTATTCAGTTTATTGCTCGTCCACTGAACGTCGTGCTCTCAACGTTTGGCTCAAAACTGAACTGGCGTGAACGCGCTCTACTGGCCTGGATTGCTCCGCGCGGAATTGTCGCGGCTGCCGTTTCAGCGATTTTTGCAATCAGGCTGGACGAAGCTGGTCACGAAGGCGCGTTGCTGCTGGTGCCGCTTACGTTTGCGGTGATCATTGGCACCGTGGTACTGCAAAGCGCCACGGCACGGCCTCTGGCCCGCCTGCTGAAAGTGGCCGAGCCCGCACCCAGCGGCTTTTTGATCGTCGGCGCCAATGGCCCGGCCCGGATCATTGGCAAAGCCCTTCAGCAACTGGGCAGCCGGGTACTGCTGACCGACTCCAACTGGGAAAACATTCGCTCAGCGCGCATGGAAAACCTGCCGACTTACTTTGGCAACCCGGCATCAGAGCACGCCGAATCCCATCTTGACCTGGTGGGCCTGGGGTATTTGCTCGCCCTGTCGCCGTCTGGCGAGCTGAACACCCTGGCAGCGGTTCGTTTTCACCACGAGTTCGGCCCCCAGCGCTTGTTTGCCCTGACCAATGGCCAGGAAAGCCGGCGCACCGACAAACATCGCGCCAGTCACGAGTACCGTGGGCAAGCGCTGGGCAACCCGGCACTGACCTATGGCCAGCTGGCCAGTGAACTGAGTCAGGGTGCCGAGTTGTACAGCACGAACTTGACCGACAACTTCACCTGGGAGGACTACCAGAACCTGCACGGTAAACGCGTCACCTTGCTGTTCGCCCGAGACGGGAATGGCTGGGTCCATGTGGTAACACCCGACAGCGAGCTGAAACCGGGAACCGGGTGGACGTTGCTGGCACTGATCAGGCAGCAGAGCTGAAGCCCCACCTTCCTTGTGGGAGCGGGCTTGCTCGCGATGGCATCCCTGCGGTGTGCCAGCCAGACCGCGGCGCTTGCATCGCAGGCAAGTCAGCTCCCACATGTAATGCGCTGCTCACAAAACTGCGCAATGCCGTTTTACGAGGCAAACCCTGGCAACACCGGCACCGGGCGCTTGTCATCATCGATGGCAACAAAGCTGAACAAACCCTGGATGGCCAATTCGCGGCCATCGCAACTCATGCTTTCGACATACACCTCAACCTCGACCTTGAGGCTGGTGTTGCCGACTTTAACCACTCGCCCCACCAGCTCAACGATGCAACCCGCGGCAATGGGGTGGTTGAAGTCAATGCGATCGGTAGACACCGTCACCAGCGGCAGACGACAAAAACGAGTGGCGGCGATAAACGATACTTCGTCCATCCAGGCCAGCGCAGTGCCGCCAAACAGGGTGTTGTGGTGATTGGTGGTCGATGGGAAAACCGCTTTGGTAATACGGGTAACGGACAATTCAGTACGACGTTGAATCTCTTGCTCACGCAAAGTCATGCTTTTACTACCTACAACTGGACAAAGGTATGACAAATCTCAGGCAACAAAAAAGCAGCCCGAAGGCTGCTTTTTTCTGCATCGGGAAGCTGGACTTAAGCCAGTTTTTCCTTGATGCGAGCTGCTTTACCGGACAGGTCACGCAGGTAGTACAGCTTGGCTTTACGAACGTCACCGCGACGTTTCACTGCCATGCTGTCGATTTGCGGGCTGTAGGTCTGGAAAGTACGCTCTACGCCAACACCGTTGGAGATTTTACGAACAGTGAAAGCACTGTTCACGCCACGGTTACGCTTGGCAATCACTACACCTTCGAAAGCTTGCAGACGCGAACGATCGCCTTCCTTCACTTTCACCTGAACGACAATGGTGTCGCCCGGGGCAAAAGGAGGGATCTCTTTGGTCATCTGCTCTGCTTCGAGTGCAAGGATGATTTTGTTAGTCATGCTGTGCTCCTAAGGTAGATCAACTGATCTACCATCGATACGTTGTTAACTATCGTCCCGCTCGCGGATATATTCCTCGAGCAGCTTCTTCTCTTCTCCAGAAAGCGAGCGGCTTTCCAGAAGATCGGCGCGTCGTTCAAAGGTCCGCCCAAGGGACTGCTGTAAACGCCAACGCCGGATGTGTGCATGATTGCCACTAAGCAATACGTCGGGAACACGCTGATCCGCATACACCTCCGGTCGGGTGTAGTGCGGGCAATCCAGCAAACCATCCGTGAAGGAATCTTCCTCCGCGGAGTCCGCATGCCCTAAAGCTCCAGGCAGCAGTCGTGTAACCGCATCAATCAGAACCATCGCCGGTAGCTCGCCACCAGAGAGTACATAGTCACCAATCGACCACTCTTCATCGACATAAGCGTCTATAAAACGCTCGT
This sequence comes from Pseudomonas sp. NKUCC02_KPG, assembly GCF_019345465.1. Classification (GTDB taxonomy): domain Bacteria; phylum Pseudomonadota; class Gammaproteobacteria; order Pseudomonadales; family Pseudomonadaceae; genus Aquipseudomonas. Next base: position 111,352 of record NZ_JAHKRC010000005.1, read on the forward strand.
CAATGCCTTCATAACGACCTGCAATGAGGATTAATGCTTCCTCATTCGCCAGTTCGCGTACCGCCGACTGATTCAGTTGACGGCCTTGGGGCGACAGGTAAATAACCTTCGCCGCCTCTCCGGCTGCTTCTCTGGCCTGAACCAGTGCATCTTCCAGAGGCTTGATCTTCATCACCATGCCCGGACCACCGCCAAATGGGCGATCGTCCACAGTGTGATGTCGGTCCGTTGTGTAGTCTCGCGGGTTCCAACAAGTCAGCTGCAAGAGCCCTTGTTTCACCGCACGACTAGTGATGCCGTAGTCGCTGATGGCGGAAAACATTTCGGGAAACAAACTGATCACTTCTACGCGCAATTTAGCCACGCTTAGAAGTCCGCATCCCAATCCACCTTCATCTCGCCCGCTACCAGGTCGACGCTCAGCACGCATTGCTCTGTATAGGGCAACAAGCGATCGCGATCATCCAGGCTACCTGGGCAAGGTTTGACTTCCATGACATCGTTCGAGCCAGTTTCCATCAGGTCAACAATCTTGCCGAGCAATTGCCCTTCAAGGTTGGTCACTTTCAGTCCCTGCAGCTGGTACCAGTAGTACTCGCCGTCGGTCAGTTCAGGAAACAGGTTACGCGGCACGCAGATTTCGAATTCACGAAGAAGACCAGCTTCATCACGGTCATCGAGACCCTTGAGCTTCACAACCAGAAACTTGCCGTTATGAGAACGGCCACTGACCAGCTCTGCCTGTCGTACATCATTGCCGCGCCGAAGCGTCAGCTTTTTGTAGTCCAACAGGTTATCAATTGGATCCGTAAAGGAATAAACCTTCACTTCGCCGCGCACGCCGTGAATCGAATAGATTTTGCCGATAACGATCAAATCATCAGCAGTTTCAGGCGTCACGCTCATATTGCTCAGGCCGCAGCCTTAGCGTTTTCTTTAACCAGCTGAGCAACACGCTCAGACAGTTGAGCACCAACGCTCAGCCAGTAGGCGAGGCGGTCTTCTTTAACGGAGAAACGGATTTCCTGACCACGGGCAACCGGGTTGAAGAAACCAATTTGTTCCTTGTGGGAACCGTCACGTGGGTTACGGCTGTCGGTAACGGTCAAGTGGTAAAACGGGCGCTTTTTGGAGCCGCCAAGGGCAAGACGGATTGTTAGCATGTGAACATCGTTCCTGTAGTCGGTGCTGCAAATCTAAAGGCACAGCGGGCATAGGTGCCCGAAAGGCCGCATATTCTAAGGAATATCCGGACTTTTGCAAATGTCTTTTTCTGGCGCCTATCGGCATGCCGTACAGACTTGCAACGAGATCACCATGAATGGTGACAGGTCAGCTCCCGCACAGTGCGGGTTTGCCGGGTGTCTCGCATTGCTGCGAGTTGCCCGCACGCAAGCGTACGGGCGGGTAAATTACATTTTTGGCATGCCGCCGCCGGGCATCATCGAGCCCATGCCGCGCATCATTTTGGCCATCCCACCTTTGGTGGAGAACTTTTTCATCATCTTCTGCATCTGCTTGTGCTGCTTGATCAAGCGACCGATGTCCTGCACCTGAGTGCCGGAACCCATGGCAATACGGCGTTTACGCGAACCGCTGATCAGCTCAGGGTCGCGGCGCTCGGCCGGGGTCATGGAGTTGATGATGGCTTCCATCTGCTTGAACTGCTTTTCAGCTGCGCCCTGGGCATTGCCCATTTGCGCCAGATTGACGCCGCCCATGTTCGGCAGCTTGTCCATGAGACCGCCAAGGCCGCCCATGTTCTTCATCTGTTGCAGTTGGTCGCGGAAGTCTTCGAGGTCGAAGCCTTTACCTTTCTTGAGCTTTTTGGCCAGCTTGTCGGCTTTGTCTTTATCGAGGGTCTGTTCGGCCTGCTCGATCAGGCTGAGCACGTCGCCCATGCCCAGGATGCGCGAAGCGATACGGTCCGGGTGGAAAGGCTCAAGCGCGTCGCTCTTCTCGCCCATACCGATGAACTTGATCGGCTTGCCGGTAATGGCACGCACGGACAGCGCCGCACCGCCACGGGCATCACCGTCGACCTTGGTCAGGATCACGCCGGTCAGCGGCAATGCGTCACCGAAAGCCTTGGCGGTGTTGGCCGCATCCTGGCCGGTCATGGCGTCAACGACAAACAGGGTTTCAGCAGGCTTGACGGCCGCGTGCAGTTCCTGAATCTCAGCCATCATCTCGGCATCGATATGCAGGCGGCCCGCGGTATCGAGGATGACCACGTCGATGAACTTCAGCTTCGCTTCAGCAATGGCTGCGCGAGCGATGTCTACCGGCTTCTGGCTCAAGTCGGACGGGAAGAAGGTCACGCCGACTTCATTGGCCAGGGTTTCGAGCTGCTTGATCGCTGCCGGACGATAAACGTCGGCCGAGACCACCATCACGGTTTTCTTTTTGCGCTCTTTAAGGAAGCGCGCCAGCTTGCCGGCGGTGGTGGTTTTACCCGCACCCTGCAAACCGGCCATCAATACAACGGCTGGCGGCGTGACATTGAGGACCAGATCCTCGTTGGCAGCGCCCATCAGGCTTTCAAGCTCAGCCTGGACGATCTTCACAAACGCCTGGCCAGGCGTCAGGCTGCGGGACACTTCCGTGCCTACAGCGCGCTCTTTGACCGCGTTGACGAAGTCTTTGACGACTGGCAACGCCACGTCGGCTTCCAGCAACGCCATGCGCACTTCACGCAGGGTGTCTTTGATATTGTCCTCGGTCAGCTTGGCCTTGCCGGTGACATGGCGCAGCGTCTGCGAGAGACGATCGGTTAAATTTTCAAACATGCGCGATCCTTTCAGGCCCAAAGTAGACCGGGGTTATTGCGGCCCAGCCCGTGTAAAACTGATGCTCGGCGAGCCTGCGGCGTGGGCAGGTCGCGGATTATAGCGAAGACTGGCCGTGTCCGACACCTTGCCGTCGGCTTATGTGGTCTTTCGTGTACAGGCGGTTGTATGCCAAACTCAGTCCTTTCGGGCTTGCCTAACAGGATTTATGCTCCCCTTGTCACCCAGCTTGCTACCCAGCCTCGCCGCCGCCTGCTTATATGCCGCTGCGACCTTCTATCAAGGCTCTTGCCTGCGCCAAGGCGCAAAGGCGAACAAACGCCTGTTGGTGACGCTTGGCATTCTTGCCGTGCTCGCCCACGCCGCCAGCCTGTTTACCCACCTGATGACGCCTGCCGGCCTTGAACTGGACTTTTTCAGTGCAGCCAGCCTGATTGCCGCGGCCGTGATCACCGTGACCCTGGTTGCCTGCGCACGGATACCGGTCGAGAACCTGCTGCTGCTTTTATATCCGCTGGGCATGCTGACAGTGCTGCTGTCCGAATTCGCGCCGCCCGGCACGGTTCAGGTCATTAATGAAGAGCCCGGCATACTCGCGCATATCCTGCTGTCGATCCTGGCCTATGGCATGTTCACCATCGCGGTGTTCCAGGCATTGCTGCTGTCGCTGCAGAACTATCAGCTCAAGCACAAGCATCCCAAGGGCCTGATCAAGAACTTCCCGCCGCTGCAAACCATGGAAAGCCTGCTGTTCGGCTTCTTGTGGGCCGGCTGGTCACTGCTCTCGATGTCCCTGATTTCCGGCTGGCTGTTTTTGGGCAACCTGTTCGCCCAGCACCTGGTGCACAAAACCTTGCTGGCATGCCTGGCATGGATCGTATTCAGCGTGCTCCTGCTGGGCCGTTATCACCTCGGCTGGCGCGGCCACAAAGCCATCCGCTGGACGTTTGCCGGCTTTTGCCTGTTGATGCTGGCCTACTTTGGCAGCAAGCTGGTTCGTGAATACATTCTGCATATCTGACGGGCGATAATTATGGATAGCTTGCCCCCTGGGCCGATTCTGGCGGTCTCGGCGCTGTTGATCGCAGGAGCCGGGATACTTGTCGGCTATTTTCTGGGCAAGACTGGCGCAGCGGCCAAGCGTGCAGAAGCCCTGCAACCGCGCGAGGAAGCGCCCCAGCAACTGGACGAGCAAAACAACAGTCGCCCGCACCTGCTTTCCGGTATCCATGCGCTGGACAACATCACGGTCAACGACATCCTGATCCCGCGCAGCGAAGTCGAGGGCCTCAATCTGGATGATCCGATCGAAGACCTGATCGAACAACTACGCCAGACCACACGCACGCGCCTGCCGGTGTTTCACAACGACATCAATCAGGTCGAAGCCATCCTCAACACCCGCCACATTCAACACATGCTGCCTGATGCCAGCCTGACCAAAGAGGCATTGCTGGCCGTCTGCCATGAACCTTACTTCATCCCCGAAAGCACCCCGCTGCAACTGCAACTGCTGAACTTCCACAAGCAGCAGCGTCGGCTGGGCGTGGTGGTCGATGAGTACGGCGAAGTGCTGGGCATCGTGACACTTGAAGACATCCTCGAAGAAATCGTGGGCGAGTTCGAAGATGAGCAAAACATCGACAACCCCCATATCGATCCCCTGCCCGACGGACGCTATGTGATTGATGGCGCAGCCTCCATACGCGAGCTGAACAAAGCCCTGGGCTGGCACCTGCCCTGCGACGGCCCCAAAACCCTCAATGGCCTTGTCACCGAAGCGCTGGAAACCATCCCGGAAACCACGGTATGCCTGAAGATCGGCGGCTACCGCCTGGAGATCCTCCAGACCGAAGATAACCGCGTCAGCCGAGTGCTTATCTGGCACAACAGCGTCAAGCCCGCGGCTTAATCGCCGCGTAAGGTCTTGTTACATTTAAACGGGCCTCCCTATAATCTTCCTCGCTTACCCAAGCCTCGCCGACACGCGTGCTACCCGCACCCAGCGCTGTCGGCGCGTTGCTTTACGCAGTACCTGCGTACGTTCCCATCCTGAACTGCGCTTGCACCCTGTTATCCCTCAGGGCAAACGACCATAAAAATTGCTCGCCACGTCACGCCGCAAAGGCTGGCATCGGCCAATGAGCTCATAACTGTCAGGGATTTACGCATGACCTCCAGCACTACTTACAGCGAAGCCTCGCCCGACAAGCCGGCCAACTCCGCAACCCGCGTTGCCACGGCCAGTTTTATCGGCACGGCCATCGAGTTCTACGACTTTTACGTGTATGCCACCGCCGCCGCACTGGTCATTGGCCCGGTATTTTTTCCGCAGACCTCCGGCACGGCGCAGATGCTGTCGGCGTTCCTGACCTTCGGCATTGCCTTTCTCGCCCGCCCGCTGGGCTCTTTCCTGTTTGGCCACTTCGGTGACCGTATCGGGCGCAAATCCACACTGGTCGCCTCCCTGCTGCTGATGGGCGTGTGCACCACGCTGATCGGCGTGCTGCCAGGTTACGCCACGATCGGCGCCTGGGCTCCGATCCTGCTGTGCGTGCTGCGCTTCGGTCAGGGGCTCGGGCTGGGCGGGGAATGGGGCGGCGCAGCATTGCTGGCCACCGAGAACGCTCCCAAAGGCAAGCGCGCCTGGTATGGCATGTTCCCGCAACTGGGGCCCTCGATCGGGTTTCTGGCAGCCAACGGCCTGTTCCTGATTCTGGCCATGAGCCTGAGCGATGAGCAGTTCCGCTCATGGGGCTGGCGCATCCCCTTCCTGCTGAGTGCGGCGCTGGTGATGGTCGGCTTGTATGTGCGCCTGAAACTGGAAGAAACACCGGTGTTTGCCAAAGCCGTAGCGCAACACGAGCGGGTGAAAATGCCCATCGTTGAGCTCTTCAGCCAATACTGGGCACCGATGCTGCTGGGCGCCGCCTCCATGGTCGTGTGCTATGCACTGTTCTATATCTCGACCGTGTTTTCGCTGAGTTATGGCGTGTCCACGCTGGGCTATACCCGCGAGACCTTCCTCGGCCTGCTGTGCTTTGCCGTGCTGTTCATGGCCGCTGCAACACCTCTTTCAGCCTGGGCCAGCGATAGATATGGACGCAAGCCGGTGCTGATTGTCGGCGGTGTACTGGCGATCTTGTCGGGCTTTCTGATGGAGCCTCTGCTCACCCAGGGTTCGACCTGGGGCGTGGCGCTGTTTCTGTGCATTGAGCTATTTCTGATGGGCGTGACCTTTGCCCCCATGGGCGCCCTGCTGCCTGAACTGTTCCCGACCCGCGTGCGCTATACCGGCGCATCGGCGGCGTACAACTTGGGCGGGATTGTGGGCGCATCGGCCGCACCGTTCTTTGCCCAGAAGCTGGTGAGCATGGGCGGTTTGAGCTGGGTGGGCGGGTATGTTTCGGGTGCGGCAGTGCTCAGCCTGATCGCTGTGCTGTGCCTGAAAGAAACGAAAGAGGCTGACCTGAACAAGGTGGCCTGATCGGCGCAGGAAATCCGTAATCGCTGTCGAGGCACGAAGGCTGCGAGCTCTTAAAGTTTAAAAGCTCGCAGCCTTCGTGCCTCGGCAGCGACTACGGGGATGTTTTTTTTACAGCTCGACCACTACAGCCTTGGCTGCACGGGTCGCCTTGGCGCGTGCAGCTTCAATCGACTCATCACGGGCCAGGGCCACGCCCATGCGGCGCTGGCCATTGACCTCTGGCTTGCCGAACAGGCGCAAGGCCGTATCCGGCTCGCTCAAGGCCGCACCCAGGTTGGAGAACGCAGTCTGGGTCGACTGCCCTTCCACCAGAATCACCGCCGAGGCCGATGGCCCGAACTGACGGATCAGCGGAATCGGCAAGCCCAGAATCGCTCGTGCATGCAGGGCGAACTGGGACAAGTCCTGGGAAATCAGCGTAACCAGACCGGTATCGTGCGGGCGCGGCGAGACTTCGCTGAACCACACCTGATCGCCCTTAATGAACAGCTCAACGCCAAACAGGCCGCGGCCGCCCAGCGCCTCGGTCACGGCTTTGGCAACACGCTCGGACTCGGCCAGAGCAATCGGGCTCATGGCCTGCGGCTGCCAGGACTCCTGGTAGTCGCCCTTCTCCTGACGGTGACCGACCGGCGCGCAGAACGTGGTGCCACCGATGTGGCGTACGGTCAGCAGGGTGATTTCGTAGTCGAAGTCGATAAAGCCTTCGACAATGACCCGCCCCTTGCCCGCACGACCGCCTTCTTGTGCGTAGTCCCAGGCAGCTTTCACATCATCAGTGCTGCGCAGCAGGCTCTGGCCCTTGCCCGACGAGCTCATCACCGGCTTGACCACACACGGGAAGCCCAGGTCCAGCACGGCGGCGCTGTAGTCTTCAAAGGTATCGGCAAAGTGATACGGCGAGGTTGGCAGGTCCAACTCTTCTGCCGCCAGACGTCGAATGCCTTCTCGGTTCATGGTCAGCGAAGTGGCGCGGGCGGTCGGAATGACGGTAAAGCCTTCGGCTTCCAGCTCAACCAGGGTCGCGGTGGCAATGGCTTCGATTTCAGGAACAATAAAGTGCGGCTTTTCTGCTTCGATTACGGCACGCAAGGCTGCGCCATCGAGCATATTGATGACGTGGCTGCGATGGGCAACCTGCATGGCCGGTGCGTTGGCATAGCGATCGACAGCGATCACTTCGACCCCCAGACGCTGCAATTCGATGACAACTTCTTTGCCCAGTTCGCCGCAGCCACACAGCAATACGCGGGTCGCGGTCGGCGACAGTGGGGTTCCGATACGGGTCATTTCAGGTCCTCATGGAAACAAATCATCGAAGGCGCGCACACAACCTGCGCCTGCAGGGGAAGAAAGGCCGGCATTTTACCTGACTAAACGGCGGCTTTGCGCAGTCGCCAGGCCATTGCCAGCCACACACAGGTCACTCCGGCAAATTTCGACGCCATGGCGATGAGAATCACGCCCGGGGTAAACGCATCGATCATGCCGAAAAAGATAAAGGTATCAATCGGGATACTCAGCGCAGAGCTGATCCACAAGCGGTCATGCAAGGGTCGCTTGGTGATGCTGAACACCAGCCAGTCGATGCATTCGGAGACGGCGAACGCGGTGGCGCTGGCCAGGGCAATCGAAGGATCAGAGGTGATGTATGACAGCACCAGTGCCGCCAGCATGGCCAACAGCGCACCGTGGCCAAAGCGGGTTTGCACCATGTCGCGCAAAACAAACACCAGCCCGCCCCAGGCCGACCAGATAATGTCCAGGTGCGGCGCCGTTGAGAACGCGAAGTTGATCAGCACGACGCTGGCGATATAAGCGATAAGAAACAGCATGGGAGCGGGCGACACCTCTGAATAAGGCGCACAGGGTACTTGAGTCGCACCCGATTTTGTACCCGCCACATGCCCCTGTGGCAGCGGTATTTGTCAGGTACTGGCGCCCTGCATCCACACCAGGCCACTGGACTTGGCCCGCTCATGACACAGCACCAGCACTTCCCGGCGCTCGACGTTGGTCATGCGGCTCCAACGGGTGATTTCAGCCACGGTACGCTGACAACCACTGCACACATCGTCGTCATCCAATGCGCAAATGTTCACACAGGGAGAGGCGACCGGGCGCTCCACTTCAGTCATTGCTCTGCACCTTCAAATCACGGGCATAACGCTGGCCGTTCTGCACGTAATGCGCGGCACTGGCCTCCAGCAGTTTTTTCTGTTCGTCGGTCAAGTCACGCACCACCTTGCCCGGCGACCCCATGACCAGCGAACCGTCCGGGATTTCCTTGCCTTCACCAATCAGCGAGTTGGCGCCAATGATGCAATGCTTGCCGATTCTGGCGCCATTGAGGATGACTGCATTGATCCCGATCAGGCTGTAATCTCCCACCGTGCAACCATGCAACATGGCGTTATGGCCAATGGTCACCCCCGTCCCCAGGGTCAGCGGGTAGCCCATATCGGTATGCATCACCGCGCCATCTTGCACGTTACTGTTCTTGCCAATCAGGATCAGCTCGTTATCACCGCGCAACACGGCGTTGAACCAGACACTGGCACCCTCCTCCAGGCGCACCTTGCCGATCAGGGTGGCGTTGGGCGCGGTCCAGCTTTCTGGATGGGTTTCGACGAGCGAGTCGCCCAGGCTGTATTTCATGCAGATGTCCTCAAGGCAGCGTGGCCGTCTGCTGACGGCTCTAGATTGGAATGGAACGCTCAGGCGGGGTATGCAGATTGATATTGACGTCGTCGTACAGCAGGTTCATCAGCTCAACGATCATGATTGCCGTGAGCCCCCAGATTTTATAAACCCCAAAACGGTAGCTCGGCACATACCAGCTGCGCCCCTGATAATCGATGCGATGGGTGTGCTCACGGGGGTCCTGGCGAAAAAACTCCAGAGGTACGCTGAACACGGCAGCAATTTCGGCGTCGTTGGCCAGGTATTCAACGTAGTCCGGGACGAGGCCAACGTAGGGCGTCACACGGATACCGTGCAACGAAATCAAAGGGCTCAGCGGCCCGATGACTTCGACCAGCCCGGGCGGCAGACCGATCTCTTCTTCGGCCTCACGCAGGGCGGTAAATACCAGATCCGGGTCTTCAGGATCGCGGCGCCCGCCCGGGAAAGCCACTTCACCGCCGTGGGTCGACAACCCGCTGGCACGCAGGGTCAGAATCAGTTCGGGTTCAGCGCTGCGCGTCACCGGCAACAGCACGGCAGCCTCGGGGAAATTCCGTTCCGTTTCCAGCGTGCGCGGGGTGTAGCGGCTTACACGGCCAAGCAGCTCGTCCAGCATAGGTCATCTCGATCCGTCACTTATCGGGCATCATGCACCAAATCGTGGGCAGCACCCAAGCCCCACAGTGTCGCAGCCGCCATATCGCACTTGCCGCGAGGCCGCCTCAGCCCCCAAGATAGGCGCCAGAGCCAGAGACCCCAGCATGAAATTTTGCAGCCAGTGCGGCCACTCCGTCAGCCAACACATCCCACAAGGCGATTCACGCCTGCGGTATGTGTGCGACCACTGCCAGACCATTCACTATCAGAACCCGAATATCGTTGCCGGCTGCCTGCCGACCTGGGGCACACAAGTGCTGTTGTGCCGTCGCGCCATCGAGCCGCGCAAAGGCTACTGGACGCTGCCCGCAGGTTTCATGGAAAACGGCGAGACGGTCGAAAATGCAGCTCGACGTGAAACCCTCGAAGAAGCCTGCGCTGCAGTTGAAAACCTGAACATCTACACCCTGATCGATGTACCGCACATTAATCAGGTGCATATTTTTTATCGTGCCGAGCTGCAAAGCCTCGATTTTTCAGCCGGTGAAGAGAGCCTTGAAGTCCGGCTTTTTGAAGAAGCTGACATCCCTTGGTCAGAGCTGGCTTTCCGCACGGTCAGCCGTACCCTAGAATGCTTTTTCGCTGACCGCCGGGACAACACCTACCCCGTGCGCAGCGAGGCTGTAGCGCCCCTGTCCAGCCTGATCAAACCCCAACAATAATGCTGTTCGCCTTGCACCTCAGGAATATCCCTCTAATGCGTTGGTTGCTCGCTGCTCTTTGCTTTTCATTTGCCGTTACCTGCCAGGCTTCTGTTGTCATCACCGTAAACGGCAAACCCGTCGATAAGAATCAGGTACTCCAGTCAACCCCATCGGCACCCTCTGCGCACGCCGGGCAAAGTATCGACAAGGTTCTTGTGCTCAAGTCTGCCCGCAAGTTGCAACTGATCAGCGATGGCAAACCGATCAAGACCTACCGCATCTCCCTGGGCAAACAACCCAAGGGGCCAAAAATGCGCGAGGGAGACAAACGCACACCTGAGGGGCTGTACTGGGTCGACTGGCGCAAAAAAAGCGACAAGTTCAACCTGGCCATGCACATCAACTACCCCAATATCAGCGACGCGGCCACCGCCCGGCGTGAAGGCGTGAACCCCGGGTCGATGATCATGATCCACGGCACGCCGGACAGCGAAGAAAACCCTGAAGAACTGTTCCACACCCTGGACTGGACCGATGGCTGCATCGCAATGAAAAACCACGAAATGCGCGAAGTCTGGAACCTGGTCAAGGACGGCACGATGGTTGAAATCCGCCCTTAGCCCCACGCCACGCACATAACAAAAAACCCGCTGACCGTTACCGGTTCAGCGGGTTTTTTATACGCATTGCAGCTAGAGATCAGCCAAACGCCACACTTCATAAGCGGGCGTTTCATACGGGTGGCTGTGCTTGAGCGCAGCCACCACGTCGTGGACAAGATCGTCTGCGACGACCAGCTCAACTTTCCATTCCCCGACATATTCGACCTGGCCGGTTTGCCCGATAAACGGCTGACTGCCGTCCAGCGCGCGAAACTGGCCCTGGCCCAAGGTCTGCCAGGCGCAGTGGTCATAATTGCCGATTCGTCCGCCACCGGCGGCGAATACGGCATTTTTGACCACGTCCACGTGGCTTGGGGGAACGAAGAAGCTGAGCTTGTACATCGCTTTTAATCTACCCAGCCTTTAATTGACCCAAGCACGAGCGTTACGGAACATGCGCAACCACGGCGCATCTTCGTTCCACTCTTCTGGACGCCACGAGTTCTGTACGGCGCGGAACACACGCTCAGGGTGCGGCATCATGATGGTGACACGCCCGTCACTGCTGGTCAGGCCGGTAATCCCGCGCGGCGAGCCGTTCGGGTTGGCCGGGTAGTTTTCAGTGACCTTGCCGTGGTTGTCGACGAAACGCAGCGCCACAGAACCGGACAGATCCGCTTGCAGCATGGCTTCTTCGCTGGCGAACTCGGCATGACCTTCACCGTGAGCAATGGCGATTGGCATGCGCGAACCGGCCATGCCCTGCAGGAAGATCGAGTTCGACTCCTGCACCTGGACCATCGCCACACGGGCTTCGAACTGCTCGGAGCGGTTGCGCACGAAGTGTGGCCACAGCTCGCTGCCCGGAATCAATTCGCTCAGGTTGGACATCATCTGGCAACCGTTGCACACACCCAGGGAGAAGCTGTCGGTACGCTCAAAGAAGCTCTGGAACGCATCACGGGCACGGGCATTGAACAGAGCCGACTTGGCCCAGCCTTCACCGGCACCCAGCACGTCGCCGTAGGAGAAACCACCGCAGGCAACCAGGCCCTTGAACTCGTTCAGGTCGACACGGCCGGCCAGAATGTCGCTCATGTGGACGTCAATGGCATTGAAGCCGGCGCGATCGAACGCCGCTGCCATTTCAACCTGACCGTTTACACCCTGCTCACGCAGTACGGCCACTTGAGGGCGAATGCCTGTCTTGATGTACGGCGCGCTGATGTTCTCGTTGACATCAAAGCTCAGCTTGACGCTCAGGCCCGGATTGTCTTCTTCAAGCAACACGGCGAACTCTTGCTCCGCGCACTCGGCGTTGTCGCGCATACGCTGGATCTGGTAGCTGGTTTCAGCCCACTGACGTTGCAGCAGACGGCGCTGACCTTCAAACACGGTCTCGCCATTGAACTCGATGCTTACATCGTCACAGTTGCGCGGCTGGCCAATGACCGATACGCAGTCGCCCAAACCGGCAGCGCTGAACTGCGCAAGGATGTCTGCCATGGAGTCCTGGCGAACCTGGATCACTGCACCCAACTCTTCGTTGAACAGGATCGCAGGAATGTCGGCAGCAGTTTCAGCCAGGCCGTCGAGGACCAGGTTGACACCACAGTGACCGGCAAACGCCATTTCCATCACGCTGGTCAGCAAACCACCGTCGGAACGGTCGTGGTAAGCCAGCAGATGGCCGTCGGCATTCAAGCCCTGGATCACGGCGAAGAAAGCCTTGAGGTCTTCTGCGTCATCAACGTCGGGAGCCTGTTTACCCAGCTTGCCGTAGGTTTGAGCCAGGATGGAGGCGCCCATACGGTTTTGGCCACGACCCAGATCGATCAGAACCAGATCGGTCAGGCCCTTGTCCATGCGCAGCACGGGGGTCAGGGTCTGGCGCACATCGAGCACCGGGGCAAAACCGGTAACGACCAACGACAGCGGCGAGGTGACCGTCTTGTCAGTACCCTCTTCGCTCCAGCGGGTTTGCATGGACATCGAGTCCTTGCCCACCGGAATGGTGATGCCCAGCTCAGGGCACAGCTCCATGCCGACCGCTTTAACGGTGTCGTACAGGCGGGCGTCTTCACCCGGGTGACCAGCAGCGGACATCCAGTTGGCAGACAGCTTGATGTCACTGATCTTGCCGATCCGCGAAGCTGCGATGTTGGTCAGGGTTTCGCCGATCGCCATGCGGCCCGATGCCGGGGCATCCAGCAGTGCCAGCGGAGTACGCTCGCCCATGGCCATGGCTTCACCGGTGTAGACGTCGAAGCTGGTGGCGGTGACGGCAACGTCAGCCACAGGCACCTGCCACGGACCCACCATCTGGTCGCGAGCAACCAGGCCGGTGATGGTACGGTCGCCGATGGTGATCAGGAAGCTCTTGCTCGCTACAGCCGGGTGATGCAGGACGCGTTCAACGCATTCGCCGATGTTCAGCGCTGCCGGGTCGAAATCATCGCCCAGCTCTGCTTCACGTACTGCTGAACGGTGCATGCGCGGCGCCTTGCCCAGCAACACTTCCAGTGGCATGTCCACCGGGTTGTTGCCGAAGTGGCTGTCGGTGACGGTCAGTTGCGGCTCGGCAGTGGCTTCGCCGACGACGGCAAACGGGCAACGCTCGCGTTCGCAAATCGCCTGGAAGCGGTCGAAATCTTCGACGCCCACGGCCAGAACGTAACGTTCCTGGGATTCGTTGCTCCAGATTTCGTGCGGGGCCATGCCCGGCTCGTCGTTTGGAATATTGCGCAGTTCAAAACGACCGCCACGCTCACCGTCGTTCACCAACTCCGGGAAAGCGTTGGACAGACCGCCCGCACCCACGTCGTGGATGAAGCTGATCGGGTTTTTGTCGCCCAGCTGCCAGCAACGGTCGATCACTTCCTGGCAACGACGTTCCATTTCCGGGTTTTCGCGCTGAACCGAAGCGAAGTCCAGGTCAGCCGAGCTTGCGCCGGTGGCCATCGAGGAAGCCGCGCCGCCGCCCAAGCCGATCAACATCGCCGGGCCACCGAGCACGATCAGCTTGGAGCCAACCGTGATTTCGGCTTTCTGTACGTGTTCGGCGCGGATGTTGCCCATGCCGCCAGCCAGCATGATGGGCTTGTGGTAACCACGGACTTCTTCGCCGCGGGGAGTCGTGATGGACTGCTCGAAGGTACGGAAGTAACCGGTCAGGGCCGGACGACCGAATTCGTTGTTGAACGCAGCACCGCCCAGAGGGCCTTCGATCATGATGTCCAGCGCGGTAACAATGCGCTCTGGCTTGCCGTATGGCACTTCCCACGGCTGTACAAAGCCTGGGATCTGCAGGTTGGATACGGTAAAGCCGGTCAGGCCAGCCTTGGGCTTGGCACCACGACCGGTTGCGCCTTCGTCACGGATCTCGCCACCGGAACCGGTCGCAGCACCCGGGAACGGGGCGATTGCGGTTGGGTGGTTGTGAGTTTCGACCTTCATCAGGATGTGTACAGGCTCCTGCACCGCGCCGTACTGGCGGGTTTCAGGGTCCGGGAAGAAACGCCCGGCAACACTGCCTACGATGACCGAAGCGTTGTCCTTATAAGCAGACAGAACGCCCTCGCTGTGCATCACGTAGGTGTTCTTGATCATGCCAAACAGGCTTTTGTCCTGGCTCTGGCCGTCAATATCCCAACTGGCGTTGAAGATCTTGTGACGGCAATGCTCGGAGTTGGCCTGGGCAAACATCATCAGTTCGATGTCGTGCGGGTTGCGACCCAAACCGTTGAAGGCGTTGACCAGATAGTCGATTTCGTCTTCAGCCAGTGCCAGACCCAACTCGACGTTGGCTTTTTCCAGCGCGGCGCGACCGCCACCCAGCACGTCAATCGCTGTCAGCGGCTTGGGCTCGGCGTGACTGAACAGACCGCTGGCCTGCTCGAGATTACCCAGCACGATTTGCGTCATGCGGTCATGCAGTGCAGCACCAATCAGCTCGGCATCAGCGTCGCTGAACTGGCCAGCCACGTAGAACGCAATGCCTCGCTCCAGGCGCTGGACTTTAGCCAGGCCACAGTTGCGGGCAATGTCGCTGGCCTTGCTGGACCAGGGGGAAATGGTGCCAAACCGCGGCAACACCAGGAACAGTCGGCCGCTCGGCTCTTGGACCGGTACGCTTGGACCGTACTTCAGGAGACGAGCCAGTACCTGCTGTTCATCGCTGGTCAGCTCACCGGTCGTTTCGGCAAAGTGGGCGAATTCAGCATACAAACCAGTGACAGCCGGAACCTTCAGGCTCAGTTGTGCAAGGAGTTTGCTGTGGCGAAAGGCAGAAAGGGCAGGAGCGCCGCGCAGGATCAACATCTTCGGGACAGCCTCGGGAGGGGTATGCTTTGAGGCCCGGCATTCTAGCCTAAACCGTTCGCCTCGGCACCCGAAACGGTACACCTGACGCACACCAGACGTCGCTAATCGACCAAACCCTTATTCTTTATAGCTATCAGCCGCTTCAGAGATGGTCTTTTATGATCTTTAGACAGTGACCCGACCCCCATTCCACAGGGGTTTCAGGGTTTTTTGCAGCCAATATCAGAATGATCAAAAATTGTCGAGATATGGCACCTGCGCAGCTTTGCGTATACTGCGCGGATGTTTTCTCTAACTGTATTCCGCCAGCGCTGCGCCAGATGGCTCTTCGCAACCGGACTCTTCCTGATGCTCGGTGCCTGCGTTGAAAAACCCAGCACCCTTGAGCGCGTAAAGGAGGACGGGGTACTGCGGGTGATCACCCGTAACAGCCCAGCGACCTATTTCGAGGATCGCAATGGCGAAACCGGCTTTGAATATGAGCTGGTGAAGCGCTTTGCCGACGATCTGGGGGTAGAGCTTAAAATCGAAACGGCTGACAACCTGGATGAAATGTTCAATCAGTTGAGCCAACCCGACGGCCCTGTTTTGGCTGCTGCCGGTCTGGTCAGCAGCGAGAAGCGCCTGCAACAAGCCAAGTTCTCCCACCCGTACCTTGAAGTCACGCCGCAGATCATCTATCGCAACGGGCAATCGCGTCCGACCTCCCCAGCCGATCTGGTTGGCAAACGCATCACCGTACTTAAAGGCAGCTCCCACGCCGAGCAGCTTGCCGAACTCAAGAAGCAATACCCCGGGATTGAATACGACGAGTCCGACGCTGTCGAAGTCGTTGACTTGCTGCGCATGGTCGATGAAGGCCAGATCGACCTCACACTCGTCGACTCCAACGAAGTGGCCATGAACCAGGTGTACTTCCCCAATGTTCGTGTGGCATTTGATCTGGGCGACGCACGCAGCCAGCGCTGGGCAGTTGCCGCAGGTGAAGACAACAGCCTGCTCAACGAGATCAATGCGTACCTGGACAAGGTCGAGAAGAACGGCACCCTGCAACGCCTCAAAGACCGCTATTACGGGCACGTGGATGTACTGGGCTACGTGGGTGCCTACACCTTCGCCCAGCACCTGCAGCAGCGTCTGCCCAAGTATGAAAAGTTCTTCAAGGATGCCGCAAAAAAAGAACAGATCGACTGGCGCCTGCTCGCAGCCATGGGCTACCAGGAATCATTGTGGCAGCCCACGGTAACGTCCAAGACCGGCGTTCGCGGCCTGATGATGCTGACCCAGAACACTGCGCAAGCCATGGGCGTTTCCAACCGCCTGGATGCAAAGCAGAGCATCATGGGCGGCGCCAAATACCTCGCGCTGATCAAGAGCGAGCTGGACGATGACATTGAGGAGCCTGACCGCACGTGGTTTGCGCTGGCGGCCTACAACGTTGGCGGCGGACATCTGGAAGACGCACGCAAACTGGCCAAGAAAGAAGGCCTGAACCCGAACAAGTGGCTGGACGTGAAGAAGATGCTGCCTCGCCTTGCGCAGAAGCAGTGGTACAGCAAGACACGCTATGGCTACGCACGAGGCGGTGAGCCGGTGCATTTTGTGGCCAACATCCGTCGTTACTACGACATCCTGACATGGGCCACACAGCCGCAACTTGAAGGCGATCAGGCTGCTGACAGCAAGCTGCACATCCCCGGTATCGACAAGACCAAGCCCAAGGAAGAGCCACAGCTGTAGAGCGATTCATGCCTGATCTACTTAAACCTTAGCAGCAGCCACTATCAGCGCTTTCATCTCGGCCACAGCTGATTTGAAGCCCACGAACAACGCATGCGCCACCAGCGCATGGCCAATGTTCAACTCGTTAATCCCCTTGATTGCCGCTACCGCTTCCACGTTGTGGTAGTGCAAGCCGTGGCCGGCGTTGACGATCAACCCCTGGGCCAGACCAAACGCCACCCCCTGTGCCACGCGCTGCAACTCTTCAGCGACGTCGGAAGGGGTTTGCGCGTCGGCATAGCGGCCAGTGTGCAGTTCGATAGCAGGTGCACCGACACGCCTTGACGCTTCAATCTGACGCTCGTCCGCATCGATGAACAGCGACACTTCACAACCGATTTTGGCCAGACGCTCGACAGCGGCTTTGATCCGCGCCTCTTGCCCGGCTACATCCAGACCGCCTTCAGTGGTCAGTTCCTGACGGGTTTCGGGCACCAGGCAGATATGAGCCGGGCGAATGTGCTCGGCAAATACCATCATTTCTTCAGTCACGCCCATTTCGAAGTTCATGCGCGTTTGCAGCACGTCCTTGAGCAGCAACACATCACGCTCTTGAATGTGCCGACGGTCTTCGCGCAGATGTACGGTGATGCCGTCGGCGCCCGCCTCTTCGGCGTCCAGCGCAGCCTTGACCGGGTCAGGGTAACGCGTGCCGCGAGCCTGACGCAGCGTGGCTACGTGGTCGATGTTCACGCCGAGAAGAATGCGATTGCTTTGGGTCACTGGGGCTCTCCTGAAGAGTTGACGATTCGGCGCACAGCATACCGGTCTATTCAGGGCTTGCGAAACAACTCGCGACTGGCCAGGGGCTTGCCAGCCAAATGCACGGCCAGTGCCTGACGCATCAGGCGCTTGGCAGCAGACAAGGCGCCAGGAACGGTCCAGTCAGCCTCGGCCATCCCGTGCAGTTCTGCGCCATGAAACAGCCCGGGCTGCACCAGATAAATCCGCTCAAGCCCCGCATCTACCTGCAACCGATACATGCCATCAGCCGCCACCGGCTCGCCGTGAATGTCATGAGCCAGGGAAAAGCCATAGCCCAAATCGTCCAGCAAGCGCCACTCGAACGCCCGCAGCAGTGGCTCCAGCGGTCGCCCTTCAGCCAATGCCAAAAGCGTTGCCGCATAGTGGTCGAAGACCGCCGGATGAGGGTCTTCGGCAGGCAAAAGCCGCACCAGCAGTTCGTTGAGATAAAGACCGCTGAACAGCGCTTCGCCATTGAGCCAGGTAGAGATACCCGCGCTCTCCATGCGCCCTACGTTTTTCAACTCGCCCCGCCCGCGAAACTCGATTTCCAGCGGGACAAAGGGCCTGGCCAACGAGCCCGCCTTGCCCCGCGCACTGCGCAACACTGCCCGCAGGCGACCTTGAGGCGTGATGAAATCCACCAGAGCGCTGGTCTCACGATAGGGACGACTGTGCAGGACGTAGGCGAGTTGGGCTGTGGGGGCTTTGCTGGACATGGAACTCAGCTATCTCAGAAGGCAAACACTGCCAGGAAGAACAGCACAAAACCAAAGTGGGAGCGGCGGTGCTCCCACAGGGGGTAGTGCCGTGCTTACAGGTCGCCGTAGCCCAGAGAACGCAGGGCGCGTTCGTCGTCGGACCAGCCGCCTTTGACTTTAACCCACAGGTTCAGCATGACCTTGGAGTCGAACAGCAGCTCCATGTCCTTGCGCGCTTCGGTGCCGATGCGCTTGATACGCTCGCCCTTGTCGCCAATGATGATTTTCTTCTGACCGTCACGCTCAACCAGAATCAAGGCATGGATATGCAGGGTTTTGCCCTGCTGCTTGAACTCTTCGATTTCGACAGTGATCTGGTACGGCAGCTCGGCGCCCATCTGGCGCATGATTTTTTCACGCACCAGCTCGGCAGCCAGGAAGCGGCTGCTGCGGTCAGTGATCTGGTCTTCCGGGAAGAAGTGATCGTTTTCCGGCAGGTGATCGGCGATCACGCGCTCCAGGGCTTCAAGGTTGTGACCATGCTGAGCGGAGATCGGAATGATCTGGGCGTTCGGCAGTTGCTCCTGAAGCCAGCTCAGGTGCGGCATCAACTCGGCCTTGTCTTCGATGCGGTCGGTCTTGTTCAGCGCTACGATCAGCGGTCCGGTCACATACTGCACACGTTCCAGCACCATCTGATCTTCGTCGGTCCACTTGGTACGGTCGACAACGAAGATCACTACGTCGACGTCTTTCAACGCCGCCGAAGCGGTTTTGTTCATGTAGCGGTTAAGGGCCTTTTCGCCGCCCTTGTGCATGCCCGGGGTATCAACGTAGACCGCTTGCACGTTGCCTTCGGTCTTGATGCCCAGCATGTTGTGACGGGTGGTCTGGGGTTTGCGCGAAGTGATCGCCAGCTTTTGACCCAGAATGTGGTTCAGCAGTGTGGATTTACCCACGTTTGGTCGACCAACAATGGCAACGTAGCCACAGCGAGTTGCAGTTGTATCAGTCATGGCCATTCTCCACGCCAAGGGCTATCAGTGCTGCGGCGGCCGCTACCTGTTCGGCAATACGACGACTCACACCCTGACCTCGGCTTTTTTCATTCAATAGGGCAATTTCGCACTCAACGAAGAATGTGCGGCAATGCGGTTCGCCCTGGATATCTACCACTTCGTAACGCGGCAGATCGCAGGCACGCGACTGCAAGAACTCTTGCAGACGGGTCTTTGGATCTTTATTGGTGTCGACCAGGGTCAACGTCTCGAACTCGCTGGCAAGCCAGGCCAGTACGCGGTCACGGGCGGCGTCCATGCCCGCATCCAGGTAAATGGCGCCAATCAGCGCTTCAAGGGCATCAGCCAGGATCGATTCGCGGCGAAAACCACCGCTTTTGAGCTCACCCGAGCCCAGGCGCAGGTACTCGCCCAACTCAAAACCACGGGCCAGTACGGCCAGGGTTTCGCCTTTTACCAGGCGTGCGCGCAGACGCGACAACTGGCCTTCTCGGGCCAACGGGAAGCGGTCAAACAGTGCTTCACCGGCAACAAAATTGAGAATGGCATCACCCAGGAACTCAAGGCGCTCGTTATTGCGCCCCGCGAAACTGCGGTGTGTCAGGGCCAGAATCATCAGTTCCTGGTCTTTGAAGGTGTAGCCGAGCTGACGCTCTAAACGTTCTAAAGAAAAACTCACGATTTACCCACGCTGAGTTCGTGGCCGAATGTCACCACCGGACCGATATTAGGGATCAGTGATGTTCGTTTATCGCATAGCAAATGGACAGGGAACAGGCTGTTCGCCGCCGTCACACTTAACGCTTTGTTCAAATCCACATCCTGAATACTCAGGCATACGACTTATTCGTACACCTGAAAAGCATTCGGCGCTGTTATTAACAGCGCCGTTTTTGGCTACTTGATCAGACCAACCCGCGAGAAGTTCGGCAGGTTGCTCGCCTTGGGCTCCGGCCAGCTCATCCAAACAGCGAAGGCCTTGCCGACAATGTTCTTGTCGGGGACCATGCCCAGCTCGTCTTTGGGAATGTTCGGATCATCCCAGTAACGGCTGTCGTTCGAATTGTCGCGATTGTCGCCCATCATGAAGTAATGCCCGGCCGGAACCGTCCACTCCTTGTCAGGCGGCGCACGATAGCGGCTCATTTCCTTGCGGATCATGTGCTCGACTTCGCCCAGCTTCTCTTTGTACAACTCGGCACTGCCCAGGGTGCCAGCTTCGACACCCACCAATTGCTCGGCTACCGGCTTGTCGTTGACATAGAGATGCTTGTCGCTGGTGTAGCGAATCTTGTCGCCCGGCAGACCCACTACACGCTTGATGTAGTTGACTGTCGGATCGCTTGGGTAACGAAACACCATCACATCGCCCCGCTTCGGATCACCCACTTCGATGATTTTCGTGTCCAGTACCGGCAAGCGGATCCCGTACGAAAATTTATTCACCAAAATGAAGTCGCCCACATCCAGGGTCGGCTTCATCGAACCGGACGGGATCTGGAACGGCTCAACCAGAAACGAACGCAGCACCAGCACGATGAACAACACCGGGAAGAACGACTTGCCGTATTCAACCAGCAGCGGTTCCTTGTTGAGCTTTTCGACTACCTGCATATCAACCGGAGTAACACTGGCTTGATAGTTGGCAATGGCCTTGCGCCGGCGAGGAGCCAGGAAGACCAAATCGAGCAGCGCCAGCAAACCGCACACGGCAACAGCAATGACCAGCAACAGCGGGAAATTTAGTGACATAGGACCTAGCTATCCAACCTGAGCACTGCAAGGAAGGCTTCTTGTGGAATTTCCACGTTACCCACTTGCTTCATGCGTTTTTTACCGGCTTTCTGCTTTTCCAACAGCTTGCGCTTACGGCTAACGTCACCACCGTAGCATTTGGCCAGTACGTTTTTTCGGAGCGCTTTAACAGACGAGCGCGCAATGATTTGGCCGCCAATGGCAGCCTGAATTGCCACATCGAACATCTGACGCGGAATCAGCTCTTTCATCTTCTCGGTCAACGCACGCCCTTTGTAGTGAGCGTTGTCGCGGTGAACAATCAGTGCCAGAGCATCAACTTTCTCGCCGTTGATCAGTACATCGAGCTTGACCAGATTGGCCGACTGATAACGGTTGAAATGGTAATCAAGCGAAGCATAGCCGCGACTGGTGGATTTGAGACGGTCGAAGAAGTCCAGAACCACTTCGTTCATCGGCAAATCGTAGGTCACTTGCACCTGAGAACCCAGGAACAACATGTCGTGCTGAACGCCGCGCTTTTCAATGCACAGGGTAATGACGTTACCCAGGTGCTCTTGAGGCACAAGGATATTGGCGCGCACGATTGGCTCGCGAATGTCTTCAATCGAAGAGACGTCTGGTAGCTTGGACGGGTTGTCGACGTAAATCGTTTCGCCCGTCTTGAGCAGCAGTTCGAAAATTACGGTTGGGGCCGTGGTGATCAGGTCCAGGTCGTACTCGCGCTCAAGGCGCTCCTGGATGATCTCCATGTGCAACATGCCCAGGAAGCCGCAACGGAAGCCGAAGCCCAGTGCATCGGAGCTTTCCGGGGTGTACTGCAGCGACGAATCGTTCAGCGTGAGCTTTTGCAGGGCTTCGCGAAAGTCTTCGAAGTCGTCAGAGCTTACCGGGAACAGACCCGCGTAAACCTGAGGCTGAATACGCTTGAAACCTGGCAGTACGTCGACGTCAGGCGTCGTGCTCAAGGTCAGGGTATCGCCCACTGGCGCACCATGAATGTCCTTGATGCCGGCAATGATGAAGCCTACTTCACCGGCCTTCAGGTCAGTGGTAGCCGTGTGCTTGGGGTTGAACACACCCACGCTGTCTACCAGGTGCATCTTGCCGGTGGACTTGACCAGGATCTTGTCGCCCTTTTTCACGCGGCCGTGGCGCACGCGAACCAGGGACACAACGCCCAGGTAGTTGTCGAACCAGGAGTCGATGATCAACGCTTGCAGCGGATCTTCGTAGTTACCGGTTGGCGCAGGAATGGTGTGCACCAGGCGCTCAAGCACTTCGTCGACGCCCAGGCCGGTTTTGGCGCTGCAGGTCACGGCATCAGTGGCATCAATGCCAATGATTTTTTCGATTTCTTCCTTCACGCGATCAGGATCGGCCTGCGGCAGGTCGATCTTGTTCAGCACCGGCATGACCTCAAGGCCCTGCTCGATGGCGGTGTAGCAGTTGGCAACGGACTGGGCTTCTACGCCCTGCCCCGCATCGACTACCAGCAAGGCACCTTCACAGGCTGCCAGGGAACGGCTGACTTCGTAGGTGAAGTCAACGTGTCCCGGCGTATCAATGAAGTTCAATTGATAGGTAATGCCGTCTTTGGCCGTGTAATACAAGGTGACGCTGTGGGCCTTGATAGTGATCCCGCGCTCACGCTCGAGGTCCATGGAGTCCAGTACCTGGGCTTCCATTTCGCGGGCACTCAGGCCACCGCACATCTGGATGAAGCGATCGGCCAGCGTCGACTTGCCATGGTCAATGTGGGCGATGATGGAGAAATTGCGGATATGACTCAAATCACTCACGGGTCAACACTCAAAAAAGTCGCAGGCAGACTGCCCGCCGAAAAATAGCCGGGAATTGTACCTGATCCTCTCGCCAAGCGTCACGTTCACAGGCCAATGGACACCTACAAAAAAGCCCCTATCGCGAGATAGAGGCTCTTGATTGACTCAATGACCGCTCATCAACCCGCCCGGCGTAACAGCCAGAAACCGGCCAGAGCACAGATGGCAGCCGGTACCAGCACCGCGAACAGCGGCGAGAAACCGAACACCAGGCTCAATGGCCCCAACAGGTCTTGCGCGATCTTGAAGACGAATCCGACCAGCACCCCGGTAAATACCCGCTGGCCCAGAGTAACAGAGCGCAACGGGCCGAAGATGAAGGATATGGCCATCAACACCAGCGCAGCCGTTACCAGCGGCTGCAACACCTTGACCCAAAAGGCCAGCCAGTAACGGCCATTATTCAGCCCCTGATCCTTGAGGTAATGGATGTAGCTCCACAAACCCGCGATCGACAGCGACTCGGGAGCCATGACCACGGTATTGAGCAACTGCGGGCTCAATGACACATCCCAGCGCTCTTCAGGGGTCTTTACAACTTCAGTGCTGTTACCGTGAAAAAGCGTGGTGCTCACGTCGCTCAACTGCCAGTTACCCTGGTCGAACTGCGCCTTTTTGGCGAAGCTGGCCGACTGCATCTGGTGATCTTTGTCAAAACGATACCGGGTCACGCCGTAAAGCAGGCCATTGGGCTGAACAGCGTTGATGTGGATGAACTCGTCCCCCTGACGATGCCACAGACCGTGCTTGGAGCTTTGGGAATCACCGCCACCCTGCGCCAGCGCGCGATTGGCCTGAGCGATGTTCTCGGTGGCCGGAACCACGTACTCGCCAATCAGCACGCCCGCCAGCATCAGCACCAGCATCGGCTTCATGACGGCCCAAACAATGCGCCCCAGGGACACGCCCGCAGCACGCATGATGGTCAGTTCACTGTTGCTGGCAAGGCCACCCAGGCCAATCAGACAGCCAATCAACGCTGCCATCGGCAGCATTTCATACAAGCGGCGCGGCGCGGTCAGCATGACAAAACTGAACACATCCAGGATGGTGTAGCTGCTGCTGATACTGCGCATCTCATCGATCAACGCAAACAGCAGCGCCAGACCCAGAATAATCCCCAGCACGGCCAAAATCGCAAATAACACACTGCTACCAATGTAGCGGTCGAGCTTAACCACGGGCCATCTCCTCGGCACTACGGCGACTTGCCAGTTTCAAGCGCAGCGGCTCCCAATACATCAGCCCCAGGCCAATGACCAGGAACAGGCCATGCACCCACCACAAGCCCAGCGCCAACGGGATTTTGCCGCCTTCAAGCAGGCCTCGCCCCCAGGTCAGCATGCTGAGGTAGCCCATATAAAGCAGAATGGCCGGCAACAGCTTGAGGAAGCGCCCCTGGCGAGGATTGACCCGCGACAACGGCACCGCGATCAGGGTCACGATAAATACCAGCAGCGGGAAAGCTATACGCCATTGCAACTCGGCGACCGCACGGGGTGCCGGGTTGCCGATAAGGTCCGGAGTCGGGATGGCGTCACGATCGGTCACATCATTGCTGACTTCCGGTTTTGGCAGCAATACACCGTAGGTGTCGTACTTGATGGCACGGTAATCGGCCTGCCCCGGATTGCCGTCATAGCGATAGCCATCGTCCAGAATCAACCAGCGACTGCCGTCAGGACGAATCTCCTGGCGACCCTTTTGCGCCAGCAGCACAGAAATACTGCGGTCCGCAGCATCCTCTCCGAGCTTCTTCTGAGTAATGAAGACGCCGGACAAAAGGCTACGGTTATTGCTCAGTTCTTCGGTGTAAGTCACCCGCGTGCCGTCACTCAAGGACTGAAAACGACCAGCCTCCAGGGTGTCGAACTCGGTCAGGGCATCTTGCTTATTGAGCAACAGCTGAAATTCATTGGCGCCCTGGGGTGCCAGGCTCAGGCTGAGCCAGGCCACGATCAGGGCAATCAGCGCAGCAGGAGCCATAGTGATGGCCAGCAAGCGCTGACGACTCATGCCGGTGGCCGACAGAACGGTCATTTCGCTTTCAAGGTACAAGCGACCGTAGGACAGCAGAATACCCAGAAACAGCCCCAGCGGCAGGATCAGCTGCATGAAGCCTGGCAGGCGGAACCCCATGATCAGGAACAATGACCCCGGATCCAGGGCACCCGAGGCGGCCTGAGCGAGATACTTGATGAAACGACCGCTCATGATGATGACCAGCAGCACAGCGCTGACAGCGCTCAATGTAAGCAGGACTTCGCGGGATAGATAACGGAAGACGATCAAACCAGACACTCCAGGGTCGTCAGGCTAAGGCGGCCAAACAAACAGCATAACGAGTCGGCCCATACCTCATCATAGATGAGACGGGCCGTCTAAAAAGATGGCGCATTATCCTGTGAATGACCGCCCCTGTCACTGCGCAGTCTTGAAAGTACCCCGCTGGCCAAATACCGGGGTTGTCAGGCTCCTGCGGCGGGGTTCAAACTGCCCGCCTTGACGCCAGCCTTAATCACAGGTGAAGCGCTTCATCTATCAAGCAAGCAAACAGTACTGTTTGTGCGCATGTTGACCATTTGATTCAGGGACCCCGACATGGAACTGGTTGTAAAAAGCGTTAGCCCAGAAACGTTGAAAACCGCCACTCTGGTGGTCGCCATCGGCGAAGGCCGCAAGCTGGGCCCTACCGCCACCATCATCGACGAACTCACCGGCGGCGCCATTAGCGCAGTACTCAAGCGCGGGGATCTGGCGGGTAAAACCGGTCAAAGCCTGCTGCTGCACAGCCTGCCCAACCTCAAGGCCGAGCGCGTGCTGCTGCTGGGCACCGGCAAGGATGACGAGTTGGGCGACCGCCCGTTCCGTAAAATCATCAGCGGCGCACTGGGCGTATTAAAAGGCCTGGGCGGCAGCGATGCGGTGTTTGCTCTCGACGAACTGGTGGTCAAGGGTCGTGACAGCTACAGCAAAAACCGCCTGCTGGCAGAAACCCTGATCGACGGCGGATACACCTTCGACCGTTTCAAAAGCCAGAAAGCCGAACCTCGTGCCCTGAAGAAAATCACCCTGCTGACCATTAAAGCAGCACAGGCTGAAGTTCAGCGCGCCGTGACCCACGCCCAGGCGATCGCTTCGGGCATGTCATTCACCCGCGATCTGGGCAACCTGCCACCCAATATCTGCCATCCGATTTTCCTGGCCGAACAGGCCAAGGATCTGGGCAAGGAATTCAAAGGCCTGAAAGTCGAGATTCTTGATGAGAAGAAAATCAAGGATCTGGGCATGGGCGCGTTCTATGCCGTAGGCCAGGGCAGTGACCAGCCACCTCGCCTGATCGTAATGAACTACGCCGGCGGCAAGAAATCCGAAAAACCGTACGTACTGGTCGGCAAGGGCATTACGTTCGACACCGGCGGCATCAGCCTCAAGCCGGGCGCCGGCATGGATGAAATGAAGTACGACATGGGCGGTGCTGCCAGCGTGTTCGGCACACTGCGCGCCGTACTGGAACTGAAACTGCCGATCAACCTGGTATGCATCCTGGCGTGCGCCGAGAACATGCCGAGCGGTGGTGCTGCACGCCCGGGCGACATCGTGACCACCATGAGCGGCCAGACGGTCGAAATCCTCAACACCGACGCCGAAGGCCGCCTGGTGCTGTGCGATGCACTGACCTACGCCGAGCGCTTCAAGCCTCAGGCCGTGATCGACATCGCCACCCTGACCGGCGCTTGCATGGTTGCACTGGGCGCTCACACCTCCGGCCTGATGGGCAACAACGACGAGTTGATCGGCCAACTGCTGGAAGCCGGCAAACTGGCAGACGACCGTGCATGGCAACTGCCGTTGTTCGACGAGTACCAGGAACAGCTGGACAGCCCGTTCGCTGACATGGCCAACATCGGCGGTCCCAAAGGTGGCGCCATTACCGCAGGCTGCTTCCTGTCGCGCTTCGCCAAGGCCTATAACTGGGCTCACCTGGATATCGCCGGCACGGCATGGGTCAGCGGCGGCAAGGACAAGGGTGCCAGTGGCCGCCCGGTCCCCCTGCTGACTCAATACCTGCTCGATCGCGCCAACGCTTGAAGCTGACAATCGAAGGCTGCGCCGCCTGACGGCGGCGCGGTCCCGATTCAGGAACCGCAATGACCCCGGAACCCAACGCCGAGTTGACCAAGGTCGACTTTTATATCCTGCCCAGCGCCGAACCTTCCGCGCGGCTGGATTTCGCCTGCAAACTCACCGAAAAGGCCTGGCGTCTGGGCCACAGGGTGTATTTACACTGCACCGACAGCGCTCAACGTCAGGATCTGGATGAACGCCTGTGGCGCTTCAAGGGCGAAAGCTTCGTGCCCCACAGCAACACCGAAGACGAACCCGACGGCGTCGTTGTCATGGGCTGCACAGAAGCACCGCCAAGCCATCAGGACTTACTGATCAACCTGGACCTCAAAGTCCCCGAATTCTTCAAACGCTTCGCCCGCGTGGCTGAAGTGGTGGTCGAAGACCCCGCCGTCCGACTGGCCGCACGGGAGAGTTTCCGCTTCTACCGTGAACAGGGCTATCCTCTGCAAGACCACAAGCTACAACGACTCTGAGCACACGATGGACACCTCCAATTCGCCGCAAAAAGCTGCACACCTGCTCGATGATCTTGAGTCCATTCGCAAGCTGCTCGGCGATGAGGGCCTGCAACCGCCGCTGCTGACAGAGATGGTGGGCGGCGAAGACGCGCAGATTCCATTGTTGTCTGAAGTCATCAGCGAAGAACCCGAGCCCGAGCAAATACCGCTGGTCGGCATTACCCCGGCACCCGTGGCAGAAAAAACTCCGGACGCACTGCTGGTGCATCTGGACAAAGAGCTGCGCACGGCAGCCCAGGCCATCATGCAGGACGTGATCAACGACTTCGCCCCGCACATCGAAACCGAGATCAAACGCCGCCTCGATGCGCATATGGAGCGCTTGCTCGCACAACATCAAAGCTGACCCTGTGGCCGCGGGCTTGCTCGCGACTGCAGCGCCTTGATGAACCAGATGCACCGCATCGCCCGTATCGCGAGCCAGCCCGCTCCCACAACAGCAATAGGTTCCCCGCGCAGTCCCACCCCGCTATACTTGTCGGCTTTCCTGAATTAATGCCAATAGGGTCCCGCCGCGCATGGATAAGACCTACCAGCCGCACGCCATTGAAACTTCCTGGTACAAAACCTGGGAAGAAGAGAATTATTTTGCCCCGCAAGGCGCGGGCGACCCGTACACCATCATGATCCCGCCGCCGAACGTCACCGGCAGCTTGCACATGGGTCACGGTTTCAACAACGCGATCATGGACGCCCTGATCCGTTTCCGCCGCATGCAGGGTCGCAACACCCTGTGGCAGCCGGGCACCGACCATGCGGGTATCGCCACCCAGATGCTGGTTGAGCGTCAGATCGAAGCACAAGGTCTGAACCGCCACGACCTGGGTCGCGAAAAATTCCTCGATAAAATCTGGGAATGGAAAGACCAGTCCGGCGGCAATATCAGCCGTCAGATCCGTCGCCTTGGCTCGTCCGTAGACTGGAGCCGCGAACGCTTCACCATGGATGACGGCCTGTCAGAAGCCGTGAAAGAAGCCTTCGTACGCCTGCACGAAGACGGCCTGATCTATCGCGGCAAGCGCCTGGTCAACTGGGACACCAAGCTGCACACCGCCATTTCCGACCTTGAAGTGGAAAACCACGACGAGAAAGGTTTCCTGTGGAACCTGCGCTACCCGCTGGCTGACGGCGCAACGACCGCAGAAGGTCTGGACTACCTGGTGGTTGCTACCACCCGTCCGGAAACCATGCTGGGCGACGCCGCTGTTGCCGTTAACCCGGAAGACGAACGCTACAAGGCCCTGATCGGCAAGTTCGTCGAGCTGCCACTGGTTGGCCGTCGTATCCCGATCATCGCGGACGACTACTGCGACCCTGAATTCGGCACCGGTTGCGTGAAGATCACCCCGGCCCACGATTTCAACGACTACGAAGTCGGCAAGCGCCACAACCTGCCGCTGCTGAACATCTTCGACAAAAACGCCAAAGTGCTGGCTGCTGCCCAGGTGTTCAACCTCGACGGCAAGCTCAACGAAACCGTCGACGGCACCCTGCCGGCCAAATACGCCGGCCTGGACCGCTTCGAAGCGCGCAAGCAAATCGTTGCTGATTTTGACGAAGCAGGCCTGCTGGTCAGCGTTGACGATCACGCCCTGAAAGTACCGAAAGGCGACCGCTCCGGCACCATCATCGAGCCGTGGCTGACGGACCAGTGGTACGTATCGACCAAGCCTCTGGCAGAACCAGCCATTGCAGCCGTGGAAGACGGGCGCATCGCGTTTGTGCCTAAACAGTACGAAAACATGTACTTTTCGTGGATGCGCGACATCCAGGACTGGTGCATCAGCCGCCAGCTGTGGTGGGGCCATCGCATCCCGGCCTGGTACGACGAGTCGGGCAAGGTCTATGTAGGCCGCGACGAAGCTGAAGTCCGCGCCAAAAACAACCTGGGCCCGGACGTTGCGCTGCAACAGGACAACGACGTACTCGACACCTGGTTCAGTTCGGGCCTGTGGACGTTCTCCACCCTGGGCTGGCCGGAAAAAACCGACGCGCTGAAAACCTTCCACTCCACTGACGTGCTGGTGACGGGCTTCGACATCATTTTCTTCTGGGTTGCCCGGATGATCATGCTCACCATGCACCTGGTGAAAAACGAAGACGGCACCCCGCAAGTTCCGTTCAAGACCGTGTATGTACACGGCCTGGTACGTGACGGTCAGGGCCAGAAGATGTCCAAGTCCAAGGGCAACGTCCTGGACCCGCTGGACATCATCGACGGCATTGAACTCGAAGACCTGGTGGCCAAACGCACCACCGGCCTGATGCAGCCAAAACTGCTGAAGAAAATCGAGAAACAGACCCGCGACGAATTCGCAGACGGCATCGCCAGCTATGGCACCGACGCCTTGCGCTTCACCTTCTGCTCGCTGGCATCTACCGGTCGCGACATCAAGTTCGACATGGGCCGCGTTGAAGGCTATCGCAACTTCTGCAACAAGATCTGGAACGCCGCACGTTACGTGCTGGACAAGGGCGAGGACTGCGGCCAGAACGGCGAAGCCTACGAGCTGTCACTGGCCGACCGCTGGATCATCTCGCAACTGCAGCGCACCGAAGCCGAAGTGACCCGTCACCTCGACCAGTTCCGTTTCGACCTGGCCGCCCAAGCGCTGTACGAGTTCATCTGGAACCAGTACTGCGACTGGTATCTGGAACTGTCCAAGCCTGTGCTGTGGGACGAAAACGCTCCGGTAGAACGTCAGCGCGGCACCCGTCGCACGCTGGTTCGTGTACTGGAAGTTGCCTTGCGTCTGGCGCATCCGTTCATGCCGTTCATCACCGAAGAGATCTGGCAGCGCATCGCGCCGCTGGCCGGCGTTGAAGGCAAGACCATCATGCTGCAACCGTGGCCAGTGGCCAACGAAGCACGCATCGACCAGGCGGCCGAAGACGATATCGAATGGCTCAAGGGCTTGATGCTCGGCACGCGTAACATCCGTGGCGAAATGAACATCGGCCCGGGCAAGCCATTGCAGCTCTACCTGA
Source organism: Pseudomonas sp. NKUCC02_KPG (assembly GCF_019345465.1). GTDB lineage: Bacteria > Pseudomonadota > Gammaproteobacteria > Pseudomonadales > Pseudomonadaceae > Aquipseudomonas. The sequence goes on from NZ_JAHKRC010000005.1 coordinate 142,021, forward strand.
AAAACGTCAGCAGCGAAGACCAGCGCCGTCTGACCGAGAACGATGCCTTGCTCAAAAAGCTGGCTAAACTCGAATCGATCACCGTGCTGCAAGACGGCGCCGAAGCACCTTTGTCCGCTACCGCTCTGGTAGGCGAGATGGAAGTGCTGGTGCCGATGGCCGGCCTGATCGACAAAGATGCAGAGTTGGCGCGCCTGGACAAGGAAATCCAGCGCTTGCACGGCGAAGTTGCGCGAGTGGGCGGCAAATTGTCGAATGCCGCGTTCGTTGACAAGGCCCCGGCCGAAGTCATCGAAAAAGAACGTGCCAAATTGGCCGAAGCCGAACAGGCCTTGAGCAAATTGGCAGACCAGCACGCGCGGATTTCCAGCCTGTAATAACGCTGCGCACCTGATCGCGGGCAAGGCCGCTCCCGCAGGGTTCAACTCTGCAGGAACGGGCTTGCCCGCGATTGCTTTTGTGGAATGAATTGAACATGACTACCCCACGCACTTCCAAAGCCACACGCCACAAGCCCAAGGCTGCCAGCGATGCCAAACCGGTCGAGCCGCGCGTCAAGCCCAGCCTGCACCCGCGCAACCGCCACCAGGGCCGCTACGACTTCCCACAGCTGATTTCGGTGTGCCCGGAACTGGCCGAATTCGTGATCATCAACCCGTACGGCAAGGAAAGCATCGACTTCGCCAACCCGAGTGCCGTGCGCGTATTCAACCGTGCCCTGCTCAAGGCGTTCTACGGCATTGCTCACTGGGATATCCCGGCCGACTACCTGTGCCCGCCCGTACCGGGTCGCGCTGACTACGTGCACTTCCTGGCCGACCTGCTGGCCACCATGAACGACGGCGAGATCCCTCGCGGGCAAAACGTTCGCGTGCTGGATATCGGCATGGGTGCCAACTGCGTCTACCCGCTGATCGGCCACAGCGACTATCGCTGGCAGTTCCTGGGTACGGAAGTCGACCCGACTGCCGTTAAAGCGGCCAAGGCGATTGTGCAGTCCAACGGTCTGAACAAAGCCATCAGCCTGCGCCTTCAGCCTAATCCGCAGAAAATCCTGCTGGACGTGCTGGAAAGCAGCGAACGTTTCGACCTGACCATGTGCAACCCGCCGTTCCACGCCTCGCTGGACGAAGCCACACGCGGCAGTGAGCGTAAATGGCGCGCACTGGGCAAGGCAGATCCAAAGCGCAAGCTGCCGGTTCTGAACTTTGGTGGCCAGGCGGCCGAATTGTGGTGCGAAGGCGGCGAACAGCGCTTTGTCACGCAACTGATCCGCGAAAGCGTCCACGTTGCGCGTCAAATCCTGTGGTTCAGCGTGCTGGTGTCCAAGGCTTCCAACTTGCCAGCCATCCAGACCGCGCTGAAAAAAGCCGGTGCACGGGAAAGCCAGGTGGTGGAAATGTCCCAGGGCAACAAGCAAAGCCGCTTTGTGGCCTGGACCTTCCATGACAAGGACCAGCAGCAGATGTGGCGCGAGAAGAACTGGAAGTAAGCCCCGCGCAATCCTGTAGTCGCTGCCGAAGGCTGCGATAAGAGCTGAGGGGCCCTGAGAAAGCGGGGCCGCTTCGCAGCCCATCGCAGCCTCGTGCCTCGACAGCGACTACACAAATTGCGGGCATAAAAAAGCCGCGCTTCGGAGTGATCCGAAGCGCGGCTTTTTTAATGCTTACTTGTTAACAGCGTCAGTCAGGCCTTTGGCCACAACGAGCTTGATAACTTTTTTGGCAGCGATTTCGATGGCAGCGCCAGTCGAAGGGTTACGGCCAGTACGGGCAGGACGCTCGGTCACTTTCAGTTTGCCAATACCTGGCAGAGTGATTTCGCCGCCATTTTCCAATTGATCAGCAACGATCTGAGCCAGTTGGTCCAGAGCGTTACGCGCGGTAGTTTTCGGCGCGTCGATGGCTTCAGCGATATCAGCGATCAGTTGGTCTTTAGTAATAGCCATTGAGATGTTCCTTCCCTATCAAATTCATTTGGTTTGCAGAGTGCAATGTCAGCCATCGAGCCAGATCTCAAGGGTCTGGCACACCCGCCAGCTTTCACGACGAATCGCGGATGTAGATAGCTAAAACGGGGTTTGGTTCGACCTGACACATGCTGAATGCACGCTTTACGCCGTTTCCGAGCGCAAGACCGGGCAAAACTAGCACAGAGACGGTTAAATATCCGCCTCTACCTGGGCTTTTGGTCAGCTTTATCGCCTTAAAACCGTAAAAAAGCCGTCCCGGGTGGTCTCAAGCCCCCCAAACACCGACCCAGCGCTCAGGTGCGGTACACTTGGCGCCTTTGCGGGGTGCGCCCCCTGTCCTCTCATTACTCGCCGAGAAGCCCATGCCGATCCGTCATTGCATCGTCCATTTGATTGACAAAAAACCCGACGGTACGCCCGCTGTTCTCCATGCCCGCGACTCTGAACTGGCCGCGTCTCAAGCCATCGAGAACATGCTCGCGGACCTCAACGAAAGCTACAACGCCAAGCAAGGCAAAGCATGGGGCCTCTTCCATGCTGAATCCGGCGCGCATCCGTTCAGCGGCTGGCTCAAGGAGTACCTGGACGGCGGCAAAGACTTCACCGCATTCAGCCGCGTGGCCGTCGAGCATCTGCAGAAGCTGATGGAAGAGTCCAACCTTTCCGTCGGTGGTCACGTACTGTTTGCCCATTACCAGCAAGGCATGACCGACTACCTGGCGATCGCCCTGCTGCATCACAGCGATGGCGTGGCGGTGACCTCGGATCTGGACGTGACCCCATCGCGTCACCTGGACCTTGGCCAACTGCACCTGGCGGCACGGATCAACATTTCCGAGTGGCAAAACAACAAGCAGTCCAAGCAGTACATTTCGTTTATCAAAGGCAAAAACGGCAAGAAAGTTTCGGAGTACTTCCGCGACTTTATCGGCTGCCAGGAAGGTGTCGACGGACCAGGCGAAACCCGGACCCTGCTCAAGGCCTTCAGCGACTTCGTTGAAAGCGAAGACCTGCCCGAAGAGTCCGCCCGCGAAAAAACCAAGACCCTGGTCGACTACGCCAGCAGCCAGGCCAAAATCGGCGAACCGATGGGTCTGGCCGAATTGTCCGAGCTGATCGACGAAGAGCGTCCGAAAGCCTTCTACGACCATATCCGCAACAAGGACTACGGCCTTTCTCCCGAGATCCCGGCAGACAAACGCACCCTGAACCAGTTCCGCCGCTTCACCGGGCGCGCTGAGGGCCTGTCTATCAGCTTTGAAGCCCACCTGCTGGGCTCCAAGGTAGAGTTCGACGAAGAAGCCGGCACGCTGGTGATCAAGGGCTTGCCGACCCAACTGCTAGACCAGCTCAAGCGCAGCAAATAATGCTCAACGGTATTTTGAAGAAAGTCCTGTTTGTTCTGGTGGTGGTGGTCATCTTCCAGAACTGGGGCAAGATCGAGCGTGTACTCAATCCCTCGGGTGTCGTCTCCGAGCAAACCCGGGCCAGCGCCCGTGTGGTGCTGTACTCCACGCAATGGTGTGGCTACTGCAAGGCGACGCGCCGGTTTCTGGATGAGAAAGGCATCCCGTTCAAGGAGTTTGATATCGAGAAAGACGCGGTCGCCCGCCAGGCTTACGAAGCGTTGGGCGGACGCGGAATTCCGATACTGGACGTGAACGGCACGCTGATAAGGGACTTCAAGCCGGATGCGATACTGGCGGCATTGAAATAACCCCTTGCGCCTGACTTTGCACCAGGCATTCCTTGGCGCTCTTCCTGAGTTTTTTGATCAGTCGTTCCTGGCGCAAGGCTTCGCCCCTGTCAGGCCAGGATTCGACATACACCAAGGCCACTGCCGGGCTTGAAGCAAAAAAGCGTGCGCCCTTACCGCTTTGATGTTTGGCAAAACGGCGCACCGGGTCATCGCTGATCCCGCAGTACAGAGCGCCATTGGCGGCCCGCACCAGATAAACGAACCACGGTTTTTCGCTCACTTTCAACGGCTGCCCTGAAAGGCCTTGAGTCCTTTTTGCGCCTGAGCCCTGATGGCGTTCTTCACCAGCGGCGTCCACCCCAGCAACAAGCCCTTGGTGCCCAATGCCTGACGCGACCAGCGCCACAGGTCAAAGTGATCGTGGTGCTCGCAAATCTTGCCGTCGCGAAACACAAACTGCGCCTGAATATCATTGACCACCGTGGCCCCGGTCTGGCCAAACACGTAGGTTGCCACCCAGTGTGCGCTGCCGCGCTGCCCCTGAGCCTGGACCTGATCGAAAGTCAGGCTGAAATCCTTGGCCCGCGAGGTCAGCATGCGCCACATGTCTGCGGCATCCTGGCCACGCAATTCACCAAAAACCGGATCGCTGAACAAGACGTCATCGGTGTAGCAGGCCGCCATCGCTTGTGCATCGAGCTGCTGGAAGGCCTGGTAGAAACGAGTGATCAATGCTTGATGGTCTTGGCTCATGGCAGGGTCCGTGCGGGTCAGTAATCTGTGCACGATAATCTGCCATGAACAGAAACACTATGGCCCTCAGATTTTCTCGCTCTGCACATTCACATACAGGGAACGTCCCGCGCCGAGCCCGGCGACGATAGCCCCCAGGCCCACCACGGCAAAAATCCAGCCCACAGCACTCCAGCCGCCCGTGACTTCATGCACGATCCCGACCGCCAGCGGCCCCATGGAGGCCACGGTGTAACCAATACCCTGGGCCATGCCAGACAGGTTGGCCGCAACATGAGCGTCCCGCGAACGCAATACGATAAGCGTCAGCGCCAGGCTGAACGTACCGCCCTGCCCCAGGCCCAGCACAATCGCCCAGCCCCACAAGCCCTCGATGGAGGCATACAGGCAGCCGAACAGCCCGGCCAGGGTCATGCTCATGACCAGCACAATGGCCAGCCGCTGATCTTTGCCCCGCGTGGCCAGCCAGGGCGCTGTCAGTGCAGTCAGCAATTGCACGATGACCGAGCCCGACATCACCAGCCCGGCCTGGGTCGGGGTCAAACCGCGCCCGATCAGAATGGAGGGCAACCAGCCAAAAACGATATAGGACAACGAGGACTGCAAGCCCATGTAAAGCGTCACTTGCCAGGCCAGCGGATCACGCAGCAGGCCACTCACCCGATAAGCAACATTGTGTGAGCCCTGACGCTTGCCCACTTGGGGCAGCCAGAAAATGGCCGCAACCAGAGCCGGCAAGGCCCAGAAGCCGAGTCCCAGTGCCCAGCTCTGACCCAACGACTCGCTCAGTGGTACCGTCGCGCCCGCCGCCAGTGCCGCGCCCAGGCACAAGGCCATGGTGTAGACACCGGTCATGGTCCCGGCATGCCCTGCGAAATCACGCTTGATAATGCCCGGCAACAGCACGCCGATGATGCCAATGCTGGCGCCCGCCAGAATGCTCCCGGCAAACAGCCCTGCCTCTCCCAGGCAACTGCGCAGAACGATGCCGCCGCCCAGTGCCACCAGAATCCCCAGTACCACCCACTCAGTACCAAAACGCCGGGCCAGAATCGGTGCCAAAGGCGCGAACAGTCCCAGGCAAAGCACCGGCAAAGTGGTCAATAAACCGGCCTGCGCTGCCGACAGCCCCAGGCTGTCCGACACTTCTCCCAGCAGCGGCGCCATGCTCGACAATGCCGGACGCAGGTTCAGCGCCACCAGTACCAGGCCCAATAGCAGCAACCACGGCCTCAGCACGACCGGGGGCGTTTGCTGCACCTGTTCGTCGTCTATCTCAGCATCGATCAGCAACGCTTCCAGCTCATCCAGATGACGAGCGGGCTCGGCGCTGGCATTGGCGACTGACAAAGGTTGAGTCATGGCGTGCTCCGGCTCAGGGTTCATTGATCAACGTCCGGCATAACGCCATGGCCCGTTGCGGGTTTTGTTGTTCTACGGCTTCGAGTAGCTCGACGTGCAGGTCGAACACCAATTGACGCCTGGGATGAACATCCATCGTCTTGCGCAAATGGTTGGTCACAACGCTGGAGGTGTAGCGATACAGCTCGCTCAAGGCCGGGTTGTGTGCGGCATCTATCAGCCGCTGGTGAAACACCAGGTCGCAACAAATATAGGTATCGAGCTCACCGTGATAGTGCTCGCCACTTGCATCGAGCGCCTGATGCAGCAGCCGCAAGTCCTCGTCCGTACGACGCAAGGCCGCCAGGCCAACGGCTTCAACCTCAAGGATGTGCCGCATCTCCCGACCCTGCTCCATTGAGCAGGATGACAAGGCACGCAACGTGTCCATCGGGTCGACTCGCCCTCGCAGATAACTGCCATCGCCCTGACGGATTTCGATCAGCCCGGCGAATGCCAGCACGCGCATGGCTTCACGCACGGTGTTACGGCTGATGTTCAGTTGCGCCGCAAGCTCCGGCTCGGTCGGCAAACGCTGCCCCACCGCCCAGGTGCCGTTGTTTATTCGCGCACGCAGTTGCTCAAGCGCCTGGTCAACCAGGGAACGTTTTATCAGTGGAGAAGCATCTGTCATCGAATTTACCTTTTCATCCAATCATAGGATGAATTTTCCTACATGTTAGCCAGACGTCTTCACATCGGCAATCAACTACAGATTAAGTGCCCCAAAAAAATGCTGATTGAGCATTGAATTAACAACCCTTAAAGGGTATTTTAAAAAAATCGAGGCTGCCTCTTATGGAAAAGAAAACACCTCACTACAACCTCCAGTGCATTCAAGCCGACGTACAACGGCTTGGCGCTGTAGCGTTTACCAAAAGCGCCCTGGATGGCGGACGAACCATGGGCCTGACCCTGGCGCAAATGCAGCGGGTCATTGCTTCTTTAGAACGCCGGGCGCTGTACAAATCGATGTCGACCCACTCAGACCACAAGGTCTGGCAAGACGTCTATCACGCACAGGCCTACGGTTTGGCTATTTATATCAAGGTGACTTCTCGCCCGAGTGGAGGGCCGCCAGTCATCGCTTTCAAGGAAAAAGACCTATGAGCAAACATGACTGTTACGCCTGCGGGGCCCCCAACGCGATGCACGCCTTCAAAGGGCGTAGCTTCAATGTGAATTTCAAGCAAATGAACCGGATGGTGCACAGCCTGAGCGGCCATGAATGCACGGAGTGCGCAGAGGTCGAGTTCGATGCTCCCAGTGCAGAGCGTTATGCCCGGGCAGGAGATGAACTGATTGAAGATGCCAAGCAGGTGATAGCTGATGAGATGAAGCGCATTCGGCGCAAACTACATTTCACTCAAAAAAGTGCTGTGCAACTGCTGTCGGGGGGTGGCCACAATGCGTTCAGCCGTTATGAACGTGCCGAGGTCGAACCACCGAAACCCTTGTTTGTGCTGATGCGCTTGCTGGATCGCCATCCCGAACTGGTTCGGGAATTACAGGCCATCAATGAGTGCACCGATATCAATGCGCTGCTGGTGCAAAAACAACAGCAGCGACACGAATAGCCTGTAGCCGCAGCCTTGGGCTGCGGCTACAGCGGTTGAATCAATGCAAAATCTGATTCAGGAACAATTTGGTCCGGTCATTCTGCGGGTTGTCGAAGAAGTCATTCGGGGCAGCCTCTTCCACGATTTCGCCCTTGTCCATAAAGATCACCCGGTTGGCCACTGTGCGGGCAAAGCCCATTTCGTGGGTCACGCAGAGCATGGTCATGCCGTCTTCGGCCAAGCCGATCATGGTGTCCAACACCTCTTTCACCATCTCCGGATCGAGCGCTGAAGTCGGCTCATCGAACAGCATGATTTTTGGTTTCATGCACAACGCCCGGGCAATCGCCACACGCTGTTGCTGGCCGCCCGACAACTGCCCCGGAAACTTGTGCGCCTGCTCCGGAATTCGAACCCGCTCCAGATAATGCATGGCGATTTCTTCAGCCTGGCGCCGGGGCATCTTGCGCACCCACATCGGCGCCAGCGTGCAGTTCTGCAAAATGGTCAGGTGCGGAAACAGGTTGAAGTGCTGAAACACCATGCCCACTTCGCGCCGTACCGTCTCGATCTGCTTGATGTCGTTGGTCAACTCTACACCGTCAACCACGATACGCCCCTGCTGGTGCTCTTCGAGGCGATTGAGGCAGCGAATGGTCGTCGACTTGCCGGAGCCCGAAGGCCCGCACAACACAATGCGCTCGCCTGGCTGGACGTTCAGGTTGATGTCCTTGAGCACATGGAACTGGCCGTACCACTTGTTGACGCCCTGCATCTGAATAATGCCTTCGGCGCTTGCAGGCTTTTTGATTGCTTCACTCATGTCGCACTCCTAACGCTTGTGGCCAGTGTCCAGCTTGTGCTCCAGATGCATGGAGTAGCGGGACATACCAAAACAGAAAATCCAGAACACCAACGCTGCAAACACATAGCCTTCAGTAGCCATGCCCAGCCATTTCGGGTCGGCGGCGGCTTGCTTGACGCTGTTGAGCAGATCGAACAGACCGATGATGATCACCAGGCTGGTGTCCTTGAACAGGGCAATAAAGGTGTTGACGATGCCGGGGATCACCAGCTTGAGGGCTTGCGGCAAAATCACCAGGCCCATGCTGCGCCAGTAACCCAGGCCCATCGCCGCAGCCGCTTCGTATTGCCCTTTGGGAATGGCTTGCAGGCCTCCGCGTACCACTTCAGCCACATACGCCGACTGAAACAGGATCACGCCGATCAAGGCACGCAGCAGCTTGTCGAAGTTCATGCCCTCAGGCAGAAACAACGGCAACATCACCGAGGACATGAACAGCACGGTAATCAGAGGAACGCCGCGCCAGAACTCGATGAAGGTCACGCACACCACACGAATGGCGGGCATGTCCGAACGTCGGCCCAACGCCAGCAAAATCCCCAATGGCAAGGCACCGGCAATGCCCACGGTGGCAATGACCAGCGTCAGCATCAGGCCGCCCCACTGGCTCGTGGCCACGTTGCTCAGGCCCCAGTAGCCGCCATGCAACAAGGTGAATGCCAGAATCGGGTAGACCACCAAAAAGCCCAGTCCCCAGATGGCCTTGTGCTTGAAGCGCGAGATAAACAACGGCGCGGCGCCCACCACGGCAAGCCACACGGTCAGGTCTACACGCCAGCGCAGTCCGGTCGGATAGTAGCCATACATGAACTGGCCAAAACGCTGCTGGATAAACACCCAGCAGGCGCCTTCCTTGGTGCAGTCCGCCTGGGTGCTGCCGACCCAGTTGGCGTCAAGGATCGTCCAGCTCAGCAGCGGCGGCACGATCAGCCAGATCAGGTAAAAGGCAAACAGGGTGAGCAAGGTGTTGAGCCAATTGGAAAACAGATTGGCCCGCGCCCAGGCAACGATACCGATGCGGTTGCCCGGCGGCGGCATGTCGGGTTTAAAAACATGAGTTGTCATAGTCCCGTCCTCATCGCTCGATCAGCGCAATACGCGTGTTGTACCAATTCATCAGCAGCGAAATGCTGATACTGATGGCCAGGTACACGCTCATGGTGATGGCAATGACTTCAATCGCTTGCCCGGTCTGGTTAAGCACCGTGCCTGCAAACAGTGAAACCATTTCCGGATAACCGATGCCCGCCGCCAGCGACGAGTTTTTCACCAGGTTCAGGTATTGGCTGGTCAGTGGCGGAATAATCACCCGCAGTGCTTGCGGAATAATCACCTTGCGCAGTGTTGGCCCCGGACGCAGACCCAGCGAGCGGGCAGCCTCGGTCTGGCCATGGCTGACCGACTTGATCCCCGAACGTACGATTTCAGCAATGAAAGCCGCGGTGTACACCGTCAATGCAATGGTCAGCGCCAGCAGCTCCGGAATCAGCACCCAGCCGCCAACAAAGTTGAAACCCTTGAGCTCTGGCATTTCCCAGTGCACCGGAGTGCCGAACAACACAATGCTCAAGCCCGGAATCACCAGCATCAGAGCCAGCCCGACCCAGAACTTGTGAAACGGTACGCCGGTCTCTTCGAAGCGCTTGTTGGCCCGGCGAACCATCAGCACCACGGCTGCAATCGCCAGCACCACACTGCCCACAAAGGGCCAGAAGGCCTCGGTACCAACAGCTGCAGGCATGTTCAGGCCGCGGCTGCTCATATAAAAGGTGTCGGCAAAGTTGTGGCTGTTGCGTGGCCCCGGCATGGTCAGAAAGACCGCGAAGTACCAGAAGAGGATTTGCAGCAGAGGCGGGATATTGCGGAAGATCTCGACATACACCGTGGCCAGCTTGCTGATCATCCAGTTCGACGACAGGCGCGCGACACCGATGATAAAGCCCAGAACCGTCGCCAGGACAATACCGATGACCGACACCAGCAATGTGTTCAGCAAACCGATCAGAAAAACCCGGGCATAACTGTCGGACTCGGTGTAATCGATCAAATGCTGCGCAATGCCAAAACCGGCACTGCGTTCCAGAAAGTCAAAACCCGAAGTAATGCCGCGATGCTGCAGGTTGGTCTGGGTGTTGTTGAACAGATACCAGCCCATGAACACCACCAGCGCAACGGTGATGAGCTGAAATAACCACGCACGCACACGTGGATCGCCGAGGCTGAGCCTTGGCTTGGGTGCGCCGACTTTAATTTGCATGAAGTGCCCCTAAAAATGGATCAGACAACATCACCCGGCAGTTGGCCTGCCGGGTGAAAGGGCTATCAGCGCACAGGTGGTGCGTATTGAATGCCGCCGTTATTCCACAGAGCGTTCAGCCCGCGGTCGATGGCCAAAGGGGTATTTTTGCCGAGGTTTTTCTCGAAGACTTCGCCGTAGTTACCGACCTGGCTGACAATCTGTACTACCCAGTCTTTTGGCAGTTTCAGGTCTTTGCCATATTCGCCGTCAGCACCCAGCAAACGGGCCACATCAGGGTTTTTGGTCGACTTGGCTTCAGCCAGGACGTTTTTGGAGGTGATGCCCGCCTCTTCAGCATTGAGCATGGCGAACAGAGTCCACTTCACAATGCTGAACCAGTCTTCGTCGCCCTTGCGCACGACAGGGCCCAGCGGCTCCTTGGAGATGGTTTCAGGCAATACGACGTAGTCGCTCGGGTTCGCCAGTTTGCTGCGCTGTGCGTACAACTGCGACTTGTCGGAGGTCAGCACGTCGCAACGGCCGCTTTCCAGCGACTTGGCGCTTTCATCGGAGGTATCGAAAGTGATTGGGGTGTATTTGAGGTTGTTACCGCGGAAGTAATCCGACACGTTCAACTCGGTGGTGGTACCTGCCTGGATACAGATGGTTGCACCGTCCAGCTCCTTGGCACTTTTAACCCCCAGCTTTTTGTTGACCAAAAAACCGATGCCGTCGTAATAGGTAACGCCTGCGAACACCATGCCCATGCCCGCATCACGGGAGCTGGTCCAGGTGGTGTTGCGCGACAGCACGTCCACTTCGCCCGATTGCAGCGCGGTGAAACGCTCCTTGGCGTTCAACTGGCTGAACTTGACCTTGGTTGCATCGCCAAATACAGCGGCGGCCACTGCTCGGCAAATGTCTGCATCAATACCCTGAATCTTGCCAGTGGCATCCGGCACCGAGAAACCCGGCAATCCGTCACTGACACCACATTGCACAAACCCTTTCTTTTTAACGCTGTCCAGGGTTGCGCCTGCGTGGGCAAAACCACTGGCACTGAGTAACACGATGGCTGCGGTGGCCAGAGCCAGGGTGGATTTCAACTGCTTCATTCAAACCTCCAGTGATGCTTTTGTTGTGTTTGAACAAGACCCGCCGCCCCCTTGTGAGGCACTGTTGACCCGTGTTGGCTTTTTATTGGGTCAAGCGGCATAAGTCTTGAGCGATGGGTGCATCGCACGAACCGTCAAACTGAAGCGCTCACTTGAGCTGTTGAATTCCTTGTCTAACTTCAACCTCGGGATTTTTGCTGTCCCCCCACCGGCAGTAGCCTGTTAGTGTTACCGCCGAAGGTGAGCGCATTCACGTCCCTGTCCACAAAGCAAAGCGCGTACCACTCCTGCTGCTTAAGTAAGTTCAGTAGGTAATGCAGGAAAAAACGTTCAAGCAAGCGACATTTTCTGTAACTTTTAACCGATCAAGCACATTTGTAGCGCACCCGGTTTGCGCACATGCACAACGATGGAGCAGTCATGACCCAACCTCTTGTCATCCAACCCCAAAAGACCGCAGACGCCTGTGTTATCTGGCTCCACGGTCTGGGTGCCGACCGCTATGACTTCATGCCGGTGGCCGAAATACTGCAACAGTCGTTGCTGACCACACGCTTCGTATTGCCACAGGCACCGACCCGCGCGGTGACCATTAATGGCGGTTATGCCATGCCGAGCTGGTACGACATCAAGGCCATGAGCCCTGCCCGTTCCATCAGCGAAGAAGAGCTGGAAGAGTCGGCCGACATGGTCATTCAACTGATCGAGGCCCAGCGCCAGAGCGGTATCGACTCCAACCGGATTTTTCTGGCCGGTTTCTCCCAAGGCGGCGCCGTGGTCTTGCACACCGCCTACCTGAAATGGCAGGGACCATTGGGTGGCGTACTTGCCCTCTCCACTTATGCCCCGACCTTCAGCGAAACCCTGCCATTGTCAGCCAGCCAGCAACGCATCCCGGCGCTCTGCTTGCATGGGCAGTACGACGAAGTAGTCCAAAACGCTATGGGCCGTACGGCTTATGAACGCTTAAAAGCCGCAGGTGTGGCGGTTACATGGCAGGAATACCCAATGGGCCATGAAGTGTTACCCGAAGAAATTCGCGACATCGGCACCTGGCTGGCGAAACGCCTGGGCTAAAACCGAAACATCCTGTCGTTCACTACGCCGAGCACCCGACTTGCATTACACTGCCCGGCGTACACTCCTTAACCAACTGATGAGATGACCGTGCTCAAAGCACTCAAAAAAATATTCGGTAAAAGCGAGGCTGAGCCGCTCGCGCCAGCATCCATCGCACCTGTGAGCAACCCCGGCCCGCGAACCGACGCGCAACAGTCTGGCCGTGCTGCTCCTGCTCCTGTTCCAGCCGCTGCGCCGGTGAGCACTCCTGACGCACAACCTGCTGCTGAACAACCACGCCTCGAAAAACCAAAAGCTGCAAAACCACGGCGTGAAGTAGCGCCCAAGCCACCGGTCATTCCCTGGAAGCTCGAAGATTTTGCGGTCGAGCCACAAGAAGGCAAAGTCCGGTTCCACGATTTCAAGCTCACCCCCGAGCTGATGCACGCCATTCAAGACCTGGGCTTTCCGTACTGCACGCCGATCCAGGCTGAAGTGCTGGGCTATACCCTGAGCGGTCGCGACGCCATTGGCCGTGCCCAGACCGGTACGGGTAAAACCGCTGCATTCCTGATCTCGATCATCAGCCAGCTGACCCAGACCCCGCCACCCAAAGAACGTTACATGGGCGAGCCGCGCGCACTGATCATCGCGCCGACCCGCGAGCTGGTGGTGCAAATCGCCAAGGACGCCGCCGACCTGACCAAATACACCGACCTCAACGTCATGACGTTCGTGGGCGGTATGGACTTCGACAAGCAGCTCAAGCAGCTTGAAGCGCGTCATTGCGACATCCTGGTCGCCACGCCGGGCCGCCTGCTGGACTTCAACCAGCGCGGCGAAGTGCATCTGGACATGGTCGAGGTGATGGTGCTCGACGAAGCCGACCGCATGCTGGATATGGGCTTCATCCCGCAAGTACGTCAAATCATTCGTCAAACGCCGCCGAAAGCCGAGCGCCAGACGCTGCTGTTCTCTGCGACCTTTACCGAGGACGTGATGAACCTGGCCAAGCAATGGACCACCGACCCTGCCATCGTCGAAATCGAGGCGGTCAATGTCGCTAGCGACATGGTTGAGCAGCACGTGTATGCCGTTGCCGGTGCCGACAAGTACAAACTGTTGTTCAATCTGGTGAACGACAATGGTTGGGAGCGGGTCATCGTCTTCGCCAACCGCAAGGACGAAGTACGCCGCATTGAGGAACGCCTGGTGCGTGATGGCATCAACGCCGCCCAACTGTCGGGTGACGTGCCGCAGCACAAACGTATCAAGACCCTCGAAGGCTTTCGCGAAGGCAAGATTCGCGTACTGGTGGCCACCGACGTGGCAGGACGCGGGATTCACATTGACGGCATCAGCCATGTGATCAACTTCACCCTGCCCGAAATGCCCGACGACTACGTACACCGCATTGGTCGTACTGGCCGTGCAGGCGCCAGCGGCGTTTCCATCAGCTTTGCCGGTGAGGACGACTCGTATCAACTGCCGTCGATCGAAGCTTTGCTGGGCCGCAAAATCAGCTGCGAAACACCACCGACCGAACTGCTGCGCCCTGTTGTACGGGCCGTGCGCAAGCCCCACGATCCGGCGTCAATCGCCTAGGTAGCGCAATTGTAGTCGCTGCCGAAGGCTGCGATGGAGATCCTGGGGTCTTCAAGAAACGGGTTGCTACGCAACCCTTCGCAGCCTTCGGCAGCGACTACTTCCAGCGATCCGCCGCCGCTTCATCGCTGGCCCGCCCTTCAACCCAGCGCGGGCCGTCATTGGTCTGTTCTTTTTTCCAGAACGGGGCACGGGTCTTCAGGTAGTCCATCACAAATGCACAGGCATCAAATGCCGCCTGGCGATGGGCACTCGCCACACCTACAAACACAATTGGCTCACCCGGCTCCAGCGCTCCCACCCGGTGCAGCACTTCAAGCCTGAGCAAGGGCCAACGCTGCCCGGCCTCATTCATGATGTTGGTCAGCGCCTTTTCAGTCATCCCCGGATAGTGCTCCAGAAACATCCCCGCCACGTCACGCCCGTCATTGAAGTCGCGCACATAACCGACAAAACTCACCACCGCCCCCACGCCCATATCGGCCGCGTGCAACGCGTTGACTTCGGCGCCCGGGTCAAAGGCTGCCGCTTGCACCCGAATCGCCATGTTCAGCCTCCGGTCACAGGCGGAAAGAACGCGACTTCATCGCCATCTGCCACCCCTTCATCCAGCTTGCACAGCTCCTCGTTGCGCGCACACATCAGGTTGGACTCAGCCAATACCTGCCAGGCACCCCCGCGTTGCGTCAGGTGCGTGCGCAACGCGTCGATGGAGGTGAATTCACCTTCCACTGATTCGCCATCCAGCCCCAGGGCTTCACGGTAGCGGGCAAAAAACACCACGTTGAGCTTCATGACAGGTCAGCCTGAAAGTGCCCGCTCTTGCCGCCGAGCTTTTCCAGCACACCCACGTTTTCGATGGTCATGCCGCGATCCACGGCCTTGCACATGTCATAGATCGTCAGTGCCGCAACGCTGGCGGCAGTCAGGGCTTCCATCTCGACACCGGTCTGCCCGGACAATTTGCAACGCGCCACGATCAACACGGCATCGCTGCCACGGGCGCTGAGTTCAACCTTGACGCTGGTGAGCATCAGGGGATGGCACAGCGGGATCAAATCCGAGGTTTTCTTCGCCGCCTGTATCCCGGCAATGCGCGCCACCGCGAACACATCACCCTTGGGGTGACCGCCACTGACGATCATTTCCAGGGTTTCAGGGCGCATGCGCACCACCGCTTGTGCCACGGCCTCACGGGAAGTCACTGCTTTATCGGTGACATCGACCATGTTGGCGCGGCCTTGGGAATCTAAGTGTGTCAGCACAGGGGGTACTCCAGACAGGAGACTCGATTGTAAACCCGAGTTTCAGTGGAAGGCCATCGACCCCGCGAATACCGCGCATCAGAACATCGAATTGGCCGCCCACGACCATTCGCCGTACAACGGTTGAAACTCTGGAGAAGCCCTTATGCCACTTTTTATAGCCATTACCCTGAGCCTGCTGGCCGGTGCTGCGGTGCCCCTGCAGGCAGGCAGCAACGCACGACTGGGCCTGATGCTGGGGCATCCCTTTTGGGCCACCGTGATCTCATTGCTGGTGAGTGGTATCGCGATTGCGCTGGTGATGCTGATCGTCAAAGTGCCACGGCCCAACCTCGAGGCCTTGATCACCGGTCCCTGGTGGATCTGGCTGGGCGGGCTGGCCGGGGTGTTTTACATCACGGTGGCTCTGATCACCGTACCGCGACTGGGTGCGCTGAATTTCATCATGGCAGTGGTAGTGGGCCAGCTGATCATTTCACTGCTCATCGATTATTTCGGACTGCTGGGCTTGCCTAAAAACACACCTGGCCTGCAAAAACTGCTCGGGGTCAGCGTGGTGCTGGCAGGGTTTTTCATTGCATCACGGGGCTGAGGACGGGCTCACCTGCCTGATCAGATCTCGCAGCCAGCGATGGGCCGGGTCTTCATTGAAACGTTGATGCCAGACCTGCACATAGTTGAACGGCGCCACCGTCATGGGCGGCGCCCGCGCTATCAGGGTGTCGCCATATGACAGGTTGTCCAGCGTACGAGTGGCCACCGTGAGAATCAGGTCAGTGTCGGCAATCATCCCTGGCGCCGCGCCCCAATGAGGGACGTTGACCGCAACCCGTCGATGCAGGCCCTGGGCGCGCAATACGTTGTCGACCTCGCCCTGTGTGTTGCCATCCGTCGACACCAACAGGTGCGGGCGAGCCAGATAACTCTCCAGATCGAGCACGGCATTGTCCGCAAGCGAGCGACGATCGAGCAGGCACGTGAAGGTTTCTTCAAACAGCACATCGCTGGAAACATCCGCCGGCAACCCCGCAAAAACCCCCAGGGCCAGGTCGATCTTGCCTTGTTCGATCTGCTCCAGCATGCCCAGGCGGCTGTCCTGGACCACCACAAGCGAGGTATCAGGGGCCTTGGCCCGCAATTGCACCAGCAATTTGGGCAACACAATAGCGGCGCCGTAATCGGACATCGCCACGCGAAAGGTGCGCTGTGAGTCGGCCGGCACAAAATCGATGGACTGGCCGAGCAGCGCTTCGATCTGCCCAAGGATCGCCTTGAGCGGTGCCTGAAGATTTTGCGCCAACGCGCTCAGCACCACGTCGTTGCCCTGACGAATCAACAACGGATCATCGAGCAACACCCTGAGTTTGCTCAGCGAATGACTGATGGCTGGCTGACTCAGGTGCAAACGGACACCGGTGCGGGTCACGTGTTTTTCCGTGAGCAGCGCATCGAGCACCACCAGCAGATTCAAATCAATATTGCGCAGTAACACCCCGACGCTCCTGTCTTGGTCAACTCCAGGGCAGCGCTGCATTACCAGATTCAACAAGACCCAAGGGCCCGGCGCGCAACCTCCGCCAGCTTACCTTACAAACCGGGTTACCAGACATGTAGCCAAAACAACGGTGGGAGCGGGCTTGCTCGCGATGAAGACGGCGCGGTGCAATCTGAAACACCGGCCACTTTCATCGCGAGCAAGCCCGCTCCCACCTTCAAACGGTTACAAATGAGATTCGGCGTATTCGGCCAGAATCGAACGTGGCACCCCTTGCAGCGCGATGTGCACGCCGTTGGGGAAGTCTTTGAAACGCTCCGTCAGGTAGGTCAGCCCCGAACTGGTGGCTGACAGGTACGGTGTATCGATCTGTGCCAGGTTGCCCAGGCACACCACTTTGGAACCGGCGCCCGCACGGGTGATGATGGTTTTCATCTGGTGCGGTGTCAGGTTTTGACACTCATCGATCAAAATCAGGCTTTGCTGGAAGCTGCGACCGCGAATGTAGTTCAGGGATTTGAACTGCAACGGCACTTTACTCAGGATGTAGTCGACGCTGCCGTGGGTGTTTTCGTCATCCATGTGCAGAGCTTCGAGGTTGTCGGTAATGGCCCCCAGCCAAGGTTCCATTTTCTCGGCTTCGGTGCCTGGCAAAAAGCCGATTTCCTGATCCAGGCCCTGCACGCTGCGGGTACAGATAATCCGCCGGTAGCGCTTGCTGACCATGGTTTGTTCAATCGCCGCCGCCAGCGCCAGGATGGTCTTGCCCGAACCCGCCGCACCCGACAGGTTGACCAGATGAATATCCGGGTCAAGCAAGGCAAACAGCGCCAGCCCCTGGTAAATATCCCGTGGTTTCAAACCCCAGGCTTCCTGATGCAGCAACGGCTCCTGATGCATGTCCAGAATCAGCAACTGGTCCTTGCGCACCTCTTTGATCCAGCCGACAAAGCCCTGCTCATCGATGATGAATTCATTGATATGCACCGCCGGCAGGTTTTCGTTCATCTGTACCTGATGCCAGGTACGGCCATGCCCCTGACGGGTTTCGACTTTGTTGACCCGGTCCCAGAAAGAGCCGGTCATGGTGTGATAACCGCGCGACAACATCGACACGTCGTCAACCAGTTGGTCGGTGCTGTAATCCTCGGACTCGATCCCGCAAGCCCGGGCCTTGAGGCGCATGTTGATGTCTTTGGTGACCAGCACCACGCGCAACTTCGGCTCACGGGCGTGCAGGTCAATCAACTGGTTGATGATGATGTTGTCGTTGAGGTTTTCAGGCAACAGCGCGTTGGGTTCCCGGCGCTTGCTCATCATGATCGACAGAAAGCCCTTGGGTGCGCCTTTGCCTCGCTGGATCGGCACACCCTTTTCGACATCCTCAGGGCTGGCAACCCCCAACAACTGGTCAATCAAACGGATGGCCTGACGGCACTCGGCTGCCACCAGTAACTTGCCGGTCTTGAGCTTGTCGAGTTCTTCGAGCACCGTCATCGGGATCGCGACGTGGTGTTCCTCGAAGTTAAGCAGTGCGTTTGGATCGTGAATCAGAACATTGGTATCGAGTACATAAAGGATTGGCTGGTTGGAAGAAGGAGTGCGTCCGTGATCATCCATACTCGGTCACCTTTGTGGGAGCCAGTCGACGCAATACCACAACAGTGCTGCGCCTCGAAGTGACTGCCGTATACCCTGCCCGATGGGTCTTGGAAGACGCCACCTGTGTCGCAGGTTTCGGCCGTCTGTCTTCGTAATACTCCTAAATGTGTGACAAAAAAAAGCTTTTTTAGCGATAACACACTTTATTTTTTTGAGTGACGAATCGCCTTGGCGAATGCCTTAAGCAGGGCTAAAGTCATATATTAACTGCATGTTTCTACAGCACTTCGCAGTCTTCCCAACCCAGCCCGCTCTGTGCCGTCGCCTTGAGTAACCAGGGCAACGCGGTACGAATTTTGTCCTGGGTGTCGTGAAACTTGATCACGCCATGACGCCACAGCAGCATCAGACTCAACACCCGCTGTGCCGACTCCTCGCCACTCAGGTTGGCCGCCATGTCCTGGGCATCAATATCCCACAGCGACACCTGCAAGCCCTGTCCCTGGAAAAACGCCCCGCTATCTGCCCGCCGCTGCCCGTAGGGCGGGCGAAACTGTGCCAGATAGTTGTGCGGCACAACCTGTTTGACCAGGGCAACGCTGCGTAAAATCGAGTCCTGCCACTCTTGCCAATGACTGTGGGAGCGATACTCCCAGCCCTGCACACCCACGCACTGACCCTTGTACAGTGCTTGCAGCGCCCGCTCACCGCCTTTGTCCAGTCGTACTTGCAGGCTGTTGCCCAACACAAAAAACCTCGCACTCAGGGACTGCTTGCGCAAGTAATCGGTCAACCAGTCGGTAGTACCCGGCAATTGGGAGGGACCACTGTCGAAGGTCAGTACAAACAGCCGATCATGCATCCCGACGCCGTTACTTTCCTGCTCGCCGAACAGCTCGATTTCACTGCTGATTTGCGGGAACAGCGCGGCCTTGCGCAGTTGCTCATCCAGATAACGCCGGTGAAACTCACGGCTTGGCTCAGCCCAGGCCGCATAAAACGAGTCATCGGCCACTGCAAACTTGCCCGCCTGCTCGCGCAAGCTGTCCATGCCGTCAACGTAATAGCAAAACGAGGCATCCTGATCACAGCTTTGCTGGGCAACGTTGTAGTTGGCCAACAGCCGCTGCCACATCCGCTTGCGCACATGATTGATGGCATCCTGGTTGATGTTTTTCAGACCCAGGCGCTGTTTCAGTGCGTTTTCATCCAGCACCTCGCTGGCCAGCAAGGCATGGGCGAAGGCAAGAATTTCGGCCCTTGAGGCCACATCGAACAAGGCCGGGCTGATCAACTGCTCGGGCCAGGCGTCGCGACCCAGCGTCGCCGGTTCATTGGGTGCTGCAACAGCCCCCAGGCACACCAGCCAGGCCGAGAAAAAAAGAGCAATGCGCACGGGTCAATCTCCCTGTGAAAACTGGCAGCACTATAGCGGCTACAGGATTTTGTATTTGCCCTCTATCAACGTCATAGGTGGAGTCAAACCGCCCAACCCCCTAGAATCCCCCGACGCTAAAAGGAGACGAACTCATGCTGATGGTGATTTCACCCGCTAAAACCCTCGATTACGAAACGCCGCCCGCAACAGCACGTTTCACCCAGCCACAGTATCTGGACCACTCCCAGGAACTGATCGAACAATTGCGCGAACTGAGCCCGCAACAGATTGGCGAGCTGATGCACTTGTCCGACAAGCTTTCGGGCCTCAATGCGGCGCGCTTCGGCAGCTGGACTCCCGCCTTCACCCCCGAAAATGCCAAGCAGGCACTGCTGGCCTTCAAGGGTGATGTGTACACCGGCCTCAATGCCGTCGACTTCAGCGAAGCGGATTTTGACTACGCGCAAACCCATCTGCGCATGCTCTCCGGGCTGTATGGCCTGCTGCGCCCGCTGGACCTGATGATGCCGTATCGCCTGGAGATGGGCACCAAGCTGGCCAATGCCCGGGGCAAGGATTTGTACGCGTTCTGGGGCACGCAAATCAGCGAATGGCTCAACGAGGCCCTGGCCGAACAGGGCGATGACGTCGTGCTCAACCTGGCGTCCAACGAGTATTTCTCGGCGGTCAAAAAGTCGGCTTTGAACGCACGCATCATCAATACCGAGTTCAAGGATCTGAAAAACGGCCAGCACAAGATCATCAGCTTTTATGCGAAAAAAGCCCGCGGCATGATGAGCCGGTTTGTGATCAAGGAGCGCATCAACAACCCGGATCACCTCAAGCAGTTCGATGAGCAGGGCTATCGCTTTAGCGCTGAACAGTCCAGGCCTGATCTGTTGGTGTTTTTGCGCGACCACGCCCCACAATGACGGACGCGGTGCAGCCAGCCAATGCTGACTGCACCCGCCTCACTGACGTCACTGCAAACCGTAGTGAACATTCATGTAACTTGAGTAATGTTTCATGCGGTCATTCACATAACTGGCAGGCAAGTTATTGAATACTTTTTCCTTGCCCGACTTCATGTACAACATGCCCCGATATTTATCTTCAATTGAAAACAACTGTTCAAAGAGCGGCGACTTGCCTGTTCGGCTCCGGGCTTTGGCGTTGTCATCATATTCCTTGATTAGTTTTCTACGCTTATCGCTGACACCTCCCGTGATCGCTAACACAGGGAACGACATTTCGCTGTTGCCCTTCAATGTTGCATCATCCAATCGAAACGCAGGATCCGCGTCCCTGCCTGCTGTTTCTGCCGTATTGCCTATTCTGAATTCCCCGACATCGGCGGTATGCACCATGGGAAAGTTTGGCCACGGATCAACAATCACCAGTTTTTCATCGCTCATCTGGCGACGGTCGCCGATCACTACAAAAGCATGATCAACGCCCTGAGCATTAACGCGAAATACCGGTTGCTCGGTTTTGGTGCTGGCCAGCAGGCTAAAGGCAATTTCCGAGTGTTCACCGCAATTACCGGTCCGGCATTGAATATAAGCGCTCGTACCCTGTTTAAACTGACGCTGCTGGAGAAAGTCTGCCGGATCCCTGCGTGATCGCCACAAATCAACAAATTGATTGGGCGAACCTTCAATCAACAGGGTTTTAGTGATCAGGTTAGTCGCATGCCCCTGTTTGAAAGAGTTGTACATTTCAGAACTCAACTCTCGTGTCTTGCTGCTGGGTTTTACTTCGCCCCGACCGGCATCATGTACCTTCCAGGCAGGCTTGACCTGCGGCCCCTCAAGGTCGATCGCTTTCTTTTGCTCTTTGGTCAAGTTACTGACGTCAATGCGTACGGCACCATCACCGTCCATGAAGGTTATCGGGTTGCCTCCAACAAACGCATAGATATTAGGCCCATCCAGATAACCCTTGGGATCAGGGTTGACCCATCGCTGTAGCCAGGGCATGTAATAGCGAAGCCCGTAATAATAAAGCCCCGTTGCATCCCGCTCCTTGCCCGAGTAACACAACGTGCGATAGCTGCTTTCGCTCGAATCTCCTCTCTCACTGAACGCCGTGGTGCCAAACGGATGATAGGTTTCGCGACTGACTACCTTGGCCTGGCTGTCCAGTTCAAGGGTGCAAGAGCCCAGAAGATCGCCAAGAGAGTAGCGATATTGTCGATTGGCTAGCCCTTTGGGGGGTGAGTCTTTCCAGTGCAACACCTGCACACTGTTGCGACCCGCCTGCGCGCTGATCACGTACAAGGTTTCGCCGGTGGCGTTGTTGATGCGAACTTCCAGCCCCGGCAGATAGCGAGTCTCGCTGATGACGGTACGGACATTGGTTTGTACCGAACGGATCTTGCGCTGACGCAAGCCGTCAACATCGTAAATATAATGCTCGCGGTCATCGAGTCCCGACTCGCGCTCAACCGGTCTGACTTCGCTTAGCTGATTGCGCAGATTCCACCCCAGAGCCCGCGCATTATCCAGAGATCGCAGATTGCCGCACGGATCAAAACCTGCCTCAATCTCGTCTTGCGTGGGTGCCTGTCCATTGTGTTCGGCCAGGCACCGATTGCTGTATTTTCCAGCTGTCAGCACGCGCCCATGCCTTTGCGGCCCCTTGTGAACCAGTTCCAGTAAATTGCCTCCCCCGTCGTAACGGTAGGCTTGATGGTATGAGGCCACTGCCTGAGGATCCGCAATCTGGTCTGGCCCACGGTTGTCACTTCCGGCCTCCCACCCCGTGGCCTCGACCAGCTGGTAAAGGCTGTCGTAGGTGTAGTGGTTGATCGGCTCGATGCGCTGGTTGGCGAAATGACGAACCGCCAAGGCCTTGTCCTCGATACTCAGGATATTGCCGACCGGGTCATGGACGTAGTTCAAGTCCTGCAAGGGTTGTTGCTGTGGCAGGCTGGCGTACAGACGTAAAATCCGGCCTGTTCGAGGCGCGTAATCAAACAGGCTGACAACACCATTGCCAGCGGTTTGACCCGTGACCTCACCTTGGGCGTTGTAATGAATATCGCGCACCAGCACTTTCGGCTCGGCCTCCTTGAGGCGCAACCGGGTCTGGCGCAGCTGACCGTCCACGTTGTGATCAAACTGCTGCTGGTTGCCCTGGGCATCGGTTTGCATCACAAGCTCACCCAAGGCGTTGAAGACCATCTGCGTGGTGGCGCCCTCCCCGGACTCAAGCAGCTCATCGCGATCACTCAGTGGCTCTGGCCAGTGCGGCGGCTCCAGCGCCCGCAAAAAATACTGTTGTTGTGCAAGCAACGCCCCTTTGATTGAGAAGTGACTGAAATGACAGGTGCCTGCCGGGCTATCGAGGCGGATTACCTGGCCATACTGGTTACGCCCGGCAAAAGCCCCATCCGCCGCGCCGTACACGTAACGCGCAATGCAGGATTCAGAGCTGTTCAACGCCTGTTCAAAAACAGCCGTGGGACGCAGCAATTCGTCGTACTCGACCTTTTGCTGACTCCAGCGCCCGTCCCAACTGTGCAGCACCTGCCCGAGCTCACCGGTCAGATTGACCCGCACACCGGCATCCACGCTGCGCGAGGTCAACAGCACTCCCGACAGGGAATACATATTCTCAAGGTTGCTCGGGGTCGATGGATCCTCTGCCCGCAACGCCCATAACCGCGGATCCCATTGCGTCGCAGCCCTGCCCACTGCATCGAACTTGATTCGACTGACACGCGCCTCCGCAACCGTGCTGCTGGCAGCACTGCAATAAGCGACCGAGCGCACCGTCCGGCCTTGCGGGTCCGAAACAGCCAGGGTGGGCGTATAACGATCCTGATCCAACATCATCACTACTCGCAGGCGGGAAGTTATCGATAGTTAATCCTCGGGGCTGCCGCGCTGCGACTGTCAACTATGACAGTTACGACTAACGGCATTGCCCCGGCTCAGGTAAGGTTGTGAGTTAAATCGTCCGTAAACCCGGGCCTGGGCCTAAACTGGGTAGTGAGCCTGGGCGAATCCGCTACGCGTCCACAGTCGTATAACGAGACCTTGCAATGCTTATCGGCGTGTTACTGATCATCACCTGGCTTGTCCTGCTGCTGCGCTATCCGGCCAAGGCCTTGCCGGTTTCGTTGGCGGCAGTGTTCGGGCTTGCGGTAGTCGCAGCCTCGGTAGCGTGGCTGGACAGCCGCGAAAATGCGCAACTGGCACGCCTGGAGCTGCGTATCGTCTATGACCCCGCGCAATGCCCGGCAGACCGGCCATTGCAGCTGACCCTGAAAAACAGCAATGACGTACCACTGGTCGAACTCGGCTGGCGCATTGCTGCCTATGCTCCGGGCGATACCGTCAACCTTGCCGACAACCTCTATACCGCCCCTCGCTACCGCGGCCCCGGAGAACTGCAGGCGGGTGCAAGCTGGCAGGATTGCTTGCCGATGCCGCCCCTGCGTGCCGGTTATCGTCCACAAACCCTGGAATTCCGGGCCGAACGCCTGCAGGGCAGTTTTTCCAACTAAGGATTTTTCCATGCTGCGTGTTTTGATCACCGGTTGCTCCAGTGGTATTGGTCGCGCCCTGGCCGACGCCTTCAAGGCGGCGGGTCATGAGGTGTGGGCCAGCGCCCGCAAGCCTGAAGATGTGGCCCGACTGGCAGCGGCGGGATTTAACGCGGTCCTGCTGGACGTGAACGACCCTCAGGCGCTGGCACAGCTGGCCGAACGCCTGACACGAGACGGTGGCGGGCTGGACGTACTGATCAATAACGCAGGTTTCGGCGCCATGGGTCCGTTGCTCGATGGCGGCGTCGAGGGCTTGCAACAGCAGTTTGAAACCAATGTGTTTTCAGTGGTCGGTGTCACCCGTGCCCTGTTTGCGGCGCTACGCCGCAGCAAGGGCCTGGTGGTCAATATCGGCAGTGTCTCCGGTGTACTGGTGACCCCGTTTGCGGGAGCCTATTGCGCCTCAAAAGCCGCCGTTCATGCATTGAGCGATGCCCTGCGCATGGAGCTGGCACCTTTTGCCATTCGCGTACTGGAAGTGCAGCCTGGCGCTATCGACACCCACTTTGCCAAAAATGCCAGTGCCCAGGCCGAACAGTTAATCGACCAGCAGTCCGCCTGGTGGCCCGTGCGTGAGGGTATTCGCGCCCGGGCAAAAGCCTCGCAAGACAACCCCACCCCGGTAACAGACTTCGCTCAAGCGGTGCTCAAGGCCGTACAAAAACCTTCCCCGCCGATGGTGCTGCGTTACGGCAATGGCAGCCGTGCCATGCCGTTGCTGGCGGCACTGGTGCCCCGCAGGCTGCTGCACAAAATCCTGATGAAACGCTTTGGGCTGAACGCATCGTTGTGATGTCCAGGCACTTGTGGGAACGAAACCACGTTCAAGCATGGGCCTTCATGAAATCGATAAATACCCGCACTTTCAGCGGTAGATGACGGGTGTCAGGGTAAAGCGCATAAACCCCCTGGCGGGTCAGTTGCCAGCCGGGCAGCAGCCGCACCAGTCGCCCGGCCCGCAAGTCCTCCTCGACCAGCCAGTCGGGCAAGATCGCCACACCCTGCCCCGTCAAGGCAAAAGCCTGCAGTACCGATGAGTTTTGCGCTTTGATCCGCGCCCGCGAAGGGTTGGGCTGGTAAGGCCTGACCAGGCCACTGCTCAACTCGGTAATGTTCAATTCCCCTACCCGACCATGCTCCAGCCACAGCGTTTGCTCCAGGGCCTGCACGCTGTTGATGGGCGCCACGCTGGCGACAAAGGACGGGGACGCCACGGGCACAATCTCGAACGTACTCAACTGCACGGCACGATGACTGGAATCAAGAACCCGGCCCAGTCTCAAGGCCACATCGAAACGCTCCGAGATCAGATCCGCGTGGGTCGACGATGTCGACAAATGCACATTGAGATCGGGGTGCACGGTGCGAAACAGCTCAAGCGCCGGCACGACCTTGGCCAGCGCATACTCCACCGTGGTGGTGATACGCAGGGTGCCCTTGAGTTGGGTGTGTTCGCTGCGGGCTTCGTCAATCGCCAGCCTGGCCGCCTGCAGCATGCTCAGGCAATGCACATAGAAACGCTCACCGGCCTCGGTGAGGGCCAGCCTTCGGGTGTTGCGCGTCAGCAAGGTCACACCCAGTTCGGCCTCGAGCCGCTTGATATTGAAACTGACCACAGCACGGGTTTGTCCCAGCAGATCTGCGGCCGCCGTCAGCGAACCAGCCTCGACAACGGCTTTGAAGGTGTCGAATCGATCGAGGCTAACCATGCAACATCCCACCTATTGTCAAAATATTTTTGACAATCTAGCAGCGAGCGGACGGTTCCTCCACACGCAAAAGCTGCTTACTGTGCGGCCTCCAGTCAAGGAGCCGACCATGGCCTACCGCAACAAAATCGCAGGGGTGTATCTACTGGGCTTTGCGCTGGACCTGGTCAACATGTTCGCCGCCTCGATTGCCTACCCGGACATCAGCCAGGAGCTGCAGGCTTCAGTCACTCAGCTGGCGTGGATCGGCAATGCCTACATGCTCGGGCTGATCCTGATCATCGTGCCCAGTGTCTGGCTGACACAGCGGGTGGGGGAAAAACGCCTGATCGTACTTTCCCTGCTGCTGTTCAGTGTGGCGTCGTGGTGCGTGGCCCGGGCGGCTTCGATCGAGGCACTGATTGGCTGGCGCCTGCTTCAGGGGCTCGGTGGCGGACTGCTGATACCGGTCGGTCAGGCCATGGCCTATCGGCACTTTCCGATCCGTGACCGGGCGCGCCTGACTTCAGTGATCTTGCTGGTAGCCCTGCTGGTGCCCGCACTCTCGCCAGCTCTGGGGGGCTGGATGGTCGAAGCGATGTCCTGGCGCTGGGTGTTTTACGCCAATCTGCCGCTGGCCCTGCTCACCCTGCTGCTGGCCGGTTATTGGCTAAAATCCGAACCACGCCTGCAAAACCCGCCTCCTCTGGATTATCAACGTGTCCGGGCGGGCGCCATCGGCATGGGCCGCTTGCTCAAAGGCCCGTTGCTGCAAGTGGCGATGCTTGCCTACCTGTTTATTCCCGGCATTTTTATCGGCACGCAACTGGTGAGTATTTTGTATTTGCACCAACTGGGTTTCAGCGCCACGCAAACCGGTGCGCTGATGCTGCCCTGGGCGCTGGCGTCGGCGCTGGGCATTACATTGAGCCGTTACCAGTTCAACCGCCTTGGCCCCAAACCCTTGTTGCTGCTGGGCATGAGCGCACAAGCCGTGGGCATTGCCCTGTTGATCCAGATCGATGCTTCCAGCACCTGGCTGCCAATGGCGCTGTACGCACTGATGGGATTTGGCGGCAGCCTGAGCAGCAGTACCGCGCAGAACACGGCATTTATCGACATCTCGCCCGAGCACATGGGTCATGCCAGCGCACTCTTCAATATCAACCGTCAGTTGAGTTTTCTGCTTGGCCCGGCGCTGATGATGGCCCTGTTTGGTGCATTGACCGCGATCACCTCGACGCACCACGCCTTTGCCCTATGCTTTGCCATCGGGTGCGCATTGACGCTGGTGCCGCTTATTCCCGTTCTACGCCTCAATACACCCCGCGTGCTTGCCTTGCTCGCACCCTGACCTGGAGATCCTGATGACTGATTATGCGAGCTACTTCGACCTTGTAACCGAAACCCACGTCGAGATTGAAGGCTGGTTTTCCGGGCTGGAGCCCGGCGTGTTGCCAGTTCTACTGGGACGTTTTTCGCCGCAGTTTTCGATGATTGCACCCAGCGGCACAGTGCTGGATATCGATGGCGTTGAAGCACTGTTTGAACAACTGCGCGGTGCGCGCCCGGGCCTGAACATCACCCTCAGCGAGTTCAAGGGTATTGCCCTGCACGCGGGCGGTGCAGTGGTCAGTTACCGCGAGCTGCAGGAAGAGCATAACGGCAACCGCACCGACCGCCGCGCCACCGTGGTATTCGAGAAAGACGCCAGCGGCAAGGTACTGTGGCGGCATTTGCACGAGACGTTTTGCGCGGTTTGAACCCCGGTCTCGATCGTGTGGGGGCGGGCTTGCTCGCGATGCAGTCACTGCGCAGTTTCAGTTAAACGGCGTCGTGGCCATCGCGGGCAAGCCCGCTCCCACATTACTCGGCCTTGCCCTGATCCACGATCACCGTACACGTCGTACCCGCTGCCAGCAGGAAACCTTCCGGGATTTCATCGATGTGGATGCGCACCGGCACCCGCTGCGCCAGGCGCACCCAGTTAAACGTAGGGTTTACGTCCGCCACCAGTTCACGGCTCTCGGGGTTGTCGCGGTCGTAGATGCCGCGGGAGATGCTCTCGACGTGGCCTTTCAACACTTCACCGCTCATCATTTGCAGATCGGCTTTGTCGCCCACGCGGATGTGCGGCAGCTTGGTTTCTTCAAAAAAGCCATACACCCAGAACGAATCCTGGTCGATCACGGCCATTTTCGGATCCCCCACCCGTGCATAGTCACCGCGATGCACATTGAGGTTAGTCACATAGCCGTCGACGGTGGCCAACACTTTGGTGCGCTTGAGATCGAGCTGCGCAGCGTCCAGTTGAGCCAGGGCGTGCTGATAATCGGCCAGGGCCGAGTCGGCGATGTTGCTGGCGTCGTCACGGTTTTCGCGGGAGATCACCAGACTGTCCATGTCGGCCCGGCGATGGGCGTTGACCTTGCGCATTTCCCAGGTCGCCTTGCGGGATGCCACCAGGGACTGTGCCTGCCTGACCACGATCTGGTAATGCTCGGGGTCGATTTCCAGCAGCACGTCGCCCTTTTTCACCCACTGGTTATCCTTGACCGGCACGCCGACCACATAGCCGTTGACGTCGGCCGCAACGTTGATGATATCGGCCCGCACCCGTCCATCACGGGTCCACGGGGTGTTCATGTAATGTTCCCACAGGGTTCGGCCGATCCATATCGCAAGGGCCAAAACCAGCAAGGTGGCGAGCAGGCTGAAGAACTTTTTCATCGGATCGGTCTCAACGGTAAACAGTGAGCGCCATGGCGCCAAAAAGACAGGCAAACAGGCTCAGACGCAGCAGCGCCGGGTGCCAGAAGAAGCGGTACAGGTCGTAGCCGGAAAACAGTCGGTCAAAGCCCCATGCCAACCCCGCCGCGATAAAAAACATCAGGGTCATGGTGGGCATGTAGACGCCGTGGAAGGCGATTTCACGAGGCATGTTCTAGTCCTTGCGGCTGGGCGTAGGCGGCCAGCGGCGATTGCGGGTCGAGCAGTGAAGTACGGATAAAGTGCAGGTAGCTTTGCACCCGGACCAGCGCCGAGGTGTCGAAGTTGCGGGCAAACGGTTCGTCGGTGGATTGCACCCGGCCAATGGCGTGGTCGACGGCAATCAGCGCACGCTCCAGGTTGCTCTCGCTGGGGGCGATAAACAGCCGGACCAGTGCCCGGCCCATCACCCGAATGGCCTGACGCCACGGCTGGGCCGGGGCGTAAGCCGGGTGAACCGGCAAAATCGCCTGCTCTTTACGCAACTCGATAATCGCGTGACCGACTTCCAGCACCACAAACATCCAGCGCAACAGTTCACGCTGTACCTGGGGTTTGCCGGCGGCCAGGCCATAGGCCTGGTGCATCAGGTCGCGGGTACGACTTTCCAGGCTGGAGCTCAGGCCACGCAACTTGCCGCTGATGGCGTACACCACTTGCTCGCGCAGGTCCTGCTCCAGACGGCTCCACAACCAACGGCTGTTGGGCGGCAAAATAATTGCCCCCGCAGCAGCGCAGACCAGCATGCCCAGCACCATTGCGATGTAGTCATTGATGAACTGGTACGGGTTGTAGATCGTCAGGTTGTCGGGGACCGAACCGATGCTGAAAAAAATCAGCAGGCCCAGGCCGACCCCGGCGTAATTGGCCCGCGAAGTCAGGAACGAACCAAAAACAATCACCGGCGTCAGCACCAGGCACAGCAGCGGGAAGCCGTCGATGTTGGGGAGTACGAAGAACATTTCGACAAAACCCACCAGCGCCCCGATAAAGGTGCCGCAAGCCATCTGAAACGCCATGCGCTTGGGGTTTGGCGTGGCGGCAGACAAGCCCACGGTGGCGGCAGCGACCAGGGTCATGGTGGCGCCGCTGGGCCAGGCGGTCATTACCCAGTAGGTGCCGAGCACCACCAGAATGAACGCGGCCCTGATCCCCGAGGCAGCGGCAGACCACCAGTTGGTTTGCGAGATAAAGGGCTGATCCCAGCGCTCCCGTTCGTGGGTGTGATCGGCCAGCGAGGCGTGGGTCAGTGCATAGTTGTGCAAGTCATCGACAAAACGGAACAACAGCTCGTAAGCCGTATTGAAGTCCAGAAGGTCCGATGAGCCGGGCTCACTTTCCAGGAACTTCACCCGCAGTGCACGGACGTGCCCCGGCAGGCTCGCCTTGAACACATCCAGTTGCTCGGCCAGCAAGGCCGCATCTTTATCGGTCATCGAGCGACCGGAGTAGGTGTCGAGCAATTGAGCGAGCATTTCCAGCTCGGGCTCAATGGCCGACACCACGTCCACCACGCCACGGCTGCGCAAACGTGCGAGCAACTGGTGCAGGGCATTGAAGCGCGTGGTGATGGCCATGAACTCGCTGTTCAGGCGGCTCAGGCGGCCACTGCGACGACGCATGTGCGGGTCTTCAAACACCGTTACGCTGCGCATGCCTTCCAGCCCTACGCTCTCAGCGATAAAGCGCACATTACTGGCTTCATAAGCCTCCTGGGAGGACTGGCCGCGCAAGCCTTCGGCAACGAAACCGGCGAACACACCAAAGCGCTTATACAGCGCGTCATGCATGGCCGCGCCTGCGGTTTTAGGCAAAATGGCAGCGCTGACCACCGTGGCACACAGGATGCCCAGCGAGATCTCGAGCACCCGCCACACCGCAGCCATGAAGGCCCCTTCAGGATGCGCCAGCGCAGGCAGGCCAACCATAGCCGCGGTGTAGCCGGCCAGCACAAAACCATAGGCGCGAAAGTTGCGGCAACGGGCTGCACCGGCCGAGCAGATACCTACCCAGATCGCCATCGCACCGAGAAACAACACGGTGTTTTGTGCAAATAAGGCGATCAGCGCGACCATCACTGCCGAGCCGGTCAGGGTGCCCAAAAACCGGTAAAAGCTTTTGGCGAACACCTGGCCACTTTGCGGCTGCATCACGATAAACACGGTGATCATCGCCGTGCGCGGTTGCGGCAGCTCAAGACGCATGGCCAGCCACAGGGTCAGGAAGGCCGCGACCAGCACTTTGAAAATATGCACCCAGGTCACGCCATCACTGCGTGCCCAGTCAAAAAAGCCACGGCGCCATTCCAGGGAATACAGCCAGCGTACCGGGGCGGGCAAGTGGTTCATCTACAGGCTCTCAAAATGGCCATCGGGGGGTTAGTGATTGAACAGCGCCATGACGGCCGGGGGTTTGTCGGGGACATAGCGATCATCCCTGGGGACATCAAAACCTGCCCCAAGGCCGCCACCCAGAGCAGTTACCAGCTCGGCATGGGCACTCAGGCGGGCCGCCTGGACCTGCTGCTCGATCTGCTGCTGCTTGAACAGCAGGGTTTGGGCATTCAGTACGTTGAGGTAGTCGGTCAGCCCGCGCTGGAACGCGACCACGGCGATGTCATAGGTTTTCTGTGCCACTTGCACCGACTCGGCGGCGAAGACCTGCTGTTTTTCCATCGATTCGCGCTTGATCAACTGATCTGAAATACCCTTGAGCGCTGTCACCAGCGTCTGGTTGTACTTGGCCACGGCCATGTCGTAACCACCGGACGCCACGCCCAGTTCCGAGCGCAGACGGCCGCCGTCAAAAATCGGCAGCGAAATCGCCGGACCGACGTTGTAGTTGAGTTTCTTGCCGGTCAAAAAGCCCAGCGCGCTCCCCCCGGTGGCCATGAAACCGATGCTGCCAACCAGGTCCACGTTGGGGTAGAAGCCGGCATGGGCGACATCGATGCCTCGGGCCTGCGCCGCCACTTCCCAGCGGCTGGCGACCACGTCCGGACGTTGGCCCAGCAATTGCGCAGGCAAGGCCGATGGCAGCTTGAGTGCCGTGTTCAAGGCAAGGGTCGGACGTTTCAGCCGTGCGCCCTCGCCCGGACCTTTACCGGCCAGCGCCGCCAACTGGTTGCGGGTCAGGGCGATTTCTTCTTCCCGGGCGTCAATCTGGCGATGGATCTCGGGCAGCGGCGCTTGCGCCTGACTGACTTCAAAATGTGTACCGATGCCGCCGTCCAGACGCTTTTGCGCCAGATCGAGGATCTGCTCCTGCTGATGCAGGGTCGATTCGATGATGTCGAGCTGAGCGTAATGCAGGGACAGCTGGATATAGGCGCGAACCACATTGTTCTGCAGTTCGAGCTGGGCCTGACGGGCCTCTGCTGCACTCATGTGCGCCATGTCCAGGGCCTGCTCGGTGGCATTGCTTTCACGGCCCCACAGGTCCAGCGCAAAGCTGAAGCCCAGTGCGGCGTTGTTGTCCCAGGTCGTGGAGTTGTCCAGCGCGCCGGGGCCATAGAACTGGTCCGACGGCCAGTTGTGCCGCTTGAGGGTCGACTCACCGTTGATTTGCAATGACTCGGCCGACTCGGCAACCCCCGCCATCGCCCTGGCCTGGCGTACTCGGGCAGCAGCCATTGCCAGGGTTGGACTACCCTGAACAGCCAGACTGACCCACTCATCCAGTTGCGGGTCGCCGTAAGCGTGCCACCATTGGGCTTTGGGCCAGTTTGCGTCTTTCGCGGCGCTTTGAATCGCCTCGTCGGTGGCCAGGGCATTGGCTGGCAACATCGTGCCCTTGGGCGCAATACCACCAAAACCGATGCAGCCATTTAATGCTAACGATAAAGCCAGAACACTGAGGGCTTTAAGCTCTCTGCTGATGCGACGCTGCACTGCTGCAAATTCCTGAAAAGGAGGGGGGGGTCTTGAGATAGAGAAGTCTATGGCTTGGCAGGCACCACGATAAGCGGGCATAAATGTGAATCTTTATTACCGTTCTTGGGATAATCCGTTAGTCGAATGAAAACCGGCCAGTAATGTCCGAAACTTCATGTCACAATTTGTTGATGTGTAATCGGTTGCTGTCCCCTATATCGCCCCTTGAGAGCACTTCATGGACACTTTGCAAAACATGCGCGCCTTCAGTTGCGTGGCCGAAGCCGGAAGTTTCACGGCTGCTGCCGTCATGCTGGACACAACCACTGCCAACGTCTCGCGCGCGGTCTCCAACCTTGAGGCCCACCTGCAAACACGTCTGCTTAACCGCACCACCCGCCGCATCGCCCTGACCGAAGCCGGCAAGCGTTACTTGCTGCGCTGCGAGCAAATCCTGGCTTACGTCGAGGAAGCCGAAGCCGAGGCCAGCGACGCCCACTCGCGCCCTGCCGGCCAGTTGAAAGTGCATACCATGACCGGTATCGGCCAGCACTTTGTGATCGACGCCATTGCCCGCTATCGCAAGACTCACCCGGATGTGACCTTCGACCTGACCTTGGCCAATCGCGTGCCGGACTTGCTCAATGAGGGTTACGACGTCTCCATCGTGCTGGCCAGTGAGCTACCGGATTCGGGCTTTGTGTCCCAGCGCCTGGGCATCACCTACAGCATCGTCTGCGCATCGCCCGGTTACGTGAAAGCCAACGGCACCGCAACCACACCCAGTGACCTGCTCAACCACGCCTGCCTGCGCCTGGTCAGCCCGGTGATTGCACTGGACAAATGGGTGTTCGAAGGGCCGGAAGGCCAGGAAATGGTCCTGATCAACTCCTCGCCGTTTCTGGTCAACTCAGCCGATGCGATGAAAACCGCGATCACCAGCGGCATGGGTGTGGGCGTATTGCCGGTCTATGCCGCCATCGAGGGCCTGCGCAACGGCACACTGGTGCGCATGCTGCCCAAGTACCGCTCCCAGGAACTGAACCTGTACGCCATCTACCCGTCGCGCCAGTACCTGGATGCCAAGATCAAGACCTGGGTCGAGTACTTGCGCGGCTCGCTGCCGGAAATTTTGACCGCACACCAGACTGAGCTGACCACCTACAGCTAACCCTGTAGACGCTGCCGGGGGCTGCGAGAGGATCTTCACTGGCTCCGGAAAACGGGCTGCTACGCAGCCCTTCGCAGCCTTCGGCAGCGACTACAGGGATTGGCGCAAGGCGGGCGGGAATGTTAGCGTGCTTACATTCCCGACAGCCGATGAGCCTTGTTCCGATGAGCCTTTCCAGCACAAAGAAAACCGTACTCGCCTTCAGCCGCGTCACCCCCGAGATGATCGAGCGCCTGCAACAGGACTTCAACGTCATTGCCCCCAACCCCAAGCTGGGGGATATCAACGCACAGTTCGATGAGGCCCTGCCCCACGCCCACGGATTGATCGGCGTCGGCCGCAAGCTGGGACGCAAGCAGCTGGAAAACGCTACACAGCTGGAAGTGGTGTCCAGCGTGTCGGTGGGCTACGACAACTACGATGTCGACTATTTCAACGAGCGCGGCATCATGCTCACCAACACCCCGGACGTCCTCACTGAAAGCACGGCTGACCTGGGTTTTACCCTGATCATGAGCAGCGCCCGCCGGGTCGCGGAGCTGGACGCATGGACCAAGGCCGGCCAGTGGCAGGCCAGTGTTCCGCCGGCCTTGTTCGGCAGCGATGTGTACGGCAAAACCCTGGGAATCGTCGGCATGGGCAATATCGGCGCAGCGGTTGCTCGCCGGGGACGGTTGGGTTTCAACATGCCCATCCTGTACAGCGGCAACAGCCGCAAGACCGAGCTTGAGCAAGAGCTGGGCGCTCAGTTTCGCAGCCTGGACCAACTGCTGGCCGAGGCGGATTTCGTCTGCCTGGTGGTGCCGCTCAGCGAGAAGACCAAACACTTGATCAGCCATCGCGAACTGGGCCTGATGAAGAAAAGTGCGATTCTGGTGAACATCTCCCGTGGCCCGGTGGTCGACGAGCCGGCCCTGATCGAAGCCCTGCAAAACGGCACCATCCGTGGCGCGGGCCTGGACGTTTACGAGAAGGAGCCCCTGAGCGATTCACCGCTGTTCCAGCTCAAGAATGCCGTAACCCTGCCCCACATCGGCTCGGCCACCCATGAAACCCGTGAGGCGATGGCCAACCGTGCGCTGGCCAACCTGCGCAGCGCCCTGCTGGGTGATCGCCCGCAAGACCTGGTCAACCCGCAGGTGTTCAAGGGCTGACACTGGGCCTGTTGTGGGAGCGGGCTTGCTCGCGATGGCAGCGACGCGGTGTATCAGTCACACCTCGGCGATCCGATCGCGAGCAAGCCCGCTCCCACAGGGGGGAGGCTCACGCCAGCTTGGCGTTCAGTGCCACCGGTTTGGGCTTGCGAAAGACCAGTACGTTACCCAGCATCACCAGCACCAGCCCGGCCAAAGCCGGAGCCGTCCACTGATAGCCCTCTGCAAAGGCCGACACATTCAGCGCCACCAGCGGGAACAACACCGTGCAATACGCCGCGCGTTCCGGGCCCATGCGCCCGACCAGCGTCAGGTACGCGGTAAAACCGATCACCGACCCCGGTATCACCAGATACAGCAACGAACCGACATAACGCGCGTTCCATTCCATGTCGAACGGGATACCCCTGAACACGCAGTACACCGCCAGCATGCTGGCGCCATAGAGCATGCCCCAGGCATTGGTCGTCAGCGGCTTGAGGCCAGCCTTCTGTTGCAAGCTCGACAGCATGTTGCCCGCCGAAAAACACAGGGTGCCGATCAACGCCAGGCCCAGTCCGAGCAAAATCTGCGGCGTCGCCGTATGCCCGCTTAATTCCGGCCAGAACAACAAACCCAGTCCGAGCATCCCCAGAGCACCACCGGCAATGACGTTACGGGCGACTTTCTGCTTGAAGAAAATCCGCGCATTCAGCGCGTTCCACAACGTTGCAGTGGAAAACACCACCGCGATCAACCCCGTTGTCACCCACTGGCTGGCGGTCAGAAAACACATGAAATTGACGCAAAACAAACACAGCCCCTGAGCCAGGCATATCAGATGCCCGCGCCTGTTCATCACCTGCAATTTGCGGCTGAGCAGCAGCACAACAAATAGCACCAGCGCCGCCAGGCCAAAGCGATACACGATGGACACCGGAATCGCCACCACTCCCAGTTGCAGCTTCAGGGCGATCCACGTGGTCCCCCAGATCAGCACGGTCAACACATACAAAAAAAGATTCATGGCGCACTCCAGACAATGGCTTTCAGTCTGTGCCCGAGCCTGTGCGCGCACTTGCAGATTCTTGCGCTTTTGTTGGCCCGGGGCTGGCAGCCCGGGCGCTACGGAGTAGGATGCAAGGCGTTGGAGAACTGACCATGCACACACTGCACACCCTACAAGTCTTTCAAGCCATGGGCCGCTCGCCCAATGCGCGCCTGGAGAACAGTGCCGAACTGGGTGACGGCATGTCTGCGGCCATGTGGAGCAATCACCACGACACCCGGGATTATGAAGCACCGACCCACCACACGTTGTCGTGCTACATCTCTGGCGGCACTGGCACTTTTCGTCGTGAGACACCCGGCGCCAGAGGCGCTCCGGGCAAGTTATGCGTGCTGCCCGCCGGGCATCAATCGGCCTGGATCATCAATGGCGAGATTCGCCTGGCCCATGTCTATGTCAGCCAGGAGCAGTTTGCGCTGAGCTGCATCACCCTGCTCGACCGCGAACCACGGGAACTGCAACTGCGTGAAATCACCTTTCAGGATGACGAGCAGCAGACCCGGCGTTTTCACCAACTGATTGGCATGAACTGGAACGAACCCGGCGAACGCCTGCTGACCAGCAGCCTGGCGGGCGCGCTGCTCGACCATGCCGTGCTGACACAAGTGGGCTTGCGCGACGGGTTGCAACTCAAGGGCGGGCTGGCGGCCTATCAACGGCGCCAACTGGTCGACTACATCGAACACCAGTTGGCCGAGCCCCTGAGCATCGGCCAACTGGCGGCCCAGTGTGCGCTGTCGCCTTATCACTTTGCGCGCATGTTCCGCGAAAGCTTCGGCGTGCCGCCCCACCAGTACCTGTTGGCCCGCCGCCTGGCCCGCGCCCGCGACTTGCTGCGCCACAGCGCCCTGGCACTGGGCGACGTGGCACTGGCCTGCGGCTTTGCCAGCGCCAGCCACTTCGCCAACCGTTTCAAGCAAAGCCTGGGCAGTACACCGGGGGAGTATCGAGTGGCGTTCAGGTAACGTTGAGGGAGCAAGCTTGCTCCCTCAACGAGTCATACCCACAGGTTCCGGCCCTTAAAACTCCAGCGTGCTGGAGAATGTCATTTGCCGCGCATCCCCGATCGAGACGAAGGTCCGGCTGGCCGCCGAGGTGTAGTAAGTGCGGTCGAAAAGGTTTTTGACGTTGACCTGGAATTTGACCTTCTGCCCTTCGATCCGGGTGTCATAGGTGGCGAAGGCATCGGCCACGGTGTAGCCCGGCAGGTCGAAGTCGTTCAGGGCATCCCCCGCCCGCTCGCCCACATAGCGGGCACCGGCACCAACCCGTAATTTGTCACCGCCCACGATGTTGCCAAAGTCATACACCGCCGACACCGAGCCGCTGTTTTTGGCCACGTTCTGCAATCGCATGCCTTCGTATTTAGTGTCCTTGGTCACTTCGGCATCGGTGTAGGCGTAACTGCCGATCAGGCTCCACTGTTCGCTCAACTGGCCGCTCACGTCCAGTTCCAGCCCTCGCGATCGAACTTCACCGGCAGCCGAATACACGGTATTGCGGCCCTCGGTGGTGGAAACCAGTACGTTGCGCTTCTGGATGTCGAACAGCGCAACGCTGCCGGTGATACGCCCGGGAAGATCGAGCTTGGCGCCCAGTTCCCAGGATTTTGACTCCTCCGGCGCAATGGCCGAATCCAGTACCACACCCCCTGTCAGCGGCGCGATGGTGGAGTTGGGTTTGAACGATTCGGTGTAGCTGCCATAGAACGACAGTTCATCGGTGTAGCGATAAACCAGTCCGGCACGGGGGATCCATTTCACGCCATTGGTGTCAGTGTTGGCCTTGAACGGAATGGCCTTGCCTGCCAGTTGGTCGTACTTCTGAAAACGTGCCCCGGCTACCAGAATCCATTGGTCGGTGAGGTGGATGGAGTCCTGGGCAAAGAGCGAGTCACTGCGCAGCAAGTCGGTCTGGTTGCTGTCACTGGCGCTCACGGTGGTGCCGGCAACTTCCTTGCCATACACCGGGTTTTCATAGTTGAACACGGACTGGCTGTCCTGGCGGATCAGCTCGGCGCGGTAGATCTTGCGGTATTCATCATCCACGCCAAACACCAGGTCATGCTGCATCCCCGCCGCCTGGACCTTGCCCTGCAGGCTGAAGGTCGAGAAGCGGTCGGTGGTGAGTGCGCCTTGGGTGCCGTCCATTTTACGGGTCAGGGTGCCATTGGAGTTGACCTGAGTGACGCGCACCTGACTGGCATCGTAGGTCTCACGATTCCAGCTGTAGCCGAAATGGGCTTTCCAGTCGTCGTTGAGGTCGTGATCGACTTCGAGACGGTACAGGTCAGAGCGCCCTTCCATATTGTTGAACGGCTCATCCAGTCGGCGCGTGGCCGGAATATCCAGCGGATGATTGGTGGCCGGGTTGATCGCCGTACCGCGATCAAAAGGCGTCAAGAATTCCCGATGTTCGTATGCCAGCAACACCTGCGTGTTGTCGCCATACCAGACCAGCGACGGTGCAATCAGCGTCTCGCGGTGCACACCGAAGTTTCGCCAGTAATCTTCGTCCTGATGGTCGATGATCATCCGGTAAGCCAGCCCCGAATCACCCAGCGGGCCGGTGCTGTCCAGGCTGCCACCACTGCCGTTTTTGCCCGAGCCATAGGTTGAGCCACGTACCGTCAGTGCGTTGTACTGCTCAAGCTGCGGTTTTTTGCTGACCACGTTGACCACGCCGCCCGGGTCTTGAATCCCGTAGAGCAACGAGGCCGGCCCCTTGAGCACTTCGACCCGCTCAGTGGTGGCATTCATCGCCCGCCCCTGCACCAGCGGCATGCCATCGCGCATGATCGAACCGTCGCGGTTGTCGCCAAAACCGCGCTTCATCACCGAGTCCTGGGTGCTGCCCAGCGTATTGCCCTGGGTGATACCGCTGACGTTGTTCAGCGCGTCATCCAGATTGCGCGGCGCCTGATCGCGAATCACCTGGGCGGCAACCACGTTGATGGTTTGCGGGACTTCCATGGACGAGCCCGTGCCGCGCATGACCGAAGTGGTGGCCGGTGGCTGGTAGCTGGTGTCGGTTGAGGCCAGCGAGGTGATGCTGGTGGCACCCAGGTTCAGGGCGCCTGCCGTGGGCTGGGGTTCGAGGGCGAAGGTGTTGGCGTCGGTACGGCGCGCATTGAAGCCCGACTGCGCGAGCAACTGCTGCAAGGCCTGATCAGCACTCATGCGGCCCTTGATGGCGGGAGCCTGCAGGCCGAAAGGGGCTTCGTCGGTATAGACCACGCTGAGACCGGTCAAACGTGAGAAGTCGTTCAGGGCCTGGGGCAGCGGTTTGGCCGGCTGGTTGAAATCGAACAACGCGCTGACCTGCTGCTGCGCAACCTCGGCGGCCATCGCGACGTAAAGCGGGTTGAGTGCCAACCCGGTCATCACTAAAGCAGAAGCCCCCAACCACTGTTTCACCGAACTTGCCCTGGACTTCATGCTCATGACCTGTGTGTCGACCTGATACGGAATACGAATTTTTCGCATTTTCAAGCACTACACGGATGCGGCCGGGGGATACCTCACCTGATGCTGAAAAAAAATTTCGTATGTGGGAGCGGGCTTGCTCGCGATCGGATCACCGCGATGTGCCTGGCGAACCGAGCTGCCTGCATCGCGAGCAAGCCCGCTCCCACAGGCATCAACGCAACACAATCAGCCCAAGCACGCTGTGCTGCTCGAACCCGAGCACGCCCTGCAACGAATTGAGCACCGCCTGCGGGTCCTGGCTGGGAAAGCTGCCGCTGATCCGCCTGGCGCCCAACTGGCTGTTGAGCAACACGATCTGACCGGGGTAATAGCGCTTCAGGTCTGCCACGACGTCGACCAGCGGCGTTTTGTAGTAGGTCAGCCAGCCCGAGCGCCAACCCAGCTGGGCCTCACTGTCGACACGATGCACCGCATCGGTCACTCCAGCGTCGTAGGCCATTTGCTGATCGGCGATCAGAATCTGCTGCGCAGCGTCCTTGCTCGCCTTGACCCCTACCCGCCCGGACAGCACCGTGACTTGCGCGCCACCGGGTTGCAGGCGCACCTCGAACTCGGTACCCAGCACCCTCGCTTCGCCGCCCTCGGCATCAACGACAAAGGGATCACCGGTGTGGGTGACGTGAAAAAAGGCCACGCCGCGGCGCAACTCGACATGCCGTTCGCCAGCGCTGAAGTTCACCGCGATGGCGCTGTCGGCATCGAGCGTAACCCTGGATTGATCGGCCAAAATTACGGTGCGTACTTGCCCCGGCGCGCTCACATAATCAGCGCCCAGATCATCCAGCCATCGCGCTGGCTGCCAACCGGCAAACACGCCGACCACCATCAGCAAACACGCAGCAATGGCCAGACCGCCGGACCAGTGGCTGACGCGGCTGCGTCGGGAAGTGTTCATCGCTGACAGATAACGCTGCATGACCCGTGCTTCTTCGGCCGCCAGGGTGCTGCCCGCCACTTCGCTCAACTCCCACACCACTTGCGCCTGGGCGTAGGCCTCGGCGTGGGCAGGATCGGCCTGCAGCCAGCGGCTGAATGTGGCCTGGTCACCGCTATCGGGCTGATCGTGCAGCACACTGAGCCACGCCAGTGCGGTGCGCTCTTGCTCGGGGGGGACGGAAACTTTCGAACGACTGATCACAACGCTGTCTCTGATGGCGGCTCACGCAGACTGGCCTTGCAGGCCTCCAGGGCGCGCATCATATGTTTTTCGACGGCACTTTGGGACAGGCCCATGACCTTGGCGATCTCGGCATAGGTACGACCGTGAATCCGGTTGAGCAAGAAGATATGCCGCGTGCGCTCAGGCAGGCTGCGCAAGGCGGCCTCGACCTGACGCAAATCATTGCCCGCCTCCAGCGCCGCCTGGGGCTCGCAACCGTTGGCGTCCGGCTCGGGCTGCCAGTGATGGTTGATCCGCTCGCGCGTACCTTCGCTGCGCAAGTGGTCGATGGCGATGTTGCCCGCGCAACGCAGCAAATAGGTGCTGAGTTCTTCGACTTGCACCAGGGGCCGCCGCCAGAAACGCAGAAACAAATCCTGAACCAGATCGGCAGCCGTTGCCCGGCATCCGACGCGACGGCTCACCAGCGCTTCCATTTGCGGACGCTGGGATAAAAACACCTGCAGAAAATGCGCACGTCCTTGGCGGGCTTCGCGGGTGGGACCATTCTCAGGTTCGGGTGGGATCATGGACATCGGCGCGCAGGTTAAAAGGAAAGCGATACTAATGATAAATATTCTCATATGCAAAAGCAGATGACGGGGTGCGCTGCTGTCATTGATCAGTGGTGATTGCTCAATGCAATCAGGCACCACTACAATGCGAACAATTCTTGTTCTCTAAAGCGTTTTCAGCGCAGCTGGAGTGGTCGTTGTCGCAGTCAAACACCGTCGAGGTTCTGTATCAGGACCACCACAGCTGGCTCACGGGCTGGTTGCGGCGCAAGCTGGGTTGCCCGCAAAGCGCCGCCGACCTGGCCCAGGACACGTTCATGCGGCTGCTGACCGCCCGCGAAACCCCGACCCTGGCCGAGCCCCGGGCTTTTTTGACGGTTGTTGCCAAGCGTGTGTTGTTCAATCACTACCGCCGCCAGGATCTGGAGCGCGCCTATCTGCAGGCGCTGGCCCAAATGCCGGAACAGGTGGTCCCCAGCGAAGAAGAACGGGCAATCATCCTGCAAACCCTGATGGAACTGGATCAGTTGCTCGACGGTTTGCCCTCCCCGGTCAAGCGCGCCTTTCTGCTGGCCCAGATCGACGGCCTGAGCCACGCCGAAATCGGCGCCCGGCTGGGCATTTCGGTCGCCACCGTCAAACGCCATCTAAACAAGGCGGCCCTGCGCTGCTACTTCGCCCTGTGAACGGCGCCTTCCCCCAGGCACCCGACATTGGTTCGGCTGTCGCCGAGCAGGCCGTGAACTGGCTGATCGAAATGCAGGACGGCGAGCTCAGTCCACGGCGCCAGCAGGCATGGCAGCAATGGCTGCAGGCCCACAGCGAACACGAGCGGGCGTGGGAGCATATTCAACGGATCAACCAGCGTTTGCGCGGTTTGTCGTCACCACTGGCCCATGCCGCCTTGAATGCACCCAAAGGCACCAGCCGCCGTCAGGCCCTGAAACTGTTGCTGTTGTTGGGCGCCGGTTCTGCGCTGACCTACGGCTTGCGCGATCAATTGCCCATCACCCCGCTGCTGGCGGACTTCAGCAGCCCGGTGGGCCAGCGCCGCACGCTGCAATTGCACGATGGCAGCCAGATCCAGCTCAACACGGCCAGTTCGGTTGATGTGAGGCTTGACGGTCAACAGCGGGTGATTCGCTTGCTCGAAGGCGAGATGCTGCTGACCGCAGCCCAGGATCCGCGTCCCTTACAGGTACTTACCGCCCACGGCGCCCTGCAGCCCCAGGCCGCACGCTTGAATGTGCGCCAGTTCAGCGATCGCACGGAGGTCGCCGTATTTGATGGCCGGGTTGCCCTCACCCCAACGGCGCATTCGGGTAGCCCGCTGTGGATCGAGCCCCACCAGCAACTGAGCTTCAATCGCCTGGACTGGAAGCCGCCGCGCCCACTGGATGCGGGGAGCGGTGCCTGGACCGACGGCATGCTGGTTGCCGCCCACATGCGCCTGGCCGACTTTCTGGCCGAGCTGGGACGCTATCGTCGGGGCCAGCTCCACTGTGACCCGAACGTCGCCGACTTGCTGATTTCAGGCACCTATCCGGTAGACAACAGCGAGCGCGTGCTGGACCTGCTGGCGGTCAGCCTGCCGGTGCGGATCAAGCGCTTCACCCGGTATTGGGTGACGGTCGAAGCAAAGGCCTGATAACGCCCACACAGGGGCAATTTAAATTTCAAACACTGTGAGCTGATTTCAAATCTGGCGTGACAGAGAAGGCAAGCCACTTCGTTTTTCATCTTCTCAGGATCCTTTCATGCCTGCTCAGCCCTTGCGTCTCATGTCCCTGACCCGTTTGCTACTGGGTGCCAGTTTGAGTTTCAGCGTTCTGCCGATGGCCTTGGCCGACGCCAAGGCCTATCACATCGCCCCCTCATCGCTGGAAAACGCCCTGAACCAGTTCGGTCGTGAAGCCGGGGTGCTGATTTCCTTCAGTTCAACCGCCGCCAGCGGTATTCAGAGCAAGGGCCTGGAAGGCACCTACGACCCCGAGCAAGGCTTGCACGCCTTGCTCGAAGGCACCGGCCTGCAAGCCCGTGCCGAAGGCCAGGGTGCGTTCAGCCTGCAACCGGTGACCGCCTCCACAGCGCCGGCAAGCATTGAGCTGGGCGCTTCCAGCGTGGTCGGCGACTGGCTGGGAGACGCGGCGCAGACCAATGTATTCGAACACCCCGGCGCCCGTGACGTGATCCGCCGCGAAGACTTCGAACGCCAGGGCGCGACCACTGCCCGGGAAGTGCTCAATCGCATTCCCGGCGTCAACGCCCCGGAAAACAACGGTACTGGCAGCCATGATATGGCCCTCAACTTCGGTATTCGCGGGCTCAATCCACGGCTGGCGACCCGTTCGACCGTGTTGATGGACGGCATCCCCGTGCCCTTCGCGCCCTA
This sequence comes from Pseudomonas sp. NKUCC02_KPG, assembly GCF_019345465.1. Classification (GTDB taxonomy): domain Bacteria; phylum Pseudomonadota; class Gammaproteobacteria; order Pseudomonadales; family Pseudomonadaceae; genus Aquipseudomonas. The sequence continues at coordinate 185,839 of NZ_JAHKRC010000005.1, forward strand.
CGGTCAGCCGCAGTTGTCGTTTGCCCCGATCAGCATGGGCAACATGGATGCGGTCGACGTGGTTCGCGGCGGCGGTGCAGTGCGTTATGGCCCGCAAAACGTAGGCGGTATCGTCAATTTCGTGACTCGTGCCATTCCTGACGAACCTACCGTCAAGGCGGGTTTCCAGACCGAGACCAGCCCCTCGTCCACACAGGATGGCTTCAAGAAAACCGCCAACCTGCTGGCCGGTGGTACCGCTGACAATGGCCTGGGCGGCGCCTTGCTGTACTCCGGTACCCGCGGCGGTGACTGGCGCGAACACAGCGACACGCGCATCGACGACTTGATCCTCAAAGGCAATTACCAGATCGACGAAGCCAACAGCCTGAACGCCATGGCCCAGTACTACGATGGCGAAGCCGATATGCCCGGCGGCCTGAGCACAGCAGCCTACAAGGCTGACCCGTATCAATCGACCCGCCCGAACGACAAGTTCTGGGGCCGCCGCACACTGGTCAACTTCGGTTATCGCTACCAGGAAGACCGCCGTGAATTCACGGTCAACAGCTTCTTCACCAAAACCCTGCGCAGCGGTTACCTGGACCAGGGCACCTTTCTCTCGCTGTCACCACGGGAATACTGGGTTCGGGGGATCGAAACACGCATAGCCCAGGGCTTTGATCTGGGCAACACCAGCCACGAAGTGGGCGCGGGCTATCGCTATATCAACGAAGCCGGCCATGAACTGCGCTACCGCACGCCCATTGCAGCCAACCAGCTGCCTACCACCAATAGCCGCAATGACCGCGACACCCGGGGCGCCACCGAGGCCCATGCGTTCTTTATCGACGACAAGATCGACATCGGCAAGTGGACGTTCACCCCCGGCATTCGCTACGAAATGATTGAACAGCAGCAAACCAACCTGCTGACCCACGTCAAATACAAGGGCGACTACAACACTCCGCTGCCTGCCTTGAACGTGATGTACCACGTGACAGACAGCTGGAATCTCTACGCCAATACCGAAGGTTCTTTCGGCAGCGTGCAGTACAGCCAGATGCCCAACCGCGTCACCGGCGGCGAAGTAAAACCGGAAAAAGCCCGCACCTGGGAAATCGGCACACGCTATGACAATGGCAACCTGCGCGCGGAGATCGGCGCATTTCTCATCAACTTCAACAATCAGTACGACAGCAACCAGACCACCGATACGGTGATCGCCCGGGGCAAGACACGGCACCAGGGCATCGAGGCCAGCATCAATTACGCACTGGATGGCCTGAGCCCGGTACTGGCGGGTTTCGACGTATACGCCACCTACGCCTATGTTGACGCGACCATCCGCGAAGATGGACCGAACAAAGGCAATCGTGTGCCGTTCTCCTCGAAAAACAAAGGCAGCATCGGAGTCGGTTATACCGAAGGCCAATGGAAAGCCAATCTGGACAGTACCTTCCAGAGCAACCAGTTCGCCGACAACGCCAACACACGTGCCGAAAGCGCTGACGGCAGCACCGGTCTAATCCCCGGTTACATGGTGTTCAACAGCCGCGTGGGCTATGACTTCGGTCATCAGCTGTCTGACCTGAACGTGGCGGTGGGCGTCAAAAACATCCTCAATCACGAGTACTACACACGCTCGTTTGACGATAACAACAAGGGGAAATACGTGGGCGAACCGCGCACGCTCTACGTCCAGACTTCTGTCGCATTTTGATATAAATCGATCATAGCCCGCACACGCGGGCTTTTCTCACCGGCAAAGACTGACGCCGATCACGACTTGAAAGACTTCCTGAAAATAGTGCTTGAAATATTTGCTCATCGGCCCAAACACTGTAACTGAGCAATGACGATGAACCTTTGTACACACGAGGCCGTCAGACCTCACACGAGCACGCTTATATAAGGGAAGAACTATGCTTACTCACGTCTTTTCCGATAAACATATCGACAGTGACAAACGCACCCAAGACTGGGTCACCGCTACTGTTGAAGTAACGCTCGAACGCCATTTGGAAGATCTGACCCGGGTCGAGGTCCATCTCAGTGATGAAAATGGTGGCAAGTCTGGTCCGAAGGACAAACGCTGCAAAATGGAGGCTCGACCTAAAGGACACCAGCCGATTCTTGTATCCCACGACGCTGATTCGCTGACCCAGGCTGTGGAGGGTGCAGCTGAAAAGCTGGAGCACGCTCTGGAACACCTGTTTGGCAAGCTGCGTGGCAAACGCACTGCGGCCCTCGCCCCGGAAGGGTTTGAGGCAAAAGAACCAAAGCAGAGCGCTGACGCTTTGCTGGAAGAAGAGTTTTTGGAAAAAGAAAAAGAACTCGAACTCAATAGCTGATACCGCGTCCAGGACGCATAAAAAAGGGCGGGCTTACTTCGGTAAGCCCGCCCTTTTTCATGAAGAGCCCTTACAACTCGCCCTTCTCCACTTCCGGATGCTCACTGGAGCCGGTACCGGTCTTGCGATGGGGATTCTCGATCTTCACCGACGGGAACTGCGAAGACGCATAGCGCACCACCAGGATGGCAAACGCCAGCAACAGGATTGCCCCGGTCAGGTACACCACGCCCATGTCCGGCGGGTTGTGGTGTGACACGTTGGAAATCAGCAAGCGGGTCAGCGCCGTAATTGCCACGTAAATCAGGAAGCGCACGGGCATGTGGTTGGTTTTAAAATAAATGCCTACCATGGCGCCCAGTTCCAGGTAGATGAACAGCAGCAGGATGTCATCAATCGAGATGTTGCCTTTCTCCACCATCCCCAGAAATTCCATCACCGCCGCCCAGGCAGTGACCGCTCCAATGGCAAACAACGCCAGGTAATGGAAGGTTTCGACGAACAGATTGCCCATCGATTCGGCCAGTTCATGAACCTGGCGACGTAGCTTCTCAGCTTTGTTAACTCTCACGATGCAGCTCCTTGAATCGACTCGAACGGATCATCCGCGATGCACATGACGCTTTTTACATGCAGAAAAAAGGCCAGCGACCCCTGGTGAGATGATGGCGGGCGGCTATTAGACACGTCAGGCTACCGTTGCACCTACCAATTGCAGCTAGAGTGAAAAAGCCGCTATTCAAATCCAGGTGATTGGACTATCCTTTTAGCTGTATATAAATACAGTAATCGCAAGATAATTTACGTGAAGGCATATGAGGTGGTAAATGGCCGTCGAAGTGGTATACCGCAGCAGCCGAGATCTGGAGCGTTTGTTCATGGATAAAGCCGAAGCTGACCGTCATGACAAAATGCTGGAACTGGCAGAATTGCTGGCCGAAGTGTTACAAAAAGCTGTGCCGTCCCTGAGCGAGCAACAAGTCGAGGAAGCCGGTATTTACATGGCGAAAAATCGCGATGTGTTTGCCAAGGCCTTCAAGAGCCAGCCGGACGCCCTGTCCGAGTTGCTGGTCGACAGCGAGTAATCGCACCCAGTCCTCGCTTGACTCTCCCCTATGGGGCAGCCCCTAACCTCGAAGGCCCCCTTTCAGGTTGGCGTCACGATGAGCAAGCGAGTACTGGTGATCCTGGGTCACCCCGGCACCGACAGTTTCTGTGGTGCACTGGCAGACAGCTATGTTGAGGCTGCCAGGAGTGCCAACCATGATGTTCGCGTCATGCAATTGGGCACCCTGCACTTCGATCCGGTACTCCATGAGGGTTACAGGCAGATCCAGGCACTGGAGCCTGATTTGCTCAACGCTCAGGCAGACATCCTCTGGGCTGAGCATCTGGTCCTGGTCTACCCGATCTGGTGGGGTGGAATCCCCGCATTAATGAAAGGTTTTTTCGACCGGATCCTGCTACCCGGCTTTGCCTTTCAGTACCGCAAGGGCAAGGCATTCCCCGACAAGCTCCTGAAAGGTCGCAGTGCCCACCTGCTGGTGACGATGGACACGCCCCCCTGGTACTACAAATGGGTTTACCGCATGCCGGGGCTGCATCAAATACGCAAAACCACCCTCGCGTTTTGTGGCATAAAGCCCCTCGCCACCCTGACGTTCGGCCCGCTTCTGGACGCCACGCACGCACAAAAAAACACATGGCTGCAGCAAGCCCGCACGCTCGCGATCCGCTGAGCATCAGCCTTGCGGGCGACCATTGAAAAAGGACTTTTCATGTACATCGGCAAAGCCGCCCAGCTGTCGGGCACCACCGTCAAAAGCATTCGCCATTACGAAGACATCGGCCTGTTGCCACCACCGCAACGCCGGGGGGCTTATCGCGTCTACTGCGAGCAGAGCGTTGAGCTGTTGATGTTTATCAAGTGCGCGCAGCAATTGGGTTTCAAACTCAAGGAGATGCAGGCCATTCTCGATGAGCACCGTGGCCAGACACTGCCCTGGGAAGTCGTCAGCAACGCAATTGCCCGCAAAAAACACGCTGTGGCAAGCCAGATCGAGGCATTGCAGCAGGTGCATGCGGGGCTGGTTGAGTTTGAGTCACGCTTTGCCATGGGAGGCCTGGAGCTGGATTTGGCCTGCGTTCAATCCTTGGGGTACAGCAATTGATGCGCCAGCTCATCCGAAACCCGTGCCGGTGAGCGCTTTTCAGCCTGGGCATGGGCGTAGATGCCGGTCAATCGCCGGCTGATACGCAATAACTGCTCATTGATGGCCTCGGGCGTTGCGCCTTCATGGGTCAGCGCCATATAGATCAAGCCGCCAGAATTAATGACGTAATCGGGCGCGTACAAAATGCCACGCCGCTCGAGCTGATCTGCCACTTGCAGGTTGGTCAGCTGGTTATTCGCACATCCGGCCACAGCCGAGCAGCGCAGTTGCGCCACACTGTGCCAGTTCAGCACGCCACCCAGACCACACGGCGCCAGAATATCGCACGGGGTACTAAGCAAGGCTTCGCACGCGATGGGATGCGCTCCGAGTTGCTCCATGGCCAGGCGCACTTTAACCGGATCGGTATCGCAGACCAGCAACTCGGCTCCCGCAGCATGCAGTTGCTCGGCCAGCGCATACCCCACCTTGCCCAACCCTTGTACCGCTACCCGCAAACCTTCGAGATTGTCGCTGCCCAAGCGCGACGAGGCGGTGCTGCGAATACCGGCAAACACACCCATTGCCGTATGGGGCGAAGGATCGCCTGCAGCGCTGGTACTGGTGACGTGTCGGGTATGTTGGGCAATGCAATCCATATCGGCGGTAGAGGTGCCGCTGTCGATGGCGGTGATGTAGCGCCCGTCCAGTTGCTCCACGCAGCGGCCAAACGCTTCAAACAGCTGCGCACGGCTTTCGACATGGGCCGCACGAATGACGACTGCCTGCCCACCCCCAACGGCAAGACCGGCCAGAGCCGCCTTGTAGCTCATGTCTTGAGCCAGATGAATGGCATCGTTCACAGCACTTTCGTCGTTGGGATACGCCAGATAACGGCAGCCACCCAATGCTGGACCCAAATGAGTGTTATGAATCGCAATCACGGCCTTGAGGCCTGTAACGGGGTCCACACTAAGGTGCAGCGACTCCATCTGAGCGCTTTGCATGAGAGCAAACATCATCAGGCCCTCGAACGATTATGGGTAATCGCCAGTATAGGCGGCGCCAGAAAAATCGTTGAAGTGCGCAGGAATAAGCCTGTGCGGTTTTCGGGGTTTCGGACATATCCCGGCGGGATTGGATTCTGTGGGAGCGGGCTTGCTCGCGATACTGACAACGAGGTTATCCAGCAAGACCGCGTTGATTCGATCGCGAGCAAGCCCGCCCCACAGTGAGTTCAGGCAGGTGTATCGGGCTGATTGGCTGGATGCGCCTGGATAAACGCCAGGTGTTGCTCAGCCAGCGCTGCCACACGGGCAATGCGCGGGTACGCCGCCATTGGCACGCCAAAACGATGCGCGGCGTACAACTGCGGGATCAGGTACACATCCGCCAACCCTGGCTGCGACCCGAAGCAATATCCGCTGTCACCGATCAATTGCTCAATGGCTCCCAGCCCTTGGGTGATCCAGTGACTGATCCACTGCACCACTTGCTCTTCGCTCTGCCCCAATTGACGCAGTTGATTGAGCACGCTGACGTTGTGCAACGGGTGAATATCGCAGGCCACCAGGGCCGCCACCGCCCGCTCGTGAGCGCGGACGGTAAGGTCCGGGGACAGCAGCGCTACCTGCGGGTAACGCTCTTCAAGATATTCAATGATCGCCGGCGACTGGGTCAGGACGCTGCCCTCATCGGTGCGCAAGGCCGGCACGCGGCCTTGCGGGTTGATCGCCAGATATGCCGCCTGGCGGTGTTCACCGCCAGGCGGCGAAATCAGGTTGACCGGCACTGCCTGATAATCCAGTCCCTTGAGCGCCAGCGCGATCCGCACCCGGTAAGAAGACGTGGAGCGGTAATAGGTAAAGAGTTCCATGACCCGCTCCTTTTAACGCGCTGCGACAACCTTGCCCCGGCACTCGCCGAAACCAATGGAGGCATGACCTTCACGGGTGCAGCGGGCACGCAGGATGATTTCATCACCGTCCTCCAAAAATTTGCGCACCTCTCCCGAAGCCAGCTCGATCGGGAGTTTGCCGCCTTCGGTGATTTCCAGCAGGCTGCCCAGCTGCGAGCGGTCAGGGCCCGACAAAGTCCCCGAACCGAACAGGTCGCCTGACTGCAATTGGCACCCATTGACGCTGTGGTGAGCCACCAGCTGCGCAGCGGTCCAGTACATGTTCAGGCTATTGCTCAACCCCAGGCGATGGGCGGGCAGATTTTGCTGGCGCATCGACTCGGTCAACAACAGCACTTCAAGTTCAATATCCAGGGCGCCACCGGCCTGGTCCTTGGGATCAAGCAGATACGGCAACGGCTGCGGATCACCTTCAGGACGGGCCGGTTGCGCACGGCGGAACGGCTCCAGCGCTTCAGCCGTTACCACCCACGGCGAGATGCTGGTGATAAAGCTCTTGGACAGAAACGGGCCCAGCGGCTGGTATTCCCAGGCCTGGATATCCCGGGCCGACCAGTCGTTGAGCAAGCAAAAACCGGCAATGTGCTTGCCTGCTTCGCTGACAGGGATCGCGTCCCCCATCTCATTGCCCTGGCCAATCCAGATCCCCAGCTCCAGCTCATAGTCCAGGCGCGCGCATGGACCAAAGGTCGGTTCAGTCTGACCCGCTGGCAAGGTTTGCCCTTTTGGACGGCGTACGTCGGCACCCGACGCACGAATGGTAGAGGCGCGGCCGTGATAGCCAATCGGCACATACTTATAGTTGGGCAGCAGCGGATTGTCGGGACGAAACAGTTTGCCGACGTTTTTTGCGTGCTCGATACCGACATAAAAGTCGGTGTAGTCACCGATTCTGGCAGGCAGATGCAGCTGGCAATCCGCCGCCAACGGCAGCAGCTTTGCGCCTTGGGCTTCGATTTTCCCACGCAGGGTGCTGCCTTCAACCAGCAGTTCAAGCAGGCGCTCGCGCAGGGCAACCCGGGCGCTGCGGCCCAACTCAAAATAGGCATTCAAGGCCCCGCCCAACGAGGCTTCTACTGCAGCCTTCGCCTGGTCTTCGAACAGACCCGCCGCCAGTCCGGCTTCAAGGTCAAAAATGGAATCGCCAATGGCAACCCCGCTGCGCGCAGCAGATCCATCAATACTGAAAATGCCCATCGGCAGGTTTTGCAGCGGGAAGTCGCTGTGACCGTTGGCGGAGGCAATCCAGCTACGGGGGAAGGTGGACTGGGTCATGGGTTATCTCCGATTCGGGGTGAAGGTTGCGGGCAAGGAGGCCCAGCAAGCGTCGTAGTTCGATTGCAGTTGCGGGCACTCAAGCGCAAACCGGCTGGGACGCAACACCTGGCTGGTCTCAAACATGAAAGCCATGGTGTTGTCGATCTTGCCCGGTTGCAGCTCAGCCGCAATCGCTTTGGTACAGGTTTCGCCGTCCGGGCCGTGGGCGCTCATGCAGCTGTGCAGAGAGGCGCCTCCCGGCAAGAAGCCTTCGGCCTTGGCATCGTAGCTGCCCTGGATCAGGCCCATGAATTCGTTCATCAGGTTGCGGTGGAACCACGGTGGCCTGAAGGTGTTTTCAGCCACCATCCAGCGCGGCGGAAAAATCACGAAGTCCAGATTGGCCAGGCCAGGCACGCTGGTCGGCGAAGTCAGAACGGTAAAAATGGACGGATCGGGATGGTCGAAGCTGACCGTGCCAATGGTATTGAAGCGGCGCAAGTCGTATTTGTAGGGCACGTTATTGCCATGCCACGCGACCACATTCAGCGGCGAGTGATCCAGCTCGCAGCCCCACAGTTCGCCGAGAAACTTTTGCACCAGCGTCGTGCTGCCCTGGCCGTCTTCGTAATGGGCGACCGGCGCCAGGAAGTCGCGGGGGTTGGCCAGACCATTGCTGCCAATCGGCCCCAGGTCCGGAAGACGCAACGGCGCGCCATGGTTTTCGGCGACATAACCACGGGCCTGCGGGTCGAGTAACTCAACGCGAAACTTTAGTCCACGGGGGATGACCGCAATCTCCAAAGGCTCCAGGTCCAGACGCCCCAGCTCCGTGCAGATACGCAAGCGACCCTGCTCAGGCACCAGCAGCAACTCGCCGTCAGCATTGAAAAACACACGCTGCATCGAGGTATTGGCACGGTAATGGTAAATGCTGATGCCCGAGGGCTTTTCCGCCCCGCTATTGGCCACCATGCCCACCAGGCCATCGATAAAGTCAGTGGCCTCGGCAGGGATCGGCAGCGGATTCCATCGCAAGCGATTAGGCGTCACCGGGCCCAGTGGGCCGCCGACCAATTGCCGCTCCAGTTTAACGAACGCAGGATGATTGGCGGACGGCTGGATGCGGTACATCCAGGTCCGCCGCGACTCGCTGCGGACCATGGTGAATGCAGTGCCGGACAACAATTCGGCGTACAGGCCGTACGGGGCTTTTTGCGGAGAGTTCTGACCGACCGGCAAGGCGCCGGGAAGTGCTTCGCTGCTGAATTCATTGCCAAACCCGGATTGATAGCCAAGGACTGGCGAAGACGCGTCGAGGTTCATGGAGCCTCCAGAGTGGAGAAGACAGTGGACTGCGCATTGCTGTGAGACAACCTGCGCGTCGCTGCGTTATTTTTATCGTAATTCAATTACGCATAACGTAATTTGATTGGTATTAAGCGTCAAGCTATAAAGACGCCCATTCGTCCCGAGATATAAGCATCACCATGGAAAAGCCCCGTAGCAGCAATGACAGTGCCGGCAAACAAAAAGTGCGTTCGGCCGAGGTCGGCACAGACATCCTCAAGGCCCTGGCCGAGCTGTCACCCTCGACCTCGCTGTCGCGCCTGGCCGAACACGTGCAGATGCCCGCCAGCAAGGTACATCGCTATCTACAGGCGCTTATTTCCAGCGGGTTTGCCGAGCAGAATATCGCCACCAACCATTACGGCCTGGGGCGTGAGGCGTTACGAGTGGGCCTGGCCGCGCTCAACAGCATGGATGTGCTAAAGGTCGCCGCCCTGCCCCTGGCCGAGTTGCGTGATGACTTGAACGAAACCTGCTTTCTGGCCGTGTGGGGCAATCAGGGGGCCACGGTGGTGCATATCGAACCGGCGGTGCGGGCAATCACGGTGGTCACTCAGCTAGGCTCGGTTTTACCGCTGCTGAGTTCATCAACGGGGCTGGTGTTCAACGCCTTTTTGCCGGACCGCGAAACCGCCGATTTGCGCGAACTGGAATTAAAAACCGATCTGGTTCACCCGCTGGAAAAACCCGAGGCCTATACCCGGCTTTGTGAGCACATCCGTCAGCGTGGCTTGCACTTTGTGCATGGCTTGCTGATGCCCGGTGTTGATGCACTGTCGGCCCCGGTATTCGATGCTACCGGCAAGGTTGCCGGCGTACTGACCGTGGTTGGCCCCACATCACTGTTCCACGCCGATGAAAACGGGCCGGCAGCCAAGCGTTTGCTGGCTGCCAGCCAGGCCATCAGTTGGCGAATGGGCTATCAGCCGGGCTGACGATCAGCGGTGTCAAATCATCCATTTGTATTTGGCTTCATCGAGCAGGTCTCTCATCAGTTGTTCGATGTCCTCGATGGCAAACTGATGCATTCGGTGGCTGTCCTGGAACGTCCAGGGTTTAGAGAACACGCCTGTTTCCCAGTCGTTGTGCAACTGGACCGTGCCCCACTCCAGCGTGTCCATGCCAAGACCCTGCAGGTCCTGGCTGTAGGTCAATGTCAGGTCAACGATGTTGTTGACCGTGTTGATGTAAATGCTTTCGCAATCTATTGCATGGTGCAGCAACTGCTCATTCAGAAACGAGCGTACCCGCTCGAGTACGTCCGGGCTCGGCTTGAGGGTGAAGCTTGCAGCATCGAACACGCGCTTATCCATATCGCTCATGATGAACCTCCTGTCATTGCTCCCGGCCTGTGCAGCCTCGTGCTGCATCAGATCAGCCGGGAGAAATCATGTGAAAGCGCATTCAACACGGCCAATATGCAGGGCATGAAGTACATAGTTATCACGCCCTCATCAGACATATAACCCTCTGAGCTACAGCACTTTTTTGCTCCACCACTGTTGTCGAAGCTGTAAAAGAGATTGTCGTAAAGCGGCCTTACTCCGCAGCGGGCAAGTCCTTATTCTTGTCGAACTTTCCAGCACGGACACACGTCCAACGCATCGAGTCGCATCGACTCTGCACCCGATTTACCCTGACGTTGATTTGTAGCTCCTTGATGAACGTCTTCCTTGGCCGCTGTTTTCAGCGGCCTTTTTTATGCCCGCAGATTGTGTGGCAACGGTACAAACTAGAACACCATCGCCAGCAGCGGCGCGGCGAACAGGTTAAGAATGCCGGTCAACACCATCACCAGCCCTGCCACCGAACCTTCTTCGCTCCCCACTTCCCGGGCGCGGCTCACGCCCGCCCCATGGGCACCGATACCGAACAGCGCACCCCGTGCCAGACTGCTGCGCAGCGGCAACCACTTGAGCAGGATGCCGCCCAGCAATGCGCCAAATACTCCGGTAAACATCACAAACACAGCCGTCAGCTCCGGTACACCACCCAAACCCTGGGCCAGCGGCATGGCAAACGGGGTGGTGATGGAGCGCGGCACCAATGACATGGTGAGCTCAGTATCGAGTGACAGCGCCCTGGCCAGCCAGAATGAACTGCCGATGGACGCTGCGCTGCCTGCCAGCATGCCCAGCAGCAAAGCCACCCAATGCCGGGCCAGCAACCTGCGCTGCTGCCAGATAGGCACAGCGAAGGCGACCGTCACAGGCCCCAACACCAGCATCAGCCAATGGGTGTTGCTGGAGTACTCGGCATAGGCGGTGTGTAACGGGACGGCTACGGCAAGCAGCAAGGCAGGTACCAGAATCAGCGGTGACAGCAGATAGCGGCCGGTGCGCTGATACAACCAGCGGCTAAAACCGTAGGTGGCCAGAGTGAACAACAGCCAGAACATGGGCATCAGTTCAAACTTCATGGCGCACTCTCCAGCGGCATACCGCCTCAACGGTAAACGCCGTCACAACCATCACCAGCAGGGTGCTGACGCCAATCACCAGCAGGATGCGCCAGCCGTCATCACGCATGATCACGCCGTAGTCGAGCAGGCTCATCAGCGCGGGAATAAAAAACAACAGCATTTCAGTCATCAACACGCCGGCCCCCAGTTGCAGGGTCGCAGGCTTGACCCAGCCCAGGGCAAACGCCAGCAGCAACAACGCCATGCCCACAACACCTCCCGGTATTGGCAGGTGCCACCAGGCCGCGAGCTGGCAGCCCAAGAAGTAGAGCGCCAACAACACCGCCAGCTCACTGATCATCCGACCCAAGCGTTTTACATCGAAGCGTTTCATGATCTTTCCATTCCTGACAGGCCATCAGTCTAAAGAGCCTGCTACCATCCCGAAAACGAATTGTCAGACTTATAGCCATTCCAAAACGGAATCACGACGATGGAATTCAAACACCTGCGCACCTTTATTGAAGTCGCACGCCTGGGCGGCTTCACCCAGGCCGCCAGCGGCCTGCATATCAGCCAGTCGGCGGTCAGCAAGCAGGTGGCACAGCTCGAGCACAGCCTTGGCACGCCCCTGTTCGATCGCCTGGGCTCACAGGTCAGGCTGACGGCTGCGGGTACGGTGGTGCTACAGCGAGCCGAGGACATGCTGCGTTTGCACAACGAGTTGCTGAGCGAGCTGGACGATTTGAGCCATCTGACCCGGGGCGAGCTGCGAGTAGGCCTGCCATTGCTGGGCAGCAATACGCTGTTTGCCGGGTTATTTGCCGAATACCGGCGACGTTATCCGAATATTCAGGTGCAGTTGTTGGAAGAAGGCAGCTTGAATATTGAAAAGGCGGTTTTGAGCGGCGAGCTGGAACTGGGCGGTAGCTTGACGCCGAAGAATCCCGCATTTGCTTATCAGCCCTTTTGTGACGAGCCTCTGGACGTTTTGATCCCGGTAGATCACCCGCTGGCAGAAGGCCCCAGCGTGCGCCTTGAACAATTGGCCGATACTCCTTTTTTGCTCTATCAGCGCAGTTTTGTGCTCAACGATCGCGTGCTCAAGGCCTGCCAGCAAGCGGGCTTTACCCCCATTGAAGGCGGACGCAGTGGGCAGGCGGATTTTTTGGTGGCACTGGTGGCCGCAGGCCAGGGCGTGGTGTTGCTGCCCAGCGTGGTTGCCCGCGGGCTGGTGCGCCCCGGCGTGGTGCGGGTAAAGCTGCTGGCACCGGACTATTTGCGCTGGGATATAGCGTTCATCTGGCGCGAAGGCGCGTATTTGTCACGGGCAGCCCAAGCCTGGCTTGAGCTGCTGCGTGAACGCCCGGTTATTGGCTCAGTGCTTTGATCAAGTCTGCAATCCAGGGCTCGGAGTCTTCCTCTGGCGTCACCGTGACACTGGAGTCCAGGCGCAGCATCGGCAGTACTTCGCCCACGCCAAGCTCGGCAAACAGTTCGCGCAGTTGCTCGCCACCGCCACAGAACGTATCGCCGTAGCTCTCGTCACCCAAGGCGATCACGGCACCGGGCAAACCGCGCCAGGCGGCTGGCAGTTGGTCACGAATGGCGCTGTACAACGCCACAAGATTGTCGGGCAGCTCGCCCATGCCCGTGGTCGAGGTCACGGCCAACAAAGCCTCAGGGCCGAACGCCTGGAGATCGGCAAGGGTGGCGCGGGAATTGAGAAACACCTCAAAACCGGCATCAGTGAGCAGTTGCTTGGCATTACGGGCGACTTCTTCAGCAGTGCCGTACACCGAGCCGCAAAGGATGGCGACTTTCATCAATCTGATCCTGTAACTGACTAAAAGGCTGGGATATTAACAGGTGCGACACAGCTCTCGTACCTATGCCTTAAGATGCAGCAATCTGTTCGACTAAAGAGAATTGCACGATGATCAACGCCCGCTTGTTGCAGCGCATGGTAGACGCGTCCCAGGACGGCATTGTGGTGGCCGAACAAGAAGGCGAAGACAACATTCTGATTTATGTTAACGATGCGTTTGAGGCCCTCACCGGCTACAGCCGCGACGACATCCTGTATCAGGACTGCCGTTTTTTGCAGGCTGGCGACCGCGACCAGCGTGGCCTGCAGTTGATCCGCGAAGCCATTGCCAGCGGGCAACCGACTCGCCAGGTGCTGCGCAACTATCGCAAGGACGGCACGCACTTCTGGAATGAGCTGTCGATCACGCCGGTGTTCAACGAGAACGACCAGCTGACCTACTTTATTGGCGTGCAGAAAGATGTCACCCAGCACGTCAAGGCCGAACAGCGTGTCGCGCAGCTCGAAGCCCAGCTGGCTGCTGTCCAGGCCGAGTTGCAGGCACTCAAGGCGACGAGCGGATCAAACAAAACGTAAAAAGAGCGGTCTGATAATCGCAATGACGATTTTTCTGACCTTTTTTTGAGCCCCATCCATGTCTCACGATGCCCTTTTGACTCAGGACGAGCTGGATTTCATCCGAACGATTCACCAAAACCCGCTGCTCAATACGCGGGATGCGTCGTCCAGCCTGACGGTCAACGGGATGTCGCAAATCCGTGATCTGCTGACACGCCTGGCGGCCCATGAACAGGTCACCATCCTGGCGCAATTCGCCAACCAGCAAATGAGCTTTCCACTGCGCCTGGTTGAAGACGAGTTCCATGCCCAGCATCTGCAACTCGGAACGCCAAGCATCTTCGAAGACGGGCCCAAATCCCGCCCCTGGCGCCTCACCCTGGCAGAACCAGTCCCCCTGGAAAACATCAGGGGCAAAGCCGGACACCTGTGGGTCACCGAACTTTCGTTCAAAGGGATGCTGGTTGAAATGCGTCACGACAGCGAGCCACCCCGCCAGTTTGCACAGTGGTTCAGCCCAGGCGGCCATGAGCGAATTGCCCTGCGCGGCACCCTTGAACGTAAAACCGAACTGGGCCTTTACGCCTACCAGCTCAGTCAGCGTAACAAGGGCGAGACTGAACGCCTGCGCCAATACATCTTGCAGCAACACCGCCTGACGCACCCAAGCCTGCACGGCTGATCTCGATCAGCTGCCCAGTGTTGCCTTGAGATCAGCGTCCAATCGCTGATTCATCAACCGGGCCTCACTGCCCAGGCAAGCAATGGATGAACCCGCCAGCGCCTCCTGGGCCACGTTCGAACCGGCCCCGGCCAATGACATCGAGCAATTCAAGGTCTGCGCCAGCCGCATCAGCCGGCGGTGGTGCGCCGTCCCCAGGGCATGACTGGCAAACAGTACGACAGCCTGAGGCTCCAGTTTTTCGCAGACCAGTGACAGCTCTTCCAAGGGTTGGCCGATGGCCAAAACCCGGACTACGCGATCATTACGGGTCAACAGCAAGCCCGTCACCAACAGTTCCAGCTCGCGGCACAGCTCGGGCATCGCCACCACCATCACACACTGCCTGGCATCTGCCGCCTGCAACTGCAGGCGATGCTGCACCCGCCCGCGCAAGAATCCATCCAGCATCAGCCATTCGCTGGTTCGGCCAAACACATCCCGAGCTTTTGACAACTGTTGCCACAGGGGCAGGAAGATCCCCTGAAACACCACTTCGACCGGGTAACTGGAGTAAATCTGACCGTAGAGTCGCTCCAGCTCCGACTCATTGAAGGCCGCGAGCGCGCTGCTTATACGGGTTTGCCATTCGCCATACTCGCTGGCCTCGGGTTGCGGATTGTCAGCGGGCTTCGTGTTTGCGAGCAATTGCGCGACTTTGCTGACAGCAACCCCACGCTCAAGCCAGCCCATGATCAGGCGAATTGACTCAATATCGCTCACTGAATACAGCCGATGCCCACTTTCGGTGCGTTTTGGTTCGATCAAACCATAACGCCGCTCCCACGCACGCAGGGTCACCGGGTTGATGCCGGTGAGCCTGGCCACATCCCTGATCGGGTAGAGACCTTGGCAATCATCAGCCTGTGTAATGGGCTCAACTTCAGTAATCACGGACATTGGGCGGGCAACAGTCAGAAAGGGATGACAGGATTCTACCCCTCAATCCAGACGCTGTGGGAGCGGGCTTGCTCGCGATGCAGGCCGAGCTGCCTGCCAGATAAGCGGCGGTGATGCTATTGCGGGCACGCCCGCCCCACAAACGGCGCCGTGAGCATTCAGGAACAATACTTGCTTGTTTTTCATCACTCAGCCCACCACCCCGGCGCTGTGTTTTGTGCCTGCCCTACCCGGGCAGCATTAGCCTCATGGAGATACACAATGTCTACCTCCCCTGTCACGTTGATGGTTGCGCGCCGTGTCGCCAAAGGTCGCTACCAGGAGTTGATTGCCTGGTTGCATGAAGGCGAACAACTGGCCACGGACTTTTCCGGATACCTGGGTTCCGGCGTACTGGCCCCGCCACCGGGCGACGACGAATTTCAAATCATCTTCCGCTTTGCCGACGAAACCACCTTGCATGCCTGGGAGCACTCGGTATCGCGCAAGGCCTGGTTGCTGCGCGGCAGCGATTTGTTTGCCAACCCGTCGGAGCACCGCGTCAGCGGGATCGACGGCTGGTTTGGCGCTGCCGGACAAAGACCACCACGCTGGAAACAAGCCGTTGCCATCTGGCTGGCGTTCTTCCCCGTATCGCTGCTGTTCAATTTTGTGTGCGCGCCCTTATTGAGCGAGCTGAGCCTGTTGCATCGGGTCCTGGTCAGCACCCTGGCCCTGACGCCGCTGATGGTTTATCTGTTTATTCCACTGTCCACGCACCTGCTGGCCAACTGGCTGCACAGCTCGCCAGGCAAACCCCTGCGCAGCGCAATCGCAACCCAGCGCAACTAAGCTCGGGCTTGGGCTTTACGTCGCGGACGCTGGTATAGTTTTGCCATTGCGCCGCGACTGTTTCCGGCTTACCTGCTCCGAGTCTGTCATGCCCACTTCTTCTGCTCCGATCCTGATCACGGGTGCCGGCCAGCGCATCGGCCTGTACTGCGCGCAGCAATTGCTGGCAGACGGCTACCCGGTGGTTTTTACCTATCGCAGCGAAAAACCCGGGGTGCAAACCCTGCGTGACCTGGGCGCTGTTGCGTTGTTTGCCGACTTCTCCACCGAAGCTGGCATTCTGGATTTTATCCAGCGACTTAAAGAGCACACCGACTGCTTGCGGGCAATTGTGCATAACGCATCGGCCTGGCTGGCAGAAACCCCGCAGACAGAAACCGACGCCTTTACGCACATGTTCAGCGTGCACATGCTCGCGCCTTACCTGATCAACCTGCATTGCAGCGAGCTGCTCAAGCGCTCGACCCCGGCGGATATCGT
Organism: Pseudomonas sp. NKUCC02_KPG; assembly: GCF_019345465.1. Lineage (GTDB taxonomy): Bacteria > Pseudomonadota > Gammaproteobacteria > Pseudomonadales > Pseudomonadaceae > Aquipseudomonas. The sequence continues at coordinate 202,569 of NZ_JAHKRC010000005.1, forward strand.
GCATATCAGCGACGATGTGACCCGCAAGGGCAGCAGCAAGCACATTGCCTATTGCGCCACCAAGGCCGGGCTCGACAGCCTGACCCTGTCATTCGCGGCTAAACTGGCCCCGCAGATCAAAGTCAACGGCATCGCCCCGGCCATGCTGTTGTTCAACCCTGACGACGATGCGGCGTACCGCACCAAAGCGCTGGCCAAGTCTGCGCTGGGCATAGAGCCCGGCGCCGAGGTGATTTACCAGAGCCTGCGTTATCTGCTGGACAACCCCCATGTGACCGGCACTACCCTGACCGTCAATGGCGGCCGGCATCTAAAATAAGCCGCCCCGCGAGGAAGTATTTTCATGAGCGCATCACTGCCCGGGCATTACCGCGAAATCCTCATCGATATCGGTGAAGACCCTGACCGCGAAGGTTTGCTCGACACCCCCAAGCGCGCAGCCAAAGCCATGCAGTACCTGTGTCATGGCTATGAGCAGAGCCTGGAGACCATCGTCAACGGCGCCCTGTTCGCCTCTGACAGCGACGAAATGGTGATCGTGGCCAATATCGAGCTGTACTCACTGTGCGAGCATCACCTGCTGCCGTTTATCGGCAAGGCCCATGTGGCCTACATCCCGACGGGCAAAGTACTGGGGTTGTCGAAAATCGCCCGCATCGTCGACATGTTTGCCCGTCGCCTGCAAATTCAGGAAAACCTCACCCGTGAAATCGCCGACGCCATTGAAAGCGTGACCCAGGCCGCAGGCGTAGCCGTTGTGATTGAAGCTCAGCACATGTGCATGATGATGCGCGGCGTAGAAAAACAGAATTCGACCATGAACACCTCGGTCATGCTTGGCGCGTTTCGCGAGCCGAGCACCCGCATGGAGTTCTTGCAACTGATTGGACGGAGCAAGTCGTAATGCCACAACTTCAGCCAGGAATGGCCCGTATTCGCGTCAAGGACCTGTGCCTGCGCACCTACATCGGTATCAATGAGGAAGAAATCCTCAACAAGCAGGATGTGTTGATCAACCTCACCATCCTCTATGCCGCGCAAGAGGCGGTGCGCGATAACGACATCGACCACGCGCTCAATTACCGCACCATCACCAAGGCCGTGATCCAGCACGTCGAAGAGAACCGCTTCGCCCTGCTTGAGCGCCTGACCCAGGAGTTGCTGGACCTGGTAATGGCCAATGGCGCGGTACTGTATGCCGAAGTCGAAGTCGACAAGCCGCACGCGCTGCGCTTTGCCGAATCGGTCTCGATTACGCTGGCGGCGAGCCGCCAGGCTGCAACTTCATAACCCCGGTGAACCCCATGACTCCTCAAGAACAGCTTGAACTGGAGGCGGCCGCCTTCCGCCGCCTTGTCGCACATCTGGACAGCCGCAAGGACGTGCAAAACATTGACCTGATGAACCTCTCGGGTTTTTGCCGCAACTGCCTGTCCAAGTGGTACAAGGCTGCCGCTGACGAGCGCCAGATCGACATCAGCCTCGATGACGCCCGTGAAGCGGTGTACGGCATGCCGTATGCCGACTGGAAATCCCAATACCAGAAAGAAGCCAGCGCCGAACAAGCCGCGGCGTTTGCCCAAGGAAAAAAGCAATGACTGATGTGAACACCCTGCGCGCCAGCCTCGACAGCGGCGAACACCTCTTCGCCGACACCCTGGCATTTATCGCAGCGCACTACGATTACCAGCCGCAGGCCTTCAATAACGGCGGCGTGGAAAACGCTGCCGGGCAGAATGAAGGTTCGTGCAAGACCCTGGGCCTGGCGCTGCTGGAAGGTTTGAGTGATCAGCAGGCGCTGTTGGCGTTTGGCGAGCATTACCGTTCGGTGCTTGCCACGCCTGAAGGCACAGACCACAGCAATATCCGTGCGCTGATTGCCCACGGCCTGGCAGGTGTCAAACTCGACGCACAGCCGCTGACCCGCAAGGCGTAAGCCAGCCTCTGCCCCACAGGGCAGACACAAAAAAACCGGCCGAAGCCGGTTTTTTTATTGGGGCGGGCTATCAGAACTGAGCGTTCTGCAGGCCGTCCAGGTAGCGCTCGGTATCCAGCGCGGCCATGCAACCGGCGCCAGCCGAGGTGATGGCTTGACGGTAAACGTGATCAGCCACGTCGCCGGCAGCAAACACGCCTTCGACGCTGGTAGCCGTAGCGTTGCCTTCACGGCCGCCCTGCACAACCATGTAGCCGTCTTTAAGCTCCAGCTGGCCTTCGAACAACGAGGTGTTCGGCGTGTGGCCGATGGCGATGAATACGCCGTCCACTTTCAGCTCGTCAAAGCTGCCATCGTTGTTTTTCAGGCGCGCGCCGGTCACACCCATGTTGTCGCCCAACACTTCGTCCAGGGTTGCGTTCAGCTTGAGTTCGATCTTGCCTTCAGCGACACGGGCGTGCAGTTTGTCGATCAGGATCTTCTCGGCGCGGAAGGTTTCGCGACGGTGAACCAGGGTCACTTTGCTGGCGATGTTGGCCAGGTACAGCGCCTCTTCAACGGCAGTGTTACCACCACCGACCACGGCAACCGGCTTGTTGCGATAGAAGAAACCGTCACAGGTTGCACAGGCGGAAACGCCCTTGCCCATGAACGCTTCTTCGGACGGCAGGCCCAGGTAACGGGCGCTGGCGCCGGTCGCAATGATCAGGGCATCACACGTGAACGTGCCGCTGTCACCTTTCAAGGTAAACGGACGGTTTTTCAGATCCACTTCATTGATGTGGTCGAAAATGATTTCAGTCTCAAAGCGCTCGGCGTGCTCACGCATGCGGTCCATCAGGGCCGGACCGGTCAGGCCGTGAACATCACCTGGCCAGTTGTCGACTTCAGTCGTGGTGGTCAATTGACCGCCAGCCTGCATGCCCGTGATCAGCAGTGGTTTGAGGTTGGCGCGGGCCGCGTAGACCGCGGCGCTGTAACCGGCAGGGCCGGAACCCAGAATAATCACACGCGAATGACGTACTTCAGACATGACTCACTCCTATGACCGCCCGCATTGGAACCGGGTCGGAACGCCGTTTACCGGCTGGAATAAAAAGAAACCGTAAACCTGCCCAGGCCAAGCCTGAAAAACGCAGGTCCTGAAAAATATGGGTGAAGCATATAGAGGCCGCAGAGAGTAAGGAAATACGCATTAACAATCCAGCTCATAGCGGGTCTCTATGTAGTCGAATTCGATTTTAGACGGCTTTGTTACAGTTATTGTCGATAGTGCGACAAGGCTTTCGTCCTACAGATAAAGCCGTTAAGGTCGCCCGGTTTTCCACTGCTCGGAGCACTCTATGCCCGCCCCCGTTCTTTCTGGCCCGCAGTACCTGCGTGAAGGCCTGACGTTGGTTCTCAGTCCTGGCCTGCGCTTGTTCGTGCTGCTGCCGTTGCTGATCAATCTGGTGCTGTTCGTCGGGTTGATTTATTTCGCCGGGCATCAGTTCAGCCTCTGGGTCGATACCCTGATGCCGTCACTGCCAAGCTGGCTCAGCTTCCTCAACTACCTGTTGTGGCCGTTGTTTGTCGTGCTGGTGGCGTTGATGGTGTTTTTCACGTTCACCATGCTGGCCAACATCATTGCGGCGCCGTTCAACGGTTTTCTCTCGGAAAAAGTCGAGGCCGTCGTACGCGGGGTCGATAACTCACCGCCCTTCAGCTGGGGCGAACTGGCTGCGATGGTGCCCCGCACCCTGGCCCGGGAAATGCGCAAGCTGGGCTACTTTCTGCCACGGGCCGTTGCGCTGCTGATCCTGTCGTTCATACCGGTGCTCAACCTGATTGCGGCCCCGTTGTGGCTGCTGTTCGGGGTCTGGATGATGGCCATTCAGTACATCGACTACCCCGCTGATAACCACAAGCTGGGCTGGAACGAGATGCTCGCCTGGTTGCGCGAGAAGCGCTGGCAGAGCATGAGCTTCGGCGGCATCGTCTATCTGGTGCTGCTGATCCCGGTGGTCAATGTGCTGATGATGCCCGCTGCTGTCGCTGGCGCCACCCTGTTCTGGGTGCGCGAGCGGGGCGATGAAGCGCTGGCATCTCGCTAACGACTTCATAAATCCATCATCACCGTGACACACGGGCGTCATGACCCCAGAACACACTGGGGTCATGACCACAGCCCTGCACATCGCCCTGATCACCGAAACCTTCGCGCCTGAAATCAATGGTGTCGCCAATACCCTTGGCCAGCTGTGTGATGGCTTGCGTGCGCGCAATCATCGCGTGGAACTGGTACGCCCGCGCCAGGCCGACGATGGCGGCCAGCGCAGCAACGACGAACTGATGCTGTGCCGGGGCTTGCCGCTACCCGGCTACCCCGGCCTGCAGTGGGGCCTGACATCCACCCATCGCCTGACCAAACGCTGGCGCCAACAACCTCCGGATGTGGTCTACATCGCCACAGAGGGACCGTTGGGCCTGTGTGCATTGCGGGTTGCACGTCGCCTGGGCATTACAGCGGTCACGGGGTTTCACACCAACTTCCAGCAGTATTTGCGTCAACACGGCCTGACCCTGTTCACCCGTGCACTGACGCACTACTTGCGCTGGTTCCATAACCGCTCTGCACTGACCCTGGTCCCCAGCACCAGCCAGCGCGTGGAGCTTGCGCGCAGGCATTTTGAACGCCTGGATCTGCTCCCTCGCGGTGTTGACAGCCAGTTGTTCAGCCCGGCAAAACGCCAGGACGCCTTGCGCCAGAGCTGGGGACTCAGGGAAAACGACATTGCGCTGTTACATGTGGGGCGCCTGGCACCGGAAAAAAACCTGGATGCACTCAAGCGCTGTCTTGATGCGCTGCAAGCCCGCTATCCGGCGCGCCGGTTCAAGTTGATCGTGGTGGGTGACGGATCAAAACGTGCGGCCCTGGAAGCCTCATTGCCCGAAGCGATTTTTTGCGGGCAACAGTCAGGACACGCCCTGGCTTGTCACTACGCCTGCGGGGATGTGTTTCTGTTTCCGAGCCTGAGCGAGACATTTGGCAATGTGGTGCTTGAAGCCCAGGCCTCTGGCTTGGGCGTAGTGGCCTATGACGAGGCCGCTGCTGGCCTGCATATCCGCCATGGATACAATGGCGTACTGGCCATGCCGGGGGACGAATACGCCTGGATCGAAGCCGCCTGCTGGCTCCTTGAAGACCCAGAGACCTTACGTACCCTGCGCCTCAATGCCCGACGTCATGCCAGCCGCCAAAGCTGGCCAGGCATTGTCGAGCAGTTCGAAAGCCAGTTGTTGCGAGCTCGACAGGGCTCCATGTGCGAAGCCCCGGAGCCTATTCACGTCGCGGTAAAAAAACCTTAAGCCAGGGATTTTTCAATCGACTGAATCACCGTCGCATCGTCTGGCGCGGTGCGCGGTGAGAATCGCGCCAACACCCGCCCATCTTTGCCGACCAGGAACTTCTCGAAGTTCCAGGTGATTTCCCCCTCAAACTCGGCCCCCTCGCCTGCCAGCAAACGATAGAGCTGATGACGGTCAGGCCCGTTGACCTCAAGCTTGCTGCTCAGAGGAAAACTGACACCGTAGTTGAGGCTGCAAAACGCCTGAATTTGCTCCTCGGTACCCGGCTCTTGCCCGGCGAACTGATTGCATGGCACGCCCAAAACGCTGAAACCCTGGCCCTTGAATTGCTGATACAGGTTTTCCAGCGCTGCGTACTGAGGGGTCAAACCGCACTTGGAGGCCACGTTCACTACCAGCACCACTTTGCCTTTAAAGGTGTCCAGTGGTAGCGGCTTGCCATCCAGCGCGTCTAAGGTAAGTTCGTGAAAAGCACTCATGACGGACTCCAAAATTCCCGTATCCACGTTCAAGCAATCGTCCGACGTACCGATTACCGTAATCTCCCAGGATCAAAAAAGGCGCCCGTAGGCGCCTTCCTGGCTAGTTCACAAGTGAGCGTAGCAGCACTTATCAGTGCTGATGACCGCCTTCACCGTGGACGTGGCCGTGAGCGATTTCTTCTTCGCTTGCATCACGAATTGCAACAACCTTGACCTTGAAGTTCAGACGCTGACCCGCCAGTGGGTGGTTGCCATCAACGGTCACATCGTCGCCGTCCAGATCACGGATGGTCACGATCTGCATTTGGCCGTCCGGCGCCGAAGCGTGGAACTGCATGCCAACTTCCAGCTGGTCAACGCCTTCGAACATGCTGGCGCTCAAGGTGCTTACCAGCTCGGCGGAGTATTCGCCGTAAGCGTCTTCAGGTTCAACGCTAACGTCCAGCTCGTCACCAACAGCCTTACCGATCAGAGCCTTTTCCAGACCCGGAATGATGTTACCTGCACCTTGCAGGTAGACCAGCGGCGCGCCGCCGGCAGAGCTGTCGATGACCTCACCAGCGTCATTGGTCAGGGTATAGTCGATGGAGACAGCCTTATTGGCGGCGATCGTCATGGGGCGAGACCTTTTGCAAAAAAATAATGAGTTCGCAAGTTTAACCAAGCAATCGCCCGAAAGCGAACACAACAAAGACCAACGGATAATTTTGAAAACTTCAACGATCATTGGCTGGCGTCAGGATGAAGAGCAGCACTGGGTTGTCGTGCTCTCCTGTGGCCACACCCAGCACCAGCGTCACCAACCGCCCTGGCAATCAAGACCCTGGGTGCTTGACCCTGAGCAGCGCCAGGCAAAAATAGGCCAGCCCTTTGACTGTGGCTGGTGTGCTCAAGACGCGGATAGCGCTAATCTTGGCAATTGATTCAGGCACAAGCCCGGTTAAAGGGTGTTGCCCTTGCACTGCCACGTCAGGAAGCTCGCATGCAAACTTTCTTTATCGCTCCCACCGACTTTGGTGTGGGTCTGACCTCTATTAGCCTGGGCCTGGTTCGCACCCTGGAGCGCGCCGGGTTGAAAGTCGGGTTTTTCAAGCCCATTGCCCAGCCGCATCCGGGTGACTTCGGCCCTGAACGTTCCACCGAGCTGATCGCCCGCACCCACGGCCTCAAGCCGCCGACACCACTGGGTCTGGCCCATGTCGAACGCATGCTCGGTGACGGCCAGCTGGATGAGCTGCTCGAAGAGATCATCAACCTCTATCAACAGGCTGCCATCGGCAAGGACGTACTGATCGTAGAAGGCATGGTGCCCACCCGTACCGCCAGCTACGCGGCTCGGGTCAACTTGCACCTGGCCAAGAGCCTGGATGCCGAAGTGATTCTGGTCTCGGCCCCTGAAAACGAAGTGCTGACCGAACTTTCCGGACGGGTGGAGTTACAGGCGCAGCTGTTTGGCGGGCCCAAGGACCCTAAAGTACTCGGTGTGATCCTCAACAAGGTACGCACCGACGAAAGCATGGAAGCCTTCTCGGCACGCCTCAAAGAGCATTCCCCATTGCTGCGCAGTGGTGATTTCAAGCTACTGGGCTGCATTCCGTATCAACCCGAACTCAACGCCCCGCGCACCCGCGATGTAGCCGAACTGCTCGGCGCCCAGGTGCTCAATGCCGGGGACTATGAAACCCGGCGCATGTCGAAAATCATCCTGTGCGCCCGCACGGTACTCAACACCCTGCAACTGCTCAAACCGGGCGTGCTGGTCGTCACCCCCGGCGATCGCGACGACATCATCCTGGCCGTCAGCCTGGCCGCGATGAATGGCGTTCCGCTGGCGGGCCTGCTGCTGACCAGCGACACCCAGCCCGATCCGCGCCTGATGGAGCTTTGCCGGGGTGCGTTGCAGGCCGGGCTGCCAGTACTGTCGGTGAGCACGGGGTCCTACGACACCGCCAACCGCCTCAATGGCCTGAACAAGGAAATCCCGATCGATGACCGCGAACGTGCGGAAATCATCACCGACTTTGTTGCCAGCCATCTGGACGCCCACTGGCTGCATCAACGCTGCGGCACGCCACGGGAAATGCGCCTGACCCCTGCCGTCTTCCGCTATCAACTGATCCAGCGCGCCCAGCAGGCCAAAAAGCGCATCGTTTTGCCCGAAGGCAGCGAGCCCCTGACCGTACAGGCGGCAGCTATTTGTCAGGCTCGCGGCATCGCCCGCTGCGTATTGCTGGCCAAGCCCGAAGAAGTCCACGCGGTCGCCAAGGCCCACGGTTTCGAACTGCCCGAGGGTCTGGAAATTCTCGACCCGGACCTGATTCGCGCCCGGTACGTCGAACCGATGGTGGCCCTGCGCAAGACCAAGAGCATCAACGCGCCGATGGCCGAGCAGCAGCTGGAAGACCCGGTAGTGATTGGCACCATGATGCTGGCACTGGACGAGGTCGACGGGCTGGTTTCAGGGGTTATCCACTCCACCGCCAACACCATCCGGCCTGCCCTGCAGTTGATCAAGACGGCACCGGGCTGCACGCTGGTATCGTCGGTGTTCTTCATGCTGTTCCCCGAGCAGGTGCTGGTGTACGGCGACTGCGTGATGAACCCGCACCCGAGCGCCTCTGAACTGGCGGAAATCGCCCTGCAAAGCGCCGACTCTGCCGCGGCGTTCGGCATCACCCCGCGGGTGGCCATGATCAGCTATTCCAGCGGCGAATCGGCCAGCGGTGAAGAGGTCGAAAAAGTCCGCGAAGCCACCTTGCTGGCCCACGAAGCCCAGCACTCACTGCTGATCGACGGCCCGCTGCAATACGATGCCGCCGCCAACGAGGTAGTTGCCAGGCAACTGGCCCCCAACAGCCAGGTGGCAGGCCGAGCCACCGTTTTTGTGTTCCCGGACCTGAACACCGGCAATACGACTCACAAAGCCGTGCAACGCAGCGCCGATTGCGTCAGCCTCGGGCCAATGCTGCAAGGCCTGCGCAAGCCGGTGAACGATCTGCCACGCGGCGCTCAAGTGGACGATATCGTCTACACCATCGCCCTCACGGCCATTCAAGCCGCCAACCGACCTATGGATATTTAAATGTTGGACTTCTTGCCTGCACCGCTACGCGGCGTCATTGCTTCGCTGCTGCTGGCGATCAACACCATCGTGTGTTGCACGCCGCTGTTCATCGTCGCGATTTTCAAGCTGTGTCTGCCCTTTGCGGCAGCTCAACGGGTGACCGATGAATTGATGCGCCGTATCCACGAAGCCTGGATCGCCAACAACAATCGCTGGATGGACTTGCTGCGCAAGACCCGCTGGCATATCAAGGGCCTTGAGGGGCTGGACTATGAGCACTCGTATCTGGTGACCAGCAACCACCAGAGCTGGGTCGACATCATGGTGCTGCAATACGTGCTCAACAAACGCATCCGCCCGCTCAAATTCTTCCTCAAGCAGGAGCTGATCTGGGTGCCGGTCATTGGCCTGGCATGGTGGGCGCTGGGCTTTCCGTTCATGAAACGCTACTCCAAGGCCTACCTGGCCAAGCACCCGGAGAAAAAAGGCGCGGATCTGGCGACCACACGTAAAACCTGCGCCAAGTTCAAAAACCAGTCCGTGGGGATCTTCAACTTCGTCGAGGGCACGCGCTTTACAGAAGCCAAGCACGCGCAGCAGAACTCGCCGTTCCGCTACCTGCTCAAGCCCAAGGCCGGAGGCATCGCCTTTGTGCTGGATGCAATGGGCGAACAGCTGCAGTCCATCATCAACGTGACCATCCACTATCCGGGCGGGCGTCCAGGGTATTGGGACTTGCTGTGCGGCAATGTGAAAGACGTGGTCGTGGTGTTTGAAGAGCTGAATATCCCGGCTGAGTTTCTGGGTAAAAACTACGATCAGGACCCCGAGTACCGGCTGGCATTCCAAGGCTGGATCAACCAGTTGTGGGAAGACAAGGACCGGCTGCTGGAGGAGTTGCATCGCGAGTTTCCCAACACCTGACGATTCAACCCTGTAGTCGCTGCCGAGGTCCGAAGGCTGCGATAGGGATCGAAGAGCCCGTACAACCTCAGTCCCGAATGGATCTGAAACACCGGGGTGGCTTATTTACGACGGCTTCGCCGCCGATCGCAGCCTTCGTACCTCGTCAGCGGCTACAGGTAGTGGATAACCGCACCCAATAAAAAGCCCGCCACCGATCTCTCGGTGGCGGGCTTTTTAGTGCGGCTTAAATCGCGCCGCGTTGGCGCAACAGGTCGAGCACCAGTTTGACGCTCTCTTCCAGGGACAGCGATTGCGTGTCGACCACAAGGTCGGCATTCAACGGCACGTCGTACGGGAAGGATTCACCCGGGATGTTGTCACCACCCGCTGCATACAGCCCTTGCGGGTCACGCTCGGCGCACACGGCCGGGGATGCCTGAACATAAACGGTCACCAGACGGTCGCTGCCAATCAGCGCCTTGGCCTGTTCACGGCCTTCAGCGTCCGGGGCCACGAAGGCGGCCAGTGTCAGCAGGCCTGCTTCGTTGAACTGGCGCGCCACGTGAGCAGCACGACGCCAGTTTTCAGTACGTCCGGCACGGTCCTGTGGCAGACCCTTGTTCAGGTCATGGCGCAGGTTCTGGCCATCCAGCACGAATACCGCACGTCCCATATCGAACAACTTGCGTTCAACCGCATAGGCCAAGGTGCTTTTGCCGGCACCCGACAGCCCGCTGAACAACACGGTGGCCGGTTGCTGGCCAAAACGCTGGGCACGTTCTTCAACAGCCACATGGGCCAGTTTGCCGTGATGAGTTGCGCTGCCATGACTCAACGGCTGGGCAACGATCATGCCTGCACCCACGGTGCCGTTGGTCAGGCGGTCGATGATGATGAACGAGCCGGTCGTGCGGTTGCTGTCATAACCATCCAGCGCAATCGGCGCGTCGAGGCTGATTTTGACCTTGCCGATTTCGTTCAGCTGCAAAGCACTGGCCGGACCTTCTTCCAGGGTGTTCACATCGACTTTGTTGACGATGCTGGCAACCGAACCCGGTACGTAGCTGGTAGCGCGCTTGATGTCGTACTTCTTGCCCGGCAACATCGGCTCTTCAGCCATCCACACCAGCATGGCTTCGAAGTTGTCAGTCACCAGCGGCACGTTGTCGGCATGCACCAACAAGTCGCCACGGGAGATGTCGATCTCGTCTTCCATGGTCAGGGTAACTGCCTGACCGGGGCCTGCGTGCTCCAGTTCACCTTCAAAAGTGACGATGGATTTGACGCGGCTGCTCTTGCCCGACGGCAACACGACGATTTCATCGCCCTTGTGCACGATGCCGCTGGCCAGGGTGCCGGCAAAACCACGGAAGTTGAGGTTCGGACGGTTCACGTACTGCACCGGGAAGCGCAGGTCAGTGAGGTTGCGGTCGGCCGCCACTTCCACGGTTTCAAGGATTTCCATCAGCGACTGACCGGTGTACCACGGCGAGCGCTCGGACTTGTTCACCACGTTGTCGCCTTTAAGGGCAGACATCGGCACAAAGTGCAGGCTGGTCGGCTTGAGCTTCAAGCCCTCGGCAAACTTCAGGTAGTCGGCCTTGATCGACTCGAACACACCTTCATCAAAACCCTTGAGGTCCATCTTGTTGATGGCCACGACGATATGCTTGATGCCCAGCAACGAGGCAATGAAGCTGTGGCGACGGGTCTGGGTCTGCACGCCGTAACGGGCATCGACCAGAATGATCGCCAGGTCACAGGTGGACGCACCGGTGGCCATGTTGCGGGTGTACTGCTCATGGCCTGGGGTGTCGGCAATGATGAATTTGCGCTTGGCGGTAGAGAAATAGCGATACGCCACGTCAATGGTGATGCCCTGCTCGCGCTCGGCTTGCAGACCGTCAACCAGCAGTGCCAGGTCGATATCGTCGCCCGTGGTGCCACTTTTTTTCGAGTCGCGGGTAATGGCTTCCAGATGGTCTTCGTAGATCATCTTGGAGTCGTGCAGCAGGCGCCCGATCAGGGTGCTCTTGCCGTCGTCGACGTTGCCGCAGGTCAGGAAGCGCAACATCTCTTTGCGCTCGTGCTGGCCCAGGTAGGCGAGGATGTCCTCGCTGATCAAATCAGATACATGCGACATGACAACCCCTTAGAAATAACCTTGACGTTTTTTATCTTCCATTGAGCCTGCGCCATCGTGATCGATGACTCGGCCCTGGCGCTCGGAAGTTCGCGTCAGGAGCATTTCCTGGATGATGTCGGTCAGGGTTTCAGCCTCTGACTCCACCGCGCCGGTCAGCGGGTAGCATCCCAGAGTACGGAAGCGGACCTTTTTCTTGACGATGCGAGCCTTGTCTTCGTCAGACAGGTGCTCAAGGATACGGTCGTCGTCGATCATGATCAGCGTGCCGTTCTTCTCGATGACGTCGCGCTCGGCCGCAAAGTACAGCGGCACAATCGGGATGCCCTCAAGGTAGATGTACTGCCAGATGTCCAGCTCGGTCCAGTTCGACAACGGGAACACACGAATGGATTCGCCCTTGTTGACGTTGCCGTTGTAGACGTTCCACAACTCGGGGCGCTGGTTTTTCGGATCCCAGCGGTGCTTGCTGTCACGGAAGGAATAGACGCGCTCTTTGGCACGGGATTTTTCTTCGTCGCGACGGGCACCACCAAAGGCGGCATCGAAGCCGTATTTGTCCAGAGCCTGCTTCAGGCCCTCGGTTTTCATGATGTCGGTGTGCTTGGCACTGCCGTGGGTGAAGGGGTTGATCCCTTGAGCCACGCCGTCAGGGTTGACGTGAGTGATCAGGTCCAGGCCCAGCTCGGCAACCATCTTGTCGCGAAAGCTGTACATCTCCTGGAATTTCCACTGGGTGTCGACATGCATCACCGGAAACGGCAGCTTGCCTGGGAAAAACGCCTTGCGTGCAAGGTGCAGCATCACGGCGGAATCTTTACCGATCGAGTACAGCATCACCGGGTTATCGAACTCGGCGGCCACCTCGCGGATGATGTGGATGCTTTCCGCCTCCAGCTGTTTCAGGTGCGTCAGTTTGTCGACCATGGCTACTCACGAAAGCTATCTTATGAACGGCCTGCGGGCCGTGTTCGAGGGTCGAATGCTAGCACAGCGTCCTCTTCTATAGATGACCCCAACTAGATCGAAACGGTCTAAGAATAGACCCCGGAGTTTGGGCGATTACTCCATGTGGGAGCGGGCTGGATTCCAATAATCAGATCGGATTCGGGCAATCGATAAACAGGTGTTCCAAAGCAAAGCGCCGCGCCAGGTAGTCACCCAATGCCTGCACGCCATAGCGTTCGGTAGCATGGTGCCCCGCGGCAATGAAGCTGATGTCGTTTTCCCGGGCACTATGGAAAGTCTGCTCCGAAGCTTCGCCACTCAGGTACAGATCAACGCCCGCCAGCACCGCCTGATCGATATAGCCTTGCCCGCCACCGGTACACCAACCCACGCGGCGGATCATTTCACTGCCTTCAATCAGCAGCGGCTCGCGCCCAAGCGCCTCTTGAACACGGCGTGCAAAATCACGGGCGGTCACAGGCTCGGCCAGAGAGCCCACCAACCCCACCACTTTCGAATTGCCAGGATCAAGCGGGCCTTCGACGGTGATGTCCAGCTGCCGCGCCAATTGCACGTTGTTGCCCACCTCGGGATGCAGGTCCAGTGGCAAGTGATAGGCCAGCAGGCTGATGTCGTGCTTGAGCAGCGTCTTGAGGCGACGTTGCTTCATCCCGGTCACGCAGGGATCTTCACCCTTCCAGAAGTAACCATGATGCACCAGCACCAGATCGGCCTGGGCCTCGACTGCAGCATCCAGCAGTGCCTGGCTGGCGGTCACGCCACTGACGATGCGCATCACCTGGGGGCGACCTTCGACCTGCAGGCCATTGGGGCAGTAATCATTGATGGTGGCGCAATTGAGGTAACGATTTGCTTCTTCTACCAGCGTGCTCAGGGCGACAGCCATAAAAGACTCCTAAATATAGCGTTCAGAGCCGGGCGGCCCTCGTATAATGGCGCCATTATGGGCCGTCAGAATGGCTCTGCAACCTTCAGGACTGAGTTCAATGTTTAAGGCTTTGCGTTTTTTTGGCTGGCCATTGCTGGCTGGCGTGCTTATCGCTTTGCTGATTATTCAGCGTTACCCGCAATGGGTTGGACTGCCGAGCCTGGACGTCAATCTGCAACAAGCCCCGCAAACCAGTTACATGCAGCAAGGACCGGTGACCTATGCCGACGCGGTAGTGCGTGCCGCGCCTGCCGTAGCCAACCTGTACACCACCAAAGTGGTGAACAAAAACGCCAGGCCCTTGTTCGAAGACCCGCAGTTCCGGCATTTTTTCGGCAACAACGAGCCCAAGCAAAAACGTATGGAGTCCAGCCTGGGTTCGGCGGTTCTGATGAGTCCCGAAGGCTATTTGCTGACCAATAACCACGTGGTCGCAGGGGCCGACCAGATTGTGGTGGCGCTGAAGGACGGTCGTGAAACACACGCCAGGGTCATTGGCAGCGACCCGGAAACTGATCTCGCGGTGCTAAAGATTGACCTCAAGAATCTGCCGGCAATCACCATCGGCCGCTCGGACACCTTGCGTATCGGTGATATCGCCCTGGCGATTGGCAACCCGTTCGGCGTGGGTCAAACCACCACAATGGGCATCATCAGTGCCACAGGCCGCAACCAGTTGGGCCTGAACAACTACGAAGACTTTATCCAGACCGATGCCGCGATCAACCCGGGCAACTCGGGCGGCGCACTGGTAGATGCCAACGGCAACCTGACCGGCATTAACACCGCGATTTTTTCCAAGTCAGGCGGTTCGCAAGGCATCGGCTTCGCGATCCCGATCAATCTGGCGATGGAGGTCATGAAGTCGATTATCGAGCACGGCCAGGTCATTCGCGGCTGGCTGGGGATTGAGGTTCAACCCTTGACCCAGGAACTGGCCGAGTCGTTTGGTCTCAGTGGACGCCCTGGAATTGTTGTCGCGGGCATTTTCCGTGGGGGTCCGGCGCAAAAAGCCGGTCTTGAACTGGGAGACGTGATTCTGAGCATCGATGGCGAGCCTGCCAGCGATGGGCGCCGCTCAATGAATCAGGTGGCGCGGATCAAGCCTTCGGACAAGATCACGATCCAGGTCATGCGTAACGGCAAAGAGCTTAAGCTCACCGCCGAGGTGGGCCTGCGACCGCCACAGGAACAGCCGCCGCAGCAGGAAGAATAAGTAACGCGCCCTCACCACCTGATGTGGGAGCGGGCTTGCTCGCGATGGTATCGCCGCGGTTTGCCTGAACTACCGCGGCGCCTGCATCGCGAGCAAGCCCGCTCCCACAAGAGCCGCGGTCAACCTCTATTCGATATCCGACAACCCTTCAATCAACGCCGCATTCTGCTCCGGCGTACCGATGCTGATGCGCAAGAACTGGGCAATGCGCAATTGCTTGAAGTGGCGCACGATCACGCCCTGCCCCCGCAACTTGGCCGCCAGCGCCGCCGCATCGTGTTCCGGATGACGGGCAAAGATAAAGTTCGCCGCCGACGGCAGCACTTCAAAACCCAGTGCCTGCAACTGCCCTACCACGTGTTCGCGACTGTCGATTACCTGCTTGCAGGTGTGCTCGAAGTATTCACGGTCGGCAAACGCAGCCGCAGCGCCCGCAATGGCGATACGGTCCAGCGGGTAGGAGTTGAAGCTGTTCTTGATCCGTTCCAGCGCTTCGATCAGATCCGGGTGGCCCACTGCCAACCCGACCCGCAAGCCGGCCAGGGAGCGCGATTTGGACAGGGTCTGAGTCACCAGCAGGTTCGGGTAGCGATCCACCAGGCTGATGGCCGTCTCGCCACCAAAGTCGATGTACGCTTCATCCACGACAACCACTGAATCAGAGCTGGCCTTGAGGATCTGCTCGATGGCCTCCAGCGCCAAAAGACAGCCGGTCGGGGCATTCGGGTTCGGGAAGATGATCCCGCCATTAGGCCTGGCATAGTCCGCAGGCTGGATCTGGAACTGCTCATCCAGAGGCACGGCGTCAAATTCGATGCCGTACAAACCGCAGTAAACCGGATAGAAGCTGTAGCTGATATCCGGGAACAGCAGCGGCTTGTCGTGCTGGAACAGGCCATTGAATACATGGGCCAGGACTTCGTCCGAACCGTTGCCCAGAAACACCTGGGCAGTCTGTACACCGTAGTACTCGGCCACCGCCTGCTTGAGCAGGTCGCTGTTCGGGTCAGGGTACAAACGCAGGTTGTCGTTGATCTCGGCCTGCATCGCCGCCAGGGCCTTGGGCGAAGGCCCATAAGGGTTTTCGTTGGTGTTGAGCTTGACCAGCTTGGTCAGCTTCGGCTGCTCACCCGGCACGTAAGGCACCAGATCCTTGACGAATGGACTCCAGAATTTGCTCATGTTTATTGCCCCTTGTCGTCGGCGATGATGCGGTATTCGGCACTGCGGGCGTGACCGGTCAGCGACTCACCACGGGCGAGAATCGATGCGGTCTTGCCCAGGTCGGAAGCACCCTGCTCGGAGCAGAAGATGATCGAGGAGCGCTTCTGGAAGTCATACACCCCCAGCGGCGACGAAAAACGTGCCGTGCCGGAAGTTGGCAATACGTGGTTGGGGCCCGCGCAGTAATCACCCAGGGCTTCAGACGTGTGTCGGCCCATGAAGATCGCGCCAGCGTGACGGATCTGCGGCAGCCAGGCTTGCGGGTCAGCCACCGACAACTCCAGGTGCTCCGGAGCAATGCGATTGGCAACGTCGATGGCTTGCTGCATGTCATTCACCAGAATCAGTGCGCCACGGCCATTGATCGACGTTTCGATGATGTCGGCCCGCTCCATGGTCGGCAACAACTTGGCAATGCTCGCCGCGACCTTGTCGAGGAACTCGGCGTCGGGGCTGACCAGAATCGCCTGTGCGTCTTCATCGTGCTCGGCCTGGGAAAACAGGTCCATGGCAATCCAGTCCGGATCGGTCAGGCCATCGCACACCACCAGAATTTCCGAAGGGCCGGCGATCATGTCGATGCCCACCTGACCGAACACGTGGCGCTTGGCGGTGGCGACATAGATGTTGCCCGGGCCGACCACTTTGTCGACTTTCGGAACGCTTTCTGTGCCGTAGGCCAGTGCCGCAACGGCCTGTGCACCGCCGATGGTGAACACTCGGTCAACGCCCGCAATGCAGGCGGCAGCCAGCACCAGCTCATTGATTTCGCCACGAGGGGTCGGCACCACCATGACCACTTCGGTAACGCCTGCGACCTTGGCCGGAATGGCGTTCATCAACACCGATGACGGGTAAGAGGCTTTGCCGCCCGGTACATACAAGCCTGCACGGTCCAGTGGCGTGACTTTCTGGCCCAGCACCGTGCCGTCGGCTTCGGTGTAGCTCCAGGAGTCCTGCTTCTGTTTTTCGTGATAGCTGCGCACACGCTGTGCGGCTTTTTCCAGCGCTTCACGTTGCGGCGCGGTGATACGGGTCAGGGCCAGCTCCAGGCGCTCGCGGGGCAGGATCAAGTCGGCCATCGAGTTGACGCTCAGCCCGTCAAAGCGCTGGGTGAACTCAACCAGTGCAGCATCGCCACGCTCACGCACGGCTTTGATGATGTCGAGCACACGCTGGTTGACCGAGTCGTCAGACACACTTTCCCAGCTCAGCAGATGATCCAGATGCTGCGCGAAATCCGGGTCAGCAGCGTTGAGTCGGCGAATTGCAGTGGGAGCGGTCATAGCGAGGGCCTCGGTATTGGGCGAATGCTTAGAATGAATGATGTTACACAGTGAAGGCAGCAAGACTACCAAGCCATCCGCGCAGGTCGCTGAAATTTCTGGCTATTACACGGATAGATGGGCGCGACTCAAGGTCGCGCAGGTGAGTCAGCCGCGGTGTCGCGATTCCACTGCCTTGCGCAGGGTATCGATCAGGGCTTGAATACGGGCGTGCTGCATTTTCATCGAAGCCTTGTTAACCACCAGACGGGAGCTGATGGCGGCAATGAATTCCTGAGGTTCCAGGCCATTGGCGCGCAAGGTGTTGCCGGTGTCGACCACGTCGATGATCTTGTCGGCCAGGCCAATCAGCGGCGCCAGCTCCATCGAGCCGTACAGCTTGATGATGTCGACCTGACGGCCTTGCTCGGCGTAGTAGCGCTTGGCGACATTCACGAACTTGGTGGCAACACGCAGGCGGCCTTTAGGCTCGGGAACACCAATGGCACCGGCAGTCATCAGCTTGCACTGGGCAATCTGAAGGTCCAGCGGCTCGTAAAGGCCCTGGCCGCCGTACTCCATCAGCACGTCTTTACCCGCGACACCGAGGTCTGCCGCGCCATGTTCAACGTACGTCGGCACGTCGGTGGCGCGTACGATCAGCAGACGTACATCGGGTTGGGTAGTCGGAATGATCAGCTTGCGGCTTTTGTCCGGATTCTCGGTCGGCACAATGCCCGCTTCAGCGAGAAGCGGCAGGGTGTCGTCAAGGATACGGCCCTTGGACAGTGCAATGGTCAACATGGGAAACGTAAGTCCTTATCAGGGTACTTTTTGCCCGGGCGCAATCGGCGCCGGACAAGCATCGAGCCTGATATCAGGCTCGACTTGAACGATTCGAGGCCAGGTAAGGTAACGCTTGCAAGCCGTTACGTCACCTGGCGGCTGGACACTATCCCTGTGCCCATGATGCCAAACAACAAAAAACTAGCCCGGAACGCGGCGAATTTTGGCGCCCAGCATTTGCAGTTTTTCTTCGATGCACTCGTAACCACGGTCTATGTGGTAGATGCGGTCGATCAGGGTATCGCCTTCAGCGACCAGAGCCGAAATAACCAGGCTGGCCGAAGCACGCAGGTCGGTAGCCATGACTGGCGCACCCTTGAGGGTTTCAGTACCGGTGACGATGGCAGTGTTGCCTTCGACCTGGATCTTGGCGCCCATGCGGTGCAGTTCGTACACGTGCATGAAGCGGTTTTCGAAGATGGTCTCGATCACTGCGCCCGTGCCTTCGGCAATGGCGTTCAGGGAGATGAACTGCGCCTGCATGTCAGTCGGGAACGCCGGGTACGGAGCCGTACGCACGTTCACCGCTTTAGGACGCTTGCCGTGCATGTTCAGCTCGATCCAGTCTTCACCGGTAGTGACTTCGGCGCCCGCTTCCTTGAGTTTTTCAAGAACGGCTTCGAGGATGGTCGGATCGGTGTCCTTGACCTTCACACGGCCGCCAGTCACGGCAGCGGCTACCAGGTAGGTACCGGTCTCGATACGGTCCGGCATCACGCGGTAGGTCGCGGTGTGCAACTCTTTGACGCCATCAATGGTGATGGTGTCCGTGCCTGCACCGCTGACCTTGGCGCCCATGGCGTTCAGGAAGTTGGCCAGGTCGACGACTTCAGGCTCGCGTGCAGAGTTCTGCAAAACGCTGCGGCCATTGGCCAGAGCGGCGGCCATCATGATGTTTTCAGTACCGGTCACGCTGACGGTATCGAAGAAGAAGTTGGCACCGCGCAAGCCGCCTTCCGGAGCCTTGGCCTTGATGTAGCCACCTTCCACGTCGATCACTGCGCCCATGGCTTCAAGGCCGCGGATGTGCAGGTCAACCGGACGCGAACCAATGGCGCAACCACCAGGCAAGGCCACTTCGGCATAACCGAAACGCGCAACCATCGGGCCCAGAACCAGGATCGAGGCACGCATGGTTTTAACCAGTTCGTACGGTGCGACCAGGGTTTTGATGGTGTTCGGGTTGATTTCGACGCTCAGCTTTTCATCGATCACCGGCTCAATGCCCATGCGACCGAACAGCTCGATCATGGTGGTGATGTCATGCAAGTGCGGCAGGTTGGCTACAGTGACCGGGCCATTGCACAGCAAGGTCGCTGCCAGAATCGGCAGGGCGGAGTTCTTCGCCCCGGAAATGCGGATTTCGCCATCTAGACGAACGCCGCCGGTAATAATCAATTTATCCATAACAATCTCGACGCCAATGGGCTCAGGGGGCTCAGGTGCGCTCGGCCCAGGCCGCGCTGCTGAAGAATTTCATAGTGACCGCATGGATGCTGCCATCAGCGATCCACGGGTTCAAATGGGCATAGATGCTTTGTTGACGTTTGACCGGGCTCAAGGCCACCAGTTCGTCACTAATCACGTTCAGCTGAAAGTTGCAGCCTTCGCCCTCAACTTCTACCTGGGTTCCAGGCAGCTTTCCCTCAAGAAAGCTCTTCACTTCTACGGCCTGCATGCTCAACCTCAATCGGCGCCTAACGCGCGCGGGTCGGCCATCATACAAAAAAGCCCCGCGCCTGCGAACCCCGTATAACAGGACTCTGACGGGGGGACTTTTCTATACGTGGCTATTAATGATGTGCCAGCAATTCGGTCAAGCCCGAGACCTGGGCGATTTCGCGCATGTCTTCGGGCATGTCACGAATGCTCAATGGCTTGTTCAGGGCTTGCGCATCACGGATGTAACACAGCAACAGCGACAAACCGACGCTGCTGGATTTGGTGACACCCGAGCAGTCAACGACCAACGCCTTGGCCAGAGCTTTTTTGATCAGTGCCTGACCTTCAGTGCGCAAGCGGGGGCCGGTCTGATAATCGAGTACGCCACTGAGGCGCAACTCGCTCTCGCCGGCCAGGGTTACAGCCGCTTCACTCATTGGCCTGCAGCCTTGGGCGAAGCTGCATCGGTCGTTTCCTTGGCCTTGGCTACTTCGCCAGCCCAGTTATCGATGGTTTTATCCAGGTTGTTGCCGTTGCGCTGCATGGCGTCGGCGAACTGATCACGGAACAGCTTGCCGATGTTGATGCCGTTAATGATCACGTTACGCACTTTCCACTCGCCGTTAACCTTGTTGAGGGTATAGGACAGCGGGTAAATCGCCCCGTTATCACCCTTGACGGTCATATCGACGCTGGTGCGATCGCCGCTTTCATCCTTGGCCGGGGCAACGGTGATGCCCTGGTTTTTGAACTCAAGCAAGGCATTGCCATAGAACTGCATCAGGCTGCGCTTGAAGTTCTCTTGAAAGCGCTGCATTTGCTCAGGACTCGCACTACGGGAGTACTTCACGGTCATGATGCTTTTCGAAATACCGTCGGCATCCACCACCGGCCCGACAATACCGTTCAGGGCATCGTAGAACTTGCTCGGGTTTTGCTTGTACTGCTCTTTATTGGCAGCCAGGTCAGCCAGCAACCGGGTGGTTGTGTCTGAAACGATGTCGTGAGCAGACTGCCCCGGCGCAGCATTTGCCACCAGAGGGAGGGCTGCAGCCATAATTACCAACAGGCCACGGCGCAAGAGAGAAATCATCTTAAAGCTCCTTATTTGGCGTCTTTGCTAACGGTATTGAGCAGGAATTTACCGATCAGGTCTTCAAGGACCAGCGACGACTGAGTGTCGTGAATGGTGCCACCGTCCTTGAGCACAGTGTCTTCACCACCCACGCTTAGACCGATGTATTTCTCGCCCAGCAGACCCGCTGTGAGAATAGACGCAGTCGAATCGGTCGGCAGATTATCCACAGCTTTTTCGAGCTGCAGGGTGACACGGGCCATGTAGTTGTCACGGTCCAGGTCAATCGCCGTAACCTTGCCGATGGTCACGCCCGCCATGGTGACTTTGGCGCGCACGGTGAGGCCGGCAATGTTGTCAAAATTGGCGTACAGCTTGTAGGTGTCAGTGCTGGCGGTCGGGGACAGTCCGCTGACCCGCAGGGCAAGCAGAAGCAAAGCCAGGATGCCAGCCAGCAGGAACAGGCCGACACCGATTTCCATGGTGCGGTTTTGCATCAGAAATCTCCAAACATCAAGGCAGTCAAAATGAAGTCCAGCCCGAGGACTGCCAGAGAGGCATACACCACGGTCTTGGTAGTGGCACGGCTGATCCCCTCTGATGTGGGCTCACAGTCATAACCTTGAAACACGGCAATCCAGGTCACCACGAAAGCAAAGACGATACTTTTGATGATCCCGTTAAGTACGTCACCACTGAAGGTCACGCTATTTTGCATATTGGCCCAGTAGGAACCGTCATAGACACCCAGCCAGTCCACTGCAACCCACGAACCGCCCCAGATGCCGACCACACTGAAAATCATCGCCAGCACAGGCAGGGAAATAAAACCGGCCCATAACCGCGGCGCGATAATGTATTTGAGTGGGTCGACCCCAATCATTTCCAGGCTGGACAGCTGCTCTGTCGATTTCATGTTGCCGATTTCAGCGGTCAAGGCAGAACCCGCGCGACCGGCGAACAGCAAGGCAGTCACCACCGGCCCCAATTCGCGCAACAGGGTGAGGGCCACCATCTGCCCAACCGCCTGCTCGGAACCATAGCTGGACAGAATGCTGAAGCCTTGCAGCGCCAGCACCATGCCGATGAATATGCCGGACACCACGATAATGACCAGCGACATGACGCCAACGGAGTGCAGCTGCTTGATCAGCAGCCCGAAACCGCCGCCGATACCGCCTCGCCCCAGCAGTGCATGAAACAGGAAAATCGTCGAACGCCCCAGCACCGCGACGATGTCGATCCCGGCTCGGCCAAACAAACCGATACGGTCCATTAATGAATGTCTGCGCATCAGCGCTTCCCCAGTAGATCGGTTCGGTAGTCCGACGCCGGAAAGTGAAACGGAACCGGGCCATCCGGATCGCCGGTCATGAACTGGCGAATGCGCGGGTTATCGGCGTTCATCAACTCTTCAGGCGTACCCTGCCCCAGCACCTGACCGTCACCGACTACATAGAGATAGTCAGCGATGCTCGCGGTTTCAGCCAGGTCGTGAGACACCACAATACTGGTGATGCCCAGCGCATCGTTAAGCAGGCGAATCAGCCGCACCAGCACTCCCATTGCGATGGGATCCTGGCCCACGAAGGGTTCGTCATACATCAGGATTTGCGGATCCAGGGCAATCGCCCGCGCCAGGGCCACCCGACGCTTCATGCCGCCGGACAACTCGTCGGGCATCAAATCGATAGCCCCGCGCAAGCCCACCGCCTGCAATTTCAGCAGCACGATGTCACGAATCATTTCTTCAGGCAGCTGGGTATGCACCCGCAGCGGGAAGGCAACGTTCTCGAACACATCCAGATCGGTGAACAATGCACCACTCTGGAACAACACCCCCATGTGCTTGCGGGCATCAAACAAATCACTGCGCGACAGGGTCGGCAGGTTTTGATTGTTGACCCACACTTCGCCGCTGCTGGGACGCAGTTGCATGCCCATCAGGCGCAATAGTGTGGTTTTGCCGCAGCCCGACGGGCCCATGATTCCCGTGACCTTGCCACGGGGAATTCGAATATCGACATTATTGAAGATGCTGCGCGTGCCGCGCTTGAAGGACACTCCCTTCAGCTCGACCGCGTAGGCGTTATCGGCGCTCATCTAAACTCCTTGCGATGCAGCCTCTGCCTCTCACCCGGACACCAAACCTCTTATCAAGAAGCACGCGTTCCCTGGCGGGCCGAACTGGCGGCGAACTATACCACTGCTCATAGTGACCGCCCAAGACCGAAGGAGTGCCGGTTCAGCCTCAATACAGTGAAATAAAGCGGGTTTTTCTGTAAACACACTAAGACTTTACCTACGCAGGCAACAAAGCACTGCGATCAAGCGTGAGGGAACGTCACATAACCGCTATAATCGTTGCCTTTTCTCAGGCTACCCGACTTCAACCATGAGCCAATCCAGCGACCTGATTCAATCCGCCCAACGCACCATCCGCCTCGAACTGGAAGCCGTAGAGGGCTTGCTGACTCATATCGACGCAGATTTCGTACGCGCTTGCGAGATGATTTTGGCAAGTAAAGGCCGGGTAGTCGTGGTCGGCATGGGCAAGTCAGGGCACATAGGCAACAAAATTGCCGCCACCCTGGCCAGCACCGGCACCACGGCTTTTTTTGTTCATCCGGCAGAAGCCAGCCACGGTGACATGGGCATGATCACCCGGGATGACATCATTCTCGCGCTGTCCAATTCTGGCTCAACCGCCGAAATCGTCACCCTGTTGCCGCTGATCAAGCGCCTGGGTATCAAATTGATCAGCATGACCGGTAATCCGCAATCACCCCTGGCCAAGGCTGCCGATGTCAGCCTAGATGCAAGCGTGGCCCAGGAGGCCTGCCCGCTAAACCTGGCACCGACCTCCTCCACCACGGCAACCCTGGTGCTGGGCGATGCACTGGCCATAGCACTGCTCGAAGCCCGTGGCTTCACGGCCGAAGACTTTGCCTTCTCCCATCCGGGTGGAGCACTGGGCCGGCGTTTGCTGCTCAAGGTCGAAAACGTCATGCACTCTGGCGATGAGTTGCCGCAAGTCATGCGCGGCACCCTGCTCAAAGAAGCACTGATGGAAATGACCCACAAGGGGCTGGGCATGACTGTCGTCATCGAAGAAGACGGCCGGCTGGCCGGGATCTTCACTGACGGTGACTTGCGCCGCACCCTGGACCGCGAAATCGATATCCGCAACGCAACCATTGATGCCGTCATGACCCCGCACGGCAAAACCGCCCGGGCCGACATGCTGGCGGCCGAAGCCCTGAAGATCATGGAAGATCACAAAATCAGCGCACTGGTGGTTGTCGACAAGCAAGATCGCCCGGTTGGCGCCTTGAACATGCACGATCTGCTACGCGCAGGAGTAATGTAATGACCCAGGAACTTCTCAAACGCGGCAAAGGCATCAAGCTTGCCATTTTTGACGTTGACGGTGTCTTGACCGACGGTCGCCTGTACTTCCTCGAAGACGGCAGCGAATTCAAAACCTTCAATACCCTCGACGGCCAAGGCATCAAGATGCTGATGGCGGCCGGTGTTCAAACCGCAATCATCAGCGGCCGCAAAACCCCGGTCGTCGAGCGCCGCGCGCAAAATCTGGGCATCCCGCACCTCTATCAGGGCCGGGAGGATAAATTGGTCGTGCTGGACGAGCTTCTTGGCCAACTCAACCTAAGCTATGAACAGGTCGCCTATTTGGGCGACGATTTGCCAGACTTGCCGGTTATCCGTCGTGTCGGCCTCGGCATGGCAGTGGCCAATGCTGCAAGTTTTGTTCGCGAGCACGCCCACGGCGTTACCCAGGCACGTGGTGGCGAAGGTGCCGCCCGCGAATTCTGCGAGCTGATTCTGCGCGCCCAGGGCAGCCTGGACGCAGCCCACGCCGCCTACCTATAGAGCTTTCTATGCTGAGCAAAAAGATTCGCCAAATACTGCTGTTCGCGGTCATTGCTTCGCTGTTTGCAGCAGTTGGCTACTGGAACATCAGGCCGGAACGCTTTCTCGACGCCCCTACCGTGGCCGTGGATGAACACGCTATCGACTATTACGCCACCAACGCACGCAGCCTTCAGTTTCTGCCCGACGGCAAGTTGCAGTACGAGATGACCTCCGAGAAGCTTGAGCATTTGAAAGCTTCCGAAGTCACTCAATTGACCAACCCGAAAATGCAGCTGTATCGCGGCACGGCCTACCCGTGGGACGTGAAGAGCGAGCGCGGTGAAGTCAATCCGGACGGTACTGAAGTCGAGCTGATCGACTCGGTGCGCATAGCCCGTACCGACGAGAAAAAACGCACCACGATTATTACCAGTACCCGCATGACTGTATTCCCGCAGAAGCAATATGCGCAGACCGAGCGAGACGTTAGAATCGACGGCGCCGGCGGCGTGACTACTGGCAAGGGAATGAAAGCATATTTGAAAGACGGCAGGATGGACCTGCTGTCCAACGTAAGAGGACAGTATGAGTCTCGTTAAAACCCTCCCTTTATTGCTCAGTTTGAGCGCAGCACTGGGAAGCGTGAGCGCCTGGGCTCTGCCGAACGACAACGAGCAACCTATCCGCATTCAGGCCAACGAAGCACAACTGGATGACAAGCAAGGCATCGCCACCTACAAGGGCGATGTAATCATCACCCAGGGCTCGATGAAAATTACCGGCAATACCGTCACCATCACCCGTAACGCTGCGGGAGAAATCGACGTGGTGACTTCTGTGGGCAACCTGGCTTACTTCGAGCAGCTGCAAAAAGCCACAGACCCCAAGCCGGTTCAGGCTTACGCCGTCACCATTCAGTACCATGCGCCGCAAAATCGCATCGTGCTGATCGACAAGGCCAAGGTCATCAACGACGGCAACACCACCGAAGGCGAGAAAATCGTCTACGACACGGTGAAACAAATCGCCAGCGCCGGTCGCGCCAATGGTAGCCAGGTCACAGCACCTCGCCCACGCATCGACATGGTGATCCAGCCCAAGAAGAAAACCGACCCGCAGAAGGCCCAGTAATGGCAACTCTGAAAGCCCAGCATCTGGCCAAAAGCTACAAGGGCCGTCAGGTAGTACGTGATGTCAGCCTGTCGATCGACAGCGGGCAAATCGTGGGTTTGCTCGGCCCTAACGGCGCGGGCAAGACCACGTGCTTCTACATGATTGTCGGCCTGGTGCATGCCGACCAGGGTCGCGTCCTGATCGACGACCTGGACGTCAGCCATGAGCCCATGCACGGCCGCGCACGCGCCGGTATTGGCTACTTGCCGCAGGAAGCCTCGATTTTCCGCAAGCTGTCTGTCGCGGATAACATCATGGCCATCCTCGAAACACGCAAGGAACTCGACAAGGCCAGTCGGCGCAAAGAGCTGGAAAGCCTGCTGCAGGAGTTCCACATCAACCACATCCGCGACAACCTGGGCATGAGCCTGTCGGGTGGTGAACGTCGCCGGGTAGAAATTGCCCGTGCCCTGGCCACTGCGCCAAAGTTCATCCTGCTCGACGAACCTTTTGCCGGGGTTGACCCGATTTCGGTGGGCGACATCAAGCAAATCATTCACCACCTCAAGGCCAAAGGCATTGGCGTGCTGATCACCGATCACAACGTTCGCGAAACCCTCGACATCTGCGAAACCGCTTATATCGTTAACGACGGCCAACTGATCGCCGAAGGTGATGCAGAAACGATTCTGGCCAACAAGTTGGTGAGAGAAGTTTACCTGGGCCATGAGTTCCGCCTGTAAATCCAGGCATGTCGCGTGTTGTCAGAGCACCAGAGGCAGCAAAAAGTCCCCATGATTTTTATTGCCCGGGCGCTCTCAATTGGTTTACTCCCCCTGCGTGGAAACTAATTGAGAACGCCCCCTAGGCAAACGCACCGGTTTCAGGCATATAATTTGCTTAAGTTTGGCGCTCGCGCGCCCTGTAGTGGATGGCGCCATGTGCGCCGGCGAATAAGGTGTTAAGCCCCTGCCATGAAACCATCGCTAGTCCTGAGAATGGGCCAGCAGCTGACGATGACACCTCAGCTGCAACAGGCCATCCGCCTGCTCCAATTGTCGACCCTCGACCTGCAACAGGAAATCCAGGAAGCCCTGGAGTCCAATCCGATGCTCGAACGCCAGGAAGAAGGCGACGACTTCGACAATGCAGACCCCTTGGCCGACAACATCGAGCAAAAACCCAATTCCGACGTTCAGGAGCCCACCTACCAGGAGCCCGCTCAGACGGTAGACAACCTGGAAGACGGCGACTGGGGCGACCGCATCCCCAATGAGCTGCCTGTGGACACTGCCTGGGAAGACGTCTACCAGACCAGCGCCAGCAGCCTGCCAAGCAACGATGATGACGAGTGGGACTTCACCACCCGCACCTCTGCCGGCGAGAGCCTGCAAAGCCACCTGCTGTGGCAGTTGAACCTTGCGCCGATGTCCGACACCGACCGACTGATCGGTGTGACCCTCATCGACTGCATCAATAACCAGGGCTACCTGGACGAAACCCTCGAGGAAATTCTCGAAGCGTTCGATCCGGAACTGGATATCGAGCTCGACGAAATCGAAGCCGTACTGCACCGCATCCAGCAATTCGAACCTTCCGGCATTGGTGCGCGCAACCTGGGCGAGTGCCTGCTCCTGCAATTGCGCCAGCTCCCGGCCAAGACACCTTGGCTGAACGAAGCCAAACGTCTGGTCACGGATTACATCGACCTGCTGGGCGCGCGCGACTACAGCCAGCTCATGCGCCGCATGAAGCTCAAAGAGGACGAACTGCGCCAGGTCATCGAACTGGTGCAAAGCCTCAATCCGCGCCCGGGCTCGCAAATCGAGTCCAGCGAAGCCGAATATGTCGTGCCGGACGTGATCGTTCGCAAGGACAACGAACGCTGGCTGGTGGAGCTCAACCAGGAGTCCGTGCCACGTCTGCGGGTAAACCCGCAATACGCAGGTTTCGTGCGTCGCGCCGACACCAGCGCCGACAACACCTTTATGCGCAACCAGCTGCAAGAAGCACGCTGGTTTATCAAAAGCCTGCAGAGCCGCAACGAAACCCTGATGAAAGTGGCGACCCAGATCGTCGAGCATCAGCGCGGATTTCTGGAATATGGCGACGAGGCCATGAAGCCACTGGTACTGCACGACATCGCAGAAGCCGTGGGCATGCACGAGTCAACCATTTCGCGGGTTACCACGCAGAAATTCATGCATACCCCGCGCGGTATCTATGAGCTGAAGTACTTTTTCTCCAGCCACGTCAGCACCTCTGAAGGCGGCGAATGCTCCTCCACTGCGATCCGTGCCATCATCAAAAAACTGGTTGCAGCTGAAAATCAGAAAAAGCCGTTGAGTGACAGCAAGATCGCTGGTTTACTGGAGGCACAAGGTATTCAGGTAGCCCGTCGCACCGTCGCCAAGTACCGCGAATCCCTCGGGATAGCGCCTTCGAGCGAACGCAAGCGTTTGATGTAAGCCACGGACCCCGGCGTTTCAGTGGCAGGCTGCTCGGCCTGCCGCTTTATGCAATGGCATCAAAGGAGAAACTGTATGCAAGTCAACATCAGTGGACACCAACTGGAAGTCACCGAACCGCTACGCGCTTACATCGGCGAAAAACTCGACCGACTTGAGCGTCATTTCGACAAGATTACCAACGTACAGGTAACGATGGCGGTCGAAAAACTGAAACAGAAAATCGAAGCCACCTTGCACATCCATGGAGGAGAAGTCGTTGCCAACGCCGAGCATGACGACATGTATGCCGCCATTGATCTGCTCACTGACAAGCTTGATCGCCAACTGAAAAAGCATAAGGAAAAGACCCAAAGCCTGCTCCAGGGCGCGACCGGTCGTTAATACTCCCTACCCATGATCCGACTTGAAAGTATCCTGACCCCCGGCCGTTCCTTGGTGAACGCGCCGGGCGGCAGCAAAAAGCGCGCACTCGAACACATTGCCAACCTGATCAGCCGCGAAGTGCCTGGTCTCGAAATGCAGGATGTTTTTGAGAGCCTTATTGCCCGTGAAAAACTGGGTTCCACCGGTTTTGGTAACGGCATCGCCATACCCCATTGCCGCCTCAAGGGCTGTGAGTCGCCTGTCAGCGCCTTGCTTCACCTCGACGCCCCTATAGATTTCGACGCCATCGATGGCGCGCCGGTCGACCTGCTTTTCGTTTTGCTGGTACCAGAAGCGGCAACCGATGCACACCTGGAACTGCTCCGGCAGATTGCCAGCATGCTCGATCGTAAAGACGTGCGCGATAGACTGCGTAACGCACCCAGCAACGAAGCGTTGTATCAGGTTGTTCTGGACGTACAGAACGGTCATTAATCATGCGCTTAGTCATTGTCAGCGGACGCTCCGGCTCCGGTAAAAGCACTGCCCTCGCCGTCCTTGAAGACAACGGTTTCTATTGCATCGACAACCTTCCGGCAGGCTTGCTGCCGGAACTGGCCGAACGTGCGCTGATTCACACCGAATTGGCGCAACCCCTGGTGGCCGTGTCGATTGACGCGCGAAACCTGCCAAGCCATTTGTCACGCTTTCCCCAGTTGCTTGAAGAGGTTCGCAACCGACACATCCAGTGCGACGTGCTCTACCTGGATGCCGACGAAGAAACCCTGCTCAAGCGCTTCTCGGAAACCCGCAGGCGTCACCCGCTCAGTAGCGCAAGCCGTTCGCTTGCCGAAGCTATTCGCGATGAAACCCAGCTGCTTGGACCGATTGCCGACCTCGCTGACCTGACCATCAACACCACCAATCTGAACCTGTATCAGTTGCGTGACACCATCAAGTTGCGCCTGCTGAACAAACCTGAAGCCGGCACCGCCTTTTTGGTTGAGTCGTTTGGTTTCAAGCGCGGGATGCCAGTGGATGCCGACCTGGTCTTTGACGTACGTTGCCTGCCCAACCCGTACTGGAAACCCGAACTGCGCGAGCAATCCGGGCTGGATCAGCCGGTTGCCGATTATCTGGCAGCACAACCTGATGTCGAGGAAATGTTCCAGGACATCTCCAGCTACCTGCTGAAGTGGCTGCCACGCTTTGCCGCGAGCAATCGTGCCTATGTAACGATTGGTATTGGTTGTACGGGCGGACATCACCGCTCCGTGTACCTGACCGAACGACTGGGCAAGTGCCTGCAAGAAACTCTGAAGAACGTCCAGGTTCGCCACCGCGACCTTACTTGAAGGATCTACCCTGCGATGCCTGCACTGGAAATACAAATCATCAACAAACTGGGCTTGCACGCCCGGGCATCTGCAAAGTTCGTCGGTATCGCAGGTCAGTTTCCATGCCAGATCCGGGCAGGTCGTACACCCGAGTCAATGGTAGACGGCAAGAGCATCATGGCAATGATGATGCTCGCCGCTGGCAAAGGAACCACCATCCACCTGAAAACCGAAGGCGAGAAAGAACAGGAAGCTTTGGATGCGTTGGTCGCGCTGATCAACAACTTCTTCGATGAAGGTGAGTAGCGGCTACAGCGATCGGCTCAACCAAGCGCCGTATCCATCACCATCATCAAACAGAAACCTACACACAATCCCAGACTCGCCAGTTTTTCGTGACCATTGCGTCGAGACTCCGGGATAACCTCTTGTGTGACCACCAGTAGCATCGCCCCTGCAGCCAATGCCAACCCCAATGGCAACAACACTTCGGCCAGATTGACCAGCCACGCGCAAAGCACCGCAAACACTGGCTCGACCAAACCTGAGGCGGCACCAATCAGGAAGGCCTTGATTCGCGACATCCCTGCCCCAGCCAACACCAAGGCAATTACCAGCCCTTCCGGCACATCCTGCAGCGCAATCCCCATCGCCAGGCTATCGGCATCAGGCATTCCGCCCCCTGCCGACACCCCGACCGCCATCCCTTCAGGAATGTTGTGCGCCACAATCGCGATCACAAACAACCAGATGCGCGGTGCAATGACCGGCTCTGCGGGACGGCTGGCAAAGACTTGCGGCCCAACCCCCGACACTTTGCGATCCACCATAAACAGGCAGAATGCACCCAACAGGATGCCCACACTGATCAGGCCACTGGATGACCAGGGCGACAACCCCAGACTCTGAGCAGCCGCGATTCCCGGCACAATCAGCGAGAAAGCGGTGGCAGCCAGCATCACCCCGGCACCAAAGCCAAGCAAGGTATCGCTCACTGCAACCGGCATTTTACGAATGACCAATACCGGCACCGCGCCCAACGCGGTGCCTAATGCACAGAGCGCACCGCCTTGCAGCGCCCGCAGCAATCTGGGCTCCAGGTCCAGCCAGACCAGCCCCTTGGCCACCAGCAAGGCAGTACCCGCCAAGAGCAAAAGTGTGCCGAGGGCATAACGAAACATCCGAACACCACCGACGGCCAATATTTGCGTGCCCATAATCTGCCTGAATCCTGTTAAGTGGGCTCAGCCAATCGCGGCTTGATAACGACGCGCCACTTCCGGCCAATTAATCACGTTATAGAACGCGTTAATGTATTCCGGACGACGGTTTTGATAACGCAGGTAGTAAGCGTGCTCCCACACATCCAGCCCCAGAATCGGCGTATTGCCATTCATCAACGGACTGTCCTGGTTGCCACTGCTTTCAATCACCAGTGTTTTTTGCGGCGTCACGCTCAGCCATGCCCAGCCGCTGCCAAAACGCGTCAACGCGGCCTTGGTGAAGTTCTCCTTGAACGTCTCGAGCCCACCCAACTGCTCGTCAATTGCCTTGGCCAATGCACCTTCTGGCTTGCCCCCGCCCTTGGGGCTCATGACCTCCCAAAACAGCGAGTGGTTGGCATGCCCGCCGCCCTGGTTGATCACCGCAGCCCTTAGTTTCTCGGGTAATTGATGAACACTGACCACCAGCTTTTCTACAGGCCATTGCGCCCATTCAGTACCCTCTACCGCCGCATTGAGATTATTGATGTAGGTCTGGTGGTGCTTGGTGTAGTGAATTTCCATTGTTTGCGCATCAATATGCGGCTCGAGCGCGTCGTAGGCATAAGGCAAGGCAGGCAAGGTATAAGTCATATCAGTGTGCTCCTAAGTGATGGCCGCTAACTGTCGAAAACTCATGGCTGTTCTGAGCCACATTGCTTTTGAGTAAAAGATTGGAGCGCGGGTATTCGCCGTGCTCACTGATGAAATTCAAAAGCTCAACATAGGTTTTGCTGCTCTGACGCAACGCTGCTTCACGCAACGCCGACGACAGTCGAGCGTTCTGCATGGTTTGCAATAAACGCTGATGGATCGCACAGAGGTACTCGACGCTTTCCTCCGGCTGGTTGAGGCGCAAATGCAAATCCGCCAGGTTATGGTGCGAAATGACGCAAGCCGCCACTGCTTCGTCGGCATCACTCCATCGTTCGAACAACACTTGAGCCAACGCCAGCGCCTGCAAGTAATGCTCTCGCGCATCGACCAATTCACCCTCGGCGAAACAGCGATTGGCTCTTTCGATCGTGCGTTTCCAATGTTCCATGTGAGCCTCCAAAGCAGTGTGGATGCGTTAAACGCCGCCGGCGGTCAGTTTCTCGGGGTCTAGCAAGATCTCTAGCTGGCTGCGTGGCAGGTCGGTGTACTCAAGGGCCACGTCAATCACCGGACGACCTTGTTGATAGGCGGTCTTGGCGATTTCAGCGGCTTTTTGATACCCGATGATCGGGTTAAGGGCAGTCACCAGAATCGGGTTACGCGACAGCGCCTCTTTAAGCTTGGCCTCGTTGACCTTGAAGCTGGCAATCGCCTTGTCGGCCAGCAGACGGCTGGCGTTGGCCAACAACTCAATACTGCTCAACAGGTTCTGGGCGATCACCGGCAACATCACGTTCAGCTCAAAGTTGCCGGACTGACCTGCAACCGTGATCACCGTGTCGTTACCGATAACCTGAGCCGCAACCATTGCAGTGGCTTCCGGGATCACCGGATTGACCTTGCCCGGCATGATCGAGGAACCGGGTTGCAGGGCCTCCAGCTCGATCTCACCCAGGCCCGCCAACGGCCCGGAGTTCATCCAGCGCAGATCGTTGGCGATTTTCATCAGCGACACCGCCGTGGCTTTGAGCTGCCCCGACACGGATACCGCCGTGTCCTGCGAGCCAATCAACGCGAACAGATCCTTGCCCGGCGTGAACGTCACGTGAGTCAAGGCGCTGAGCCGCTGACTGAATAACCCGGCGAATTGCGGGTGCGCGTTAATCCCCGTCCCCACCGCCGTACCGCCCTGCGCCAGGGATTGCAGCGCTGGCTGCAGGTTGTGCAAATGCTCGATATTGGCCTTGAGCTGTTGTGCCCAACCGTTGAGCACCTGGCTCATGCGCACGGGCATGGCATCCATCAAGTGCGTGCGCCCGGTTTTGACGTACACATGAACCTGCTCGGCCTTGTGCTCGATCACCTGAACCAGATGCGTCAACGCCGGTAGCAGTTGCTCGTGCAGACCTAACGCCGCGCTGACATGGATGGTGGTCGGGATGATGTCGTTGCTGCTTTGCCCGCAGTTGACATGGTCATTGGGATTGACCTCCTCGCCCAGTAGCCGCGTGGCCAGCGTTGCGATCACTTCATTGGCATTCATGTTGGAGCTGGTGCCCGAACCGGTCTGGAAAATATCCACCGGGAAGTGCTCCATGAAATCCCCGGTCAGCAGGATCTGTGCGGCCTCGACAATGGCCTCGCCCTGGGCAGCAGTGATCTGTTTGAGTTCGACGTTTGCCTGGGCGGCCGCAGCTTTTGCCAGGATCAGCGCGCGAATGAATTGCGCCGGCATGCGTTGATGACTGATGGGGAAGTTGTCGACCGCACGCTGTGTTTGAGCGCCATACAGCGCCGCCTCAGGTACGCGCAACTCACCCATGCTGTCACGTTCGATACGAGTGTTACTCATCAGGAAATCCTTGCACCAGTTCTGTTAAAGAAATTGAAGGTTGGAGCTCGCAGGTAGCCAACAGCCAGGCAAAGCTTTGCCAGCGTTTGAGTCGGCAGGTACACAGGGCTTGGGTTTCGAGGTCGCGCAGCGGACGCCACGCGTGGTCCAGACACAAAGTGCGCCAATGCCAGGGCAACGAAGTATCGGTTGCGGTATCCAGCAACAGCCGGAACGAGGTAACGGCAATCATCCAGGGAGAGGTCGCCGTACAGCCGGCAAGATAGCGGCCTTCAGCCAGGTAATGCTCGATCAGGCGCGGTTCGTCCGGCGCCAGCCCGCAGCGGATCTGGCGGCTCATCCAACGCCAGCTTTCTAGATACGGCCCTTCACGCAAGGCAGAACTCATGACCCAAGCCCACTCGATAATGAGATTCATTATTAAGCGATATTGATTATCAACACAAGCCTGAGGAGGCTGATTTCCGTCCGGAGCGTTCGACAATCCAACAAAACTTGAGAAAAACCCTACGCATACGCTGGACTTATCTGCCATCTGATTCATGTGCATCAAAAGTACCATTCTGAAGTTGCGTAGCACTTATCCAGCACACTCATCGGATTGCTCTATCAGAAGGTACACATGAAAAAAATATTACTCGCGTCAGGCATATTGGTGGCGGCTTCTTCTATTCAGTTTGTTCAAGCATCAACAGGCAATATCAACTTTACAGGCGGTCTTACCACTGCAACGTGTTCTATTAACGGTGGCGGGGGTTCTGACCTCGACGTTGATCTTGGCCTGGTATCAATTGACGATTTAAACGATGGCAGCGCTGCTGCAGGCGCCAATACCCGAATTACCGTAGACATCGACTGCACCGCTGCAACCGGGCTCAGCAATGTGTATATGAACTTCGATCCGCGCTCGGGTTCGGGTCAAGATAGCCGCGATTCTAGACTGTTGAAAACAGAGGGCGATGCCACGGGGGTCGGTATTGGTTTAATCAATGGCGCCAACCAAATTCTCGACATGCGGGCAGGTGACACGATTACAGAACCTCTGACCGTTGCCGCCGATGGCACGGCAAGAGCATCTCTCGATCTACGGGCGGCTTATGTCGTGAACGGTGATCCTGTTGTCGCCGGCGAAGCGAATGCAACGTTGCCATTTACGTTTACTTACGACTAAGCGCCAAGCAAGGGAAGCTCCAAAACTTCCCTTCGAATCATAGAGCGCCGTGAGGGCACTACCATGTTTCAACATTCTTTAAACAGTCTGGTGGCGCTGTTAGCCATCTTGCTGTGCGGTCAAGCGCAGGCTGCCATCACGCTCAGTTCAACACGGGTTATCTATGAAGGAGATAAAAAAGAAGCCAGTGTCACGGTGCGCAATGTGGGCAGCGATGAAATATTGATCCAGTCCTGGCTCGACGGCGACAGGTCCGGCACGCCTTCCGGGTCTATTCCCTTTGCCATCACCCCGCCGCTAGCCCATATGGGGGCCCACAGCCGACAAGTGCTGCGCATTCTTTTTCAAGGGAGCGGCGTGCCCACAGACAAGGAATCGGTGTTTTGGTTGAATGTTCAGCAAATCCCCAAGGCGCCTGAGAGCACTAATGTTTTACAACTGGCCATTCGCCAACGCATCAAGTTCTTCTACCGCCCCGCCGGATTATCGGGCAAACCGAAAGATGCTCCGGGCGCATTAACATGGCATGCCGAACGCGATGGTAAAAACAGTGGATTGCGCGTCAACAACCCCAGCCAATACCACGTCACTATCACCGACTTGCAGGTCAAAGGATCGGATTATACCAGTGCCCCAATTACCAACTTCATGATTGCGCCGGGCGCCTCAATGTTTATCAAGATCCCCGAACTTCCTGCGGCCCATTCATTGACGTTAAGTGCCCACCCCATCAACGACTTCGGTGCAAAAGAGCTGTACAGCGCGCCCTTGGGTTCTGCCACTTTAAAACTTGAAGCCTCCAAACAATAACACTTCTTATTGCCTTGTTTAGCGGCAATTAAGCTATATGGCCTTACTGGGTTATTGCGCTGATTAATCTATAACGCAAGCACCAGGACTGAAGCTCACATGACACTTACAACCCTAATTATCAAGATACTCTCTCATTGTTTACAGCCACCACCGCACTGGGCTGCCCCCCATAAACACGCCGCGTTCATAGTGAGCAAGTTATATCTTGGAATTGCGTTTAGCATGCCTGTTATTGCGTTGGCCGATACCCCCAAAAAAAACAACACCGCCACAAAGTTCAGCACCAGCTTTTTACAGAACGGTGGCGCGGGTGTCGACCTGAGCGACTTTTTGCAAGGCAGCAATGTGGTGCCGGGCACTTATCGGGTCGACCTGTATATCAACCGCTCCTTGGTCGGGCGCCAGGATATTGTCTTTGCCAAACAGGATAAAACCGGTCGTGTCGAAGCCTGCCTGACACTGCCAGTGCTTCAGTCCCTGGGGCTGGATATGCAGCCACTGCGCCAGGCAGGCCTGCTGGACAACACTCAACCCGAGCAGTGTCATGACCTGCCCGGCCTGATCGAATTGAGCAGCGTCGAGTACGATACCGGTCGCCAGCAGCTCACTATCGCTGTGCCCCAAGCCGCCATGCTGCGCAGTGCCAGGGGCTATGTAGCCCCCTCATTATGGGATGAAGGTGTCACCACAGGCTTTATCAGCTATGACCTGACAGCTCGACGCAATACCACCCACGACAGGACTGCCAACCGTTACTACGTGGGACTGCGCAACGGCATCAACCTGGGCCCGTGGCGACTGCGCAATGAATCAAACTTCACCAACAGCAACACCGGGGACATGAAGTTCTCCAGCGACCGCACGTTTGCCCAGCGCGATATAACTTCACTCAAGAGCCAATTGACCCTGGGAGCGGCCTATACCGACCCGAAAATCTTCGACAGCGTGCGTATAAATGGTGTGTTGCTGAACTCCGATGACGCCATGCTGCCAGACAGCCAGCGCGGTTATGCGCCGATCATTCGCGGTGATGCCGAGACCAACGCAACCGTTG
Organism: Pseudomonas sp. NKUCC02_KPG; assembly: GCF_019345465.1. Classification (GTDB taxonomy): domain Bacteria; phylum Pseudomonadota; class Gammaproteobacteria; order Pseudomonadales; family Pseudomonadaceae; genus Aquipseudomonas. The sequence goes on from NZ_JAHKRC010000005.1 coordinate 239,542, forward strand.
AAATCCGCCAGAATAATTACCTGATGTACAGCCTCAACGTTCCCCCCGGGCCGTTTGTGATCGATGACCTTTACCCCAACGGCTCCAATGGCGACCTGGAAATTACCGTGATCGAAGCCGATGGGCGCCGGCGGGTGACCACCCAGGCCTTCTCTTCGCTGCCGCAAATGGTGCGCCGTGGCCAGCTTCGTCAAAACCTTGCCCTCGGCGTATACGACAGCACCACCCAAGACCCCATCTCGCCCAAGATTGCCATGGCGACGCTGGCGTATGGCTTGACCGATAACACCACCCTGTTCGGCGGCACCCAATGGTCCCCCGACTTCAGTGCATGGAACCTTGGCGCCACACAAAATACCGTCTTCGGCGCGTTTTCGGCAGACATCACCCAGGCCTCAAGTGCCGCCCCAGACATTCGACGCCAGATCCAGCGCAACAAGGGCCAGAGCGCTCGCGTGCTTTACGCCAAGACGCTCGCCCGTACCGACACCACCTTTACCCTGGCCAGTTATCGCTATTCGACCGAGGGCTACCGCACCCTGAACGAGCACCTGCGCGATTTTGGCAACAACCCCCAATACCGATCCAGTGGCCGGGCGAAATCGCGCTTTGACCTGTCCCTCAGCCAAAGCCTGGGGGGCCGTGAGTACGGCTCGCTGTATCTGAGGTTGAACGAGCAGCGCTATTGGAACATTGAAGGCAAAACCCGGCAGTACACCGTGGGTTACAGCAGCAACTGGGGCAGGTTGAGCTACAACCTGAGTGCAACCCACTCGGTGAACCCGGCGACCTATTACGGCGGCAATGACAGGTCACGATTTTCCCTCACCCTGTCCTTTCCGCTGGGCAGCGGCAGTAATACCACCTATGCCCGAAGCACCCTGACCCGTGACGACAACGGCGTACAAAGCCTGAGCGGCGGCGCCAGCGGGCGCATCATGGGGCGTAACGATGCGGCCTGGTCGGTGAATGCCAGTCATGAAAGCCTGAGTGAAAAAACGTTCAGTGGCAGTGTCAGCGGCACTACCCCGGTGGCACACATGAACGCTGGATATACCCAGGGCAATAATTTCACCACCTTCAACGCCGGTGCCTCGGGCTCCATCGTGGCCCATGCCGGCGGCATCAACCTGGGCCAATCGCTGAGCGAGAGCTTTACCCTGGTAGAAGTGCCGGGCGTTGCCGGGGTTGCGGTGGGCAATAACGCCGGAGTCACCACGGGCGCCAATGGCTATGCCGTGGTCCCGAACGCGCAGCCCTACCGCACCAACTGGATCAGCCTGGACTCCAGCCAGCTGGGGGCGGATATCGAAATCGATAACACCACCCAGCAGGTTATTCCGCGCCGGGGTTCGGTGACCGTGGCACGCTTTAACGTCAAGCAGGGCCGCCGGGTGCAGTTTGAACTGGTCAAGGCCGATGGCACGCCAATGCCCTTTGGCGCCCGCGTAGAAAATGAACAAGGCACGCTATTGGCCATTGCCGACCCGAGTGGTCAGGCACTGGTGATGGTCGAATCGGACAAGGGTGTATTGAAGGTCAAGTCCGGGGCTTTGGCGTGTGAGGCGGGGTATGTATTGCCGGAACGTAGCAATATCCAGGGTTATGACCAGGTGAGGTTGGTATGTCGGTAATTAATAGGCCGCGAGTAGTTCAGATACTCAATACATTTATATCAAGCAAACTCATGAAGTGTGTTATTCATCCAGCATCCTGCAAACAGGGACACTTCACAATAACAACAAAAACAATCATTATGCCTTTAGTGGTATTGGTCGGTAGTTTTTTTAGTTATACCTCATGGGCCACATGCACTGCCACTTCTGGCGCGCCAGATTTTAATTTATCAGCCAACCAGTTCCCACCGCTGGACCCCCGCACTCCCATCAATGGAACTCTGGCGCAGCTAACCATGTACGCCAGCAATACCGCCGGACGACGCGATGTAAGTTGCACTACAGATGCTTCCACTAATGCAGCTTTGACAAGCGACTTTGCTCATCTTGGCGGTGAGCTTTATGACACCGGCCTCCCGGGGATTGCAATGCGGATTAAAATAGGAGAGGGGATTACCACAGCATATATACCGAACAGCCTAAGCCCCCCGGGAGATGGTACATGGGCAATTTTTGCTGTCCCTGTCACAATAGAACTTATTAGATCAGGCGACATTATAGAGGCAGGAAACATAGCTCCCAACACATTGACCAGAGCACTCATAACCGGACATGGCGACTTCAATGTATTCAACGTACAAATGCTCGGCCCTTTGACCGTCACCTTGTTACAACCTACCTGTTCGGCAATTACCCCCACTATGACCGTCGATCTTGGGACGGTCAGCATAATGGACTTCAATCTACAAGGCAGAACAACGCCTAAAGATTTTACTATTGATCTGGATTGTACGGGTGTTGCGGGTACCACTGGTGTGTATGTAACGCTGTCTGATGCCAGTAATCCTGGTAACACCACAACTCAGCTCAATCTGTCCCCTGACTCTGATGCACTGGGTATTGCCCTGGAAGTTCACAACCGATATGGCGTAGTCAGCTTCGGCCCAGACTTGTCTGGCACAGGCAACCCAGGACAGTGGTTCGATGGCATTGCGGGAATTGGCAGTTATTCAATCCCGCTATCAGTGAACTATGTAAGGCTCCCCGGCCCGATTAAAGGCGGTTCGGCGAATTCCGGGGTCACGTATACGCTCAATTATGACTAGCCTCTGCCTGCAGCAAGACCTGAACACGTGGTTTACCAAAGGCTTCCTGGACGCTGATTTTACGATCGCAGCCTCTCTGCGCTCCTCAGCGGATCTACAGATTGGGCCTGTCCCGCTTCGTATCACAATGCCGGGTAACGGGTGCATGAACGGGGCGAGGCCGATGGCACGCCAATGCCCTTTGGCGCCCGCGTAGAAAATGAACAAGGCACGCTATTGGCCATTGCCGACCCGAGTGGTCAGGCACTGGTGATGGTCGAGTCGGACAAGGGTGTATTGAAGGTCAAGTCCGGGGCTTTGGTGTGTGAGGCGGGTTATGTATTGCCGGAGCGCGCCAATGTCCAGGGTTATGACCAGGTGAGGTTGGTATGTCGATAGATGATCGATACTTAAAAGCCACGCTCTTCAAGAAATTACCTTTCGGAGGAACAATGAACAGCATCACTAATCAGGCACAGCGCAAGCGCTGGAACTCTACAAGTTTCTTAAAACTTCTCATTTTGGCATCCGCCATTTCAAGCGGTGGTATTTTTAGTCAGGTAGCATTGGCTGCCTGCACAATTTCTGGCCCTATTGATCGCTTAATAGACAACCCAGCAAATGGCTGGGAGGTCCAAGTTGACGGATCAGTACCCATGGGAAGTTTTTTAAAATTAATCACGTTCAGCGGCTCATCACCAGAAATAGCAGTTACATGCGACGCGGAGGGAGTTAGGATTCTAGTTGACTCTGAGTATCCCATTGTCGGCACAAGCGGCGGCGTAAATTTATATGACAGCGGCATCCCTGGTATCGCATTTGGCTTATTTTTAAATGATTTAGATATTTCAGGAAAGCTACCCCTCGAAGGCATCATTCCAACCACAACAACATCAATACGAGAAACTACACTCCGTGAAATTGCACTTTTTAAAACAGGTGAAATATCAACAGGAGGCCAAATACTCCCAAGCCATATAGCAGCCAAAGCCTTAGTTCTAAACCACGACAGCCTTAATATTTTAAACTTAAGATTGGCGCGACCTATAACAGTAACGATATTGAGACCAACCTGCACAGTAAGCCGTCCGAACTTTAACGTGGACTTGGGAACGGTAAGCGTGGTGGACTTTAACTCATCAGGCCGGACAACACCTAAAACTTTCAGCATTGACCTGAACTGCACCGGAGGTTCTGGAGCGAGAGATGTACATGTAACACTCACCGACGCCAATAACCCAGGGAACGCCACGAGCCAACTAAATCTGTCCCCGGACTCCGATGCACTGGGTATTGCCCTGGAAGTGAACAACCAACACGGTCTGGTTAACTTCGGCCCCGACTTGAGCGGCACCGGCAACCCCGGCCAATGGCTCGACGGTGCAGCGAGCGTTGGCAGTTATTCAATCCCGCTATCAGTGAACTATGTAAGGCTCCCCGGCCCGATTAAAGGCGGTTCAGCGAATTCCGGGGTCACGTATACGCTCAATTATGACTAGCCTCTGACTGCATCAAGACCTGAATACGCGGTTTACCAGAGGCTTCCTGAGAGTTGATTTTACGATCGCTGCGCTCCTCAGTGCCCAGGGTCGTAAGCCCGACAATGGCTAGATATCTGAAACATCGAGATTGTATGGTTTTACGACTGCTGCTCAGCCGGACGTAGCCTCGCGGAGCTCGTCAACTGCTACAAGGGGTTCATTCCCCCATTGTTTATATTGTGGAAGCGGCATTGCACCGCTCCCACATAAGGTTCAGCGCTTTAGCTACCCGCTACCATCATGCGTTCGATCAACACCGAGCCAGTGCGGATGTTGCTGCGCAGTTCCAGGTCATTACCCACCGCCACGATCTGTTTGAACATGTCGCGCATGTTGCCGGCAATGGTCACTTCCTGAACCGGGAACTGAATCTCGCCATTTTCGACCCAAAAACCCGCCGCGCCACGGGAATAGTCGCCCGTGACCATGTTCAGGCCACTGCCCATCAACTCAGTGACGAACAGGCCGCGCCCCATGCGCCGGATCAATGCCGCCTGATCCTCATCGCCATGGGTCACAAACAGGTTGTGTACGCCGCCTGCGTTGGCCGTGCTCGGCATACCCAGCTTGCGACCGGAGTAGGTGCTGAGGATGTAGGACACCAGTTCGCCGTCCTTGATAAACGGCTTGGCGTAGGTGGCCAGACCATCATTATCGAATGACGAGCTGCCCATCGCGCGCATGAGGTGCGGACGCTCATCCAGGGTCAGCCATTCAGGGAAGATCTGCTGGCCCATTGCATCCAGCAGGAAAGACGACTTGCGATACAGGTTGCCCCCCGAGATCGCACCCAGGAAGCTGCCAAACAAACCACCAGCCAACTCGGCCGAAAACAGCACCGGCACTTCGCACGTTGGCACCGGACGCGAGCCCAAGCGGCGCGCAGCACGCTCAGCAGCACGCTGGCCGATGGTGGCGGCGTCCATCAACAACTCGCCCTGGCAGTTCACGTCATACCAATAGTCGCGCTGCATCTGGCCGTCGCCTTCGGCGATCATCACGCAGCTCAGGCTGTGACGGGTCGAAGCAGAGCCACCAATAAAACCGTTGCTGTTGCCGTACACGCGGCAGCCCTGATGGGTGCTCAGGGTCGTGCCATCGGCGTTTTTGATCCGGCTGTCAGCCTCGAACGCCGCAGCTTCACAGGCCAGCGCCTTTTCGATGGCTTGCTCGGGGGTAATGTCCCAGGTATGGAACACATCAAAATCTTGCAGGTCACGGGCCATCAGGCTGGCATCCGCCAGACCCGAGCTCTCGTCTTCGGAGGTGTGTTTGGCAATCGCCAAGGCTGCCGCGACGGTTTCGCGGATGGCATCGGGGCCGGTGGCCGAGGTGCTGGCCGAGCCTTTGCGCTGGCCGACGTAGAGGGTGATGCCAAAACCCTGGTCGCGGTTGAACTCAACGGTTTCGACTTCACGCTGACGCACCGAAGTCGACAGCCCCTGCTCCAGGGACACGGCGACTTCACAGGCACTGGCGCCCTGGCGCCTGGCTTCGGCGATGATTTGCTCGACCTGCTCCTGCAGTGCCGGCAAGGCCTGCGGGCCGACGCTTTGTACTGCACTCATGGTTTTCTCCACTCAAATTCTGTTTTCGGCAGGGCCGCCGAGCGACCGGGCCGGACAAGCGGCCCCCGACTGGTTATCATGGCGGCGTTTCTTTGCGGACTGCCACCATGGTTGATTCTTACGACGACGCCTTCGACGGCGAAAAAAGCAAATCGCAGGTCAAACGCGAGCTTCACGCTCTGGTTGATCTGGGCGAGCGTCTTACGACACTCAAGCCTGACTTGCTGAACAAAATGCCCCTGACTGACGCTATGCGAAAGGCTTTGGCAGATGCTCCAAAACACACGGCCAATATTGCGCGCAAGCGCCATATGATGTTCATCGGCAAACTGATGCGCGATCAACCGCTTGACGAAATTCTTGCTTTGATCGATCAAGTCGATGCCTCTTCTCGCCAGTACAACGAACGTTTCCACAACCTCGAGCGCTGGCGTGATCGCCTGATCGAAGGTGATGACGCTGTACTGGAAAAGTTTGTCGCCGAGTTCCCTGAAGCCGATCGCCAGCAAATGCGTTCGGTCATACGTCAGGCCAAACACGAGCTGGCTCATAACAAGGCACCGGCCTCAAGCCGCAAATTGTTCAAGTACATCCGTGGGTTGGACGAGACTCAACGCGGTCTGCGTTAAGCCTCGTAACCGGGAAGGCTGCCCTGCAGCCTTCCCGGCAACTTCCATCAACCGCCCGTACCGCCCACGGTAATCGCGTCAATCTTCAAGGTTGGCTGCCCAACGCCTACCGGCACCGACTGCCCGTCCTTGCCACACGTGCCCACGCCGCTGTCCAGCGACAGATCGTTACCGACCATCGACACCTTGCTCATCGCTTCCGGCCCATTGCCAATCAGGGTCGCGCCTTTGACTGGGCGAGTGATTTTGCCGTCTTCAATCAAATAGGCTTCGCTGGTGGAGAACACAAACTTGCCGCTGGTGATGTCGACCTGACCACCGCCCAGATTGGCGCAGTAAATGCCCTTTTTCACCGAGGCGATAATTTCGGCCGGATCGCTTTCACCGCCCAACATGTAGGTGTTGGTCATGCGCGGCATCGGCAGGTGCGCATAAGACTCGCGACGGCCGTTACCCGTGCGGGCCACACCCATCAGGCGAGCATTGAGCTTGTCTTGCATATAGCCCTTGAGCACGCCGTTTTCGATCAGTGTGGTGCACTCGGTCGGGGTGCCTTCGTCATCCACGCTGAGCGAGCCACGGCGGCCTGCCAGGGTGCCGTCATCGACGATGGTGCACAGTTTGGAGGCCACCATTTCACCCATGCGCCCGCTGTAGGCCGAACTGCCCTTGCGGTTGAAGTCGCCTTCCAGGCCATGACCCACGGCTTCGTGCAGCAGTACGCCCGACCAACCGGAGCCCAGGACCACCGGGAAAGTGCCCGCCGGTGCCGGTACGGCTTCAAGGTTGACCAGTGCCTGACGCAACGCCTCGCGGGCATAGCCCATGGCACGGTCGTCAGTGAGGAAATAACGGTAGTCGGTGCGCCCGCCGCCGCCATGACCGCCGCGCTCGCGACGGCCATTCTGCTCGACGATGACACTGACATTGAAACGTACCAGCGGACGAATATCCGCTGCCAGGCCACCGTCAGTGGACGCCACCAGAATCCGCTCCCAGACCCCGGCCATGCTCACGGTCACTTGCTGGATACGTGGATCGAGGGCACGGGTGGCGGCATCGACACGCTTGAGCAGTTCGACTTTTTCCGCGCGGCTGATGACTTCCAGGGGGTTATCCGGGCCATACAACTGGGCCACGTCCTGGGTGGTGAACGCCTGCACCGTGCCGTTTTGTCCGGCGCGGGAGATCGATCGTGCAGCCCGTGCAGCCAGGCCCAGCGCTTCAAGGGTGATGGCATTGCTGTATGCAAAACCGGTTTTCTCACCCGACTGAGCGCGTACGCCCACGCCCTGATCGAGATTGAAGCTGCCTTCTTTGACGATGCCGTCTTCCAGTGCCCAGGACTCGGAAATCTGGCCCTGGAAATACAGGTCTGCCGCGTCGATACCTGGCCCGGCCAGGTCGCCTAAAACGCTTTGCAGGCTTTCGATGGTGACACCGCCCGGTGCCAACAGGTGTTCGCTGACTGAGGTCAACAACTCGCTCATATTCACTCCGTCTTGGCCCCTGCTTCAGCAGCTTTGAGTGCTGAACACACGGGCCTGAAAATTAGTCCTGCCTGAATCTGTGGGAGCGGGCTTGCTCGCGATCGCTTCGCGGGCAAACCCGATTCCACCTAAATTAAATGGGCGTTGAACCGCCGATGGTTCACCACCGGCATGCGCGCCCTGATATCTGCTTGTTCGCCAGCATCGCGCCGGGCCAGCAATACACCCTCGCCTTGCGCCTGCTCGGCCAGTATCCGCCCCCAGGGGTCAATAATGGCAGCATGCCCGTAAGTCTCGCGGGGGCCCGGATGAACACCACCCTGGGCGGCTGCAAGCACGTAACACTGGGTTTCGATGGCACGGGCACGAATCAGAATGTCCCAATGCGCGGCCCCGGTGACGGCAGTGAAGGCCGACGGTGCGGTAATCAGTTCAGCACCAGCGGCTCGAAGCTCACTGTACAGCTCCGGGAAGCGCAGGTCATAACAGACGGTCAGGCCCACCTTGCCGACCGGGGTATCCGCCACCACCACGCGCTCACCCTGAGCATAGTCATCGGACTCACGGTAGCGACCACGATTGTCTGACACATCCACGTCGAATAAATGCAGTTTGTCGTAACGGGCCACTTGCTCGCCGTCGGCGTTGATCAGCAGTGAACAGGCATTGACCTTGGCATCAGGCTGGCCCTCCGGCGGCAGGGGCAAAGTCCCTGCAACTACCCATAAGTTGAGGTCGCGGGCAGCCTGTTTCAACCAGGGCAGGATCGGGCCTTCACCCAATGCCTCGGCGCGGCCGATATCGGCTATGTCGCGACGGCCCATGGCGGCGAAATTTTCGGGCAACACGGCCAGTTGCGCACCACCGCTTGCAGCCTCTTGCAGCAGGCGTCGAGCCTGAGCCAGGTTCGCCAGAACATCGCTCTGGCTGACCATTTGAATCACTGCGAGTGACATGGCGCGCTCCTAGTTTTTCTCGAAAGGCTTGTCGAAGGTGATCTTGGGATCGTTCCATGGGCCTTGAATGCTGTATTGCACGCTGGCGAATCGCGACACCTGGTCGCCGATCAGCTTGTTGAGCAGGAACACCGCCCCACCGACGGCCGGCCCGCCCACCAACAGCGCGGCCAGCGGCAGGTTGTTGGTCACCGGCAAGGTCACCAGCAGCTTCGCATTGACCTGATCGGTGATCATGTTCAGCGTGCCGTTAAGTTCAAGATTGGTGGACGGCCCGGTCATCAGAATCGGTTTGCTGGTGCTGTATACGCCACTGCTGGCATTGAGTACGCCCTTGACCCGATCGTAACTCAGGCCCTTGCCAAACAGGTCGGAGAAATCCAGACGCAGGCGACGGCCGATCGCGTTGAAGTTGAGCAAGCCAAAAATGCGCAGCACCTGGGCGCTGCCATCGACCTCCACAAACTGGCCTTTATTGAACGAGGCGTCCAGGGTCCCGGAGAAGCGCTTGAGGCCGATCCAGGCAGGTGAACCGGGCCAGTTGCCATCAATGTCCACGTGAAAGTTATCGCTGGTCACGCTCGGCGCAAAGCCCCAGTTCTTGAGTACATCGGCCAGATTGCCACCGCCCAGTCGGCCCTGATACCAGCTCTTGCTGTTACCCGCGACGCCTTCCCAGCCGCCCGCGCCTTCGAGCAGCATGCCCTTGAGCCCAAGATTCAAGTTGCTCAGGTTGATGCCCCGACTGGTGGGGCGAACCTTGAGTGACCAGGCACCGAGCAGGTCGGGCCCCTGGTAGAGCTGACGAATAATGATATCCAGCGCCGGAATTTTGCGCGGATCAACCGCGGCCAGCGGGTCCGGAGCATTTTCATCGGCCACGGCCTTCGGATCGGGCGCAGGCAATCTGATGCTCTGCATCGTGACCACAATCGGGGCGTTTTTGGCATCCGGCAAGGTCACGGCACCGATAGCCTGTTTGCTGTCGATTTGCAGCGCCCAGGCCGCCGCGTTGCGCTTCATGACCAGACGAACTTTGTCCAGTTGGGTACCGAAGGCAATCAACTTGCCGACTTTAAAGTCCGCACTGCTGAGCAGTTGCTTGGCACTGCCCCCCGGATCCTTGCCGGCATAGCGTTCGACCAGCGCCTGCCACGGGGCAACGTCCAGTTCCGACAGCACGCCACGAATTCTCAGGCCTTTGGTGGTCGGCAAGATCGGATCGCCATCGCCCAGAAACAACTCACCGCGTCCGTCTTCAAACTTGCCGTTGGGCGCGGCAAAGGTCAGGTTGGCCAGGTCGCCGTAGTCAAACCAGTAACGGCGCTCGGCACCTTGCAGGGTCATGCGAAACACGCTGTTGCGGCTTTCATTGGCCGCCAGACCGAAGGGCGCTGGCAAATCAACCACTGCGCCCTTGAGGCTGGAACTGACCCGTAGCTGGCTGTCGGCACCGTCCAGGGTCAGTTGCAATTGATAAGGCAAGTCACCCGTCACCGGGATCGGCTGATTGAACTTGAGCCAGTCCGTGAGTTTTTTAACCCCAACCTGGCCGCTGGCCACGACCCGGGTGCTGAGGCGACCAGGCTTGCCATCGGCAAAAATCTGCGCCGTGATCGGACGATCAAAGGCCCGGGCGCTGATACCCTTGCCGGTCAGCCCCTTGGTACTGTCAAAGCGAAAGCTGCCCTTGAGCTGAGTCAGTTCAAACTCGGGGTCGCTGATTTTCAAGCGCGCCTTGTCGGTGTTGAAATCCACCAGGATTTTAGGCTCAACGCCTTTCTCCAGAGGGATATCCAGATCGACACGGCCTTTGAGCGAGCCGTCTCCCTGCCAGCCGGCGAACGTTTCAGCGGTGCCAATCGGCGCCTCCTGAAGTATTTTCAGGCCATCACCCAGCCCGCCCTCAAAATCGCCGTCCAAAAACAGGTGGCTGACCTTGCCGGTGGGCACATGGGGAATACTGACGGCCACATTGCGGACCTGGGTATCGAGCAACTGGCCCTTGCTGGCCATGATGCGCACACCGCTGTCTTCGATGAACACATCACCCGAGACGTTGCGCACATGGGGCCAGCCGGGCTGGAACGCCAGTTCGGCGCCATGCACTTTAAAGAACAGGCTGATATTGCGCGCTGCCGCAACGGCGTCGTGGCTCAGAGAGCCCTGGTACTGGAAGAAGCCCTCTTCCACCGCACCCTTTATGATTGCGGTGCTCAACCATTCGGTGAGCGTCGGGCTCAACACTTCTGGCAGATATTTAGGCGTGAATCTGCCGTCGCCATCCGTAAGACCGACCCGCAGGTCCATGTAGTCTTCCTGGGAATGGTCGAGGTGGATACGGATCAAAAAGTCCGCCGCAATCTTGCCTTCTTCGCCCAGCACTTTGATGTAAGGGGCAACCAGGGTGAAGCTGTCCTTGTTCAACGTCCACGTCAGCAAGGCGTTGGCCTGCTGATACTGCCAGGGTTTGGCGAAGATCGGCTCCAGATGCAGCATGAAGTCCTTGCTGTCGAGCCGCAGTTCGCCCTTGCCCAGGTCACCGCTGATCAGGCCGCTGACATTGCGCGCAGCCGGGGCGCCGTGGGTGGCGTTGAAGCCGACCTGCTGCAGGTTCGCCGCAAAGCTGAGTTTTTGATCATCGCGGGCCTCGGGGCGGTAATCGGCCAGCACATTGCGCAGCGTACCCGTGACCTTGAGTTGGTCAACAACCTTGGCCACACCGTCCGGCCAGGGTGCCAGGGAGTCGAGCAAGGGTGTGATCGGGGTCAGGTCCAGGCGGTCGGCCTGTAAATGCCAGCGCTCCTGCTCCTTGTCGGAGGCCGCAAACTGCTGCAGTTGCAGGCGGGTTTCCCAGCGGGTCTTGCCCAGATTCATGGCCAATGAATCGAGCACCACATTGAAACCTTGCTTACCTCGTTCGGCCCAGGCATGCAGGGCCAGGTTCTCGATGGTTTCAGGTTTGCGGTCGGCGTAGGCACCTTTCAGTTTTGGCGCATTCAAGCGCGCAACCGCGCTCTGTACCGAGCCCTGACCCCAGTTGAACCAGAGTTCGCCGCCCGCCTTCAGCTCAGAGGCTTTCCAGGGTGCAATCAGTGTGGCTGGCAGCCATTTGGCCCAATCACTTTGCGGCAGGCTCACGTAGGCCTGGGCCGCGCCATCACGCCAGCGACTGGCCTGGACCTGGGTCTTGAGGCTCAGCGCTACTGGCTGGCCATCGGGCAGGGTCAGGCGTGCATCGAGACGCTGATCCGAGGGGCCAACGTCCAGCGTCAACCCTACATAAGTCAGGGTCAGCGGAGCTTGCTTGAAGGGTTCGAGCGTCACCTGGCTGTCGAGTACCGACAACTGCGCCACGTGTTGCAACTGATTGAGCAACTGCTCCGGGTCCAGTGGCTGATCATCCTGCACCGGCAGCCCTTCAAGGCTCCAGTGGCCGCTTTCATCCTGGCGCAAGCTCAGTTGCAGGCCATTGAGTTGTACGCGGGCGATGCGGATATCCCGGCTCAACAGGCTGGCCCACACATCGGGTACCACCTGCACTTCATCCAGACGCAGGGCACTGTTGCCCTCGCCGATCATCACGTCGTGTGCCAGCAACACCGGCGCCATCACACTCCAGCGGCCCTCGAGGCTGCCAATGGTCAATGGCATGCCCAAGGCTTCCCGGGCCTTGTTCTGGACCTCTACGCGGTATTCAGCAATCAGGGGCGTGAGTTCGCGGCCCAGGCTGACGTACAGCGCCGTCAGCACCAAAACCAAAGCACACAGGCCCAACCCCCAACGGGTCAGCGCGGCAAAAAAGCGTGTCAGACGCTCCATGTCATGTGGCCCCTTCAGTAGTAATCGAAGGGGCCGGATTCAGCCCCTTTAAAACGCTATATGACGCCTGATACTTCAGAGCAGCACCACGTCGTATTGTTCCTGGGAATACATGGTTTCGACTTGAAAGCGAATCGTACGCCCGATAAATCCTTCAAGCTCTGCAACGTTACCCGACTCTTCGTCCAGCAAGCGATCGACCACTTTCTGGTTGGCCAGTACCCGATACCCCGTTGCCTGATAAGCCCGGGCCTCGCGCAGGATTTCACGGAAGATTTCATAGCAGATGGTTTCAGGGGTTTTCAACTTGCCACGGCCCTGACAGCACACGCACGGCTCGCACAAGACCTGTTCCAGGCTTTCGCGGGTACGCTTGCGGGTCATCTGCACCAGGCCCAACTCGGTAATCCCGATGATGTTGGTTTTGGCGTGATCACGCTCAAGCTGTTTTTCGAGGGTACGTAACACCTGCCGCTGATGCTCTTCATCTTCCATGTCGATGAAGTCGATGATGATGATCCCGCCCAGATTGCGCAGGCGCAGTTGCCGGGCGATGGCTGTGGCCGCCTCGAGGTTGGTCTTGAAGATGGTTTCTTCAAGGTTGCGATGGCCCACGAATGCGCCGGTATTGACGTCGATGGTGGTCATGGCTTCCGCCGGATCGACCACCAGATAACCGCCGGACTTGAGCGGTACCTTACGATCCAGGGCTTTCTGGATCTCGTCTTCGACGCCATACAAATCGAAAATCGGCCGCTCACCCGGATAATGCTCAAGGCGGTCGGCAATTTCCGGCATCAGCTCGGCAACAAACTGCGTGGTCTTCTGGAAGGTTTCCCGTGAATCGATGCGAATTTTCTCGATCTTGGGGCTGACCAGATCGCGCAAGGTGCGCAACGCCAGGCCCAGGTCTTCATAGATCACGGTCGGCGCGCCAACGGTCTGGATCTGGGCACCGATCTGGTCCCACAGACGACGCAGGTAACGAATGTCCATCAGGATTTCATCTGCCCCGGCGCCCTCGGCCGCCGTACGCAGGATAAAACCACCGGTTTCCTTGATGCCTTCCTGGGCCACGCAATCGCTGACCACCTTCTTCAGGCGCTCACGCTCGGCTTCGTCTTCGATCTTCAACGAAATGCCCACATGGGCAGTGCGTGGCATGTACACCAGATAGCGTGACGGTATCGACAGCTGGGTTGTCAGGCGTGCACCTTTGGACGCAATCGGGTCTTTGGTGACTTGCACCACCAGGCTCTGGCCTTCATGCACCAGGGTGCTGATGCTTTCAACCGCCTGGCCTTCACGCAGGGAAATTTCGGAGGCATGGATAAACGCAGCGCGATCCAGACCGATATCAACAAATGCGGCCTGCATGCCGGGCAAAACCCTGACAATCTTGCCTTTGTAGATATTGCCCACAATACCCCGGCGCTGGGTACGTTCGACATGAACCTCTTGCAGAACACCGTTCTCTACCACCGCCACGCGCGATTCCATCGGCGTGATGTTGATCAGGATCTCTTCACTCATGGCTGGGTCTCGTTCAGGCGTCATCACAGTAGTGCCACGTCTCGTAGGTGCGGTATTCAGCGCACGGTAAGGTTTTGCCAACAGGGTATGCCGAAATGCCCGAGCAGTTCTGCGGTTTCGCACACAGGCAAGCCCACAACGGCGGAATAACTGCCATTGAGCCCCGCTACAAACACTGCGGCCAACCCCTGAATGGCGTAGCCACCGGCTTTATCCTGCGGCTCACCGCTGGCCCAATACAGGCTGGCTTCTTGTTTGCTGATGTTGCGAAAGCGTACCTGGCTGCTGACCACACGGGTTTCACAGCGATCGGCATCAATGATTGCGATGGCGGTCAACACTTCATGCTCCCGGCCAGACAGCGCCATGAGCATAGCCAAGGCATCGGCCTCGTCGATTGGTTTGCCAAGAATGCAGCCATCCAGGACCACGGCGGTGTCGGCCCCCAGCACGCAAAAAGTGCTGTCCGCCGCTGTTGTCAGGAGTTGCTGGCGCCCAGCCTGGGCCTTTTCGCGCGCCAGGCGCTCGACGTAGGCCACAGGGGGTTCATTTTGAAAGGGAGTTTCATCGATGGCCGCGCTGACCGTTTTGAACGGCACGCCGATCTGAGTCAGTAACTCGCGTCGGCGCGGTGAGCCAGAGGCCAGATAAAGCGAAGTCATCAAGACATCTCCCTGTTGAAGTGCACAAACCAGGAAATGGCTCGTATCCAATTAATTGATTTTAAAACGTCGGCACAGCCCACGAAGTCCATAACTGATCCAGGGCCACAACAGGGCGCTGACCAACGCGGGCAAGACCAGCGCCAGGGTCGGCTGTCGGTTGCCGGTCAAGGCACTGAGCCACAACTGGGCAAGCTGGGCCAGACCGAAAATCACCAGAAGCACCAGGCATTGCTGCCACATCGGGAACACCCTCAGGCGCTGTTGAAGCGACAGTACCAGGAAGGTGATCAGGGTCAGGGTCAGGGCATTCTGCCCCAGCAACGTGCCGTACAGCACATCTTCGGCCAGTCCCAGGCAAAACGCTGTAACCATACCCACTTTGTGCGGCATGTATAAGGCCCAAAAAGCCAGCAACAGCGCCAGCCACAGCGGACGCAGGATTTCCATGAACTGGGGCATCGGTGAAATGCTGAGCAACAGGCCGATGGCAAACGTCAGCCAGATCAACCAGCCATTACTCGAACGCGTATTCGCCATTATTGCCTCTCCCGAGTAGTGGCCGGCGCAGTGGCAGGCGTTCTGGCTGCGGCGGGGGTTGCAACTGGCGCAGGTTTTTTCACGGTCTTGGGGTCAGTGGCCACCGCCGCAGGCGCGGCAGGTGTAGCTGGCACTGCAGCGGGTGCAGCGGCTGGCGCAGGCACTGACGGCTTGGGCACTGTGGTCGGAACGATCGCCGGCGCTTCACCGTTTTGCTCGGCTTCCTGGGCCTTGGCCGCATCGTTGGCCCGCTCTTCCGGAGTTCGGCTATCGCTGAACACCAGCAGCAGGTAGCGACTGCGATTCAATGCCGCCGTGGGAACTGCACGCACAATGGCGAACGGCTGACCCGAGTCGTGGATGACTTCCTTGACCGTTGCCACTGGATAACCGGCCGGGAAGCGCTGCCCCAGGCCCGAGCTGACCAGCAGGTCGCCCACTTTGATATCCGCAGTGTCGGCCACATGGCGCAGTTCCAGGCGCTCGGGGTTCCCCGTACCGCTGGCAATTGCACGCAGGCCATTACGGTTTACCTGGACCGGAATGCTGTGGGTGGTATCGGTGAGCAACAGTACACGGGAGGTGTAGGGCATCAACTCAACCACCTGCCCCATCAAGCCCCGTGCGTCGAGCACTGGCTGACCCAGCACCACGCCGTCGCGCTCACCCTTGTTGATGATGATGCGATGGGTAAAGGGGTTAGGGTCCATGCCGATCAACTCGGCCACTTCCACCTTTTCGTTGACCAGCGCAGAGGAGTTCAACAGCTCGCGCAGGCGAACGTTCTGCTCGGTCAAGGCGGCCAGCTTTTGCATGCGGCCTTGAAGCAGAAGGTTTTCGGTTTTGAGTTTCTCGTTTTCAGCCACAAGCTCGGTGCGGCTGCCGAACTGACTGGCCACGCCCTGCCACAATCGCTGCGGCAAATCGGTAATCCAGTAGGACTGCATCAGCACCAGCGACATTTGACTGCGCACAGGCTTGAGCAACGTGAAGCGAGCGTCCACTACCATCAGCGTGACGGATAGCACGACCAGCACCAGAAAGCGCACGCCCAATGATGGGCCTTTGGAAAAGAGCGGTTTAATAGGCCGCTCCTCCCGGGCAAGTGTTCAATTTATTCATACGGCTTCAAGCGGCCTGGATGAAGATTGACAGAAGATAAACGCCAAAAGGCAGCACTGCAAAGTGCTACCTTCTGGTGATAACCATAGGACTGCACCACGCGATCTTATTCGCTGGAGAGCAGGTCCATTGTGTGTTTATCCATCATTTCCAGCGCACGGCCACCGCCACGCGCAACGCAGGTCAGCGGGTCTTCGGCAACGATGACCGGCAGGCCGGTTTCCTGAGCCAGCAACTTGTCGAGGTCACGCAGCAAGGCGCCACCACCGGTCAGTACCAGGCCACGCTCGGCGATGTCCGAAGCCAGCTCTGGCGGAGACTGCTCCAGTGCGCTTTTCACAGCCTGAACGATGGTTGCCAGCGACTCTTGCAGAGCCTCAAGCACTTCATTGGAGTTCAGGGTGAAGGCACGTGGAACACCTTCTGCCAGGTTACGGCCGCGCACGTCGACTTCACGTACTTCGCCACCCGGGAAAGCCGTACCGATTTCGGTCTTGATGCGCTCGGCCGTCGATTCACCGATCAGGCTGCCGTAGTTACGACGCACATAAGTGATGATCGCTTCGTCGAAGCGGTCGCCGCCAACCCGTACGGATTCGGCATACACCACACCGTTGAGGGAGATCAGCGCGATTTCAGTGGTACCACCACCGATATCGACAACCATCGAGCCGCGTGCTTCTTCAACCGGCAAGCCGGCACCGATGGCAGCAGCCATTGGTTCTTCGATCAGGAACACTTCACGGGCGCCCGCGCCGAGTGCCGATTCACGAATGGCGCGACGCTCTACCTGAGTCGACTTGCACGGGACGCAAATCAGTACGCGTGGGCTAGGTTGCAGGAAGCTGTTTTCATGCACCTTGTTGATGAAGTACTGCAGCATTTTTTCGCAAACGCTGAAATCGGCAATAACGCCGTCCTTCATCGGACGAATGGCAGCAATGTTGCCCGGTGTACGGCCAAGCATGCGCTTGGCCTCGGTGCCGACGGCAACGACACTTTTCTGGTTACCGTGTGTCCGAATAGCCACAACCGATGGCTCATTCAGGACGATACCGCGCTCACGCACGTAAATAAGGGTGTTGGCAGTGCCCAGGTCGATGGAAAGATCGCTGGAAAACATGCCACGCAGTTTCTTGAACATGGGAAAGGGACCCTAGGCAACGCGTGGGTAAAAAAGTGCGGCAAACTCTAACAACGACAGGGATTTTGGGCAAGGCGCCAATATGTTAAATTGGGCGCTTTTCTGAGCACCAACTCCCACAATCGCGGCCATATGACCGTAGAAATGCGGTAGTGTTCCGACAATCTAACACACGGATAGCATCCGTCCTGTTTTCCACTGGAGAATCCCATGGCGCTAGACCGCTCCGACGTGGAAAAAATCGCTCATTTGGCCCGCCTTGGTCTCAATGATGCCGATATTCCACGCACCACCGAAGCCCTTAACAGCATTTTGGGGCTGATTGATCAGATGCAGGCTGTCGACACCACAGGTATCGAGCCTATGGCCCACCCTCTGGAAGCCAGCCAGCGCTTGCGTGCAGACGTCGTGACTGAAAGCAATCATCGCGAGGCTTATCAGTCCATCGCTCCAGCGGTCGAAAACGGCCTCTATCTGGTTCCGAAAGTCATCGAGTAAAGGAAAGAGCCTGCATGCATCAATTGACTCTGGCCGAGATCGCCCGCGGACTCGCCGATAAAAAGTTTTCTTCCGAAGAGCTGACCAAGACCCTGCTGGCGCGTATCGCCCAGCTCGATCCTCAGCTCAACAGTTTCATCACACTCACCGAAGACCTTGCCCTAGAGCAGGCCAAGGCCGCTGACGCACGTCGCGCCAACGGTGAAACCGGTGCCCTGCTGGGCGCGCCGATCGGTCACAAGGACCTGTTCTGCACCCAGGGCGTACGCACCAGCTGCGCCTCCAAAATGCTCGACAACTTCAAGGCTCCGTACGACGCCACCGTGGTTGCCAAGCTTGCCGCTGCCGGCACCGTGACCCTGGGCAAGACCAACATGGACGAATTCGCCATGGGGTCGGCCAACGAGTCGAGCTACTACGGCGCGGTCAAAAACCCGTGGAACCTCGAGCACGTACCGGGCGGTTCTTCGGGCGGTTCGGCAGCCGCTGTTGCCGCTCGTCTGCTCCCCGCTGCGACCGGCACCGACACGGGCGGATCTATCCGACAGCCGGCAGCCCTGACCAACCTCACCGGCCTGAAACCGACATACGGTCGTGTTTCGCGTTGGGGCATGATCGCTTACGCCTCCAGTCTCGATCAGGGCGGCCCATTGGCTCGCACCGCCGAAGACTGCGCCATCCTGCTGCAAGGCATGGCAGGTTTCGACCCGCAAGACTCCACCAGCATCGACGAACCCGTACCGGACTTCAGCGCCAGCCTCAATGGTTCGCTGCAAGGCCTGCGCATCGGCGTGCCTAAAGAGTTCTTCAGCGAAGGCCTGGACGCGCGCATTGCCGAACTGGTCCACAACAGCGTCAAGGAGCTTGAAAAGCTCGGTGCCGTGATCAAGCCCATCAGCCTGCCGAACATGCAGCACGCCATTCCTGCGTACTACGTGATCGCGCCAGCAGAAGCTTCGTCCAACCTGTCGCGTTTTGACGGCGTGCGCTTCGGCCATCGCTGCGAAGACCCGAAAGACCTCACCGACCTGTACAAGCGCTCGCGCGCCGAAGGCTTTGGCCCGGAAGTACAGCGCCGGATTCTGGTCGGTGCCTACGCCCTGTCGGCGGGTTACTACGACGCTTACTACCTGCAAGCGCAGAAAATCCGTCGCCTGATCAAAAACGACTTCATGACCGCGTTCAACGAAGTCGACATCATCCTCGGCCCGACCACGCCTAACCCGGCCTGGAAAATCGGCGCTAAAAACAGCGATCCGGTTTCGGCCTATCTGGAAGACGTCTACACCATCACCGCCAACCTCGCCGGCCTGCCAGGCCTGTCGATGCCAGCCGGTTTTGTCGATGGCTTGCCAGTAGGCGTGCAATTGCTTGCGCCTTACTTCCAGGAAGGCCGCCTGCTCAACGTCGCTCACCAGTATCAGCTCAACACTGACTGGCACACGCGCTCACCTGCCGGCTTCTGAGGAGAAACATATGCAATGGGAAGTTGTGATCGGGCTGGAAATTCACTCCCAGCTCGCCACCCAATCGAAGATTTTCTCCGGTAGCGCCACCACCTTTGGCGCAGAACCGAACACCCAGGCCAGCCTGGTTGACCTGGGCATGCCCGGCGTACTGCCGGTGCTGAACCAGGAAGCCGTGCGCATGGCGGTCATGTTCGGCGTAGCCGTTGACGCCGAAATCGTTCAGCACAACGTGTTCGCCCGCAAGAACTACTTCTACCCGGACCTGCCCAAGGGCTACCAGATCAGCCAGATGGAACTGCCGATTGTCGGCAAGGGCCACCTGGACATCACCCTGGAAGACGGCACCGTCAAACGTGTCGGCATTACCCGTGCCCACCTGGAAGAAGACGCAGGCAAAAGCCTGCACGAAGACTTCAGCGGTTCCACC
This sequence comes from Pseudomonas sp. NKUCC02_KPG, assembly GCF_019345465.1. Taxonomy (GTDB): domain Bacteria; phylum Pseudomonadota; class Gammaproteobacteria; order Pseudomonadales; family Pseudomonadaceae; genus Aquipseudomonas. The sequence goes on from NZ_JAHKRC010000005.1 coordinate 259,644, forward strand.
GGCATCGACTTGAACCGTGCCGGCACGCCGTTGCTAGAAATCGTTTCCGAGCCGGACATGCGCAGCGCCAAAGAGGCCGTGGCCTACGTCAAGGCGATGCACGCTCTGGTGCGTTACCTGGGCATTTGCGACGGCAACATGGCTGAAGGCTCCCTGCGCTGCGACTGCAACGTATCGATCCGCCCGGTCGGCCAGGCCGAGTTCGGGACTCGCTGCGAGATCAAGAACGTCAACTCGTTCCGCTTTATCGAGAAGGCGATCAACAGCGAAGTACAACGCCAGATCGAGCTGATCGAAGACGGCGGCAAGGTCATTCAGCAAACCCGCCTGTACGACCCGAACAAGGACGAAACCCGCGCCATGCGCAGCAAGGAGGAAGCCAACGACTACCGTTACTTCCCCGATCCTGACCTGCTGCCAGTGGTGATCGAAGATTCGTTTATCGAAGAGGTGCGCGCCACGCTGCCGGAACTGCCGCCGCAAAAGCGCGAACGCTTCCAGTCGCAGTTCGGCCTGTCGGCCTACGACGCCAGCGTATTGGCTTCGAGCCGCGAGCAAGCGGACTACTTCGAAAAGGTCGTGAGCATCAGTGGCGATGCCAAGCTGGCGGCCAACTGGGTGATGGTCGAGTTGGGCAGCCTGCTCAACAAACAAGGCCTGGATATCGACCAGTCGCCGGTCAGCGCAGAGCAATTGGGCGGCATGCTGCAGCGCATCAAAGACAACACCATCTCCGGCAAAATCGCCAAGGTTGTGCTGGAAGCGATGGCCAATGGTGAGGGCAACGCAGACGAAGTCATCGAAAAGCGCGGCCTCAAGCAAGTGACCGACAGCGGCGCCATTGAAAAGGTGCTGGATGAAATGCTGGCGGCCAACGCAGAGCAGGTCGAGCAATACCGTGCGGCAGACGAAGCCAAGCGCGGCAAGATGTTCGGCTTCTTCGTGGGCCAGGCGATGAAAGCCTCCAAAGGCAAAGCCAACCCGCAACAGGTCAACGAACTGCTCAAGAGCAAGCTCGAAGGCTAAGCCACAAAACTCGTAGCAGCTGCCGCAGGCTGCGTCCGGCGGCGTAGCCGTCGTAAAACCAGAGGTTGCGGTTCAAGAGTTGAACCGCATTTTCTGACTTTACGATCGCTTCGCAATCGAACGCAGCCTTCGGCAGTTGCTACGCGAATCGCTTTTCAAGCAACATAAGGATTCCCCCATGAAGCGGCTACTCGGCGCTTGCGCCCTGCTCAGCTTGCTCGCAGGCTGCGCCAGCCATGACATAGACCCCCGTGGCTATGACAAAACAGGCATTGCCTCTTATTACGGTGCTCGCCATCACGGCAAGCGAACCGCCAGCGGTGAACCATTCGACCAGAATGCCCTTACCGCCGCCCACCCCGCCCTGCCTTTCGGGACGCGGGTGCTGGTCACCAATCTGAGCAACGACAAATCTGTGGTGCTGCGCATCAACGATCGCGGCCCCCATACCCGCGGACGCCTGATAGACGTTTCGCGCAAGGCCGCCCAGCAACTGGATATGCTGCGCAGCGGCACAGCCAAAGTCCGGGTTCAGGGCTTGAGTGATTAATTGAGGGAGTTGCCGCCATTTTGGGCTTGAGCGCGCTGTCACCATGGAACCTGCTGCAATTGCTCTGCGGCCTCGTCATGCTGATCGCAGGGGCCGAATTGCTGGTGCGCTGCGCCGTACGCATGGCTGCCAACATGAAGGTGCGCCCGCTGCTGATCGGCTTGACCGTGGTCGCATTGGGCAGCAGCGCCCCACAGATGACTGTCAGCCTGCAGGCCGCGCTCAATGACACCTCGGACATTGCCGTAGGCAGTGTGATCGGCAGCAATATATTCAACATCCTGGTCACCCTGGGGCTGTCGGCGCTGATCATTCCCCTGCGCGTATCCCGTCAACTGGTACGCCTGGACATTCCCCTGATGATCCTCGCCAGCGCACTGGTGTTTGCCCTGGCACTCAACAAACAGCTCGATCGCCTGGACGGTGTTGTCCTGTTGTGCGGCCTGATGATCTACCTGGCCCTGCTGCTGCGCCAATCGCGTCAAAGCGGCCATCATCACAACAGCCACGCACAGCCACACACCCCATGGCTGCACAACATCGCGTTAATGCTGTTGGCCCTGATCCTGCTCGGGGCGGCCGGGCACCTGCTGCTCGGCGCGGCAGTCACGGTTGCCACTGAGCTTGGGCTATCAGAGCGGATTATCGGGCTGACCATCATTGCGGTCAGCACTTCACTGCCGGAACTGGCCACGTCACTGATCGCAGCCTTTCGCGGCCAGCGCGAAATCGCTGTCGGCAATGTGATTGGCAGCAATGTTTTCAGCTTGCTGGGGGTACTAGGCCTGACGGCTCTGGTCGCTCCAGCGCCCTTGTCGGTATCGCCCAACGCGCTGGCGTTCGACTTGCCGGTGATGCTGGGTGTGGCGGCGCTGTGTCTGCCCGTGTTCTACGCGGGGTACCGCGTCACCCGTGCTGAAGGGTTGCTGTTTCTGGGTTTATACCTGGCCTATGGGCTGCATGTAGTGTCCTTCACCATCGGCATGCCCTTGGCCGGCAAGCTTGAACACCTGATGCTGTTTTTCATCTTGCCGGCGCTGCTGGTGTTTCTGCTGTTCAGTACCCTGCGCGCGTGGCGCCGTCAGCACTAGATCCAGCCGCCCCACTGCAATACAAATATCCCGATATTGGTCGTGATGGCCGCCATCAAGGTGGTGATCACAATAATTGCGGCCGCCAATTCGTGATTACCGTTGGCCGCACGTACCATGACATAACTGGCAGCGGCCGTCGGGCTGGCGAAATAAAGGAACAAAATCCCCAATTCCGGCCCGCGAAAGCCACACAACCAAGCCCCCAGAGTTGTCAGTAGCGGCAAACTGACCATTTTCACCAGACTTGCGCTCAGCGCCCTGTCGCCACTTTTACGCAGGCTTGCCAGCGACAGCGTGCCACCGATGCAAATCAGCGCCAGGGGCAAGGTCATTGCGGCCAGGTATTCGCCAGACGCTTGCAACCAACCGGGCAGGCTGATCTTGAATACCGCAAACGGCACCGCAGCCAGCACGCTGATGATCAGCGGGTTCTTGACCACACTTTTGCAGATGCTCCACGGATCGGACTTGATCACCGGGCTGTACACCGCCAGCACGATAGTCGACAGCGTGTTGTAGAACAGGATCACCAGGCCTGCGAGTACGGCGCCCAATGAAATCCCGTAGTCGCCGTACATGCTGGCCGCGAGAGCCAGGCCAATGACCCCGTTATTGCCGCGAAAGGCGCCCTGGGTGTAGACCCCACGGTCTTCACGGGGGCAGCGCCAGATCGACCAACCCCAGGCAAACGCAAACCCTGCAAGGGTTGCCAGCACGAAATAAGCCAGCACCTTGGGCTGCAGGGCCGCCCTGAGATCGGCATGCAAAATGCCCAGAAACAACAACGCCGGCATGGTGACGTTAAACACCAGTGCCGACGCTGTGTGGATAAAGTTGTCATTGATCCAGCCCACGCGCTTGAGCACCACGCCTAGAAACAGCATGGCAAACACGGGGGCGGTTATCGTGAGCGTCTGAAGGAAAATAGCCAGCATGTCAGCACACTCATGGAGGTAGAACCGGGTTGAGGCCTTCTTGAAGAAAGCCTCAACGTCCTTTGTTACATACCTTTAACGGCATAAATGCCGGCGGCATTACGCCAGTAGCCTTTGTAGTCCATACCATAGCCGAAGATATAACGGTCAATGCACGGCAAGCCGACGTAGTTGGCCTTCAAGTCCGGACGCGCCTTGCGGTCATGGTCCTTGTCGATCAATACCGCGGTGTGCACCTGACGGGCACCGGCGTGCTTGCAGAACTCTACGATCGCGCTAAGGGTGTGCCCCTCGTCGAGGATGTCGTCGATGATCAACACGTGACGGTCGATGAACGATACTTCTGGCTTGGCTTTCCAGAACAGGTCGCCGCCAGTGGTTTCATTGCGATAGCGCGTAGCGTGCAGGTACGACGCTTCAAGCGGGAATTTCAGATGGGTGAGCAGCTTGCCGGAAAAAATCAGGCCACCGTTCATCACACAAAAAACCACTGGATTGGTCTCGGCCATTTCTGCCGTGATTTGCGCACCAACGCGGGCAATTGCCTCTTCGACTTCGGCTTCGGTGTACAGGCAGTCAGCCTCTCGCATGATTTGACGGATATGCTCGAGATCAGCAGACATGACGCTCTCCAGGGGGGGTTGTGCAAGAAAAGCGGGCAAAGGTACGCATCCGCATGGCTCAGATCAAGCATTTATGGACTAACGTGCAGTAATGTCTGTAGGACATCACCCCGGATTAGATTAATCTAGGCCGGTTTTTTTGCCTGCCCCCCGGAGTTTTTCCCTATGCCTATCCGCGAGATACGCCATCCGCTAATCCGTCATAAACTCGGCCTCATGCGTCGCGCTGACATTAGCACGAAGAATTTCCGTGAGCTCGCTCAGGAAGTCGGCGCTTTGCTGACCTATGAAGCCACCAGTGACCTGACCCTCGAAACCTACGATATCGAAGGCTGGTGCGGCACTGTTCAAGTTGAAAAAATCGCCGGTAAGAAAATTACCGTCGTACCGATCCTGCGCGCCGGTATCGGCATGCTGGAAGGTGTTCTGAGCCTGATCCCGGGCGCCAAAGTCAGCGCTGTCGGTATTGCCCGCAACGAAGAAACCCTCCAGGCCCACACCTACCTGGAAAAACTGGTTCCGGAAATCAACGAGCGTCTGGCGATGATTATCGACCCGATGCTGGCCACCGGCTCTTCGATGGTTGCCACCATTGATCTGCTGAAAAAAGCCGGCTGCAAGGAAATCCGCGCCATGGTGCTGGTTGCTGCGCCAGAAGGGATTGCTGCTGTTGAAGCCGCTCACCCGGACGTGACCATCTACACCGCCTCCATTGATGAGCGTTTGAACGAGCACGGCTACATCATCCCGGGCTTGGGCGATGCCGGCGACAAGATCTTCGGCACCAAGCAAAAGGACATTTAACATGCAGGACGAGTTCAACGACCCGCTCTGGCGCCAGATAATTTCTGGCGCGCAGATGCTCTTCGTGGCGTTTGGCGCGTTGGTGTTGATGCCATTGATTACCGGCCTCGACCCCAACGTTGCGCTGTTCACGGCGGGTCTCGGGACTCTGCTGTTCCAGATCGTGACCCGGCGCCAAGTGCCGGTCTTTCTGGCTTCGAGTTTCGCTTTCATTACCCCGATCATTCTCGCCAAAGGGCAGTTCGGCCTTGCAGCGACCATGGGCGGCGTCATGGCAGCCGGTTTTGTGTATACCTTTCTCGGTTTCGCGGTGAAGCTCAAGGGCACCGGGTTCATCGACCGCTTGTTGCCACCTGTGGTGATCGGTCCGGTGATTATCTCGATTGGCCTGGCGATGGCGCCCATTGCAGCGCACATGGCCATGGGCCGCGCTGAAGATGGCACCGAGCTGATTCACTATCAGACGGCCATGATGATCTCGATGCCAGCGCTGCTGACCACCTTGATCGTGGCTGTATTCGGTAAAGGGATTTTCCGTCTGGTGCCCATCATCGCCGGTGTGCTGGTCGGGTTTGGCATGGCGTTTTACTTCGGCGTCGTCGACACCGCCAAGATCGCCGCAGCGCCGTGGTTCGCCATGCCGCACTTCACTGCCCCCGAGTTCAACTGGCAGGCGATTCTGTTTATCGTCCCCGTAGCGCTTGCTCCGGCCATTGAACATATCGGCGGCGTGATTGCCGTAGGCAGCGTGACCGGTCGCGACTACCTGAAAAAGCCGGGCCTGCACCGCACGCTGTTCGGTGACGGTATCGCCACCACCGCTGCCGGCATGCTGGGCGGACCTCCCAACACCACCTACGCCGAAGTGACTGGCGCAGTGATGCTGACCAAGAACTACAACCCGAAAATCATGACCTGGGCAGCGATTTTCGCCATCAGCCTGGCATTTGTCGGTAAGTTCGGCGCACTGCTGCAAAGCATTCCGGTCCCTGTAATGGGCGGGATTCTGTGCCTGCTGTTCGGTTCGATTGCAGCCGTGGGCATGAACACACTGATCCGCCATCAGGTCGACCTGAGCGAAGCACGCAACCTGGTGATCGTGTCGGTGACTCTGGTCTTCGGGATTGGCGGCGTGCTGATCGGTACGGGGATGGGGCCTGAGGACTTCGGTCTTAAAGGCATCGCGTTGTGCGCCATTGTGGCGATTGCGCTGAACCTGATCCTGCCGGGCAACGACAGCTGGAAACACAAGAAAGGTGACGGCCCCGTCATCTGACCTGTAATCCCTATGGGAGCGGGCTTGCTCGCGATTGCATCACCTGCATCGCGAGCAAGCCCGTTCCCACAGGGGTTTTTCTAAAGCGCCAGCGGCGCCCTTTCACACAAAGTGTTCAACGCCTGCGCCCATTGCGGGTTGTCATTGAGACACGGCACCAGCACCAACTCTTCGCCCCCCGCCTCGATAAACTGCTCGCGCCCGCGATCACCGATCTCTTCCAGCGTTTCAATGCAATCAGCCACAAACGCCGGGCACATCACCAGAATCTTCTTCACCCCCTGCTTGGCCAACGCATCAAGACGCGCCTCCGTGTAGGGTTCGATCCACTTGGCCCGGCCCAAACGGGACTGGAACGCCACCGACCACTTGCCTTCAGGCAACCCCATACGCTCGGCAAAAGCCTGGGCAGAACGCAAACACTGCGCTCGATAACAGGTTTGCAAAACTGCAGGCGAAGCATTCTGGCAGCAGTCTTCATTCTTGAAGCAGTGATTGCCGGTCGGGTCCAGCTTGTGCAAATGCCGCTCGGGCAAACCGTGAAAGCTGAGCAGCAGGTGATCGTAATCCTGCTCCAGATGCGGCCGGGCGCTAGCCACCAGCGCATCGAGGTACTCGGGCTGGTCATAGAAGGGCTGCACAATCGAAAACTGCATCGGCAATTTTTTGGCCTTGACCACGCGCTTGGCTTCTTCAATCACCGTGGTCACGGTGCTGTCAGCGAACTGCGGATAAAGCGGTGCCAGCGTGACTTTCTTGATGCCCTGCGACGCCAGACGGGTGAGCACGGTTTCAATCGACGGCTCGCCGTAACGCATGGCCAGTTCGACCGGGCCCTGGGTCCACTCTTTGGTCATCGCCTGCTGCAGGCGACGACTGAGTACCACCAGTGGCGAACCCTCGTCCCACCAGATCGAGGCATACGCGTGGGCCGACTGCTCAGGACGCTTGACCAGGATCAACGACACCAGCAAGCGCCGTACCGGCCACGGCAAGTCGATGACGTACGGATCCATCAAAAACTGGTTCAAGTAACTGCGTACATCCGCTACCGAAGTAGACGCCGGCGAACCCAGGTTAACCAGCAACAACGCGTGGTCGGTCATGCAACTTCCTATTTCAGAGGCGGGCGGCGACATCATCAAGTGCCGCACGCAAATCGGTGAACTGAAAAGTAAAACCGGCAGCCAGCAACTTTGCAGGCATAGCCCGCTGGCCACCCAGTAACAAACCGGACATCTCGCCCAGCAACACGCGCAGTACAAATGCGGGCATGGGCATAAATGCCGGACGGTGCAACACGCTGCCCAAGGTCCTGGCGAAGTCGGCATTGCGTACCGGGTGTGGCGCGCAGGCATTATAAGGACCGCTGGCGGCATTCTCATGCACAAGAAAATCAATCAGGGCAATTTGATCCTTGATATGAATCCACGGCATCCACTGCCGACCATTGCCTATCGGCCCGCCCAGCGCCAGCTTGAAAGGCAACAACAGGCGCGACAAAAAGCCGCCTTCAGCTGCCAGTACCAGTCCCGTGCGCACCAGCACCACTCGAATGCCCAAGGCCTGCGCCCGCTGCGCGGTTTCTTCCCAGGCAATGCACAAGTGGCTGGCAAAATCTTCGCTGACTGGCGGTGAGTCCTCGGTCAGCTCACGCTCGCCACCGTCGCCGTACCAGCCAACGGCCGAACCGGACACCAGCACCGACGGCCTTTGATCCCGGCTTTCAAGCCAGGCCACCAGGGTTTCGGTCAGGGTAATGCGACTGCTCCACAGCAGAGCCTTGCGCCCGCGCGTCCAGGGACGATCGGCGATGGGCGCACCTGCCAGATTGACCACGGCATCAATCGGTTCCTGCCCGAGTTCCTCAAGCAGGGCAACACCCTTGACCTGAGCACCGCACAATCGGGCCACTTGCTCAGGGCGCCGACTCCACACACTAAGGCGGTGGCCTTGCGCCAGCCAGTGACGACAGAGCTGACGCCCTATCAAGCCTGTACCGCCGGTCAGCAATATGTGCATGAGTTGATCCTCGCAAGGAGTTTTATCGGGAGCACTGGTCTATTTTTACTGTAAGACCTTTTATCGGTCGTCGACCTGACTTAAGAATAGGCCACATGGATCTGGAAGAATCACTAAAACTTATACTAACAAATATAATTGTACAGGTATTGCCGACGGCGTAGTCTGTGCAAACAGAGATCGAGGCCATAATGACTGTACCTATCGCGATTATTGGCGCCGGCATAGCCGGACTGGCAGCAGCAAACACTCTGCACAAGGCAGGGCACGCGATTCATCTTTTCGACAAGAGCCGTGGCAGCGGCGGACGCATGTCGAGCAAGCGCAGCGATGTCGGTGTACTGGACCTGGGGGCTCAGTACTTCACCGCACGGGACCGGCGTTTTGTCGATGAAGTCCAGCAGTGGCAAGCCAATGGCTGGGCTGCCGAATGGGAGCCACACCTGTACCACTATAAAAACGGTCAGTTAAGCCCCTCCCCTGACGAACAGACCCGCTGGGTGGGAACGCCACGCATGAGCGCCATCACACGCGGCCTGCTCGGCAGTCTGCCGGTCAGTTTCTCGTGCCAGATCACCGACCTGATACGCGGCGAGAAACACTGGCACTTGCTGGATGCCGAAGGTGCAGAGCACGGCCCGTTCAGCCACGTCATCATTGCCACCCCGGCGCCACAGGCCACCTCTCTGCTGGCCAGCGCCCCGAAGCTGGCGAGTACCGCAGCCGGGGTCAAAATGGAACCAGCCTGGGCCGTCGCCCTGGCCTTTGAGTCCCCCCTCGACACGCCTATGGAAGGTTGCTTCGTACAAGGCGGCCCGCTGGACTGGCTAGCCCGCAACCGTAGCAAGCCCGGACGTGCCAGCCAGCCTGACACCTGGGTTTTGCACGCGACCAGTGCCTGGAGCAAGCAAAATCTCGACTTGCCCAAAGAGGCCGTCATCGAACACCTTCATGGTGCTTTTGCAGAGCTGATGCACTTCCCTACACCCGCGCCGACTTTCAGCCTTGCCCATCGCTGGCTCTACGCGCGACCTGCCGCTGCCCATGAGTGGGGTGCCCTCGCGGATTCCGATCTGGGCCTGTATGCCTGCGGCGACTGGTGCCTGTCGGGCCGCGTCGAAGGTGCATGGCTTAGCGGTCAAGAAGCTGCCCGTCGACTGATAGAGCATCTGGAGTGATGCAAAACCCGTAGTCGCTGCCGCAGGCTGCGATGGTTTGCGTAGCAGGCCAGCAAAGCTGAAGGTCCTGCGGCCCTTTTCGCAGCCTGCGGCAGCGACTACAGACCCCTCTCATCAAAAAACCTGTACAAGAAATTTGACTTGTACAATATCAGGCATATGATGAACTCAAGTTGTACATCAGCATAAAGATGTACAAGTAATTCTTGAGAGGTTCGTCAGATGGCCAGCACCTTATCAGCCCGGCACAAACCCAAAATTGCCATCAGCGCGTGCTTGCTGGGGGCCGAAGTTCGCTTCAACGGCGGGCACAAAGAGTCGCGGCTTTGCAGCCAGACGTTGAGCCAGCACTTCGAATTTGTGCCGCTGTGCCCCGAGGTTGCCATCGGCCTTGGCATTCCTCGCCAGCCTGTACGCCTGGTGGGCAATCCTGCTCAACCCCAAGCCGTCGGCACCGTCGACAGCACCTTGAACGTGACTCAGCCACTGCACGACTACGGCGTGGAAATGGCCGCAGCCCACACGGATATCTGTGGCTACATCTTCATGCAAAAGTCGCCCTCATGCGGCCTGGAGCGGGTCAAGGTGTATCAGGACGGCGGCCGCCCCGCAGAGTTGAGCGGCCGTGGCATTTATGCTCAAGCGTTTTGTGACGCCCATCCCGACTTGCCTGTGGAGGAAGACGGTCGATTGAATGATCCGGTGCTCCGCGAGAACTTCATGACCCGGGTTTATGCCTACAGCGCCTGGCAGGCCCTGCTCAAACAGGGCGTCACCCGCCGCTCACTGACCGAATTTCACGCCTGCTACAAATACCAGCTGATGGCCCATCACCCGGTGCAGTACAAAACCCTGGGCAATTTGCTCGGCAGTCTTGGCAAGCAAGATCCGCGAGCCATTGCACCGCAGTACTTCAACGAGCTGATGAAAGCGCTGAAAAAATGCGCGACCCGGCGCACCCACACCAACGTGCTGCAACACATCAGCGGCTACCTCAAACAATCCATCAGCCCCGAAGACAAGCAGGAAGTTCAGCAACTGATTGGCCAGTACCTGCACGGCATCGTGCCGCTGGTGGTGCCCCTGACCCTGCTCAAGCATCACTTTCGCCTGCACCCGCACCCATATATCTCGCGCCAGGTTTACCTGCAGCCGCATCCGGAAGACCTCAGCCTGCGCAATGCCATCTGACCATGAATGATGACCTGATCATGTCCAATACCCCTGACGCGGACTACAGCCAGGCACTGGCTGAAGGCTGGTTGCCCATTCGTGAAGTCTCGCGCATCACCGGTGTGAATGCCGTGACCTTGCGTGCCTGGGAACGACGCTATGGCCTGATCGTGCCGCACCGCACGGCCAAGGGCCATCGTCTGTTTTCCAGCGAGCATATCCAGCGTATTCAGCACATTTTGTTGTGGCTCAATCGCGGCGTGTCGGTCAGCCAGATCAAACCGCTGCTCAACACCCCCTCGACTCCCGCCGTAACGCCCGACAGCGACTGGCAGGTGTGGCGCCAAACCATGATTGAGTCCATCAGTGAACTGGCCGAGCGCCGCCTGGATGATTGCTTCAATCAGGCAATGTCGCTCTACCCTGCTCGCCCGCTCTGCGAACAACTGCTGGTGCCGCTGCTCAACGATCTGGAGCAGCGCTGGCAAGGGCAATTCGGCGCGCAACTGGAGCGTGTGTTTTTCCACTCCTGGTTACGCAGCAAACTGGGGGCCCGGATTTATCACAACAACCGCTCGCTCAAGGGCGCACCGGTCTTGCTGATCAACCATTCCGACCTGCCGTTCGAGCCACAGCTGTGGCTGACCGCCTTGCTGGTCAGCAGCAGTCACTGTGCGGTCGAGGTATTCGACGCGCCTTTACCCAACGGTGAACTGGGCCTGGCGGTGGAACATTTAAAACCCCGTGCAGTGGTGCTGTATTCCAGCAAAACCCTTAACACCCAAGTACTGCCCAGGCTACTGAGCGGCATTGAATGCCCGATCCTGATTGCCGGACCAACGGTAAGCATCCATTTCGATCTGTTGTCCGTAACTACAACCGAGATCGCAGGATTGTACCTGGCCCACGACCCGGTAGAGGCCCATCAACGCCTCAGCCAACTTGGCCTTTTATAGCAAGGAATTGACATGCAACTGATCTGGCTGCGCAGCGACTTGCGCCACTACGACAACACCGCCCTGAGCGCCGCAGCCAAACGCGGACCGACCGTGGCCGTGTACCTCATCAGCCCCGAGCAATGGCTGGCCCACGATGATGCGCCGTGCAAAGTTGATTTCTGGCTGCGCAACCTGCGCACCTTGAGTGACAGTCTGCAGCAGCTCAACATCCCGCTGCTGATCCGTACCGCTCCAGCATGGGATCAGGCGCCTGCAGTGCTGCTTGAACTGTGCCAGCAGCTCGGGATTCAGGCCGTCCACGCCAATCAGGAATACGGCATCAACGAAACCCGTCGCGACCAGGAGGTGGCTCGGACCGTTGAAGCCCAGGGCATCGAGTTTCACAGCTACCTCGACCAACTGCTGTTCCAGCCGGGCAGCATCCTGACGCAATCGGGCTCGTACTTTCAGGTTTTCAGCCAGTTCCGCAGGATCTGCTACAACCGCCTGCACATGGCCTTGCCACAAATTGTGGCCAGGCCTGACAGCCAGGCACCGCTGAACATCGAGCCCGATAGCATTCCAGAATCGGTCAGCGGATTTGCTACACCCAGCCAAACGTTGCGGGCGCTCTGGCCGGCAGGCGAGAAAGAAGCTCAGCAGCGCCTGGCACAGTTTGCCGATGAACAGATTCACTTCTATCAGGACGAACGCGACCTGCCGGCCAAACCCGGTACCAGCCAGCTTTCGACCTACCTCGCAGCGGGCGTTATCTCACCCCGCCAATGCCTGCATGCGGCATTGCACAGTAACAACGGCGAGTTTGAAAGCGGCAGCCCGGGGGTGTTCACCTGGATCACTGAACTGCTCTGGCGCGAGTTCTACAAACATATTCTGGTCGGTTACCCACGCGTCTCCCGTCATCGCGCCTTCCGCCTTGAGACCGAATACCTGCCGTGGCGTAACGCTCCGGATGAGTTAGCCGCCTGGAAACAGGGGCGCACGGGCTTCCCGATTATCGACGCAGCCATCCGCCAACTGCTGGAAACAGGCTGGATGCATAACCGCCTGCGCATGGTAGTGGCCATGTTCCTGACCAAAAACCTGCTGATCGACTGGCGCGAAGGCGAGCGCTTTTTTATGCAGCATTTGATCGACGGTGATTTGGCCGCCAACAACGGCGGCTGGCAGTGGAGTTCATCCACAGGCACCGACTCAGTACCGTACTTCCGAATTTTCAACCCGCTGACTCAGTCAGAACGCTTCGATCCCGAAGGTCGATTCATCAAACACTGGCTGCCGGAGCTGGCGGACCTGAATAAAAAACAAGTGCACAACCCTGCCTTGATCGGCGGGTTATTTGGCGTGGCCAATTACCCGGCCCCCATCGTCGATTTGAGCAAAAGCCGCGAGCGTGCCCTGAGCGCTTTCAAGAGCCTGCCGTCGCGGCAAATAGTGGAGGTGAGCCATGGCTGAAGGGCGGCGGATCTGGCTGACAGGCGCCAGCAGCGGGATTGGCGCGCAAATCGCTGAGGAATTGCTCACAAGCGGCGCCCGGCTGGCGTTGACTGCCCGAACGCTCGCCCCCTTGAAAGCCTTGTCTGACCGCTTCCCCGGCCAAGTCCTGCTGGTACCCGGCGACCTGACCGACATTGTGCAGGTCCGCGAGATCAGCAAACGCATCGCCCAGGCCTGGGGCGCACTCGATACCGTGATCCTCAACGCCGGGACCTGTGAGTATGTCGACGTCCGTGAGTTCGACTCCGCATTGATCGAGCGCGTGGTGCGCACCAACCTGCTGGCCAACTGTTATTGCATTGAGAGTGCGCTGCCACTGCTGCGCGCCGGTTCGCGTCCGTATCTGGTGGGTGTGGTCAGTTCTGTCACCTATTGGGCGCTGCCACGGGCGCAGGCCTATGGCGCATCAAAAGCCGGCTTGCGTTACTTGCTCGAATCGCTGCGTATCGACCTGGCCCAGGAAGGCATCAATGTCACCCTCGTCAGCCCCGGCTTCGTCGACACCCCGCTCACCGAAAACAATGACTTTCCGATGCCGATGCGCTGGTCAGCGCAAAAAGCGGCACAGCATATTTGCCAGCACCTGAAAAAACGTCCGTTGGAAATCGCCTTTCCCACATTGTTCATCGTCTCGCTGAGGCTGTTGGCGAACTTGCCAAAACGCTTGCAAGTCGCACTCGGTAAACGCCTGGCACGCAACTCTGACGGTAAACCCTCATGAAAATCGCGATCATTGGCAGTGGTATTTCGGGGTTGACCTGCGGCTACCTGCTGCATAAAGAGCACGACATCAGCGTATTCGAAGCCAGTGACTGGGTCGGCGGCCACACCCACACCGTCAACCTGAGTGTCAAAGGCCGGTCCTACGCCGTGGACACCGGCTTTATCGTGTTCAACGACTGGACTTACCCCAACTTCATCAAGCTGATGGACCAGTTGGGGGTTCGCTCAAAAGCCACTGAAATGAGCTTTTCAGTGCACGACACCGACAGCAACCTCGAATACAACGGCAACACCCTCAATAGCCTGTTTGCCCAGCGCAGCAACCTGTTGTCTCCCGGGTTCTGGGGCATGTTGCGCGACATCCTGCGTTTCAATCGCCAAGCCATTCGCGACCTGGACGAGCAGCGCATTGCCAGTGACACCCGGCTGGGTGACTACCTGCAGCAGCAGGGTTATGGCACGCGTTTTATCGAGCACTACATCGTACCGATGGGTGCTGCGATCTGGTCCATGTCCCTGGCAGACATGCTGAGCTTTCCGCTGCAGTTTTTTGTGCGCTTCTTCAAGAATCACGGCTTGCTCAGCGTCAGCAATCGTCCGCAATGGCGTGTGATTGAAGGTGGCTCCAGTGCCTACATACAACCCTTGAGTGCAGGTTTTGCCGACAGGATTCGTCTCAACTGCCCGGTCATTCAGGTAACCCGCAATGAACAGGCCGTTCAGGTACACAGTGCCGGCGGTATTGAAGACTTCGACAAGGTGATCTTTGCCTGCCACAGCGATCAAGCCCTCAAGCTGCTGGCCACCCCCTCATCTGCAGAACGGCAAATCCTGGCCGCGATGCCCTATGCCGATAATGACGTGGTGCTGCACACCGATACCCGCTTGCTGCCAGACCGAAAACTGGCCTGGGCGAGCTGGAATTACCGCTTGGGCTCTGCAGGCCAAAAGCGGGCTGCCGTGACCTACGACATGAACATCCTGCAGGGGATTGAGAGCGAGACCACATTCTGCGTCAGCCTCAATCAAACCAGCGCGATTGATCCGCTCAAAATACTGGCCAGCTTTACCTATGCCCATCCTCAGTACAGCCTGGGCGCCATTGCTGCACAAGCACGCTGGCAAGAACTACTGGGCGCCCAGCACAGCTACTTTTGCGGCGCCTATTGGGCCAACGGCTTTCATGAAGACGGCGTGGTCAGCGCATTGCGCGTGGCCCAGGCCTTTGGCCAACAACTATGAACAGCGCCCTGTACAGCGGCTGGATCGCCCATCGACGCTTTGCGCCGACTACCCATGCGTTCCGCTACCAGATCGGCTTGTTGTATCTGGATCTGGATGAGCAAGACGCTGTACTGGGGCTTTCGGCGCTGGCAGGAAAAAGCCGATTTGCACCTTTCTCCTTTCGTGAAACTGATTACCTGAAAACCTACACCGCAACCGGTATGCGCCTGATTGACGCGGTTCGTCAGCAAGTCGGCATCGCCTTAGGGCATACGCCCCAGGGCTCGATCTGTTTGCTGACCCAAGCCCGCAGCTGGGGGCTGTCGTTCAACCCGGTGAGCTTCTTTTACTGCCACGAGGTGGACGGAAAACTGGCTGCCATCTTGTGCGAAGTCACCAACACGCCTTGGCGTGAACGCTATCACTACGTGCTCCCGGCACAAGGCGATGGTTTTCAGCATGTCGCCGTGGCCAAGGCCTTTCACGTTTCCCCCTTTCTGCCACGGGACCTGGAATACCGCATGAGCTTCAGCCCACCCCAGGCCCGACTCGGCGTGCACATGGCCGACTGGCAGGGCGAGCTGAAACTGTTCGACGCCACCCTCAACCTGCAACGTACGACCCTGGACCGCGCAGGGCTGCATCGCTACTTGCGGCAGTTTCCGTGGATGACCGCCAAAACCTGTCTGGCCATTTACTGGCAAGCCTTGCGCCTGTTTCTCAAACGCACACCGATTTTTTCCCATCAGGCCGCCGACGGCGCCTTTCGTATTGCCGCCCTGCAACCTAAGGATAAACGCCATGAAGAGCTCTAGCCTGGTGAGCAAATCCTCACTGTCGACTACCCATAACCTGACCAGTGCGCTATTGCGACGCGGAGTCATGCGCCAGCTCGGCCAGTTGAAACACGGTCATCTGGTGGTGATCGAAAACGGCGAACGCCTGATGTTCGGCGACAGCGGCGCCGGTCTGGTCGGCGAAGTACAGATTCACGATGCTAGCCTGTGGGGCATGATGGCCAGCAGCGGCTCGATTGGCGCGGGCGAGGCCTTTATTCATGGCTACTGGAGTTCACCCGACCTGACCAAGGTGATCCGGGTGCTGGTCAGCAATATGGATGTGCTCGATGCAATGGAGGGTGGCCTGGCGCGCCTGGGCCGCCCGTTGATACGCGGCCTGCACTGGATCAATCGCAATACCCGCAAGGGCTCGCAAAAAAACATTGCCGCCCATTACGACCTGGGCAATGAGATGTTCGAGCAGTTTCTAGACCCTACCATGATGTATTCAGCGGCCCAGTTTTTAAGCCCTGACGACACGCTGGAACAAGCGCAGCTCAACAAGCTGGAACGCATCTGCCAGAAGCTCGATCTCAAGCCCGAGGACCATTTGCTCGAAATTGGCACCGGCTGGGGCAGCATGGCGTTATTTGCGGCGCAGCATTACGGGTGCAAGGTCACGACCACGACCCTGTCCAAAGAGCAGTTCGACTACACCAAAACCCGCGTTGACGCTTTGGGTTTACAGGACCAGGTAACGTTACTGCTGGAGGATTACCGCGATCTGACAGGGCAGTACGACAAGCTTGTATCGATCGAAATGATCGAGGCGGTCGGGCATCGTTTTTTACCCAGCTACTTCAAACAGTGCTCCCACCTGCTCAAGCCCCACGGATTGATGCTGCTGCAAGCCATCACCATTCGCGAGCAGCGTTACGAGCAAGCCAAAAGCAGCGTGGACTTTATCCAGCGCTACATTTTCCCCGGCGGTGCCCTGCCCAGTGTGCAAAAAATGCTCGAAATCGTGGGCAAGGACACTGACATGAACCTGATGCACATGGAAGATTTCGGCTTGCACTACGCCAAAACCCTGCGCCTGTGGCATGAGAACTTTCGCCGCGCTCACGGGCGTTTGACTGAATTGGGTTACGACGAATACTTCCTGCGCCTGTGGGAGTTTTACCTGTGTTACTGCGAAGGTGGTTTTCTGGAACGCAGCATCGGTACCGCGCAATTGTTGCTGGCCAAGCCGGCAGCCATGCCTGAACCACTGCTCGGTCGGTTCAATGCTTAAGAATCTGGCCAATGCCGGGCTGTTCCAGCTCGGCTGGTTTGCCTGTGTAGTGGGCGGCAACAGCCTGTGGCTCGTGCTGGCAGGTGGTGCATTGATGGCGCATCTGCTGTGGATAAGTCGCTCAATGGCAGAGGTCCGTTTAATCGTGGTCGTGTGTTTGCTCGGCACTGCCGTAGACAGCCTGCTGCTCAATGCCGGAGTTTTCGTCTTCAAGCAGCCCGGCTTGTTGATTCCATTCTGGCTGATTTTGCTTTGGGCCCTGCTGGCCATCACCTTGAACCACTGTCTGGCGTGGACTGCCAAGCCCTGGTGGCGGGCTGTTTTGCTGGGTGCCATCGGTGGACCGCTGTCGTATTACGCCGGGCAACGTCTGGGCGCGGTGCAATTCCCTCTGGGCCTGTGGCCGACGCTGGCCGGGTTGAGCCTGTTGTGGGCCGGGTTGTTTGCATTGCTAATCACCTGTAGTCGCTGCCGAAGGCTGCGATAGGGGCCGCAGGACCTTCGCAACCTTCGGCAGCGACTACAAAAGCCGGCGTTCATCAGCACATTTACACCTGATGCCAGCTCTGCCTTACACTGCGCGTCTATGACCAACATCCCCCTGACCGAAATTACCGAACCCGCCGTCACGTGTTCGACGTGCGCGGCGTGCTGCTGCCAACTGGAAGTGATGTTGATCACTGATACCGGCGTGCCCGAGCGCTTCATCGATAACGATGACTGGGGCGGTGAAGTGATGCTGCGCCTGGATGATGGCTGGTGTGCGGCCCTGGACCGCAACACCATGATGTGCACCATTTATGAGCTGCGCCCGCTGATTTGTCGCGAGTTCGAAATGGGCGATGTTGAATGCCTCAACGAACGCCAGGGCATTGCGACGGCGTATCGTTAACCCCCCGCAACTACAGCGCCATTGTGTAATGCAGCGCATAGCTTTCTACGCCGTCATTGGTGCTGGAGATCCCGGCATTGGAATAGTGGGTCGCACGAATCCCGACTTCATGCCCCCCCGCAAAGCGCACACCGAAGCCAAGACGGTCCTCAAACTGGAAGGCCGTTCCCAGCTTGTTCCCTTCAACTTCGGTGTGAGAAAACAACGCGACCCCAATACCAGCCTCGACATAGGGCTTTACCCTTTCACCCGCAAATTCGTACACCAGTACGGGCGAGAACGACAGACTGCTGCTCGCGGATGACTTGTCACCTTCCCAGTAGGTGTAAGCCCCATCCCAATAACCGGTCAGGCGACCGACATCACTTTGCAGCCAGCTGTTGTTCCAATCCGACTTCAAGCCAAGCCGATACGTCATGGTCGATTCGCTGGTGTGCCCTACCCCAAATTCAAGCCCGGCAGCGTTTGCCGTAAAACTTTGCCCCAGTGCAACGGCTGCAACCGCAGCCAAACAAAACAGTCGCTTCATAAGAAAATCCTATTTTCATATGCCCGTGTCAGTTGTTATGCGCTACATCAGGCAGGCGTTTTATAGCGGAGTTCAGGTTTTTTTACAGACCGAAGCTTCGCACAACGCCAGATTTATTCCACAACACAGGCAGGATATTTCCCATGTGTTCAGGTGAGGCGCTGGTCCAGAACTGTGCTTCACAAGGAGGGCCTGCTGCCAGCAGGTCTTGCTCAGCCAACAAGCGCTGAAGCTGACGGGCCACGGCAGCGCCGGTATCGATCAGGGTGATCGAGGGCGGGAGCATCCGGGCAAGCAGAGGCTTGAGAAAAGGGTAATGGGTGCAGCCAAGAATGATCGTGTCACAGCCCGCTGCCAGCAACGGCTCGACATAACCCCGCAACAGGGTGCACAAGGCTTCGCTGTGCAAGTCTCCGGTCTCGATCAGCTCCACCAGGCCCGGGCATGGCTGGGTGATCACCCGGACATCGCTGGCAAAGCGATCAAGCAAGGCGGCAAATTTGGCACTTTGCAACGTGCCCGTCGTCGCGAGCACACCCACCACGCCGCTGCGAGTGGCCGCTGCAGCGGGTTTGACCGCAGGTTCCATGCCGACCATGGGCCAGTCGGGATAACGCTGACGCAGGTCCGCCACCCCCGCCACCGTCGCCGTATTACAGGCCAGCACCAGTGCCTTGGCCCCCTGACGCTGGAAAAAATCAGCCATTACGGCACAGCGCTGACGGATAAATTCAGGGCTTTTTTCGCCATAGGGAATATGCCCACAGTCCGCCACATAGAGCAGCGACTCGTTGGGCAGCAGTGCATGAATTTCCTTGAGTACCGACAAACCGCCAACGCCGGAGTCAAAAACCCCAATCGGCGCCTCACTCATGGCCAGTACCACACACGCTGCAGGCAGGATCGCGCTTGACCCGCAACTCGCGAAAGCGCGTGCTCAATGCATCGACCAGCAATAGACGCCCCACCAGCGGCTCACCAAAACCGGCCAGAATCTTGAGTGCCTCAAGGGCTTGCAGGCTGCCGACCAGCCCCACCAGCGGCCCCATCACTCCGGCTTCGCTGCAGGTCAGTTCAGCTTCGCTGCCGTGCCCGTACAGGCAGTGGTAGCAGGGACTGGCAGGCTGACGCGAATCAAACACCGACAACTGCCCTTCGAGGCGAATGGCCGCGCCACTGACCAACGGTTTGCGCGCCGCCACACAGGCTTTGTTCACCGCTTCACGGGTGGCAAAGTTGTCGCAGCAATCGAGCACCAGATCCACTGCGCTGACAGCCTCGGCCAGCGAATCGGCATCCAGTGCCGAACGGTGGGCAACCAGTTTGATGAGCGGATTGATCAGGCGCAGTCGGCGAGACGCCGAGTCGACCTTGCTCTCCCCCACATTGGCGGTGTCATGGATGATCTGACGCTGCAGATTGGTCAGGTCAACGCTGTCAAAGTCGGCCAGATGCAGTTCGCCGATACCGGCGGCCGCAAGGTAGAGCGCAACGGGCGAACCCAGCCCACCGAGGCCGATAATCAGTACACGACTGCTTTTCAGCTTCAACTGACCGTCGATATCAACCTGTTGCAACAGGATCTGTCGGCTATAGCGCAACAGCTCCTCATCGGTCAGCACGGCAGGCGGCCCAACGTGATGCGCTCGTGGCCACCCAGGTCCTTGCGGCTTTCAACCTGTGCAAAACCAGCGTCTTGCAGCAGTTGTCGAACCGCCTCTGCCTGGTCATAACCGTGTTCCAGCATCAACCAGCCACCCGCATTCAGGTGGCTGGCAGAGCCGGTGATGATCTCGCGAATATCGTCCAGGCCATCGGTACCGGCAACCAGGGCGCTTTCCGGTTCGAAACGCACATCGCCTTCAGCCAGGTGAACGTCGCCGGCGGCAATGTAGGGCGGGTTGCTGATAATCAGGTCAAAACGCTGGTCGGCCAATGCGCTGAACCAGTGGCTGGTAAACACGTTGACGTTTTCAAGCTGCAAACGTTGGCGATTGCGCTCGGCCAACGCTACGGCTTCCAGCACGCGGTCAACTGCCGTGACGTGCCAGGCGGCGCGCTCACTGGCCAATGCCAGGGCGATTGCACCGCTGCCAGTGCCCAGGTCCAGCACCTTGGCCGGGCTTTCCGGCAACAGGGCCAGCGCGGTTTCGACCAGCAGTTCGGTATCGGGACGCGGGATAAGGGTATGTGGCGCCACTTCCAGATCAAGGTTCCAGAAACCCTGTTGGCCCAGAATATAGGCCACCGGCTCTCCGGTACGGCGACGCAACAGGTATTCGGCGAAGGTCAATGCCGCTTCGCTGCTGACAATCTTTTCGGGCCATGTATGCAGATAACTACGCGACTTGCCCAGGGCAGCAGCCAATAAAAGCTCCGCATCCAGACGGGCCGTGGGTGAGTCAGGCAGTTCAGCAGCACGTAACAAACTGGCAATAATAGTCATTTATTCACCCAGGGCTGTCAGTTGATCAGCCTGAAACTCCGCCAATAATGGCTCGATAACGGCATCAACGCCGCCAGCCAGTACGTCATCCAGGGAATACAGGGTCAGGTTGACGCGATGGTCGGTCACTCGCCCCTGCGCGAAATTGTAAGTGCGGATGCGCTCGGAACGATCCCCCGAGCCCACCAGCGACTTGCGCTCGCTGGCAATTGCATTTGCCGCCGCGCTGGTTTGCTGGTCATTCAACTTGGCCGACAGCCAGGACATCGCCCGCGCCCGGTTTTTATGCTGGGAACGCTCTTCCTGACACTCCACCACAATACCCGAGGGCAAGTGGGTGATACGAATCGCCGAGTCGGTCTTGTTGACGTGCTGACCACCCGCACCCGAGGAACGGTAGGTATCAACGCGCAAGTCGGCCGGGTTGATCTCGATGGCTTCCTGCTCGTCCGGCTCTGGCAAGACCGCCACAGTACAGGCGGAAGTATGGATACGGCCCTGGGATTCGGTGGCGGGTACACGCTGCACGCGGTGAACACCCGACTCGAACTTCAGCTTGCCGTAAACATTCTCGCCCTCGACGCGGGCAATGACTTCTTTATAGCCACCATGTTCGCCGCTGTTTTCTGACAGAATTTCCAGCTTCCAGCCGCGACGTTCAGCGTAACGGGAATACATGCGAAACAGGTCGCCGGCAAAGATCGCCGCTTCATCGCCACCGGTGCCGGCCCGAATTTCAAGGAACACGTTGCGTCCGTCATTCGGGTCCTTGGGCAACAGCATCCGTTGCAGGTCTTTTTCAAGCTCGCTCAGGCGCTCTTTGGCTTCGCGAACTTCTTCGACCGCCATTTCACGCATGTCAGGGTCGTTGTCCTTGAGCAGCGCCTGGGCGCCTTCAAGGTCGGCCTGCACTTTGAGCCACAGCCCGTAAGCCGCGACAATGGGTTCAACTTCTGCGTATTCCTTGGAATAAGCACGAAATTTGGTTTGATCAGAAATGACTTCGCCATCGCCAAGCAATGCGGTCAGTTCTTCAAAACGGTCCTGGAGGATGTCCAGCTTATTCAGCAGTGACGCTTTCATTACTATTTTTTATCCGCAGAGCTATGCGATGAGCCCTCACCGAGGGCAAAAAGTTCTTGGGCCATGGCCAGCGCATCGAGGCGGCCTTCGGCGGAAAGCTTTTTCAGCTGCACGCTGGGCGCGTGCAGCAATTTATTGGTCAGGCCGCGTGCCAGTTGTACCAGCACATCTTCAGGGTTGCTGCCGTTGGCGAGCATCCGCTGGGCTTTTTGCAGTTCTTCATCACGCAGGCGCTCGCTTTGCTGGCGATAGGCTTTGAGCACATCGACAGCCGCCAGCTCACGCAAACGCACCATAAAGTCTTCGGCGCCGATGCTGACCAGCTCTTCTGCCGCCTGGGCTGCACCCTGACGACTCTTGAGATTCTCGGCGACCACTTCGTGCAAGTCATCGACGGTATAGAGGTAAACGTCGTCCAACTCGCCGACTTCAGGCTCGATATCGCGGGGAACCGCAATATCGACCATGAAAATAGGTTTGTGCTTGCGCAACTTCAAGGCACTTTCGACTGCCCCTTTGCCCAAAATCGGCAACTGGCTGGCCGTGGAGCTGATCACGATATCGCTATGTACCAGCTCTTGAGGAATATCCGACAGCAGCACTGCATGGGCACCGAACTGCTCAGCCAGAGTGCTCGCGCGCTCCAGGGTACGGTTGGCGACCACGATGCGTTTTACGCCCAGGTCATGCAGGTGACGGGCGACCAGGGTAATGGTCTCGCCCGCACCGATCAGCAAGGCCTGACTGCGCTGCAAGTCGCTGAAAATCTGCTTGGCCAGGCTCACCGCAGCAAACGCGACGGAAACCGGGTTTTCACCGATGGCGGTGTCGGTGCGCACTTGCTTGGCCGAGTTGAAGGTCGCCTGAAACAAGCGCCCCAACAAAGGCCCTACCGTGCCCGCCTCACGCGCTACCGCGTAGGCCGATTTCATCTGGCCGAGAATCTGCGGCTCGCCCAGCACCAGCGAATCGAGACCCGACGCCACACGCATCATGTGACGAACGGCAGCGTCTTCTTCATGGACATACGCACAGGCACGCAGTTCATCAAGGCTCAGGTTGTGATAGTCGGCCAGCCACTTCAGTACGCTGTCAGCTGAAAGGTGGTCCTGCTCTATATAGAGTTCACTGCGATTGCAGGTGGAGAGGATCGCAGCTTCGCGACTGTCGGTTAGGCGGCAGAGCTGCTGCAGGGCCTCAACCAACTGCTCCGGAGTAAAAGCCACGCGCTCGCGGACGTCTACTGAAGCAGTCTTGTGGTTAATACCGAGTGCGAGGAAGGCCATTCAATATCGCTGATGATGACGAGAAGCCGACAATTGTCCTACTTCGCCAGATTGAGAACAACCACTGCTGACTATTGTCTCTATAGTTAACCTCTGTTGAACACATCATCAGCCCCCCGGATATCGATAGTCGCACCTGCTAGGGTTTGCGACATCGCATGTGTCATGATGCCCGGACCGCAGGTAAGTCGCCCATCTCTTATATGAATAGATCCTCCGCGTTGCTCCTCGCCCTCGTTCTTCTCAGTGGCTGCCAGGCTTTGGCTCCCACGTCCCCGGATGACTCATCCGCGGCCGAAGACGTCACCTCCGTCCCGGAAAAACCAACGGTCTACAGCTCGTTCAGCGAAGAAACGCTGTACAGCCTGTTGAGCGCCGAGCTGGCCGGCCAACGTAATCGTCTGGATATCGCACTCGATAACTACGTGACGCAGGCGATCAATACACAAGACCCCGGCATTTCCGAGCGGGCGTTTCGTATTGCCGAATACCTGGGCGCCGATCAGGCCGCACTTGATACCTCGCTGATCTGGGCCAGAAATGCACCGGACGACCTTGAGGCACAACGTGCTGCCGCCATTCAGCTGGCACGTAACGGTCGTTACGACGAATCCATGGTGTACATGGAAAAAGTCCTGCAGGCCAAGGGCGATACTCACTTCGATTTCCTCGCCCTGTCGGCGGTAGAAACAGATGCGGACACCCGTGCGGGCCTGCAAAAAAGTTTTGACAGCCTGCTGGTCAAGCATCCGGACAATGGCCAGCTGATTTTCGGCAAGGCCTTGTTGATGCAACAGGACGGTGATGCCGAAGGCGCGCTGAAACTGCTGGAAAAAAATCCGCCGCAAAACGGTGAGGTTGCCCCTGTCTTGTTGCGCGCCCGTTTGCTGCAAAGCCTCAATCGCGGCAAAGAAGCCTTGCCACTGCTGCAAAAAAGCATTCGCCAATACCCCGACGACAAGCGCCTGGGCCTGACGTATGCCCGCACGCTGGTCGAGCAGAACCGCATGGGCGAGGCAAAAGTGCAATTTGCCAGTCTGGTCGAGCAATACCCCGAAGACGATGAGCTGCGGTTCTCCCTGGCCCTGGTGTGCCTGGAAGGCAAGGCCTGGGATGAGGCCGAGGGCTATCTCGAAGAGCTGATCGAGCGCGACAGCCATGTCGACTCGGCGCACTTGAACCTTGGCCGTATCGCTGAAGAGCGCAACGACCCCGAGACTGCACTCACCCAATACGCACTCGTCGGCCCGGGCAACGACTATTTGCCCGCACAACTGCGCCAGGCCGATATTCTGATCAGCCACGGTCGCGGCACCGAGGCATCGAAAAAACTGGCCGCGGCCCGTGATGCTCAACCCGACTTCGCCATTCAGCTGTATTTGATAGAAGCGGAAACCCTGTCGGCGAATAACCAGACCGATCGCGCCTGGAATGTCCTGCAACAGGCACTCAAGCAGTACCCGGACGACATGAACCTGTTGTACTCACGGGCCATGCTGGCCGAGAAGCGCAACAATCTCGAACAAATGGAGCGGGATTTACGCGCCATCATCCAGCGCGAGCCTGACAATGCCATGGCATTGAATGCGCTGGGCTACACGCTATCGGATCGCACCACGCGCTACGCCGAGGCCAAAGCATTGATCCAGCAAGCCTACGACCTGAATCCGGATGACCCAGCAGTGCTCGACAGCCTGGGCTGGGTCAATTTCCGCCTTGGCAATCTCGACGAAGCCGAACGTTTGCTCCGCCAGGCGCTGGAACGCTTCCCGGACCAGGAAGTCGCCGCTCACCTAGGCGAAGTGTTGTGGGCCAACGGCAAGCAACGTGAAGCCAAAAAAATCTGGGGCACTTTTCTTAAAGAAAATCCTGACAGCCCTACTCTGCGCAAAACCATCTTGCGCCTGACCGGATCAGAGACTCTTTAACTCATGTTTTTTCGTCATATGCGCCACCTTGTTGTTTTTAGCCTTATCGCCCTGCTCGCCGGTTGCGCGGGCTTTGGTGCCCGCGAATCCGTTGAAGGCCATGGCAACCCGGCCTTGTGGTCGGCCCATAAACAGCAATTGACCCAGCTCGACGGCTGGCAAATCAACGGCAAAGTCGGCATTCGCGCCCCCAAAGACTCAGGCAGCGCCACGCTGTTCTGGCTCCAGCGCCAGGATTATTACGATATTCGTCTTTCCGGTCCGCTGGGCCGAGGCGCTGCCCGCCTGACCGGACGCCCGGGCAGTGTCGTTCTGGAAGTCGCCAATCAGGGCCGCTACGAAGCACCAACGCCTGAAGAACTGCTGGGCGAGCAATTGGGCTGGAGCCTGCCGGTGTCACATCTGGTCTGGTGGGTGCGCGGCTTGCCTGCACCTGGCAGTAAAAGCCGCGTGACGCTGAACGCTGATAGCCGCCTTGCCAACCTGGAGCAGGACGGCTGGAAAATCGAATATTTAAGCTACGTCGAGCAAAACGGCTTCTGGCTGCCGGAGCGGGTCAAGCTGCACGGCCCGGACCTGGATGTCACGTTAGTGGTTAAAGATTGGCAACCTCGCCTGTTGGGTCAATGAGATGCAAGGCCATTTAGATAAAGAAAGCCTGGTTTTGCCCTCCCCGGCAAAGCTTAATTTGATGCTGCACATCCTCGGCCGTCGCGAAGATGGCTATCACGAACTGCAAACGCTGTTTCAATTCCTCGATTACGGCGATGAAATGACCTTTGCCGTACGTGACGATGGCGTTATTTGCCTGCACACCGAGTTCCCCGGTGTCCCTCACTACGAAAACCTGATCGTGAAGGCGGCAAAAAAACTTCAGGCGCAATCCGGTTGCGCCCTCGGGATCGACATCCAGATCAAAAAAGTATTGCCCATGGGTGGCGGCATCGGTGGTGGCAGCTCAAATGCGGCGACCACCTTGCTGGCGCTCAACCATCTTTGGCAATTGGCCTGGGATGAAGACCGGCTGGCTGCGCTGGGCCTGAGCCTGGGGGCCGACGTCCCGGTTTTCGTGCGCGGACACGCCGCATTTGCTGAGGGTGTGGGCGAAATCCTTACGCCTGCAGACCCTGAAGAACCGTGGTATCTGGTCCTTGTCCCGCAAGTCTCTGTTAGTACTGCAGAAATATTTTCAGATCCTTTGTTGACACGTGACTCTTTGCCCATTAAAGTGCGCCCCGTTCCCAAGGGAAACAGCCGAAACGACTGCGAAGCAGTAGTGAAGGAGCGTTATCCAGAAGTACGTAACGCTTTGAATTTGTTAGGTAAATATACCGAAGCAAAATTAACTGGAACTGGAAGTTGTATATTTGGGGCCTTCCCAAACGAAGCAGATGCTGATAAAGTGCTGCACCTTCTGACAGACACCCTTACAGGGTTTGTAGCAAAAGGAAGCAACGTTTCGATGTTGCATCGCAAACTACAAGATCTGGCAAAGGAAACGGGTACACGGTACTCGTAGCAACAGATACAGGGGCGTCGCCAAGCGGTAAGGCAGCAGGTTTTGATCCTGCCATGCGTTGGTTCGAATCCAGCCGCCCCTGCCATTTCTTATACTCATCCAGGTTACCCTCAGCCTTCAGGTACTGCGCGTGTCCAAGATGATGGTCTTTACGGGGAACGCTAACCCCGATCTGGCTCGGCGTGTCGTACGTCAGCTGCATATCCCACTCGGTGACATCTCTGTCGGCAAGTTTTCCGACGGCGAAATTACCGCTGAGATTAATGAAAATGTCCGCGGTAAAGACGTTTTCATCATTCAGCCGACTTGTGCTCCGACCAACGATAACCTGATGGAACTCGTCGTGATGGCTGATGCCTTCCGCCGCTCCTCAGCGACTCGTATTACTGCTGTTATTCCTTACTTTGGTTATGCCCGTCAGGATCGCCGTCCGCGTTCCGCACGTGTGGCTATCAGCGCAAAAGTTGTCGCTGACATGCTTACCGTAGTCGGCATCGATCGTGTTCTCACGGTTGATTTGCATGCTGACCAAATCCAGGGTTTCTTCGATATTCCTGTAGATAACATCTATGGCTCCCCAGTTTTGGTGGATGACATCGAAGATCAGCGCTTTGAGAACCTTATGATTGTGTCCCCGGATATCGGCGGCGTCGTGCGTGCACGAGCTGTTGCCAAGTCCTTGGGCGTCGATCTGGGTATCATCGACAAACGCCGTGAGAAAGCCAATCACTCGGAAGTGATGCATATCATCGGTGATGTCGAAGGGCGTACCTGTATTCTGGTTGATGACATGGTCGATACCGCCGGCACTCTGTGCCACGCGGCTAAAGCCTTGAAAGAGCATGGCGCTTCCAAAGTGTTCGCCTACTGCACACACCCTGTGCTGTCAGGTCGGGCAATCGAGAATATCGAAAATTCCATGCTGGATGAGCTGGTGGTGACTAACACCATTCCGCTGTCCGCAGCCGCACAAGCCTGTTCGCGTATCCGTCAGTTGGATATCGCACCGGTTGTGGCTGAAGCGGTTCGCCGCATCAGCAACGAAGAATCGATCAGCGCGATGTTCCGATAAGGGCCCTGCCCTTCTCAGACATCACGTTGACGAAAAGCGCCCCGCCCCAGCAGCCTGTTGGGGCGGGGCTTTTTTGCCCATACCGTCCATAGCGCTGGTCGCAAACGCTTGGCCGGATGTGGTTATTTTGGAGATACAACATGAACGATTTTACTCTGAATGCTGAAGTGCGTTCCGACCTGGGGAAAGGTGCGAGCCGCCGCCTGCGTCGTCTCGCAAGCCTGGTTCCAGCTGTAGTTTACGGTGGCGAAAAAGCCCCTGAATCCATCAGCATGCTGGCTAAAGAAGTTGCCAAACTGCTCGAAAACGAAGCTGCTTACAGCCACGTTATCGAACTGACCGTTGGCGGCGTTAAGCAAAACGTGATCATCAAAGCTCTGCAACGTCACCCGGCTAAAGGCCACGTGATGCACGCTGACTTCGTTCGCGTTGTTGCTGGTCAAAAGCTGACTGCAATCGTTCCAGTTCACTTTGTTGGTGAAGCTGCTCCGATCAAGAAAGGCGGCGAGATCTCGCACGTTGTTGCAGACATCGAAGTTTCCTGCCTGCCAAAAGACCTGCCTGAATTCATCGAAGTTGACCTGGCTAACGCCGAAGTCGGCTCGATCATTCACCTGTCGGACATCACCGCTCCTAAAGGCGTTGAGTTCGTAGCTCTGGCACACGGTAACGACCTGGCAGTAGCCAACGTTCACGCTCCACGTGTTGCACCAGAAGCAGCAGAGTAATTCATTACTCTGTCGTTGGAGTCTTGAGAAACATCGCGAGCTAACACGCAGCGAGTAAAGCGGACAAGATCGCGAAGTTTACTCATGTAAACCCGCTTTTTTGTCCGTTTTCGCCGCTAACTGTTAGCGGCGATGTTATCCACAACTCCATAGAAGGGCCCTTGTCGTGACCGCCATAAAACTGATCGTTGGCCTGGGAAATCCAGGCACCGAATACGAACAGACCCGGCATAACGCAGGGGCCCTTTTTGTTGAGCGTCTCGCGTCGGCAAACGGGGTAAACCTCGTTGCGGATCGCAAATATTTTGGCCTGACCGGGCGTTTCAGCCATCAGGGTCAGGATGTTCGTCTGTTGATTCCCACCACCTATATGAACCGAAGCGGCCAAGCCGTTGCGGCGCTTGCCGGTTTCTACCGCATTGCGCCGGAATCCATATTGGTGGCCCACGACGAACTCGACCTCCCACCAGGCGTTGCCAAGCTCAAACTGGGCGGCGGCCACGGAGGTCACAACGGATTGCGCGACATCATTGCGCAACTGGGAAACAACAATAATTTTTACCGTCTGCGGCTCGGCATTGGCCACCCAGGCGTCGCCAGCATGGTGTCCAACTTTGTCCTGGGTCGTGCGCCTCGCGCCGAGCAGGAAAAACTGGACGCCAGCATCGATTTTGCCCTCGGCGTGCTGCCGGATATCCTCGCCGGGGAATGGAACCGTGCGATGAAAAACCTGCACAGCCAGAAGGCCTGACTCTACTCCTCGGGGAAAACACCATGGGATTTAACTGCGGCATCGTCGGCTTGCCTAACGTCGGCAAATCCACCCTGTTCAACGCCCTGACCAAATCCGGTATTGCGGCCGAGAACTTCCCCTTCTGCACGATCGAGCCGAACACCGGTATCGTGCCGATGCCCGACCCACGTCTGGACGCGCTGGCTGCCATCGTTAAACCCCAGCGCATCCTGCCAACCACCATGGAGTTCGTCGATATCGCGGGTCTCGTGGCTGGCGCATCGAAAGGCGAAGGCCTGGGCAACAAGTTTTTGGCCAACATCCGCGAGACCGATGCTATCGCTCACGTGGTCCGCTGCTTTGAAGATGAAAACGTGATTCACGTTTCCAACAGCGTTGACCCGAAGCGTGACATCGAGATCATCGATCTTGAGCTGATCTTCGCCGACCTCGACAGCTGCGAAAAGCAACTGCAGAAAGTCGCGCGTAACGCCAAGGGCGGCGACAAGGACGCGGTGGCTCAAAAAGCACTGCTGGAACAACTGATCGCACACTTCACCTTGGCCAAGCCGGCGCGTAGCCTGATCAAGAACATGGATGCCGATGAGAAACAAATCATCAAAGGCTTCCACCTTCTGACCACCAAGCCTGTGATGTACATCGCCAACGTGGCTGAAGACGGTTTCGAAAACAACCCGTTGCTCGACGTGGTCATGGCCATTGCCGAAGAAGAAGGCGCAATCGTGGTTCCGGTCTGCAACAAGATCGAAGCTGAAATTGCCGAACTCGACGATGGCGAAGAAAAAGACATGTTCCTTGAGGCCCTGGGTCTTGAAGAGCCAGGTCTGAACCGCGTAATCCGTGCCGGTTACGAGATGCTTAACCTTCAGACCTACTTCACCGCAGGCGTTCAGGAAGTTCGCGCCTGGACCGTGAAGGTGGGCGCTACCGCTCCGCAAGCAGCTGGCGTGATTCACACCGACTTCGAAAAAGGCTTTATTCGCGCCGAAGTTATCGCGTACGACGATTTCATCAAGTACAACGGCGAAGCCGGTGCAAAAGAAGCCGGCAAATGGCGTCTGGAAGGCAAGGAATACATCGTCAAAGACGGTGACGTCCTGCACTTCCGCTTCAACGTGTAATACAGCACACGTCTAAAAAACCGCGCCCAGGCGCGGTTTTTTTTGGTCCGGTATTGAGTGCAGGTCAAACCATCCCCCGGACAAAAGGTCTATGGTAAGTCTCAAGGCCATAAGACTGATCGGGAGTTTCAATGCTCGCCAAGGTGTTCATCAATCGCTTCACCACCCCTCTGATTCAGCGGATAAGCTTTCGCTGGTCCTCCGCCTGGCGAGATGCATTGGCTTCAGCAATCGCAGCGGCGTTGGCCTGGGTTCTCGCCAAGCATTTGTTCGGCCATGTACACCCCGTCTTTGCTGCCATCAGTGCAGTGGTTTGCCTGGCACCCGGTTTGCCCAGTCATGGCAAACAGGCGATTGGTTTGATGGTGGGTGTCGCCACCGGGATTATCGTGGGTGACGCGGCCTTGTGGCTTCCAGATGCCTATCCTTTGCTGCGGATTGGCTTTGCCACGTTCTCTGCCATCGCCATTGCTGCCTTGTATGGTCTGGGACCCGTGGTTCCGATTCAGGCCGGGGTTTCGGCCGTACTGATGCTCGCAGTCGGCCCCGAGAGTGCCGGGGTGGTACGCATGCTTGATGTACTGGTAGGCGCTGGCGTAGGACTGGTCTTCAGCCAAGTGCTACTGACCCCCAATCCTATTGGCATCATTGATGGCTCGGCGAAGGACTTACTGGAAAAACTCTCCTCGGGATTTAGCAAAAGCCTGCAGGCACTCGAAGAAAATAACGCTGACAAGGCTCAAAGCGCCGTACAGATTTTCTCTCGGGCCCACGACAGCCTGATTGCCCTGGAGAACGGAATCAGCATGGCCCGCAACACCGCACGCTGGACCTTGCGCGGGCGCTTTGTGTCACGGGAGGTCAAGGGTATCGCCAGCCGTTACGAACGCCACGCCGTACGTTTGTACGCAAGCTCGCTGCTGTTCTCCGAGGCCTTTGCCGATGCCTTGCGCAAGGAGCAAGGCCCGGCACCGGCCTCGTTACACGAGCGACTGGAAAATGTAGCCTCAGGCTGTGCTTCGATCGCCAACGACAATGAGCGGCCAGTGCTGATCCCGGTATCAGCCAGTGAACTGGCCGATGCAGTGTCGGCACCGTGGCAGCTTTGCTTGCAACACTTGAGTACCGTTGAAAGCGCCCTTCTGACGTTTGGCTTTACCACGCAAACCGAAAGCCAGACAAACGCCAGCAAAAGCAAACCATAAGCATCAGTGAAACCCTTGCTCTTTCATGGCAAGGGGTTAAATCACACAGCTATTAGTACTATCTCCTACAACTTCTATTTCTCTTAACTCAAGAAATACGACTATTCCAAGACTTGGTTTACATATTCAATAGCACCAAGCTGTTACCAGACAGGAGTCACTCCACAAGACTGTCTATCCGAGCTGACCGTAAAGCACAGCCTTCCCTATAAAGAAACAAGACGGGAGCAAACTCAATGGCGTCTTCCCATTCGAGAGACGAACATTATCAAGCCTATCAATTCGAAGACCCCGAACTCGACGCCATCATCAACAGTACTGCAACACTTGATATAGACATATTACTCTACGGCGAAACCGGCACTGGCAAGGACACGCTGGCAGAACGGCTACATTCTTTATCCGGACGCCGAGGTCATTACATTGCAATAAACTGCGCGGCCATCCCCGAAAGCCTGGCTGAGAGCCAGTTGTTCGGCGTCACACACGGGGCATTTACAGGCGCGATGCAATCACGGGCGGGCTTTATTGAAGCCTCAGATATGGGCACGTTGTATCTCGATGAGATAGACAGTATGCCGCTGATCCTGCAAGCCAAATTATTGCGTGTACTGGAGACTCGCGGAGTCGAGCGGCTAGGATCGACAAGGTCCATACCCGTAGACATGCGCGTCATAGCCTCGGCTCAATCTTCTTTATCAGAGATGGTGGAACAAGGTCGTTTCAGAAGGGACCTGTACTACCGTCTCAATGTTGTGAGCTTGCATTTACCGCCTTTACGCGAGCGACGCGAACACATTATTCCCTTGTTCCTGAATCTGATTCAGCGCGAAGCAAACTACTTCAACTCATCCATACCAGTGCCCAGCACCTCACTGCTTCAACGTGTTGTTTGCCATGACTGGCCTGGAAATGTCCGGGAATTGAGATCCGTTGCCAAGCGACTGGTACTGGGTTTACCCTCACTTTTGGCATGTACAGGGATCAATAACAATGACGAAAAAACCTTGAAACTGCGTTTACAGCAAATCGAAAAATTAATCATTCAGGACTCCCTGCGACGTCACCTATATAGCTTGGATGCTGTGGTACTTGAGTTAGGTGTTGCGAAACGTACGCTTTACCATCGAATGAAACAACTGGACATATCCTGACCTCTATAAATTGGAACCGGGCGACTTAATAACCTCACTCAAACAACGAGCCAACTTCCTGGTTCAATATCAATATCGGCTTCCAGAGGAATACATATGCTACCTCTACTCCCCCTGTTGGCACCTATTATTTCACCTGCCGTAAACAAGGCTATTGATGCACTCGGTGGTCTTGCGAAAGACGCATTGAACGTCGCGATAACGACTGCGACATCCTCCCTCAACACTCCGCCTTCTACTGAAAAAATCATGTTTTAACACTTCCACAAGATAACCAACCACAGGAATATCACTATGTTTTTCCCACTCTTATTTGCGTTGTTCCGCGCAGGCGGTGGCGGTGGCGGTGGCGCCGAGGGTAATGCCCGCAACGGCGGCTCCCAAGACAAAGACCCCATCAAAGAGCAAGCAGAATTAAACAAGAAACTTGCCTGGGACAGTTACTTAACAAACAAAGAGAAACTGGAAAATGACGCCCGCGGTGCAAAATCGGCGGGCATCATGGATACCGCCAGTAAGCAGATGAATGCGATGCAATCTGCTGGTAAAGCACTGAACTATTGATGCATTGGCCAATGCCCCATCTCAATAATGGGGCATTGGCCTAAACGACCCGCTCAGACCTTTCTTGCGACACTCACCGATACGTCTCGCAGACCGAACACGGCACACCTGAGGCTTTATATGAACGTTAATGCCCCTGACGTTGCCACTCTGGCACCGTCCATGCCCTCTGACACGCCTCATCCACCTGAGACCGCCGATATAAACTGGTTCAATACCTTGTTGAATACGCCTGCGGCAGAAGCTTCTTACAACAACGGCGCCAACCCGCTCAGCCAGCGCTCGGAATTCCTGCAAGGCCTCTCGAACAGGGCTGCACAGGCCTTGCAAAAAGTCGGCACCAGTACCGATCCCATCGACATGCTCAAATCAACCCGGGCCATGTCGGCATTTCATCTTGAGACCGTATTGAGCGCCAAGATAATCAGCAAAACCTCACAAGCAATCGAAAAACTCACCAATCTGTCTTAGACGGTAACAGCATTGTGTCGCGCCTTATCAAGAGCCTGATGTTTTTGCTCGTAATCTGTTTGGCCGGTTGTGGTGAAAGTGTGGAGCTTCACAGCCAGCTTTCCGAACAGGAAGCCAATGAAGTCATCGCCGAACTGGCAGACAAACAAGTCCATAGCCAAAAGATCCCTACCAAAAACGGAGTCTCCGTGCGGGTGAGTGCGCAGGATATCAGCCGGGCTATCAAGACTCTGGCAGCCGCCGGGCTACCCAAGGCAACGCGCTCGACACTGGGACAAATCTTTCGCAAGGAGGGAGTCATTTCTACCCCGCTGGAAGAGCGTGCCCGCTACATCCACGCCTTGTCACAGGAACTCGAAGCCACGCTGTCAAACATAGAGGGTGTCATCGTTGCGCGTGTGCATGTGGTGCTTCCCGAGCGCGTAGCCCCGGGCGAGGCAGTTCAGCCCGCGTCGGCTTCGGTCTTCATCAAACATGACTCAAGGCTGGACCCCGACAGCATTCAGTCTCGGGTACGCCGAATGGTTGCCAGCAGCATTCCGGGCATGGCCACGGCATTAGACAACCCGAACAAAATAACCACGGTATTTGTCCCGTCGACGGCGTTTAAAGACAAGCAGCAGTTGCTCTTCTTCGGTCCTTTTCTGGTGCCGGAGCAAAACCTGGGGTTCTGGAAAAAAACCTTTGCCGTTGGAGTGTTTGGGCTCCTTCTTGCGATTACCGGCCCTGTCATGTGGCTGAAGTCGAGAAATAAAACGCCCCCACCTGAGGAAGGCTCTGCATGAACGAGGCTGACCTGTGGGCTCAGTGGTGGGCCTTCCCATGGCGCCAAACGCATCCGGACTGGCGCAACGTTGAAGCTGTTGTTTCTGAGGGTGCGCTAACCCGTAACCGGCACTCGGCCGTGAGCAAGGCTTTTTCCATTACCCCCTGCCTGCCCTGCGAACCTTCTGCCAGCCTGGTTTATCTGGCATTGGCCCAGCCGTCGCAACACGACTTCATGTTGCAACTGGTCGATCATATTTGCCGCCCGCTGCTGCCAAATCAGCTAAACGCGACACAGCGCCTGTGGTGCCAGCGCCTGGCGACAGGCCTGCACACCCAGAGCTGGCTCAAGCCAGCCGACGACGCGTTGCAGCTGCTGAGGGCTTGGGTTGAGCCGCACGTGTGGCAACGGCTGCGACTGCGCTTTGCGCCCCCAAGGATCATGGCACTGGAGCAAAAACCACCGTTGGATATCCGCCCGTCCAGGCTTCAGGTGCTTTGGCAAGCCGTGCTCTGGCATGAGCAAACATACCCTCCAGACTCAGGAAACACCGAGGGCAATCACAATGCTGTCACGACGCACGATTGAACTGCGGCCTGGCGCCCCCGGGCTGCCCCAGACACTGATTACCCGCGAAAACCTCATCGACTGCGGCCAGGTCAATCAAGTCCTTGAACAGGCAAAGGCACAAGCCGAAGAACTGCTGAGTCACGCTCATGCAGCATCCGAGGCCCTGTTGAAAAAAGCCCACGGCGAATTCTGGCAACAGGCCAATGCCCAGCTCTCGCACTGGCAACTGGAACACCGGGCCTTGTGCCAGGGGATCGAGTCGAGCGCTTCAACAGTGGTCAACCAAGCCTTGCTTCAATTACTCGATGAGGTGCCACAGCCTGCCCGTATCGCCGCCCTGCTGGCGCATCTGCTGCGCGCTCAATGCCCGCCCGCGAACGCCACCTTGCGCTGCCATCCACAGGCCCTTGAACCTGTTCGGCAGTGGCTCGGCACCCGTCCAGACAATCACTGGCAACTACAAACGGATGAACGTCTCGACAGCAAGGCCCTGGTGCTTGTCACCGCCTGTGAAGACCTGCGCATCGACTGGGCAACTGCAATTAAGGCCTTGTTGATCCCTGCCCCCACCGACGGAACCGATCATGGGCAAATCGCCACTGAGTCGTGAATATTAATGGTTGGAGGAACTATGGCTTCGTTCGAGAGTGTCCAGCGCCGAATTGATACCCGCTTTGCCCAGGCCCAAAAAAACCTGGATGAAATAGCCTTGAACAATCAGTCCGGTGTCGAAGACATGATGCGGTTCTACGAGGCTTCGCGAAGCATGGCGAGCGCAACGTTCGCGCTCACCGAGCAAACCCGGTTCAAGCACAGCCTGACCAAAAGCATTATCGATGCCGTGCAGTAATGATGGGGATCAAACGCGCCAGCCAGATCGCACTGTTGCCGTATCTTTTCATGTTGATGCCACAGGTCATGGCTGCAATCCCCGATGACTGGAAAAAAACGCCCTATGCCCATGAAGCAAACAACCGGGAGTTGCGCGACTTTATGGCGGACTTCGCCCACACCGTTGGTCTGCAGCTACAGATTGACGGTTCGTTGCAAGGCGTCATCAACGGCAAGCTTCGCGCCGATACGCTGCAGGGCTTTCTGGACCGGCTGGCTCTGGAGCACCGCTTCCAATGGTTCGTCTACAACAACACGCTCCACATCAGTTCTCTGGACCAGCAAAGCTCTGCTCGGCTGGAAGTCGCGGACGACACCGTAGCCGACTTGAAAACTGCACTGAGTCAGATAGGGCTGCTGGATGAACGCTTCGGTTGGGGTGAGCTGCCCGATATCGGCGTAGTCCTGGTTTCAGGGCCAAAACGCTACATTGAGCAAATAAGGCAGTTCAGCCGCAAGCGGGCACAAACGACCAACAAACAGGATGTTTTGAACTTCACGCTCCAGTTCGCCAACGCTGCGGATCGCCAGATCGACTATCGGGGCGAAAAGCTGACAGTCCCTGGCATTGCCAGCCTGTTGCGCGGGCTGCTCGATCACAAATCATCAATCCCCTTGGCGCTTGAACCAGCCACCACTCCCCCGCCAGTCAGCCTCGGCTCCACCTTTTCCAATCCCCCCCCGGCCCCTGTGCCTAAAACTGCCCGGGCAACCACAGGTACAGGCAACATCAGGGTGGAGGCCGATGTGCGCAACAACAGCGTGCTGATCTACGACGCCACAGAGCGACGGGCGCTGTATCAAACCTTGATCGCCGAGCTCGATGTACCACGCAAACTGGTAGAAATAGACGCTCTGATTCTGGACATCAATCGCACTCAACTCAAAGAGCTGGGCGTGAACTGGGGGTTTCAGAACAGCCGCTTCCAGGCAGGAGTGGGGAATCTGTCAGGCAACAGCTTTTCGTCTGTCTCCATTGCCCAATTTGATCGCTTCGTGGCTGATGTGAAGGCCCTGGAGGTGCGCGGCCTGGCGACGGTGGTGTCCAACCCTTCGATCATGACACTGGAGAATCAGCCGGCCGTCATCGACTTCAATCACACGCAATACATCAGAGCCATCGGTGACAGGGTGGCCAATATCTTGCCGGTTACCACAGGTACCAGCTTCCAGGTCATACCCAGGGTTATCGCGGCCAATGGGGCCAATCAAATTCACTTGATCATCGACATTGAGGACGGCGCCTTTACCAATACCACCGGGCCTGACTCAACACCGGATGTGCGTAAAGGCAACGTCAGTACCCAGGCGGTTATCAGCGAACAACAATCCCTGGTCATAGGGGGATTTCATGTCGCGCAAGAGGCCGACAGCCGCAATCAGGTGCCCTGGCTGGGAAGTATTCCCTGGTTGGGCAAAGCGCTGTTTTCTTCGTCGCAGTCCACTCAAAACCGACGTGAGCGCCTGTTTATCCTGACACCACGGCTGATAGGCGATCAGACCAACCCTGTACGCTACTTGCCGCAATCGGATCAGGCAGTGCTCGAAGCCGCGCTCAGCCCCCTGGCACGACGTGAAGCGCAGCAGCCCGTGATCACTCGCAGCGCCAACAGCTTGCCAATGTCCTGGCTCTGCGCGACCTGGCCTTTTTGACGCTGGTCTTTCAGCTTTTTTTGGCTCGCGTCGAATTTCTTTTCACCCGAGTCCTCACTCATGGCAGCGGGATCTTGAACAACAGGCCAAGGGAATGCCCAAGATCCCCCAGCCGGCCCATGCGCTCCACAATCAGGTCCTGCAACTGCGGCAGAAAGAGCAACAGAAAGCACAGCCCGGCCAGGCTCTTGGCGGGCATCGACAACACGAATACCTGCAACTGAGGGCTATAGAGGCTCAGCAGGGCAACCGCGAATTCAACGATCAGCAGCAGCGCGATAAAAGGGGCGGCATAAAGCACCAAGTGGGTGAAGGTATCGCCCAGCAGCGTTAAATAAATGGCAAAGCCATCTGCCCCTGGGGCCGGAAACCAAAGGGTTGGCGGCCAGATCAGGTAACTGTCCCAGATCACCTGGGTCAGGCTGCCCAGGCCCAGGGTCACGATCAGCAAAAAAATGCTCAGCTGCTTGAACATATGCCCGATTGGCGTGGCATCCGGCCCCAGTGACGGGTTGAGTTGCCCGCCGATCAAGGCGCCACGCTGATTGTCCAGCAAGGCCCCCACCGACTCGAACAACCAGAAGGGCATGGACAGCAGCATCCCCAGCAAAAAACCCAATACCGCTTCTTTAAGCACCAGCGCGATTATCGCGAGCAGGCTGTAATCCATGCCCGACAGGTTGTGGTGAATACCCGGAGTCGGCATCAGCGCCAATGAAAAAACGATGGCATGACGAGGCATCCCTTTCACATGCTGAAAGCAAAATGCCGGGATCAGATAAAAACAGGGGTACAGGCGCGCCATTGCAATGGCGAGGCTGGGCAAGTACTCCAGAAAAGGTATCTGTGGCGCCATGACAGAGCTCCATTCACTGCACCGTACGCGCAGCCATGTCGAAGGTAAGATTGGTCAATTGAATCAATTCGACCCCGATCCAGCGCCCGGTCAGCGCCAGCGTGATTCCCACGGCGACCAGCTTGATACCGAATGGCAATGTCTGGTCCTGTATCTGCATCAGCGCCTGGATCAACGACGTCAGCACCCCCACCACCACCGCCACAATCAGCGGTGGCGCGGACAGCACCACCACCAGCAACATGCCTTGCTTGAACACTAGAATCGGGTCCATTGGCGTCTCACAGATAGGACAGGAAAAGGCTGTCCAGCAGACGTGTCCAGCCCGAGACAAGTACAAACAGCAGGAGCTTGAGCGGCAGTGAAATCGTCATGGGCGAGACCATTTGCATGCCGAGGGCAAGCAGCAGGTTCGACACGATCAAGTCGATGACAATGAACGGGATGTAGATCAAAAAACCGATCTCGAACCCCGCCTGCAATTGCGACAGGACAAAGGCCGGAACCAGCAGAATCAGGTCATCGCGACTGACCTGCTGCGCCATTTCCGGGGGCCACATGCGGGCGGTATTTTCCAGCAGGTGGGTCAGCACATCGGGGTCGGTGTTGCGCGACATAAACGCCTGCAACGGTTTTACGGCCTGAAGCCCGCTGTCCTGCAAGGCTTGAACACTGCTCAGATCCACTGGCGACTGCTTGAGGATCCGGGAAATTTCATAGCCCACGGGCGCCATCACAAACAGCGTTGCGGCAAGCGCAATGCCATAGAGGGCCATGCTCGGTGGCACCTGCTGCACCCCGATGGCGTTACGGGTAATCATCAACACGATGCAGATTTTCAAGAAGGCCGTGCACACCACCAGCAGCATCGGCATCAATGACAGCCCCGCGAGAAACAGCGCCAGCAGAAGGGGATCAACCCCTTGAACCGTCATCGCGAAAAACTGATGCGCGACAACTGCAAGCCAAGACGCCCATCGACCTCTACCAGTTGACCGTGCCCGACCGGACGATCGCCGTAGTACAGCCCGGCCATGCCTGTGCTGTAGCCTTCAATATTCAACACCGTACCGGGAGCCAATTGCCGCAACTCACCCAGGCTCAGCCTGAGCACTCCGCAACGCACGCTCAGATCCACCAGCAAGGTTTCAAACGGCTCAGCAACCTCATCCCCGGCAACCTCAGTGCCTGCCAACCTAACGTCATCCACAGCTGACTCCTCGATAGAAAAAACACACAGGCTCCGGCGCCCGCCCTCATCATCAATCTGCGCTTGCAGCCGCAATCGCCCTACACTCAGCTGGCCAATGCCATCGGCGTTGAACTGCCCATGCTCCGGCATCAGTACGTCACCAACGCGCACTGTGCGTAACAGCTCAACTGCCAACGGCAAGCATCCGAGCACCACGGATACTGCCAGCGCAAAGTCCTCGGGCAACGGTGCCCTGATTGCCTGCCATCCTCCCGCGTCATGCAGCATCAGCAGACTTTGAGGCGCCATGCTCAGTTGGCCAACGCTGCGTGACTGCCCGACCCTCACACTGATCCGGCATTCGAAGGTGTGCTGCTGCACAGCGGCCAGAGGTCGAAAATAGCCAAAAATCCGGGTTAATTGCGGGCTCATGCGTTGCTGAAAAAGAGCCCAGAACCATGAGTCCGGATCATTGATGCCATCGGCCAAAACCACCGGGCACTCTCCGAACAAACTCAACAGGGCGCCCGCGTCACTGCCCAGCACATCGATCGCCGGGTAGTGGCCGCGCTCTGCCAGTTTTCGAGACAACACAATGTGCCCGTCCAGCAGGGAACGAACTTCATCTGCCACGGGGTCGCTCATGGAGTCCTGCTCGATCAGCACGGTATAAATGGCGGTGATAACGCCGTCCCGGGTCAGGCCCGCACGCTCCACCAAACGCGGCAACATGCTGTAAACCGATGGCGGCAACCCGCCCCGCCCCAACGGT
This sequence comes from Pseudomonas sp. NKUCC02_KPG, assembly GCF_019345465.1. Taxonomy (GTDB): domain Bacteria; phylum Pseudomonadota; class Gammaproteobacteria; order Pseudomonadales; family Pseudomonadaceae; genus Aquipseudomonas. The sequence continues at coordinate 300,253 of NZ_JAHKRC010000005.1, forward strand.
TCGCCTGCAGCCAGCCCGATTTCGCGCTGGGCTCGGGCAAAGCGCGTCAGGGAGTCGATCAGTAATAAAACCCGCTGGCCTTTGCGCCGAAAACCTTCGGCCAGAGCGGTGGCCGTCAAGGCTGCCCGCGCCCGCTCCATACTTGAACGATCCGAGGTCGCACACACCAGCACCGCCTTGGCACGTAATCCATCGTCCAGTTCATGGTCGAGAAATTCACGTAACTCGCGGCCACGTTCGCCAATCAGGCCAAAGACGATCACATCGCAATCAACGTTGCGGGCGATTTCAGCCAGCAATGTGGTCTTGCCACAACCGGCACCGGCAAACAGCCCCACCCGCTGCCCCTCGCCCAGGGTCAATACGCCATCGATTGCCCGCACCCCTGTGGGTAATGCACGCCAGATACGCGGCCTCTCAGTGGGCAATGGCGCCTCGCACACCACCGCACTGGCATCGATGCAAGGCGGTCGGGCGAAGGCTCCCTGGCCGTGGCCGGTAAGCGGTCGGCCAAACCCGTCGAGCACTTGCCCCAGCAAATCATCCCCCACACGAACCTGATGCGTGCTCCCCAGCCGTTCAACTGCCGCGCCCGCTGCAATGCCTTCCAGTCCTGCCAGAGCACTGAGCATTGCGTCCTGCTGATCAAAGCCGATGATTTCAGCCAGTATCCAGTCGTTGCCCGATGTCTGGACCTGGCATAAATCCCCTATCCGGGCCTGGGGCAACCGACATTTCAGCAACATGCCATTGACCCGCAGGACGCGACCGCAGGCGTTCACCGGTGAAACGTTCGCCAGCCTTGCGCACTGGTGTTGTCGCCAGCGCTCAAGACGCTCTTCGACACCGGGGCTCACCAGCTCACCTCATAGCGCTGTTTTCCCTCAAACAGCAGGCGATTATTGTCGATCGCCGTCAACCGCACGCCGTCCGTCTCATCTCCGAAAAACAGCCGACGCCCGTCTGCCAGAACAACATGTGCCCGTTTGCCGCCAATTACCTGCACGATCCTGAAGGGCAGCGCGGTACTGATTTCCCGCGCCTTGTTGATGATCGAAACTGATGTTTCAAACTGCGCCTCAAAGCGATCGAGCATGCGTGAAACCAGCGCCAGCGCCTCTTGAGCAACGTCCCCGCGCAGAGTGATTTGATCTGCGGCCACCTCCAGCGTGATGCGATTGCTCAGCTCGCGCTCAATCAACATGCTGAGTAATTGCTGATGGACCTGATGGACCGTCGCAAGCGGGCGCTTGTCACTGACTGCAGAGGACTTAGGGGCGGGAAGCGGCACCGTGCCGGAAGGCGATATGGCCAACCCGGCCATGGCCAGCACGAGCACTGTCAGGGTGACCAGCAACCATTTCCCCATGCGCCCTTCGGGCGGTGTTCTCCTGTGTTCGGGCATGGCCTGGCTCGACACACAAGCCATGGCTGCAGGCGCCTCCCTCCAGAGACTTTGTGCATTGGCGATGCACAGTCGAATACCGCCAATGGAAAACTCGGTATCGGGGATCAGGTTGGCAATGTGCGCCAGGGTCGCTCCAGTTTCATCCAGCAACAACCCCTCTTGCGCCTGCACAATCCATCGACTGTCAACGCGGGTCAACCGGGCATGCCGATCTGCAATCCCGGGGTCGTACAGCTCCAGGTCGGCCTCCTGATGAGCGCCGATACACCACTGCTCGCCGAACAATGGCAACGCAGCGCCCTGATGCAAACCGCTCAGCACCCGCAATTCGAACAGCACGTCGGGCTCACAGGGTTCGAGGCTCAAGACTCGACCTCGCGCAGCAGGCCTTCGTATTCCAGATCAAATCGGCCAAGCACCCTGACCTTGGCCGATCCCGTCAACTCGGCGAACGATATGACCGGCACGTGGTTGAACTCATCGAACAATAACGTGCGCAGAGGGCTGCGCAGGTCATGCGCCACCAGCAATACGCTTTTCTCGCGTTTACGAGCCTCGAAGGCCTCCTTGAGCAATTGCACGAGCTGCGTGCTGTGCTCATTGTCCAGAGCAAAGAACACGCCGGATTGGGTCTGGCGTAAGGCCTCGCGAAAGATGTTTTCGGTGTGGGGTGAAAACAGCCAGGCATGGAGACCATCGATCTGGCTGTGCAGGTGATAGATCTGCGACTTCAAGGCGATCCGCACGTAATCCGCCAGCGCGATCACTTCGCGTTCGTGCTGGCCGTGCTCGGTCAGTACTTCAACGATCAGTCGCACGGCGCGCAAGGGCACTCCCTCACTGGCCAGGCGCTGCAAGACGCCAGAGAATCGAGAGAGCGGCATGATGCGTTGCAGCTCTTGCACCAGCTCAGGCTGGCTTTGTTCAAGCCAGCCGAGAATCGATTTACTCTCCTGGATCCCCAGAAACCGTGGCCCGCTGATCATCATGGCCTGGCGCATGCGTTCGAGAATCAAGGCATGGGCACTGAACGACCTGACCTCTTCCCGGGCCAGCAGCGGGTCGTCGGGTTGCAGCCATAGCCAGTCCAGTTCATCTCGCTGCTCGCTGCCTCTAAACGCACTCGGGGGGTGCGGGTCGACACTGTCCCGCGCCACGGCCAGCCAGTCACCAAAGGTTGCCTTGAGCACTGGCCCTTCGTGAACACAAAAGCGGAATTCATCCTCGGCCAGCAGGGCGCTGTATTCGATTTCAAAGGAAGGGAGGGTCAAGCCGGCAGTCGTGACAATGCTGTTGCGCACCTGACGAATCCCGTGAATAAGTTGCGTGGTGCGCTCCTGATGCTGATGTGCGCTGGCGAACTGCAACAAGTAAGGGCGCGACGGTTCGAACACTCTCAGATCCTCTTCGCCGTTTTGTTCAGGGGCAATCTGTTCCACCTGTACCGGTTGCAGTTCCTCGACCTTGCTGCTGCGCAGCAACAGGTAAAGCCCCAGCGAAAAGGTGCCCAGGGCAATACCGACAAAAACCAGGGTCGGCATCCCGGGCAAGGCAGCGAACGCCAGCATTCCCGCCGATGCGATTATCCAGCTCTTGGGTTCGCCGGTTATTTGCTGCTCGATCTGCGTACCGATGTTGCTGCGTGGGGATTGGTCGTCGGGAGCGACACGGGTGATGATCATGCCTGCGGTCAATGAAATCAGCAGCGCCGGAATCTGCGCGATCAGGCCATCACCAATGGTCAACACTGAATACAGCGATATGGCTTGGGCAGCACTCATTCCGTGTTGCAGCATGCCGGTGGAAAACCCGCCCAGTATGTTGATCACAACAATGACCAAGCCTGCGATGGCGTCCCCCTTCACAAATTTCATGGCGCCGTCCATTGCCCCGAACAGTTGGCTTTCCCGAGACAACTCATCGCGCCTGTGACGAGCCTGCGCACCATTGATCAATCCGCCACGCAAGTCACTGTCGATGGACATCTGCTTGCCAGGCATTGCATCCAGACTGAAGCGCGCCGCCACCTCGGCCACCCGTTCCGAGCCCTTGGTAATCACCAGAAAGTTGACGATGGTGATGATCAGAAAGATCACCAGCCCGACGGCGAGATTGCCCCCAACCACGAAGTTGCCGAACGCCTCGACAATGTCACCGGCATCCTGATCCATCAGGATCAGCCGGGTCGTCGCAATCGACAACGCCAGACGAAACATCGTGGTAAGCAGCAGGAGTGCAGGAAACGAAGAGAACGCCAAAGGACTCGGCAAGTAAAACGCCAGAACAATCAGCAGGCAGGCAATACAGATATTGACCGCAATCAGGATATCGACCATCCAGGTCGGCAGCGGCACGATAAAAATAAACACCATCCCCAGGACCACGATGGCCCCGAGCACCTCTCCCGGACTTGCAACGCGGCCCAGGCCTTTATTGAGCCATTGGACGAGTATCATCGAATGTATCTCGACAACCCGGGCCTCAGTTGGGCAATGCCTTCGGCCTGAGTGTGTTCACCCATCAGGCTCAAAAAAAGCTGCAAGGTGGTCTGGCGCTTTTCCGGATCACTCCACAGCACCAAGGGAAGGTGCTGAATCAACGGGTAGAGTTGATTCAGCGAGACCAGTTGGCTGGACAGCCTGGCGCCACCCAACTCCCGGCTCAGGCTTCGAACCTCCTCGGCGTCAATGTCCGTACTCGCGTATCCCAACAGGCGCTGCATCAGGGCTACGGCCGACAGTTCGGCCTGACGTTCACGGGATGGCAAACGCTCAAGAAAAAGACGGCAGTTACCCAAGGCACTGCCCAGTTGACTGCAACCCTGCAGACCGAGCAACAAAGCTCGCAGCTTGATGGTCGGCACCGAGGGACGGTAGGCCGCAAGATCATCCGCCAGCGCTCGTCTCATCATGCTCAGCCCGGCACTGATCCCCTCTTCACCGAACAGCCCCAGCAGCGCCTGGGTAATGCTCACCAGCGATTGCTTCACCACAACGCTGGTGTAATACAAAACACGAACCGCCTGTCGCAATGCGGCATCGCCATCGGCCGTTTTAAGCGCCAGCGCGATATTCACCCCGGCCTGGATCTGCGGGTGATAGCGGGCTTGCACCTGCTCTTGAAAATCACGCGCCAGCGCCGCTTCAGTTTCACGCCCGCGTGCCAGGGCCTGATCTGTCACGTGCTGCAGTACGACGTGGGTGCGAGCAGGATCACCACCGGTCAACGTCAGCAAACCCTCGACATCCGGCTTTGACAACAGCTCCTGACGAACTTGCCGGGCCAGTTGCCCCAGGCTGAGCTGGCCCGGATGACCCAACTGCTCATAGAGTTCGTTCAGTTGTTCAATACCCTGAATTCTCTGAACCTGAGTATCCAGCGTTCGCAGCTTGCGTTGACTCAGTTCCTTGCTGCTGCTCTCGACCTTCTGACTGAACAGCATGCCGACTTCCTCGGCGGCGCTTTGCTGAGACGACTGCGGCGTCTGAAATTGAACGGCCCGCGAAGAGAGCATCGAGCTCAGTGCCTGCACGGCGTCGTTTCGTCCGTCAAATTTCATGGGGATGCCAAGTCAGGAAGGTTCGATGTCCTGTGTGGCCGGCCCCGGGCAAACGGTTCCCCGGCGCGTAGCTGACATGTTTTTTTGAAAAAGTTGGCGCAAGCCCAGGACAGGCCACGCAAGTTTCAGCACAGCATGTGTGCAATATGAAAATTAAAACCCTTAAAAAACAATCACATACAGTTAATTCATTGATTGGCACAGGCGGTGCTTAGGAGGCCTTCGTCGAAATCATTTCGATAGCGCTCACCTGAGGATAAATAATGAATCGCCTTGATGATGTTTTCTCCCCTCCCCATTTGACCTCTTCTGCCACCCCCCTTGATCTGTCGACCGGGCTCCAGAAAAAACTGAAAGCGTTTATTCACAAGCGCGTATTGAACCCCGAGGATGCGGACGATATTTTTCAAGTGACCTGTCTGGAGGCCTGGCGAAGCAAACACCGCTTCAATGGCCAGGCAACACTGAGCACATGGATGTGCGGCATTGCCCAGAATCTGATTCGCAATCACTTTCGCCGGCTGTACGCCAGGCCGGTACATTGCGAGTTCGACGAGACGCTCTGCCCTGAGCAGCACTGCGCCAGCGACCCGGGTGGTCAGTTCGAAATCCGTCGACGTCTTGAACTGACCCTCACGGCCATCAACCGGCTGCCAACCGAAATGCGCAATACGCTGTACGCGTCGCTGGAAAGCGGCGGCAGCTATCGCGACACGGCCAATGTTCTGGAAATCCCCATAGGGACGGTTCGTTCACGCATCTCGCGGGCCCGGGAGCAGCTCAAGATAGCCACCCACTGCTAGTGCTCACCACGGACATCTGCACAGAGAGGTCCATGGTTGAGGGCTAGCGTGCAGAAAGGCCAGGGAGTGGCCCCCCCTACTACCGATTCAGATTTTTTTCGTTCGCGGCAGCAAAATCGCCAGCACGCCGAACAGCGGCAGATATGAGCACAGGGTATAGACGTACTCGATGCCATGAATGTCAGCCAGATGCCCGAGCAAGGCGGCACCGATCCCGCCAAAGCCAAACATCAAGCCAAAGAAGATACCCGCAATCATTCCCACATTGCCCGGCACCAGCTCCTGGGCGTACACCACGATAGCCGAGAAGGCAGATGCCAAAATAAAGCCGATGACCACACTGAGCACACTGGTCCAGAACAGGTCGGCATAAGGCAACATCAACGTGAACGGTGCCACCCCGAGTATCGAGAACCAGATCACCGCCTTGCGTCCGATGCGATCGCCTATCGGCCCACCAAAGAACGTACCCGCTGCAACGGCTCCCAGGAACAGGAACAGATACAGCTGTGAAGTCGAGACCGACACATCGAACTTCTCAATCAGGAAGAAGGTGTAGTAGCTGGTCAGGCTCGCCATGTAGAAATACTTGGAGAACACCAGCAGGCCGAGCACCACCAACGCACCGAGCACCCGCCGTTTTGAAAGGCCATGGGTCGCTTTCTGCCCGGCCTTGAGCTTGAACAGGTTCAAGTGGTTGCGGTACCAGCGGCTAATGACATACAGCAGCCCTACGGCGAACAGCGCAAATAGCCCGAACCAGGCCACATTGCCCTGGCCATAGGGAATAATGATGGCCGCAGCCAACAACGGCCCGAAGGCCGAGCCCGCGTTGCCACCCACTTGAAAGGTCGATTGCGCCAGGCCGTAACGCCCGCCTGAGGCCAGCCTTGCCACGCGGGATGCTTCAGGGTGAAAGGTTGAAGAGCCAACCCCGACCAGCCCTGCCGCCAGCAGGATCAGCGGAAAGCTGCCAACCTGGGACAGCATCAAAATCCCTATCAGGGTGCACACCATACCGGCTGGCAGCAATAACGGATTGGGATGACGGTCGGTGTAGTAACCCACCCACGGCTGCAATAGAGAAGCCGTCATCTGGAACGTCAGGGTAATCAGCCCGATCTGGGTAAAGGTCAGGTCATATTTGGCCTTGAGCATCGGATAGATCGACGGCAGTACCGCCTGGATCAGGTCATTGATCAGATGCGCCAACGCCACGGCGCCGATAATGCGCATGACTAACGGGCTGGACTGGGGAACTGGAGGGGACGCGGTTGTAGTTGTTTGAGCGTTGCTAAGAGCCATTTGAGCTTCCGTACGACAGGTGAATGCGCGCTTGCAGGTACGTCAATGTGCCATTTTTTTACAAGATATTGCCATCCAAAGCCGCCCAAAACCTTAAGCAGTTGATAGCACAAAGATTTTTTAAGATATTTGCTTGACACATGTCCATTACGAGGGAATAATGCGCGCCATTGGCTACATAGCTCAGTTGGTTAGAGCATAGCATTCATAATGCTGGGGTCCGGGGTTCAAGTCCCTGTGTAGCCACCAAACACCGGTTTCACTACATCGCAAGATGAACATGAAACCAACAAGAAGCCCGCCTAGTGCGGGCTTTCTTGTGTCTGGGGGATTAGTTTTTCGCGCCATGCTCGCGCGCAATCATCCCGACTGTCAGGCATACATTCATGGCTGCCTGACGATATCGACAGAAATCTCCACTGCCTCAATCACCCCTCGGTTTTCAAGCCAGTGTGTGGTGTGCCTGTCCTCGGGCCAGCCCACTCCCGGGCCATAATCCCTGGCGATGCCATTACGATGGTCAGTGATTACGCCGTGCAGGATGTAGACGGTGCCGGGCCTGTCTATATGGTTATGAACCGGCCCAAAAACGCCGCCAGGTTCAATCGTCACCATCCGCATGCGAAGCTGGCGCCCCGACATCCCTTCGATCTCAGGGCCAAGATCAATCGTTGCAAGCAGTTTGACCGTCACGCCTTTGGTTTCAGGTGCCATCCGTTCGTTGCTCATCGCGCTCACCTCTTGGCAAAGACAAAAGCCGCACTGGAAGTAGACACCCTAAAAAGGCGTGATGAGTAGCGAGGCGACAAAGGGTTACCGGGACAGGCCGGCCAATAACTGCAGCGGCCAAAAACAAAAAACCCCCGAAGCCATCAGGCATCAGGGGTTTTCTATGTAGTGGTGCCCAGAGACGGAATCGAACCGCCGACACGGGGATTTTCAATCCCCTGCTCTACCGACTGAGCTATCTGGGCAAGGCCGTAATTAAACGTTCTTTACAGCAGAGACGTCAAGCAACAAATAAAAAAAGATCAATGAATACCATCGGTTACGATTATTCGCCGTTGGGATACAACTCCCCGTCAACCAGCCTGGACACTGCACGGTGCAAGCGTTTCAACAACGCATGGATTCTGCTGGCAGACTCTGCACTCAAGGGCTCACGCAGCAACCCGACTTCGCACTCATCACAGGCCGCCGCCAAGGCAACGGCACCTACCGTGGCAAAAGAGCCATGCATACGGTGTACATGATTGAGCAATTTCGATGTATTGGCTTCTTGCAAAGCCAACTGTGCCTGTTCCAGATCCTCATGCATGGTAGTGATAAACAATCGGTGCATGCTCGGTGAAAGCGTAATCCAGTCTTCAAGATCATCCTTTTGCACAACCTCTGCGACAGCCTGCAACGTGGGCGGCTGCGGTTGTGCTGACTGAGAACAGTAGACTGACAAGGTCTGGCGCAAGGTTGTCAGACTCAGCGGTTTGACCAGCCAGACATTCATCCCGGCCTTCAGGCATTGCTCTCCCTCCTCTCGCATCGCATTGGCTGTGACACCAATAATCGGCACCAGAGGGTCAAGCTCTCGCAAGCGGCGTGTCAGCTGATAGCCATCGAGCCTGGGCATATTGACGTCGGTGATCACCAAATCGAACGACGCCTCATTCCAGCGCAACAAGGCTTGCTCACCATCCTCAGCCAACGTCACTCGCACGCCCAACGCCTCAAGCTGCTCTTTGAGAATCTCCCGGTTGACGGGATTGTCTTCCGCCACCAGAACGCTCAGGTCCAGGCGTGCAAGAGGTCGCTGCACACTGGAGATCGTCTGTTGCACGGTGCCGTGTGCAACCTGCATCAGCGTTCTGGCTATGGCACGAATGTCATAGGCATTGATCTCCCAGCCACGCTCTGTCTTTTGCGGCTGGCTGCGGCCCGTTTCGGTTGCAATCACACGCTCACCCGACCAGGGCAGCGAGAGCTGCGGGTCAGGATCAACATCCAGCAAAATGGCCTGGCTGTCCGGGGTATCCGTTGCCGGAAATACTTGAGCACGCGCGCCCCAACGGCTTAACCAATCAACCAGGAGCTGTCCGATATCATTGCGCGGAGTACGCACATAGACACTCACACCCTCAAGGTCAATATCGGCGCTGTTATCCAGCGAGCCTGCAATAACCGGCAAGTTCGTATGCAACGAGAAACTGCTGCCCAGCCCCGGCTCACTGACCACCCGCAACGTGGCACCCATCATCTCGCTCAGTCGGGCACAAATAGACAGGCCCAGCCCGGCCCCCCCTGCACGCTCACTGCCACCCACCTGAGAAAAGGGCTTGAACAGGCGAGTCAGTTGCTCCTCGCTGATCCCCACGCCGGTATCGGAAACCTGCCACTGCAATGACGCCTGGCCGTGCTCAATACCGACCACCTTGAGCCTGAAGACAACCCAGCCGGTCTCGGTGAACTTGATCGCGTTACTTAGCAGGTTGTCGATGATTTGCCGGATACGCACCGCGTCTGCGCACAAGAGTGGTGGCAAGGTCGCGTCGGCACAGGCGAATATTTTCAATCCCTTGTTGCTCGCAGCAGCCGAATAACTGCGCACGCAATCTTCGAATAAATCCAGAGGACTGAATGTTTGAGCATCGACCGCCATTTGTCCGGACTCGATTTTGGACACGTCCAGCACATCGCTGATCAACTGAAACAACACCGCTGATGAGCGCTGAATGGTGTGCAGGTATTCATGCTGGCGCTCACTCAGAGGCGTTAGTTCAAGGAGTTCAAGATTGCCAAGCACCCCATACAGAGGCGTGCGAATCTCATGGCTCATGGTGGCCAGGAACAGGGTTTTAGCCTTGCTGGCTTCGTCGGCCGAACGACGTGCCTGCTCCATCAGGTTGGCGTCATCCACATGCCGGGTGATGTCGTTGAAACCGCAGAGTACTACGTCTTTGCCTTTGTAACGGGTGAAGGCGAAACAAGCCTGAAGATGACGTCCCGAAACTTCAAGCTGTATCTCGCCCAACTCATGTTCACCATAATCGCGCTTCAACAAGGCAATGAGTTCAGGTGTTCCCTGCCATTGCTGCGCCCGCTTATTTTCCAGTAATACGACCCCGGTACCGCGCTCAACCACACACAGGCCTACGGGTGCGTTATCAAGCATGACCCGGTTGAATTCTTCGCTTTCAGTCAGGGATTTGTTGGACCGCTGTGCGGGCTCGATAATTTTCATGCGATACCAGCGGTTGACGCGCCAGCCAATCAATACAAACAGCAGAAGCAGGCCAACGGCTCCCGCCAAAGGCCATTTGGCATAGCCAAAAAAATTCTGATAGCTGATTGCATACAACCCGATCCAGGGCATAGCCCCACCCGAACTCAACTTGAAGCGCAGACCGTTGCGGGTGATGCTCAAGCCCAGCGGTAACTCCTCGACATCCTGAACCTCACCCAGCAATACATCACCCGCAGGCGAGATCAAAGTCAGGCGACTGTTGGTAGGGTGCATCAACAAACGCTCCAGATCACTGATGTCGCTGACATCCAGCAAGGCACTCAGGATGACCGAGTCATTGCCTTCACCCCCCGGCGGCATAAAGTGACGGGACAGGTTAAGACCGATAGCGCCCACAATGTACCTGCGCTTTTGAATCAGCCCCTGTGGGGCTCTTAACCAGATCAGCTCATCACCGCGGAGTTCATGGCTGCGCGCTACAAGCTCATCGTACAAACGCTTGGTCACGTCGAAAAAGTTGTTCTTGAGAAGTATGGGGTACTGCCGGGTGCCATCAATTCCGGGCACCGCAATAGTGAATTGATCGCTGGGAGAAAACACAAATACCTGCGGTGCCACATAGTGTGAATCAGACCAGTAAGCCGTGAACAGGTCGGTCAACTGCACACCAAACGAGTAAACACCCTGCATATCTTCATGGGTGTACCTGTCTCGCTGGCTCACCGTGAAGGGCAATGACTTGGCCGTGTCGCGGTTCTGGAACAAACGCTCATCCCCCTGACGGATGAGCGCCAGTTGCGAGCTTGGCCGGTTGTCTATCAGCAGGTTTTCGTTGGACTGGCTGTAGCTCTGTGCGGCAATACGTAAAAAGGCTTCATGTTCATGAATGCTTTCCATCAGCCGTGCGAAGTGAAAATCGGTCTTCTCGCCCTCCTCCTTCAACACCCGGTTAACAGCCCAATAACTCATGCTCACCAACAGCAGGGCAAGCCCGGTCAGCAGGAGCAGCAGTTTGTTCAGTCGCAGTGAGCTCAGTGCCAATGCACCAAGACGTGCCTTTTCTTGCTTCATGGTTATTGCCGCTCTAGCAGGAACTTTGCCGGTCAAGGATACAGAGACAGCCAGAACAGGAATCGTCTGATGGGGTTCAGCCACTTCTAATTGCATTCTGTTTAGCACCTGCTGTGGCAAGCCGTGAACAGGAGGGGGCAAAAAAAATGAGCAACACACATCACTCGTCTGTAGAGGTCATCTCACATGTTTCAAAAAATCGGTAAATACACTGCGCTTTGTGGTTCTTCACTACTGATCGTCATGGCTACCGCTACCGCGCAAGCCGCTGATGGCCAGGTTGAGTTCACTGGCACCATCAACGACAACGCTTGCACCATCAACAGCGAAAGCGTGAAAAAAGCCGTTGATATGGGTCAGGTTCGCATCGCCGACTTCCCGAACACCGTAGGCGCTGTCGCCACTGCGGGTGCCACACCGTTCTCGATCTCGCTGGAAAACTGCAGCGGTTCAACCCTGAAAAACGCTTCCATCAAGTTTAGCGGCCAGCAGTCCGGCACTGATGCAACCGTGCTGGGCATGACCGGTGAAAACCAGGTGAGCGGCGTCGGCATCCAGATCAACGATGCCCGTACAGGTAACAAGTTGCCGTTGAACACTGCCAGCAACGATTACGTATTGCGTCCACAGTCCAACACTTTTGACTTCACCGCGTCCTATGTACGTCTGGTTGCCGACACCGAAGCTTCGGAAGACACCCAAGGTGTACGTGGTATCGGTACCGGTAAAGTCAACGCATTGGCCAGCTTCGACGTTACCTACAAGTAATTCATGTTTTTAACGAGAGAGCTCGCGGCTTATCGCGAGCTCTGGCGTTAACAAGAGGACACCTTCATGCGTTTAAAAGTTGCAGCCTTTTTGGCTCTGGCAGCTGGCTTCTGGCTGCCTCAGGTTCAGGCAGGCGTCAATGTGGGCTCCACGCGCGTTGTGTATCAAAGCAAGGAGAAGGAAGCCAACCTGGTACTTTCAAACTCGGGCGATGACGGCGTGCCCTATCTGGTTCAGTCGTGGGTAAGCCCGTTTGACAATCGCGATGCAAGCGCGGACGAATTTATTGTCACGCCACCCCTGTTTCGCCTGGACGCCAAGGGCCAGAACATTTTGCGGGTGATTGCCACCAATGCGCAGAACCTGCCCAGTGATAAAGAAAGTCTGTTTTTGCTCAATGTCAAAGCCATCCCGGCCAAGAGTGAAGAGCAGCGCAATCAAAACGTGCTGCAAATCGCACTCAAGACCACGATCAAATTGTTTTATCGCCCCGCAAACTTGAAAGGCACATTGCCCGAAGCGGTAGAGAAACTTCAGTGGGGTACGCAAGGTGGAAAACTGACAGTGCATAACCCGTCGGGTTTCAACGTTGTGGTCAGTGAGCTGTTGATCAACAACACCGCCAGCAAAGACATACCCGAAGTGATCAAGCCGGGCAGCACGGTGACCACCGGCACGGCCATCAAGAACAGCGACACGCTGATCCTCAGCTACATCAACGAGTACGGCAGCACGGTCAAGGCAGCTCCCGTTACCCCGCATTGATGACTGAATAATCCGTCGACTGGAAGGACTCCCTCATGCTGCGACTGCGCATGTGCGCTTTCGCGCGCAGAATAAAGTGTTGGAGCATCGTCACCCTCGGCGCTGCAGGCCTGACATCGAACGTGGTCCATGCCGACTACAGCTTCGATTCTTCCTTTCTGGAAATTGGCGGCGGTAATGCTTCGACCGAAGTGGCCGAGCAAGTAAAAGCCATGAGTCAGGGGCAACTGCCTGGTATTTACCGGGTTGACCTGTCAGTGGATGACCGGCTTGTTGAGCAACGCGACCTGCATTTTATTCGCGAAACAGCGAGCCAGGTTTCGACTCCAAACGGCCTGTTCCCCTGCTTCAGTCTTCAAGGCCTGACAGATTTGGGTGTTGATCCGGCACGTCTGAAAAACGCCGACATCAGCACTGACAATTGCGTGTATTTCAACCGTGACCTTACTGGGGTCACCTATGACTACGACTTCAACAAGCAGCATCTGAATCTGCAAGTTCCCCAGGCCTATATCGGCAGCGTTCCTTTCGAGACACGCCGCAAAACCTGGAGCGACGGCGAGCAGGTGGCTTTTGCCAATTACAGCTTTTCCGGCAGTAACTACGAGAACCAGTTCGGTAGTCGTCAATCACAGTTCGGCAGTGTGCACAGCGGGCTCAATAGTGGCGCCTGGCGCTTTCGCAACTTCTCCACCTGGCAAAAAAGCACCCAGGTCGATGGTAGCTGGAAGTCCGTAGACACTTATGTGCAGCGTGACCTGGGTAACCTGATGGCCATCGCCACGGTGGGTGAGAGCGCAACCGACAGTGATTTGTTTGACACTATTTCTTACCGGGGAGTGGGTATTGCCTCTGATCTGGACATGCTGCCCGACGACGCGCGCAACTTTGCACCCGTAGTGCGCGGAGTTGCCAATGGCCGCTCGCTGGTGACGTTGCGCCAGCGCGGTTACGTGATCAGTGAGCAATGGGTACCTTCAGGCCCGTTCGCCCTCAAAGACCTGTACTCGACCTCCGGTAACGGCGATATCGAAGTCACCATTGAGGGTCCCAATGGCGAGCGCCAGGTGTACATCCAGTCGTTCTCGTCCGTGCCTTACATGCTGCGAGAAGGCCAGCAAAGCTACGCGGTTACCGCAGGCCAGTATCGCCCGGCCGAGGGTGCGCAGAGCTCTCCAAAGCCAGGGTTTGTCCAGGGCACCTATCGCCGCGGGCTGACCGAAGGCACCACACTGTTTGGCGGTAGCATCGTCAGCGAACAGTACAAATCGGCGCTGCTGGGTTTTGCCCACGACTTTGCGGGCTTTGGTGCCATTTCACTGGACGTGACCCATGCCATCAGCGACGACATGGGCACCGACGCCAAGACCTTGAGCGGGCAGTCCTATCGCTTTCGTTACTCCAAGTCCATTGACTTGACCGATACCAATTTCAGCCTGATCGGCTACCGCTACTCCACCAGCGGCTATTACAGTTTTAACGAAGCGATCAACGCACGCTCCAACAACTCACTCGCGCCCTATGCGGATGAAATGCAGAACAGCAGTGCAACGTTTTCACCGTACTTGACCGGCCATATGAAAAGCAGCTTTACCGCCAACGTTTCGCAACAATTTGGCACCTATGGCGGCATGTACGCCAACCTGACCAAAACCGATTACTGGAACCGGGCCAAGAGCAATACGTCCGTTCAGTTGGGCTACAGCTTCAGTGTCGGCAGCGCCTCTTACAACCTGGGCCTGGCACAGAACAGCGGCACCGGTGATGACATTCGCAGCGTATCGCTGAGCGTCAGCCTGCCGTTGGGCAACCCGGGCAGCAGCAGCCGGATCGGTTTCAGCACCAACCAGGACTCGGGCGGAAATGCCAGCCGCAACGCCACCTTCAGCGGCTCGCAGCTCAAGGACGATGCCCTGTCTTACAACCTGGGCATCAACCAGCAAGTCAGTGAAGACGATCGTGTGCTCGGTGGTTCGGTCGCGGCCCGTTACAACGCGGCCAATGCCATCTGGCACGGTTCATACAACAAGGATCAAAACACACGCCAGACGGACTACGGCGTGGAAGGTGCGGTGGTGGCCACACGCAACACAGTGATGTTCACCCAGCCATTGGGCGAGACCAACATCATCGTTGCCACACCTGGTGCCGCCGATGTGGGCGTGCTGACCAAAAGCGGGATCAAGACCAACGGCAGCGGCTACACGATTATCCCTTCGGCCCAGCCGTACAGGAAAAACAAGGTATCGCTCAACACCGACTCGCTCTCGGACAACACCGATATCGCCAACCTGGTCCAGGAAGTCACCCCCAACCGTGGAGCCTTTGTGCTGGCCAATTTCGAGACCCACAACGGCCGTCGCCTGCTGGTCACCGTCAGTGCAAGCAATGGCAAGCCAGCACCTTTTGCCGCAGAAGCGCAGCTCTATGACCTCAACGGCACCTTGCTGAGCAGTGCGATGGTTGCCGACAAGGGCCGGGTATTCATGACCGGCGTACCCGACAAGGCGCGGCTGATGATCAACGTCAACGGCCAGCCGTGGTGCACCAAAGACCTGGATCTCAATACTTACAACCTGTCAGAGACAGGCATAGGGCAACTGCACGTCAGTTGCGATGCCAAACCGGCAGACACCCCAAGGACTCCCGATGCGTGACTCAACCGTCAAATCATCTCGCCTGAGCCTTTTCAAAGGTAGCTTGTTGCTACTGTGCATGCTGCTCAGCCTGGTCAGCCAACAGGCCTTTGCGTTGATCCAAAACAACCTCGCGTGCACGGCTACGGGGACCACCGGCATTATTCAACTGGGCGATCTCGCGCCATCAACGAACTACACCGCCAACATGACCGCCAACTGCCGGGTTACGCGTTGGTACCCCTATGGTGCTTCATTGCAGCACAGCCAGTTCTACAACTCTGGCAGAGGCAGCAAGGTTCAAGTGTTCCATACCAACTCGGGCTTGATGGTGCCTGAGCTCCCTATAGGGACTGCGAGCAGTACATGCATGCCTTCAAGCTGCGTTCAATTATTTGTAGGTGACACCTTTTCCTACAATGTACGGCTTCTCGGAACAGCCCCCGTGACCCCCGGCGACTACAAGGTCAGCGTTTCGCTCACAGACACCTCAATCCGGGGTTTTGAAAATTATGCCGACTACCTGCAGACGGTCATTCTCAGTTTCCGGGTCATTCAGCCCGCCTGCTCGATGGGCTCGGCAAAAACCCTCAACCTGCCCTTCGGCACACTCAGCAGCAACGACTTTGCCAGCTCCCAGCAAATCGCCAATGTCACGATGAACTGCACTCGCGGTACTCAGGCGACTGCCACGCTGGTGCCTACCCAGCCGGCCATCAGCGGCAGCCCGGGCGTCTCTGCCACCACCCTCGCAGGCCTGTCCATGGCCGCCACCTGGGCCGACAACAACACCGCAGTCACCTTCAACAGTCCACGTACGCTGCCGCTCACAACCGGTACCAACACCATTCGCCTGGGCTTTCGGCCACGTCTGAACACCAGCGTTTCGCCAACCGGTAATTTCTCCAGTCAGTACACCCTCAACATCACCTATCTATGATCAGGCTCAGGAACTCAACCATGAAAATATCCACGTCGATGACCGCTGCACTTTTTGCGGGTTTTCTCTGCACAGCCGCCAACGCCGCAACTGACTCCGTGACCATCAACCTGACCGGGACCCTGACGCGCCCGCCCTGCACCCTGAACAGCAACAAGACGCTGACCGCCAACTTCGGCAGCCTGCGTTATGACCAGGTTGCCGATGCCGGGCTGATAGATATTCCCCTCATCATGACCTGCCCGGCCAACTCGGCTCTGGCCGTCAGCATTCAGGCTGCCCGCACGATTCAGGGCTCAACCACACAAGCGGCAACGGGCAAAGCCAATCTGGGTTATTCACTGCTCTGGAACAGCGACAGCACGGCTGCCAACATTACCGGAGTCAAACGAAACCTGACCAACCAGAGCGGCACAGTCAACCTGAGCCTGAAAGCAAAATTGATCGCTCTGGGCGTACTGACTGAGGGCGCATTCAGCACCTCTGCAGTCATCAGTATCGAGTACCTGTGAGGTGTCCATGCTCGCCAGAGTGAGCCTGTGGGTGGCACTGCTGTCTACCGCTGCCCTGCTGTTCAGTTCGGCCAGCCGTGCACAGGATGACGCCCTGATTGAAGTGCTCGGTACGCTGATAAAACCGCCCTGCACGGCTAATTTTCCGACGTCGCAGAATGTCGATATCCCCAAGACAAACCTGAATTCACTGAACTCGGACATCACCGACTGGACCGATGTGACCCTTGATTTCCAATGCATCAAGGGCAGTCAGGTGCACTTGCGCTTCAGTGCGGGCAATGGCTCTTTTGACAGCAACACGCTGCGCACTACGCTCGACAGGCTGGGCCTCAGAACACGCCTGAGCGACATGAGCAGTACGTTGAAAGTGGTGGACTTGAAGCTGGAGGAACAACTGATATTCCCGGTTGAAGGCACCCGGCTCAAACTTCAGCTATCTGTACGCCCCGTAAAAGCCGGGCAAGAACTGCCAGCCATCGGTAGCTACAGCTCAACGCTGTTGATGGAAATGATCTATTTGTAACGCCGAACAATCAGGCGAACAGGTTGGCTTTGACACACAGGATCAGCAGCGCCTGATCATTGTCGACATTAAGCTTGCGCATTGCAGAAATCTTCAGGGTACTGATGGTTTTAATGCTGCGATTCAAGCTTTGGGCAACCTCACCCACACTCACCCCCGTAGCGAACAGGCGCAAGACTTCAAACTCCCTGACCGTCAATTGGCTGAGCATTTGCGAAATACCAGCTTCATCCTCACTTGGAGCACCCTCAAGGGTGTCTTGCTGATAATGCCCATCACGGTAAAACGCATCCAGCGCGACCAGGATTTGCTCAAGCCCTGCACTCTTGGAAATAACCCCGCTGATACCTAACCCATACAACCAGCTCAGAACCTGTGGATTGGAGATGACCGTCAGGATCAATACCCGCGGCTCGGGGAAATGTCGGCGCAGATACTCCACCAGCCGGGTACCGTCACCGTATTGCTCGTCACCCGGCATGTTGTAGTCAGTAATGATGACGTCAGGGTTCAATTGCGAAATTTTGTCGATCAACTCTGAGGAGCTCATGGCCTCGCCCACGACCTTGAACCGCGAGTCACGCTCAATAATTTCGCGTACCCCCATCAATACGATCGGGTGGTCGTCAGCCAGTAAGACTTTCATTTGCGGCATAGCGTGCATGACTCCAGGTAGGCAACGACTACAGGTTCCACAGATCGGCCTTGATGCAGTAAGTGATCAAGGCATGGTCATTCTGTACCTCCAGCTTGCGCATCGCCGACACTTTCTGGGTGCTGACCGTTTTGACGCTGCGCTCGAGCTGCCGGGCAATGTCGCCCACACTGCTTCCTGCTACAACAAGGCGCAGTACCTCAACTTCGCGGGGCGACAGCGTAGAGAAACGCTCATCGATAACCTTGACGTTGCTCAATACGGACGTGGCAGGCACAGCAGGTGCATTGTAGGTCCGATCATTGGCCAAGGCATTGAGTGCCTTGCCGATTTCTTCACGGATATGGCTTTTGGCAATCACCCCCGCCACCCCCATTTCCAGCAGGCGCGAAATAATCAGCTGGTTGCTCACCATCGTCAGCACCAGGATCTTCACAGCCGGAAATTGCTCACTGAGGTACTCGATCAGTTGTAGACCGTCGCCATAGATTTCATCACCCGGCATATTGAAATCGGTTATCACCAGGGCAGGTTGATGCAACGACAGCTGCTCGACCAATTGCGAAGAACTCAGCGCCTCGCCTGCCAGAATGAAACGTTCATCACGTTGAATCACTTCCCGAAGCCCCAGCAACACCACTGGATGATCATCGGCAATCACTACCTTCAACTCGCGCATTGCCTGGCTCCAAGTAGTAAGGGCACGCACAACTGTGCAGGAACTGGTGTGCTCCTGCAGAGGGCGGTGCCCATCAGTGATGACTCAAGCTATCCCCATGATGGCTTAGAGCTATCCTCGAGCAAAAGAGTTTCAAAGTCGGTGCACGATACGGCTGCGCAAATCAGAAAACCCTGCGCCTGGTCACACTCGATACTGCGCAGGAAGGCAAGCTCTGCCTGTGTCTCCACACCTTCTGCAACGACGGTCAGGCCCAACTTTTGACTTAATTCCACGAGACTGCGCAGTGCCGAAGCCAGGTTTTCATTTTCAACACAGCCATGCACCAGCGAGCGGTCTATTTTGAGCTCACTGAAGGGTGTTGAAACCAGGTTGAAATAGGAGCTGAACCCCTTGCCGAAGTCATCCTGAGCCAAACCAAAGCCCATCATGCGCAAGCGACAGGCGCCAGCGTAGTAATTACTGAGTTCTTCAGTGGTTGAGCTTTCCATCAACTCAAAAACAATACTGCGCGGCTCTGCGCCATCCGCCACCACGTAATCGCGCAAGTTGTCGGCCAGGTCGTGGTTATCCAGCAAATGCGTTGGCAGGTTGATGGATACCGGGATATCCCAGCCTTGCTCGCGCCATTTCCTTTGCGCCACCAAGGTTTGCTCCAGCATCAGCCACAGCAGCCGCTCTTCCAACCTCTGGGCAATCAGGATGGAGAGAAAGTCTTTGGGCAATAACAGGCCAACGTCGGGGTGCGCCCAGCGCACCAGTGCTTCAGCACTGAGAATATTGCCGTTGCGCAGTGATTTTTTGGGCTGGAACCAGGCCTGGATCTGGCCATTGCCCATCGCCATTTCGATTTTTTGCGGATCGACCTCTATGGCCAGAGCGGGGTTCAGATCCCCATTGACCCGAAAAATTGCCATCCGCTCTTTCAAACGCATCACTGCATTGAATTCGACCGGCTTGGAGATCAATCCGACTACGCAAATCCCCAGGTTTTTCGCCGCCAGCCCCGCACTGATCAGCATTCGACGTGATGAGGCGCTCATCAGCGCAAGTGCCGGTCGCTTTTTCAACCCGGAAACTTTCTGGATCAATTGCACGCCATCCATGCCGGGCATCAGTAAATCGCTAAGCAACAAATCATAGTCATTGCGCGCCAGGCACTTCAACGCACCCTCGCCGTCCCAAACGGTATCAACTGCAAAGCCACCCACTTCATTGAAAACATTCAGCAGGTATTCATGCTGAAAGGGATGATCCTCAACGACCAGTACACGATAGGGTTTCACTGGACCCTCCTTTAGAAGTGTTGAAGACAGTTGTATAGGGCATGTAACGTAAAAGGCTTGATCAGGCAGTGATTCATCCCGGCGCTCAGGCAGCGCTCACTTTCATCACGCATGGCATTGGCTGTAGCGCCGATGATCGGCTGCGTCATATTCATCGCCCGCAGTCGGCTAGCCAGCTCATAACCATTCATTCTCGGCATGTTGACGTCAGTCAGTACCAGATCAAACTTGCCTTCCTGCCAGAGCTCCAGCGCCTGGATGCCATCGCTGGCCAAGCTCACGGTGCAACCCAGTTCTTCGAGCTGATCACGCAATATGAGCTGATTGATCACATTGTCTTCCGCGACGAGAATGTGTAAGTCGAGTTTGAGCTCGGCCTTGGCGGCGCCAGCCTCAAGCGGGCCCCCGACGTGCCTGCCCTGAGCCTTGGAAATGGCCCGATAAACGTCCTGCAGACTGTTGAGGTCCGCTTGCCAGCAAGGGTTATCTGAAGTGTGGACGGCTGCCAGATCGCTGGCGGCTATCACCAAAGGCCCTCTCCATGTGGGCTCCAGTGATTGCTGGGCAGAGCCAGGATGCAGCTCCAGCATGACCGAATCATCGGCGACAGCGCCCTGTTTGGGCGCCCCTAAATGCGCCCTTGCGCCCCAGCGGCGTAACCAGGCGCAGTAACACTCAGCCAGCTCACGCAAGGGCGAAACCACATACACCGTAATGGGCAACAGCCCGCCCGGGAGGCCCAAACGCGTAGCGTCCTTGACCTGTACCAAGGGTAAATGCAGGGTAAAACTGCTGCCCAGGCCCGGCTCGCTGACCAAACGCATGGTACCGTTCATCAAGTGCATGAGGCGCTTGCAGATGGACAGTCCCAAGCCTGTTCCGGCAACCACATTTTGTGCCGACTCCACCTGATAAAAAGGCTCGAACAGATGGGCCTGTTCTTCATGGGCGATGCCTTTACCCGTGTCCGAAACCTGCCAATGCAGCATCACGCGCTCATCATCGCGGCTGTCCATTCTGAGGCGCAGAACGATTTTTCCGTAGTCAGTGAATTTCAGCGCGTTGTTGAGCAAATTGTTCAAAATCTGACGAATGCGGGTGACATCGCCACTGAGCCATTCAGGCACAGTCGAATCAATCAGGGCAAACAACTGCAGCCCCTTGGCCTGGGCCGCGCCACTGTAGCCTTGAACCACCTCCTCTATCAGCTCCATCGGGTTGAACGTGTTGAGTTCAAGCTGCAATTGGCCTGCTTCGATTCGTGACACATCCAGCACGTCGCAAATCAGCTGCAATAAATTACCGGATGAGCGCTCGATGGCTTTCAAGTAGTTGTTCTGCTGCTCGTTGAGGTCAGTACGCGCCAGCAACTCGAGCGTACCCAGAACGCCGTACAAGGGTGTACGGATTTCATGGCTCATGGTCGCCAGAAACAAGGTCTTGGCTTCATTTGCCCGATCCGCCAATTGCCGGGCACGCTCCAGGGTCACTTCAATCTGTTTGCGTGCGCTGATGTCGCTGAACGCACAAATCAGTACGTCCTGACCGTTGTAGCGCGTCGGGGCAAAAGCCAGGTATAGAAGACGACCATCCGCCATTTCAATTTCATCGCTATTGCGCGAGTCCTGCTGATCGAATGCGCGCGCAATCCAGCCATGACACAACTTGCCACGCTCGCTACTGCCCCCCAGCCACTGTTGCGACAATGAGTTCTCAAGCACCACAGTGCCGTCTGTGCGGCGAATAACACATAGCGCAACAGGCGCAACCTGCAACACGGCGCGGCTGAAAGCCTCACTTTCAACCAGCGCCTGAATGCGGTTTTCGCCTGGGGTAATCAAGCGCCGATCAATACGCATGATCAGCAAGTGCAGCCCTAAACAGACCGCAATGAATAGCAGCACACACCCCAGCAAAGGCCAGCCCAATACGGGCAGCAAAGAGTGAATATCCACGGCATAGACAATTTGCCAGCCTGAATAGCCCAGTTTTTTTCTGATGGCCAAGCTGTCGGGAAACCAGCCAGAGCCAATAAAGCCAAAAGAATTTTGGGGTTCGAGGGTGTGCAATGAATCCACCAGGGTGGATTGTGCCGCATTGGTGAAAATGATCTGCCCCTGACTGCCCAGCAACATAAAGTCGCCTGCGCTTTCACTGCTCAATGCCTCGACCAGATCCGGCACCTCGACCTCAATGCCCAGCCAGCCCGAGGCTGTATTGCGGCTATCGAGCCGTGTGAACAAGTAAAAGGGCGAATCCAGCGCTTTATTGTCAGTCAGCCACAGATCTTCATCATTGGAATCCCCACGACCACCTTCATCTGCCAGCCGCTGCAAGACAACATTGGGCAGGGGGTCCTGACGGGGCGAAAGATCAAACAGACGCACCACTTGGGGCTCATCCGTTTGCGGCACATAGAGCAGATTGACTTTGCTTTCGTGCAAATAGTCCATCATCCGCCGGGTAAGCCAAAGACTCCAATGGCCGGTTTCACTGGCCAGACTGATGTTTATCTCTTCTTCGGGATCAACACTGACAAACGTTTTGTCTCCATTTTTATCAGGCACAGTCGCCAGCATCAGACTCTTGAGCAAGGTCTGACGGCTGACGAAAAAATCCTGGGCATTGAACACAGCCTCGTTCATAAAGCTGCGGCGCTGGGAAACCTCTTCATTAAAAACCGAACGCAGATAAACGAACGAACCTGCAAAGACCGCAACGATCAGGCCAACGGCAAATAAATGGAGAAGTTTCCGAGCGGCTTGGGGGGTCGATTTCATGCCGCAAGCCTGAGGCCGAGGCATGAAAAAAATAATCAGACAATTCCTGAAACCGCGCAAAACCTGTAGTCGCTGACGAGGAACGA
Organism: Pseudomonas sp. NKUCC02_KPG; assembly: GCF_019345465.1. Lineage (GTDB taxonomy): Bacteria > Pseudomonadota > Gammaproteobacteria > Pseudomonadales > Pseudomonadaceae > Aquipseudomonas. Next base: position 323,270 of record NZ_JAHKRC010000005.1, read on the forward strand.
AGGCTGCGATCAGCGACTACAAGGACAGCCGTTTTTTCTACAAAGCCCGCACAGCACTCAAGTCCATCCGCCCGTCCTTCAATGGCGGGCACCAGTAATAGCCGCCATTAAGCGGGCGGCTGTAGCGATACAGCCCGTCGATGATGCCGTCTTCCATACCGCTCATGCGACGCAGCTGAACTTCAAAGGCGTTCAGGGTGCGACCGAAGGCGACGAACATCAGGCCGGACTTGCCGTTTTCTGTCCACGGCATGGAGCGGCGCACGATAAAGGCTTCTGGCGAGAAGCTTTCTTGTGCCGTGCGTTTGACGTGGGCGGAGTCTGGAGCATCGTCCAGTTCCTCGTTGTCGCTCATGCGACGACCCATGATGTTGTCCTGCTCCTCGGACGGCAGTGCGGCGAAGCCGTTCAGGTCATGCTGCCACTGCTGGATGGCAACAAAGCTGCCACCGTCCAGCCCTGCGCCAGCGTTCGCAACGATAGCGGCGTCGACAGCCGCTTCATCCACCGGGTTTTCTGTGCCGTCTTCGTAGCCGGTCAGGTCACGGTCGGAGCCGTAACGGAAGCCTTCGGTCACTTGCAGCAGGTTGAAGGCAGGCGCCAGCGCCGCTTCGATGGCCTGGCTGCGATGCAGCAACTCACCACGGTCATCGCCCAGCAACCACAACCACAGAGCGTGTTGGGTCGACGGGTTTTCAACCATGGCGTTGAGTGCCGGAAACACGCGAAGCCCAGGGACTTTCGCGCCAAGTGCCAATACCAGCGGCGAGCCCAGACCCGCCACGACGCTTTTGCCGTCCACCCACGCAGACAAAACGTCCAGTGCAGCCGGCAATGCTTCTACTGACTTGAGGGCGAAAAACATATAGCGCGCCTGTGAAGGCACCGGTTTGGCAAGAATGCCTGGCTGGTAAAAGCTCATAGAAACTCCTTTTGGAAAGGAAAGAGTTTACCCCTCACCGGCATCTTTTCGGACAGCAGCGGTTATTTTTATCTCACAGATGACGCTTGGCTCAAAACCCATCGAAAAATCAGCGGATTGAATGACTGTGCCTCGCAAGTCGCTCATGCTGGCGGTATCACAATCATAAGAAACCGAGGTACTTCCCATGGCCGCCGAGATTGCAGACAGCCGTTCTGCCCGCTTTGCCCTTCGCTGCTCGAACTTTGCCGAGCGCTGGTTCCCCGACTCGTGGGTGTTCGCCGCAGTTGCGGTGATCACAGTGGCACTGGCCACCTTGTTTATGGGCGCCAAGCCCACCGATGCCGCGATGGCCTTTGGTGACGGATTCTGGAGCCTGATCCCGTTCACCATGCAAATGGCCTTCGTGGTCATTGGCGGCTATGTCGTGGCCAGCTCGCCCCCCGCCGTCAAGCTCATCGACAAACTGGCACAAGTGCCAAAAAACGGGCGTCAGGCCGTGTGCTGGGTGGCGCTGATTTCGATGGTCGCCTCGTTGCTCAACTGGGGACTGTCGCTGGTGTTTGGCGGCTTGCTGGTGCGGGCGCTGGCACGTCGCACCAACCTGCGCATGGACTATCGCGCCGCCGGGGCTGCGGCCTATTTGGGGCTGGGTGCGGTGTGGGCACTGGGCTTGTCGTCTTCGGCCGCTCAGTTACAGGCCAACCCGGCCAGCCTGCCGCCGTCGATTCTTGCAATCACGGGGGTTATCCCCTTCACGGAGACGATCTTTCTTTGGCAATCAGGCGTGTTGCTGGCAGCCCTGGTCGTGGTGTCGCTCATCGTGGCCTACGCGACCGCGCCTGGCCCTGAGTCTGCCCGTGACGCTGCGGCCTGCGGCATTGACCCAAGCTTCAGCTCGCCAAAGTTGCCCCCGCGCACACGACCCGGCGAGTGGCTGGAGTACAGCCCGTTGTTGACCATTTTGCTGGTACTGCTGGCAGCGGGCTGGTTGTTCCATGAGTTTTCGACCAAACCTGCGATCAGCGCCATCTCCGGACTCAACACCTACAACTTTCTGTTTTTGATGCTCGGGGCTTTGCTGCACTGGCGGCCGCGCAGTTTTCTGAATGCCGTGACCAGCGCCGTGCCGACCACCACCGGGGTGATGATTCAGTTCCCGCTGTACGGTTCGATTGCGGCGCTGATGACGGTGGTCAAGGGAACTGACGGGCAAACCCTGGCCCATCACATCTCGACATTTTTTGTGCAGATCGCATCCCATGACACCTATGCGCTCTTGATGGGTGTCTATTCGGCGATTTTGGGGTTTTTCATTCCGTCGGGGGGCGGCAAGTGGATTATCGAAGCGCCCTATGTGATGCAAGTGGCCAATGACCTGGGGTACCACCTGGGTTGGGCTGTTCAGATTTACAACGCAGCCGAAGCGCTGCCCAACTTGATCAACCCGTTCTACATGCTGCCGCTGCTGGGCGTGCTGGGCCTGAAAGCGCGAGACTTGATCGGCTTTTCGTTTGTGCAGTTACTGGTGCACACCCCCCTGGTGCTGTTTTTGCTGTGGGCGCTGGGGACGACCCTGACGTACACGCCGCCAGTGATGCCTTAACCAAATGTGGGAGCGGGCTTGCTCGCGATTCAGCGGCGCGGTCATGCAGGAAAACCGCGTCGATACCATCGCGAGCAAGCCCGCTCCCACAGGTCAGGCATGCAACCTCAGATCGAACCCAGTGGACGCAGACGATACTGCGGCGGCAACTGGTCAAGACCGCTGATCGTGGTGTTCAGGCTTTTCCAGCGACCGTCCTTGATCCCGTAAATGCACCCGTGAACCGACAGCTTCTGCCCGCGATGCCAGGCATTTTGCACAATGTTGGTGTGACCGACGTTGGCCACTTGCTGGATCACGTTCAGCTCGCACAAACGGTCTACCCGCTCTTCCTCGGTCGGCAACAGCGCCAGCACTTCGCGGTTTTCGTAATACAGGTCGCGAATGGAACGCAGCCAACCATCGATCAGGCCCAGTTGCTGGTCCTTCATGGATGCGCGTACGCCGCCACAGCCATAGTGGCCGGTCACCAGAATATGTTTGACCTTCAACACATCGACCGCGTACTGGATCACCGACAGACAGTTCAAGTCAGTGTGCAGCACGACATTGGCCACGTTACGGTGCACAAAGAGATCGCCGGGCAACATGCCGACAATTTCGTTGGCCGGTACACGGGCATCCGAACAACCAATCCACAGGTACTCAGGCGTTTGCTGGCGAGCCAGCTTGGCGAAGAAGTCAGGATCTTCCTGCTTGATCGCATCGGCCCAGCGCTCGTTGTTATCAATCAGATCTTGTAGTTCGTTCATGCTGTGAAGCCTCAAGAGTTGATGCGCTGCTTTGACAACCGACCTGCGGTCGAGGTCACGTCGTTCATCAATGTCATTCCGGCGGTCGGTCGGGTGGAATCTTCAACAATGGCTACAGTCATCGTATTAAGGCCCCATACGATGAGGAATTACCATGACTGATTCACGCCGCCCTTACGGGGCACCGCAACCCGCGCCCATAGACGATATAGAAGACGCCATGGGCTCCGTCGAGCCACTGAACTTTGATGACGACGACACGTACGAGCCCATCAGTGACCTGTTTATCGACGATGAAAAAGTCAAGCACAGGGCGGTGCTGGATGATGAGCTGGACTTGGGCCTCAATGACGACGACCTGGAGCAGGAGATGCTCATCCGCGAAGACGGTGCCCGCGATGCCAAGGAAGCCGCCCAGAGCCCGAACGGCGCTGCTGACTGGGACCTGAGCCTGGTCGACGAGGACGAAATAGGCGCCGGAAAAGGGCTGGATGAGGCAGAACTGGCGGAAATTGACCCGGTAGGACGCAAGCCTTGAAAGGTAAACCCTGTGGGAGCGGGCTTGCTCGCGATCGGATCAACACGGTTTGCCTGATAAACCGCAGCGCCAGCATCGCGAGCAAGCCCGCTCCCACATAACGACTTTTCGCCGTCAGTCGACCAGGGTGCAGGCCATCACCACCGCATCTTCACGACCACCTACCGCAGGGTAGTAGTCGCGGCGGCGGCCGATTTCGTTGAAGCCATAGCGCTCATACAACTTGAACGCGGCCGTGTTGCTGTCGCGCAGTTCGAGGAAACATTCACGGGCTTCGTGCTGGTAGGCAATGGACATCAGGTGCTCAAGCAGCTTGAGTCCCAGGCCTCGGCCCTGGCTTTCGGGCTTGACGGTGATGTTCAGCAAATGAGCTTCGTCGAGGATGATTTGCACCACGCCATGCCCCACTTGCTGCTCACCTTCAAACATCAGCCAGATGTGGTACTTGCCCAGACCGTCGAGAAAAATACCTCGGGTCCAGGGATGGCTGAAGGCGGCGTATTCAATTTTCAATACGGCATCAAGGTCCGCCTCGGTCATCGGGCGGAACGTTACGGCATCACTCATCGTTTTGTTTCCAGCGCGCCATCAGCTGGCGCATGGCTTGCCACACATCCGCTTTGCGTTGTGGCTCATCCATTAAAAGTTCAAGACCCGGCAACGCCCATGCGCAGCCCAGCCCTTCGATGTGGAGTTCGCGGTTGAACGCCTGTGCATCGGTCTCACCGGCAAACCGCACGGCCGGCAGCCCCACCAGCCACAAGCAGGCGCACTCGGCCTCTTCGAGGCGGGCCATGACAAAGCCCTGCACGAATTCGCGTGCAGCCTCAGGCCCCTGATCGACATTGCCACGGCGCAGCAACGGCCAGCGCACCGGCTCACCAATGATCTGCGGACTATCGGGCAGCCCCGCCGCGCGCAGCATGTCCTTCAACAATAAATAGGCCGGATCACGACTCTGGAATGCACTGCCTGTGGGTAACTCCACCAGCACCAGGCATCGCCCGGCACGCAGCAATTGCAAGGCAAAGCGTGGCGGTGGCAGTTGCACGACCTTGGCCGGCACAGGCGCCGATTCAGCCTCAACCACGGGTTTGCTGACAGGCCGGCTGACCGAAGGCCGGGGCACTTCGATTTTTGGACGCTGCGAAGGCTTGCCCGGCGCGACCGCAGCCTTGACCACAGGCCGCGTGATGACAGGCTCGGCCGGTGGTTCGGGAAGTACCAGCAGCTCTGGCCGCGAAGGGGCGGCAAACGGCAGTTCAGTGCGCGGCAACCAGCTGACCACTTGCATGGCAGTCAAAAAAGCGCGGCGGCGGGACTCGTTCAACAAAGGTCGGCCATCTGTGGATAACTAAAGAGGGGGGATTCTACCGCCCTTCTGCCCTTCCCGCCTGCAGTTGATCCGCCAAGTGATGACTCGACCGCACGTTGCAGTACAATCGCGGCCTTTACTTGCCAATTGACTGGCCCTCCCATGATCGAACCCAAGCGCGTTTTACGTGCCCTCGCCGAGCACTGGGCACTCCTTGAGCCTTTGTGTGAACACTTCGACCAAGGCACCTTGAGCCTCAACGAACTGCGCCTGCAACTGGCCGCTCATCAGGTGGACAGCACACCACAAGACATCACCACCGTGCTCGACAGCTGGATCCGTCTGGACATACTGGTGCCAGTCGCAAAAAGTCCGAACCGCTTCGAGCTCAACGCGCAAATCCACGATTTTCTGGCGTATCTGAGGCACGAACATCGCCTTGGCCTGTGCCTGGAAATCGAAGCTTACCTGCGCCATCTGGAGCGTTTGGCCGGATATATCCAGGATGCGTTCGACATCCGTGACGGCCATGATCTGGCACGTCAGCTGCGCCTGCTCGACATGCGTGTACGTGATGTACTGAAGAAACTGGCGAACGATGAGCAAGCGTTGGTCGCCGTAGCCGAGCGGGCCAAGACCAGTGACCGGCAGATCCCGCTGCGCCAGCGCTACGCCGAGGTACTGGCGACATGGGATGAGTATGTCGAACCCATGATTCAACTGGTCAACGCCGACGGCGCTTTTGAGCAAGGCGTACGCAAGGTTGAAATCGTGCTGCTGCGCATGCTCAGCGAGCAGCAACGACTCGGCCACCTGGTGGACGACGACATGCTGTTGCGCACCCATGCGCGCATCCTCGAAATGCAGACCAGCGCCCAGATGACCCTGCGCCATGCCCGTGAACTGCTACTGCCGCTGCGTGAAGAAGCCCGCCGGCATAACGCCGTAACCCGCGGTGCAGCGCTGGCGCTGGCAGCCATCCGGCGCAAGGGACTGGACGCGGTGCCTCAAGCCTCGATGCCGATGTTCACTCGCCCGCAAAGCACCTTCTTGGGCAGCGCCAGTCAGGTCGAGGCTTATGTCTATGCCCTGGCCCGCTTCGAGCCCAAACCCGCGAAATTCCCCAAGGCCCATAAAGTCCACCGGGGCGAAACACCCAAGGCCCCGCGCACGGTCAAGGAAATGCTCGACCGCTGCAGCGACGCGCTGCCGATGCCGGACTTGATGAACTGGCTGCTGGCACAAGAGCCGGACGGCGACACCGACGAATTGCTGTACTGGTTCTCCCGCCTGTCCCGTGAAAAACGCTTCGTGCGCGAACGCCTTGAGCGTCGCGATTACCACACCCACGAACATCGGGTCAGCCTGCGCTCATTCGCTTTGCTTTCTCACAGCGAAGATGCGACCCAGACCTCTGCGAGCCCCCTGCATGCATCTTGATCTTTCTGAACTGTCCCAGCTGGCACCGATTTTTCGTGAGCTGTTCAAGGGCTATCACGTCAGTCGCCGGGATCCTGAACTGTACGCGCAACTGTCGAACTTCCAGGATCAATACCGCACGCTGTTCAAAGCGCTGGGCTTTGAACTGGTGTGTGACACCCGCGGCTTCTATTACTTCGTACCCGAGACCGCCACTGCCCAGGTGAACAAGACCGCACAGCGTCTGGCGCTGTTCACCTTCATCATCGTCGAGCATCTGGCCGATCAGGGCCGCGACCCGATTGCCGTACTCGACGGAGGCAGCCTGGGCCGCGACGAGTTGCCCGCCTTGCTTGAAAAGTACCGCGACCTGTTTGTACAGGCCGAAGTCACCACCCATGAAGAGCTGGAAGAAAAGATCATGCGCCGCATGACCCAGCTCGGCTTTGCCAGTGAAGAACCCGGCATCTACCGCTTTCTGCCACCGATGCACCGGTTTCTGGATGTGTGCCTGTCGGTGCAGCAAGACCGTGATCTGGCAGCCAGCCTGCACAGCATCTTGCCTTTGCCGACACCGGTTCTGGTCGATGACGACATTGACGACGAAGCGGCTCTGGCCCGCGCCATCGCGGATGAACAACAGGAGATGGACGCATGAGCCAGGAACGCTACGGCATACGCCGCTTTGCCTTGCTGAACACCGCCGGATACAGCCTGGGCCTGTTCCCGCTGGAACATCCGCTGTCGGTATACGGGGCGAACAACCTCGGTAAATCCGCATCGATCAACGCTTTGCAGTTCCCGATTCTGGCGCGCATGTCAGACATGAGCTTCGGTAAATACAGCCTGGAGCAATCGCGGCGCTTCTACTTTGCCTCTGATACCAGCTACATCCTGGTCGAAGTCTCACTGCCCCACGGTCCCCATGTGATCGGTGTGGTGGGACGCGGGCCCGGCGGTGGCTTCGGGCACCAGTTTTTCGCCTATGCGGGCAAGCTGGACCTGGCTCACTACCAAAAAGACGACACCTGCCTGCGTCAGAAAGAACTGTTCAATAACCTTGAGCGCAATGGCCTCAAAGCCTACGAACTCAAGCCTGATGAACTACGTCGTTTGCTGGTGGGTGGGCATACCTCTATTCCGCTGGATCTGACACTGATCCCCCTGCGCTCCACAAGTGAACAGAGCCTCAAAACGTTCCGCGCACTGTTTATCAACCTGCTGCACATGCGCGAAATCACCGCTGCCAAGCTCAAGCAGCTGTTTCTCGATGCGTTTGAACACAGTCTGCGCTCGGGCAGCGTTGACTACATCGCAGCGTGTGAAGAGGCTTTCCGCGATGTGCGACGCATGGAGCAGGACTACAACGCACTGGTCGGCGCCGGGCCCTTGGTTGAGTCACTGGCTGCCGGCGTTCGTCAGCGCGACCTGTTGCGCGGCAAGCTGCATCGCCTCTCGCCGCTGCTGGACTCGTTGCTCGGCACCTGGCAGGACTACGCCGGGGCTCGCAAGGAGGAGCTGCTGATTCAGTCCGAGCACTACCGCAACGAGCAGGACGCCTTGCAAAACGATCAGCGCAGCAGCACCCAGGAGCTGATGCGCCTGGAGCGGGAAATCGCCGGCATTCAACGCTGGCTGGGCGAGTTGTCGGTGCTCAAGCACCGCTTTGCCCTGGTTGACGACGTGAAGGTACTGGAGCAGCAACTGCTGAGTGCCAAGGACGCCCATGACGAACTGGCAGGCGCGCTGGCGCAATCACGTCAGTTCAGTGCCGAGGATCTGGACGAGCGTCTGCGCGACCTGGAAAAACGCCTCAAGTCCGTCAAACAACAACTCGATCACGCCGATAACAACAGTTATGCCCGCCTGCGCGAAGAATTTTCGCAGCAGGATGTGGAGCGCCTGATGCGCCTGTTCAACAGCGCCCTGTTCAGCTTGCCGTTGGGCGAGCACGGGATTGCGCTGGATGACAGCGATGCCTGGGTCAAGTCGCTGGAATTGATTCTCGACGGCTTCAAGGGCGAGCGCTTTGAGGCCCCGGGCCTGTCCATCGACCTCAGCCACATTGAGCCTCCTGCCCTGCAGGCGCTGGCTGACCGGGCGGCATTGCGCGAGCAGAGAGAGCGTCTGGAAAAAGAACTCAAGCAACTGAAAACCCAGCAAGCCGTCACTTCGGATCGCGCCGCGAGCAAAACCGAAGCCGAGTCGTTGTATCAGCAAGTGCTGGATGCGCAGAAGGCCCTTGAAGACTTCCGCCGTAGTCAGACGCTGGGTGCCGAGGAAGGCGAAAAGCTTGAGCAACTGGCCCAGGCCGAAGCCGCGCAAGACGAGCTGAAGCGCTCCAGCGATGCCTTTACCGAGCGCGTGCAGCAATTGTCTGCCAAGTTGCAGTTGGTCGGGCGCCAGATCGGTGACATGGAAGCCAAGCAGCGAACCCTGGATGACAGCTTGCGTCGACGCCAGTTACTGCCCGCTGACTTGCCCTTCGGTACGCCGTTTATGGACCCGGTCGATGATTCGATGGACAACCTGCTGCCATTGCTCAACGACTATCAGGACAGCTGGCAGGGCTTGTTGCGCTGCGATGGCCAGATCGAAGCCCTGTATGCGCAGGTGCGCCTCAAAGGCGTGGCCAAGTTCGACAGCGAAGACGATATGGAGCGGCGCCTGCAGTTGTTGATCAACGCTTACGCACACCGCACCGAAGAAGCGTTGACCCTGGGCAAGGCGCGCCGGGCGGCAGTGACTGACATCGCCCGTACACTGCGTAACATCCGCAGCGACTACGACAGCCTTGAGCATCAACTGGCGCTGTTCAACCGCGAGATCAACAAGCGCCAGGTGTCCAACCTCAAGAGCTTCCGCATTGTGCTGGCCCCCAACAAGGAGGCGCTCAAGCATATCGATCAGATTATCCACAGCGCCGGTCAGTACGAAGAAGGCGAAACCCTGTCGGTGTTCGACCTCAGCCAGAGTGCCGAGCAGGACAACAAGAACGAAGAGGCCAAGGAATATCTGGCGCGACTGGTAGCAGCCAACCACAACCAGTTGGGGCTCAAGGACTTGTTTGAGCTGGCGTTCGAGATCACCAAGGTCAATGGCCAGCCGGTGATCCATACCGATATCGACGGGGCGGCATCCAACGGTACGACCATGACGATCAAGGCGCTGACCAACATGTATTTGTTGCTGCACTTGATGGATCGCGATCAAGCGGGCCGTATCCGCTTGCCGTACTACCTGGACGAAGCCGCGGACATTGACGAGAAAAACCAGACTGCCTTGTTGGAAACCAGCTTGCAGCTGGGCTTCGTGCCAATTCTGGCCAGCGTGAAACCCCAGGTCTGCGCCCATGTGGCAATTGACCTTGAAGGCGGTAGCGGGCCTAACGGGATTTACATCGATGAAGACGACTGGAAGTACATTCGTCGCCATGATGAGGTCAAGCCTGATGCGGTGGCCGCTGTGCAAGAGCCTGAACTGGATGAAGTCTGAGGCTCAATTCTGGACATAAAAAAACCGCGATCACTGATCGCGGTTTTTTTTGGTGCTTATTTGCCTAGCTGGATCTTCGGCGCCCATTGCAGCCACTCGTCTTCGAACTTGTCGAAGAGCGGGAAGGTTTGCTCGGGGCGGGCCTGATTACCCATCTTGTCATCACCCGGGGTAGCGAAGGCAATCCCACCCTGGACCAGGGTTTCCAGGGACTCGGTACGAATCGTTGCCCCTTTGAACAGGCCGAAGTCGACTCCGAAACCGCTGGTATTCCAGAAGCGGCTACCGGTGCGTACCAACGGCGCGTAACGGGGCTCGATCAGGATGTGTACCAGCACGCGATCAGCGGTGCTACCCAGCTCATAGCCCGTCACCTTGCCCACGGTGACTTCGCGGTAGGTAACAGGCACGCCCTCTTTGAGCGAGCCACGGCGGGCAGCGCTCAAAACAAGGCTCAATCCGGCCTGGGGAACGGCAGCATCCGGTGCCTGCTCCAGCGCTACAAAGCTGGTCTGGCGGCCCAGTTGCTTGATTGCGGGCAGCACTTCCAGGTACTGGCCTGTGACCAGGGTTTCGAGGTTCGCCGTTTTCATCAGCCCCAGCTCTGGCTTGACCACCCAGAACTGGCTGCCGACCCGCGCAATGCGCTCCGGGACTTCGGTAATGCGCGCCTTGAGCATGACCGATTGCAAATCCTGGCTCAGGTCGACGCTTTCGATCTTGCCCACATCCAGCCCCTTGAAACGAATAGGCGTGCCCTCTCGCAGCCCATCGGCACGAGCCACCTTGATCGTAACGGCTACACCCTGCTGCATCGCGGCATCACGGTCAGTAAACAGGCGGAAGCGCGGGATCCGTTTTTGCAGCGGCGCGGTGGCCTCTGGGGTTTCAAAAGCAATCCCGCCAGCCATCAGGCTTTGCAAGGATTCACTCTTGACCTGAATCCCGCCGGTCAGGCCGCCGGTGAGCGTGATACCGCTGGCATTCCAGAAGCGGGTCGAGGCGTTGACCAGGTTTTCGTATTCCTTCTCGATATGTACCCCAATCACGAGCTGCTTTTTCGTGCGAGAGAACTGATAGCTCTGCACCGAACCGACTTTAACCTGCTTGTAGAGAATCGGGCTGCCAACATCCAGCGAACCCAGGTTCTCGGTAAAGAGCACCATGTGCAGGCCCGGCGAGCGCAGGTCCAGCGGTGGCGCTTTTGGTCGTGCGACAAATTCACGCTCGGGGGTGCTGCCCTTGTCACCCGGACGAATGGCGATGTAGTTACCCTTTACCAATGCCTCCAGCCCGGTGATACCGGCCAGGGAGATCGACGGCTTGACCACCCAGAACTGAGTCCCTTGCACCAGGTAGTCTTCGGCCAACGGGTCGAGGGTCAGCTCGGCGCTAGCGCTGGTCAGGTCCGGATCGACCTTGAGGCCCTTGAGGCTACCGACCTGTATGCCTTTGTACATGACAGGTGTGCGACCCGCCTGCAGGCCCTCGAAGTCGCTGAGCTTAACTTTGACCTTGATCCCGGCCTGTGCGGCATCGAAGTCCTCATAGAGCCTGAACGGCAGGTTCGAGTCGGTAGGCGGGCTGTCTTTGCGGTTTTCAGGAGTTGCGAACGCAATACCACCCGCGACGATGCTGGCAAGGGATTCACTGCGCAGCTTCACACCTGACAGGTTGGCGTCGATGCTGATGCCACTGGCATTCCAGAAACGCGTGTGTTTGCGCACCAGATTGGCGTAGGTAGGCTCGATAAAGACTTTGATTTCTACCGTACTCTGGTCTTCCGAGAGCACGTAGCTTTTGATCTGGCCGACCTGGATTTGCTTATAGAAAACCGGGCTGCCACGGTTCAGCGAGCCGAGACGGTCAGCCTTGAGGGTCAGGTGAAGGCCGGGCACGGCATCTGACAGGGGCGGCTCTTGCGACAGTGCCTTGAACTTGCGCGCAGGTTCTCCATCGGAAGGACTCACGGCGATGTAGTTACCCGAGACCAGGGTTTCGAGCCCCGTGATACCGGCCAATGACACGCTGGGCTTGACCAGCCAGAAGCGGGTATTGGTCTTCAGGTATTGCTCGACGTCCTTGTCCATCTCGACCGTGGCAATTACACCCTTGTTCGGACCGTCTTCATCCAGGGCCAGGGTCTTGACCTTGCCCACAGGCATGCCTTTGTAGACCACTTCGGTCTTGTTGGCGACGATGCCTTCGCCACTTTCAAAGCGCACTTGAATATCGATGCCGGTTTGGCTGTAGGCACGCCACCCCAGCCAGCCACCAATGATCAGGGCAATAAGCGGGAGGATCCAGATCGCCGACCAGTTCGAAGCCGGGCGGGTTTTAGCGGTAGGCAAGTCACTCATGGTCGTCGTCCGACTCCGTATTGTCCCAAATCAGTCGGGGATCAAAAGTTACAGCTGCAAGCATCGTCAGCACCACCACACTGGCAAAAGCCACCGCGCCCAGATTGGCCTCGATGCTGGCTATGCGTCCAAAGTTCACCACGGCCACCAAAATGGCGATGACGAAAATATCCAACATTGACCAACGGCCAATGAACTCAATAAAGCGATACATGATGATACGTTGCCGCGCAGACAACGGTTGATGGCGCTGCACGGAAAACAACAGCAAGGCAATGCCGACCAGCTTGAAAGTGGGCACCAGGATACTTGCCACAAACACCACGGCCGCAATCGGAATCATGCCGTGCTGCACCAGTTCGATGACACCCGCCATGATAGTGCTCGGGGAGCCTTGGCCCAATGAATTGACGGTCATGATCGGCAGCAGGTTGGCCGGAATGTAGAGAATGGCCGAGGTCAGCAGTAATGCCCAGGTGCGCATCAGGCTGTCAGGGCGACGCGCATGGACCAGTGCGCCGCAGCGAGTACAGGTCTGCTCGTCGGTTTCGGGGTCTTGCCTGTTGAGTTCGTGACACTCGCCACAGATCAAGATACCCGCATCAATCGCCCGCATGAACATCCTCCCCGGACAATGCCTGCCAAATCTGGTGAGGTGACATCACAACCTCCAGCCAAACCTGTACCAGCAATAAGCTCACAAAACAGACCAAACCCAGGCCAAGGCTCAGCTCAGCCAGATCGGCCAGTTTCACAATCGCCACCAGCACCCCCATCAGGTACACCTCAAGCATGCCCCAGTCACGCAAGTGATGATAAATGCGGTAAATGAGCAACCCGTAGCTGCGCCCTACATTCCAGCGAATGCTGAGCAGCACGGAGAGCTGGCAGAGCAACTTGAGTAGCGGAATCCCCATGCTGCACAGGAACACCACCACCGCTATGCCTTGCATGCCGGTGTTGAACAAACCAAGCACACCACTCCAGACCGTGTCTTGCGACGCCTGGCCCAGCAGGTTGAGCTGCATGATGGGTAAAAAGTTCGCAGGTATGTAGAGCAACAATGCGGCGATCACAAGCGCAAGGCTGCGTTCGACCACCTTGTACCTGTGAGCATAGAGTTCGTAACCGCAGCGCGGGCATTGGGCTTTCTCACCGAGAGCAAGATGCGGCTTGCGCATCAACAAATCGCACTCATGACAGGCCACCAACTCGTCCAGCGGTAATTCTGACACCCCGCGGGGGTCAACCGGATCTGGCATAAAGGGAGTCTCTGGCTCAGAAATTGACTGAGTCTATTCTAGTGCGCGGCCTACAAAATAACTGTGCATATTTGTAGGACTTTAGATGCAGCCGATCTGAAGAGCGGTTTAGCCGGATTTTGGACTTACCACCACTTTTCTCGGCCCAAAAACAAACCCCCTGTCTGCGTTAGCAGACAGGGGGTTTGGAATTTAATCTTGACGATGACCTACTCTCACATGGGGAAACCCCAC
>NZ_JAHKRC010000006.1 GCF_019345465.1 Pseudomonas sp. NKUCC02_KPG
ACGAGTAGAACGAGGCTGCGATCGAGATGGTGCGCCACTGCGACGTAGCGGTCGCAAATCCGGTACACGCGGTATGCCAGATTAACCGTGGAAGCCGACTTTACGACTGCTGCGCAGCCGAACCCAGCCTCGCATAGCTCGTCAACTGCTACGGAGTGGGGCAGGCGTTTGATGATCAATGAATGCTGGAGGCCAGTTCGAAAATCGGGATGTACATCAAGATCACGATGACCCCGATCAGCAGGCCGATGAAGGTCATCAGCAGGGGCTCGAACAGGCGTACGAACCATTCGATCCAGCGACCGACTTCTTCGTCATAGAAGTCGGCGCTGCGCTCCATCATCTGCCCCAGATTACCGGACTGTTCACCCGCCCTCAGCAGACGCAGGGAGACTGGCGTCACCAAGTGGTTGAGCTCCAGCGCCGCCGATAGCGACTGACCTTCGCGCACCCGTTCGCAGGCCTGATCCAGGCGCTGGCTGGACGCCACCGTCAGCAGACCACGGACCATTCCCATGGCCGTCACCAGCGGAATGCCGCCTTGCAGCAAAATGCCCAGGGAGCGATAAAATCGCGCCAGTTCGTACATGACGATGCGCTGATGGACCGCCGGCACTTTTTCGATCAATCGGCCAACCGCCCGACGAAAGGCCGGTCGGCGCTGGAGGAAGGAGATGGCAACGATGATTGCCACCACGGCACCGAAAAACTCGCCCTGATGGGCGTGCAGGAACATCCCGCCATTCATCAGCACCTGCGACAACCACGGCAAATTCTCGCCCAGGCCTTCGAAGACTAGGCTGAAGCGGGGCACCACGTAACCCATCAAGAACAGCACCACGCCACTGCCCACCACCAGCAGGAGGAGAGGGTAGATCGATGCACTGACGATCTTCTGCCGAACCTCGTCCATGCGCTGCCGGTAGCTGACATACCGCCCCAGCGCCTCACCCACGGCCCCGGTTTTCTCGCTCGATTGCACCAGGGCAACGTACAGCGGAGGGAACACCGCCGACAATTGGGCCAATGCCTGTGAGAAGGACTTGCCCTCGTACAGCAGGCGAACCAGCTCACTCAGGGTTTTACGGGCCTGGGGGGCGTTTTCCTTTTCGGCCAGGCTTTCCAGCGCATCGATCAACGGCAGACCGGCGTTGAGCAAGGTGGTCAACTCCTGGCTGAACAACACCAGGTTGAAGGTCTCGCGCTGATGCAGATGCCACGCTCGCCAGCGGCGCTCGGCCTGCAGGCTGACCACGCGCATGCCCTGATCCTCGACCATGCGCCGGGCTTCGCTATCGCCCTGAGCTTCGACGGTCATCGAGACCACGCCGGTTTTGCCCACTGCCTTGAGATGAAAGCGCATGGTTGCGACTCCCGTCATTGCCAGCTGGTGATTTCGGCGTTTTCGCCTTCTCCACCGGGTTGTCCGTCCTTGCCCAGGGACAGCAGGTCGTACTCACCGTTTTCACCGGGGTAGCGGTAGGTGTAGTTACGTCCCCATGGGTCCTGGGGCAGCTTTTTCTGCAGGTACGGGCCTGTCCAGCGGGTTTCATCGCTGGGCGCTGTGACCAGTGCCTGCAAGCCCTGTTCAGTGGAAGGGTAATGGCCGACTTCCAGTCGGTACAAATCCAGAGCCTTGCCCAGGCCCTCGATTTGCGCCTTGGCCACTTTCACTTCGGAACGGCCCAGCTGGGCGAAATACTTCGGCGCGACGATGCCCGCCAATAGCCCGAGGACCACCAGTACCACCAACAATTCGAGCAGGGTGAACCCGTGCTGGGTTCGCGGTGCATGACACATACGCTGATTCATGATGACCTCACTCAGTGGGCAGCACAGTCGCCAGCAAGTCTTATGCAATTGCCATGCTCAGACCTCCCGACCTGGCTGTAACCCCCGTGTACCGGCCCTTGTGCGTTACGGCGCGGTGCTTGCATAGGGCTACCTCGCGATCACCCATTGGGGCATTACCCCCATTTCCAGGGGCCGGTCGGGGGAGGTAGAAATGACCAGGACAATGACCACGACACTGCTTGGCGCATTGCTGATGAGCGCTGTCGTACACGCCGATGTGTTTGTATCCCGGGATGCCAATGGCAGCTACGTGCTGTCCAACGTTCACCGCCCCGGGCGGCATTATGAACGTGTGATTCGCGAGTCGGCAGAGGTCCAGGCCCAGACCGGCATTGATCAACAGCCGCAGATGATTGCCGCACAACCCTATGCCGAGATGGTGCTGGCGGCAGCGGCTGCCAATGAGTTACCGGCTGCGCTGTTGTCCGCAGTAATTCAGCACGAGTCCAACTACGACCCCAGGGCAACATCACCCAAAGGTGCGGGCGGGTTGATGCAGTTGATGCCCGATACAGCCCGGGAGATGGGGGTCACGGACGTCTACGACCCCCAGTCCAATATTCAGGGCGGGGCCAAGTACCTCAAACGCATGATGACCCTGTTCGGCAACGATATTGCCCTGGCCGTAGCGGCCTACAACGCCGGGCCGCAAGCCGTGCTCAGTCGTGGTGGAGTGATTCCTCCGTTTGCCGAAACCCAGCGTTATGTGCCCAGCGTCCTGCGCCAGTACCGGCGTTTGCAGGGCCTGCCTGCGGACTCGCCGCTGTGAGCCCGGTGTCGGGGCTGTGTCCCCGATTGTTGGGTCGACCAGGCACTGCAGAAAGTGGGGAAAGAGTGGGGGATTTCCCCCGAATTCTCGGATTCAAAGCGTAAGCAATTGAAAGTTAATACAAATTTTTATGGCATGGCCTATGCAGTATCAGGTTTAGCGAACATCACTCCTTGAGCACTAACAGTGAGATCAGTGATCATGAACGGCATTCCCCACGCTCATCACTTGTTAAACCTGCTGTTACTGGTCACGCCGCTGATCGGCATTGAAACGGCCCAGGCGGCAGCACGTTGTGAACGCAATCTGGTCGCCAATATCGTCGCACTGGACCAGCCGCTGATGTTCAACCGCCTGGGTGCGCAGAACGTCAACGGCATGATGTTCGCCCTGCGCCGTGATGTGGTTGATGACCATGACCAGCCACTGAACATGGGCGGGGCGGCAGTTCCGGGCAAGGTCTCGCTGCGACCCGACAAGCGCCCGCGTCCGCTGGTGTTGCGGGTTGCCGCCGGTGACTGCCTGACCATCAACTTGCAGAACCTGCTGGCTTACCAGGCCAACCCCGGCAGCCCGGAAGACGGGGACGAGGGCGAGGTAGAAGGCGAAGTTGAAGTCGAAGCCGGCAACAACAACTTCAAGGTTGACGAACAAGTCGCTGACCGCCATGTGGGGTTCCAGGTCAACGGCCTGCAAGCGGTCAACAGTATCGACGATATTTCCTCCTACACCGGACGCAACGCCAATACCCTGGTTGCCCCCGGAGCGACCCGCACCTACACGCTGTATGCCGAGCGCGAAGGCGCATTCGCCGCCAGCAGCCGTGGCGCCACATTCGGTGGTGAAGGGGATGCAGGCAACGTGGCCAACGGTCTGTTCGGGGAAGTGGTGGTGATGCCCAAGGGCGGTCGCAACTATCGCAATACCGTGACGGAAGAAGAAATGCGCCTGGCCTCCAGCGGGCGCACGCCGACTGGCCAGCCGATTGTCGATTACCAGGCCCGCTACCCGCAGCGCGAACCCTGGATCCGTGAAGGCAAGGCGGGTACGCCGATCATCAACATGGTCGATGGCAATGAAATCATCTCCAGCGAAAGCGATGCGATCGTGATGGGCAGCAATGCCGACGGCAGTTTCCCGCCTGCGACCTATCCCCTGGAGTCCATTGGCAAACGCAATCCGGCGTTGCCCAACCGTCTCGAACCCTTCCGTGACTTTGCCTCGCAGTTCCAGGACGAAACCGCTGTCACCCAAGCCTTTCCGGCATATTGGGCAGACCCGGTCATGGCCCACGTACTTGAGCCAACCCGGGACTCGTTCATGATCAACTATGGCTCTGGCGGCATGGGGGCCGAAGTGGTCGCCAACCGGCTCGGGGTCGGGCCGATGCACGACTGCCTGTCTTGCGCGTACGAAGAGTTTTTCCTGAGCTCGCACACCGTCGGCGACGTGGCGATGCTGGTGGACGTACCGGCCAACGTCGGGCTGGAGAACATCCGTCCCGGCGAAGTGCCCCGTGCCGAGCAAGTCGGGGTCAAGGCGAGCATGGCGCTGTACCCCTCCGAGCCGTCCAACGTCAACCACAGCTACATCGGTGACTTCGTCAAGTTTCGCAATACCCACAACGGGCATGAGCAACACATCTTCCACTTGCATGGCCATCAATGGCTGTTCAACCCCAACGATGACAACTCCGACTATGTAGACGCCCAGGGGATTGGCCCGGGCGCCGGTTACACCTACGAAATTGCCAACGGTGGCTCGGGCAACCGCAACCGTGTTGCCGGTGATGCAATCTATCACTGCCATTTCTACCCGCACTTTGCCCAGGGCATGTGGGCCATGTGGCGGGTGCACGATGTGTTCGAAGAAGGCACCCGGCTGGATGTGTCACAACAGGGCAGCGACGGTTATCACACCAAGCCTTTTGCCTTGCGCAGCGGCAAACCCGCAGCCGGTGCCCGTGCATTGCCCGATGGAGAGATCGTGGCGGGTACCCCGATTCCTGCCGTGGTGCCGTTGCCCGGCAAGGCCATGGCGCCGATGCCAGGCAAAGTGGCTGTGGTACCCAGAATCAGCGAGACCCTGGTCGCTGCCGGGGACGATGACGATGATGACGACGGCGTGCATCGCAGTGGCGGCGCCCAGGCCATTGGTTCTCTGGCCCTGGTGGATCGCAGTGAAGCCAACCGCAATGCTGACGGCAGCCTGAAAAACCCCGGCTATCCGTTCTGGATCGGCGGCATGGAAAGCTCGGTCGGCCAACGCCCACCGACCCCGCCACTGGACATGCTCGATGCGGGCAAGGCCCAGACACTGAAAAACAGCGGCAAGGCGTTGTGGGCCAACCTCGACCCGGCTCAGTCGGGCGGCTGGGACGGCGGCCTGGGACGACACTCCCTGGCCGGCTTCTCTGCCGGTGGCAAGGCCCACACCGTGACGACCTCGCTGGATTTTTCCAAGGAAGTGACGCGGGCCAAGCCGATCTACATGCCTGAGGAGGGCACCGAGGTCGAACAGGCCGCCATGGCCTTCCACGCGAAAAAAGACCACCCCAGCTTTGCCCTGTTGCCCGGCAAGCAAGTCGTCGCGCGCAACTTCCGCACCAACGGCGCGTTGCCCATTGCAGGCGCGCCGTATTACGAACCGTGCATGGATGATCGGCAAAAACGCCTGACCAGCGCCGCCGGGACCGGCGAGTTCAATAGCGGCGAGCGCATGGACGGCATGTCGTTCACCGGTTCTTCGACCTTTACTGCGGATCGTCCACGGATCTACAAGGCAGCCAATATTCAGTTCGACGCGGTGTACAACAAGGTTGGCTACCATTTTCCGCAAGCGCGCATTCTGGCCTTGTGGGAAGACGCCTGGCCGGTGATCACCAAGCAGCGTCCGCCAGAACCTCTGGTGATGCGCATGAACACCTTTGACTGCGTGCAGTACCAGCAGACCAACCTGGTGCCGGCCACCTATGAGATGGACGATTATCAGGTCCGGACCCCCACCGACGTCATTGGCCAACACATCCACTTGCCTAAATGGGACCTGACTGCCGCAGACGGCTCGGCCAACGGCTGGAACTATGAAGACGGTGTGCTTTCCCCCGGCGCCGTGCAGGAACGCATCCATGCCATCCGCACGTTCAACCAGTGCACTGGGGCCGATGTGCGTGATGGCACCCCAGCCTGTCCGAAAGCCAAAAATCACCCGTACTTCGGCCAGTTCGGCCGGGCTGACTGGGTGGGTGCGCGCACCGCGATGCAACGCTGGTTTGTCGACCCTGTGGTCAATATCAAAGGCATCGACCGTGGTCTGGGCACCATCTTTACCCACGACCATCTAGGCCCGTCGACCCATCAACAGATTGGCCTGTACGCCACCGTGCTGGCCGAACCGGCCGGTTCCACCTGGTTCCACGCCGAAACCGGCGAGCCCCTCTACAGCGGCGCGCGTCAGGACGGCGGGCCGACCTCGTGGCAAGCCGTGGTGTCCACCGGTGACCTGGACGGCGATGGCAAGAACGACAGCTTCCGTGAGTTCTTCCTCGAATACAGCGATTTCCAGCACGCCTATGAAGCCGGTGTGTATGTGGGCGCAGGGCCCAATGGCGTGCCCAATCCCCAGGCGTTTCCGGCCACAGCGGACAGCTTCCGCTACGCCATCAACCCGCCGGTGCGCAGTAATGCCAGCAGCTTGCTCGAAGGCATTGTCGAAGTGCAGGGTGGACGGGTCGCGGGTTGCCCAACTCGTCCATGCCCACAGGCCATCTCCGTGGATGACCCTGGCATGTTCGTGATCAATTATCGCAATGAACCGCTGGCGTTGCGGGTTTACGACCCGAACAAGGTCGGCCCCGACGGCAAGCGTGGCATGCAGGCGGACGGCCTGGGCGGCGACCTCTCGTATGCCCTGCAAAGCCGCACCGACCGGGCGATTCCGGCCATGAACCTGGCGCCCAACCTGATCACGTCCGCCACCGGACCAACCGGCGGCACCACCCTGTTTCCGCCGCACATCAACCGGGGTGGCGCCGAACCGGGCGACCCGTTCACACCGATGTTGCGTACCTACACGGGTGACAATGTGCGGCTGCGGGTACATGCCGGTGGTCATGAAGAAGAGCACAACGTGACGCTGCACGGCGTGAAGTGGCTGCAAAGCGGCTCGGGCTTCGGCAGCAGTTCCAACTCCGGATGGCGCGCTTCGCAGATGATCGGGATTTCCGAGCAGATGGGCTTTATCGCACCGATCTCGATGTTGTCCAGTTCGGCGGCGACCACCGGGGATTACCTGTACTCGATGGACGCTTCGATCGAAGGTTACTGGAGCGGGATCTGGGGTGTGATGCGCAACTACACCGCCCAGCGTACCGACCTGTTTGCGCTGCCGAACAACCCGAAACCGGCCGGTATGCGCAACACCGTGGCCTTCGACGGCTCGTGCCCAAGAATCAGCGCCAACCCCAATGGCATCGGTACCCGTCCCACTGTGCAGCGCAACTATGAAGTCGTCGCCGCACTGGCCAACGACATCCTCGGCAATCCGTTGGGGCTGACCCTCGGCGATCCGGCAGGCATTGGCCAGCATGTGGGCGGGCCGTTGAAACCCGCTGGCGGGACCCTGGTGTACAACTCGCGGCCGGTGAGTATCCCCCGTGTCACTGTGACCGATCCCGAGGACGGGGTAACCATGACCATCGGCGGCCAGAGCGGCCCGCTGCATGACCCGACCGCCATCCTCTATGTACGCAAGGCCGACCTGGACCCGGTCAGCGGCAAGCTCAAACCCGGCGTTCCCGTCGAGCCGCTGGTGTTGCGCGCAACGGCCGGGGACTGCATCAACATCACACTGGAAAACCGTCTGCCGAGTGTCATGCCCGACCTGACCCAGACCGCCGTGATGCAGGGTGTGGTCAAGCGTGATCGAAATGGCAGTGACGGCTCGAGCACCTTCAGCAACAACCTGATGCGTCCGTCCAGCCATGTTGGCCTGCATGCCCAACTGCTGGCGTATGACATCACCAAGTCCGATGGCGCCAACGTGGGTGCGAACCCGGTGCAGACCGTGGCTCCCAGGGCTGGCAACAGCGGTGCCTACCCGAGCCGCACCTATCAGTACTACGCCGGTCACCTGGAGCGCGAAGGCAAGCCGATCACGCAACTGGGGCGCAGTGTCGACAACATCAACGCCACGGCCGTGGAGTTTGGCGGGCTGAATTTCACCCCGTCGGATGTGATCAAGCAGCCGCAGAAAGGCCTGGGGGGTGCCATGAGTATCCTGCCGGTGGGGGCCACCTGGGTTGACGATATCCGCAAGGTCAATGCCAGCGTGACTGCGCCGGGCCAGGCTGTTTATCGCGACTTTGCGATGGTCTGGCAAAAAGCCCTGAATATCCGCTGGGCGGGTGGCCGGCCAGTGGAAGGTATTGCGGCTGAAGGCCTGGGGGTACCTACGGATCCGCAGGACAACTCCAGCATGGCGATCAACTACAAGGCCGAACCGCTGTGGTACCGCTTCGGGCTGGCCCCCGATGCACCGTTCGGCCACGCAGAGGGCGGTGGCTACGCTGACGTGCCCAATGCGCACATGGCGTACAGCAACGCCCTGGTGGGAGGCGATCCGCAAACCCCTGTGCTCTATGTGAAACCGGGGCAACCGTTCCGCACCCACATCCTGATGCCTACCGGCGGCAGTCGTGGCAGCACGTTCCAGCTCGACGGACACGTGTGGTCAGTCAACCCGTTCCAGTCGGAAAAAAGCGACACCGGTGGCTATCCGATGGGTACGCCTGGCGTGGGCTCGGTACGGTTTGGCCTTAACCCGATGTCGATGTACATCGGCGCCCATGAAAGCGTCCTTCCGGCGGCGCACTTCAGCTTCATGCACCCAAGTGCCGGGGGCATCAATGCAATACCGGGGGACTACCTCTTCCGGGATTACGCCGCCTACGGCAACACCGCCGGGTTGTGGGGATTGTTACGGGTATCCAATGAGCTGGAACCTGCGCCGACGCCTTGACGGGCCGTGCGTATCAGCAGGAGCGAGCAAGCCCGCTCCTGCTGTTCAGGGGGGGCGGCATGCGGGAACTTGACGGGGAGAAAGACAATGAACAAGGCCATTGGAACCGGTGTGTGTGGGTGGATGCTCGCAACAACACTGTGCGCCCTGGGGGGCGTGTGCTGGGCGGCCGAACCACAGGCTAAGGGCGAACAAAGGCTGGTGCGTGACGGTGTGACGGTCACCTTGAATGTACAGCCCTTGGCCAAAGACGACGTACTGCGTGAAGGTGAGTTCGCCGATGTGCGTTTCCGGATCACCGACGCCACGTCTGGCCAGCCTCTGGCGGGTGTTGCACCGGGTGCCTGGCTCGACCCCCAGGCCGTTGCCGCCGACCTGGCCCAGGGGCGTGAGCACAGCTGCAAGTCGCGAGTCGGGGTGTTTCTCAAGTCGAGCATCGGCGCCCGGCCTCTGCTGGATCTCAACAGCTATTTCCTGATGGTGATGAATCGTGATGCCAGTGTGTCGGTGGTCGACCCGCAAGTGTCTGTGGGGGGAATCACCAGTACGTTATCGCGCATCGACCTGAAACAGCCGCCCATGGACTGGATCACGCCCAGAGACAATAAGCGGGTGTTTGTGTCCATGCCCAAAGCCGATGCAGTGGCGGTGATCGACAGCGAGCAATTCAAGCTGATCGACTCGGTTGCGGCGGGCAGTAACCCGGTGCGCGTGGCCCTGCAACCGGACGAGCGCCTGCTGTGGGTGGGCAACAACGCCAAGGCCCGCGAGCAATCCGGGGTCACGGTGATCGATGCGCAGAGCCTCAAGCCACTCAAGTATTTGGCAACTGGCGCCGGTCATCATGAGATCGCGTTCAGCAAGGACAGCCGGCATGCGTTTGTCAGCAACCGCGATGACGGCACGGTGAGCATCATCGACATCGCCAGCCTGACCCTGAGCAAGCAGCTCAAGACGGGCTCACACCCGCTGTCGATCGCCTTTTCGCCACTGTCCCAGGCCGTCTATGTAGCGGATGGCAAGGACGGTACGGTGACGGTGGTCGACACCCAAAGCCTGGCGGTGCGCCGGGTCATCAGGCTCAAGCAGGGCCTGGGGCCCATGGGTTTCAGCGCCGACGGACGCTTTGGCATTGTGCTCAATACCCTGGAAAACCAGGCGTCGGTCATCGATGCCAGCAACGATTCGCTGATCCATGACGTGGCGGTGTCCGCCGAACCCTATCAAGTGGTGTTCACCAAGGCCTATGCCTACATCCGGGGCCTGGCGTCGGCCAAGGTCACGATGATCAACCTCGCGTCGCTTGGGGAAGGGCGTACCCCGATCACCCAGGGCTTCGAAGCAGGCCCACAGGCGCCGCGCCTGGCCGGTGACTTGCCCCTGGCTTCAAGCCTGGCGGTGTCGCGGGACGACAATGCGGTGTTCGTGGTCAACCCGGTGGACAACACCACCTACTTCTACGCCGAGGGCATGAATGCCCCGATGTCCGGCTACCCCAACCGCGGGCAAGTGGCGCGGGCCGCGCTGGTGATTGACCGCAGCCTGCGTGAAGTCTCGCCGGGGCTCTACAGTGCGCGGATCAAGCTGCCCCCCGCCGGACGTTTCGATGTGGCCTTCCTGCTCAACCAGCCGAACATCATCCACTGCTTCACGGCGGATGTAGAACCGGCGACAGAGACGAGCCGGGTGGCGGGTGTGCCCAAGGTCGAGTTCATGCTCGACACCTCCACGACGCCACTTGGCAGCCCTTACGTGGTGCGTTTTCGCATTGTTCAGGGCAAGCAGAAAACCCGGCGCAGCGGGGTCGGGGATGTCCAGGTGCGCTACTTCCTCGCGCCGTCCTCACGGGCACAGGCGGTGGCGGCTCGGGAGGTGGGAGAGGGCGTCTACGAAGTCCCGCTGACCCTCGATCAGCCAGGTGCCTGGTACCTGCATGTGCGCGCAGCGTCCCTTGGCGCGGGCTTCGACGACAAGACTTTTGCCAGCGTGCGGGTACTTCCCGGCGCTGCTCATTGAAGAGGAAATCGACATGAACCGATTTGCCCATTGTGCTCTAGCGACCCTCTGGCTGCTGGCCTGCGGTATCGGCCAGGCCCAGGCCCATTCGGCGGATGAACATGCCGGCCATGACATGACGGCGACCCCCGCCAGCACCCAGGGCGCCCCAGTCAGTTTTGCCGACGTCGCGCTGGTTGATCAGAACGGCAAGTCGGTCCATCTGGAGCCGGATCTGGTGGCCAACAAAATCGTGGTCATGAGTTTCATCTACACCAGCTGCACCACGGTTTGCCCGGTGGTGTCCTCCATCATGGGCAAGGTGCAGAAACAGCTGGGCGCGCGGGTGGGCAGCGAAGTGCAACTGGTCTCCATCAGCATCGACCCGCAGCGTGACGACAGCGGCCGGTTGAATGAATACGCCCGTGCCTTTCAGAGCGGGCCGGGCTGGAGCTGGCTGACGGGTTCGACCCAGTCGGTCAATGACACGCTCAAGGGGTTGGGTACGTTCGGCGGCGACTTGAAAAATCATGCACCGCTGATTCTGGTGGGCGACGGCAATAGCCGGCACTGGACCCGTTTTTACGGTTTCACTGACCCGGCGGTGCTGATCCATGAAGTGGAAAAACTCAGGGGTCAGCGCGGTGCCCATGCCAAACACACCGCCGTTGCAATGGAGCAGCAGCCATGAAAATCCTCGACCGCATGGCCTTGAGTGTGTGCTTTTGCCTGTTCACCAGCGTGACGCTCGCCCACGAAGGGCACTCGCAATCGGCCTCTGAAGCACCAGCGGCGGTCGCCGCTGTAGCCCCTCCGACCACGGGCACCCGTGATGCCAAAACCTGGTTTACCGACACCCCCTTGCTGGACCAGAACGGTCAGACCCTGCGCTTCTACAGCGACGCCCTGGAAAACCGTGTGGTGTTGCTGAACGTGATATTCACCAGTTGCAACGATGCCTGTCCGTTGATTACCCGCAAGCTCAAGGAGGTGCGTGAGGTGTTGGGGGACAAGGCCGATGGCATTACTTTCATTTCCCTTACCAGTGATCCGCTGCGTGACACACCGGCGGTGCTCAAGGCTTACACCTTGAAACAAGGGGTCGACGATCCCCACTGGCTTTTTTTGACCGGCAACAAGGCGCAGATGGAGCTGGTACTGGGGCGCATTGGCCAGATCGTGCCAACCCCCGAGCAACACTCCACGCAACTGATTGTCGGTGATGTGGCCAACAAACGCTGGAGCAAGATCCGCCCCGATGCCCCGGCGGCGGCCATTGCCCAGCGCTTGCAGCTGCTGACAATGCCTGTAGCCGGGCGTTGAGCGTGTCCGATGAAAACCTCATTCGCCCTTGCGATGTTGCTGCTCACAGGCGCAATTGCCTGTGCCCAGGCATTGCCTCTGACCCCCACTGAAAGTGCCGGCAAGCGCCTGTACCGTGAAGGGGTGTCGGCGAGTGGTGAACCGATCATGGCCAGGGTCGGCGCCGCCGGTATGTTGTTGCCCGCCACCAGCTTGCCGTGCGCCAACTGTCACGGCACCGACGGGCTCGGGCGCCCGGAGGGGGGTGTACGACCGCCAGACCTGAGCTGGTCGCGCCTGAGCAGCATTCATGGCCAGCAGCAGATCAATGGCCGCAGCTACCCGGCGTACTCGGACGGTGCGCTGGCCCGGGCCATTCAGGAAGGCCGTGACCCCGGCGGCAATCGGCTCGACCCGGCCATGCCGCAGTTCGTCCTGTCGATCAACGACCAGCGCAATCTCACGGCTTATCTCAAGCGCGTGGCGGACGATCGTGATCCCGGCCTCGAGGGCGACAGCATCACCCTGGGTACGTTGCTGCCCTCCGAAGGACCGCTGGCCGAAGAGGCCGCCACCATCGCCGGGGTGCTCAATGGCTCAGTGAAGCGAATCAACCAGGCGGGGGGCATTCATGGTCGCCAGTTGCGCCTGACCATCCTCGATCCCGGGCCGGATCGCGCCAGTGCCGGGCAGGCGCTGGACCGGCTGATTGATCAGGAGCAGATCTTCGCGTTGATCGCGCCCCTGGCCCCGGCACTCGACACCGAGCTTGCACGCCATCTGGAGCAGGCCGGCGTTCCACTGATAGGGGCGTTGTCGCTGCTCGGTACGAGCCAGTCCAGCAGGCTGATTTTCGAGCCCTTGCCGGGGTTGCGCGAGCAGTTGATTGCCTTGGCCGACTTCGCCAGCCAGGAGCTTGTGGCGTTGCAGGGGCCAACGTGGGTCCTTTACTCCGGTGCGCCCGGACAGCAGAAGGCCGCGGACGAGCTTGGCCTCTATTTACAGACTCACGCCTGGCAGGACGTTCATGTGCAGGCCTACGACCCTGCGCAAGAGCCGTTTCCCTCGGGGTGCCGTTCGGTTTTCTACCTGGGCAGCGGTGGCGGTTTCAGCAGCCTCGCCAACCGTTTTCAGGAGGCAGAGCAGGCGCCTTATCTGTTTGCCACGGCGCAGCAGGTGGCGGGGGACCTGTTCCAGGTACCCGTCGAGTTTTCCCGTCGGGTGTTTATTGCCTACCCCTTCATACCCAGTGACTGGACCCCGGCCGGACGCCTGGCGCTGACGCAGGTGCGCGATTCCGAGGCCCTGGGTGGGCAGCATGCCTTTGTGCAAGTAGGCGCCTTCAGCTCGATGCTGTTGTTCGCCGAGGGCATGAAGCAGGCCGGAAGGGATGCCAGTCGCGAAAAGCTGGTCAGTGCCCTGGAAGGGCTGCATGACTTTGCCACCGGGCTGACGCCGCAGATCAGCTTCGGCCCCGGCCGCCGCCTGGGCCTCAATGGTGCCCATGTGGTCGCACTGGAACTGCCGGACCAGCGTTTTTACCTGGTAGCTCCCTATAAACCCGTTGCTGCGATGCCCTGACCGGAGACCCCTTATGAAACTCAATAATTGGTTGATCCTGCTGACCCTCTGGGGCCCCGCGGCGCTGTGCAGCAACGAGCCCGTCGTGGCACGGGTCAATGGCGAGGAAATTCCCGCATTTCGCCTCGAGCGTTATTTCGCCGAGTACCTGGAAGACCAGGGGCGGGCTGTGGGCAATATTCGCAACCCCAAGGCGTATCAGCAATTACGGCGAAAAGCACTGGACGCCCTGATTGACAAGGAATTGCTTTGGCAGGAGGCCGTCAAGCGCGACGTTGTGATCAGTGATGCGGTGGTGAACGACCAGGTCGAGAAGACGCGCACTGCGGTGGGTGGATCCGAAGTGTTTGCGCGCAGGCTCAACGACGCGGGTTTCGACGAGGCCAGTTATACCGAGTACACCCGCCGCGAACTGGCGGCCCAGAAGGTGTTTGCCGAACTGACAACCGTCGGTGCGCCGGATGAGCAGCAGGTCCGCGCTTTTTATGAGGAACACCGCAGCGAGATGAATCGGCCGGAGCAAGTCCATGCCCGGCATATCCTGATCAAGGTGGCTCAGGGTGCTAGCGCCGCCACAATCGAGGCTGCGCGTCTACGCTTGGTAGAGGTACGTCGGGAAATTACTCAGGGCGCTGACTTTGCAAACGTTGCCAAAAGCCGTTCCGAAGGTTCGTCCGCCAGCGAAGGCGGTGATCTTGGCTATTTTCCCAAGGGGCGCATGCTGCCCGAGTTCGACGCGGTGGCCTTTGCCATGGCCGTTGGCGACATCAGCCAACCGGTACGCACGGCGGTGGGCTGGCATCTTATTTATTTGCAGAACCACTTGGATGCAGTTGATGTCACAGAGGAACAGGGATTTGCAATGGTTCGCACTTACCTCGCCCAACAGCAACAGTCGCAAGCGCGCCTTCAGGTCCTGGAGCAGCTACGGTCGCGCAACCGCATTGAGCGCACTGACAATTACTGAAGCTGGCCCCAAAAGTGGGGAAAAGCTTCAAGCCACACCCGTACACGTCCCCGCCTTTGGGGGATGGAGTAACAGGGATAATTTTTTATGATGAGTATCAAGCAGTTACAGCGGCTCTAAGGCCTGCCGCTGCTTGGCATGAAGTGTGCTCAAGCCTAAGTAAGGTGAGCACTCCGTCAGGCTTGATATTCGGACCTGCTGTTACGAGGAGTCCACCTTGGTGAACAAAATACTGGTTGTTGATGACGAACAGCTGCTTGCGCAAAACCTGCAGGATTATCTGCAGGCGCAGGGGCTGGAAGTCCAGATAGCGCACGAAGGTGCCAGGGCCATTGGTGTAGCCGAGGGTTTTGCACCCGATGTGGTGGTGTTCGATTACCGCTTGCCCGATATGGAAGGTTTTGAAGTTCTCGATACCGTTCGCCAGAACAGGACATGCCACTTTGTACTGATTACCGGGCACCCCACCACTGAAGTGTGTGATCGGGCCCGCCAGCGTGGGGTCAGTCATATCCTGTTCAAACCGTTTCCATTGGCAGAACTGGCACGGGCAATTTTTGACCTTTTAGAGGTGAAGGACCAACCGGGCATCAGCCACCCACGCGCTGAAGGATTCGTCGAACGACGCAAGAACAGGAATCAAAGTTTCCCGCTGCAGCTGTACGACGGCAGTTGGGTGCTGGAGGATCGCCGACGAACACCGGCCTCCCTTGCCCAAGACGACGAACGCTTGCTCACCGGGAAGTAGTGGCGCGACAAGCCGTTCCGGCCCAGGCCGCAATTGCTCGCCGCGTCGACAGGGCGTCAAGCCCCCGGCGTTGGAGAGCAAGCCATGGACCGTCTATCCCTTGCCGTGGAACCGGCACTGCTGGACTGCGTACCGCCTCCCTTCTCCAGTGAACAACTGGCCCAGGCCCGCGCCCTTGCCGTCACTTCAGGCGAACGGGTGCTCGAAGCCCTGGGGGTACTCTGTGAACTGGCCCCCATGCCTTTCATCGAATGCCTCGGCCGCACGTTGCACTACCCCGTTCTGGATACCGACACCCTGTTCAAGGCCACCCCGATTTTCGATCGGGTCACGCTGGCCCAGTGCCTGAAACGCGAATTCATGCTGCTGCGCCATGACGAAACGGTCATTGGCGTGTTTGCCGATCCCTTTGATACTGCGCGCCTGGCCTGGATCGATGATTGCCTCCACGGCGCGCCGCTGTACCTGGTGCATGCCGATGACCTCAAGGCCTACCTGGCCCGTCATGAAGAAAGCTTTCATGCCGTGGAATCGCTCAACGCCCAGGCCGATGCCCATGTCGAAAGCGACAACCTGCAAAGCCTGTCCCTGACCAGCATCAGTGAAGATGCCAGCGTGGTGGTCAAGCTGGTCAACTCGACCCTGTATGACGCGCTGAAAATGCACGCCAGCGATATCCACCTGGGCACTACCGGGGCCGGCCTGGTCATCAAGTACCGGATCGACGGGGTGCTGAACAACATCAGCAAGATTCAGGGCAGCGAGTTCGCCGAACAGGTGATCTCCCGGGTCAAGGTCATGGCCGAACTGGATATCGGCGAAAAGCGTGTGCCTCAGGATGGTCGCTTCAAGATTGGCATCAGTGGCCGCCAGATCGACTTTCGGGTGTCCATCATGCCGAGCATTTTCGGCGAGGACGCGGTGCTGCGGGTGCTGGACAAGCAGGACCTGGCCGACAAGGTCAGCGGCGTACAGTTGCAGGCCCTGGGCTTCGCCGATGAAACCCTGCGCCAGCTGCGGCGGCTGGCCGCCGAACCCTACGGCATGGTGCTGGTCACCGGTCCCACCGGCAGCGGCAAGACCACCACCCTCTACGCCATGATCACCGAGATCAACCACGGCGTGGACAAGATCATCACCATTGAAGACCCGGTGGAATACCAGCTGCCGGGCGTCCTGCAGATTCCGGTCAACGAGAAAAAAGGCCTGACCTTCGCCCGGGGCCTGCGCTCGATTTTGCGCCATGACCCGGACAAGATCATGGTCGGTGAAATCCGTGACCCCGATACCGCGCAGATCGCCGTGCAGTCAGCCCTCACCGGGCACCTGGTGTTCACCACCATCCACGCCAACAACGTGTTCGACGTGATTGGCCGATTCACCCAAATGGAAATCGATCCCTACAGCCTGGTCTCGGCCCTTAACGCGGTGCTCGCCCAGCGGCTGATCCGCCTGGTCTGTGCCACGTGCAGCACGCCGTATCAGCCCAGTGCCGATGAGCTGCAACTGTCCGGCCTCGATCCACAGCAGGTGGCTGCCTACAACTTTGTCCACGGCAAGGGGTGCGGCCATTGCCGGGGCACCGGTTATCGCGGGCGCACGGCCATTGCCGAGTTGCTGCACCTGGACGATGAACTGCGCCAGATGATCGTCGAGCGTCAGCCTGTTGCAAAAATCAAGGCCGTGGCCTGTAGCCGTGGCTTGCGCCTGCTGCGCGAGTCTGCCCTGGAACTGGTGATGGAAGGGCGGACCACGCTCGAGGAGATCAATCGTGTCACTTTTATCTCGTGATCAGTATGTGGCCGTGGTCGGCGCCAGTGGTGTCGGTCTTGGCCAGTGCCTCGGCGGCGAAACCCGGTGGCTGAGCAGCGTCGGCTTTATCGACGAGGGTTTTCATGCCTGGGCGGTAGCCCTGGAAACCCTCGACCGTCTGCTGGGCGAACATGCAGCGAGCGGGGCTCAATTGCGGGTGGTGATTTCCGGGCACTTCAGCCGCTTTTGCCTGGTGCCCTGGAGCGAGCAGATCAGCCGTCCCGATGAACTGCTGGGGTTCGCCAAACTGTGTTTCGAGGACCTCTACGGCGCCCAAAGCCAAGCCTGGAGCCTGGTGCTGTCAGCCGAACCGGCAGGCTACGACCGGATTGCGGCCGCCTTGCCTCAAGCACTGCTGGAGCGTTTGCGCAGCCTGGTCGCCGGGCGTGGCCTGCGCCTGAGTTCGGTCCAGCCGTACTTGATGGCCGCGTTCAATCACTTCGATAAACGCCTGGGTACGGATGATTTCCTTTTTGTCGTGGCCGAACCGGTGCGCAGCGTGTTGCTCCTGGCGCGAGAAGGGCGATGGGTGTCGGTGCGTTCGGTGGGCAGCAGCGACAGCGATGCCGCACTGAGTGCGTTGATCAGCCGTGAAATCCAGCTGCAAGCCTCCAGCAATGAGCGACCACTGAACGTTTACCTGCATGCGCCAGCACGCCTGGATTCTGCGCCCGAGGTGCCGGGTGTGCTGCTCTGTACCCTGGATGAGGACCGTACGGGCGTGCGTGACAGCCTGTATGCCATGTCCCGGGCGGTGGCCTGACATGCGCGCGCTCAATCTGGATTTTCAGCCGCCTCGCCGTTCGAGCCCTCTGGGCTGGAGCCTGCTGGTGGCCGGTGTGTTGCTGGCAGCGGGCTGCCTTGTGGGGCAGCAGCATTTCAGTGCCCAGGCCCGACAACAGCAAGGCGACCTGCAGGCCACCCAATACGTGTTGACCGGCAACAGCGGCGCCAAGGGTGGCCTGACGCCAGCGCAAACCCGAGAGCAGGCGCAGAACCTGGCAGAGATGCGCAAGGTTTCCCAGCAATTGCGCCGCCCGTGGGAGCGTCTGTTTGCCACCCTGGAAAGCCTGCCGCTGGACAACATCGCTTTGCTGACCCTGACCCCGGATGCACGCAAGGGCCAGGTGCGCATCAGTGCCGAAGCCCGTGACCTGGAAGCCATGCTCGACTTTCACCGGCGCCTTGAGGCCAGTGACGAGCTGTCCGATGTGTCACTGCTCAGTCACGAAATCGTCGCCAACGTGCCGGAACACCCGGTGCAATTCAACCTGTCGGCAACCTGGGAGATAGGCGATGCAAATCCCTAGACTGATCATTTACGAGTACCTGCAACGCCTGGGCGTTCCCGGCCTGGCCGGAGCGGCGCTGGTGCTGGTCGCGCTGGTGTATGGCCCGGCCGTGCTGATGCCCGACTGGCAAGCGCTGCAGCAGCTCAATCAACAGACCCGTGAAGCCAGCGAGTACCTGGCCCGTGTCGAAGACGGCAGCGTGGCGGCTCCGGCCGGACCACAACGTCAGCTCGACGATTTTCGCAGCAAGCTGCCGTCCCAGCCCCAGGCAACCGTGGCCATCGACAAGATCTACGCGCTGGCCGCCCAGGAGCACATCACCCTGGCCCGTGGCGAATACTCCCTGGGCATCGACCCCAAGACTCACCTGGCGCGTTATCAGATTTTGCTGCCTGTACGCGGCAGTTATCCGCAACTGCGCCGTTTCCTTCACGCCTTGCTGGGGCAGTTGCCTGCGGTGGTGGTGGAGGACGTGGAGTTTCAACGTAAAAAGATCGCCGACACCGACCTGACTGGCCGGATCCGCATGACCCTTTATCTGTCGAGGTCATGATGAACACTAAACGCGTGGTGGGCTGGGCAGGATTCTTCGCCGTGGCTGCGGCGCTGACCTGGGGCGCCGGGTACCTGCAACCGGCAGAGGAGAGTGACGATCAGCTCGTGGTCGCCACCCCGGGGGGCAAGAGTCCTTCCACTCTGCGGGGAGCCTTGCCTGCCGCACCGGCCACGGTCAAGGCAGCACCGATTCGCGACCTGAGCCCGGTCGGCGACCTGTTTTCCGCGCACAGCTGGAAAGCTGCAGCGGTCCTCGCCACGGTCATCGAACAATCCGTTGACGTGACCCCGGTCGAACAAGCCCCGACCGTACCGCCCATGCCCTTTCAATTTGTCGGCAGGCTTGATGATCGTCGCGACCTGCAAGTGTTCTTGCAGGACGGAGAAAAAATATACGTCGTGCGCAAAGGCGACGTAATCGACAAGACGTGGCGGATCGAGGGCATTTCCGATGTGGAACTGAGCTTCGTGTACCTGCCGCTGCACTTGTCTCAGACACTGTCTGTGGGGAGCTCGCAATGAACCGATCCCGTTTGATGATGAGCCTTGGCTTATGCGCCGCGCTCGTCGCGTGCAGCACCGCAAAGGTCGCACAAAAGGAGGCGAACGAGTTGATCGAGGCGGGCCAGTACGAAGCTGGCCTGGCGCGGATCGAGGACGGATTGCGCGAGAACCCCCGCGACACCGAATTGCACCTTGCCTTGAGCCATGGTCGCGCCCGTTCCATTACGGCGCTGATGACCGAAGCCGACCAGGACCGCGCCAAGCGCAGCTTTGCGGCCGCCCGCATGGGCTACGGCCGCGTCTTGACCATCGAGCCGAACAACCGGCGTGTCCAGGACTCCCTGCGCCAACTGGACTACCTGCGCAGCATGGATGAGAAACTGGAACTGGCCCGTGGCGACCTGCGTCGCGGCGACATTTACGGCGCCGACCGTCAGGTCAAACAGATCCTGGAACTGGACCCGACAAATGACGGCGCCCTGGAACTGCAAGGCAACATTCGCCTGGTTCAGAGCCGCAATGTCGTGCAGTACCCGCAACTGCGTACCCGTCTTGACCGGCCGGTGACCCTGGAGTTTCGCGATGCCAACCTCAAGACAATCTTCGAAGTGCTGTCCCAGGTTGCCGGTCTGAATTTCATCTTCGACAAGGACCTGCGCCCGGACATGAAAGCCACCATCTTCGTGCGTGACGTGCGCATCGAAGACGCCGTGGCCTTGCTGCTGCAGCAGAACCAGCTGCACCAGAAAGTGGTGAACGAAAACACCCTGCTGATCTACCCGGACTCGCCGCAGAAGCTCAAGGACTACCAGGAGCTGGTGATGCGCACCTTCTACCTGACCAGCATCGACGCCAACACCGCACTGAACATGATCAAGACCATGCTCAAGACCCGCGATGTGTTTGTAGACGAACGCCTCAACACCCTGACCATGCGCGACAGCGAAGATGCGGTTCGCATGGCGGAGAAACTGCTGCAATCCCAGGACCAGTCCAACCCTGAAGTGGTGCTGGAAGTGGAAGTCATGGAAGTGGCCCGCCAGCGCATTCTCGACCTTGGCCTGCAATGGCCGAACACCTTCGGTGTATTGAACAGTGCGGGTGGGGACGTGACGGTACTGGATCAACTCAAAGGCATCACCTCCAGCCGGATCAGCATCTCGCCATCGCCCCAGGCCAAGATCAACGCTCAGGACAACGACATCAACACCCTGGCCAGCCCGGTGATCCGGGTCAGCAACCGCGAACAGGCCCGTATCCACATCGGTCAGCGCGTCCCTATCATCAGCGCCACGGCAGTGCCCTCGACCCAGGGCCCGGTGATCACCGAGAGCGTCACCTACCTGGATGTCGGCCTCAAGCTCGAAGTCCAGCCCACCGTGCACCTGAACAATGAAGTGGCGATCAAGATCGCCCTGGAAGTCAGTAACGCCACGCCGCTGCAACCCACCCGCCAAGGCACGATTCCGGTTCAGGTCGACACCCGCAACGCCCAGACCACGCTGCGCCTGCATGACGGTGAAACCCAGATTCTTGCCGGGCTGGTGCGCAACGACCATGGCGCCAGCGGCAACAAAATCCCCGGGCTGGGTGACATTCCCTGGCTGGGCCGGCTGTTCGGGAGCAACAAGGACACCGTTGGCCAATCGGAGCTGGTGCTGTCGATCACCCCACGCATCGTGCGCAACCTGCCGTACCAGAGCCCTTCGGACATGGAGTTCCCGACAGGCACCGAGACAAGCATGCACATACAGGCCCCTGAGCGTGGGATGGAACCGGCGACCCGGACCGAAATCATCAACAGCCCGATGGCTGCCTCCACCCAAGTTTTCGTAGAGAAGCCTTGATCATGAACGCCTCGCAACGTGGTTTTACCTTGATCGAAGTCGTGGTGACGCTGGCCCTGATCGGCCTCCTGGCCGGCATGGCGGCGCCGCTGACCGAGACCGTGGTGCGCCGGGGCAAGGAGCAGGACCTGCGCACGTCCCTGTACCAGATTCGCGATGCCATCGACGCCTACAAGCGTGCGTTCGACGCCGGTTACATCGAGAAGTCCCTGAACAGCAGTGGCTACCCGCCGAACCTGCAAGTGCTGGTGGACGGAGTACGTGATGTGCGCAGCGCCAAGGGGGCCAAGTTCTACTTTCTGCGGCGAGTGCCCCATGACCCGATGACCTCCGTCAAGCGCGACGACGAGGGCGGTTGGGGGCTGCGTTCCTACGACAGCTCGGCGCAAAGCCCGCGTGAAGGTGAGGACGTGTTTGACGTGTACTCCAAGGCCCGGGGCAAAGGGCTCAACGGCATTGCGTACCGGGAGTGGTGAGCTTATGCGCCGGGAAAAAGGCTTTACCCTGCTGGAGCTGATGGTGGTCATGGCAATCATCGCCACCTTGATGACCATCGCCTTGCCGCGCTACTTCAACAGCCTTGAGGCCTCCAAGGAAACCACGCTGCGCCAGAGCCTCTCGGCGATGCGCGAAGCCCTGGATCACTACTACGGCGATACCGGGCACTACCCCGAATCCCTTGAGCAATTGGTGGAACAGCGCTACTTGCGCAATTCACCCATGGACCCGATTGCCGAACGCAAGGACACCTGGGTTTTGGTTCCACCTCCAGAAGGCGTGGCGGGTGGGGTGGCAGATATCAAGAGCGGTGCTACAGGGAGGGCGCGTGATGGCAGTCTTTATTCCGAGTGGTAAGCCGTCGGGCGAGGGCGGGTTCACCTACCTGGGCGTCTTGTTCCTGATCATGGTCATGGGCATGGGATTGGCCAGTGCTGGCCAGCTGTGGTCGACCGCCGCGCGCCGCGACAGCGAGCGCCAGTTGCTCTGGGTTGGCACTCAATATGCCCAGGCGTTACGCAGCTACTACCGCGCTTCGCCGGGCCTGGCCCAGTACCCGAAAGCCCTCGAAGACCTGTTGCAGGACGAGCGTTTTCCCAACGCCAAACACCATATCCGCCAGCTCTATCCAGACCCGATCGGAGGCGGCGAATGGACCCTGCAGCGCGGTTTCGACGGTCGTATCACGGGGGTCAGCAGCCCCTCTACCGTCAAGCCGCTCAAGCAGGCGGACTTTCCCAGCCAGTGGTCGGACTTCAACGGCATGGCCAGTTACAAGGACTGGCAGTTTGTGGCCGAAAAAGCCTTTCTCGACGGTACCCCACAGCGGGCCAAGGGGCAGTCCGGCGGCCTGCAGGGGGTGCAGCCATGAACTGTCGCACATTGGCCGCCGTGGTCATGGCTCTGTTAATGCCGCTTTCTGCTGCCAGGGGAGACGAAGAAATGCTCGGCTTTATCGTGGATGACACGATTTCACACATTGGCCATGACTTTTACTACTTGTTCAGTGAACGCCTGCGTGCCACCAGCCCGATGGATTTCAACCTGGTGGTACGCGAGCGACCTTCGGCGCGCTGGGGCAGCCTGGTCACGGTGGAATATCAGCAACGCCTGGTGTATCGCCGCTTCCTGGCTCCCAACACTGTGGAACTCAAGGACGAAGCCTACGAGGCCGCCGACCTGGTCCGCATGCAGATTGTCCAGCGCAAGCTGGAAACCTTGTTGCAAGACACCACGGACCTTGAGAGGGACGAATTATGAAAACAAAATCACGTTCGCAGCGTGCCTGCCTCTGGCTGTTATGCCTGGGAGGGTGTGGCCTGGCCCAGGCCACAGAGCTGGTCTACACGCCCATCAACCCGTCGTTTGGCGGCAACCCGTTGAACGGCACCTGGTTGCTGAACAATGCCCAGTCACAGAATGACTTTGACGATCCCGACATCAAGGCGCGCATCACGCCTGTCGGGACCTCGGCCCTTGAACGCTTTACCAGCCAATTGCAGTCGCGGTTGCTGGGGCAGTTGCTGGACAACATCTCCACCGGCAACACGGGGAGCCTGTCCACTGACGCTTTTATCGTCAACGTTACCGATGATTCCGGTGCACTGACCATTGTCGTGACCGACCGGGCAACCGGTGAAATCTCGGAAATCCGGGTTAATGGCCTCGCTCCCTGATGGGGCTTTGGGGCGATGGGGAGTAATGGACATGAAGACAATACTGATGCTGGGGCTATTGTGTGTTGCGTTGCAGGGTTGCAGCCTGCGTGACACGGTATCGGCCGAACAGGACACCGAGGCACCGACCCTGACACCCCGGGCGTCGACCTACTACGACTTGCTGAAAATGCCCCGGCCCAAAGGTCGCTTGATGGCGGTGGTTTACAACTTTCGCGATCAGACCGGGCAATACAAACCGACTCCGGCCAGCTCGTTTTCCACGAGCGTCACCCAGGGTGCGGCGAGCATGTTGATGGACGCCATGCAGTCCAGTGGCTGGTTCGTGGTGCTTGAGCGTGAAGGCCTGCAGAACCTGCTGACCGAGCGCAAGATCATTCGTGCCTCGCAGAAAAAAGCCGACACCCCGGTCAATATCCAGGGTGAGTTGCCCCCCTTGCAGGCGGCAAACCTGATGCTCGAAGGCGGCATCATTGCCTACGACACCAACGTGCGCAGCGGCGGGGAGGGGGCGCGGTACCTGGGCATCGATATTTCCCGTGAATACCGGGTGGATCAGGTGTCGGTCAACCTGCGGGCGGTGGACGTGCGCAGCGGCCAGGTGCTGGCGAATGTCATGACCAGCAAGACCATCTACTCGGTAGGCCGCAGTGCCGGGGTGTTCAAGTTCATCGAATTCAAGAAACTGCTTGAGGCCGAAGTGGGTTACACCACCAACGAACCGGCGCAGCTGTGTGTGTTGTCGGCCATTGAATCGGCGGTCGGGCACCTGGTGGCCCAGGGCATTGAGCGCAAGATGTGGCAAGTGGCGGGGGACAGTTCAACCCCATTGCAGAACGAGACACTGGGCCGTTACCTGACCCAGAACAAAGTCGACCCTGACGCGGAATGACCGAACTGCAGATGGTACAGCCGCAGTGAGCCAGGAACACTGCGGCGTCAGCCTTGCAGGCAAGCCATCTCCCACAGGTTTCAAGGTGCTCACAGCATCCGCGCACTGACACAAACCCACCTGCTGTGGGAGCGGGCTTGCTCGCGAAGGCCTCACCTCGATGAGCCTGAAACACCGCGTCGTGAGCATCGCAGGCAAGCCAGCTCCTACAGGTTTCAAGGTGCTCACAACATCCGCGCCCTGACACAAACCACACCTGCTGGCCATGGCATGCACTCTGTTCGCACAGCCATAAAAAAACCGCGGCCCTGTATGAAGGGGGCCGCGGTTTTTTTACCTCGGGCTTATTGTTGAAACACGGTCGCCTGGTTGGCCGAGCCGGATTGCTGCACGGTCGCCAGTTGCGTCACCCCACTCTGGTCGACACGGGCGATGTTGCCTGTCCCGCCCTGGGTCACGTAAGCCACGTTCAGAGTGTCGGCCTGTTTGACCGTGATCTGGTTGTCACTGCCATACAGCTGTGCGGTGAACGCCTGGTTGCCACTGCCGGACTGCTCGAACGTGGTGCTGTTGCCGTTGCCGTTGGAGAAGCCCTGGGCCAGGTTGGTGGTGCCGCGCTGGTCTGCGATGAGGATGTTGTCGCTGCCGTTCTGATCAAAGTACAGCTCGTTGTAGTTGTCGGCCTGGCTGATGGTGGTTGCGTTGCCAGTGCCTGACTGATGGGTCGTCATGATGTGGCCGACGCCGTCCTGGGTGAAACTGGCCACGTTGCCGCTGCCCACCTGGTTGACCGTTGCCCGTTGGTCCTTGCCGAACTGACCTCCCGTTTGCGGGCCTTTCCAGTTGCTGGCGTAGACTTTGTTGTCGCTACCCAGGGAGGTGGCGGTCAGCACCTGGTTTTCACCGGCCTGATAGGTGAAGTGCACGTTGCCCGTGCCTTCCTGGTACAGCGCCAGTGTCGAGTTGACCGATTCAAACTGGTCGGCGTAGATGGCATTCAGATCACCCACCTGCAGGATCTGGGCAAAGTTGTTTTCGCCAAAGCTCTGGTCGACCACCGCTTCGTTGCTCAGTCCGTACTGATTGATGGTGGTCAGGCTGCCGGTCTGGGTCTCTTGCCAGACTTCGGTGCCGTTGTAATCGCCATACTGGTTGACCGTCACGTTACCACCCAGGCCGTTGCGCTGATCGGCGTAGGCGTAGTTGCCATCGCCTGCCTGGTTGATATCGATCTGGCCGGCGGTGTGGAACACTTGCTCAGCCGTGCCGTAGTTGGTGTTGCCGTACTGGATGACCAGGGCGTTGTTGGCGACGCCCGGAGAAATCTGCTCGATATAGGCTTCGTTGCCGTCACCGAACTGCAGGGTTTTGCCGGTGGTACCGTCCTGGCTGTCCTGATAGATAAACGAAAAGTTGCCGACGCCTTGCTGCAGTTGCAGCGCGACGCTGCCCCCTTCGCCGATCGACTGGCTGGCGTGGCTGACGTTGAAGGATCCGAGCTGTTGCTGGGTGATGGTGCTGGAGCTCTCGTACAGTTGCTCGCCGTACGCTGCGTTGTAATCACCTTCCTGATGTTGCTCGATGGGGCTGGTCGCGTGGTCCTGTACGGCGGCAGCGTCGTTGCCCTGGCCTGACTGCTGCTGGTTGGCTGTGCTGAACGGGGCCTGGCTTTGCTTTACATCGGCAATGTTGGCCGTCCCGTACTGGTTCTGGGTGGACAGGCTGTCGTCAGCCATGGACTGGGCACTGACAATGACCAGGATGGCGGCGGTGAGGGGCGTCAGTTTGAACATGATGAAACCTCCAGGTAGCGCAGTGCTTTAACGATATTGTTTGACTGAAACGCTCATGCCATTCCCGGCCTGGTTGACGGCGCTTTGCAGCCCCGTACCGGCCTGATCGATGGTGGCGTCGTTGTTGTTGCCGTTCTGGGATATCTGCGCACGGTTGTGACTGCCGCTCTGGCTGATGTCAGCGCTGTTGCCACTGCCTTGCTGGGTGATCATTGCCATCAGGTCGTTGCCCTGTTGCAGGATGAAGGCTTCCTGATTGCTGCCGGACTGCACAATGGTGCCCAGCAATGACTGGCCGTTCTGTTGCACGTTGGCGGTATTGGCCTGTCCGTACTGCTGGATCAATGCCTGCTGGCCAACCGGCGCGGGCAACTCGCCAAGGTCGGATGCGGCGCCGAGGTCGTCGTTTTCCATCAAGTCATCGGCCTGCGCGCCCGCGCCGCAACCCAGCGCAAGCATGCAGAGCAGGACGACGGTTGAAGTGTTCATGGGGTGTCCTCTGGCAGGAGTTGCGCCCCATCAGCGCACGGCTGATGGGGCACAGGCTCAGTTCGCGGTAACCGACACGGTACGTACGGTGCCTTGGGACGAGGTGATGGTCGCGGTCGGGTTGGCCGACGGCGCCACGGTGGTGATGTTGTTCACCGTCAGGCGCCAGCGCCCGGTCACCGGTACCGTGGTAGTGCCCAGTGTTGCCAGCCCGGTCGGGGTGCTGACCTGGATGGTGATGGTATTGCCGGTGACCACCGATGATGTACCGGCAAAGTCCCAGGTGAAGCGGTTGTTGGAGCGTGCCGAGACGGTTGCCGTGGTGACGGTAAAGGTTTCCGCCGCCGGTCTTGGCGAGACTTGCACGGTTACCGTGGCGGGTGCGGTAGCGACCGCTCCCAGGCTGTCCCGTGGGGTGTAGGTGAAGGTCGTGGTAAAGGCCGCTGTCACCGTGGCGGGCGGGGTGTACGTGAGTACCGTGCCATTGCTGGTGACTGTGCCGCGACCCGCTGCCGGTTGGGTGAAGCTGGCGACTGCCAGCGGCAAGTTGCCTTCCGGGTCGGTGTCGTTGGCCAGCACACTGATCGGAATGGCGACACCCAGGGTCGCGACGGCATCGTTGACGCCGACTGGAGGCCGGTTTGGCGCAACGGTAATGCTGACGGTGGCTGCCGTGGTCGAGGCGAGGCCTTTGATGTCCTGTGCCTTGTAGGTGAAGGTGGTGGTCAGCGGTGCATTGACCACTGCTGGTGGGGTGTAGATGACCGCGGTACTGCCGCTCAGGGCCACTGTGCCTTGCCCGGCAGGAGGCTGGGTCAATGCGGTGATGCTGAGCGGTATGTTGCCATCCGGGTCACTGTCGTTGGCCAGCAGGTTGAGGGTGATCGGCACGCCGGAGCTGGTACTGCCGGTATCGGCAATGGCGATCGGCGGCTGATTGGCGCCGATGTTCGGCGCAGTCCCCACAACCACCACGGGTTCGGTGTCACTGCCCCCCGCTGCAGATTTGACGGTGACACTGGCTGGAGGTTGAACCAGGCCGGCGACGGTTATCTTCTGCAAGGTACCGGTTTTGGACAGGCGTCCGTAGCCTTGGGCAACCATGTCTGGAATGGCCACTTCATCGGTTGAGGTGGCCTCGATCACCAGGCTTTTGTTGTCCCAGCTATAGCGCGCAGTCTGGATTTTCACCAGGTCGGTCAGCTTGCTCGACACCGAGGTCGGGCGTGTGGTGCCGGTGGGGTTGGTGGCCGTCACCACCACGACCGGTGGCACGGCTCCGGTGAGCAAGCGTTGCCCGAAGAAGAGGCCATTGTTGTCGCCAATCAGGTTGGTCTGGCAAGGCGACTGGGGTGGCCCGGCGACCAGGGCAATGGATTCGCGAAAGCACACGGACGAGGTGTTCGCGCCCTTGGCGAACACTTCGACCCGAGTATTGCTGCCAGCGCCGGCAGTGGTCCGTCGGTAGGTCGCGCGTGAAATTTCGACTGGCGTTTGCGCCCGGTTGTCGAGCACCTTGCCAGCGACACTGAAAAGGCTGGTCTGGATAGTGCCCGTCGGCCCGGTGATACGCACGAAGTTGGTGTTGTTGGGGCTGCCGGTCACGAGTTCGGTGAGGTTGGGGTCACCCACGAAGGTTTCGACGGCGCCGGTGTCCGGGTTCACTTCGGTATAAGGCCCGTTGACGCTGCGCAGGAACGGCCCGATGGCACCGTTTACCGCGCCGCTGAAGTTGCCCGGCGCCCCGATGCCGACGTCGCGGGTAATGTTGATTGCCCTGCGCCCCGGTGTGGTCACGTTGACGGTTTCCACGCCATAGGGGTGGGTTATGGTGTAGACCCCCGCAACGGGAACCGAGACCCGGATGCGGATGCGCGCAAAGCTCTGCTGGTCGCCGTCCACCGGGTTTTCCGAGGCGAAGGCGGCTTCGATCCCGGCCACGTAGGCGTCCATTTCAAAGCCGCTGTTACCCACTGCGGGAATGGTGGCTTCGGCGAGGAACCAGAAGGCTTCTGGTGGCCAGTTGTCCGGAAACACCATCGGCTGGGTGTCGTCGTAAATGCCCGGCTCCGGCAGTAGCGTGCACATGTAGGCCGGTGGCACGCTGACCGCTACCCGCGAGCTGGCAGCCCGGGACTGGCACAGTTCCATCGACAGCAGGTTTTTGTCCTGATACCACATGGGGAATTTCCCCGTGGCAAAGGTGTAGGGGCCAGGGTCGACGGCTGCGAGTTGAGCGAATGCGCTGCCGGTCAGCGATAGAGTCAGTCCCAGGGCGTTGAGCGCCAGGCGTGGCCAATTGTTCATGATGCCTCCTGATGGGGGTCTGGGCATGTGAGCGTTCATTGCACAATGACCACTTCTTCGATATCGCTGCCGCCATTGGATGACGTCACGCGGACTTTGGCTGGCGGGATCGGCGAGATGCCCGTGGTCAGCGTTTTCACCGCTGCGCTGCCACTCAAGGCGCCGATGGCAGCACCGGTGCCGGACGTGGCGGTAAGGGCCGGCGGCGAGGTTTCATCGCTGGTCGTGGCCACGAGAGTCAGTTGCCCGGAACTCAGGCTGTATTCGGCACGCTGGATCACCACCAGGTCGGTCAGTGCCATGGGCAGGGTGGTCGGCGTACTGCTGGCAATTGCCAGATGGTTGTCGGCCGTGACTTGCAAGGTGGTTGGCAAGGTCGGATTGACCGGGTTCTGGACATACCAGCTCCCGGTGGTGTCGGCTTCGGTCAGTTTCAGCGCCGGGGTGCTGCTGCTAAGGGAAACAGTGGCCGGAGGCGGAGGTGCCAGGACAAACACGTCCTGCTGGGCGATGGGGGCGCTGGCACCCTGTTTGCGTGAGTAGGTGCTGCGTTGGGTGATCAGCGGTGTTGGCCGTACCACGGTGGACAATTTGCCCGAGACGGCAAACACCGTGCTGCGCAAGTCCAGCCCGCCGGGGCCTTCGATGCGGATGTAGTTGGTGTTGAACGGACTGCCGGTCACGGCTTCGGTGAGGTTCGGGTCGCCGATGAACTGTTCGGCGCCACCGCTCACCGGGTTGGTTTCGGTGTAGGGGCCGTTGACGCTGCGCAGGAACGGCCCGATATCGCCCTTGAGGGCGCCATCGTAGGTTTTGGGGGCCCCGATGCCGATGTCCCGGGTCATATTGATTGCCCGGCGCCCCGGGGTGTCGACGGTGAACACCTCGATACCGTAGGGGTGGGTGATCACGTACGTACCGGCAGTGGGTACATCGACGCGAATCCGCACGCGGGCAAAACTGATCTGGTCACCCTCGATCGGCTCATCGGCAGCGAAGGCCGCTTCGATCGCCGAGCCGTAGGCCAGGTTGATCCCCCTGGCGGCATCGACGATGGTGCCGTCAGCAGTGAACCAGAACGCTTCGTCAGGGAAGTTGGTGGGAAACACCACGGGCTGTGCATCATCGAATACGCCGGGGGTTGGCAGCAGGTTGCACATGTAGGTCGGTGCACCCGGTGTGCCGGGCACCCGGGAACTCACCGCTTTGGACAGGCACAAGTCGAGGGTACGGCCGTGGCTGTCCTGGTACCAGGCGGCAAAGCCGCCGTTGGCAGGTGTGTAAGGCCCGGTGTCGACTGCAAACAGCGCTGCCTGGGAAATGCTTTGGGCCAGGGCGCTGACGGCCAGAACGGCCGCCGTTTTGGACAGTAAAGGGTGCATGTGTATTCCCTCTAATGGAAACCTGCCCCTCGGAGGTGGGCCAGTTAGGAGGGTTTTGGCAAATTCCATACCAACAGCCCGTAATGTCCCTGAAAGCCCCGGCTACAAGCGCCTCGCGCCGTTGAACAGCGGATCAGCCAGGTTTTCAGGGCGGGCATCTGTCCCCACACCTGGGGTCAGTTGGGGGGCAGCGGGGGGATGGCGGTGAGTCACACCCAGAGTCGGGCAAACGCCCATAAGTGGGCTATAACCCTAGAGGGGACAATGTTGGAAGCAACGTCTATGAGTGTGCTGACTAAAACACTTCGGGTCGTCCAGGCCAATGAGCGCAAGGGCTCACGCAAGCCAGCGTTCAACATGCTGCGCTGGTACTCGCTGATCAGCCTCGCAGTGATCGGCACAGTCGCGGCAGTACTGGGCGCCGTTTCGACCCAGTTCGTGATTGCCGAGAGCGTCCACCGCGATGGATTGCTGACCTCCCAGTTTATCCAGGCGATTGCCTCGGCCGAGGTTCGCCATGTATCCATCCCCAATGTCAGAACCATGGGTGAGTTGCTCGATCCGCGCCAGGACAAGGACTTCCCCGACGTCGACCCCAAGGCACGCGCCAGCGCCCGAGGTGA
This sequence comes from Pseudomonas sp. NKUCC02_KPG, assembly GCF_019345465.1. GTDB lineage: Bacteria > Pseudomonadota > Gammaproteobacteria > Pseudomonadales > Pseudomonadaceae > Aquipseudomonas. The sequence goes on from NZ_JAHKRC010000006.1 coordinate 30,905, forward strand.
ATTCCTGGATCATATCGAGCACTTGCCGGACGTGATCCTTGCCAACATCTATGCCCCTGACCGCACCGTCATCTGGTCCACCAACCCGGAGCTGATCGGCACCACGATCCACGCCGACGAAGACCTGGACCTGGCCTTCAACTCCAAGACGCCCGTGTCGGCCAGGTATCACAATGTCGATGAAGCCCGTATGGAACAGAAGTTCTTAGTCCCGCCGAAATACGTCTTTATCGAAAACTACATTCCGTTGTTCGATGCCGATGGCGACAAGGTCACGGCGATGGTCGAGATCTACAAGGAGCCCAGCGACCTGATCGACCGCATGGTCCGGGGATTGCTGCTGATCTGGCTGGCCACTGCCGTGGGCGGAGGGCTGATTTACCTGGGCCTGTACTGGATCGTACGCCGGGCCGCCATGCTGCTTGAGGCACAGCAGAAACAGCTGGTGACCAACGAAACGTTTGTCGCCCTGGGGGAAATGTCCTCGGCGGTTGCCCACAGTCTGCGCAATCCGTTGGCGACCATACGTTCCAGCGCCGAGCTGGCGCTGGAGTTCGACGGTGGCGCCGCCCACAAGAACATAAACGACATCGTGCTGCAGGTTGACCGGATGTCCAAATGGGTTCGCGAATTGCTGCAGTCCCTGCGCCCGCTCAGCGGTGAACCCGAACCGGTGAATCTGGTGGCGGCGTTGTATGAAAGCCTGGTGGCTTTCGAGCAGCAGATAGCCAAGGCCTCGATCCGGGTTGAATTCGAGCCGCACTCCACACCGCTGGTGCTTAGCCAGCAGCTGCAGTTGAACCAGATTCTCAACAGTGTGTTGTCCAACGCTCTGGACGCGATGGACAAGGGTGGAACCTTGACCATTTTGCTGGTTTCAAACGATGCCGGCAGCGTGAGCGTGGTGTTGAGTGACAACGGCAGAGGCATGAACGAGGAGCAGCGCAGTATGGCGTTCCGTCCGTTTTTCACTACCAAGCAAGGCGGGCTTGGGGTGGGGCTGGTGCTGGTCAAGCGGACCATGGAGCGTTACGGCGGCTCGGCAAGCCTGCAAAGCTCAAAGGGCGAGGGGACGTGTGTGCACCTCACTTTCAAGTTAATACCCCAGTAAACGGGTGTGAATTTTCCCCATTAGCGGGTGCATCCCCGGATGGATGCACTCGATTCTTTAAATGATATGTGTGCAAGCAATTGTTTTTAATGATTTTATTTTATTTGTAAGTAATTGTTTAAAATTGGCCGACTCCTTGCACCGTCCCCATTACCCCCTTTATGACTTCGAGGCGGCTGGTGATGGACATAAAATCGCGATTCCCTTCCAAGTGGCTCGGTGTGCTTGCTCCGCTGAGCGTTCTACTGACCATGATCATGGGCATCACGCCTCTGCATGCCAGCCCCATTGACGACGAGCGACAGCCCGAACCGTCAGACCCATCCGCTTTTGTAGATGAACCGGCGGATGAGCAGGCAGCGTTGAACGCCATCCTGACCATGCCGGAAGCCAACCAGGACTCCTTCGACCTGCCCAATGGGGTCAAGGGCACCCGCGCAACCGAGCGTCAGGAGAACGCCTTGCCGCCCGCGCAGCAGACCAGCTTCAATTACCCCACCAACGGCAAACCCAGCCCGTTGTTCGGGGCCCAGCCGTTTACCCAGCAGTTGGTACTGTTCGAAGAGTTCGGTCCGGAAAAACTGGACCCCACGACACCGGCAGCGCCCCTGGGATTTCCGCCCGCGGCGATTGGCCCGCTGCCGCAACAGGATCCCGCCAGCGTGGCACGCAGTGCGCCACCCGGTGCGGCCCTCGACGCCTTCCTGCGCCAACCGGGGCTGACCCCGTTTCCAAGCCAGTTTTCCAATGTCGTGGATCGCAATCCGTGGCAGGCGCAGATCGAGTTCTTTCTCAACCGGCGCATAGGTTCGTCTGCAGAAGGGCGTCCGCCAGGAAAGGGCTGGTCCCATCAGCGCTGGAACGAGTTTTACCCGCAACTGGCCTACAAGACAGTGCAGACCGGGGCGCGTGTCAACGGCGGCCTGCGGGACAGTCGGCAGATGCACGGCTATGCGCTGGGCGAGTTCGGCCCCGGCGGCCTGTACCACAACGTGGCGGGCGTACCGGCCACCGATGGCACAGCCAAAGGCGTTGATGCACGCTTTCACCCGAGCATGCCGGTGCAGAACCACAACTCGGTGTGGACCTTCGACGGCACCTTGCCACCGAAGCTGTTGATGGTGCGCTACGGTCAGCCGGTGCTGATGCGGCACTACAACGGCTTGCCGATCGACCCGTCGGCCAACATGGGCTTTGGCCTGCATACCATCAGCACCCACGAACACAACGGGCACGCGCCAGCGGAAAGCGACGGCTATGCCAACGCGTTCTTCTTCCCCGGTCAATATTACGACTATCGCTGGCCGATCCAGCTGGCCGGCTACGACAGCATCAACACCGATGCCCATGATCCGCGGGCCGCGTTCCCGTGTTCGCCCGGTGAAACCCTGTGGACCAACGATATCAAGCCCAGTCTCAAGACCTGCGAAAATGGCACGATCAAGATCCGTGGCGACTGGCGCGAGACCATGAGCACCCATTGGTTCCACGACCACATGCTCGATTTCACCGCGCAGAATGTCTACAAGGGCAACGCGGCCATGATGAACTACTACAGCGCCCTGGACCGTGGCAACGAAGCGGTGAACGACGGCGTCAACCTGCGTTTGCCCAGTGGCAGCGCGCTGGCGTGGGGCAACCGTGACTACGACGTCAACCTGGTACTCGCCGACAAGGCCTGGGACGCCAATGGTCAGCTGTGGTTCAACCCGTTCAACACCGATGGTTTCATCGGCGACCAGATGCTGGTGAACTGGCAGTGGAAGCCGACGCTCGACGTGCGTGCCCGCAGCTACCGCTTCCGGATCCTCAATGGTTCGGTGTCGCGCTACTTCAAACTGGCCATGGTGCGTGAAATCAAAGGCACCAGCGGCGAGTTCCAGGGGCCAAAAGGCTCTGGTGTCTCTTATGCCCGCGTGCCGTTTCACATGATCGCCAACGACGGCAACATCATGGAGCACAGCGTTCCTTTTGACGGCTCAATGGATCTGGATGCGGACGGCGACAAGCAAAATCACAACGCAATCCTGCCGACCCAGGGCATTGCCGAACGCTTTGACATCATCGTCAATTTTTCAAAAAACGGTATCAAGCCAGGGGACAAGCTGTTCCTGGTCAATCTGCTGGTGCATGACGATGGCAAGGGCCCCAAAGAACCTGTAGCACTGGGCGATGTGCTCTCCGAAAAATACCTGGCGGTGATCAAGCAGTCGAGCAAAGGCCCGCAGTGGGACAAGGGGGATCCGGCGGTGGGCAAGGTGTTGCAGTTCAACGTCAAGGCTTACACCGGCCAGGATTTGGCCATGGACCCCGCCGCCTATGAACCGGCGAAGCCGGGCAAGGCAGAAGGCCTGGTCATGATCCCGCTCAAGCTGCACCGCGACAATGCGGCAGACAAGGCCCTGCTGGCCAAGGCCCGCCACCGGACGTTCATCTTCGGCCGCTCTGACGGCACCGACGAAGCGCCCTGGACGGTCAAAACCGATGGCGGCTTCGGCTACCACATGGACCCACGGCGGCTCAATGCAGCCACCCAGTTGGCCAGTGGCCCCACCGATGCAGGCACTACCGGGTTCGGCACGCTTGAGGTGTGGAACATCAAGGCTGGCGGCAAGGGCTGGAGCCATCCGGTGCATGTGCACTTCGAGGAGGGGATCATTCTCAGCCGGGGCGGCAAGGCGCCACCTGAATGGGAAAAATGGGCCCGCAAGGACGTGTACCGCATCGGCTCGGAAAAGGACGGCCTGGACAGCGTCGAGATGGCGATCAACTTCCGCGAATTTGCCGGCACCTACATGGAGCATTGCCACAACACCCAGCATGAGGACAACTCCATGCTGCTGCGCTGGGACATCGAGAAACCGGGGCAATTCCAGTTGATGCCAACGCCGTTGCCGAGCTGGGACGGGGTGCGCTATGTGAACTCGGCGGCATTGCCTACTTTCCGCAAAGGCGATGGCGTGGGCCCTCAAGTGCAGGTGACCAAATGAGCCTTGGAGGAGCCGACGCAGCCCTCTGCCGCGCACTGCGCATGCACCTGGTGTTGCTGGTCACCTGCCTGCTGGGGACCCAGGTGTGTGTGGGCCACGAAGCCGAGCCGGCAGCGGTCAGCGAACAGGTAACGCCCTGGGGCGAAGACTACTTCCCCAACACCCTGCTGACCGACCAGGACGGTCGGCAGGTGCGTTTTTTTGATGACATGATCAAGGGCAAGGTGGTGGTGATCAATTTTATCTTCACCTCGTGCAGTGACTCCTGTCCGCTTGAAACGGCGCGCCTGCGCCAGGTGCAAAAATTGCTGGGTGATCGGGTAGGCCAGGATATTTTCTTCTACTCCATCAGTATCGATCCATTGAGCGATACCCCCCAGGTGCTCAAGGCATACGCGCAACGCTTCAAGGTAGGGCCAGGCTGGCAGTTTCTCACCGGCGAGTTCGACGCGGTCACCGAACTGCGGCACAAGCTCGGGTTGTTCATTGACGGTGTGGACAATGGCCGGACCAAGGATCACAACCTCAGCCTGATCGTGGGCAATCAGCAAACCGGTCGCTGGATGAAGGCTTCGCCCTTTGAAAATCCGTGGATTCTGGCCGATCAGTTGGCCAATACCCTGCAAAACTGGAAGCAGCCCAGCTCCGAAGAAAGCTATGTCGATGCCCCTGAAATTCGTCCCCCAAGCAACGGTGAAGAGCTGTTTCGTACACGTTGTGCCTCGTGCCACAGCCTGGGCATGCAGGACGGGCAAGGTATCGGCATGCGCAGTATCGGGCCTGACCTGATCGGTGTGACACGACAGCGCGACCCGGTCTGGCTGAGTCGCTGGATTCGCGAGCCGGACCGCATGCTGGCGCAGAAGGACCCCGTGGCGCTGGAACTGTTCGAGCGTTACGGCAAGATCCCGATGCCCAACCTGCGGCTGGATGAAAGCGCGGCACAGGCCATTATTGGCTTCCTGCAGGAAGAGACGGATCGACAGCAGTCTCTGGCTGCACAAGCGCCGTAGAGGCAAAATAGCATCATTGTATCGCCCGTCTTGAAAATGGGCGCCTACACTGACTCTGAACTCGAATGCAAAGGCTCAGAACAGCAACCGGGGAACACCCATGCAGTTACCCGAAAAAATAGAAGCCGATCCCAATGAGCAACTGTTAAAACGTGGGCAGTTCAACCTCCTGCGCTGGTTTTCGCTGGGCAGCTTTCTGATCATCGCCGCCGTCGCACTGGGGCTGGGACATATCTCCACGCGTTTTTTGGTCGAAGAGAGTATTGAACGGGACTCGATCCTGACCGCGCAATTTATCCAGGCCATTGGCGCGGCAGAAATCCGCCATGCCTCGATTACGCCTGGCCGTACCATGGGTGAAATGCTCGACCCGCGCCAGGACAACGCCTATCCGGATGTTCCGCCCGAGACGCGGGCCACTGCGCGCATCGAGTTTCTTGACCATGTGGAGCACTTGCCGGATCTGCTTTTGGCCACGGTTTATGCCCTTGATCGTACGGTGGTGTGGTCAACCAACCCTGAACTGGTGGGCGTGCGTATCGAAAATGACGATGAGCTGGATCAGTCCTTCGAAATGAAGGAAGCGGTATCCACCAGCTATCACCAGATTGACGATGAGCGTCCTGAACAACGGCTGCTGCACGAACCCGATTACCTGTTCGTCGAGAACTACATCCCGATGTTCAACGCCGACAAAAGTCACGTTATCGCCATGGTTGAGATCTATAAGGAACCTACGGATCTGGTCGCGCGCATTCAGCGCGGTTTCAAAAGCATCTGGCTGGCGACGATTCTGGGCGGGCTGGTGATCTACCTGGCGCTGTTCTGGATTGTGCGCCGCGCCGCCCGGTTGCTCGAAAGCCAGCAAAAGCAGCTGATCGCCAACGAAACGTTTGTCGCCCTGGGGGCCATGTCTTCGGCCGTGGCCCACAGCCTTCGCAACCCGCTGGCAAACATCCGCTCAAGCGCCGAACTGTCCCAGGGCCTTGCCAGCCAGAGCGCACAGAAAAACATCGGGGATATCATCAATCAGGTCGACCGCATGTCGCGCTGGGTCCGTGAGCTGCTGGTGTCTTTGCGCCCGGCCACGGAAGAGTCCGAGGCTGTGGATCTGGTGCTGGCGCTCGAAGACACCTTGAGCGCTTTCGAACCCCTGATCCGCAGTTCGAATGTCGAAGTGCGGTTCAACGCTCCGGCGTTCGAGCCGGTAGTCAGTCAACAAGTGCTGCTCACGCAAATCCTCAACAGCCTGTTTGCCAATGCTCTGGAGGCCATGCCCAAGGGCGGCGTGCTGACGATCGACATCGAATCCTCGCAGCCGGGGCAATTGAGCATGACCTTGAGCGATACGGGTAAAGGCATGAGCCCGCAGCAGCAACAGATGGTTTTCAAACCGTTTTTTACCACCAAGCAAGGCGGCCTGGGTGTCGGCCTGGCGTTGGTTAAAAGAATCATGGAGCGCTTTGAAGGTTCGGTCGAACTGACCAGCCGAGAGCAGGAAGGAACCCGCGTGCGACTCAACTTTAAAGTGGCAACGGGAGAAGAATATGGAACACAGCATTCTGCTGGTCGAGGATGACGAGCTTTTAGCCGAGAATATTCAGACTTATCTGGAGCGTAAAAACTTCGAAGTGACGATCTGCCATTCGGCTGAAGAGGCGCTGGAAAAAATGACGGCCTTCACCCCGGACGTGGTGTTGACCGACAACTCGCTGCCGGGCATGAGTGGACATGACCTGATCCAGAAGCTGCGCGACAGCGCGCCGGATGTGAAAGTGATCATGATGACCGGTTACGGTAACGTCGAGGATGCGGTCATTGCGATGAAGGAGGGCGCCTTCCATTACGTGACCAAGCCAGTGGCCCTGGCCGAGCTCAAGCTGTTGTTGGACAAGGCCATGGCGACGGACCGCATGGAGCGCACTCTGTCGTTTTACCAGGACCGCGAGGCGCAAAAATCCGGGGTCCAGGCGTTGATCGGCGAGTCGGCGCCCATGCAGTATCTCAAGGGCACCATTACCCAGTTACTCGACGCCGAGCGCCGCATGGCCAACACCGACCTGCCGCCGGTACTGGTGGAAGGTGAGACGGGCACAGGCAAGGAGTTGGTGGCGCGGGCGCTGCATTTCGACGGGCCGCGCAGCAAAGGCCCGTTCATTGAATTCAACTGTGCGTCGATTCCGTCCAACCTGGTGGAGTCCGAGCTGTTTGGTCATGAGAAAGGTGCCTTTACCGATGCAAAGGACCGTCGAGTGGGGCTGGTAGAAGCGGCCGATGGCGGTACGCTTTTTCTCGACGAAGTAGGCGAAATGGACCTGCTGCTGCAAGCCAAGCTGCTCAAGTTGCTGGAAGACCGGACCATCCGCCGTGTGGGCTCGGTCAAGGAGCGCAAGGTCGACCTGCGGGTGATCAGCGCCACCAATTGCAACCTGGAACAGATGGTCCAACAGGGTAAATTCCGTCGCGACCTGTTCTTTCGGCTGCGCATCATTTCCATCAAGGTGCCGCGACTGTACAGCCGAGGTCAGGACATTCTGTTGCTGGCGCGGCACTTCCTCGCCAGTCACGGCAAGCGCTACGGCAAGCCGCTGCTGCATTTCAGCCACCAGGCCGAAGAACTGCTGCTCAGTTACAGCTGGCCGGGCAATGTGCGTGAACTGCGCAACATGCTTGAGCAAACGGTGTTGCTGGCCCAGAGCGACACCATTGCTGCGAATCAACTGAACGTGTGCCTGAGCCTGGTGGATGAGCCGCCGATGCAACACGAGGTGCAGCATCAGGAACCACGCCCGGTGTACAACGGTATGGAGTCGATGAACCTGCCCGAAGTAGAGCGGGACATGGTGCGCAAGATGCTGGACAAGACCGACTGGAACGTCACCAAGTCGGCCCGTCTGCTGGGGCTGAGCCGGGACATGTTGCGCTACCGGATAGAAAAGCTTGGCCTGGAACGCCCGGACAAACGCCAGTGGTGAGTGCAAAGCCGGGCAATACTATCTGTGGCAGCTGACTTGCCTGCGATGCGGGTGCTGCGGTCTGCCAGGCACATCGCGGTGATGCCATAGCGAGCAAGCCCGCTCCCACAGAGGCGCTGTTTGTTTGGGTGATCGCTGAGTCGAGGCCGGGTCACTTCAGGCATTGCGCGCCGGCCCTGGCCACTTGCGCATCATGTTCGGCCTTGACCCCGGACACACCGACGGCACCTATCACGTGTCCATCGACGATGATCGGCACGCCACCTTCCAGGGAGGTCAGCAGAGGTGCTGACAGGAAGGCGTGGCGTCCGCCGTTGACCATTTCCTCATACCCCTTTGACTCGCGCCGACCCAGCGCCGAGGTTCGGGCTTTTTCGGTGGCAATGTAGGCGCTTATGGGCGCACAGCCGTCGAGGCGCTCAAGGGCCAGCGGATGACCGCCGTCGTCGACAATGGCGATGGTGACGGCCCAATTGTTGTTCTGAGCTTCGCTACGGGCCACGGCAAGGATTTTGCTGACTTCTTTTTGGCTCAGTACGGCTTTGGTTTGCATGGAGGCTCTCCTGGTTGGGGCAGTGCGGCTTCGAGCAGTTCGATCCAGTGACGGACCGGGGTTCTGCCTGCACTGTCGAGATGGGACTGACAACCGATATTGGCCGTCACAATAATGTCGGGGTGTCCGCTTTCCAGGGCATTGAGTTTGTTGTCGCGCAGTTGCCGGGACAGTTCAGGCTGGGTCAGCGAATAAGTGCCCGCCGAGCCGCAGCACAGGTGGCTGTCGGGAACCGCCGTCAGGTTGAATCCAAGGCCGGTCAGAAGGGTTTCAACCGCGCCGGTCAGCTTCTGCGCGTGCTGCAAGGTGCAAGGGCAGTGGAACGCCAGACGTTGATCGCTGTGGATGCCGAGCTGTTCCAGAGGCTCGCCGCGCAGTACTTCAACCAGGTCCCTGGCCAGTGCGCTGACCCTGGCCGCCTTGCGGGCATAAGCCGGATCGCGGCTGAGCAGGTGGCCATAGTCCTTGATAAAAGCGCCACAACCGCTGGCGGTTTGCACAATGGCCTCGGCACCGTCTTCAATGCCGGGCCACCATGCATCGATGTTGCGGCGAGCGCGATCCAGCCCCGCCGACTGGGCGTCCAGATGATAGTCCACGGCTCCGCAGCAACCGGCTTCCCGGGCGGGCATGACACTGATCCCCAGCCTGTCCAGGACCCTGGCGGCGGCAGCGTTGGTGTTGGGTGACAGGCTGGGTTGCACGCAGCCTTCGAGCATCAGCACGTGTCGGGCATGGCGACTGGTCGGTCGGGGTTTTGCAGCGGGCACATGGCGGGGCACCTTAGCTTGCAGGGGGGCAGGCAGCCAGGGGCGCAGGACCTGACCGCTGCTGACCAGCTTTCTGAACAGGTCCGTACTCGGGACAACACTGCGCAGGCCTTCACGCAACAAGCGCTGGCCAAGCGGCCGTGGCACTTGAGCGTCGACCACGGCCCGGCCGATATCCAGCAGGTTGTGGTAATCGACGCCGGAAGGGCAGGTGGTTTCACAATTGCGGCACGACAGGCAGCGGTCCAGATGCTGCTGGGTCTTTTCGGTCGCCTGGTGGCCTTCGAGCACTTGCTTGATCAGGTAAATACGTCCCCTCGGCCCGTCCAGTTCATCGCCGAGCAACTGGTAGGTCGGGCAGGTGGCGTTACAGAAACCACAGTGCACACAACTGCGCAGGATGCTTTCGGCCTCCAGGGCACGGGGCAGCTGGCGGGCTTTTTCGCTCAGGGTGGTCTGCATGGTTCAACACTCCGCGTACAGGCGACCGGGGTTGAAGATGCCCCGTGGATCGAGTTGTTGTTTCAGCGTGCGGTGGTAGCGCATCAGTACAGCGGGCAGGGGCTGGAACGGGCTGTCGACAAGGCCGTGCCGGTAGCAGGTCGCATGCCCGCCGACTGCTGTCACTGCATGGCGAATGAGCGTTGGATCGGCATCGGACTTGAGCCAGCGTTGTGCGCCGCCCCAATCGATCAGTTGACTGCCGGGCAGGACCAGATTCGGGGTGTTGTTGGGCAAGGACAGTCGCCAGAGGGGCTGGGTTTCATCGAAGAAACTCAGTTGGTGTTCGTTGAGATCGGTCCAGTACGAAGCGTCCAGCCATTCGCCCCCCAGCCGTTCATGGGCCGCCGCCACCGAGCCTTCACCCCCTTCAAGCCTCACGTGCAGGCGCTGGCCGTCATGGCATGCCGCACTGATCGGCAGCGGTTGCTGGCCCCACTGCGCTAGGCGCAGCAGGGCGCCAGCAGCATCCAGTTCCAGGCTGATACTCAGGCATTGTCGCGGTTTGGGCAGTACCTTGAGCGACACTTCGGTCACAACCCCCAGGGTGCCGTAGCTGCCAGCCATCAAGCGCGACAGGTCGTAGCCGGCGACGTTTTTCATCACTTCGCCACCAAAGCGCAAGTGTTTACCGTGCCCGGTGATGACCCGTGTACCGAGTACGTAGTCCCTGACCGAACCCGACCAGGGCCTGCGGGGGCCCGATAACCCGCTGGCAATCATGCCGCCTACCGTGGCGTCACCGAAGGCGGGGGGCTCGCAGGGCAGCATTTGTCGGGATTGATCCAGAACGTGGGCCAACTCCGACAGGGGGGTGCCACAGCGGGCCGTGATCACCAGCTCGGTCGGGTCATAGCTGACGATGCCCCGGTGGGATCTTGTGTCGAGCACTTCGCCCGCTACCGGGCGACCCAGGAACATCTTGCTGTTGGAGCCCTGAATACGGAGCGGGGTCGCGTATTGGAGAGCCTGCTCGACCTGTTCCAGCAGGCGGTGACTGTCATCCCTGTCGTGTTCACTGCGCATCAGAAACGCTCCAGTTCAGGGAAAGGCAACTGCCCCATATGAACATGCATGGCGCCAAACTCGGCGCAGCGATGCAGGGTCGGAATATTTTTTCCGGGGTTGAGCAGGCCACCGGGATCGAAGGCCGCCTTGACCGCGCGGAACAGGGTCAGCTCATCACTGTTGAACTGCGCGCACATCTGATTGATTTTTTCGCGACCCACACCGTGCTCGCCAGTAATGCTGCCGCCGACCTTCACGCACAATTCAAGGATCTTGCCACCCAGGGCTTCGGCGCGATCGAGCTCCCCCGGCTGATTGGCATCGAACAAAATCAACGGGTGCATATTGCCGTCACCGGCGTGAAACACGTTGGCTACCCGCAGGTCGTACTCGACCGACAACGCGGCAATGGCTTGCAGCACGCCCGGCAGCTCACGGCGCGGGATGGTGCCGTCCATGCAGTAGTAATCGGGTGAGAGGCGACCCACGGCCGGGAAGGCGTTTTTGCGCCCGGCCCAGAAACGCACCCGTTCCGCTTCGTCTTTTGCCTGGCGCACTTCGGTGGCACCGGCCTGCTCCAGCACAAGGCGTACGCGGTTGCAGTCGTCATGTACATCGGCTTCAACGCCATCGAGTTCGCACAGCAAAATGGCTTCGGCGTCGACGGGGTAGCCTGCCTGGATGAAGTCTTCGGCGGCGCGGATGGCCAGGTTGTCCATCATCTCCAGGCCGCCGGGGATGATACCTGCACCAATGATGTCGCCCACGGCCCGACCCGCTTTCTCCACCGAATCGAATGCTGCCAGCAGTACTTTGGCGGTCTGGGGCTTGGGCAGCAGTTTGACCGTGACCTCGGTGATGACGCCGAGCATGCCTTCGGAGCCGGTAAACAGCGCCAGCAGGTCGAAGCCTGGGGAGTCGAGCGCGTCCGAACCCAGGGTCAGGGGGTCACCTTCTACGGTAAGAATGTCGACCTTGAGCAGGTTGTGTACGGTCAAACCGTACTTGAGACAATGCACGCCACCGGCGTTTTCCGCGACGTTGCCGCCGATTGAACAGGCGATTTGTGAGGAGGGATCGGGGGCGTAGTACAGGCCAAACGGTGCTGCCGCCTGGGAAATCGCCAGGTTGCGTACACCCGGCTGCACCCGTGCAGTGCGGGCCGCAGCGTCGATGTGCAGGATCTTGTTGAAACGGGCCATCACCAGCAGCACGCCTTTTTCCAGCGGCAGTGCGCCCCCGGACAAACCGGTGCCGGCCCCGCGTGCGACGACCGGGACACGTAATTCGTGGCAGATCTGCAATACGCCCTGCACCTCGTCGAGGTGACGAGGCAGTACCACCAGCAGGGGCGTGGTGCGGTAGGCGGACAGTCCGTCGCACTCGTAGGGCTTGAGTTCTTCACGCTGATGCAGGACTTCAAGGTCCGGCAAACGTGCCTGCAAGGTGTGCAGCAGCAGGGCTAAATCGACGTCGGGCAGGATGCCATCGACGCGTTCATCGTAAAGGATGTTCATGGCGGCTCACGACACTCGATTGTTTTTATTAGAGGTCTGTATCCGGATGCAGCGGTCCATCATTGGACTCGGGCGCGCTCCTGTCCATGTATTGTTTGGCGGGTGGAAACGATTTTGTAAAGGTTGCGATGGCGCAAGCAAGCCCGTCGCAGGGCAACGTGCAGGTCTGTGGGGTGAGGGTAGTGGCTGTCCGGTCAGCGCCGGATGCGGTTTTTTTGCCAGCTCAGATCGCTGTGAAACGTTCCCGTATCACCGCGCATCACGTAGAGGGAGGCCCTGTAGGCCGATGACAATCGGGAACATTGCAGACCGCGAATCTTGCTGTATGCCCACATCCAGCCGTGGGTTGTCCTGGTGCTCATCCTTCATCCTGCTTGTTCATCACCTGACCCCTGAGATCTGCATAATCAATGACTTGAGCCTGTTTGGACCGGCTCTGGCCCAGTAGTTCCCCAGCTCATTTATGGCAGTAGGTCAGGAGGGGCTGTCGGGTGGTGTGAAGGCAGAGCAAGGCGGGATGATCTGGCCACTTTACCGCCTGTTGGCGGCAAGTGGGCCGGAGCATCTCTGGAGCAGGCAGTGACGCCTAGAGCAGTTGGTCAATCAGGACCGCATTGGTGTAGATCAGGCTACCGTCGCTCGATTGATGCCCGACCAAATGGAACTGACCACGGTCAAGGTGCAAATAGACGCGCATCTGGCAGTCCGACAACGGGCCATAGCCTTGAGGCAGGGTCAGATCCAGTGTGCTCATGTCGACGTCGACCATGACTTCAGGCTCCTGGGTTTTCTGCAGGCGTTCCTCTGCTTGTTCCATGCGTCGATGGAGGGGACCGTCGACGTAGAAATGGATCTCGCCGACGGGGATGGGACTTTCGCCGGGACTGTTTTTGTACCAGCCTTCAATCGTCAGGGCACTCATGACAACACCTCCACTGTGGATGGCTGATTCTTGGCAGCGCTTGGCGCGCTGCTTGCCATAACGTGTCTGACCTTCACGCTCAGGCCGGGTTCTTCTTTTATGACCAGCGGTGAAAGCTGATACCTGTACGAGCGGGTCGTGACCCACTTCAATGCAGGGCTAGGCGGGTGTCAGGTCGCAGGGCAGGCAGGCAGGCACAGCACAAATGTCAGGAATGCCAGGGACAACCAAGCCACGGGCAGGCCTCCTGGCATCTTGTAGCGGGATTGCGCATGCAGGTCGGGCCGTGTTTTGCGATAAGCAATATAGGACGCCAGGATGGCCGACACCGTCGACACGATTGTAAAGTCGGTCATGACTGCAGGGATGATGAACAGCAGCAGTACGCCCACCAGCATCAGGAATGTGGTGAAGGCCAGGCTGGTGAGAGGAACACTGTTTTTCGAGAGCCGCTTGAAGATGCGGGGCGCATTACCCAGGTCGTCCAGGCCGATTCTTGATGTTATTCGGGGAAGGTACCAGGTGGATTTCTTCACCGAGGGCATACTTGCGGGCCTGGTCATGTAAATAACGAAGCGAAGAAAAATCTTCAAGGGCAAAGCCTGCAGAGTCGAACACCGTGACTTGGGTATCGCTTTCGCGTCCTGGTCCGTTGTCCCGAACAATGCGGAAATATTCGATGACCGGAAAATCAGGTGCCAGTTGCTGAATGTCACAGCCGTGTGGCTATTGCGGGGCAGGCCACGAAGTAACACCGGGCAGTTACCGGCGGAGACGGATTTTCTGATAAGTGCGGTTGTTATAAAAAGTGCCTGTGTCGCCTCGAAGTGCATACAGCGTTGCTCTGTAGGCAGAGGACAGCGGCGGGCACAACAGGCTGCGCATCTTGCGATATGCCCACATCCAGCCATGTCCGGGTACGTTGGTCATATAGCTGCCTCAATGGGATGGGATTCGCCTGATACATAATGCGTCAGTTGGCAGGAATGAGGGGTGTTTGCAGAGTCCATAAGCCCGTCCATGGTTGTAGTTGCATTGGCGTTGTTTTTTAGACGGGTAAAACAGTGTTCATTACGGGGTGGTCTACTAATAAGGATGTTAATTAATGTCTTGTTTTGTTCGGCACCAGGAAGCGTGGCGTGCTCTTCGAGTTAATGGTTTTCAGAAAGGTCGGTGTGCAGTGCCGGACAAGAAGCCGGGTTGATGATAATACTAAACTTGCTGATCTGTAACCTGCTTGACGGTTATCTATTATTTTATGTGTTTGAATTGACGGGTTGTTGGCGCCATTCAAATGTCTTATTGATGTCCCGTGGCCGGATTTTGTTTTATATGGCTTTTCTTTTGTTTTATTTTTTTATAGATTAGCCGTTATGGCACACATGTTTTGTGTGGACTCCTGGCCGGTTAAGGACTGATTGAACAGCTTTTGCGGGGTGTTGGGACCCTTGTTAACAATAAAAGCACAGTGGGCAGCCGCTTTTGTGGCTAAATGTCAGGCCATCCTGCAGGGCAGGTTGCTCGATGCTGACGGCGATCATTATTTTTCGTCAGGCTACTTGGGGCAGGTGGGTGAAGCGCTGGTTTACCGTGACATACAGTAAATCCAACTTCACGTCTCAGTGACTAAAGTCGAACTAAGTCAATCAGGGGTATCGGTTAAGTTTATTTAGTTATCCCTCGCTTTGCAGAGTGTTCACGCGTCACACAAGGAAGGAATGAAAAGAATGGAGGGCGGACATTTTGTACAAGTTATCGCCGTTACAAGCGGCAAGGGGGGCGTAGGCAAGACCGTTGTAGCGGTTAACCTCTCATTGGCGCTGGCAGAACTCGGCAAGCGGGTTGTATTGCTGGAAGCTGACTTGGGATTGTCGAATATAGGTGTTCTGCTGGGGCTTAACCCGCGGTACACCCTTGCCGATCTGATCGAGGGCCGCTGCGAGTTGACCGATGTGTTGATGCGAGGGCCTGGCGGGGTGCTCATTGCCCATGCCGCGTCAGGTGATCAGAGCCTGGCGCATTTGTCTGCAGCTCAGTACGCAGGCTTGATTCAGGTCTTCAGCGACATAGCTGACACGCTCGATGTACTGGTGATTGATACCGCTTCGGGTATCGGTGAATCGGTAGTCAGCTTCGTTCGGGCTGCCCGGGAAGTCTTGCTGGTGGTGTGTGACGAGCCGACCTCGATTACCAACGCGTATGCGCTTATCAAGCTGCTTAATCGAGACCATGGCATCAGCCGTTTTCGGGTCTTGGCCAATATGCAGCACCATCCAATGGACGGCCAAAGGCTGTTCGCAAAGCTGGTCAAGATTACGGATAACTTTTTAAGCGTAACGTTGCAGTATGTGGGGGCCATTCCGTACGACCAGGAGGTCCGCAAGGCTGCGCATATACAACGAGCCGTCTACCGAAACTTTCCTCGTTCCAAGAGCGCAAAGGCATTCAGGGCCATTGCTCAAAAGATCGATGCCTGGCCAATTTCAAACAGTCCGCGAGGACACATAGAGTTCTTCATAGAGGGACTGGTGAGTAACTCTATAAGATGAGGTTGTTGTTTGGCCGCTGAGTGTTGACTGTTTTTTGTATCTGTTGATACAGGTGGTTGTACTTGCCTGTTTCAAACGGGCGCAAGCGTTATTGATTTCAGGGGTGTCAGGTGTCGTGAGTCACTGTCACATACACTTCGGGTGTCGATGACGAAAATCATTACTTGAAACAGCAGGGGCCAGGGGGAGTTTCCCCCTTGACCTGTCACGTCACCGTATTTATCCAGAGAGCATAAGCCAATGTCTAAAGTTGCCAGATACCGGGACCTCGAACGCCAGATCATTGAACAACAGCGGGTCCTGGAGGCGCTCAAGAACGACAAGTCCTTTCAGGTCGAAGCCGAGTTTGAACACAAGTTGCGCACACTGATGGAGGCGTACGGGGTCAACCTCCATCAGATCGTGGCTTTGCTTGAACCGGTTGATGCTCGTGCAACCGACAATGGCGCGGGTGTGAGCAAGGCCCGGCGCACTGCCCGGGTTATCAAGCGTTACCTGAACCCGCATACCCATCAAGTCGTCGAGACCAAGGGGGGCAATCACAAGATGCTTCAGGCCTGGAAAAAGGAGCATGGCCCGGATCAGGTCGGACGCTGGCTACTGACATAAGTCATGGACGGATCGAGCATGTGAACCTCAGGCGTCTCTTCAAGGCCCGTGACTCAGTGGCAAAAGAGGGTATTACGCCTCATTGAGCCAGAAACGCGACACCCACATTGAGCTGAAACTTTGGCTGATGTAGAACTCCCTGGCGTGTTTGTCCAAGTTGTTCAATCCTCGTGGTCCGGGCCAGAAAATGAAAATAAAAACCAATCGAACGCTAGCCACACCGTTGCTCATCTCGCTTCTGATGCTTCAGGGAACACAAGCCTTTGCCGAGGAGAGCACCGCTGCTCCTTCCAATCTATTGACTGCCGCAGTCGCCTGGAAGCAAACGGCTGCCGAGTTCGAAGCGCTTTACTATCAGGGCTTCAATGTAGCGAGGATGCAACTCGATCGAGCACTCCAGGCTCACAAGAAGGGGGATCGCCCTTTGGCTGTCATCAGCGATGTCGATGACACCGTTCTGGGCAGCAACAGCTACTGGGGTTACATGATCAACTCGGGAAAAGAGTTTTTTGATGACGGCGCGTGGGACAAATGGGTTGCTGACAATGGCCCTGTTGCCACACCCGGAGCATTGGAGTTCCTGAACTACGCACACTCCAAGGGTGTAGAGGTTTTCTATGTCACGAGCCGTGATCAAGGGGAAAATACCTTTCAATATGCCCTGGAAAATCTCCGTAAAAACAAACTGCCTTTTGCCGACGAAAAGCACCTGACGGTTTATCGCGACAGCTCCAACAAAGAACCCCGACAGCTGGAGATTGCCAAAGATTTTGACGTGGTCGTGATGCTGGGTGACAACCTCAACGACTTCAAACGCAAGTATTACGTTGCCGACGTCAAGCAACGCCTGAGCCTGATGACTGAAGATAAAGAGCAGTTCGGTCGCAAGTTCATCATCTTCCCGAACCCTACCGACGGGCATTGGCTCAAGGCGATTTTTGGCGACTCTGAACCGCCTGCAACGACTGAAAATCGCAGCAAGTTCAAGGCGGCGGCGGGTTCAACCGCCTGGCAGCCCAAGGAGTAATACGCAGATGTACCTGCGCTCGCGGCCAGAAAGATCCTTGATGGATGGAGGGATAACGAAGGGCAGCGCAGGTAACCCCTCAAACAGCGCTCTGGGTGGCGATGTTGCAATATTGCCCTTTGAAATACAGCAGTGGCTGCGTAACTGCAGTTGCTTGCAGGCTTAACGCTTTCACTTCGCCAATCACGATCAGGTGATCACCGGCGGCATGTTCGGCGTGAATTTTACAATCCAGCCAGTGCAGGCTCCCGGCAATGATCGGATTACCCAGCGGCGATTGTTGCCACTCGACGGCGTGCCACTTGTCCGTGCCTTTGCGAGCGAACTGGTTGGAGATCCCGACTTGCTCGCCCGACAGGATATTGACTTCGAATCGGCCAGCCTGACGAATTTTTGGATAGCTGGCCGAACTGGCCATGACGCTGAATGACACCAGCGGCGGGCTCGTCGACACGCTATAGAACGACTGGCATGTGAAGCCTATCGGCTCGCCATCAAGGTGTGACGTAATCACCGTGATACCGGATGCGTAATGCCCGAGCGCTTCGCGAAAGCTCAATGGCTCGATAGTCGTGTTGGGAAGTGACATGGCAAGTCCTGAAAATGGGGTGCAACCCGAGCGTGAGAAAAGGCCTGAAGTAGCCGTGAATGTCGGCTGACTAGAGCGGTGCCCAGTGCTGGAAGCGGGCCCGACAGTCCGCTTCCCGTACGCCACTTGCGGCTTTAACTCAGCGCTGGTTCAAGAGTTCTCTTCGAACGATGTCTGCGCCTGCACTTAATGCGTTCAGCTTGCCTCTTGCTACCTGGCGAGGCAGGGGGGCCATGCCGCAGTTGGTGCAAGGATAGAGCTTGTCGGCGTCGACGAACTGAAGTGCTTTGCGCAACGTGTTGGCAACTTCCTCGGGTGTTTCAATGATATGGCTGGCCACATCAATGGCCCCCACCATCACTTTCTTACCGCGAATGAGTTCAATCAGGTCCATGGGAACATGAGAGTTGTGACACTCC
The DNA here is from genome assembly GCF_019345465.1 of Pseudomonas sp. NKUCC02_KPG. GTDB lineage: Bacteria > Pseudomonadota > Gammaproteobacteria > Pseudomonadales > Pseudomonadaceae > Aquipseudomonas. The sequence continues at coordinate 49,458 of NZ_JAHKRC010000006.1, forward strand.
AGCGAGATGATATCGATACTGGATTTTTGCAGCTTGGGAAAGGCTTCCTCATACTGACGCCACTCGGACCCCAGGGTTTTTTTCCAGTCGGTATTGGCCTTGATGCCATAGCCATAGCAAATGTGCACAGCCGTTTCACATTTTAGGCCTTCAATTGCTCTTTCCAGGGTCGCCACCCCCCATTCATTCACCTCGTCAAAGAACACGTTAAAGGCAGGCTCATCAAACTGGATGATGTCGACACCGGCAGCTTCCAATTCCCTGGCTTCTTCATTGAGGATCTTGGCGAATTCCCAAGCCAGTTTTTCGCGACTTTTATAGTGATTGTCATAAAGCGTATCGATCATGGTCAGGGGGCCCGGCAGCGCCCATTTGATAGGTTGACTGGTTTGCTGTCGCAAGAACTTGGCATCTTCGACAAAAACCGGCTTTTGGCGAGCAACCGCGCCCACGACCGTCGGTACGCTCGCATCATAGCGATCACGAATCCTGACGGTTTCACGCTTCTCGAAATCAACACCGCTGAGGTGCTCAATAAATGTGGTGACGAAGTGTTGGCGCGTCTGTTCACCATCACTGACTATGTCAATGCCCGCGTGCTGTTGTTCCTGAAGTGCCAGTCGCAAGGCATCTTGTTTGCCTTCGACCAACTCCTCATCTTGCAGTTTCCAGGGAGACCACAGTGTCTCGGGTTGTGCAAGCCAGGCGGGTTTAGGCAAGCTGCCAGCCGTTGAAGTGGGTAGCAATTTTTTCATGTTAGAAGACCTTGAATATGTTAGGTGTCAAAGAGAGTAATTAGCCGACCACTGCTCAAGTACTGCCTGATAGGGTTTGATAAAGTGCTCTTCAACAAACTTGCCTTGCTCAACAGCCAGCTGGCTACGTTCTTCTCGGTTGTAAACAATTCGAGTCAGTGAATAGTCCTGGTGCTTCAAGCTGGGCTGATAGAGTTTCCCGGCGGCCGAATTCGCATTGTAGATTTCAGGGCGGTAGATCTTTTGGAAAGTATCCATCGTACTGATGGTGCTGATGAGTTCAAGGTTGGTGTAATCACCCAGCAAGTCGCCAGAGAAATAAAAAGCCAAAGGCGCCACACTGTTGGTCGGCATGAAGTAGCGGACTTTCAACCCCATTTTCTTGAAATATTCATCCGTTAAAGAGTATTCATCCTGTTGGTATTCAATGCCCAGTACGGGGTGCTGGTTTTCAGTGCGATGGTAGGTTTTGGTGTTCGAGACGCTCAGGCATATAACGGGTGATTTTTTGAAGTTATCCGTGTAGGTACTTGAATTCACGAAGCACTTGAACAGATTCCCGTGGAGGTCGCCAAAATTATCAGGCGTGCTGAATGCGGACTGGCCCTCATTGTGCCCCGGCAACGCCACACTGAAGTCGTAGTCACGCACGTACGAAGAGAAATTATTCCCTACCATGCCGTCAACGCGTTCATTGGTTTTTCGATCAATAATGCAGGTCTTCAGGAGTTCAATCAAAGGGATGGCAGTGCTGCTGTTTTCGCTGTCGATGTTCATCTCGACGGAAATAATGTCGAGTTCAACCGTGTAGCGATCGCCTTTAGGGTTGTCCCACTGGGCCAAGGCATTGAAGCGGTTGTCGATCATCTTCAACGTGTTGCGCACATTCTCCTGGCGACTCTTTCCTCTGGCCAAATTAGCAAAATTGGTCGTGATGCGCGTATTTTCGGAGGGGTGATAGTCTTCGTCGAAACGAAGGCTCTTGATCGTAAATGAGAACGCGGTGTTCATTGTAATTTGCCATCCTGATGTCTGAGATAAGTCCTGAATGTGTTTATTGTTTTTCAGTGTTTACCACTGTTGTTGTCTGGTTTTTTTCTCAGTAAAATGTAGAGTGCCTGTCATTAAGACGTATTTTAAGCCGGGCGATAGATTGAGCGACAATGAATTGATTTCACTAAATCGTTAGTCCTGTTCATGATGGAATTTACGTTTAATCGCGGCTAACAATCCTCCCTCTTGTTTAAAAGACAACGATGCTGCGCAATGACAAGTGTTTGCGAGCCATCAGTCGCTTTTGTGTGCCGTCAGGTAAAGCGTGGGCTTTAAACCGTCTGCGGGCTGGAATAAACGGCGATTCTTTGCTTGAGTTTATCTACTGCTACACACGTCGACCCATAAGGGGCCGGTCCTGGAGAATGCAATGAGCCCTCGATCTCTACGTTCCGCCGCACTGGCTGTTACTGTGACCCTCGGTTTTTTCCCCGGCGTGGATGCCGCCGAATACAGCAGCGTAAATCCTGCGGCCAGCACCCTGAGTTTTACCTTCAACCAGATGGGATCGAGGGTCTATGGCACCTTTGGCAAGTTTGTCGGGACTCTCGAATTCGACACCGCACACCCCGAGGCGGCCCGGGCCAGGCTGACCATCGACCTCGACAGCATCGACGCCGGTAGCGAAGACGCCAACACCGAGCTGCAAAAGCCTGCCTGGTTCGATACCACGGCTTATCCCGTGGCGATCTTTGAGTCGACCCGCATCAAGGACATGGGAAACAATCGTTACCGGATCACGGGCAACCTCACACTCAAGGGGGTTACCCGGGAGGTGACAGTGCCGGTGCTGCTGAAGTCAGATCGAACCATTGGCATTTTCGACGCCGAGCTGGTGCTCAAGCGCAGTGACTTCAAGGTCGGTGCCGGGGAGTGGTCCGACAGCCTGGTTTCCGATGACATCGACATACGCTTTCGGATGGTTGCGCCGGAGCACTGAGAGTATTAGGTGTTTGGGGGCCGATGGTTCGTGCTGAACGCTGGATGGAAAACTATACAACCGGCGGGTAACGTTCATCCAGTGATGCTCGGCGTGGTTCAAATCACAATGGCATGGTGAGCGAAAACGGAATGCGCAGCGCCTCGACAGGCCCTGCATCCCGGCCGCACATTTCGTCGTGCACGCATTGCTGCACCAGTACGCAAGGAAATGCCGGTACGGCGTGCAGCAATTCTCGCAGGTGGGCGATCGAACGCAGGTGCATTGGCTGGGCCGCATCATCCAGCAAGGTGAACTGGCCGTGATCCTGACGGACCCGTGCCAGATAAAATCCACCTTCGATTGACAGCAACTCCAGCTCGCGTATTTCGCTGTTGGCCGCACGTTCGGTGAGGGTTTGCAGGTTCATGTTTCACTCCTTGCCTACCAGGGCAGGCGTTCTCCATCGTAGGCAAAGAAATGGCCGCTGTCGGCCGGCGTCAACTGGTCAATCAAGGTCAGTAATTGGGCAGCGGCTACCTCTGCCGGACGGGCGTTGCAGGCTCCGCGGAAAAGTTGCGACAACCCTGACACAACCGTGCCCGGGTGCAGGCTGAGCAAACGGCTCTGCGGGCGAGTGCGGGCCAGTTCAATGGCGGCGCTCTTGATCAGCATGTTCAGCGCCGCCTTGGAGGCGCGATAGGCGTACCAGCCGCCCAAACGGTTGTCGCCAATGCTCCCGACCTTGGCCGAAAGCATTGCCATCGCTCCCCGAGGTTCGAGCAGCGGCAGAAAGTGCCGCAATACCAGCGCCGGGCCCAGCGTATTCACTTGAAAGACGGCCTGCAGCGCCTCCTGTTCGATCGCGCTGAAGCTTTTTTCCGGCTTGATCCGGTCGCGATGGAGCAGGCCGGCAGCGTGCACGATCAGTTGATAGGGCGCTTCGGCTGCCAGTTCGGTGGCGGCGCTGGCAATCGTGTCGGGGCGCTCAAGGTCCAGTTCGGGAACGGTCTGGCGCCCCAGGGCGCGAACTCCGGCACAGCGCGGATCCTGTCTGAGCTGTTCGCAAAAAGCCGTGCCAAGGGCCCCACTGGCGCCGATGACCAGCGCGAGATAACCGTCCCCGAGGGAGGCCATGGTCCAGGGCCGGTTCATTGGCTCGCTCCCGTGCCCTGGCGACGGAAGAATAACGTCACCTGGCCGACCTCTACCCCGAACTTGGACATAGTGGTGCGGTTGATCAACGTGTCCTCGTCCATCAAGTACATCCAGTCGTCCATGCTCATTTCGTAGGTTGAGTCGCCGACTGGCAGGTTCAGGCGATACCGCCAGTGCAAGGTGTTTCCAGCGACTTGGCCCTTGGCGACACCCACCACATCATCCGCACGACCGCTCCAGCGCCCTTGGCCCTCAGGGGTGAGGACCCACACGCGGCGCTGGCGAGTACCGTCGCTGTAAAGGAAGCGCTCGTCGAGAATCAGGTTGTTGCCCTCGCGTCGGCTGGCGATGTTGACCTCGAAACGCTTGGCAACCTCACCGCTGCGTTTCTGAAATATCCCCCAGGCTTTGACGGGCTGGCTGAAAAAACGCTCCAGATCCAATGCCGGTTGCTGATCCGTATAACGGGCGACATCCACACTGGAGCAGCTCGCGACGCTGAGTGCCAAGGCCAATAACAGCAGAAATCGGGTCATTGCCTTACTCCCTGAAATTCACAGGTGGTGAAGGTGAAGTTTCGAACCAGAGCCCTGTACGGCTGGTAGCCCGCGTACAGGTTTGTCGTCGTTGCAAGAGCGGCAGGAATTCCTGCCGCGTCGTCGACTATCACCCAAGGCGCCCGGCATTACAGAGGAAGCCATGACCGAATTCATCTCTATAGCCAAATACCTATACGCGATAAATATTTTGTATAGGTTTTGATCAAGATAGGCTGAAAAAAAACACCTGACAATGAATCAATAATCTTTTTTGTGCGCACGCGAAAACCTCACAACGCAGAGATGTGAGGTTGCTCGGATAGCTGATTGTGCTGTGTGGGAGCTTTAGGATGAGCGGCTCAGAATCGCCCACTAATACCCAGCAACGGCCCCTTCTGGACAATGTCGTAGACAAAGCCGTCATGACGATAATTAACCCCCAGCGCCCGGTAACCGGCCACCGCCGAAAACCCGGGGGAAAACTCCCAGCCTGCAAGCGCTGCCAGGTCCCAGTCTTCCCGGGACTGCCCGGCGCCCGCCATCCCCCAGGATGACAACCAGAATCGATCGTTCACGGCATAGTGCCCGCGCAGGCCTGCCATCGCGTCTGCCCATGTCGCATTGTCAGAGCCCGACAAGCCACCAAGGGGGCCACCATGGAAGGTGAGGGTGGTGCCGCTGTACCAGACACGCACGCCACCGGCGACATCCAGTCGACGATTATCATCACCCAGCACTGTGTAGCCGCCACCCAGGAACCCGGAGGCTGTCTTGCTTTCTACCTCAAGTTTGGCGCCCCCAGGCAGGTGGTTGCGGGTGTCGGTGTCGATGTACATCAGGTCGGCGAGCACGCTGTAGGGGCCTCGACGCGCCTCACCCATCAGCATCACCGACATATCGACCGTCTTGGCGATGTCGGAGAAATCGGATTTGATGAACTGGGTGCCAGTACTGCCATGACCCACGTGTCCACGAATGCCAGCACCCCATAGGTAAGGTCCGCCGTTGAACGTCCAGTCTTCGTTGTCTGCCGCCATCGCGGGCCCGGCTGCGATGAAGGCGCCAGCCAGTAGTGCCAGACGTGCGTGCTTGCGCCGCAAAGCCGAGCGGGTGTTGTCACTGTACATGATGGTGTTTTCCCGATCAGTGCTGGGTCAGCGAGAGCGCCACGGCCTCGGCCGCACAGTCCTGTGCAGGCTTCAAGCCAGCTTTTTGCGCGGCCTTGACCTCTTCCTTGGCGGCCGCCATATCCGCCAGGAACGTCGGATTGCTGTGCAGGCTCGCCACCGTCGCAGCGCCCATGATGCGGCCTGCATCGACGTCGCTCTGCCAGTGAGCGTCGCAGATGACCCGGCTCTGGCCGAATGACAACCCGCGGGTCATCAACTCGGTTGCACGCGCAGGCTGTATCTCGGCCAGCAACAGCCCCCAGGCCCAACCGGCTGCGGAGTGGCCGGAAGGCCAGGAGCCATCCGTGCGCAGCAGCGGTTCCATGTCTTTGCGGCAGGTTCCTTCGTTGTGTGCCACGAATGGTCGGGTGCGGTTGTAGGCATTCTTCCCGGCATAGGTGGAGCCGCCCGCATCCGACAGGGTGCGCTGCATCAAGGTATAAAGATGCGGTGTGTTTTTCTCGGTGATCGGCGTACCCATCGCGCAGGAGAATGCGTTGGCCGGGCCCGGGAATGACAGCTCCGCATCCGTCGCAGCGAGTTTCTCCCGGGCCGTACCGCGTAGCGACAGCGCTGCTCGCCGTGCTTCCTCATCCCGTGCCAGCGCCGCAGAGTCGGGCTTTGGCGGGGCGCCCAGCAACGCCAGGCCCAGGGGCAGGTCTGCTGAAGGTAGATAGCCTGGGGCCAGCTTGAAGTGAGGGTCCGTGACCTTGGTGGCAGCATCGTCGGCAAGCACCAGCCCCGACCAGAGCAGGCCCGCCAGCCCCAGTTGCTTATGTACTGTTTTCATCGAGTGTTCCCTTATCAAAACCGGTAAAGGGCATTCAGATAGGCGCCTGCGCCCACGCTCTCACCCGTCAGCGGGCTGTTGCGGGCGTCGGAGACCAGTGCGTAGGTCTTGATGCCGCCTTCCAGCGCCAACTGTGGTTGCCATTGCCACGTGAGGCCCAGCTTCAAGGTCACGTCCCGCATGCCGCCACCGGGGTGGTATTCGTCGAAGCCGGTTCGCGCCGCTTGTTGGGCGGTGACGCCGAAGCGCGCCATCATGTCTTTCTCATTGCTCCAGGTGCCGTACAGGGTCGAGTCCAGGGTCAATGTTGAAGACAGCGCGTAGGTTGTGACGAAACCGGCTTCCAGGAACGCGGTACGCCCAAGGCTTTCGCCACCGTAATTGCGGCTCTGGCTAGCTTGCAGGCCACGAACAAACAGACGACCGCCCGGCAGGACCCAATACGCTTCCGCCCCGACAAGCGCAGTGCTGTCCAGATTACCCATTCCCCTCAGGTAGTCATCGCGACCGCCCAGCGTGTGGATTCTTTCCTTGCGACCCTGGTCGTAACCCAGCAACAGGGCGATCCCGAAAGGGGACAATCCTGGCAAGTCCCAGCGCAGGCCGTCCGGGAATGAGGCGGTAAACTTGCCCCAGTTTTCAGTAGGCAAAACCGCCTTGAGTTTTAGGGACGGGAACGCGGCGTAGTGTGAAGAGCCTTCGTACAAGGGGCCGACGGCGAGTCCGCCACCGACTGTGACAGACGGCTCGCTGCCTGAGTCGTCGGCGTGTGCAGGCAGTGCCATCGCGAGGGCGAGGGTCGCCCCCGTTATGAACTGAGCTGGATGCTTGAAAAAGCTTGAACCACCGATGGTCGTCATTGATTGTTTCCTTTGGTGCAAGACGTCAGAACTTTTAGTTAATGGCTGATTTAGAGGGCGACGGGCTGCGGTTTTGGGAAAAGCCACTGGCCGTTCAATATCGGGTCACTCGGTTGATAAAGACGGACCGTATAGTTCCAGCCGGGCGGAGTAGGCAGGCAGTTAGGGATCTTTCCGTCACAGCCACCGAACTGGATGACAATCGAGCCGTCATCATTTTTCTTGGCCGTTAAGTTGTTCAGCGAATAAGCGTCGTAAGGGTTTTTCTGGAAGTAACCCTCTGCGTTGTAAACACTGACAGACCAGAAACCGTTGACGGGGACATCTCCCACGTTGAGCCGGTAAATGGTTTTGCCATCGTTCTCAGGCATCACGCCGCCAAGGTAAATGGCGTCTTTGGCCGGGTTGCCGCCCCACCCTGTGGCAGTGCCGATAAGGTGGTGAACGGGATTGACCGTGCCCTTGGGACCAAAGGACTGGTTGTAATCGGGAATAGTCGAACCCAGGACCTCCAGGGCATCACGCACTTTTGTCTGGCTGGCCTGGTCCCACTTCGGAACCACGAATTCCCCCACCTTGGCCTGGCTGACGGTGATTGCGTCTTGCAGCGCATGTACCTTTTCAAGGTCTTTGCGATCCGTGGGATCGAAGAACGTGCGCACAGCGACAAACACATAACGTGTACCGACTGCCTCTTTCGTCAGTGTCTGGCGGCCGGCGCCGTAAGTGACGATAGGAACGTAGTGATCTTCATTGACCACCGCCATCGACATGAACCGTCCGGCGGCCTCAGGCAAGATGATCGTGACGGGGCCTGCATCGAGATCGAAAACCGCAGACGAATAGAGCGTGTCCCGATTCATCCGGACCACATTCTGGGCGTCGATGGGCACCGCTTCGCGGGTATGAACAAACCGGCCCAAACTGCCAGTCGCGACCATTTTCCCCAAGTAGAGGTCGGACTCGGCACGGGTAAAATTATCTACACCCACCGGTATCGACGCATCCGAGTGCGACTGTGCGTTGGCACTTCCGAACGCTGCCAGCGCTATTGCGAAGATGCAGGCCGTGGACGAATGGGACATTTAAACCTCTTGCTTTTATAAGTGGGCGTTAATTTTTCGACTGTATAAGAACGCCTTGACCCAAACTTGCCATTTGGTGCCAAAAACAAAGTGAGCAGGCACGCGAACGCGCCTTTGGAAAGGGGAGGAATATTTAGGGGAGGGGGGTTAGAGGTCTTGTTTCAACAGGGCGCGATAACGCGACGGCGGGCTCCCGGTCCAGCGCTTGAAGGCCCGCGTAAAGTGCGCTGGATCGCTGTAGCCGACCATATAGGCAACTTCAGTCGCGCTGTATCTGCCGGTGGCAATCAACTTAAGGGCTTCACTGCGACGTGTCTCGTCACGCAGAGCATCGAAGTCGATGCCGCAATGTTCAAGTCGACGCTGCAAGGTTCGAACAGACAACCCGATCTTTCTTGAAATAGTCGTCAGCTTGGAGAGTTCCTGATCCGCTATCTGCCGGGCGAGCACGTCAGCTGCGTCAGCGGTCGACTTCAAGGCCTGGGTGATTTTCCAGGCGACATCTTTTACAGGTTGCAGGGGGATTTCGAGCAACTCACGATCGAATTCGATCATGTTGTACTCGGCGTTCATGACGAGGTTCGGGCCCAGGTATTCTTCCAGCGCCTCGTCGCCGCGCTCTCTCGGGTTTTTCAGATGCACGCGTATGGCACCAGCCGCACCGGACATGAGCGGCACTTTTCGAAGTACCGCCAGTGTGCCGAAAATGACCTGCTTGGGATCAGCCCCGTGGTGCCCGGTAAAGTGCTGGATCAGTTTCGTCGTGCGGCCTTCGGTGATAATTCTGACTTCGCTTCCCTGATGTAACAAATCCGTATGGACTGCCGCTGCTGCACAAGCCTGAGCGAGGTTGGTCGAGCCCAATATCAACTCGCCCCACATGCCGGTTGAGCGCACATCTGTGAGGTGCCCGATCATCCCCCCGCCGAAGGGATCCTGCGCGATAGCGGCCATTTTGTTGGCAATATGAAAACAGTCCGCTCGCGGTACCCAGGCTTCAGGGTTTTGAAAAACATGGGGGGAAATACCAAAACGCCGAAAGAACTCCAGCGGCGAAACCCCGCGCATGCTCAGGTAGGGGGCTATTTGCCTAAGTGTGCTGAGTCTGATGGCCGGCCTGGCATTCGTCATTGGTATCCGCACCTGTTTTTAAAGGCAATGCACTTGAGAACCGTTTTGGGACGCATGTAAAAGCGGGCAAACATTTTGCCAAAGTCGCGCTGTTGACAGTACAGGAGCCACGACTTTCGATCATCGATTTTCGACATTCACACCGCACCGTAGCGCGTGCAGACGGGTTTCAAGCAGCAAGCATCGCCAAAGAGAAAAAGGCGGCTGTGCGAACTGAATCGCTCCGTTTTTTTAACTCAAAAGACATGCCACCTTCTCAAATTGAACGCTGGTTAACACGCGCCATCAGTTGCTCAGCCGATTCTTTGCGTTCCGAGTAGCGATCTACTAAAAAATCTTGCCGATCGCGCAGCAGAACAGTGAACTTCACAAGCTCTTCCATCACATCGACGACGCGGTCGTAGTACGCAGAGGCTTTCATCCGTCCGGCCTCATCGAATTCCATATACGCCTTCGGAACTGAAGACTGATTGGGGAGGGTGAACATGCGCATCCAGCGACCCAGCACGCGCAGTTGATTGACCACGTTGAACGACTGCGAGCCGCCGCACACCTGCATCACCGCCAGTGTCTTGCCCTGGGTGGGTCTTACGGCGCCAAGCTCCAGCGGGATCCAGTCGATCTGCGCCTTGAACACCGCCGACATCGCGCCGTGACGTTCCGGCGAACACCAGACCTGGCCTTCGGACCATAACACCAGATCGCGCAGCTCCTGCACTTTGGGATGGTCGACTGGCACATCGTCAGGCAGGGGCAGACCGGACGGGTTGAAGATGCGCGTTTCGGCACCGAAGTGTTCGAGCAGGCGTTCGGCCTCTTCGACCAATAGGCGACTGAAAGAGCGCTCTCGGGTCGAGCCGTAGAGAAGCAGGATGCGCGGTTTGTGCCCCTCGATCAGCAATGGCCCGGAATGATCGAACAGGGTGGAGTCGAGGTTGGGCAGATGTTCGGACATATATCCTCCTTAAAGCACGCCGATGCGGTCGAGCTCGGTTTTCAGTTCGTCGCGGCTGAGACGGGTAAACGGTAGATCAAGAAAGGCCCGGCATCGTCGTTCGATGTGCGCCAGGGTGGCGCGAAAGGCAGCGTCAATTGCCGCTTCGTCAGCCGTCACTTCGGAGGGATCCTCTAACCCCCAGTGGGACTTTAGCGCCGGGCCGAAATACACCGGACAGGTTTCACCAGCGGCTTTGTCGCAAACGGTAATGACGATGTCCGGCGGATTGCCTTCGAAGGCGTCATTGCCTTTGCTGTACAGGCCGTCAATCGAGATACCGGCCTGTTGCAAGGTAGTCAGGCTGCGCGGTAGTACCTGGCCTTTGGGGAAGCTGCCAGCACTCACCGCTTCGAATCCCGGCGGTGCCAGGTGATTGAACATGCCTTCTGAAAGGATGCTGCGGCAGCTGTTGGCGGTACACATAAACAGGACTCGCATGGGGTTTTCCTTGCGCATTGGGCGGACATCAAAGACTGAGGCGCAGGACTAGCGCCGACAGGGTAATCAGCAACACCGGGAGGGTAAGCACGACGCCGACCTTGAAGTAGTAACCCCAGGTGATGCGCAGGCCTTTGCGCTCCAGCACATGCAGCCAGAGCAACGTGGCCAGACTGCCGATGGGGGTGATTTTCGGGCCCAGGTCGCAGCCGATGACATTGGCGTAGATCATCGCTTGGCGAATCAGCCCTTGCGCATCGCTGGCCTGAATCGACAGCGCGCCGATCAGCACGCTGGGCATGTTGTTCATCACCGACGACATCAGCGCAGACAGCAGCCCCGTGCCGAGGGTGGCGCTCCATATTCCCTGTTCAGCGAGGCGGTTGAGCAGTTCGGAGAGAAAGTCCGTCAGTCCGGCATTCTTCAGGCCATATACCACTAGATACATGCCCAGTGAAAACACTACGATCTGCCACGGAGCATCCCTCAGCACGCGACGTGTCGAGATTTTGTGGCCCTTGGCGGCGACGCCTGACAGGATTGCCGCACAGACCGCAGCCACAGCGCTCACCGGGATGCCCAGCGGTTCCAGGGCGAACAGCCCTACCAGCAGGATCAACAGCGTCCAGCCACCGACGATGAACGTCGCGCGATCGCGGATCGCTGCTTTGGGCTCCTGTAACGCATCCGTCGCATAGTGGTGCGGCAGGTCTTTGCGAAAGTAGACAAAGAGCACCAGCAAGGTCGCGGCGACACTGGCCAGGCTTACCGGCACCATCACCGACGCGTATTCGGCAAAGCCCAGTTTGAAATAGTCAGCGGAGACTATGTTCACCAGATTGGACACTATCAGTGGCAGGCTCGCGGTGTCGGCAATGAAGCCTGCAGCCATAACGAACGCCAGGGTTGCGGCAGCTGAAAAGCGTAGTGCGATCAGCATCGACATGACGATGGGAGTGAGGATCAGCGCCGCGCCGTCGTTGGCAAAAACCGCCGACACTGCCGCCCCGAGCAGTACACAAAACGCGAATAAGCGGTAACCACTGCCTTTCGCCCAGCGCGCAACATGCAGCGCAGCCCATTCGAAGAAGCCGGCTTCATCCAGCAGCAGACTGATGATAATCACCGCGATAAACGTGGCGGTCGCGTTCCAGACGATGGCCCACACCGCAGGAATGTCATGTAGCGAGACGACACCAACCGCCAGCGCTGTCATTGCGCCGAGGGTAGCGCTCCAGCCGACGCCGAGGCCTTTGGGTTGCCAGATGACCAGCACGAGTGTGAAGACGAAAACAGCGATAGCGACAAACATTCAAGACTCACTTGATCCGGGGTCAGCAGCAGGTCGCTTCGCGAACCGGACGGCCATCCATGTTTTGTAGACGGGCGGCGTTATCCTTGAGCCAATCGGCGTTGGCCCTGGACGTCACTTGCAAGATGTCGTGAACCCAGGCCGGAAAATCCGGATTGAGGCGGTAATAGACCCATTGGCCCTGACGACGATCAAGCAGCAAACCATTGCTGCGCAATTGCGCCAGGTGGCGGCTGATTTTTGGCTGGCTTTCATCAAGGGCGCACATCAATTCACACACGCACAACTCACCTTGATCGGCAATCAGCAGGGTCGCGCGCACGCGGGTTTCATCGGCCAGGCTCTTGAAGAGTTTGGTGGGAGTGATCATGAGAGGCTCGCTACATACGGAATGCCGAATATACGCATATCCATATATAACTAGCAAGAAAAAAACTTCTTACGGCCAACAGCGGACGTTCGCTCCCGGCTGCTGACGACCCATACGTTCGTGTTGTACCCGAGCAGAACGCATCTTGCTCCGCAGGTACATGCTTTGTCGGCTGGGTAAGTCAGCGGTTTGCGCTTATTTATCCTGCGTGGCTTGAATAAAAGAGTACCGGGGATCGGGCGCGCAGTTCGCAACTACAGCCTTTGGCCAAGACACTGCAGCTGTGATGTGCGAGCCACTATGGCAGGCGTTACCTTCGCTCAAGACAGCGCAAAGCCGACGGTAACTCGTTAAACAGTTTCTGATATTCCAGGGTGAAATAACTCGAGTGGCCAAACCCCCAACGTTCGGCGATATCGGCAATGCTTGCATATGGGTCCTCTTTCAATGCGCGGCGCGCACCGTTCAAGCGAACCGACCGCAGATACTGCACAGGTGTAACCGCGGCCACCGACTGAAAACTATATTGAAGTGTGCGTCGTGACACCTTCAAACGTCGACAAAACTCAAGCACGTTCGTTGGCGTTGCGGGTTCTTCAATCAACCACTGATGACAGCGTTCAACGATGTAATTGTGGGTACCAGGCCGCGGCGTTTCCTGAGGTGCATCAGTCACTCGCTCCAACCACTCTACGGCCATGAGAGTCAGCGACTGCCATGTCGAGCTGGTCGGCGAGCCCTCCATCAAAGCCTTGAACATCACTATGCCAGGGGCCATGCGGTGTGTTCGCAGGCACACGCGTTTCGGCCGATCCAGTTGCATCAATGCATCGAGCACCGCTTCGTCCAGCAGCCCGCGTAACGTTGCATAGGGAATCGACATGCACAGCACATCCATGCCCGCGGGTGTGAAGACGCGATATTCGTCGTTCGGCAGCAAAACTGTTGCGCATTTTTCCGCCATCGTCCCTTGATAATCCACAGCAGGCCAAGCCAGCGGAAACAATATGTTGACCGCATTGCGCGGTAGACAGATGTGCTGGATAACCTGCTGATTGAGACGCTCACGAAACAGCTGAACTTCACCCGCCTGGACCACATCCAGCCAACCTTGGAGGCGGCCGCAGCTGAGCTGGTCATAGCGCTGACGCCAGCCTGGCAATGCGTTGGCATGCTCGAAAATATCGGTTGTATGAAGGGATTGACGCACGCGGAACCTCTACGGGCAGGACTCTGTAACGGGTAAATGTTACAAATTGTTAGCAAGCGTTATGCCAATAAAATCCCCCCCCCAATACGTGCTGAAGGACCAAGTAGTGCCATTTAAAGCACCAACTTGCAGCATGCCTGCGTCAAGTTAGTGCGCCGCTCTGGCGCAACTATCACTGCCAGCCCCTGGCGTGATGAATTGCCAATTTGTGTTAAAGGACGCCAACAACTTCACCTTACAGTGATTGTGCCTGCTGGCTCCCGACTACTTCGCTCTCATGCATAGAACGCTGTTTGGCTCGCCCGCAAAATTGAACAAGAAAACCGTTGGCGAAAGAAACATGCCTCATTACTTTACTGGGCACTTTAAGGACTTCACTGATGAGTCATACACTCAAACGCCGTCAATTTAATTTAGCTCCGCTGGCCTTGGCTTTAGCCCTTGCCGGCCTTGCCTCGACCGCCCATGCACATGGCGGCGCAGCGCAGATGGTGCCCCTGAAGTCGACCCTGGAAAATTTTGGGGCCACTGTAAAATGGGACGACTACGCCAACCTCTTCGTTATTTCCAAGGATGGGGCATATATCAAGGTAAAGCCGAACAGCAAAGTGGCGATGCTTAACGGCAAAAGACTGGAGCTTAGCGTTCCGGTGGTTTTCAAAAAAAATACTGCACTGATGTCGAATAACTTCATCAATGAAGTATTCCAGTCGGGCCTGGATAAAACGTTTAGCGTCGAAACCCGGCCTCATCCACTTAATGCTTTGAGTGCAGACGAAATCAAGTTGGCGGTCGAGGTGATCAAAGCTTCGGAGCACTCTAAAAAAGACTTCCGGTTCACGGCAATATCGCTCCGGGGGCCGAAAAAGAGCGAAGTCTGGGACTTTATCTATACCGGAAAGCCCGTAAGCCAATCTCGCGAGGCCGATGTGACCGTGCTCGATGGCAGGCACGTCGTCGAAGCTGTGGTAGACCTGGGCAGCAAAAAACTCCTGAGTTGGGAACCGACCAGGAATGTTCACGGGATGGTCTTGCTGGACGACTTCGCGACTGTGCAGTCTGTCATAGAAGGCAGCACTGAATATGCTCAGGCGCTGGCCAAACGTGGCATCAAAGACGTCAAGAAGGTCGTCACTACGCCGCTCACTGTGGGCTACTTTGATGGCAAAGACGGCCTTGTTCAGGACCAGCGTCTGCTTAAGGTGGTCAGCTATCTGGATGTTGGCGATGGCAACTACTGGGCTCATCCGATCGAAAACCTGGTGGCCGTCGTCGACCTGGAAACCAAGAGCGTGATCAAGATCGAAGATGGAGTGATAGTGCCGGTGCCAATGAAACCTACGCCTTACGACGGGCGAGGGCGTAAAGCGGCGACCGTCAAGCCACTGGAGATCATCGAACCCGAGGGCAAGAACTACACGATCACCGGCAACAGCATTCACTGGCAAAACTGGGATCTGCATTTGGCACTCGATTCGCGGGTAGGCCCGGTGATTTCCACAGTCACCTATAACGATCAGGGCAAGAAGCGCAAAGTCATGTACGAAGGGAATCTGGGCGGCATGATCGTGCCCTATGGAGATCCAGACGTGGGCTGGTACTTCAAAGCCTATCTCGATTCCGGAGACTACGGCATGGGGACTCTCACTTCCCAGATCCAGCCTGGCAAGGATGCGCCTCAGAACGCGGTGTTTGTTGACGCGACCATCGCCGACTATGCCGGATCGCCCGTCAATATCCCCCGCGCGATGGCGATATTCGAACGCTATGCGGGACCTGAATACAAGCATCAGGAAATGGGCCAACCCAACCTCAGCACCGAGCGCCGGGAACTGGTCATTCGATGGATCAGCACCGTCGGCAATTATGACTACATTTTTGACTGGGTCTTCCAGGAAAACGGTGTGATCGGTATCGACGCAGGTGCAACTGGCATCGAGGCAGTCAAAGGTGTGAAGTCCAGCACCATTCATGACGCCACTGCCAAAGAGGACACTCGCTACGGTACCTTGATCGACCACAACATTGTCGGCACCACTCACCAACACATCTACAATTTCCGCCTGGACATGGACGTAGATGGCGAAAACAACTCGCTGGTCGAACTTAATCCCGTAGTTGCCAAAAATGACCGCGGCGGGCCGCGCTCCAGCACCATGCAGATTGACCAAAAGGTGGTCAGCACTGAGCAGCAAGCTGCACAAAAATTCGATCCCGCGACTATTCGCCTGATCAGCAACACGAGTAAGGAAAACAAGATGGGATACCCGGTGTCCTACCAATTGATCCCTTATGCAGGTGGGACTCACCCTGTGGCCAAGGGCGCCAATTTCGGTAGCGACGAATGGCTGTACCATCGACTGAGTTTCATGGACAAGCAGATATGGGTGACCCGTTACGATCCTCTGGAGCGCTATCCAGAAGGTAAATACCCGAATCGCTCTGCAACGGATACCGGTCTGGGCCTATTCACAGCCAACAACCAATCGATCGAAAGCAGTGACAATGTGGTGTGGCTTACCACTGGTACCACTCACGTGGCTCGCGCAGAGGAGTGGCCGATCATGCCAACCGAATGGGTGCACGTACTGCTCAAGCCTTGGAACTTCTTCGACGAGACACCCACACTGAACCTCAACTCACCGAAATAAGCTCAGCCTCTGTAGCCGTTTTCAGCTACAGAGGTTTCCCCCTGGTTGTGGTCGTCACAGGTAATCCTTACCCAGCCAGATTGTTGCGGCGCGTGCTGAGGCCTCACGTACGTTTTCACTCTTGCCAGATATTCAATTAAATGGCGCCAACATGGTGCAACTCATAACTCTTTGCACCACTGTCTCGCATGAAAAACTCGACCGAAAATCGCAAAGATCAAGTATGTCCGTTAGGCGATACATTATGACCTTCCAGGGATAGATGTCCTGTATTCATAACTATAATATTAAAACCCTTCATGGTTTATTATTAAGTGCCTGTTTGATTTTTATTTTCTGCGGCGATAGCGGAATAATTAATTGTGTCTGCTAATTATTAATCGTCAGGCGAATGGCTTTTATATCTCGGCACTTAAAGCTTTTGGCATGCGGTTTGCTCTCAATCATTGTGATATTAACTTAGTTGCGAGTGCGGTCCAATGAATAGAGAACAATACTTAGCAGAAAGCACCAGGGTTGAGTTATTCAGTGCCCGTGGCTATCAGTTGGTCATTGGTGTTATTTGTATGATGGCTATTTCCAGCCCGCAATATGTCTGGACACTTTTCACCGCCCCCCTCACTGAAAAACTGGGTGTTTCGCTGGCGCAGGTTCAAATAACCTTTTCATTATTGATTATCCTGCAGACCTTCTTTTCGCCAGTACAGGGTTATCTGGTCGATCGTTTTGGTATTCGTACACTCGTGGGTCTCGGTTGTGCGCTGTCGGGCCTCAGTTGGATTCTGGCCAGCCAGGCCTCGTCGCTGAGCATGCTTTACCTGAGCTACGGAGTGGTCGGGGGCCTGGGTACCGGAATCGTTTATGTCGGCATCATCGGCCTGATGGTGCGCTGGTTCCCTGATCGCCGCGGCCTTGCCGCCGGGGCTGTGGCTGCCGGGTATGGCATGGGCGCCATGATCACCACCTTTCCTATCAGCAACAGTCTGAAAAGTGCAGGCATGGAAACCACAATGCTGACCTTCGGTCTGGCGTTAGGGCTTGTGGGGCTGGTGGCATCGCGCTTTCTGCGCCAACCCCCGACATCGCAGAGTGATGATCCACTGCCGAAAACGAAACAAATCGTAGTCGATGTGCCACCGCGCGAAGTGCTCAAGACACCTGTGTTCTGGCTGATGTTTGCCATGTTTACCATGATGTCGACGTCAGGCCTGATGGTCACTTCGCAAATGGCCAGTTTCGCCGAGGACTTTGGAATGACGTCCGTGATGGTGATGGGTATGGCTGCCTTGCCACTAGCCCTGACCATCGACCGGATATGCAATGGCCTGACACGGCCGCTGTTTGGCTGGATCTCCGACCGCTACGGCCGCGAGAACACCATGGCCTTCGCGTTCTTCTTCGAAGGTATCGCCATGACCCTTTGGCTGCTGACCAGCGATAACCCAGTGCTGTTTGTCCTGCTCTCTGGCGTTGTGTTCCTGGGCTGGGGCGAAATTTTCTCGCTGTTTCCTTCGACCCTGACTGACACCTTCGGTACACGTCACGCCACCACCAACTATGGCTTCCTGTACATGGCGCAAGGAATCGGTTCGATTTTTGGTGGCCCGGTTGCTGCGCTTCTGCACCAAAGTACCGACAGCTGGTACCCGGTTTTTGCTGTTGCCATCAGCTTCGACATCATTACCGCCGGGCTCGCCTTTTTCGTCCTTAAACGCATGCGCGCCAATTGGATCGCCAAGCACGCTATGAAGTCTTGAATAAAGGATAAATCGTATGTTGAACACTACCCTTGCTGCTCGCGGAATTGCCGTAGCCCCTCATAGTCTGGCGGCACAATCAGCCCTGGCCGTTTTGCGCGAAGGCGGCAACGCCATCGAGGCCATGGTCGCAGCGGCTGCCACGATCGCCGTGGTTTACCCTCATATGAATAGCCTGGGGGGCGACGGTTTCTGGTTGATTGTGCCAGCTCAAGGCGCGCCACTCGCAATCGACGCCAGCGGCCCGGCGGGTAGCCTGGCGACGCTCTCTCGATACGACGGCATGAGCAAGATCCCGACACGTGGTGCCGACGCCGCAGTCACCGTCGCGGGCACCGTTGGCGGTTGGCAGGAAGCGCTGGTCGTAGCGTCTGAGCTGGGTGGAAAAATCCCGTTGCCACGCCTGCTGGAGGATGCCATCCACTACGCGTACGCCGGGATCCCCACCACCCCGTCGCAGCATCTGGCTACTTCCAGCAAACAAGCCGAACTGCAAGGCATCCCGGGATTTGCCGAAACCTTTTTGCACAACGGTGCTGCACCTGAGGCAGGTAGCCTGTTCAGGCAGCCGCGCCTGGCAGCCACCTTGCTCACACTCGCCGAAACAGGTCTGGACAGCTTCTACCGGGGTACATTGGCCGACTCTATAGCCAAAGACTTGAGCGCGCTGGGCGCACCGGTCACCCGTGAGGATTTGGCCAACTACCGAGCCAGGCGCGTACGCCCTCTGGAGTTGGAGCACAGTGCTGGCACCGTCTACAACCTGATACCGCCCAGCCAGGGACTGGTATCGCAACTGATCCTGGGCATTGCCGACCATGCCGGTCTTGGTCATTACTCTGCGGACGGGGCTGATCATGTCCATACCTTGGTCGAAGCGACCAAATTGGCCTTTGCTGTACGCGACGCCCATATTACCGATCCTGAGCATATGACGATCGACCCGCAAAGCTGTCTCGATCCAGCCTACCTGCAAGCACTTGCGGCACAAATCAACCCTCAGAAAGCCGCGCCTTGGGGCGAAGGCAAAGGCCCCGGCGACACCGTCTGGATGGGTGTGATCGATAACGACGGGCTAGCCGTATCGTTCATCCAGAGTATTTATCACGAATTCGGCAGCGGCATCGTGCTGCCAGAATCTGGGCTGAACTGGCAGAACAGGGGGGCTTCATTCAGCCTGGATCCGCAGCACCTTTTGACCCTGAAACCCGGAAAGAAGCCTTTCCATACCCTCAATCCTGCTGCAGCACGCCTGAAGGATGGAAGCACCATGGTTTACGGCACCATGGGCGGTGATGGACAACCGCAGACGCAAGCTGCTGTGTTCAGTCGCTACGCCGTATTTGGTCAGCCGTTACAGCAAGCCGTGACGGCACCGCGCTGGTTGCTAGGGCGTACCTGGGGTGAAAGTTCCGACACATTGAAAATGGAGTCGCGTTTTAACGATGAAGTTTTGAATGAGCTCAAGCGTCGAGGGCACGAAGTAGAGGTATTGAATCCTTTTTCCGAGACCATGGGCCACGCGGGAGCAGCGGTTCGGCTCGTTAATGGATCATTTGAAGGTGCATTTGACCCGAGGGGCAATGGAGCTGCTGCCGGTTATTGACAACTGAATGTGGGTTAGCGAAAGCCAGCGACTGAAGCATGGCGCGACGAGGTTGATTTTTCTATTAGATAAATTTACAAATCTATCGCGCACTGATTAAAATAAATAAAAATTTAAAAATCATGCCTTGGGTGAGCTCGTGAAAAGTATTTTGATTGCATCTGTCTTGTTAAGCTCCGTGCTTTCTTTAAAGGTTTTGGCGAGTGTGTTAGAAGTCGAGCATAAACTAATTGAGCAGCGCTGGTATACGTTCGAAGACGTGATAAAAAAGAGAAGCACATATAACAGGGTAGATATTTCGCGAGGGTACATCGAATACTATTTCGAGGGTGATAAATATACCCCCCAGTATCCAGAAGAGAAATTGTCACCGCGCCAAAAATTCTATTCCAATCATGGCAGCGTTGGAACCTATGCGATTGCTGATTATGAGACCGAGCTAGACAGGGCGTGCATAGATGTTGTCTCTGGTTCTTTAGGGGCATTTATAGGTGACTATGAAACCTCCAAAAGATCTGATAGACAACAATATAAGCGAGTCGTAGTCGGCATAAGGTCTTTGACGTACAAAGGCCCTGAGTATAACTTCAAGAGCCCTTCATCTTGGTCGCCTGTAGCGTTACCCAAGGACAATAGAAGTCTTCTTTGTGATATTTATGAAGTCAATAGCAAAGAGAGTGATATGAAATACATTGTTTATGCTGCTTCAGAGGCTACCGCTATGTTTGACGAAATTCATGCGATCCCACTGCCTGACAAGAAGGTCGAGTAATTAAAACTCTTCGCACTCATGCTGCGGCCCCCATTGCTCTGGCATTAGCTGGATCAACCTTGAGGCGGTGAACTGAATAATGGGTTTTGAACAATTGGCTCAGCTAAGTGACCGACTTCGGGCTGGAAAGGAGCAAGAGCTGTCTGGCACGATGGGCGGCAATTGGACGAGAGCTGGCCTCCGTGACGGGCTGCTATTGCCCACCGCCGGACGGATACAGATGATCGAGTTGGTGCCGCATAGATGGGCGCCGGTTTAACCATGCAAGGTCTGTTGGGCGGATGTTTGCTTTCCATGACCTGGCCAGAAGGCTTTAGAAAATGCTTAAGGGGGCTTGAAACTTAAAGCAGGCTGCAGCTTCCGAAGCTCTAGATGCTGACCGTTCAGTTGGAAGAGTTGTTCAACTGCTGAAGCTCAAGTTGTTTGGCAGCACTGGCTTCGAGGTTTGCACGCTCTTCATCCAGATACCGATAAATACTTTGAAGGTTGGCGATTTTCTGTTTGACTTCTGCCATCTTTTTTTCAATTAGCTTGGCGCCGTCAGCACAATCGATCAGCTTATTCCGCTGCGCATCCAGAATCTCGCCTATTTCCCCCAGGGAAAACCCCATGCTTTGCGCGCGCTTGATAAAGTCCAGATCCTGCAGAGTTTGCGCTGTGTAATCGCGATAGTTGTTAGTTCGCCGCTGCGGTGAGATCAGGCCGATTTGCTCGTAGTAACGTAGTGTATGGCGGCTGGCACCGCTGCGGGCCTCGAGTTCGCCGATTTTCATGAAAACACCGCTTGACCATAGAGTTTGGTCGATAGTTTACGCTTGGTTCCTCAACTTGAACAAGGAACAGGGAAATGAGCGTGGAGTGCTTTGTCACGGGGGGTACCGGTTTCATCGGTCAACATTTAGTGGCGTACCTGAGTGCAAAAGGTCACACCATTAGGGTGTTGATGCGCCGCCCGGAGCGACTAGTTGAACTGCGGGAGAAAATCGACAAATTGGGCGGGTGTGCGACCCGGGTATTTGCCGTAGCTGGCGATCTGGAACGAGACGAACTAGGGCTGAGCCTTGCTGATCGAGAAGTGCTAAGGCACGCCAGCGTCGTATTCCACCTGGGCGCACACTTCGCTTGGGGGCTTTCAGTCGAGCAATCTCGTGCGGTGAACGTAGAAGGGGCAAAGCGCGTTGCGCTGCTGGCGGCTGAGCAAAAGAGCCGGTTAGTGATGATCGGCGGCTACATGCTGAAAAACCATGAACATCTGCAACGAATCGGAATTGATCCTCGTTATCCGGAGCGGACGAATTGGCCTGCCGTCTACCTGCATGTCGGTGGTTACGAGGCGAGCAAGCTGGAAGCGCATTTTGCGACCTTGGAAATCATGTCCGCCCTGGGTGGGGAGATTACCGTTGTCCACCCCTCGACGGTCTGTGGGCACAGCCGCACGGGGCATATCGTTGACGGTCAGCCGCTAGTGGAGCTGATACGCAACCTTGTGCAGGGAAAGCTGACTGCAGTGCCTGGTACGGCCAAGCATTGGCTGCCACTGGTCACCGTGGATTACCTGGTTGAACTGGTGGCGGTTTGTGCTTTTGATCCTGCCATGGTTGGTCAGGAACTACTGGCGCTTGATGACCAAACGCCCAATTTGCGAGAACTCTTGGCACAGTTGGCACAGCCTTTGGGCATAAAGTCTCCCAAACATCATATTTCACTCCGATTGCTGAAGTTACTACTGAGAATTCCTCCCGTCGCGCGGATGTTGAATACAAAGCCCGAAGCCTTGGATTTCATTCAGACCACTCGTTTTGATACGGCGGCGGTCGAGCAATTTGCCAACAGGTATGGAATAGCCAAGCCAGATATACGTCAGTCTTTGCAGCACACTGCAACGTTCGTCAACTCATATTGCATAGCCAAGGGCTAAGCCCTCTGACTTATCCTTTGGGGGACGACATAGTTCTCAGCCCCAATTAAATGGACCTTTCTAAGGTAAGTAATGCGGACTCATCAACTTGGAAGTGCAACCATCGTGCTTGAAGTCGGCCCTTGTCGAGTCATGTGGATACTATGCTGTGAGAGCAGGGTGCATCGTCGCCTCTAGCTTGAGGGGATGTTTAACTAACGCTCAAATGCCTCAATAAACACTTGGGTTGGTGGGATCATTCGTAATGACGGGCGCCGCACATGGCTGGGGCCTGGCAAGGACGGAGCGCCGAGCAGTTTCGAGGCCGAATAAATTGGGGTTAGCCTGACCGGTAAGAGCGCTCCCGTCCTTGCGTAAAACATTGCAGTCACGAACCATAAGCTCTGCTTCGTCTGGCGCTGACGATTTGGGCCAGCTGGCCTGAGCTCATGAAACGAAAAGGTAGTGACGATGCATAAAGTAATCTGGACGAAGCGTAATCGCGGATGGTTGATTTCCGTCGTTTGCCTCATCCTGGCAATCGCTTTTGTAGTTCTCTCGCGTCTTGACACTTATGGGCTGGATCGCAGAGTAAGTGAGCCTTTTAGATTCGAAGCCAATGGACTGCTCCTGGCGGGAACGCTCTGGCTTCCTGACCAAACTGCAACTGCGGCAGTCGTTCTGGTTCACGGGGATGGCCCGCAAGATCGCACATCGCAGCAGGGTTACGATCCACTCATCAACGCTCTTCTTGATGCAGGCATTGCGGTTGTATCGTGGGATAAACCGGGCATTGGGGATTCGCAGGGGAACTGGCTCAATCAGTCGATGGCTGACCGCTCTGTTAACGTGCGCAGCGCGATTTCTACCCTGCGCAACAAGTTACAAGGGATCCCTGTTGGTGCTCTTGGGTTTTCGCAAGCCGGTTGGGTACTACCCCGCCTTACGACGAATAGTGCGGACTTTCTTGTACTGGTTGGAGGCGCCGTATCCTGGCAACGGCAAGGAGACTATTACACCAGGACGCGGTTGCAGCGCTCAGGGATGCCTGAGCCTGACATTGAACGAGTGATGGCGGAGATGGCCGCAGATGACGAACGTTTGTTTGCCTCTTCACAAGTGCCGCCAGCAGCCCTTCCGGGCGGTATGAGCCCGGAGCGGTGGGCTTTTGTGCGCCGAAGTCTTCATGAAGATGCAACCCATGATTTGAAAGAACTCGAGATTCCAGTGCTTGCGTTGTGGGGGGCGGACGATCTGAATGTAAATCCTGAAGTCAATGCAGATATTTACCGAAAGACTGTAGGGGGCAACCATCCCGCAAACCGGATTGAAGTCATACCGGATGCAAGTCATGGACTCCTGAGGGCGGTTCCCTACAACACGCAACTAACCAGCGAATGGCCCTGGCTAACCACGCTGAGATTCCTGATGGAAGGCCGTCATGCCTACGCCCCTGGTGCCCTTGAAACGATAACCGAGTGGGTTCATGCAAGAGCGGGCGTAACTGAGGCACGCTAAAAAGCGGATACGCTACTCATTTAGTGGGGGCCTGAAATGAGTAGCCTCGGTTTTCGTAGGTGTTCGGTGACCGCTATTGGCCGAATACTCCCTTGCTTGAACGACAGCCATCGGCCATTTGCGGACAAAACATTGCTTTCCATCCCCTGAGCTAGTCGCTAAATTACTGACTCATGGAGCTTAGAGACGAGCAATGAAACTGAACCACAGGCCAGTGAAGGCTAGCGACGTAAGAAAGATCTGCGGCTTTCCTCAGAACGCTCAAGAGTTGTTTTTCATGTTTCCGAAGGCGCACTTCCCGTTAACGGAAACGCAGTTGAATATCGCAATCTCCCAACGCTTCGACTCTACCGTTGTGGAGATCAATGGGACTGTCGTTGGGTTTGCCAATTTCTATCGAGCTGAACGCAATGGCGTTTGCTGTATCGGCAATGTCATCGTCTCGCCGAGCGCTCGGGGCGAAGGAGTGGCTACGTTTATCGTAGAGACGATGACCGTCTTGGCATTCGAGCGTTATGGAGCCAACGAGGTGCAGATTTCCTGTTTTAACGAAAACACGGCAGGGCTGCTGCTCTACCCCAAGCTTGGGTTTGTCCCTTACTCCATTGAGGAGCGACCTTCTTTGGGAAACGGCCGATCGGCCCTCATACACATGACGCGCAGCAGAAGCTCGACAGATTGAATACACAGTCGATTACTACCTTGGATGACAGGCTGAAATCGACCCGAGGCAATCCTTCGTAGAGGGCAACTATCTACATTCTTGGGTATGACGATATCGCGTCGAACGGCATCAGATCCTTGCCGTCCGAGATGAGATAGGCGAGCGCCGCGGTCGGTCCACCCGAGTGAAGTGCTGAGGTGGCATACCTGATCACCTCCATGTCGCCTGATTTAAAGGGTTAGGAAACTTTGATAACCACTTTGCCAAATGCGCCTCGGGCCAGGTGCTCGAAAGCCTTGTGGGCGTCTTCGAATGAATAGGTCTGATTGATCACTGGGCGGATCGCGTGTTCGTTCAGGAATTCGTTCATGCGATCAAACGACGATCGAGGCGCCACTGCGATGCCGCGGATAGTTGTCTGGCGGAAAAATCAACGGCATCAGGCTCAGCGTTGTGGTCTGACCGGTCAGAAAGCCGATTTGCGCGATCTTGCCGGCGGCCTTGGTTGCCAGGATGGACTGATTCAAGCCTTCCCCACCGGCGACATCCAGTAGCAGGTCATAGAACCGTCGATTTGGTCGCAGAAGGTGTGGACTGTGCGCTGAGAATCGGCGGGTTACCAAGTTCGAGCCTGGTAGCCCGTCGCATCGGTATGGCTACCATGATCATCTGCGCGGCGCCCCAATACCTGAAAGAACACGGCGAGCCCAAAACCTTAGAGGATCTAAGAGCACACCGCGGTGTGACCTTTCTCTCTGGCCAAAACCAGCGCCCGCTGGCTTAGCAATTTATGGATGGGGCTCGCGAGCAATCCCACATCAGCCGCCAGGGCATCACAGTCAACGAGTCCAACGCCTATGTCGAGTGTGGCGTCGCTGGCTTCGGCATACTTCAGGCCCCTGGTATTACTCTGGACCGTTTTTTAACCGACGGAACATTGGTTGAGGTGCTGCGAGCCTATCGTCCGCATCCAAGGCCCGTGTCGATCCTGTACCCCAGCCGCTCGCATCTGGCGCCGCAGGTCGAGGTTTTTGTTGATTGGGTTCGCGAACAATTCCCCAAACTTTATGGGCGCTGGCTAGAGAGTTAGCGCAAAGCGGAAGTGACCCGCTTCGGTCATTCAGAACTGGCTAATTGGCAAAAGTCAGACAATTGAACGCGTCTATGAAATCAGGGGGATTCACTGTGAACCCAAGCACTTAATAAGATACAAAGCTACAAAACCTGTAAAAAAAATCAGGTAAGGCTCCGTCTTCGCGAGCTATGCTTTCATTGCCTGATAAAACTAAGTAGTAATTGTATAAAATCGAGCTCTGCCTATTGATCCACTTAGTCAATGCAAGGATCTTTAAGGTGATAAAAAAAGCGTAGGTTTTTTTGAAATAATACTCTACTTAAGAAGCTAAGAAGCTAAGAAGCTAAGAAGCTAAGAAGCTAAGAAGCTAAGGAGCACTGTATATGTCATTTCAGAACACGGACATGCCGACAAAACTTGAGACCCAACTGTCTGAGGATTGCGTCGACTTCTACGGCATAGCTTCAGCAACCGAAGCCGCAATCGACGACCGCTTGAGGACTTTAAGCATTGAGCCGTCGCTTGAGGACTTTTTGGGCGTAATGGATGGCCTTTGGACCCTACCCACAAATACAGGATGGTATTTGAGTGTATACAACTTTAGTGGAAGCCTTATAAGCCTTAGCCAAGGGTCTTGGATTGCAACTGGGCGTGCAACTGCAAAGTCTTCTGCTAGCCGGGAGTTTGAGATGCCCTGGAGCATCGAGTATTACGCACCGAATGACACCATCGAATGGACCACTTGGGGGCAAACGCAGATTTTTAAACAGGTCTCCACAGCAGACTCACCGATAACCTGGCAGAATAATACTGACTCAAAGAAGTTTGTAGTGCTTGTTAGGAGAACCGTTCCATTTGGAACCGTTAATCTCGCAAAGTCTTCATTTCTACAACATAACGGCACATAGCCAACAGTCCCCAGGCGCTGGTATTCCAGAGATTCATGTAACCATGAGTAGTGGCAGCCCTGGGACCTCTTAGAAACACCTCCCATTCATGTGGCAGAGCTAGGGCCGAGGCCGGGGCGCCTCATTGGAAATCTCGCTAAGCACTTCTCGAATTCTTTGATGATACTGAGATCACCAAAACGAGTACCGAACCGCGCCGGCGGTCTGCTTTAGGCCGATTGCAACCAGTACACACAGGCAGCAATCGGCCAAAAGCAGCCCTTCGCGATAGGTAGTAATCGGCCGACTCTGATGAAAAAGTAGCTCCCTTGTCTAGCTTCCGAAAAAAAGCTTCATTGGTCGGCGAGGGATCACACACCTTGATGGGAGAGTTATCGATTGGGCAGGATCTGCTAGTTTTACTAGTTCAATCTTGGAAATCATATTCCAGCCAATTATTGCTAGGCATTCGCTCAAAGCGGTGGTTGTGCGAAGAGGCCTATTGAAAATTGGCGTATCGCTGGTTCTGCCGGTTATGCCTTGAAATGAAGTCCCCAATCACGCGACCTTTCTAAGAATAGACACGGTCGTTATCTGGCTGGGGAGCGTTGTCGCGCTACCTCGATGACAGGGACCGTGCCCATTGATAATAATTGGGCGGAGAGCTGGATCCGAATTTGCGCTTTTCTCACCCGCTGCATCACCCCAAGCGCCTGCGTACAGTGGTCCAATTTCGACGCGGTTCGTTCTTTAAAGACTAATTACGACTCGATAGCCGGATAATGCCCGGCTATTTTAGAGTTCCCTAAACAGCTATATCACGAGCAACATGACCCTTTCGGTTGTTAAATAGCGCCGAAAGATAGCCATAAGCAAACATCCCCAGGATCATTAGTTGGAGCCATATCCCTGAACCTGGCTCGCCACTGGTTAGCACATGAAAATTAACGGTTGTTATAAGTGTAAAACCAGCGATTCCGATAAGAGCAAGCAGTGGGCAGACGGTGGTTTTGAAACTAAAAGCCTTGCGCTTGATAAAAAAGTAAAGAACTGCGCCGCTAGTCAAACTCATAAGAAGAAGCATTGCATATGTACCAACTCCGCCAACTTGTGCGTACAGGACAGAGGGGTCGGCTTTGATGAAAATCGTGGTGGCAATTGCCCATCCAATAGTGCATGTTAAACTAGCTATGTAAGGTGACATGTGCTTGGGGTGGGCTTGGCTGAATTTTCGGTGGATCGCACCGTTTTGACTTAATGTATAGATGTATCGGGCTAGCGCATTGTGCAGCGAAAGCAAACAGGCTATCGCAGAAAGTATTAGAACACCGCGCGTGATGTCGACGCTGGTTTTTCCCATGTAGGTGGACATTGCGTTCAGAAATAGACTTGATGCATCTTTAGACGCGGCAGTCATGACCTCTTCTGTCCCGTAGGCCGCAATCGTCATCCAAGCGCTAAAAGCGTAGAAAATGCCGATGAATAGTACTGCGGCATAGGTAACGAAGGGGATCGTTTTTTTGGCGTTATGCACTTCATCTCGGTAAACAGCTGTCGATTCGAAGCCAATAAAAATGATAATTGAAAACAGAAAAGCTGTAGTAAAACTCCCATCAAATAGGTGTGTGGGGGAAAGCGGTGCTAAAGAGATATTAGTTGCTCCTTGTGAGATAGGAACAATCAGATTAAACGCAAGCACCACTGCAATCTCCACGAGCATGACGATAGTTAGCACCTTTGCGGATAGGTCAATCCGGAGGTAGGATAATATACCGCTCGTTACAAAGGCGATTGCGCTTCCTATATACCAAGGCGTACCTGCAATGCCAAATATATCAGAGAGAAAACTCGAAAAAACGGGGCCAATTAGTGCGATGGTGCAAAACCCTAGCGTGAAGTAAGCAAATATGGCAACGAACGCCGTACCCTGCCCAATATTAACCCCCCATGCATGGGCCACATAAGCATAAAAAGCTCCAGGCTTATAAACATGTTCAGACATCGCTACAAAACCGATACTAAACATCAGCATTAAGGCTGTAGCAGCAAGAATGAGGGCGGGAGCGCCGACTCCGCCACCTTGGATTACAAATGGAATCAAACTGCTTACCGATGTTACCGGTGCGGCAAACGCCAAGACCGAACAAAGCAGCTCCCAACTCGACATCTTTCCTTTTAGCCGCTTAGTTTCAGGTGCGTGTTGCTCATGCTCTGTCACTGCATTTATGGATAGCATGGTCCCATCTGAAGTTGTCATCATCATCACCATCGATTGTGCACGAAAACTGGCAGCGTGGGCATGTGGATTAAACCGCTTTAGAGGAATAGTTGTATAAGCGAACCATCATGCCATCAGATGACTATCTGCGCTTTTACTCCGCGCCACATCAACCTTTGGGATGAGATGGCTTGCAAGATGAGTCGTCCCGCTAGCGCTGCAAGGCTTCATTGCGCACCGCTTAACAGTGCAACTGCCTTAGCTCTACTTGTAACTTGAAGTTTTTGGAATATATGCAGTATATGTGTCTTTGCCGTCGGCAACTCCATGTCAAGCTGGGAAGCTATAGTTTTATTCGGCTCGCCCGCAAGCATCAACTCTGCTACCGCTCTCTCTTTAGGTGTGAGCTTGTATCGTAACTCCAGATCACTATTTAAGTTTAAGAGGCGAACTGCTGGCAGAATGGAAAATGTATACTGTAGATAATTGCAAGTCTCTCTGATGTAGGGGGAGTTCAATTTCCGCCCATTTTCTTGTTGAAGTAATGCGGCGGAAGCAACAACGGTTCCACCGGCCCGAAAATCAAATCCATTTCCTCATGGATATTATATTTATGAAGAAATGGTTGATATTCTTCAAGAAGATATTGGTCGTGGGCCTTTTTGGCATCGGAAAGAGTTTCAAAACTGCTGGAGCTCCGAATTAATAATTCAGCACGTAAAGGATCTGCGTTGTGATAGCGATCATAATACTCGGTGATCATGCGTTCATCAGCACCAGCTTGTACATGGGGGGGCTTGGTTTTGTGAGTCTCATACCAGGTAAAGACGACGGCGGTGCAACCACTCGTGTTTTTCAGGAAAGAGACAGTGTTCTGAGCAAAATCACGACACCTTGTACCTAGCTCTACGTTCTGCATTCTAATTTCTCAATATGTTGCACTGTTTTAGGGCGCGACGCTAGCGCTTGCTTTATTGTGGAGCTTAAATGCTCTTTTATTAATTAAAGCTTCTAGCTTACATAGGGCGAAGCACAACCCGTGCCACCCCGCGAGTATCAATATTGCGCCCTCATACTTTAGGTTGATGCGTCACGTCATCTATTCGCATAGACTTATGTAACTCATGTAATGATTCAAATGTGCGCCAACTTAGAATATCGGAGAAGTTATGACTCTTATCCACCTCCCTGCAAACTGTTCCATTGACGAGGTTGTAAGCTGTTTAGATTCGGATGGGTATTGCATCATCGATAATGCCGTAAGCGATGATGTCGTAGATGCTGTTAATGATCAAATCCAGCCGTATTTAGACCGCACGCCAGAGGGGGAGAATAATGCTTTAGGCAAGCTCACGCGTCGCTGTGGTGCCGTTCCAGGAAGATCGACAGCATCTCACGCGATGGTCATGCACCCCATCGTACTCGGCGCAACTAGGAAGTTTTTGTGCAGAAACTCTTCCAACATCCAACTCAATCTTACACAGGTTATTTGCATAGATCCTGGACAGAAAGCGCAGTTTTTGCACCGAGATGAGGGCGCGTGGGACTGGTATGATCATTTCCCAGTGAATTTCCATATTGAAGTAAGTACAATTTGGGCAATGGACGATTTCACCGAAGAGAATGGCGCCACTCGGGTTATACCTGGTAGCCATAAGCATAGCTTGCTTCCACTTAGCTTTACACAAGCTGACTCGCTTGCTGCCGAGATGAAGAAAGGCTCTGTATTGATTTATACCGGCAAAACTATTCACGGGGGCGGAGAAAACAAATCCAAGGGAAGTCGCCGGGCGTTGAATATTGATTATTGCGTCGGCTGGGTTCGTCAAGAGGAGAATCAATACCTTTCAATTCCAATAGAGGTTGCTAAGACCTTTCCCGATGAGCTTCAGCGGTTAATTGGCTACGAAATGGGGGCTGCAAGTATGGGCTACGTCAGGGAGTTTGAAGATCCACGTGTGGCGCTTTATCCAGAAGAACCATTTGATCAGAAATTTTTTATTGAGCTTCTGGAGAAAAGCTCACGGTTTTCGAATATTGCGAAAAGCGTATATAATTACGTTAAAAAATAATCAGTCGTTAGTAGTCGTTACGCTATCCAACCGCACCGGCTGAACTCGGTTGCCAAGGCACTTGGTCAAGCCGCTTTTATTAGCGGCTTACTGTTATCCAGTAATTATTTAGACCTGCGCTCCCATGGCCTATCGTCGGCTGATTCCATTTCTAGCCAGCATCCGTTCAGGCGCTGTTAACTGCGGATGCGCCAGCGGCGCTTAATCCCGTCCCTCAGAACATGACATAAATCTCAACCTGACTTTCCGCCCTCCGCGTGAGGTTGAATGGGATATCTTGTTGAGGCGTCAATCCGCTCAACCATTCAGGGAAGTCAATGCTGAGCTCACTCGTATCAAATGGTCAGCAACCTGCGTCCTGCCGATCAGAACTGGCGGTGCCGTGGTGGAGCTTTACCAAGACCCTCCTGGCCGCTACCGCTCTGTCTTTGGTGCGTGATGGACGGCTCGGACTGGACGCCCCGGTTCGTGATCAACCGTTCACATTACGCCAACTGCTTCGACATGAGGCAGGGCTCGCCGACTATGGTGAGCTTGCGGATTATCACGCCGCTGTCGCTAACGATGAGGCTCCATGGTCAGTAGACGAAATGATGCGGCGCCTTGAGGGTGCCCGGCTTCGATATAGCCCCGGAACCGGATGGCGTTACTCCAATGTGGGTTACCTGCTTGTAGGCAGACTTATTGAGCAGGTGACCGATCTGTCGCTTGAAGAGGCAGTGGCTCGATACGCACTGATGCCTACGGGACTTTCCAATGTTTATTTCGCTAAAACGCGAGCAGATTTACGAGACTCCTGCCTTGGAAATCAATCAAATTACGACCCTGGCTGGGTCTATCACGGCTTGCTGATCGGCCCCATTTCGCAAGCAGCGCTATTCCTCGACCGACTTCTCGCGGGGCATCTCCTCCCTGCGGGCTTGCTCCAGGAAATGCAGGAAGCAAAAACTTTGGGCAGCCCGATTCCAGGACGCCCATGGATTACACCGGGGTATGGTCTGGGTTTGATGCTGGGTCCGATTGAAGGGGGCTTTACCCTCTGCGGACACACAGGTTGCGGGCCTGGTGGCGTCATTGCCGTTTACCGTATCTGCGACGGCGACGCATCGGCGTGCTGTGCTGTTTTTGACGAAGGTAGCAGTGAAGGATCCGTCGAAACCCTCGTTGTCGATAAGCTGTTACAGGCTTTGGGGTAGTGGGGTGGTGTCACGCCAACGTCAATTCACTGTCCTTGATATTCGCAATCGGCCCAAGGATCGAGGGGTCGAATTCGTCCAGGGCAGTATGGGTTGCCAGGCGGTGGGGAAGATCGGGGTTGGCCAGGGCGGCCTTGCCCAGCGCGATCATATCGGCGCCGTCTCGTAACACCTGCTCGGCGCGTTGCGGAACATCCAGGCCACCATTGGCGATGATCGTCACCTGTGGCGCATACCGGCGAGCCAACTCAACCAAGCTTGCATTTCCCTCTGCGAACGCCGGTTTCCAGGCCTCAAATTCCGTCACATGGATGAAGTCTATGCCAGCGTCCTTGAGCGAGCCAAAAATGACCTCGGCGGCTGCTTCGCCTTCAGGCCATTTATGTTCGTAGTCATTCACTTTGCTCTGTGAAATACGTACCCCGATGGGGGCAAGCGTGCCGATGGCCGCTCTGACTGCCTTGATGACTTCCAGTGTCAGAGCAATCCGGCCAGCGACGTTACCGCCCCAGCGGTCGTCTCTCTGATTGGTGTAGCCGGTCAGGAATTGATCCAGTAGATAGCCGTTCGCCCCATGGATTTCAACACCGTCGAAGCCCGCGGCACGGGTTGCCAGCACCGCCGCTTGTGCGAATCCCGCGATGGCATCGGCGATATCCTCATCACTCATCGCTTGGGGTAGCGGATACTGTCCCTCACCGTAATAGAACTTCATCTGCTTTCCTTTCGGTCGAACGGGCGAGGGTGCAGCGGTGGCCGTTTTAAAGCGGTTGCCCTGATTCAGCGCTCCAGCGTGCATGAGTTGTGCGAATACCGCGCCATGCCGGGCATGAACACGATCGGTCACACCACGCCAGGCCTGAGCCTGTTCAACATCGCTGATCCCCGGTTGGAAGGGGTAACCCTGAGCATACTTCTGATCGGTGTACAGCCCTTCGGTAATGACCAGACCAAAGCGGCCTTTTGCGAATCGCTCGTAGTAACGCGCCATCTCAGCGGTCGCCAGGCCCGCCTCGGTAGCACTGACACGGGTCATGGGTGCTACGGCAAGGCGATTCCTCAATCTGAGGCGGCCAATATCATACTGAGTTAAAATCCGCTGATCGTAGTCATTCATTCAGTCAGTCCTCATTCATCCAAGATGCTTTTAAATAGCGATGTAGAGGACGATAAACCTGGCTTGAAACGCTGAGAAGCCAGCAAAAACGATAAGCCGCTTTATCAAAAATGGATGTAATGATGCAAATTCCAGATGTGGAAGTGTTCAGCGCCATTGCCGAAAGCGGCAGTCTTTCGGCAGCCGCTCGACGACTCGGCCTGGCGCCCATGACAGTGTCTCGCAGGCTGGCATCGCTTGAAGGTGAACTAGGCGTTCGACTGTTTCATCGAACAACGCGCTCCGTCTCACTGACGGCCGAAGGCGAAAAATTTCTCCCCTTTGCAACGACGCTGTTGGAAGCCAGTGAGGGGGCGAGGGTCAGTTTGAAATCCAATGCCGGAGCTGCCAGCGGTGTCTTGAAGGTAACTGCTCCCACCGTGTTCGGGCAGGCAGTGATCATGCCGCTGATTCCCGCTCTCCTGGCAGAACACCCGGCGCTGCGGGTTGATCTGACACTATCAGACAGCATTGTGGACATTGTCGGTCTCGGGATCGATGTCGCGGTGCGCATCTCGACCCTGCGAGACTCGACTTTAATCGCGCGTCCCCTCGCACCGAACCCTAGAGTGCTGTGCGCCAGTCCGTTGTACCTGGAGCGCCACGGCATACCCGCTACGATGGACGCACTGTTGAGCCACCGCCGCATAGCGTTGCATGGGATGCCTTTCTGGCCGTTCATGCGTGACGGTGAAGCGGTTTCCATGCGGGCGGAGGGCGTTTTTTCGGCCAACAGTGTCGAGGCGGTGCGCACGGCGAGCAGGCAAGGCTTGGGGATTGCGATGCTCACGTACTGGGACATCCGTGATGATCTGGCTGCTGGAAGCCTTTGCGTGGTTGAATTGGAGGATGTTGACCCGGAACAACTGTTCATCACCGCACTATTGCCCACTCGTCAGCACGTGCCCCATAGAGTAGGAGTGTTCCTTCAGCGCCTGGAGGCAGTGCTCAATCCCCGCGACTAATGTTCCGCGAATGCGTCGCCCGCAGCCTGATACCCACTCGCAGAGAGCGATAACAATCAGCGTTGATGGAGGCAGTAGAGGTGCACGTTCAGCCAGCGCACTGCGAATAAATCCGCTCCTGCAACAGCGCGAGTGACCGCCGACAAAG
This sequence comes from Pseudomonas sp. NKUCC02_KPG, assembly GCF_019345465.1. Classification (GTDB taxonomy): domain Bacteria; phylum Pseudomonadota; class Gammaproteobacteria; order Pseudomonadales; family Pseudomonadaceae; genus Aquipseudomonas. The sequence continues at coordinate 83,826 of NZ_JAHKRC010000006.1, forward strand.
CAGAACAGCTATCTTGGACTAGTTTTATCTGGATCACTGAAGCCTCCGACCCCAATTCAACCAGGCCAAAGTTCGTAATGCTCAAAAAAATCGATTTGACGATCACCCACGATTACCTCAATCCATTTTCCTCGCCGGACGCCCCCAAACTAAGCCCGGAGCTGGTGGACTACCTGTTGGAGAGTGCCTGGTACTACCCCAAGCTGTGCCTGCAGATAAACTGCCCCGAAAATGAGCGAGAACGCCTGCAGCAAGCCATCAGCAATACCTTTGCAGAAAAGAGCGAGCAAGTCAGAGGGGATATTCTCATCCTGCGGCTGGAAGCGCTGACACTCCTGGGCATGGCACTGGTGGTGGGGCTGATAGGCAATGCGCTAGGCATTGAAAGCACCATTCCGGTGGCAGTATTTACCGTTACGGTGTGGATGCTGCTCTGGCGCAGCGCAGAGATATTTTTTCTGGATATCCGCAGCGCTTATCGGGAGTTGCGTAAGTACCGGCGCATAGCCAGCGCAACAAAGCAGTATTGATTGAAAGTGTTGAGTCGCCGCTGATTTAACAAGTGCCCTCGAAGACCCGCTCTTGGCAGACAGAAACGATACCATCAAGCAGTCCACGAAAATGGGAGTGACTTTTTATGGTCGCTTACGGCCTCTAGCAAAGGGCTGCTATCGACCGACTCTGTTGAAAAATCAGGGTCGCCCAAACAGCCTGGTCATTGACTGGTTACAACGTCTTTTTTGCACACCGCTACCCAACTTTGCGCAACGCATTGGCAACCAGCGTAAATGCGGGTGAGGGTTGTCGACGACTGGGGTAATACAGATAGTATCCGGGAAACGGTGGGCACCAATCTTCCAGCACCCGCATCAGCCTGCCTTCCCGAAGGTGCGGTTCAAACTCTTCTTCAGGGAGGTAAGCAATCCCCAGCCCGGCCAGTGTCGCATCCACGATATGGCTCGAGGTGTTGAAAATCAGTTGGCCGTCCACTCGAACGTTCACCTGGTTATCCAGCTGCTCAAAGTCCCACACATAAAGCCCGCCTGAGGTCTGCATGCGTTGATTGATACAGCTATGGCTCATCAAGTCGCGCGGGTTTTCGGGAACTCCACGGGCGGCAAAGTACGCTGGCAAGGCCACCACGGCCATCCGCAATGGCGGACCTATCGGCACTGCAATCATGTCTTTGTCGATGGTGTCACCCAGGCGCACGCCTGCATCAAAACGATCCGCCACGATGTTCCTGAATCCGTAATTGACGTCGAACTCAACGTTGATGTCCGGGTATTCGTGCAGCAGCGCAGTGAGTTTGGGCAGCAACGTTGTGCGCAGCACATGATCGCCGCAGGTAATGCGCACGGTACCCGCAGGCTTGTCGCGCATTTGCGTCAGAATATCCAGTTCTGCCTCGATTTCATCGAAGCGATTACCGATCGCTTGCAATAGCCGCTCGCCCGCGACGGTCGGCGAGACGCTGCGGGTGGTGCGCGTCAGCAACCTGATTTGCAGGCGTGCTTCCAGGCCGCTGATGGCCTGACTCAACGCAGACTGGGTAACACCCAGCACCCCGGCGGCGCGGGTGAAGCTGCCTTCGCGCGCCACTGTCACGAAAGACAGCAGATCGTTGAGGTTTCTTTTAACCATGGGGCGAAGCGCCTTTTGCAGCAATTGATTAGCTGCACTTATAGCCCTGTTAAGTATTAATTAGCTAGTCCCGTGAGTGTTCGTTCGTCACCATTGCCGACATGAATACGAATGACGGTGAGGCACTGATGAACACGGTTTCAACCAGCAGCGAGGCGCCGGCTTACTGGGGCGGTGTCTTTGCAATGACGCTGTGTGTGTTTGCCCTGATTGCTTCTGAGTTCATGCCTGTCAGCCTGCTGACGCCGATCGCCAGTGACCTTCAGGTTCCGCAGGGGATGGCCGGGCAGGGCATTGCGATTTCAGGGGCATTTGCCGTACTGACCAGCCTGTCGATCTCGTGGGTTGCCAGAACCCTCGATCGCAAGACTCTGCTGTTGGCACTGGCCGGGCTGATGGCTGTCTCGGGTGTGATCGTCGGGCTGGCCCCTGACTATCTGACCTACATGGTCGGCCGTGCGCTCATCGGTGTGGTCATCGGCGGCTTCTGGTCGATGTCTGCGGCGACGGCCATGCGCCTGGTACCCGCCCCGCAGGTGCCGAAAGCACTGGCCATCTTCAACGGCGGCAACGCGCTGGCTACCGTCATTGCCGCACCGCTGGGCAGCTACCTGGGCTCGATGATTGGCTGGCGCGGCGCTTTTTTCTGTGTGGTGCCCGTCGCGGCGGTTGCTTTCATCTGGATGTACATCAGCCTGCCGCCCATGAGGGTGGAATCACGCATTCCAGGCTCCGGGAACGTGTTCAAACTGTTCAAGAGTCGAACCGTGGCGCTGGGTATGGCCGGATGCGGAGCCTTTTTCATGGGGCAGTTTGCGCTGTTCACCTATCTGCGGCCTTTCCTTGAAACGGTCACGCGGGTCGATGTATCCACGTTGTCGCTGATCTTGCTGGTGATCGGGGCCGCAGGCTTCATCGGCACGCTGATCATCGGCCGGTTTCTAAAGCGCAGCCTTCTGCGGACATTGATAGCAATTCCAGTCTTGATGGCGTTGATCGCCCTGGCACTGATCCCTTTTGGCCGCTCGACCATTGTGGTTGCTGTGCTGTTGGGTTTATGGGGGCTGTTGGCGACTGCGGCCCCGGTGGGCTGGTGGAGCTGGATTGCTCAAGCCTTGCCAGGTAATGCCGAGGCTGGCGGCGGCCTGATGGTAGCCGTGATTCAACTGGCCATTGCGCTGGGCTCTACCGTTGGCGGGTTGCTGTTCGACAGTCGCGGCTATCAGACCACTTTTGTCGCCAGCGCAGCCGTGCTGCTGCTGGGCGCAGCGGTGACCCTGCAGGCGTCACGCTCGACATCTTCTGCGTCGCACCTGGCACAGGTGCCAAGTCGGTAAACCGTGCAAATCACGTTCTTTCAACACTGATGACTGCGCATAGAGGGAGATCCAATGAAAAAGCTCATTGTTTTAATCACGTTACTGGTCAGTTCACTCTCAGCGACAGGAGCCGATATGTCCAACGGCGCGGATAACTTCTATACCAGCGATAAAGTGACCGTGCAAAAGGTCAGTTTTAAAAATCAGTATCAAATGAATGTGTCGGGCAATCTGTTTATCCCCAAAAACCGCGACGATACAACCAGGAGCCCAGCGATTGTTGTTGGCCATCCGATGGGGGCGGTCAAGGAGCAAAGCGCTAACCTGTATGCCACGAAAATGGCCGAAAAAGGCTTCGTGACGTTGTCCCTGGATCTTTCATTCTGGGGTGAAAGCAAAGGGCTACCGCGTAATGCAGTCTCGCCGGATATTTATGCCGAGGACTTCAGCGCGGCAGTGGATTTTCTTGGCACACGCCCTTTTATCGACAAGGAGCGTATTGGTGCACTCGGCATCTGTGGCAGCGCCAGCTTCGTCATCAGCGCGGCCAAGATCGACCCGCGCATGAAAGCCATCGCAACGGTCAGCATGTATGACATGGGCGCCGCCAATCGCAATGGCTTGAAGCATGGGCAGACGCTTGAGCAGCGCAAAGAGACTATCGCTCAAGCCGCTCAGCAGCGTTACGTAGAGTTCACGGGCGGTGAAACCCTTTATACCAGCGGCACGGTGCACCAACTGGATGAAAATACTCACCCGATCCAGCGTGAGTTCTATGATTTCTATCGCACACCCCGCGGCGAATACACACCCGCCAGCTCGACCAAAGAGCTGACCACGCACCCGACGCTTACCAGCAATATCAAATTCATGAACTTCTATCCGTTCAACGACATCGAGACGATTTCACCTCGTCCGATGCTGTTTATTGCTGGAGCGGATGCGCACTCGAGAGAGTTCAGCGAAGAAGCTTACAAGCTCGCGGGTCAGCCCAAGGAGCTGGTCATTATTCCTGGAGCGGGTCATGTTGACCTTTATGACCGCGTCGACCTCATTCCTTTCGACACCCTGGCGAGCTTTTTTCAACGTCATCTGTAGCCGCTGAGGAGCGCAGCGAAGCAGTCGTAAAGTCAGCTTGCGCGGTTAATCAGGGATACCGCGTGTGTCGGTTTTACGACCGCTTCGCGCTCGATCGCAGCCTTCGTTCCTCGTCAGCGACTACACGCGGGATAGGTGACGAGTCTGTAGTCGCTGACGAGTCGTGCGAGGCTGCGATCGGCTGCGAAGCAGTCGTAAAGTCAGCTTGCGCGGTTGATCAGGGATACCGCGTGTACCGGTTTGGCGACCGCTTTGCGCTCGTTCGATCAGTCTTCGCAAAACCTGATCCGGTTACCGAACGGGTCATGGACTTCCAGTACCTTGCCCCAGCCCTGCTGGACAATTTCGGGACGGCCGTACCCGTATTGCCTGGACAGTAATTCATCGCGAAGCAGCTCGATATTATGCATGGGCACAAATACCGTGGTCCCGGGGCTCGCATCACCGTGATGTTCAGAAAGGTGGATGCGCAAGCCGTTGCGAATGATCCCCAGATAGAGAGGCAGGCCAGCCTCGAAGCGGTGCTCGAACTCGACGTGAAAGCCCAGGAAACCAAGGTAAAACTCACGTGCCTTGGCTTCGTCGAGCATGCGCAACAGGGGGATGGGGCTTTCGAACGTTATCGCTGGCGAGGCAGTTTGCGGGTGCAGCAGCGCTGACGCTGTGTTCCAGTTCTGATAGCCCAGTTGCTGGGCTATCAACTCCAGCGCGGTCGAGTGGGTGATCTCTTGCCCGCGGGTTTTCAGCACTGCACGCAGTCGTTTGGCCATCTGCTTGGCGTGTTCAATGGAAATCATCGTTCCTCCTGGAGTCGAGTCAGTCAGGTGCTCGCGTTGCCAAACCTCGACTGCAAGAAAATCGACAGGGTTCGGGTTTTTCAAAAATACTTTCACCAGTCCCTTGGGGTGCGAGCGGCAGGCAGTATCAGCCGGCGCCCAGCATACCCAGTTTGATGAGCCCTAAACAGATCAAGCCCCGTGGCTTTCAAACCAGCCGTGGTCACGGTACCACGCCACGGTGTCCATGATTGTCAGGTCCGGTGACCGGAAACTCAGGCCCAGTTCTTGTTCACTCTTGTGGTGATTGAAATGGGTGCGATGTTCTTCTCGTATCAACAGGCGCAGGGTGGCCATGCTCAACTGAACGGGTTTGCCGGTCAGGCGCCCATAGATCTCCTGCACCGCCGCCAGGGCATACAGAACAGGCGTCGGCACTTGACGCGCAGGTGTCTTGACCCCCGCGATGCGTCCCAGAGCCGGTACCAGCTGACGCATCGTCATGTGCCGACCCGCCGCCAGATAGCGCTCACCTCGTCGTCCATACCTGGCGGCAGCAATCAGGGCGGCTGCCACATCACGGGCATCGACAACGGAGAAACTGCCGGGGATCAGCCCGGGCATCTTGCCGTTGACCACATCATTGACCAGTTGCCCCGAGGACGTGGGGCCCATGTCGGCAGGCCCCCACATCCAGCCGGGCAACACCATGCAGGCATGCATCTGTGGATGGGTTTCCAGGAACGACAACACCACCCGGTCGCTGAGGATTTTGCTGCGGTAATAGTCATCGGCATCCGCCTCGGCCCGCAGGCATGTCTCATCGATGGAGGTGCCCGGTGCGCCATTAAGCACGGCAATGGAAGAGGTGTGGATGAATCGCCGGATTCCGGCACGGTAGGCCTCTTGAAGCAGATCCCGCGTACCGGTGACATTGATCTTTTCGAGCGCCTTCCAGTGGCTGCCGCCCTTGTAGTTGTCGCGAAAAAAAGCCGCCGTGTGAAACACCGTATCGCAGCCTTGCAGTGATGCGGCGAATGCGTCGACCCGGGCCATGTCGCCGATGACCAGTTGCACATTGGCCAGGCCTTTGAACTGCTGTTCACCTTTGGCCATCGAGCGCACCAGTGCTTTGACGGTATAGCCGCGAGCGAGCAGCTCTCGCACCAGGTTGTTGCCCAGCAAGCCGGTTGCGCCGGTCACGAATACGTTGCGCGGGGCGTGTTGTGCAGAGTCCTTTGGCGCGCTAGTCATACATTCCAGTCCAGTGGTTTCGAAGGGCTGTAGATATACCGTCCAGAGCGCTTCTGAAAAACAGCGACTGCTGCATAATGGCTTTGCACAGATGCACACCAGGGAGGACATGACGCATGGCGTTGCAAGCAAATTGGGACGATCTTCGACTGCTGCTGGCGGTTTCTCGGCATGGCAGCTTTCTGCGGGCGGGCCAGTTGCTGGGGATTGCGGCGTCTACGGTGTCCCGGCGCCTGACCCAGTTGGAGGCTGCCCTGGGCGAGCCCCTTGTCGAACGGGGCGTTGAAGGATGCCGGCTGACCTCGCGGGGCCAATCCCTGGTGGACGTTGCCATCGCGGCTGAAGCGGGGTTGAGGCGTCAAGTTGTTGCTGACATCCCGGGATCAGGCGCAGAGCTGTCCGGCAATGTGCTGGTCAGTGCAGGGGAGGGGTTCTCTTCCGGGGTGCTGGAGGCGGTGGGTCGCTTTACCTCCCTGCACCCGCGTTGCTCGGTGGAGTTGCAAGTAACCGCCGACTTTCACAAGATCGCCCGCGGCGTGGCCGACATTGCGATACGCACGATCCATCTCGGTGAGCCTTCGTTGATTTATCGACCCATTGGCCGGTTCGCCTACGGTGTGTTCGCGGCTCCCGAATACCTCAAGCGATGTCCAGGGGTCACGGTGGCCACCGCAGTCAATGTAGCGCTGCTTCCTCCGCTCGACATGCTGGCGCAAATGCGTGCAGCAAAAGCAGCCGGTCTTGACCGGGCCCACATCAGCGTGAACTCGTTTACCGTGCAACTCGAGTCGGTGAGGCGAGGCCTGGGGGTTGGTGTACTGCCCCGTATTCTGGCGAAGGATCTGATTGAGTTGTTCGAGGGTATTGAGCTTCCAGATCTGGACGTCTATCTGGTGACCCGGCCTCAGGCACTGAAGCAGGCCCACATAAAGTGTTTTTTTGCCATTCTGGAGCAGGTGCTGCTCGAAGCCCTGTGCACAGAAGCGGTCGAACGTAGCCATGATTCTGGTCGCTTGCCGCCGGTGCAGCCTTTTGAGTGATCGTTGCTCTGTTCAAGAGCTCAAGGGCATCTGCCCGCTGACGGGATAATCTGTTGCTGCAGCAACATGTAACTGCTTGTATCCTTGCCCCAGGTGAAGGCACACGGCTGCCGTTATTGCCTTTCTCCCACAGTGGCTGGAACGGAAAAATGGATTTTCCATCAGGTAATGACGTGAAGCGTGATACCCATCTGGTTGTTCTTTTGCTGTTTGTTATCGGCTGCTCCCTGGCCTCGCTGACTGTCTGGAAAGTGCTGGCCTCACGTGAGCGGGCGCTGGCGGATGTGAACGTCCACGGGTTGAACCTTACCCAGGCGCTCGCGACTTACTCCGAAGGCATTGTCCGGCAAAGTTCGCTGCTGTTGCTCGGGCTCGTCGAGCGCCTGGAGACTGAAGGCAGCGGCCCCATCCAGATCCAGCGGCTGGGTGCGCTGGTCGACCGCCAGCAGCCCCTGATGCCACAGCTCAGCGGGATCACGATCTACGACAACCAGGGGCGCTGGTTGATGTCCTCCAACCGGATCCCGGCCGGGGCCAACAGCAGTGATCGTACCTATTTCATTCATCACCGCGACGATCCATCCCGCGAGACCTTTATCGGCCCGCCAATCCAGAGCCGTGCCAATCATGAGTGGGTGGTGACCGTCAGCCGGCGCTTCGATGATGCTCGCGGAGCGTTTGCCGGGGTGGTGGCGGTAACTCTGGGGGTTGAGAACTTCCTGCGGCTGTTTGGCAAGATCGATGTGGGGCAGGAGGGTGCAATCGGGTTGTCCTATACCGATGGTACGTTGCTGGTTCGCTATCCTTTTCGCGAGCAGGACATGGGCCGCAACTTTTCGAAGTCGCCGATCTATGCCAAATACCTGGTAGATCGATCCGTCGGTACCGCCTCGTTCACCTCCAGCCTGGATGGTGTGGAGCGGCTCTACGCCTTCCGAAAAAGCAGCCAGTTGCCGCTGATCACGACCGTAGCCCTTGGAAAACGCGAAGCCCTTGCCGCGTGGCGCATGGAGGCATTGCTGTCAGCCGTGGTGGTGACTGCTCTGCTGGGGCTTACCGGCCTGATCGGCTGGTTTTTGATCCTGGATATCCGCCGTCGAACCCAGATAGAAGATCAGTTGCGAGGGGCTCAGCAGCAATTGCTTTCGTCGAACCGCCAGCTTGAGTTGCTGGCGATGAAGGACGCCCTGACCGGCCTGGCCAACCGGCGCTGCTTTGATGTGACATTAGACATAGAGGCGCGACGGGCAAAGCGGGAAGGGACGTCTTTGGCCCTGCTGATGATCGATCTCGATCATTTCAAGCTGTACAACGATTCCCTTGGGCATGTGGCCGGAGACGCCTGTCTGCAGGCGGTTGGCAAAATTATCGAGGAGTGCGTGCGTCGACCGTCGGATGTGGTCGCCCGTTATGGCGGAGAAGAGATGAGTGTCATCATGCCCAACACCGACATTGAGGGGGCGGCGGTGGTGGCGCAACTTATCCTCGATCGCCTGAAGCAAGCCAGCATCCCCCACACCGCCAGCCCGTTGGGACGAGTCAGTGTGAGCATCGGGATGAGTTGTGCCGCAGGTGCACAGCTGGATCACGTGCAGGGTTTGATCGAAGCGGCAGACCAGGCGCTGTACAGCGCCAAGACACTGGGTCGAAACCAGTTCGTGAAGCACTGCGGATGAAGCCCGGGGGGCTGGTGTGTGTTCCTCTCGTCGAAATCCCTGACAGAAATATTGACCAGAATCGTCCTACGGCGTTAACTGTACATTTATACAGTCAAATAAGAGCGCGGGTCATGAGCTTCACATTTTTGGGACCTCTTGCGCAGGGCGGGATTGGTTTGCCGCTGTGTTCGTTCAAGATTCCGGCGGGATTCCCATCACCCGCTGCAGACCACATCGAGAAAGTCATCTCCCTTGATCAGGTACTCAATGTGCGTGCGCCCCATGTCTATCTGGCGTCGATTGATGGCGACAGCATGCAGGGGGTCGGGATTTTCTCAGGGGATCTGGCGGTCATCGATCGTTCCATTGAGCCTGCCCACGGCCATATTGTGGTGGCGCTGCTGAACAATGATCCCATCTGCAAGCGCCTGTGCTTGCGCGGCAAGGAAGTGATCCTCCAGTCTGAAAACCCTGGATACCCGGACCGGTACGTCATGGAAGGTGACGACCTGTCGATCTGGGGGGTGATCACCCACAGCGTGCGCAGTCATGGTCATTAACGTTGCTCATTAGCGGTGAGAGGGCCAATGAGCTTCAGGAAATGAGCATCAAGTCACTGTCTTTCAACTTTTAACGGGCCATACCAATCGGTAGAATTTTCTGTTTTTTTTCAACAGGAAGTCGGCATGCAACGGATTGTGATACTGGGTAATGGCGGCAGCGGAAAATCGACCCTCGGCCGAGCCATCGGCAAGCGCCTGAACCTGCCCGTGGTGCACCTGGACCCTTTGTTCTGGGAGCCCGGCTGGATCGAACCGGACGCTGAACAGTTCCGCCAGCGGGTCACCCAGGCAATCGCCCCGGATGCCTGGGTGTGTGAAGGCAATTATGCCCGGCGTACCTTCGACCTTCGCCTGCCCCGTGCCGACGTGATCATTTGGCTGGATACGCCGCGTCTCACGTGTTTCACCCGGGTGATCATGCGCAGCCTCACAAACCGCTCCCGCTCTGACCTTGCAGCAGGTTGCAGGGAGAAGTTCGACTGGGTGTTCCTGAAGTTCGTATGGAATTTCGACCAAGGCACACGCCCGGGTATCGAGACGGTGCGCAAAAAAGTGGGGCCGCAGGTGCCTGTCATCCGCTTGAGGACGACCCGCCAGATTGCCGATTTTCTCGATGCCTTGCCCGTAACTGCCTTGGCGCGCAAGTCGCCTACCTGAAAGTCCTCGTTCTCTATCCAGGATATGCAGTCATTTACTAATGCTATGTGAGTATTGTCTGCGCTAACTATTAATGGGGTAATCAATGATTTAAGGCATGACATCTGCGGGATAACTGACATGGGACTTGCGCACTCTGTACAAGTTGTCGCTGTGACGAGTGGTAAGGGGGGCGTCGGAAAGACGACTGTGGCAGTGAACCTTTCTTTGGCGTTGGCGAGTCGCGGAAGGCGAGTCGTCTTGCTCGATGGTGATCTTGGATTGGCGGGTGTTGATGTTGCAGTGGGCGTTATCCCCCGATACACGATTGCTGACTTGATGGAAGGTCGTTGTGCGTTATCGGATGTACTGGTGCAGGGGCCGGGAGGTGTGCGTATCGTCCCGGCTTCTGCCGGTGTCGAGAGCATGGTAAACCTGTCATCCACTCAGCACGCAGGCCTGATCCAGGCCTTCAACGACATCGCCGACAGTCTGGATGTGCTGGTGATTGATACTGCGACAGGGATCGGTAAATCGGTGATCAGTTTCGCTCGGGCCTCTCAAGAGGTCTTGCTGGTGGTCTGTGACGAGCCAGCGTCTATCGCCGATGCCTACGCACTGATCAGGCTGCTAAATCGTGACTACGGGATAAACCGCTTTAGAGTTTTGGCAAACATGGTGCCTGAGTACCAGGGTGGACGCAGCGTGTTCGCCAAGTTGGCGAAGATTACCGATCAATTCCTGGATGTCTCTTTGCAGTACGTGGGAGCGATTCCGTATGACGAATGCGTGCGTAAATCCGTGCAGACTCAACGCGCCGTTTATCAAAGTTTTCCGCGCTCTCAGATCGCCAAGGCATTTCAGAACGTTGCCCTGAGGGTCGACGCCTGGCCATTGCCGGGCAGCCCCAGAGGGGGGCTGGAGTTTTTCATTGAGCAGCTCATTTCTAACTCGAGAGGGTGAGAACACGCTGTAAGCAGGAGGCTGGAGAAGAGAGTGAATTTTTCACGCACCTGAAAAATCAAGGGCCTGCACGAAGAATCTCATACAAGCCCTTGATTTGTCTGGTGCCTGGACCCGGAGTCGAACACTAAGCCTAACTCAATGATTTCGCTCAGTTGATGGAGCGCTTATATATAATATAGGCCTTCGCCCAACGACCAGATAATCACGTCAACATCTTAATACTCATTAGTCAAAGTAACTCCGTTGAAGTCATCGCAATGAGTACCTTTATCATCAGCGAGTGCAACCTTTTGCCCCGTTAACTTTGACAGCGCCAAAAGGTTAAGCATCGCATACCCTGACGAATCGTTCAGGTTGCGAGCATTATTGGCGATCCACCACCGTCCCCCCGTGGTGGATAATTGAACTTCTATGATATTGCCGGCATCCTTATCATCTTTGCCCACCGAGAGTTGAGTGACGGTTCCTTTTGCACACGTATAGGCGCGTGACTGCCTGCTTGACTGATCCCATTCAGCAGAAAAAACAGGAGCGCTTGTACACAGAATTAACAAGCCAGAGACTAAACGCATAGCTATATTCCTCAGCAGTCATAGTTCATCATGATTGAGTTCATTCAAACGGTTACTCACAATAGATTCCAGCGTGAGTGTCATCGGAGAAGACACTTGGAGCTCATCGAGCTTCAAATCCGATCGTGGTAAAGCCAGGCAGGCTCCAACAATAGGTATCATGCCCACCCATGTCGACCGGCCTGTTTGTCCTGCGACGCCATTTACAAATGGTGTTGCTGCGGTATTTGTATTGCCTGTCATGTAAGCGGGGTTTGCACGGGCAGTTGAAACCTGCAACTGCCCGTCAACAACAACATAGGACTCGACATCCCTGATATTTCGAGGAGGTATAGCGCCCGGTGTTATATATTCATTCGCTGTAACGGAAGGTTGATAGTTCAAGGGGGAAACCGGCGTTTGCGGGTTATTGCCGTGCAACGCCCGAAGAGAAGCTTCGGCATTGTAAAAATTGCCGTCAGCTCTGATCCGATAAAGAAATATGTGCTGCCCGGGCCTAGCGAAGGCTCTGGCTGCTGCAACAGTGCGGATATACTGAAAGTCGGCGGCTGTTGACACGAACCCGGAGTTTCTTTGCGACCCTGGCCTGTTCACGCAGGACTCGCCTGAGACATGCGCATGAACATTCACGTTATTCCCCCAGGCCTGAAAACCCGATGAAAATATTTCTTGCTCACCCCGTGTGTCCATTCGCCACACAGTGCTTGGCGGAATAGCAAATGAAAGAGATATATCCAGAAGCATAACGACGCTACTTAAAAACAACAGGCAAATCTTCTTCATGGCTTATTTGTCCTGGCAGCTTAATGTCTACAGCAAAACAATTCGCTGTGGTCTTGATCGGACTTAATATCGCCCTGCAAGAGAAAAAACTGCAAGTATAAAATAATACCTCGATCGTATAAAGCGTCTCAAGATATTGCTCGCCACTCGATCCGTTTGCCTTTGTAATCAAGTTATTGTGCGCACCATATAAAAGCTAAATACAAATTGTAGTAACTTGACGCGACAATCGCACTGGTGTCCAAAGATATAGGGGTTGGCTGCTGGCGATAAAGAATGTATTGATTGCAGATTTCTATTGCTGTGGCTCCATAATTTTGGAACTCAAAATCTTTAATAAGCCACTTACTTCTTTCGGTTTAGGCTAAAGCAATTCGTCGTCACTTCTATATCTTTACTTACGGCAGCCATCGGGAAAATGCAGGCCTTCATCCCAGCACTGAGTGTGCCACTGACTGACAGAAGTGATCGCGGCACTGGTATTTACCCCCATACCTTCGGTTATCGGAAGTCTGATTAATAGCGAGGCTATCTATAAGGCTATTGAATGGGGCTTGTTCACGGTCATTGAGCAAGGCGTTGATTCGCTCCACAGGCTGCATGGCATTGACCTTCGTCGCGTCGAGTGAACATTCCATTACGCAATGACGCCAGGGCCATTGATGCGGTGGCGTTTGCCAATGTACTGTTGCTGAATGCGGGAGACAGGCCGGTGCCGCTGCATGTGTTGAGCCCGTTCATGAACGTGGGGGAGCGTGGGCGACGTATCACTGAAGGGCTAACAATGATGCCGGAGGGGCTCTTGGCTGGGAATGCAGTAGTGTCTACCTAGTCGGGATGCAGCAGAAATGGTGGCTTCGGGTGGCTGTGAGGTCGGCGCCAACGTGACCAGGTACACCACGCTGTTGGTGGTCGGAGATCAGGACATCAGCAAGTTGGCGGGTAAGGACAAGAGTTCGAAACACTTGAAAGCAGAAGAGTTGATCGCCATAGGCCAGAAAACTCGAGTTTTAGGTAAGAGTGATTTCCAGTAGCTATTGGTTCCGTGACCCACGCATCATCCAGATACGTTCACGACATATAAAAAAGCAAGGAGCTGATGTATGCCACAAATTGCCAATAACGGGGATGCGCGCGTAGCGGTGCTGGTCGATTGCGACAATGTGTCACCAGAGGTGCTGGAGCACGCATTGAAAGTTGTGGCGCAGTTTGGACGAATTGTCTTGCGCCGTGGATATGGAAATCACGGCACGCTCGCAAACAAGTGGCAGGAGGCGTTGGTCAGGCTTGCCTTTACACCTTGTCTTCAGTACCAGTATGCCTCTGGGAAAAACACGTCAGATATCGCACTTGCACTGGATGCACTGGAAGCATTGTTCGATCATCGAGCGGACATGTTCTGCCTGGTTACCAGCGACTCGGATTTCGCCTATCTGTGTCGAAAGCTTCGGGAGCGGGGTGCAGCCGTTTGCATCGTGGGTGAAGCCAAAACCCCGGACGCCCTGCGCAATGCCAGTGATCAGTTCTTCGAATGGCGCAAAGTACATGATCCTGCACTGGCTGATGCTCTGATCCCCAAGGATATTCCAGATCTGCCCAATCCCAAGAAAGAACCGGATCAGGCTGCCAAACCCAAACTCCGTCGTCCTCGTTTTATAGTGGAAGCGGTGTCATTGCTGGCTGGAAGTACCAATGAAGGCAGGGTCACGGTCAGTGGTTTAGGCTCCTATTTGAAGCGGACAGACCCCGCGTTCTCTCCCACTGAGTATGGGCACTCAGGGTTGTTGGACATGCTCAAGACATACGATTTGCTGGAAACACATAAAGAATCTGGCGGTCATTGGACGGTCGGCCTGGCAACGAGGCCTCTCACTGCAGATGAAGCGGGGGGGAGTGGAAAATGAATATTCATTTGAGGCGCTGTTTAGACTTGCGAAACGTACTTGGCTTGATCCGGAGTAAAGATCACTAACAGGTTGGTTTTCGTGCACATCAGCACTTGTTCGGTTTCAGGGTCGACATTCAGCTCTTCTCCCCGTAGACCCTGCCACTGCGCCAGATATTCAAACGATCCAAATTTCTCAAGTCTTGACCCGGCGAGGGGATGTGGTGGCGAAAAAAACAGCCCGAATATCGAATGCGACTCAATGATCTAACCCAGATCGCTCATCTCGTAGGGAGCAATTTCTTTAAACCGTGAGGAACGATCCAGGCTAACTCGTGCACCAATCGCGTTTAGCATTGATGCAGGATCAATGGACTCAAGATTATCGAAGTCCAAAGACGACCACTCTTCCCGAGTGACCAATGCTGAAATTATATAGGGTTCTTCGTCTCGGCCGGTTGCTGGGTCGTGACGTTGAACATAACCCGACACCAGGCAGTTCTCGATTGCTGGCAGTAAAGCAAAGACCTCGCCAACCACCCGAAACAATGAACCATGGCACAGCCTGACAAAATCGCGACGAACTTGAGCGTCTGATCGATTTTTGAAGGTTAGCTTGCCATTGCCTTTTGCTTCGGCCGTGCGACGTGGAATATCGCTCTCGTCAAACGCATCGCGGCTTTTATTGCCCAGATCGGCCACGAATCCGGCCATCTGACGCGCCTGGTGGAAAACCTCAACTACAGCGCCGATGCGTTGCGCAAAACGTGGCCAAGTCGTTTCAACGCTGAGTTGGCCGCGGATGTCGCCCGCAAACCCGAGCAGATCGCCAACATCGCTTACGGCAACCGTATGGGCAACACCGCCCCCTGCGACGGTTGGAGGTATCGCGGGCGCGGACTGATACAGATCACCGGCAAGAACAACTACCGCGCCTGCGGCGAAGCGCTGAGCCTAGACTTGATCGCGCAACCTGAAATGCTGGAGGAGCCACAGCATGCCTGCATGTCCGCTGCGTGGTACTGGGCAACCAATGGGCTGAACACCCTGGCCGATGCTGGCAAGTTCGAAATGATCACCACGCGTATCAACGGAGGCCAGAACGGGGCAGCAGATCGTCAGGCTCTGTATGCGAAGGGGTTAAAGGTGTTGGCGTGAGTTTGTGGCGCTGGATTGGTCTTGTCGTTCTGGTGGGGTGTTCCGTTTTTTCCACATGGAAAGTGGACACCTGGCGCTACGGCAAGCAACTGGCCAACCTGAGCGCAGCCCATCAAGCCGACCTGACTTCCATAGCCAACGCTGCAGCCGCTCAAGCGCGCCAGGCGCTGGAGAAGCAGCAGGCCATCCAAAAGGCTTTGGCCGAGCTCGACACCAAAGCAACCAAGGAGAAGATGAATGCTCTCGCTGAGAATGAAAAGTTGCGCGCTGATGTTGCTGCTGGTGATCGGCGGCTGCGCATCGCAGGGCGTTGTAGTGCCTATAGCAGCAATCTGTCCAATCCCACCAGCTCCGCCCGCCTGGATGATGGCGGAGCCGTCGAACTCGCTGGAGCTGCTGGACGAACTGTTTTCGAGATCAGGGCAGGAATAATCAAAGACCGGGCAGCCTTGAAGGGATTGCAGGAGCATATGTTGATGGTGTGCCAGTGACCTACATTCGTGGCCGAAAAAATTAGCATGGCCTCTTTCATGCACCTGTAGGAGGTTGACGTGAACGTTGTCAACCAATCCTGCTGATTCCAGATCTGGGGAAAAGAAAGCCCGCACATTGGCGGACTTCGTTACTGCGTCCAATGTCATGTTGCGTAAGCTTCAAGCGCTGGTCAGAAATATTATGAGTGACTAGAGTTCCTCATATTTTTGCAATAGAACGTGCCGGGCTCCCCCATTTTTTGATCCGCAACTCGCGCAAGATGGGGTCGTGGTTGCGCCAGATTCCATTCCTCGGTAACAACTATCCTGAGTTCTTCCATCATTGAAAACAACCGTCCAGCATACATTGGCAGCACGGGAACCGTTGTTTGTGATTTGGACGTATCCGGAGCCACCGTTATCGTACGAACAGGCGCTCATGGAAACTGGATATGCGTTGTGCGTCCACGATGCACACTGGTCCGCTTGCGCTACTCCAGCGAACCCCAGCAACAGAAGCATTGCCCCAGCGATTTTTTTCATGTCTAGCCTCACCAGTCCATGTTTTGTTTGGTGGCATAATGCCAGTGATTAATGCTGTAAGACTACTTCCCGCGCTATCCCTCCCGCTGAACGGTCAAGGCAGCGTTCTGGCCGATAGAGTTTCTTCGGGCAAACGCTAGGGGGCGTCGTCTCACTCTGGCGCCATCAGCGCTGCCAGCGAGAGCTTGATGAATTCCTCATTGCGCGCGCCGCTAATCTAATTGGAAAGCTCAATAGTGGAGGCCTCGAGGGCGAGCTGATTTTCGTTTAGTTTGCAGAGCAAGGAGGGGGGGCAGGTCAGAATTTGGCATCGCGAGTCCTTCGTGGAGTTTTCAGCGTAACAGGGGGGGACTTGGGATTATGTGCGTTCGGCAGGACACCAAGGGTGAGGGAAATAGGCTGCGTGACTTTCGCGTGACTCGTTCTCGCAGCTATGTGTATCTATGGTTATTCAATTGCAGCGAGCGCCAGAGATAGCGGCCATGTTTAAAGGGTTTGCAATACCATTGCGGGCATGTGGTGTTAGTGTCAGAGCCCGCGGTTCCTAGGGTCCAATATCCGCATTCGCCCCATAACAGCCCTTGGGAAAGACTGCTTTCGGCCAAAAGCGGTCGCTCACTATCTAAGCAACTAAGGGCGATTCATGCTCCTGAAAAACCTGAGATATGCAGTTTGGCTCACTAATAGCTGCGATTCCTCTCGCGTAAAGCTTGGAACAAACAATGGATCCTTGAGGCCCCCGGTTACTCAGCCGGCGCTGCGGAGCAAGCCAAAACCCTCACGGACTGCAGCGCCTTTAGCCACAAAGCACGGCGCCGATGATGAGCTCCGGGGGGCATGCGTAGTTTGCTAGAAGCGTGAAGCCCGGACCATGGCATCAATCCCGCCATCGACGTACACCACGCTGCCATGGATAAACGATGCTTGTGGTGACTGCAAGAACGCCACCACGGAGGCGATCTCATCAGGGCGCCCGGGGCGGCCGAGGGGTGCGACGAAATCGCGGGTAGCCTGGCCAAAACGTGCATCTTCCAGCGAGGCCTGGTGCAGCGGTGTGCTAACCGCGCCCGGTGCCACCACGTTCAAGCGCATACCCTGCTTACCCCAGCTCACAGCCAGGCTGCGGGCGCGGTGGCTGATGGCGTATTTGGAGGCAGAATAAACAACGTGAGGATGGTCGACAGTGTTCGCCAACTCCAGAACCTGGGCCTCTTCGCCGGCTAGCATCATTTCGACCATCGCCTGGCCTTCAGGGCCGGAATATGTCGCCGCCACAGAGCCGATCACCAGCGCCGCCGGTTGTTGGCCCTTGGCCAAAGCACCTTGCAGACCGTCAAGCAGTTGATTAACGCCAAAGTAGTTGACCGCCAGGATCAACCCGCAGGTAGGCGCCGTAACACCGACCCCGGCGCAGCAGATCAGCCCATCGAGGACACCGCCGCTCTGTTCGAGCACTTGTGCTATGGCCATGTCACGCCCTTGGGCAGTGGACAAGTCAGCGATCACCTCAGCATTGCAGCGATCGATACCGATGACCTGATGTCCAGCGGCACGCATTGCTGCACTCACAGCGGCTCCAATTCCCGAGGCGCTCCCGGTAATAGCGGTGATAGGCATAGTGGTTCTCCATGATAAGTCTGCCCAATACCAACAGGTCAATCTCACAAGGACATCGTCTGTGCGGACTAAAAGAACGGGTATATCGGTGCACGCAGCGTTTGTCTGGAAACAACACAGAGGCTTGAAACTTATCGCCTACGGGCACTTGACATTAGGGGTAAGGCGTCGATAAGTTAATTACAGACCAATCATTCTGTATCGGTAAGCTTATGGCCAGACCCGTGATGTACGAAGAGGAGGCAGTGTTGACCGCTGCGCTCAATCAGTTTTGGGCGGAGGGCTTCAAGGGCACCAGTGTGGATGCACTCGTTGACTGCACCGGCCTCAACAAACACAGCCTCTATCAGGCTTTCGGCGGCAAGACCGGCCTTTTCCTGCAGGTATTGGAGCGATATCTGTCCTGTTACGCCAAGGGCTACCTGGCCATCTTTGCTCAACAGCACGGCTTTGCTGCACTGAGTGGCTATTTTCATGCGGTGACAAGCCAAATCGAGCCACGCGGCTGCTTGGTCCTGAACACGGCGATGGAGTTGGGTGACTCCGATCCTGACTGCCTGCGCCTGCTAACGAATTACTACAGCAACCTTACCGACTGTCTCGCCACAGCGATCGAAGAAGGCCAGCACGAAGGCAACATCCGCGCCGAGCTCGATCCGGGAGACACGGCCGTTTGGCTGGTACGTGCACTACAAGGCCTGGCTGTCGGCAGCCGGCTGGGATCCGAACAAAAAACCAACGCGAACTCCATCCTGGCGTTGCTCGCCACCCCCGGCGCTGTTGCGCCATAACCCGAAGTGCAAAGGGCTATCCATTGAGCGATATCGTGATTACCACTGTAACACTGGCATCGGCGCTCCAGGCCGGTGGTGCGCTAACCGATGACTACCAAGCCGTGTGGGAAAAGCTCTGGCAGCAATCGCATATTCCGGCGGGGGTGTTGGAATTGTGCCGGTTGCGCTTGGCGCAGATGCATAGCGCAACGGCTGAGCTCGAACTGCTAAGAGATATCGATCTCGACCCCGCTAAGGCCCAAGACCTGATTGCCGGCAAAAATCTCAACAATGGCCGGTTCAGTGAAGGCGAGCTGGCGGCACTGGAGCTCACCGAACTCTACGCCATGGACCCGGCGGCGATCACCGATGAAGTGGCTGCCAGTGTCAAACAGCACTTCGGTGAGCCAGGCCTGGTATGCCTGGTCGAGGCGCTCGGCTTCATCGAGGGGCGCATTCGTCTTGCCCTAATGTTCAGCACCCTGCGCGCTACTGCCAGCCACTAAGCCACGGAGCACAATACGATGACCATGACACAGGCACGAGTAGGAACACCGGGCACCAACACTGGCCATATCATTCGCGACAGCAGTCTCGGTTTGGCGAGCCAGACTTTGGATGTATTGATTCAGTTGACTGACAGCATCTGGCGCAAGAACAGCGTGCGCTTGGCGCTTCTGGAAATGATCAGACTGCGCAATGCACGCACCGTTAATTGTGTTTTCTGCAAGAGTGTCCGCTACGACGTAGCGAAACAGGATGGCCTGACCGAGGAGAAGGTCGCCCGTATTGCGGATGGTTTTGACACCAGCGATTTATCCGAAGCCGAAAAGCTGTCGCTGGCCTTCGCCGACGTCTATCTGCGTAACCCCGAGCGCTTCGAACCTCAACTGATCAGCAGATTGCGCAAGCAATTTTCCGAAGAACAGCTCTGCCACATGGCGATCTCCCTCGCCACCTTCAATGCCGCCTCGAAATGTGCAGTGAGTTTAGCCGGCATGCCGGAAGCACTGCCGGTCATGGAAATGCAATTACCGCCCGCGAGCGCCCTGTAGCTGCTAACGACGAGGACCACCGACTGTACCGTCAAGCGGTGGCAGCCGGCGGAACAGGCTGCATGAGGTACTCAATCAAGTATCACTGTCTGCCAAACCGAATAGTGAATCGCCCCGGCTTTCCTAGATACCTTTGAGCGGCTGCTTTTGGCCGATAGCTGCCTTTTCCGAAGGGCAGTTCCCGGCCAAAAGCGGCCCTTCGTAAATAGATGCTTAGGAGCCATAACATATGTAGAGGAAGGGTATTGGACCTGCTGACTTTCAAGCTTATCTGACGCGAAACTGCATTAGTACGAACTCACGCCGAGAGATAATCATCAACAGATTTAACCGTGCCGTACCCAAATTCAAACGCTGCCATCATCGCCGCATGCACTTGAGCGGCTGGTACGTTAACGCCATTGAATGTGAGATCCAGGGTGGCGCAAGCGTCATGCAGCACCGTAACCGGATAACCCATGTCCGCCGCTGCACGTACGATGGCGTCGATACACATGTGGCTCATTGCACCTAGCACCACGATGTCCTGTACATCGAAAGCATCCAGCTGCTTCTTGAGATTAGTGTCTCTGAAGGCGTTAATATGCTTTTTAACGATTATGGGTTCTGCATCTTCAGGGGCTACCGCTGGCTGAATTTGAGCGCCGCTAGATCCCTTTACGAAGATGGGGGCATCAGCATTATCTGATTCGTGCCGTATGTGAAAAACGGGAATACCTGTATTTCGCGCATGGTCGATGACCCGTCGAGCATTCGCCACAGCCGCCTCGATGCCGCTTAAAGGCAATTTACCAGTGGGCAGGTATTCGTTTTGCAGATCAACTACTACAAGACCTTGTTTCATGAGCGATCTCCGATCAAATCAAAGTAATTTTGCCTCGAGGGCTGAGGTTGCAGGCCGGTAAGAAACCTACCCGCTATCACGGCCCCACACGGTTTAAATCAGTATTCCAGCGAAGCTCCGTCTTCCGGTATATCAACGCGACTCTCGATACCTTGTTTCTCGACGTAATTGCGCAACTCTTCACGGCTCAAGGACATATGGTTAACCGCGTCCATGTGCACCGCGACAATTTTTGCGTCTTTGGCGGTCTGTGCTGCACGCAGGACGTCCTCCTCACCCATAATGATCGCACCCTCGAACCCCGTCATTTTTGCTTTTCCTGCGTTCAGGACGATGACTTCAGGGTGATATTTCTCGATGGTCTGGTCGACCTCTTTGCGCCAGATGGTGTCGCCGGCGAGGTATAGAGTCTTATAGTTTGGCGCTTGAAATACCATACCCATGGCTTCGCCCAGCGGCTTTGCGAGGGCAGGTACGGCATACATTTCGTCGGTGCCATGCTGACCACCGGTTTTGGTTATTTTTACGCCGCCGAATTCAGCTTCGTCAGTCAGTACGCGTACATTCTTGAAACCTTGGGAGCGAATCAGCTGCGCATCGTCTTCGTGCTGAGTGAACAGAGGGATGTCTTTAGGCAGCGCTTTTTGTGCCGCATCATCCCAGTGATCAAGGTGTGTATGCGTGACGATTACTGCGTCGACACCCGAGATAACCTTGTCAGGGGATTCGGGTAGATCGACCAGCGGATTGCGAAGGTTGCTTCGGTAGGTATTTTCAAACCCCGGATAAGCCCCTTTTTTAGCCAGCATTGGATCGATCAAGAACGTAGTGTCACCGTAAGTGATTTTTACCGTGGCATTGCGAACCTGCTGCAGACCCACTTTTTGGGATGCTTCAGGTGCCTGGGGGGGATTGGTATCCGCGAACGCCGCTGTAGCGACTGCACCGCAAGCAATGCTAAGGGCGAGAGGAAGCGCTATAAATTTCATGGAATTAATCCTGTTGGTACATCGAGGAGAGCATTCTGGGCCAGTGCTTTAGAGCCCAACAGTGGCCTGAATGACATGATTCGATATAATCGGGCCAGGCAATCTGTATCTTAGAAAAAGGACAAGGATATTTGGGGCTTCTATTAGAGTGAAAACATCCGCGTGAGCGGCCCACCCATTTCAGTGTGTGACAGGCAGTGGGCCAATACATGATCAATTTGAGGCTGCCTGATGCAAGCCATACGT
This sequence comes from Pseudomonas sp. NKUCC02_KPG, assembly GCF_019345465.1. Classification (GTDB taxonomy): domain Bacteria; phylum Pseudomonadota; class Gammaproteobacteria; order Pseudomonadales; family Pseudomonadaceae; genus Aquipseudomonas. The sequence continues at coordinate 105,718 of NZ_JAHKRC010000006.1, forward strand.
GTTGCAGTTCTAGCATTCAACGGCGTGAGCCTTTTTCACCTTTCTGTTCCTAGCGTTGTATTGGGAACTGCTCAAACCGCGCCGGGTGAACCTGAATACGAGGTCAATTTCTGTGCAGAGGTGCCGGGCATGCTGAGCAGTGACCAGGGCATTGGGCTGTCTGTAACCCACGGCCTGGAGCTGATGGAGGCAAGTGACGTAATTATCATCCCCGCCTGGGGTGATCCGTCGGTCGCCGCATCTGCACAGCTTGTGAAGGTACTGCAGTTCGCGCACTCCAAAGACAAGTTGATCGTCGGGTTATGCCTAGGGGCATTTGTGCTCGGCGATGCCGGCCTGCTTGACGGGAAAGAGGCGACGACTCACTGGGTAGCACGCGACGAATTTGCGCGGCGCTTTCCAAAGGTCAGTTTTCGGCCTGAAGTGCTCTATATCAGTGACGGCAACATCATGACCTCCGCTGGAACCGTGGCAGCAATTGATTGTTGCCTGCATCTGGTACGCCAGCGTCTAGGGGCTGATGTAGCCAATCGAACCGCCAAACTGCTAGTGACACCACCTCACAGGCAGGGGGGGCAGGCTCAATACGTAGAACATCCGGTACCGCAGCTCTCCAGCGAAACTCATTTGTCTGATGTATTGGCGTGGGCTCGCATGAATTTGGCCAGCCATCTGTCGCTCGATGTCTTGGCAGGCATGGCAAAAATGAGCAGGCGCACCTTTACCCGTCGGTTCAAGGAGGCCACTGGCACTACCGTATCCAAATGGTTAAATGCGGAGCGTGTGGTCAGAGCGCAGGAACTGCTCGAGACGACCGAGTTATCGATTGAATACATCGCGGGTGATGTAGGATTTGGGACGTCCCTTTCCTTAAGACAACATTTCTCTGCTCATCTAGGTACATCGCCATCTGACTATCGGAAAATGTTTTGCCTTGGAATGAATCCAAAGAATGAGTCGCCCCAGGTTTCGTAGAAACCTTTGAGCGACTGCTCATGGCCAATTGTGGTCTGGTACGAATGACTGCAATTGGCCGATAAGAGCCTGTCATAAAGGGCTGTTTCCGGCGCAAAAGCGGACGTTGGCGAGTGGCCGCTTTCGACCTATAGCAACCCTTCGTAGAGGGCAACTATCTACATTCCTGGGTATAACGATATCGTGTCGAACGGCATCAGATCCTTGCCGTCCGAGATGAGATAGACGAGCGCCGCGGTCGGTCCACCCGGGTGAAGTGCTTAGGCGACATGCAGGGTCACCTCCATATCGCTTGATTTAAAGGGTTAGGAAACTTTGATAACCACTTTGCCAAATGCGCCTCGGGCCAGGTGCTCGAACGCCTTGTGGGCGTCTTCGAATGAATAGGTCTGATCGATCACGGGGCGGATCGCGTGTTCGTTCAGGAATTCGTTCATGCGATCAAACGACGATCGAGGCGCCACTGCGATGCCGCGGATAGTTGTCTGACGGAAAATCAACGGCATCAGGCTCAGCGTTGTGGTCTGACCGGTCAGAAAGCCGATTTGCGCGATCTTGCCGGCGGCCTTGGTTGCCAGGATGGACTGATTCAAGCCTTCCCCACCGGCGACATCCAGTAGCAGGTCCACGCCTTTGCCGTCGGTGAGCCTTAGTACTTCCTCTTCCCAGCGCGGGAAGGTCCGATAGTTCACGCCGGCGGCTGCGCCAAGTTTTTTCACCGCATCAAGATTGGCGTCGCTGCTGGAGGTAACGATCACCTTGGCGCCAAGCGCGGTTGCCAGTTGCACGGCGAAAATCGATACACCCCCGGTGCCCTGTACCAAAACGGTCTGGCCCGGCTGCACTTGGCCGTAGTCAACCAGCGAATACCAAGCTGTCAGCGCCGCAATCGGCAGTGTCGAAGCCTCCTCGTCGGACATGTTGTCTGGCGCACGAACAGCGCTTTCTTCGTGAATAATCATGTACTCAGCCAGGCCACCTGGCAGCGGCATGCCGAAGCAGTAGGCAGGTTCGTCCGGCCTTGGCTCACCATCAATCCAGCGCGAGTAGAGGTGCGAGTTGACGCGGTCGCCCACTTTGAATCGGCTTACGCCTTCGCCCAAGGCGACGACAGTGCCCGATGCATCGCTGACCGGGATCAGTGGCTTGGGTACCAGGTGAGGTTCGTAGATGCCATCGACGATGGCTTTATCGCGAAAATTCAGGGAAACCGCTCCGATCTTTACCAACAACTCGCCGGCCTTGGGTGTGGGCTTAGCTGTTTCGCCAAGTGCCAGATTTTCGAGACCAAAATCGTTCAAAAGCCATGCTTTCATCTGTCTATCTCCAGTTAGGTGAACTTACTGGCGACATTCTTCCCAAGTCAGACCGTTCAATAAATACCCAGGCCGGCAAAGGGTTGTTGTTTTTTCAGGCAACAATAAGGCTGGCAGCTTGCTATGATCAGGCAACAAAAAAGCTGAGTGAGAAGATGTAATGGAACTGCTCCAGTCCATGCAAGTGTTTGCCCGATTAGCCGAACTTGGCAGTTTCACCCGCGCGGCGGATGCCATGCAGATCGGCCGCCCGCAAGTAACTCGCGCGATACAGGAGTTGGAAACTTCGCTTGGGGTACGGCTGTTTCAGCGCACAACCCGCACTGTGAGGCTCACTTCGGAAGGAGAGCAATTCTACGAGCGTGTTAAAGCGATTCTTGACGAAGTTGCGGGTGCCACGGCGATGTTCTCCTCCCCAGGTTCAACCCTGCGTGGTCGATTGCGGGTCGATATACCCACCGCGTTTTCGCAGCCGGGGCTGATCGAAAGCTTGCGAGCGTTTTCCACCCTTTATCCTGCTATCGAGATGGCCTTGGGGGTCACCGATAGAACCGTCGATTTGGTCGCAGAAGGTGTGGACTGTGCGCTGAGAATCGGCGAGTTACCAAGTTCGAGCCTGGTAGCCCGTCGCATCGGGATGGCTACCATGATCACCTGCGCGGCGCCCCAATACCTGAAAGAACACGGCGAGCCCAAAACCTTAGAGGATCTAAGAGCACACCGCGGTGTGACCTTTCTCTCTGGCCAAAACCAGCGCCCGCTGGCTTGGCAATTTATGGACGGGGCTCGCGAGCAATCCCACATCAGCCGCCAGGGCATCACAGTCAACGAGTCCAACGCCTATGTCGAGTGTGGCGTCGCTGGCTTCGGCATACTTCAGGCCCCTGGTATTACTCTGGACCGTTTTTTAACCGACGGAACATTGGTTGAGGTGCTGCGAGCCTATCGTCCGCATCCAAGGCCCGTGTCGATCCTGTACCCCAGCCGCTCGCATCTGGCGCCGCAGGTCGAGGTTTTTGTTGATTGGGTTCGCGAACAATTCCCCAAACTTTATGGGCGCTGGCTAAAGAGTTAGAAAGAGCGCTAGAAAGACATTTTGGTAGTGCTGAGAAGCCACAGAGAGTTTTGACTCAGCACTATATGTTTCGTGTAGCGCGCTAGCGTAAAGCGAATGTGTTGGTGTGGAATGACCGCATTTGGCCAATAGCAGCCAGTCACGAGGGGCAGCCATCGACCAAAAGCGGCCGCCCGTAAATGTATAGGAATCAACGGGTAATTCAGTGCTAGCCAAACTGAGATGAGTGACTAAGCTCGTATAGGGTTACCTCTATTTCTGGAGTCTATTAGAAAAGGGGGGGTTACCACCAAATACCCCCCCCCAAAACCTTATTCACCTTGCTCAGTGCCTGGCTATAGGCATCGGGCTAGAGCCTCTGGGATAGTTCACACATGGATTGGCCCTTAACACCACTTGCACTGGCCATATACGCAAGCCTTATGTTCAGCACTAACGTTTGGGCAGAGGGCGGCGCATCTGGTGCCAATGGCGACATAACGACTATCCCTAACGAATTAAGTAGTGGAGCCCCCGGTACCACGGGAACTGCAGCCAATGGCGGTGATGGCGCAGATTTTCTAAGCCAGAACACACTGGACCTTACCCAAGACCTCGGCTCATTAAGCAATGGCTTAGGTGGACAAGATGCTACCAATGCTCAAGGCGGCGGCGGAAATGGGGGCGCTGGCGGTGGTTCTGCATTTGGCGCTTTCAGCCAAGGCGGTGCAGGGGGGACGTCAACAACAGAATCTAATGGCGGTAATGGCGGGGATATTACCGGCAAAACCATCAGTCAAACCAACGCGGTCAATATCACACTGATCGGCACAGCCGCCGGTAACGGTGGCAGCGGTGGTAGCGGCAGTAGTGGTCGTAACGGCGGCGGCGGCGGTGGTGGTGGTGCAGGCGGCGGATCGATCTTTGGTGGCCTTAGCCAAGGCGGCGCTGGCGGATTCTCAGACGACGACTCCAACCCTAGCGCCGTCTCCTTCTCCGTAGGAGGTTCTGGCGGCGAAATCTCTGATATCACCATGACACTCAGTAACACCACACTTATCGGTGCACTCGGAGGTAATGGAGGTAATGGCGGTAACAGTGATGGAGCCGGTGGCAGCGGTGGAGCCGGTGGCGGATCAATCTTTGCTGGCCTTAGCCAGGGCGGCGCTGGCGGACTCTCCTTCTCCACCACCACCTCCCACTCCTCCTCCGCAGGAGGTTCTGGCGGTGCAATCTCCGACATCACCATGACACTCAGCAATGTCACACTTAACGGTTCACCTGGAGGGGACGGAGGTAATGCTAATTTCACTTTTGGAGCCAGTGGCAGCGGCGGTGCTGGCGGCGGATCGATCTTTGCTGGCCTTAGCCAAGGGGGCGCTGGAGGATTCTCCGATTCCAACTCCGACTCCGACTCCGACTCCGTAGGTGGTTCCGGCGGCGCAATCACTGACATCACCATGACACTCAGCGATCTCACACTAAACGGTGCCCTTGGAGGTAATGCTGGTAATAGTAATGGAGCCAGCAGCAGCAGTGGCGGCGCAGGCGGTGGATCGATCTTCGGTGGCCTTAGCCAAGGCGGCGCTGGCGGATCCTCCTTCTCCTTCTCCAGTACCTCCTCCGCAGGTGGCTCTGGCGGCGCAATTTCTGACATTACCATGACACTCAGCAACATCACACTTAACGGTGCACTTGGAGGTAGTGGAGGGAATGGAAGTAGTGGAGCCGGTGGCAGCGGCGGTGCTGGCGGTGGATCGATCTTTGGTGGCCTTAGCCAAGGCGGCGCTGGCGGATTCTCCAACTCCAACTCCAACTCCAATCCTGACGCCTTCTCTTCAGGAGGTTCTGGCGGCGCAATCTCTGGCATAACCATGACACTCAGCAACATCACACTTAACGGTGCACTTGGAGGTAATGGAGGAGTTGGAGGAATTGGAGCCGGTGGCAGCGGCGGAGCCGGCGGCGGATCGATCTTCGGTGGCCTTAGCCAAGGCGGCGCTGGCGGATTCTCCGTCTCCAGCTCCGACGCCTCCGCTGATGGTGGCAACGGTGGAGCAGTAAGCGGTAACACTCTCCTACTGAGCGATGTCCGTTTAATTGGCGCCCAGGGCGGTACAGGCCAAACGGGCAGCAATGGTATCAATGGCGGCTCCATCTTTGGTGGCTACAGCGCTGGCGGTATGGCGGGCGATGCATTCGCCATTAGCCCTGGTTCAAATGCCTCCGCCAATGGCGGTGCTGGTGGTGACAGCAGTAACAACACTATTAAGTTAGGCGGAGTATCTTCGCTGGCGGGGGATATCTATGGTGGCTATAGCCAAGGCGGCCGCGCCAGTGGCACCAGCGTGGGTGTCACCGGCGCTGGTGGCAGCGCTGAAAATAACCGCATCACCCTCACCGGCACGGAGCTCAGCATTGCTGGAGCGGTATATGGCGGCTATAGCGCTGATGGCGACGGTACCCTGCAACCCAGTAGAGCCTTTACCGGCAATACCCTTAACCTAAATGGCTACCGAGGTTCGGTAAGGGGCATCTACAACTTCGAACAGTACAATTGGTTATTGCCTAAAGATGTAGTTAACCAGGATACCCTGATTAGAATTACTGGTTCTGACAAGGTTGATCTAAACAATACCAAGCATACAGTCGCTATGGTGAGCGATGGTAACCGCCTTAATGAAGGTGACAAAGTGATACTGATCGATAGGGCGCAGGGAACTTCGAGCCCTACAAACGTCCAGGTCGAGCAAGGCCACTTTATTATTTATGATGCTCAGCTCGGCATCGAAAATGATGCTTTTGTGTTAAACATCGACAGCAAGACCGACACTACTCCACTGACCCCCTCGCCTGCAGGCAAGCTTAACCCTAAATCGAAATCTTTCCTGCAAGGCCGAGCGGCAGCGCTTGCCTTCACCAATCAGGGCACCGATATGATCCGCGAGAGCCTCAGCTCCTGCGTCACTGATATGTTTTTCATAACAGATGGAGGCACCAACCGTTACGATACCGGCTCCCACATTCGTATACGCGACTTTAAAATGGCTCTTGGCCTGCGCAAATGTTTCGAACTCCAAAACACTAGCCAAGTAGTGTTCGGTGCCTTTATTGATCACGGTCAAGGTAACTACGACAGCTATAACAGCTTCGCGGGTTATGGCGATGTGCGCGGCAGTGGTGACTTGCGCTACACCGGTGCTGGCCTTTTGTTCCATATGGATGTGGCGGGCACTGCCATCAACAAAAGTGCTAAACCCGTTGCAGGCATCAAAGAAGGCTTGTACCTCGATGCTGTAATGCGCGCAGGTAGGATCAAAACAGATTTTTCCAGCAATGATCTGATCGATGCCGAAGGTGTACGCGGCCACTATAACTCCAAGTCACAGTATGTCAGCGCCATGGCCGGCATCGGCTATGCCATCAACCTTGATGATAAGCAATCTGTTGATGTTTACAGCCGTTACAGTTGGAGCCACATCAACGCTGACAAGGTTATGGTGGGCAATGACAAACTCAGCTTTGGCCGCGACAACAGCTCGCGCTTGCGCGCTGGTACCCGCTACACCTACGCAGTCACAAAGCAAATCGCACCTTATGCAGGCATCGCCTACGAGCATGAGTTCGAAGGTAAGGTCTCCGGCAAGGTCTACGACATGTCGATTAAAGGAGCCGACCTGGGTGGCAGTACTGGGATCTTTGAAGTAGGTGTCTCAACAACTCCGATCGCTTCAGTCAGCGCGATAAAACTCGATGTTGGCGTCCAGGGCTTCTTTGGCGAGCGTAAAGGTGCGACTGGCTCGATTAACCTTTCTTACGAGTATTAATCACCGACCTGACGCCCTATTTTGGTAAATTGCAGTTGGCAATATATGCTGATTTTCCGGCCATAAGCAGATGTTCGTGCAAGATTGCGTAGGTCAAGACAGCCAAACACCACTCGATGCAGGAGTGCAGATATAATCTGTGGAACCAAATGACTATGACTCGTCAGCTCGAGCTGCTATTTGGTTAATTCGTAACTATCTTGAATGAGTTCGTGTATGTGTTCGGTTGCGACCGAGCCGTCCAAAACCACACTGATCCAGTGCTCTTTGTTCATGTGGTAACCCGGAAGAACACCCTCCATTTGACGAAATGAACCCACTTTGCTCGGATTGCATTTCACATCCAAAATATCAAGCTCTCCCTCGGCTGCAAGGCCTAGCTTTTCCTTGGGTACGTTCATCACTATTCCAAACCATTTCTCAGACCCCGCGTGCCTTAGGACGGCATATTTGGGGAATTTAGCCCAAGGGTAATCTGGCTGGATATCGAACTCTTTCGCAACATAGTTCAATACGGCTTTTCTAGATGACATGGGGCTGTCCTTGCTCATTGATTATTGGGTGGCTGAGGAGCCGTCTTGCATTCGGCAGTATGTGAATTGCCCCGGCCTTCCTAGACGCCTTTGAGCGGCTGCTTTTGGCCGATAGCTGACTTTGGTCTGCGACAGCTCTGGGTCGAGACTGAATGTCAGTGAGCAGCAGCTAGACTGATGTGAACACTGATAGGGTGGGTACTGATGAAGAGGACAATTCTGGGGATGACCCATGCTGGTGAGCCGTTGATCTTTGAGGCCTTAGAAGCCCTACGTCTTTATCGTGAGGCTAAAACTTCAGGACGCCCACAAGAAGAAATTGATCGCTTGCAAATATTGGCTGAGTCGCTAGTCCAGGCAGTAACCGATTTTCAGCTTTTGGCGGTTGGTCATGACTCCATCAAGCTTCACTAGAGCTATTTTCTAGTGATTTATTCTAGGTAATTGCTTCACTGCATCAGTTACGCTTTTTCATTCAGGTGTCATGAGCGTTTTTAGTGAAACGTTGATGAACTCTTCATTTTGTGCAATTACGTCTAGCGCCCCACGAACATTTCCTCCTACCTCAGAAGAACCTTGCATCTCAATCCATAGTGTCAGCTCCATGATGGCCGCTTCAAGGGCAAGCTGATTTTCATTGAGCTTATGAAGCAGTGGGGGAATCAGATCTGAGTTCGGCATATGTGATCCTCTATGAAGGATCAGTCTAGCAGGCGAGAGGGAAATGGATTTTCGTACGTAGGCAGGACGCCAGGGGATGGGGTGAAAATCGAGAATTGCGGAGCGGTCTGAATTTTTGCGGTGCAAAAAACAAAGGGCCTGCACGAAGAATCTCATGCAAGCCCTTGATTTGTTTGGTGCCCGAACCCGGAATCGAACCGGGACGCCCTTACGAGCGGGGGATTTTAAGTCCCATGCGTCTACCAGTTTCGCCATTCGGGCGGTAGCGCTGTGAAGCGGGTCAGGAAGGAAGGTGCTTTAGAAGTCAAAGTACTCAAGAGCCTGCGTGACAGGTGGACGAATATATAGAGCCTGCGCCGATGAGGCAAGTTCGATAGCGTTCATTCAGGTACATTTTTTTGCCTTACGGCTGAGTAAAACCTTCGGAAAATCATAGATATACCGAACGCCCCAAGGTTTGTGTCGCTAAGACGGTCGTTTCTTGGGGGCTGGTCTAGGCTGCATGCACGACGATTAAAGAAGTGGATGTGATGAATACGAGTGTGGTTTACGCATTGGCTGCAGCGGCGCTGTTTGGGGCCAGTACGCCTTTGGCCAAGGTACTGGGGGCCGAGGTTCCACCGGTGATGCTGGCGGGTTTGCTGTATCTGGGCAGCGGGGTGGGGCTGCTGCTGGTGCGCTGTATTCGCGATCGAGGCTGGAAGGCGTCTGGCTTGAGTGCAGGCGAGTGGCCCTGGCTGGGCGGGGCGATTGTGTTTGGCGGGATTTTGGGGCCTGTGGCCTTGATGTTCGGTCTGACCCTGACCAGTGGCGCCACCGCGTCGCTGATGTTGAATCTTGAACCCGTGCTGACGGCACTGTTGGCGTGGGTGGTGTTCAAGGAAAACGCCGATCGGCGGATTGTGCTGGGCATGCTGGCGATTATCGCCGGGGGTGTTGTGTTGTCCTGGCCTTCAGGCATGGCGTCAAGTGTGTCGCTCTCCTTGCTCGGGCCGCTGGCCGTCGCGTTTGCCTGTTTGTGCTGGGCGATTGACAACAATCTGACGCGCAAGGTGTCTGCTTCAGACGCGCTGTTTATTGCAGGGGCCAAAGGGTTGTTCGCAGGGCTGGTGAACTGCGCGATCGCGCTGATGATGGGCGCAAAGATTGCGCCACTTGCGGTGCTAAGCCCGACATTGCTGATCGGCTTTTTGGGCTACGGTGTCAGTTTGGTGCTTTTTGTACTGGCATTGCGTGGCCTGGGGGCTGCGCGGACCGGAGCGTATTTCTCGACAGCACCTTTCCTGGGCGCGGCGATCTCCATCCTGGTTCTGGGTGAGTCGGTGTCGGTGCTGTTCTGGGTCGCGGCGGCGTTCATGATGTTTGGCGTCTGGCTGCACCTGACCGAGCGCCATGAGCATGTCCATTTGCATCAGCCGTTGGAGCACACCCATCGGCATGCCCACGACGAACATCATCAGCATGAACATGATGAAGAAGTCACCGGGAACGCCCCCCATAGTCATGCCCATCAACATCACGTGATCAGTCATAGCCATCCGCATTTTCCGGATATTCACCATCGACATCGGCACTGAGTGGCTGCGTGATAGATTGAGTCGCAGGGACGCCGTAACACCCAGACCTTCAATGGAGCTATAAAGCACCCATGTTCGAACACATCGACTTCAATTACTTGCTGGCAACCTATGGTTATCTGGCCATTTTCATCGGGTGCCTGCTGGAGGGTGAAACCATCCTGCTGCTGGGCGGGATGGCCGCGCACCAGCATGTGCTCAAGCTCTTGCCAGTGATTGGTTACGCCAGTCTGGCGGGGATGCTGGGTGATCAGTTGCTGTTCTGGATCGGCCGGTATTTCGGCGCTCGCCTGCTGCCGCGCCTGCACAAGCAGCAGGCTGTCATCGACCGGGTCACTCAAATGATCAATCAGCATCCAGCGGTATCGATTTTTTCGGTGCGGTTTTTATATGGCATGCGGCTGGTCGGGCCGATGGTGATTGGGGCCTGCAAGGTTTCGCCTTTGAAATTCACCTGCATCAACGCGTTGGGCGCTGCCATATGGGCAACGCTGTTTGCCAGCGCCGGGTATTGGGCCGGGGAGTTTCTGGAAGGGATGCTGGGCGACCTCAAGCCGTATCGTTTGCCGATTGCGCTAGGGGTCATTGCGCTGATGGTTGCCGTGGCCGTGGCACGTCATTACCGGGCGAGAAGCAAGGCCGTCAAATCACTTTGACGGCACGGCCGATAAATTGAATCGGGCCAGTAGGCTTTCCAGTCGTCGAGCCGTTGGGACCTTCAAGGGTCAGCTCAAAGAGTTGATTGGGCTCCAGCGGTGGCAAGCGATCCAGTGGCAATGACAAGGTTTGTCCAGGCTTGACCAGCCCCAGGGACACGGGGCCATCCCAGCCATCGCCCTTGGTCCAGAACTCCAGCGCCTTGTCGCTGGGCACCTGTGCGATGCCCAAGGGGATAAGCTGGATTTGTTGGCGGTTACTGGCCTGGATCACCCAGCCTGGTGCCTGATTTTGCGGTGCGACCAGTACCACCATGTAAGCAGGCGGTGAAGCTGTCGGGGCTGCGGTCAATAACACCGTGCCCAGCACCAGGGCGGCCGCCAGGCCCGCAGCTGACAGGCCGCGCCACAATGGCAGCAGGTTCCACCAGGATGTGCTGGCCTGAGTCCGGGGTACAGGGACATTCAACGCGTTGAGACTGCGTTCGATTCGAGGCCACAGCTGCCTGGATGGCGTCTGTGCGGGCACCAGGTCGTTGAGTGGCAACAGGCGCGCTTCCCAGCGCTGCACCGCTGCTTGCAGGTCGGCTTCATGGGCCAGGCGCTGCTCGACTGAACGCCGCTGTTGCGCGTCCAGGGTTCCCAGCACGTATTCGCCCGCCAAAGCATCAAGGTCGGCCGGGTCGTTGTCTTCAGGTTTGAAAGTCATCCCATGCACTCGCGCAAGGCGCTCAAGCTGCGTTTGATCCAGGCTTTGACCGTGCCCAGGGGCGTGGCCAGTTTTTCGGCAATTTCGGCGTGGGTATAACCGTCGACGTAGGCATGCACGATGCACGTACGCCTGGCGGGTTCGAGTTGTTCGAGGCAGCCGTAAATCCGCTCGGAGCCCGTTCGCCATTCAAGGGCATCCTGCGCCTGACTGCCATCGAGGTCGGCCAGGGGCTGTAGTGCCAGTTCGCTGTCTTCGCTGACTTGAAGCTCAAGGCGATTGTCGCGCATGAAGTTCAGAGCCAGATGCCGTGTCACGCTGAAAATCCAGCCCCGTGCCGACCCGCGCTGAGGGTCAAAACTGGGAGCGCGCGTCCAGATCTTGATAAAGGCGTCATGCACGATGTCCTCGGCCAGAGCGTTGTCGCGGGCAATGCGCCTGGCAACACCGAGCAGTCGTGCGCTTTCCTGGGCATACAGGGCAACCAGCGCCTGCCGTTCACCGCGGGCGCAGGCGAACAGGCAGGCTTCATAGTCAAACAATGGCTCAGGTAGCGTCACTGTATTCAGCCGTTAAAGGTGGGACATCCCCGGGGCATTACCCCAGGCTCCATCGGAGCAGCGTAGACGAGAAACGCTACAAGCCACGGATCTTAACGGCTGGCCCAGAAAATGTAGTCAGCCTGATAAGGAACCACCTGGCGCTGGCCCTTGTTGACGGCCGTGCATTCGCTGCTGGGAGCCACGCCGCCTTTGAGGGCGACACGCTGGATATAGCTCACGCCGCTCATGGCGCCTTTGCCTTCAGCCGGATTGGCCTTGACCAGTTGGTACGGCAGATTGCCTGCGCCGGCGGGAGCTACCGCGAGCTGGGTGCCCGTCACTTTGGAACCGTCCAGGGCTTGCCAGGTGGCTGGCGGGCCAAAATAGGTGCCGACTTGTTTACCATTTGTGTCGTTGAGTTGGGCTTTTGGACCGACAAAAAACCATTCCATCTGACCGGGCGCATTGGCTTTTTCTTTGCACTCGTAAGTGATTTCGCCTACGCCAACTGTCGTCATCGCCATCTTGTGTCCGTCGGGAACCCTAATGTTTTCGGGCAAATCAGCCTGGGCATAGGCGACGGGCACCCCGACAAACATCACGGCGGCAAGTGTAACGCTGGCATGGCTGATCAAGCGTTTTACGTTCATGTACCTATCTCCTGATGGGTTAACAGCGTAGTGGCTGTTACAGGTACTACCCGTAGGCGAGGGGTTTGGATGCAGTTGCAAAAAATAAACATGAAAGGCAAAGTCCGGGACCCGGTTGCGTGACTGAGCCCTTGGCCTAAGCTTTGAGTTACAGGCTCAACGCCACGGGTTTCAAGGCATTGGCAACACGCTCGCGAAGCCGGTCCGATAATAAAAGGAGATCTGGATGTTTATCCGTTTATTGATCCTTGCCAGTGTGCTGGTGAGTGGCACGGTGCAAGCTGTTGAAGTTCCAAGTCCCCTTGAACAGGATCGCGGCAAAGCTCGTCCATTGGTGATTGTTGCCCGTGCCGAGGCTGATCCAACCCTGGTAGCCCTCAAGAAAGCACTCGAAGACCCGGCCACCAAACAGGCTTTCAACGAACGCAACATGGTGCTTTATACAATTGTCGGGATCACTGGCAAACGTGATGGCAAGGACCTTGAGCCCCAGAGCACGATGTCGATGATTCGCGGACTCAAGCCGGGGATGATCATTGACAAGGCCAAAGTGATCCTGATCGGCAAGGATGGCGAAAAGAAAGTCGAGACAGTCGGCGACGTTGATCTTGGCGAGCTGTTCAAAACCATCGATGCCTTGCCTTCGACTGAAAAGGAAACCCAGGCGCCGGTTGCGGTCGAGACTCCAGTCAAGGGCGCTGCTGCGGGCAAGTCGGCCAAACCGGCAAAGCAGGTCAAGGCCCTGGAAGACTGAGAGGTCATTGAAAGACAGGCAAAAAAAGGCCCGCTGGGGGAAGCGGGCCAAATGGGATTCACTAAGGAGTGGATCCAATCTAGGCCCGACGATGTGAAAGTGGTGTGAAAATCCCGTCGTCAAAACGAAAGTACACATTCAAATGTGTGTGGTAAAAATAGAGCCCAGCTGTAGCGCAATGCCAGCACTGTAATCCGATAGGGTGAGTCAACCGCTCCTCTGACTGCCGGATACCCTCATGCCGTTCTCCCTTGAACTGATTACTGCCTTCGCACTGTTTGCGTTTGTCTCATCCATCACGCCCGGGCCCAACAACACCATGCTGCTGGCATCGGGCGTCAACTTCGGGTTCAGGCGCACCATTCCCCACGCGCTGGGCATCAGCTTCGGCTTCATGTTTCTGGTACTGGCGGTAGGGCTGGGGCTGGGCGGTGTGTTCAAGGCCGTGCCTGTGGCCTATACCGTGTTGCGTTACCTGGGCGCGGCCTACCTGCTGTACCTGGCCTGGAAAGTCGCCACGTCAGGGCCGGTTTCGGATTCGGATTCTGCCCAGGGCAAGCCTTTGGGGTTCTGGGGTGCAGCGGCGTTCCAGTGGGTCAATCCCAAGGCCTGGGTGATGGCCGTCGGTGCAATCACTACCTACACGCCGTCCCAGGGGTACATCGCCAATGTGTTCATCATCGCCCTGGTCTTTGCCGTCATCAACTTGCCCAGCGTGTGTGTCTGGGCAGGCTGTGGCAGCGCGTTACGCAGTGTTCTGACCAAGCCAAAATGGTTGTTGGCGTTCAATCTGACGATGGCAACTCTACTGGTGGTGTCGCTGTATCCGATTCTGTTTGATGTTCATTGAGCCACTCCTGACTCAGGGTTGGCGTGTCGCCCAAATACTCCAGTAACCAGCTCATGGCCGGGGAGTGATTTTTTTGCGACCAGGCAATGCATGAAGGGCTGGCCGGGAAGGGCCGTTGCAAGTGCAGCGCCACCAGCTTGCCCTGTTCAATCAAGGGCTGAGCCAGGTGGGCAGGGACCATGCCGACGCAGAGCCCGTCGCTGAGGCAGGCCAGCCCCGTTGCCCAGTCGGGCACCATCATTCTGCGCTGGTTGTCCAGCGTCCAGGTGTCCCGTTTGGGCAGGCTGCGGGAGGTGTCATCCATGCACAGTGAAGGGAAGGGGCGCAGGTGATCATCGCCCAGCAACCCCACAACCGAAGCCAGGGGGTGCTGTGGGCTGACCACGCACAGCCAGTGCAGAAAGCCCATGTCGCGAAAAGCAAAGCTGCCCGCCACCGGCACTGCTCGCGTGGCGCCGATAACAATGTCGGTGCGACCGTCCACCAGCGCGTCCCACACACCGTTGTACACCTCGTACTGGACAATCAGCTCCACGTCGGGAAAGTGCCGATAGAAATCGATCACCATTTGCCGGCAGCGCGGATGCTTGATGATGGAGTCCACGGCCACCCGCAATTGACCGCTCCAGCCATTGGCAACCTGCTGGCACAGGCGACGGGTGCCCAGCATTTTTTTCATCACGTCGCGGGCTTCTTTGACAAACATCTGCCCGGCGGGCGTCAGCTCCACATCCCTGTGGCGACGAACAAACAACGGAACGGCCAGCCACTGTTCCAACTGGCGAACGGTGTAGCTGACGGCTGAGGGGACGCGGTGCAGCTCCTGGGCCGCACCACTGAAACTGCCGTGGCGGGCTACCGCATCAATGACATCCAACGAGTATTCGGACCACATGGGTTTGCCTTCAAAAAATTCGATGCCAGTTGGCAATTATTATCGCTTCACAAGCTGATCCTCGGCTGGATAATGGGCGGCAGTCAACAAATTGTTTGATGGCAAGTTTTTGGGTGCACATGAAGAATTCTTTTGGTTTTACCTGTTATCTGGCCGGGCTCAGCATGCTCGGCTACCTGGCGATGGATATGTACCTGCCTGCATTCGGCGCTTTGCGCAGTGAATTAGGGTTGTCTGCCGGCGCTGTGGGCGCGAGTCTGAGTATCTTTTTGGCCGGTTTTGCAGTGGGGCAGTTGCTCTGGGGGCCGTTGTCGGATCGCCTGGGTCGCAAGCCGGTGCTGCTGGCGGGGCTGTCGCTGTTTGCGCTGGGGTGTGGGGGCATGTTCTGGGTTGAGAACAGCGTGTTGCTCTTGAGCTTGCGGTTCATCCAGGCCATCGGTATCTGTGCGGCGGCCGTTACCTGGCAAGCACTGGTGATTGATCGCTACCCGGCCGACAAGGCCAGCCGTGTATTTGCCGGGATCATGCCGCTGATGGGGCTCTCACCGGCGTTGGCCCCTTTGCTGGGCGCCGTGGTCTTGAGTCACTTGGGCTGGCAAGCGATCTTCGCAGTGTTGCTGGGCCTGGCGGTACTGCTGATCATTCCCACGCTGATGCTCAAGGAAAAAGCGCGCACAACACCCCGGACGGTAGCGTCAGGCGTGAGCTATTGGCAGCTTCTGCGCTCGGCACCGTTTAGTGGCAACGTGATGATCTTCGCCGCTTGCTCGGCCAGCTTCTTTGCCTGGTTGACGGCATCACCTTTTATCCTGGGCGACATGGGCTACAGCCCGAGCGATATTGGCTTGAGTTACGCGCTGCCCACCCTGGCGTTTCTGGTGGGTGGCTACAGCTGTCGCAGTGCACTGCTGCGGGTCAGTGGCCGTACGCTGTTGCCCTGGTTGCTGGTCGCTTACTGCGCGAGCATGGTGGGGCTGTATCTGGTGGCCACGCAAACCGAGCCAACGCTGACCACCTTGCTGATTCCGTTTTGTTTGATGGCACTGGTTAACGGTGCGAGTTATCCCATTGTGGTTGCCAATGCCTTGATGCCGTTTTCGGAAAATTCCGGCAAAGCGGCTGCATTGCAAAACACCATGCAGCTTGGCCTGTGTTTTCTGGGCAGCCTGCTGGTTTCGGCGTTTATCAGTCAGCCACTGCAAATCACCGTTGAAGTGATGCTGGCAACTGCACCCTTGGCGGTGCTGGGTTACTTGATTCAGCGGCGCAAGGCAAATGCCAAGGCATTCGTGACTTCCTGAAGGTAGCGGCAGGTGGAAAATCTGTAGCCGCTGAGGAGTAGAACGAGGCTGCGATCGGCTGCGGAGCAGCCGTAAAACCATGGTTCGCGATTCTTCAGGTGGCACGCGATTGCCGGGTTTTGCGAGGAGTGCCTCCTCGATCGCAGCCTCGCACGGCTCGTCAGCGACTACAGGTTTCGCTACCCATCCCGTGCGTAGTCGCTGACGAGCCGTGCGAGGCTGCGTTCGGTTTGGTGCGCCACTGCGACGAAGCAGTCGTAAAAACGGAATTCATGATTTATCAGGCATACCGGGTGTTCCGGGTTTAGTGAGGTCAAAGACGGATCAGGCCACATCCACCAGCACGATTTCGCTGTCTTCAATGGCTGTCACGCGCAGTACCGACTCATCGACCACTGCCACGCCGTCACGGGCGCTGGCACGCAGGCCGTTGACTTCGATCACCCCGGTGGCAGGTACCAGATAGGCGCGGCGGCCACTGTCCAGCCGATACTCGGCTGTTTCTCCGGCCTTGAGGTTGGCGGCGACCAGGCGTGCATCAGCGCGAATACCCAGGCTTTCGTGGTCCCCATCCTTGCCGCTGGCCAGTGTCACAAAGCCTTCGCGCTGGCCCTTGGGGAAGGGCCGGGCGCCCCAGGACGGTGCCTCGCCTTCCTTGTTCGGGATGATCCAGATCTGGAAGATCCTGGTCGGTGTCGACTCCATGTTGTATTCGCTGTGAGCAATGCCGGTGCCCGCACTCATGACCTGGACATCGCCCGCTTCAGTGCGGCCCTTGTTGCCCAGGTTGTCCTCGTGGGTGATTGCACCTTCACGGACATAGGTGATGATTTCCATGTCGCGGTGAGGGTGCTTCGGGAAACCGGTGCCAGGGGCGATAACGTCGTCGTTCCACACCCGCAGGTTGCCCCAGTTCATACGCTGTGGATCGTAGTATTCGGCGAATGAAAAGTGGTGATGGGCATCCAGCCAGCCGTGGTTGGCACCGCCCAGGGTAGTGAAGGGTCTGAGTTCAAGCATGATACGTCTCCTGTTCAGGTTGCCCGTGGGTGTGAACGGCTACCCGGTTGATAATGGTGTGATTCTCTGTCAGGAACATATCGATAAAAAGCTTAAAAAATGCGTGTAACCAATCTAATAAATAGATGTCTAGTGTTGTCTCTAAATAGGCTTTACCTTCACTGCCTGCCCTAAACGGCTGATGCTCAAGCAATTAGCTAGATCTCTGTGCGCAATGGGGCGACCATAGCTCATCCGCCCGGACAGCCTCACACCCTGGAGTCAGCGTGCCGCAACACACCCCCGAACTGCCTGAAGAACTTGCCCCCATTACCCAATTGCCATTGTTCAAGCGCCTGGCTGCGCGATTATTTGGCAGTGGTTTGAACCGTTTGCGGGCACAACATGCTGCGTCCTGGTTGCAAGGCCAGGCGGACGGGTTTCGCAGCGGGCACAGTGCCGGGGTCGATTACGGCTTTTCAGAGGGTCATGCCGAAGGCCTGGAAGAGGGCCGTCAGGTGCTGTTTATCAGTGACACGCGCCCGCAGGAGCTGCGGGCGCCCGGTATCGATGACAACCTGTTCGATGACTGGCGGCTGCCGCTGGGGCCAGAACTGAAAAAGCAGATCAAGGCGGATGTTGCCGCCATCCTGCCCGAGCACGCTCAGCCCAGTGCCGCACAGTGGAAGATGATCTTCAGCGATACACCATCCACCTCCGTGGTCGCGGGTGCCGGGGCAGGGAAGTCGACGTCGCTGGTGTTGCGGATCCTGCTGCTGACCCACTACCTGGGTTTCGAGCTCGATTCGATGACCGTCGTGACCTTTACCCGCGAATCGCGCAAGGATTTCATCAAGAAGCTGCAAGAGATTTTTGCCTTGTGGGGCCGCACCCTGTCGCTCAAGGAAGCCCGGGATGTAGTGCGCACCTTTCACTCGCGGATTTTGCCCATGGTGCGCAGCTTGCCCGGCTACTCCCGGTTGCAGGCCTTCGAGACCCTGAACACCCGTAGCCTGCTCAACGATGAAGATGCCGACAGCAACCCGTTTGACCTGCGCATCAACGATGCCCAGCGTCAGCAGCTCAATGCCTGCTACCACGGGCTGTACACCCGCGATGAGCGCTTTCGTCAGACCCTGGCACCTCTGCGCATGCATGCCTTGCAGCTCAAGGAACTGGAGCGCGACCATCCTGAAGTGCAAAAGCGCATGGCCGTGACCGAGCTGGCCGCCAAGCGCGATGAAGAACTCTGCGACACCCTGGAAGACTTGTGGTTTGCCGCCGGTGCGTGGCCGATCAAAGGTATCGAGCCCAATCGCGAAACCGTCGAGATCAATGGCTCGCAGTTCCATTGTCACGGTTACATTGCCGAGCTGGATGCCTGGGTAGTGCTGGGCTTTGATCCTCGGGAGAATCCGCAGATTTGCCGTCCCGGTGCCCGGCTCAGTGTGCGTGCCGAGTGGGCAGTAAAACGCACTCTGTTTCGAGCTTTCTGCGGTAAGCCATTGATTTGGCTAGATAGCTATGACTCTGCCAAGCGTGTTATCAGTTCAATGGCGGGTGATGCCAGCGCAGGCCCGGGCTTTGATTACAAGCTCAAGGGTGAGTTGGGTTCAGCGCCGCTGCTCGACAGTTTTGTCGCGGCGGCAAGCTTTATCGAGAACCTGGGGCTCGACGTGGCGGCGGCGGTGGGCGATATGCGCTTTGCCAAGGAAGACCCGGACCGTTTCTTCTTTGAGGCCTTGAGCCTGTACTGGCGGGCGCTGGAGGATCATCTGCTGGCCCAGACGCCCCCGGTCATGACTTACAACCGCATGTTCTCCCTGTTTGGCGAAAATACCCCGCAGAATTTCAAGCTGCTGAGCCATGAGCAACTGCGCCCGCTGTCCCATCTGATGATCGATGAGTTTCAGGACGTCTCGCCGCAGATCGTGTCCTGGTTGCGCGCCAGCTTGCGCGAAATCCGCAGTCGTGGACCGGCGATGCATGTGGGGCGCGGGACCCAGCGCTCATCGCTGCTGTGTGTCGGGGATGACTGGCAATCGATCTACGGCTGGCGAGGCAGCTCGCCCAAATACTTCATGGAGTTCAACAAGGAATTCCCGTCGCCCGCGACCACGCGGGTGATGCTCAGCGACAACTTCCGCAGTCATCAGCACATCATTGATGCGGCCGAGCATATTGTGCGCGCGGCGCCCTCCATTGCCGGCAAAAAGGCCAAGGCCAGTGGCGAGCCCAAGACGCCAGTTCCGGTCAATGTGCTGCATCGCGACGATCAGGGGTTGGCAGCGCGCCTGATCGAGCATTACAACGCCGGTGACAGCATCTTGATGTTATATCGAAAAAGTAGCGATAAACTATTGATAGAAAAGGATATTCAGTCTGTAGTTAATGTTGATTCAAGGTTGGCGCCTGAGGATCGCAGGCTTAAGCAACTGACCTATCACAGCTCCAAGGGGTTGCAGGCGGATGCCGTTTTCTTGCTGGGTGACTGCCAGCACCTGACGTCTTCGCCCTACAAGAATCAGGTGTATCGCATGGCTGGCCTGGGCAAGGACGCAGACCCTGAGCCTTATGACAGCGCCCAGAAAGACGAAATCCTGCGGCTGGCCTATGTAGGCATCACCCGGGCGGTCAAGCACTGCTATTGGTATCTGGAAAATCAGGATGCCCAGGGACCGAATGTCCCCAAGGCCTCTGATCGTGTGCCTCAAGGCAAGGCGTTTTTTGAGGATTTGCGGGCGTAATCTTCAGCAAACGTCGAAACGGCAAGGCCGTCCATCTGCCATCCGCCCTGGATGGCATCACCGCACTCGAATGACTGCACTTGAATGAGTAGGGCTCAGCAACATCGAGCCCACGATTCTGCGTGTCCGCAGTTCCGGGTCCTTCGACCGTTGTCTTGTGTGCGATGCCATCCGAAAACATCAAGTGACTGAGTGTGCCTGGTGTGGGGCTGTGTTATTTGGCAATGTTAAAAAATGTTAGATGAAAAAATAACTTCACATAATCTGATCATTGGTGGATTATCTGCTCAATCCGCATGACAACCTGAAAACAACATAAAACAGGATTGCGACGATGTTCGAGACTACGCCCAGCCGCCTTGTCGCCACTTCTTCTGTGGCTGGCACCGCCATCACCATCGATCCAGTCTTTCCCCTCTCTGCACACGTGGACAATGCCCTGCGCCTTTACGGTCAGGCCGTGCCCGCAGCTTTTCTCTGGAGTACCCCATGAATAACAAGAATGTCGGCGTAATCGGTCTGGGCGCGATGGGACTGGGCATTGCCCGTTCGCTGTTGCGCAGCGGCTTCAACGTGCATGCCTGTGACGTGCGCGAAGCCGTCACCACGCAATTTGCCAGCGAAGGCGGTGTGGCCTGCACTTCACCGGCTCACATGGCCGGTGAGTGTGATGTGATCATCACCGTTGTGGTGAATGCCGAGCAGACCGAAACCGTGTTGTTCGGTGAAGGTGGCGCCGTGGCTGCATTGCGCCCGGGGAGTCTGGTGATTGGCTGTGCCACTGTCGCGCCGACCTACGCAGTGGAACTGGGGCAACGCCTGGATGAGAAAGGCTTGCTCTACTTGGATGCGCCGATCTCCGGTGGCGCCGCCAAGGCTGCGGCGGGCGAGATGACCATGATGACGTCCGGCCCGGCTCCGGCCTACGCCAGGGCCGATGCGATCCTGGCGGGCATGGCCGGTAAGGTCTATCGCCTGGGTGATGTTCATGGCCTGGGTTCCAAGGTCAAAATCATCAATCAATTGCTGGCCGGCGTGCACATCGCCGCTTCCGCAGAGGCGATGGCCCTTGGGTTGCGCGAAGGGGTGGATGCCGATGCGCTGTATGAAGTGATCACCCACAGCGCCGGTAATTCGTGGATGTTCGAAAACCGCGTACCGCACATTCTCAAGGCGGACTACACGCCTTTGTCCGCCGTCGATATTTTCGTCAAGGATCTGGGCCTGGTTCTCGATACCGCGCGGGCCAGCAAGTTTCCGCTGCCGTTATCGGCAACGGCACATCAGATGTTCATGCAAGCTTCCAGCGCGGGTTTTGGCCGCGAGGATGACTCGGCCGTGATCAAGATCTTCCCGGGCATTGAGCTTCCGAAAGCCAAACCTGAATCCGTTTGAGGGCCGCGTCATGACTACTTCCATCGCCCGCCCGTTGCTGGGGTGCATCGCCGATGACTTCACTGGCGCCACGGATCTGGCCAATATGCTGGTACGCGGTGGCATGCGCACGGTGCAAAGCATTGGCATTCCCGGTAGCGAAGTCGCCGCCGGGCTCGACGCCGACGCCATTGTGATCGCACTGAAATCCCGCACCATGCCGACCCAAGACGCTGTCGCAGAATCCCTGGCGGCGTTGAACTGGTTGCGAGAGCAAGGTTGCGAGCAGATTTTCTTCAAGTATTGCTCCACGTTCGACTCCACAGCCGCCGGGAACATCGGCCAGGTCTGCGAAGCATTGCTCGAGGCGCTGGGCAGTGATTTCACCCTGGCCTGTCCGGCATTCCCGGAGAACGGGCGAACCATCTTTCGTGGCCACTTGTTTGTGCAGGATCAACTGCTCAGTGAGTCGGGGATGCAGCACCATCCGCTGACGCCCATGACCGATGCCAATCTGGTACGTGTCCTGCAATCCCAGACCACCCTGAAGGTCGGGTTGCTGCGCTACGACAGCATTGCACTGGGCGCTGAACACGTACGCGGAAAAATCGCCGAATTGCGGGCGCAAGGTATTGGCATGGCCATCGCCGATGCATTGAGCGATGAGGACCTTTACACCCTGGGCACGGCCTGTGCCGACCTGCCTCTGCTGACCGGTGGTTCGGGTCTGGCGCTGGGGCTGCCGGAAAACTTCCGTCGCGCAGGCAAGCTGAGGCAGCTGGATGCGTCGTCCTTGCCCACGGTTTCGGGAGGGGAAGTGGTCCTGGCGGGGAGTGCCTCTGTCGCGACCAATGGGCAAGTTGCTGCGTGGCTTGAGTCTGGCCGACCGGCCTTGCGCATTGACCCGTTGGCCCTGGCAGCCGGAGAGCCGGTTGTTGCCCAGGCACTGGCTTTCGCCAGGGAACACGGGCAGACCGTATTGATCTATGCCACCAGCTCGCCGGACGAGGTCAAGTCGGTGCAACAGCAACTGGGTGTCGAGCAGGCTGGCAGCCTGGTAGAGCGCGCCTTTGGCGACATTGCCAAAGGTCTGCTGAGTACTGGCGTGCGTCGCTTCGTGATCGCAGGCGGTGAAACCTCGGGCGCGGTGGTGCAGGCGTTGGGGGTGCAACTGTTGCAGATCGGGGCGCAGATCGATCCGGGCGTGCCTGCCACGGTCAGCAGCACCGATGAGCCTTTGGCGCTTGCGCTCAAGTCAGGCAATTTTGGTTGCCGGGAATTTTTCGACAAGGCTTTGAAGCAACTGGCCGGAGGTGCGCAATGAGTCGCGAAGCCGCATTGCGCGAGGAAATTTGCGACGTGGGTCGCAGCCTGTATCAGCGCGGCTACACCGTGGGCAGCGCTGGCAATATCAGCGCCCGTCTTGACGATGGGTGGCTGATTACCCCCACCGATGCCTGCCTGGGTCGTCTTGATCCAGCGGCCATCGCCAAGGTCAACCTCGCGGGAGAGTGGGTGTCCGGTGACAAGCCGTCGAAAACCCTGGCCCTGCATCGTCAGGTCTATGACCGCAATCCAGGCGTCGGTGGTGTGGTGCATACCCATTCCACCCATCTGGTGGCATTAACCCTGGCCGGGGTATGGCAACCGGATGACATTCTGCCGCCGTTGACGCCTTACCAGGTGATGAAGGTCGGGCACATCCCATTGATCGGTTATCAACGGCCGGGCTCCCCAAAGGTGGCCGAGCAAGTCGCGCAACTCGCCAACAGCGTGCGGGGCGTGATGCTCGAACGGCTCGGCCCGGTGGTCTGGGAGAGCTCCGTATCCAAGGCCAGTTATGCCCTGGAGGAGCTCGAGGAAACGGCACGACTGTGGCTGATGAGCGACCCGCGTCCGCAGCCGCTGGATCAACTCGCCCTGGATGAATTGCGAGAAGCGTTCAACGTTCACTGGTAGGGCCGATACACCGCTAATGCAGGCTATGCCCGGGAGCAGCAGTGCTACTCCTGTGGGGAGCGGCTTGCCTGAAAACAATAACAACAGGACTGACCTCATGGCATACGATCACCGTATCACTCATGTTTTAAGTGGCATTCGCCCACCCTTCGTTCAACCTGGAGCGCGGCAGTCATGAGCCCGTTCATTCTGATGTTGACTGCCGGAGCCGGGATCGCGCTGTTGCTGTTCCTGGTGCTCAAGTACAAGTTTCAACCTTTCGTGGCCCTGATGCTGGTCAGCATTCTGGTGGCATTGGTGGCCGGGGTGAAACCGGCGGATCTGGTGGCAACCATCGAAGGCGGCATGGGCAAGACCCTTGGTCACATTGCGATCATCATCGCGCTGGGCGCAATGATCGGACGGATCATCGAGCTTTCCGGCGGTGCCGAGGCACTGGCCAAGACGTTGATGGAGCGCTTCGGCAACCGTCGCACGCCGTTGGCGCTGACGGTTGCCGGTTTTATCATTGGTGTACCGGTGTTCTTCGAGGTCGGGGTGATCATTCTGATGCCGCTGGCTTACGGAGTGGCGCGCAGAGCTCGTAAACCGCTGTTGGTGTTTGCGTTGCCGATGTGCGCGGCGCTGCTCACCGTGCATGCTTTTTTGCCACCCCATCCGGGCGCTGTCGCGGCGGCAAGTCAGCTGGGGGCTGACCTCGGTCGTGTGCTGATGTTCGGCCTGCCGATCACGGCCTTCCTGTGCTACGTCGGCTACCGGGTGGCCGGGCGCATGACGCGCCGCTTCTACCCGATGAGCGATGACATTCGCGCTGAAGTCTATGGCCCGCATGTGACCAACGAAGACTTGGCGGCATGGACCAATGGCCAGTCAACCGACACGGTAAAAGCGGCTGTCGCCGAGACCCACATGGGGCTGGAGGAATCCACCAGCAGTATCGTCTCCAGGCTGCCGCCGGCACCGCCGCCCGGCTTTGCACTGATTTCAGGCCTGATCCTGTTTCCCATCGTGCTGATCCTGCTGGGCACTCTGGCTAACTCGTTGCTGCCCCCGGAATCGACCTTGCGCGGGATCATGACCGTGCTCGGCGCACCGCTGGTGGCGCTGTTGCTGGACACCTTGCTGTGTGCCTGGCTGCTCGGCTCGCGCCGTGGCTGGAGCCGCACCCAGGTTTCTGATGTCATCGGTTCGGCCCTGCCCGGCGTGGCCATGGTCATCCTGATTGCCGGTGCAGGGGGTGTATTCGGCAAGGTGCTGGTCGACACCGGGATCGGCGCGGTGGTCTCCGACATGTTGCGTACCACAGGGTTGCCCGTGCTGGCCCTGGGGTTCCTACTGACCATGTTGCTGCGTGCGGTACAAGGTTCGACCACTGTGGCGCTGGTGACTACCGCAGGTATCATCAGCCCGCTGATCGTCACCCTTGACCTGACGCCCAACCACATGGCGCTGCTGTGCCTGGCCATGGGCGGTGGCGGGTTGGCCATGTCGCACATCAACGACGCGGGCTACTGGATTTTCACGAAACTGGCCGGGCTCAACGTCGCGGACGGTTTGCGCACCTGGACCGTGATCACGACGTTGCTGGGCACGCTCGGCTTCTTGATCACGCTGGTGATCTGGCCATTTGTCTGACCCATTTCCCAAGGAGTTAACATGCCTCGTTTTGCTGCCAACCTCAGCATGCTGTACCCGGAGCACGCTTTTCTGGATCGTTTCGCCGCGGCGGCGGCCGATGGTTTTGAAGCGGTGGAGTATCTGTTTCCTTACGACTACAGCGCCCAGGAACTCAAGCAGCGCCTGAGCGACAACGGCCTGGTCCAGGCCCTGTTCAACGCGCCGCCCGGAGACTGGGCGGCGGGAGAGCGGGGCATTGCAACCTTGCCGGGCCGCGAGCATGAGTTTCGCTCGGGCTTCGACCGCGCGCTGGAGTACGCCGCAGTCCTGGGCAACAGCCGTATCCATGTGATGGCGGGGTTGCTGCCTTCGCCAGCCGAGCGTGCACGCCACCATGGCGTGTACCTGGAAAACCTCTCGTACGCGACGGCTCAAGCGAGCCAGGCGGGCATCACCGTGTTGCTGGAGCCGATCAATACGCGAGACATGCCCGGGTTTTTCCTCAACCGCCAGGATCAGGCCCACGCCATTTGCAAGGAGGTGGGCGCGGCCAATCTCAAGGTTCAGTTCGACTGCTATCACTGCCAGATAGTGGAAGGGGACCTGGCCACCAAGCTTCGTCGCGACTTTGACGGGATCGGTCACATTCAGATTGCAGGTGTGCCTGATCGTCATGAGCCCGATTTGGGGGAGCTCAATTACCCGTTCCTGTTCGACCTGATGGACGAGTTGGGCTATGACGGCTGGGTCGGCTGCGAGTACCGCCCCAAGGGAGACACTTCGGCGGGGCTGCAGTGGTTACGGGAGTGGAGGGCACGCTGATCAGGCGTTCACTCAAGTGATTTCTGCCGCTGTGGGAGCGGGCTTGCTCGCGATGATCGTTAACGATGACGCGTATTGACTGAGTCAATGCGCCCCTCTGAAGACCATCGCGAGCAAGCCCGCGCCCACAATTGCAGCCAGTACCGGCGCTGTTTGTCAGGCCGGCTTTTGATCGCCCGGTAACAAGAGTTCGATACCCTGCTTGCGAATCCCGTCGGCTGCCGCGGCCGCAAGGGCATCATCGCTGATGATGATGTCGAACTGCTCAAGCCCCGCGATCTTGTACATGCTGAACGTGCCGTACTTGGAGCTGCTGGCGATCAGCACCACTTGCGAGGCTGAATGCATCGCCACCTGCTTGACCTCCACCTTCAACGCCGAAGGGGTGGTAATGCCGCGACGCAAATCCCAGGAGCTGGTGGAAATAAAGGCGACGTCCGTGACTATCTGGCGCAAGGTCGCGACGGCCAGGTTGCCGACACAGGAATGGTTGGAGTGATCAAGCTGCCCGCCGGTATGAATGACCGTCACCTGGGGGGCGTCCAGCAAGGCTTGAACCACGCCAAAATCGTTGGTCACTACGGTCATGCCCGTCAGTGCCTTCACATAGGGCACAATTTCCAGCGTGCTGGTACCGGCATCCAGGTACACCGTCATGTCGGCATGCAGAAGTCGGGACGCGAGCCTGGCCATGGCTTGCTTTTGCGGCAACTCGACCACTGCCTTGAGCTGATGACTGGGCTCGCTGTGCAGTTGGCTGGCAATCCGTACACCACCCGTTACCGAATAGGCGCGCCCCTCTTGCTCCAGCAAGGCGATATCGCGGCGTACGGTCATGTGCGAGCAGTCGAACATCTCCATCAACTGATGGACACTCAGTATCTGGTGCTTGCGCAATTGTCGCAGGATCAGCTCGCGGCGCTGGTCAGGAATCACCGGTGCGGTGCTTGGGGCTGCGGTGTCCTTTTGGCTGGGCATTCGGTGCTCCAAGGGGGTAGGGCTGCGTGTTTCGCATGTGCGTGCATAGTAGCGAATCCGCTGCCTGATCAGTAGTGCCAGGGCTCAATGAAGGTGTGGATTTTCAGGGAGATAATGACGAATCAAGGACATGGTTTTTATCCTCCAGGCCGGGAAAATTGCTCCGGATGGCTCGACGGTCAAGAATGCCTGTCAGTGATTGTTGCAACGTTTCAGGCAAAAGTGGCCACTACGTTTCAGTACGTATAGATACACTGCGCGGGTCACCAATTCGCGACAGGCCTGTTTAATGAGTGATGTCCGTAAAACAAAAAAGTGAAGGAACTTCTTTTGATCAATACCCTGCTTGCCAAAAACAACCACGCCCGTGCTATTGGTTTATCGGCCCTTGCCCTCTTGATCGGGGGCTGCAGCAGCGGATACCAGCCACCTGATAAAGCCTCCGAATTGCCCCCTGCACCCGAGATTTCCTCGGGCTTTCGGGCTGGCATGGCCCCCGTGCATGCAACCCGTCACATGGCCGCGGCAGCCAATCCATTGGCAACCGCTGCAGGGCAGCAGATGCTGCGCAAGGGTGGATCGGCAATTGATGCGGCCATCGCCATGCAAGCCGTGCTCGCACTGGTAGAGCCTCAGGCAAGCGGCATCGGCGGCGGTGCGTTCATCGTGTACTGGGACGGCAAGCGGGTTCAGGCCTTTGATGGCCGGGAAACGGCCCCGGCAGGTGCCACTAGCCATATGTTCATGGGTAAAGACGGCCAGCCGATCCCTTTTACGCAGGCCCAGATCGGCGGGCGTTCGGTGGGCGTGCCGGGGGTGCTCAGAGCGCTGGAAATGGCCCATCAGCAACATGGCAAACTGCCTTGGCGTGACCTGTTCCAGCCTGCCATTGAACTGGCGCGCGAAGGGTTTCCTGTCTCCAAACGCCTGCATACCCAAATCACCGCCGACCCCTTCATCGCCGCTTCACCGCAAATGGCCAAGTACTTCCTGACGGACCAGGGGCAGCCTTTGCCGGTCGGCACACTGCTTAAAAACCCTGAGCTGGCCCAGACCCTGGATGCCATCGCTACACGCGGGGCCGACGCCTTCTATCAGGGCGCCGTGGCGCAGGGGATGGTGAATCAGGTCAGGTCCCACACCAACCCCGGCACCCTGTCCCTGTCCGACATCAGCAGTTACCGGGCCATAGAGCGTCAGCCAGTGTGCGGTGACTATAAACAGTGGCAAGTCTGCGGCATGCCGCCGCCGTCCTCAGGTGGCGTTGCCGTGCTGCAGACCCTGGGGATTCTCGAAGTCCTGCAAAGCAAATCGCCAGCGCTGGATCTGGCCACCCTGCAACCCGTTCCGAGCAAGACCGGGGCAGGCCTGGAACCTGCGGTTAGCGCCGTGCACCTGATCTCGGAGGCCGAGCGTCTTGCTTACGCCGACCGGGCGCTGTATCTGGCAGATAGCGACTACGTGCCGGTCAATGTGAAAGGGCTGACCGATAAAGCGTATTTGCAGGCCAGGGCATCTCTTGTTGGCGAGCGAAGCATGGGGCGCGCCCAGGCGGGGACTCCCGCAGGGATGAACCTCGCGTTGGCACCGGATCGATCACCACTGCGTATTTCCACCTCGCAAATTGCAGCCGTTGACGATCAGGGCGGCGCCATATCGATGACCACCTCGGTTGAAGCTGCATTTGGCTCACATGTGATGACCAACGGCTTTATCTTGAACAACCAACTGACTGATTTCTCCTTTGTCCCTGAGGAAAACGGCAAGCCGGTGGCCAACCGTATCGAGCCGGGCAAGCGACCTCGTTCTTCAATGGCCCCGACACTGGTATTCGATCGAAAAAGTGGCGAGCTGGTTGCCACCATTGGTTCTCCGGGTGGCTCCCAGATCATCGAGTATGTGAACAAGGCGGTGATTGGCCTGGTGGACTGGAAACTCGATCCTCAGCAGGCGATCAATCTTCCCAACTTTGGTAGCCGCAACGTGGGCACAGAAGTCGAGGCCAGCCTTGTCAGCCCGGCACTGGTGCAGCAGTTGAAGGATCGAGGGCACGATGTGTCCGTCATCGAGATGACCAGTGGCACCCAGGTTATCGTTCGCGATAAGCAAGGCTGGGCCGCCGGTGCCGATCCTCGCCGTGAAGGCACTGCATTGGGGGACTGAGCCAGCGCCCACAGGTCTGGTAATGCCCTTGATGGCAGAGTCAATGTGGGAGCGGGCTTGCTCGCGATGCAGGCGCAGGCGCTGATCAGGCCTGCGCCTGCCAGGCCTGTGGCGGTACGAAGCTTTCGAGTTCGTCCTCCACGACCTGGATGATGTGCCCCAACTGGCCCAGGCTCATGACCGTGGCGCAGGGGATGCCGGCAATCGCAATCACGGTCTCGCCACTGGCGCGGTCAAACAGTCGGGCGATCATGCTGCTCGGCGCGTCCATGGTCGCCTCGAAGCCCATCGGATGAAAATGCCAGCGCATCAGTTGGCAGGCGTTCGGGAAGGTGACTTTATTGATGTTTCCCTGCGAGTACATAGAGCAATTCCTTTAGCTCAAGTTGTGGCTGCGGCACGATTCTGGCCGCGTGTGTTTGCACGTATTGCGAGCTCAAAGCTAGCATCCAACACTGATAGCGATAAGCCTTATTTTGCCCGTTAGCCGATTGAGTGCTCAGGTTTTGATATGAATCATGCACTTAGGCTTTTTATCTCCTGTCGAAGGCCATTGAAGCCGGCGCACAAACTCGGCACTCTCTGTTTTTTGCCTTCGAGCACTCTATGTCAGCCTTAGACGACGGCCCCGAGCACACCCGCGCCACTGGCGAAACCGTGATGCGTTATCACCTGTGCTGGAAGCATCGGGACCTTGATGGAGTCATGGCGCTTTATCATCCCGAGGTGATCTACAACGATTTTTTCCAGAATCGGGTCATGACCCTCGATGAACTGCGCGAGTATGTGCAGTCGTCCATGCCCAGAGAACCGGATGAAGCACTCGAACACAGCGATCGTATCCGCCTGGATGGCAATACCGCCTTTATCCAGTACCGCATGACCCTGCGCGGCAGCCAGGGCCTGGTGTCCTTCCGGGCCAGCGAAGCCATTACCGTGCGTGACGGGCTGATCTGGAGGGTCAATGAGTACGCCTCTCTGGTTCACGAAGCCGCCGCTCATTGCGCACGTCCGGGATCGTTGCGGCCTGCGGTCAGCCGCCTTGGGCTTTCGGCCCGGCAATTGAGCTTCATGGCCCAGGACCTGCAAACCTATTTCGAACGCCAGCAACCCTGGCTCGATCCCGACCTGGACCTGCAACAAGTGGCCAAAGCGTGCGGTTACACCCGCAATCAGATGTCCTATCTGCTCAACCAGGTGCTGGGGCTCAGCTTTTATCGCTATGTGAACCAGGCACGGCTGCGCCATGTACTGGCGGCGATGGATGTGGCCGCAACCCCTGTCAAAGTCGATGAGCTGGCTTTTTCGGCGGGGTTCAACTCGATATCAGCGTTTTACAGCTGTTTTCGCCAGCACACCGGGCAATCGCCCAAGGCCTACGCCAAACAAATTTCTTTGCGGGCACGCACGCAAGACGCGCCAGAGGCCAACGACTAGGATCGAGCCATTCTTGGATCGGTGTGGAGTCGGTAATGCCAGCATGGCGCTCAATCAGTTTGTGGATGGACCAGCTTGGGGAGGAACTCGTACCTCGCCCGTCCCTTGAGCACGACCTGGATGTCGATGTGGTCATTATCGGCGCCGGTTACACCGGACTCTGGACGGCGTACTACCTCAAACGCCATGCGCCTGAACTGAGTATCGCCATCGTTGAGGCGCAAACAGCAGGCTTTGGCGCTTCCGGACGCAACGGTGGCTGGTTGATGGGCAACTTGCTGGGTGAAGACCGCTTGCTCGCAGGCCTGTCTGTGGAGCAGCGGCGCCAATCCTTCGATTTGCTGCACGGCATTCCCGATGAAGTAAAGAGCGTCATTGATCGTGAAGGGATCGAGTGTGATTACCGCAAAGGGGGCGGGCTGTATTGCGCGGCCCGCTATCCGGAGCAGGAAGCCAGCTTGCGCAGCTATCTGGCGAGTCTTTATGCCGAAGGCCTGGACGAGTCCGACTACCGTTGGTTAAGCCCCGCCGAACTGGAACAGCAGATCCGCGTCGCCAAACCCTATGGCGGGATTTTCACACCCCATATTGCAACCATTCACCCTGCCAAACTGGTACGCGGCCTGGCCCGTGCCGTTGAGCGCATGGGGGTGAAGATTTATGAACAAAGCCCGGTAACCGAATGGCGCGCAGGTTTTGCCCGCACTGCCAGGGCCCAGGTCCGCAGCCGGTGGGTGGTGCCAGCCGTGGAAGGCTACGCCAACACCCTGGCCCCTCTTGGGCGTTATCAATTGCCTGTGCAGAGCCTGCTGGTGGCTACCGAACCCTTGTCGCAAGCCACTTGGGACGGCATCGGCCTGTCCCGAGGCCAGGCCTTCAGCGAAAGCAGCCGTCAAGTCACCTACGGCCAGCGCACTGCGGACAACCGCCTGGTGTTCGGGGCCCGGGGTGGCTATCAGTTTGGCGGGCGCTTGCGCGAGAACTTTGATCTGAGCAAGGACGAAGTCCAACTGCGTCGCTATCTGTTTGGCGAACTGTTCCCGCAGCTTAAAGATGTGGAGATCACTCACGCCTGGGGCGGCAATCTGGGGATGTCGCGACGGTTTCAGCCGCACATGCTCTGTGATCGCCAGCAGGGCATTGCGTTGGCCGGTGGGTACGGCGGAGAGGGGGTAGGCGCCAGTCATTTGGGCGGGCGCACCCTGGCAGACCTGATTTTGCAGCGCGACACCCTTGAGGTCAGGCAACCGTGGGTGTTGACCGAAGGCGGTCTCGGCGCACTCAAGGCCTGGGAGCCCGAGCCGTGCCGCTGGCTGGGCTACAACGCGATCATTCGCAGCTTTGTGTACGAAGACAAAACCCTGGCCAATCCGGACAGCCCGCCCTGGCGTCGGCAATTTGCCAGCCGCATGGCCGGGTTTATGGAAGGTTTCATGCATTAACCCACACTTGCGCTTAACAGGAAGCATCCCATGAGCATCACTCAATTCAAAAATACCGCCCACGTGGCCTTGCACGAGTCTTTCCCCGTCGCCGTACCGCTCGGTACGCCGGTGGCGGTGACGTCAGTCACCTGTGTCGAACGTAGCGACGGCGTCGAAACCGGCATCTGGGAATGCACCCCGGGCCGCTGGCGTCGCCAGATCGTGGCGCAAGAGTTCTGTCACTTTATCCAGGGCCGCTGCACCTTCACCCCGGATAACGGTGAACCCCTGACAATCGAAGCGGGCGATGCACTGATGTTGCCTGCCAACAGCACCGGAATCTGGGACATCCAGGAAACCGTGCGCAAGACCTATGTATTGATCCTTTGATCGCCGAAACCTGCCAATAAAAACAGCTGCCCAAAATATGCAAGGAATCGAATCATGATCCGTATGACCCTGTTGCCCCTGATGCTGGCCGGTACGCTGTGTCAGGCCGCCGAAACTGTGAAGGTCTATAACTGGTCGGACTACATTGCTCCTGACACGATGAAGAACTTCCAGCGCGATACCGGTATTGCGTTCAGCTATGACGTGTTCGACAGCAACGAGACGCTGGATGGCAAGTTGATGACGGGCTCATCGGGTTATGACGTGGTGTTTCCCTCCAACCACTTCATGGCGCGGCAGATCCAGGGCAAGGCCCTGAAGAAACTCGACAAGAGCCAGTTGCCGAACTGGAAGAACCTCAACCCGGTGCTGCTCAAGGCGCTGCAGGTCAATGATCCGGGCAACGAGCACGGGTTTCCCTATCTGTGGGGCAGTACCGGGATTGGCTACAACATCGCCAAGGTCAAGGCCGTGTTGGGTGACGATGCGCCGGTGGATTCCTGGGACTTGATCTTCAAGCCCGAAAACATGGAAAAGCTCAAATCCTGTGGCGTAGCGATTCTCGACAATGGCCCGGAAATCCTGCCCGCGGCGCTCAACTACCTGGGCTTGCCCCATCACAGCAAGAACCCGGCCGACTACAAGAAGGCTGAAGAGTTGCTGCTCAAAGTCCGGCCCTATATCAGCTACTTCCATTCATCGAAGTACACCAGTGACTTGGCCAACGGCAATATCTGCGTGGCAGTCGGCTTTTCGGGAGACATTCTGCAGGCCGAAACCCGGGCCAAAGAAGCCAATAACGGCGTCGAAATCGGCTACAGGATTCCCAAGGAAGGTGCCGCCATCTGGTTTGACATGGTTGCCATGCCCAGCGACGCACCGGACGAAAAAGCTGCCTATAGCTTTATGAACTACCTGCTGCGCCCGGACGTGATGGCCGGTATCACCAACCATGTGCATTACGCCAATGGCAACGAGCAGGCAGATGCCTTGGTCAGCCCTGAAATCAAGGCTGACACCAAGGTCTATCCAACCCCTGCAATGATGGACACGTTGTTTGCGCTGGAGGCCATGCCGCTGAATATCGACCGGGTACGCACCCGTATCTGGACCAATATCAAAAGCGGCAAGTGATTAGCGCAGTGCTTGCGGGTTAACCAGGTTGGCCGGGCGGTCACCGGCCAATGCCGCCAGCAGATTATCGACCGCACAGCGCGCCATTGCTTCGCGGGTCTCGAACGTGGCCGAGCCGATATGCGGGGTGGCCACCACGTTATCCAGTTTCAGCAAGGGCGAGGTCAGCTCCAGCGGTTCGCGCTCGAATACGTCAAGCCCGGCAGCCCGTATCTGGCCGTTTTGCAAGGCATGAATCAGCGCCGCTTCGTCCACCACCTTGCCCCGCGAGATATTGATAAAGATGCTCTCGGGACGCATCAGGGCAAATTGCCCGGCACCGATCAGGCCTTCGGTCTGAGCGGTCAGGGGCAGGGTCAGGCAGATAAAGTCGGCTTGCTGCAATAACTCATCCAGGCTGCGGTATTGCGCGTTGAAGCGCGCTTCAACAGCGGGCTTGGGCGAATTGCTGTGGTAAATCACCGGCATTCCGAAGCCAAAGTGGCCGCGTTGGGCCAGGGCTTCACCAATGCGGCCCATGCCGATAATGCCCAGGGTCTTGCCATGCACGTCGGTGCCGAAATGCTCGGGGCCGACGTTTTTTTGCCATTGGCCATTACGCACCATATTGGCCAGTTCCACCACGCGG
Source organism: Pseudomonas sp. NKUCC02_KPG (assembly GCF_019345465.1). Classification (GTDB taxonomy): domain Bacteria; phylum Pseudomonadota; class Gammaproteobacteria; order Pseudomonadales; family Pseudomonadaceae; genus Aquipseudomonas. The sequence goes on from NZ_JAHKRC010000006.1 coordinate 139,710, forward strand.
CGGGCGCTGGCCAGTACCAGGGCGAAGCCGGTGTCTGCGGTGGTCTCGGTGAGCACGTCAGGTGTATTGGTGAGCTGGATTTTACGTTCGGTCAGGTAATCGATGTCGTAATTGTCGACACCCACCGAGACGCTGGACACCACTTCAAGATCTGGCGCCAGATCCAGCAACTGCGCGTCCAGCTTCAGGCTTGCCCCCAGTATTCCCTGGGCCTGGGGCAGGGCGGCACGCAATGTGTTCATGCCGTCGGCGTCCAGGCGCTCGATCAGCGTGACATTGGCGTGGGCTTCTAGGCGCTGCATCAGCGCCTGGGACAGTTCTTTGTAGAGCACGACATTCTTTTTCAAGGGAATCACCAACGTTGAATTCAAGAGTGGGCCAGGCGTTGCGAAGTACTGTGGTGCGGCGCAGCAGGGTCTTTGGCAGCGGGTTTGAGCATCAGTGTCAGGAGCACCGAAATCATCAGGGCACCGCTCATCAACAAGAAGGATGCACCGGTGGAGCCGGTGGAGCTGTTCAGATAGCCAACCAGGTACGAGCCTGCAAATGAGCCCAGCGCGCCCATGCTGTTAATCAGGGCCATAGCGCCACCGGCCACGTTGGAGGGCAGGATTTCCGGGATGATGGCGAAAAACGGGCCATAGGGTGCGTACATGCAACCACCGGCGATCACCAGCAATGCGTAGGACCACCAGAAGTGTTCGGCGCCCAGCATGTAGGATCCGTAGAACGCGATAGACGCGATCAGCAGCGGCGGCCAGACAAAGCGTTTGCGCTTTTGCAGTTTGTCCGAGCCCCAGGACACCACCAGCATGGCGATGACCGCTGCCAGATACGGCAGGGCAGAAAGCCAGCCCGCTTCGATCATGTCCATCTGCGCGCCCTGCTTGAGGATCGACGGCAACCACAGCACAAAGCCGTACACGCCGATACTCCAGCAAAAGAACTGCAAGGCCAGCAGGATAACGGCCGGTGTACGGAACGCAGCTGCATAGTTTTTCACCGGCTTCATGCCGACTTGCTCGGCATCCAGCGCGCTTTGCAGGTCCACTTTCTCCTGGTTGCTCAGCCATTTGGCTTCGCTTGGACGGTCATCGGCCAGGCGCCACCAGATAAACGCCCAGAACACTGCAGGCAGGCCTTCGACGATAAACATCCAGCGCCAGCTGTAATGCTGTACCAGATAGCCAGAGACCACCGACATCCAGAGCATGGTCACCGGGTTACCCAGGATCAGGAAGGTGTTGGCGCGTGAGCGTTCGGCACGGGTGAACCAATGACACAGGTACACAAGCATCGCCGGCATCACGGCGGCTTCAACCACCCCGAGCATAAAGCGGATAGCGATCAGCCAGTAGGCGTTGGAGACCACGCCGGTCAGTGTGGCGAGGCTGCCCCAAAGGATCAGGCTGACAAAAATCAGCTTTTTGACGCTGTTTCTCTGGGCGTAGATGGCACCGGGTACCTGGAAGAAGAAATACCCCAGGAAGAACAGCGCGCCCAGCAATGACGACAGGCCTGGGGTGATATTGAGGTCTTCGGCCATCCCGGAGGCAGCGGCGAAGCCGTAGTTGGCTCGGTCAAGGTACGCCAGACTGTAGGTGATAAACACGATCGGCATGATGTACCACCAGCGACGGGCGGCGAGTTTTAGCGATTGCATGTGAGGTGCTCCTGAGCTTGTTTTTGTTTTTTCGCAGCAGGTTACAAATGAAGCCAATGACGGTGTTTAAAGGGACGCGGGCAGCGCGCTGTAGGTGTTCAGTTCGGCACGGGTCGGCAAACCCTCCATGTCGCCACGGCTCTGTACGGCACGGCTGCCGATCCAGTTGCCCCGTTGTACGGCCTGGGCAAATCCGAGGTTTTCCAGCAAGGCACTGACCACCCCGACGGCAAAGCCATCACCGGCACCGACGGTGTCGATGACGTTGGCCACGGGTACGGCCGGGATAAATTGTTCATCCTGGGCCGTGCGATAGAACGCACCTTTGGCACCCAGTTTGATGATCACTGCTTCCGCGCCCTGGTCGAGGTAGAACGCGGCAATATCAGCCGGGTCGTCGTAGCCGGTCAGTATCCGGCCTTCGCTCAGGCCCGGCAGTACCCAGTCGGCACAGGCGGCGAGGGCGTTGATGTCGCGGATCATCTGTTGCTCGCTGGCCCATAGCGAAGGTCGCAGATTGGGGTCGAACGACACGCTGCTGCCTGCGGCGCGCATCGACTTCATCAAATCGAAGGACAACGCATTGCAGCTCGGCGAGAGTGCAGGGGGGATGCCGGTGGCGTGCAAATGCCTGGCACTGAGCAACTGCGCATTGAGCGCAGAACTGTTCAGGTGACTGGCGGCCGAACCGCGACGGAAGTATTCGACCTGCGGGTCGCTGCCATCATCGACGCGGGACTTGAGCTGAAAGCCGGTGGGGTTCAGCGGATCGATTTCAACATGCTGGCAGTCCAGGCCTTCGGCTTGCAGCGTGTCGAGTACAAAACGCCCCAGGGAGTCGGCGCCTACGCGGCTCAGCCAGGTGACATTGAAACCCAGCCGGGCAAGGCCGATGGCTACGTTGCTGTCAGCCCCGGCGATGCGCTTGTGGAACTGCCCGACTTGCGCCAGATCACCGGTGTGCTCGGCGACCAGCATGGCCATGGTTTCGCCAAACGACAACACATCAACCTTAGACATGGCTCAGCTCCTGTTGCTTCTGGCTCAAGCGGGCCAGCACGGCAACATGGGCCTGGGTCAGACCGTCGAGATCCGCGCCCTGCAGCGGGTATTCGATGGCACGGGTCAGGCCGTGGGGCATGTGGGTCATCAGGTGTTGCCACTGTTGCAAGTCGATGGCAGTCGGTGGCGTTGCGACCAACTTGCCGTCCGGGCGACGGACCACGCCTTTGCAGTGCAGGTAAGTGACGTAGCGGCCCAGCAGGCGGGCAGCGGTGCTGGCCGACTGGTCCTGCCACTGCCAGTTGCCGATATCGAACGTCATGCTGATGGGCGCTTGCTGCTGCTCAACCTGATCGAAAAAGCGCTGCATGGGTTCAATGCGCCCGCCATAGGAGGTCTGGTCGTTTTCCACCAGCAGTCGCACCGGTTGCTGGTTCAGGCAGGCTGCGAGGTTCTGCATGTCACAGTGTTCAGTGAAATAGCCCAGCGACACCTTCAGCCATTGGGCGCCGAACGCGTGGGCCCGCTTCAGGGTGGCGAGCAGTTGGGTATTGGGACGTGATTGCCCGGCTTCCCACAGTTCCAATGGCGAGGAGAATACGCACTCCAGCCCCAGTTGTTGTACGGACTGGCTAAAGGCGATCGGGTCTTCTGTGGTCAACAGTTCTTCGCGCAGCTCGATGCGGGACACGCCAGCATTGGCCAGCAACTCAATGAAACTGTGTTGTCCGCGCTGGCGAACCAGATCGGCGCCGTAGCTCGACAGGCTGATGGAAACGGGAAATGTCGTCATTGTTATTAATCTCTGAAACCGGTTTCATTTTATTGTGCGTTAAACGGCTGGTCACCGGTTCATGGGTTACCAGCCGCTGAAGTGTCAGGCCGTCAGGGGGTGTGTTGAGCCGCGAATAATCAATTGCGCAGGAAAATCCAGCGCCCGTGGCGGTGACGTGTCACCGCTCAGGCGCTTAAGCAGGCAGTCAAAGGCACTGGCGCCGATCTGTTGCGTGGGCTGGGCCAGTGCGGTGATGCCGCTGCCCACCAACGGGAACCATTCCAGGTCATCGAGGGCAATCAACCCTACGTCTTCGAACAACCGGCAGTTCAACTCGCGCAACACCTGGGTGCACGCCAGTGCGGCGAGGCCGTTGGCGCAAAAGATCGCCTTGGGGCCGTGGCCGGTTGTTTGCAGGAAGGTCTGGATGTCGGCGCGAAGGCCCGGGCCGGTCTTGATCACGGCACCGCGAAGGGCAGGGCGTGCGGCCAGTTGCCCGGTAAAACTGCTGATACGCTCGATCCGGGAACTGGTACCGTCAACCGGCTCGCTGACCATCAGCACATCGCGATAACCCTGCTGATCAAGATGCTCCAACGCCATGCGCACCGCCTCGGGGTTATCGAGGCCCACCAGGTCGGTGTGCAACTGCTCCACTTTGCGGTCGATCAGCACGATGGGCATTTCTTGATGCAACGCTTGCAGCGCGTCAGGGTCATGGCCAAGGGTATTAAGGATCAGGCCTTCGATATTGTAGGCACGCAGAGCTGCCAGGTGCTGGCGCTCCTGCTCGTCATTACGGTCGGTGTTACAGACGACAAGGTTGTAGCCATGCAGGCGGCAGGCGGTTTCGACGCCGTGCATGACTGCAATGGAATAGGGGTTGCGAATATCGGCCACCAACATCCCGATCAGTCGGGTGCGACCGCGTTTCAGGCCACGGGCCATTTGATTGGGCCGATAGCCCAGATCATTGATTGCCCGCTCGATACGCTCGGCGATGGCTTCGGACAGCAAGGCGCGGTCTTCGCCAATAAAGCGCGACACGCTGGCCTTGGACACTCCGGCCCGCTGGGCAACATCGAGCATGGTCACGCGGGTGCGCTGGGCTGCTGAAAAACTGTTCACGGCCTGAAACCTTTTATTTGAGTTATCGCAGGCGGTTTCGCGGCAAAGCGCTGAAACCGGTTTCATGGAAACTCAAAAGATGGAGAGATGTCAAGGTTTCAGCGGCAAGCTGAAACCTTGCACCTGCTTCTAGACCCTGAACTGACGCAATAACCCATTGAGCTGCACGCTCAATTCCTTGAGGTGGGCACTGGCGGCGCTCGACTGTTCTGCCGCCTGGGCAGTGCCCTGGGACAGTTGGGCGGCCTGGGTCACGTTCTGGTTGATGTCTTCCACCACGTGGGCCTGTTGCAACGTGGCGCTGGCAATGGATGCATTGAGATCGTTGAGATTGTTCAGTGCATGGCCAATGCTGGTCAGGCTTTGCCCGGCCTGGGTGGCTTGTTCGATGGTCAGTTGAGAGGCCCGGCTGCTCGTGCCGATGACATTGACCGCGGCTTCGGAGTGCTTCTGCAAGCCTTCGATCATGGTCTGGATTTCGGCCGTGGATTTTTGCGTGCGCTGGGCCAGCAGCCGGACCTCGTCGGCCACAACGGCAAAGCCACGCCCTTGCTCGCCTGCGCGGGCCGCTTCGATGGCGGCGTTGAGCGCCAGCAGGTTGGTTTGTTCGGCAATCGAGCGGATCACCTCAAGCACGCTGCCGATTTCGCTGCTTTGCGTGGCCAGGGTCCGGATGACGTCGACTGCCTGATTGATGGTGCCGGACAGTTGGTCGATCTGTTGCAGGCTGCTGTCGATGTTTTGCTGGCCAAGCTCGGCTTGGGACTGGGCGCCGCGCATTTCGCCGGCAGCATGCTCGGCGTTCTTGGCCACCTCTTGCACGGCGTACGTCACTTCGTTGATTGCCGTGGCGACCTGATCCATTTGCAGGGCCTGCTGCTGGCTGCGCTGCTGGGCGTCGGTCGCGTCATTGCCCAGCTCAGTGGAAGACTGCTCAAGTGCCGTGGCGGTGGACTGCAGATGGCTGATCACATTGCGCAGCTTGGCGGTAAAAGCATTGAAATGCTGTGCCAGAAGGGTGACTTCATCCCGGCCGTGGGTATCGAGGCTACGGGTCAGGTCGCTTTCACCGCTGGCAATATTGGCCATGGCCTGCACCGCCTCTTGCAGCGGTCGCACAATGCTGCGGGCAATGAGGGTGACCAGCAGCGCCATGACCAGCGCTATGCCCAGGCCTGCCCAACTGGCTTTCCAGGCCTGGGCGCGGAATTCGGCCTGCATGTCGTCGATGTAGACGCCAGAGCCGATGACCCAGCCCCAAGGCTCGAACAATTGCACATAGGAGGTTTTTTGCACCGGATCTTGCGCGCCGGGTTTTGGCCAGCGGTAGTCAACCATGCCCGCGCCCCTGGTTTTGGCCAGGTGTGCCATTTCGTTAAAAATCCCGAAGCCGTCCGGGTCTTTGATGGCGGACAGGTCCTTGCCATCGAGCTTGGGGTTGGTGGGGTGCATGACCATGTACGGGCGCAGGTCGTTGATCCAGAAATAGTCGTCATTGTCGTAGCGCAGTGTGCTGATCACGCTCAGAGCCTGCTGCTGTGCCGCTTCACGGCTCAAGCTGCCGGCCGTCTCCAGGCCGTGGTAGTAGCTGAGCACGCCACTGGCGGCCTGCACCACATGTTGGGTCTTCTGGGCTTTGCCTTCATACAAATCGTCATGTATCTGCTTTAGCATCAATAAGCCCAACGCCAGCAGCATCGCCATTGCAACGATCAGAATCAGCCATAAACGACGGCTGATGGACAACCCGCGCAGGGTATTCATAAATGTTCACTCCTGTTTTTCTTCTTGTGGTGTTTCGCAGAACAACTTTTTTCAGACTTGCCTGTCAGACGAAACCGAAGTCATGTCATAGCAGCGAAAGTAGAACGTGTCTGATAGGATCTCGGCCGAAATTGGCAAAGCTTCATCTTTATTGATTTCTGACAGTTTTTTCACACCGTTCTGGGGAACATGTCGCACCTGTAACCCACTTCAGGGCAGCGGTGGCAAACACTTAATCAAGACTAATCAGCTCTGCATGAGGCAGGGCTTTATGGGGGAATAATGGATCTTTGGACTGCCGCTCAGGCGTTGATACTTGGCGTCGTTGAGGGCTTGACGGAGTTTTTGCCGATCTCAAGCACCGGTCACCAGATTATCGTGGCCGACTTGCTGAACTTCGGCGGCGAGCGGGCGATGGCGTTCAACATCATCATCCAGCTGGGCGCCATTTTGGCTGTTGTCTGGGAATTTCGTCGCAAGATCATCGACGTTGTCATCGGTTTGCCCACTAAACCAGAGGCGCGCCGTTTTACCACCAACCTGATCATCGCGGTGATGCCTGCTGTGGTGCTGGGAGTGATTTTTGCCGATGTGATTCACGAGTACCTGTTCAACCCGATTACCGTTGCCACGGCACTGGTGGTGGGTGGTGTCATCATGTTGTGGGCTGAGCGTCGCCAACACGTGATTCGTGCCGAAACAGTGGACGACATGACCTGGAAAGACGCGGTGAAAATCGGCTTTGCGCAATGTCTGGCGATGATTCCAGGCACTTCGCGCTCGGGCTCGACCATTATCGGCGGCCTGCTGTTTGGCTTGTCCCGCAAGGCGGCGACCGAGTTTTCATTCTTCCTGGCCATGCCAACCATGGTCGGTGCGGCGGTGTACTCGGGCTACAAGTACCGTCATCTGTTCCAGCCTGACGACTTGCCAGTGTTCGCGATTGGTTTTGTGACCTCGTTTATCTTCGCCATGATCGCGGTACGGGCATTGCTGAAGTTCATTTCGAACCACAGTTATGCCGTGTTCGCTTGGTATCGCATCGGGTTTGGCTTGCTGATTCTGGCCACCTGGCAGTTCGGCTGGATCGACTGGTCTGCGGCTTCGGCGTGAAAACCAAGGTCAAGGACCGGCGCGAGCATGCCGGTATGCGTGAGCGCCAGGGGGCGCCGATTCGCGGCTTGAAACTCAAGCTGGCGATATTGGCGCTGCTCTGTGCATTGCCACTGGGCGGTTCGGTGAATGTACTGCTCACCGGGGGCAGCCGGTTGCCCTTGCTGGCCTATGCAGTTGCCAGCGTTCTTGCGTTTGGCCTGTATTGGTACGACAAGCAGCAGGCCAGGACTGGCCAGTGGCGCACCCCGGAAAATGTGCTGCACGGGGTTGAGCTACTGGGCGGATGGCCGGGAGCCTTGGTGGCGCAACAGGTGTTTCGCCACAAAACCCGCAAGGTGTCTTACCAGGTGTTTTTCTGGCTGATCGTGGCTTTGCACCAGGTGATCTGGATTGACATTCTGTTCGTGAAAATGACCTTTGCGAACCTGTAGCGATTAAAGCAATAAGCCGATCTGACGTTTTTTTGCCAGCTTGGCGACCACCAGTTGATGGGATCGTCGCAACAGGTCTTGCAGTTCTGCAGCGCCCATCGGGTAGGGCGCTTGCATGTTGATCCAGAACGCCCGCGCCAGATACGGCGACGGGTGTATGCCCGGACGATCGACATAGCCCAGAAACAATTCTTTCTCGACCTTGAACGAGAGCCCGTCGCGGTTGAGGTTGAGCAGGGCGAACATCTTCCTCTGGTCGACATAAAACACCTGAACGCCTCCCCATTGCACCACTTCCTTGACGCCCGGCAGGCTGCGACAGAATTGGGCTACGTCATGCTGGGTCATCTGGCTCATAGCAGTTTGTCTCCACACCTTTCGAATGATTCGACCAAATGGTCGATCCAGGCCCTGACGGCAGGCATCACCCCGCGTCTGTGGGGGTAAACCGCATGCAGCCAGCCCCCTGGCAGGGTCCATGAGGGCAGGATTTGAACCAGCTGCCCGTCCAGCAGTTCCTGTTCGCAATACATCATGGGCAGTACGGTAAAGCCCAGGCCGGCCAGGGTGCAGGCTTTGCGCACGACAAAATCATCAATGCCCAGGCGCGCTTCCAGTACCAGGTTGCTGGCCTTGCCCTGTTCGTCGAGCATGCGCAGATGAACCATGCGATCAGGTTCAAGGGCACCCAGCAGCGGCACGTTTTTCAAGTCTTCCGGGGTATTGACCGGCCACTGGCGGGCAAATCCGGGGCTGGCCACCATCACGGTGCGGGCCTGGCGCAAACGCCGCGTGACCAGTAACGGGTCTTCATCGCCTTCTTCACGCACGCGCAAGGCGACATCAATGCCTTCAGTGACCAGATCGACGCGACGGTTGAGCAGGCTGACTTCCAGCTGCACAAGCGGGTAGGCCTGCAGAAACGAACTGATCACGCCGGGCATGAACTCGTGTGCCAGGCCCACAGGGCACGATACGCGCAGGCGGCCTCGCGGCTCGCTGGACATGCTGGCCACTGCCTCGTCGGCCATTTCGGCCTCAAGCAACATGGCCTGGCAGTGACGCAGGTAGCGCTCACCCACGGCCGTGAGCTTGAGTTGGCGGGTAGTACGCTGCAGCAGGCGGGCGCCAAGGCGCTCTTCAAGCTCGGCCACCCGGCGCGACAGGCGCGACTTCGGAATCCCCAGCAATCGACCCGCAGCGGCAAAGCCACCGGCTTCGACCACCTTGGCGAAGTAATACAAGTCATTGAGGTCTTGCATGACGGGCTCACTGTCCTATGGATGGGACGAACTATCGCACGATGGCTAACTTATCGTCGATTACTTTCATCGGTAGCATCTACTTCATCAGATCGCCCAGTAGCGGTCCTCATTTGGAGATCACACATGAAACTGTTGCATATCGATTCGAGCATTCTGGGCGACAACTCGGCTTCGCGTCAGTTGAGCCGTGAAGTGGTCAAGGCCTGGCAGGCTGCCGACCCTGACGTAGAGGTGAGCTATCGCGATCTGGCTGCAGAGGCCATTGAACATTTCTCGGCCGCAACCCTGGTGGCGGCGGGCACACCGGCTGAGCTGCGTGATGCGGCACAGAAACATGAAGCCCAATTGAGTGCCGATACCCTTGCGCAGTTCCTGGCCGCTGACGCGGTAGTGATTGCGGCGCCGATGTACAACTTCACCATTCCTACCCAGCTCAAGGCCTGGATCGACCGCATTGCCGTTGCCGGTCAGACCTTCCGTTACACCGAAGCTGGCCCGGAAGGCCTGTGCGGCAATAAAAAGGTGATCGTGGTGTCGACCTCGGGCGGTCTGCATGTTGGGCAGGCCACGGGCGTTGCCCATGAAGACTATTTGAAAGTGATGCTGGGCTTCATGGGCATCACCGATGTCGAGTTTGTTCGCGCCCACGGCCTAGCCTATGGCGACGAAGTTCGCACCAAGGCCATGAACGATGCCCAGGCGCACATTAACCAGGATCTGTTCAGCGCAGCGTAAGTAATCTGGACGGTTTCACCGACTAAACTCTGTACTCTGGATGTCTTCAAAGACCGGAGTACGGAGTTTTTTTGCGTTTGGCTTGGGTTATGCAGAGTGTGTGGATAGACGTCCTGCATGTCCGGTTTCAAGCTACGCGCCATTAAAGGTGAGCCTCCATGATACGTCTCAATGCGGCACTGGTTTTACTCCTGGCATGTTGCCCCGTCCTGGTGCAGGCCGAACCTGCCATGCAATGGGGCGTGGGCTTTCATCGCTTGAGTTTTCTCGACCCTCTGGACGATCAGCCCATGCGCGCTATCGCCTTTTATCCGTCCAATGAAGCCCGGGGGCTGACCAGAATGGGCGGTTATGAAGTCGAGGCGACTGAAGAAGCCAAAATTGCCATGGGCCATTACCCGCTGTTGATGTTGTCCCATGGCAACACCGGAACCCCGCTGGCCCTGCACGATCTGGCCACGTCATTGGCGCGCAAGGGGTTTGTGGTGGTGGCGGTGTTGCACCCGGGAGACAACTACAAAGACCACAGTCGCCTGGGTACCCTGAGCAACCTCTACGGACGGCCGATGCAGATATCGGCCGCCATCACTGCCACGCTGGCGGATCGCGAGCTGTCACCGTACGTGCATGACGATCAGGTGGGGGTCATCGGTTATTCGGCAGGCGGCGAAACGGCGTTGATTCTTTCCGGAGCCCAGCCTGATCTGGATCGCTTGCGCCGCTATTGCCAGGAGCGACCTGAGGACCGTGATGCCTGTACGACAAAAGGCGAGCTGATCGCCGATCGTGATGACCTTGTTCCCGTTGCCGATCCTCGGGTTCATGCACTGCTGCTGATGGCCCCCTTGAGCCTGATGTTTGGCCGGCAAACCCTGGCCGATGTGCATGTGCCGGTCCTGCTGTACAGCGGCGACAACGACAAGCTGGTGTTCCCGGACAAAAATGCCGACGCCCTTGCGCGCAAGCTGCCAGTGGAGCCTGAGTTCAAGGTGATTCCTGGTGCCGGGCATTTCGTGTTCATGGCGCCTTGCACCGACGAGCAAATGGGCGCAATGCCCGGTCTATGCACCGACGCGCAGGGGGTCGACCGCGAGGATGTGCACCGTGATCTGATTTATGAGGCGGGACGGTTTTTCAGCAAGACCCTGCAAGTCCGCCAGCGCACGGGGTTTCGCACTGCCGACCACTGATCTAGGATCTAGCCGTTTGCGCGACGCGACAGGGTCACGCTCAGCAGCAAACCCACGCAGCACATGACTGCGGCGCTGAAGAAAATCCACGGGTACCCCATGTTCAATGCGATGGCGCCCATGATCGGGCCCGCGATGGCGAGGGCCAGATCGAAAAACACTGCATAGGCACTCAACCCCGCGCCCCGGCTGGAGACCGGCACCCGCTTGACCGCCTCCACACCCAGCGCCGGGTACACCAGCGACAGGCCAAAACCGGTCAGGCCAGCGCCTGTCAGGGCATATGCCTCGGAAGGTGCCAGCCACAATAATGTCAGACCGACCGTTTCGATCGTCATGCAGACGATCGCCACGGTGTAGCCGCCAAAGCGGCTGATGCTGTTGGTGAAAATCAGGCGCGCAAGGATAAAGCACACGCCGAACACCGACAGGCAATAAGCGGCTCCGACCCAGCCGCGGTCGATGTAAAACAAGGTAATGAAGGTGGTCAGGGTGCCATAGCCAATGGATGCCAGGGTCAGGCTGATGCCGTACGGTGCGATCAGGCCGAACACCGACCAAAAGGGCAGGCGCACGCCGCTGATCACCGGAATCGAAGGTTTTTTACGAATAAGCAGCAAGGCAAACAGTGCCAGCAGTAACAGCGTCACCCCCAGGCTGAAAAACCCCAGCTGGCCGATCATCACGACACCCAGCGGGGCACCGATGGCGATTGCACCATAGGACGCAATGCCGTTCCAGCCAATCGCCCGGGCGGTGTGTTGCGACCCGACCTGAGCGATCCCCCAACTGATCGTGCCGACGCCGATCAAGCCTTGGGCAATGCCCAGGAAAATCCGTCCGGCGATCAAAATGCACAGGCTAAGCAGTGGCCAGCCTTGCAGTGCGACGGCCAGGGAGGTGAGTACGCCGCTGATGGCAATCCCGATCAGGCCATACACGATGGCGGGCTTGGTGCCGAGGCTGTCCACCAGGCGTCCGGCGAAAGGACGGCTGAGCAAGGTTGCCAGGTATTGCGAAGCAATGGTCAGGCCTGCGATTACGGCACTGAAACCCAGTTGGTCGTGGACATAACCGGGCAATACGGCTATCGGCAAGCCGATGCAAATAAACGCGATGAAGGTGTAGAACACGATCGAAAGGATTTGCAGCGTGACCGACAGGGAACTCTCGACGTGGGGTTGTTGCGCAGGCATAGACGGTGAATCCGGCTGACGGTCATAGACCCGCATCATGGCTCGGCTTCAGAAGAAATGAAAGCAGGCTAACTATATTATCAGGAAGCAAAAAGCCAATGCCCCGACACGTCGGGGCGTTGGCTAAAGCGTGAAACACACATTACCTGTCAATCAGGCTTCAGTTCCAGGGACGATCGCCGTTCTCATCCTTGATACGAGTTGGCAGGCCCATCACGTCCAGCGCCTTGAGGAACGGCTCTGCTGGCAGTTCTTCGACGTTGACCATGCGTTTTACGTCCCACTCGCCGCGAGCGACCAGCAAGGCTGCTGCTACCGGAGGTACACCGGCGGTATAGGAAATGCCCTGGCTGTCAGTCTCGGCAAAGGCGTCCTCGTGGTCGGCGACGTTGTAGATGAACACCTCGCGCGGCTGACCATCCTTGGTGCCCTTGACCAGATCACCGATGCAGGTCTTGCCCGTGTAGCCGGGAGCAAGCGAGCTCGGATCAGGCAGCACGGCCTTGACCAGTTTGAGTGGCACGACTTCCAGGCCTTCAGCGGTCTTGACCGGCTGTTCGGAGAGAAGGCCCAGGTTCTTGAGCACCGTGAACACATTGATGTAGTGCTCGCCGAAACTCATCCAGAAACGCACGTTTGGCACGTCGAGGTTCTTCGACAGGGAATGAACCTCGTCATGACCGGTCAGGTACAGGTTCTGCTCGCCCACGACCGGCAGATCGTCGGTACGCTTGACTTCGAACATGCTATTGCTGGTCCACTGGCTGTTCTGCCAGCTCCAGACCTGCCCGGTGAACTCGCGGAAGTTGATTTCCGGGTCGAAGTTGGTGGCGAAATACTTGCCGTGGGAACCGGCATTGACGTCGAGAATATCGATCGAATCAATGCGGTCGAAATACTGTTGCTGCGCCAGAGCTGCATAAGCGTTGACCACACCCGGGTCGAAGCCTACGCCGAGGATGGCGGTGATGTTTTTCGCTTTGCACTCCTCGATGTGGTTCCACTCGTAGTTGCCATACCAGGGCGGCGTTTCGCAGACCTTGCCCGGCTCTTCGTGAATGGCGGTGTCGAGATAGGCCACGCCGGTATCGATGCAGGCACGCAGCACCGACATGTTGAGGAAGGCAGAGCCGACGTTGATGACGATCTGCGATTCGGTTTCCAGAATCAGCGCCTTGGTCGCTTCGACATCCAGAGCGTTCAGCGAGAAGGCTTTGATGTCGGCGGGCTGCTTGAGGCTACCCTTGGCGATGACGCTGTCGATGATGGCCTGGCATTTGGAGATGTTGCGCGACGCGATAGCGATACGACCAAGTTCATCGTTGTGCTGCGCGCACTTGTGGGCCACCACCTTGGCGACACCTCCTGCACCAATGATAAGAACGTTTTTCTTCAATTTGTTTAAATCTCCCTTCTGCCAGATTACGAGAGGCTGGACAGGTAGTCGTTGAAATCAAACTCGCGAACCACTTCGACTGTACCGTCGAGTTGTTTCACTACGATGGACGGCATTTTCAGACCGTTGAACCAGTTTTTCTTGACCATGGTGTAACCCGCTGCGTCGATAAACGACAGCCGATCGCCGATGGCCAGCGGACGATCAAATGGATACTCGCCGAAAATGTCTCCGGCTAGGCATGACTTGCCGCACACCATATAGGTGTGTTCACCCTCGCTTGGGGCCAGCTTGGCGTTCAGGCGATAGATCAGCAGATCGAGCATGTGGGCTTCGATGGAGCTGTCTACGACCGCCAGGTGCTTGCCGTTGTAGAGTGTGTCGAGCACGGTCACTTCCAGCGAGGCGCTCTGGGTGATGGCAGCTTCACCAGGTTCCAGATAGACCTGCACGCCGTACTTTTGCGAGAAGGCCTTGAGGCGCGCGCAGAAAGCATCCAGTGCATAGTCGTCACCGGTGAAGTGGATACCGCCACCCAGGCTGACCCATTCAACCTTGTGCAGCAGATCGCCGAAGCGTTCTTCGATGGTGCACAGCATCTTGTCGAACAGGCCGAAGTCACCGTTCTCGCAGTTGTTGTGGAACATGAAGCCCGAGATCTGGTCGATGACCTGCTCGATCTTCACCGGGTCCCATTCGCCCAGGCGGCTGAACGGACGAGCGGGGTCGGCCAACAGGTAGTCGGAGCTGCTCACCTGCGGGTTGACCCGCAGACCGCGCACTTTGCCGGCAGAGGCCTGGGCATAGCGCTGCAACTGGCCGATGGAGTTGAAGATGATCTTGTCGCTGTTCTCGAGCATCTCTTCGATTTCGTCGTCGGCCCAGGCCACGCTGTAGGCGTGGGTCTCGCCGGCGAACTTCTGTCGACCGAGCTTGAGTTCATACAACGACGACGACGTGGTGCCGTCCATGTACTGCTGCATCAGGTCGAACACCGACCAGGTGGCGAAGCACTTGAGTGCCAGCAGGGCCTTGGCCCCGGACTGCTCGCGTACGTAGGCGATCTTCTGCATGTTCGCCAGCAGCTTTTGTTTATCAATCAGGTAGTACGGTGTTTTGATCATTTCGAGGCGCCTGCGGCATGGCCAGCCAAAAAAGGATGCGCATTGTGCCTTCACTGACCGCAGATCGAAAGAGCAGAACGCCAAGTTTGATCGGCGCGAGGAGCGTAACGCCCGGCCCGCAGCGAAGATAATGCAATAAACATCGTGCTCATGGCGCATGTGCTGGCTCGATTGGCGCCCGTTCATCGCCATGAAAAATTGCACGTTTCCATCGCGCTCGAACGCTGGAGCGCACCAGTTAGAGGCAAAACTGTCGCTGCTCAGTGATCGTTGTGCCTTAAAACTGTGTTGTTACAAGGCCCATCCCGGTCTGGCACAAAGACTGCAAGTCCTGATTCAGGTCCACCGGCGAGGCATTAGAGTGGACAGCCCCCTCGGTCAACGACGATCGACAGGCCGCACAGGTCATGGGCAACAGCGGTGGGTCAGGCGAAGCAGCCCGATTTAACCCCGCATAAGAACAGGCAAAGACGCCTGGAACCGTAAGGTTTCAGGCGTTTTTTTTTGCTTTTTAATAACTGTGATGGGCTTTGGCGGGTGCTTTATATGAACTCCAATGTTGCCGTGTTGAACAACGTGAAAACCCTGGTCGTAGTGGGCAATGGCATGGTCGGACATCATTGTGTCGAGCAGTTGATCGCGCGTGGCGCGCTGGATCACTACCGACTGCATGTGTTCAGCGAGGAGCCCATGCGGGCCTATGACCGGGTGCACCTTTCTGAATACTTCACCGGTCGCGATGCCGAGTCGCTGGCACTGTCAGAGGAGTCGCTCTACCAGACGCCCGGTGTCACGTTGCACTTGGGTGTCCCCGTACTGGAAATCGATCGCGCCCGGTGTGAGGTGATCACTGCGCAATGCAGCGTGCCGTACGACAAATTGGTGCTGGCCACCGGGTCTTATCCCTTTGTGCCGCCGATTGAAGGGGCGGAGGGGGATTCACGCCTGGTGTATCGAACCCTTGAAGACCTCGACGCCATACGGGCTGCGGCAATCAATGCCCGACGTGGCGTGGTGGTGGGCGGTGGTTTGCTGGGCCTTGAGGCGGCCAACGCGCTCAAAAGCCTTGGCCTGGAAGCCCATGTTGTCGAATTCGCACCGCGCCTGATGCCGGTGCAACTGGATGACTTCGGCGGCCTGGCACTCAAGACGCAAATCGAACGGCTGGGGGTCGGCGTCCACCTGTCGCGCGCCACCCAGTCGATCAGCGCTGGCGAGCAGTATCGCTATCGCATGAACTTCGCCAATGACGAGTTCCTTGAAACCGACCTGATTGTCTTCTCGGCCGGTATCCGCGCCCAGGATGGCCTGGCCCGTCAGGCAGCTTTGGAGATAGGCCCGCGCGGCGGTGTGGTGATCAACGACGAATGCTTGAGCAGTGATCCGAACATCTATGCCATCGGCGAGTGCGCTTCCTGGAACGGCAGCGTGTTCGGCCTGGTCGCGCCGGGTTACCAGATGGCCCGGGGGGTGGCGGCCGTGTTGTGTGATCAGGCCGCTGAGCCGTTTATCGGCGCGGACATGTCGACCAAACTCAAACTGCTGGGCGTAGACGTCGGTTCCATTGGCGACGCCCACGGCCATATGCCGGGTTCGCGCAGCTATCAGTTTATCGACGAGGCCACGGCCAGTTATCGGCGCCTGGTGGTCGACGCCACGGGCAAGCATGTGATCGGTGCCGTACTGGTCGGCGACAACAGCTACTACGACACCTTGCTGCAATACATGCAAAACAGCATTGCCTTGCCAGCGGAACCTGCCAGCCTGATCTTGCCGTCGTCCACCGGTGCACCCACCCTGGGGCCGGGTTCACTGCCGGAATCGGCGACGGTCTGTTCTTGCCACAACGTCACCAAAGGTGCCATCTGTTCTGCCATTGACGGCGGCTGCGGCGACCTCGGCATGCTCAAGGCGCAGACCAAGGCCTGTACTGGCTGCGGTGGTTGCGCCGGTTTACTCAAGCAAGTATTCGAGCACGAGCTGATTGCCCGGGGTGTGGCTGTCGACAAGAGCCTGTGCGAACACTTCGCCTATACCCGTCAGGAACTTTACGCTCTGGTTCGCGTAGAAGGCGTGACCACCTTTGAAGAGTTGCTGGCCAGCCATGGCCGTGGCCACACCGGTTGCGATGTCTGCAAGCCGGCCGTGGGGTCGATACTCGCGTCGTGCTGGAACCAGCCGATCATGGATGCCTCGCTGGTGCCGCTGCAGGACACCAATGACACATTCATGGCCAATATGCAGAAAAACGGCACTTACTCCGTAGTACCGCGCATCCCCGGTGGCGAGATCACGGCCGACAAGCTGATCGCAATTGGCGTGGTGGCGAAGAAGTACGACCTGTACACCAAAATCACCGGTGGCCAGCGTATCGATCTGTTTGGCGCCCAGTTGCATGAGTTGCCGGACATCTGGAGTGAGCTGATCGAGGCCGGTTTTGAAACAGGACACGCCTACGGCAAATCGACCCGTACGGTTAAATCCTGTGTCGGCAGTACCTGGTGCCGCTACGGTGTACAAGACAGCGTGAAAATGGCCCTGTTGATCGAAGATCGCTACAAGGGACTGCGCTCGCCGCACAAGCTCAAGTTCGCCGTCTCCGGATGCACCCGCGAGTGCGCCGAAGCGCAAAGCAAAGATGTTGGCGTGATCGCTACCGAAAAAGGCTGGAACCTGTATATCGCCGGTAACGGCGGCATGCGTCCTCGTCACGCCGAACTGTTCGCCACCGATCTGGATGACGACACGCTGATTCGCTACATCGACCGCTTCCTGATGTTCTACATCCGCACGGCTGACAAGCTGCAACGCACTTCGGTGTGGCGCGAAAGCCTGGAGGGTGGCCTGGACTACCTCAAAGCCGTGATCCTCGACGACAGTCTGGGCCTGGGTGCCGAACTTGAGTCCCAGATGCAGCTGGTGGTCGATCGCTATGAATGCGAATGGGCCAACACCCTCAAAGACCCTGAAAAGCTCAAGCGCTTTCGCACCTTTGTCAACGACAAGCGTGCAGACCCCGATATCCATTTTGTCCAGGAGCGCGGCCAGCGTCGTCCGATCATGGCTGCCGAACTTAACCTTATTCCTGTTATCGAGGAGATTGCGTGATGAGCCAGTCGAATACCCGGCAAAACCTGGCCACCTGGAAAACGGTGTGCAATGAGCAAGACCTGGTGACCAACTCCGGGGTGGTGGTCTGGTTTGAAGGGGCGCAGGTGGCGCTTTTTTACCTGCCTCAACACGAGGGCAAATCCCTCTACGCCATTGACAACCATGACCCGCAATCCGGGGCTAATGTCATCGGCCGCGGTCTGATTGGCACGATCAAGGGTGAGCTGGTGGTGGCGTCGCCGATCTACAAACAGCATTACCGACTGGAGGACGGCCATTGCCTGGAGTCGCCGCAACAGCGCTTGCGTGTGTGGCCCGCACGCTTGAGCGATGGCCAGGTGGAGCTTTGCGTGGGTTGATAGTGCGGGGGGGCAGGCCTGGCGTGTCACAGGGTCCACCAGGTGCGGTATTTTCAGGTGCCAGAAACGCCAATGCCCCGACGAGTCGGGGCATTGGTCTTGGGGCCTGCTCAGGTTGCGCTGTTACACAACCAGGGCAGGGGGCCGTTCGCGGTGTCTCAAATCAGAACACAACGCCCTGGCTACGCAGGTAGTCATCGTATGTACCGCTGAAGTCGATCACGCCGCTTGGGCTCAACTCGATGATACGAGTGGCCAGGGAGGATACGAACTCACGGTCATGGCTGACGAATACCAGGGTGCCCGGGTAGTTCTCGAGTGCCAGGTTCAGCGCCTCGATGGATTCCATGTCCAAGTGGTTGGTCGGTTCGTCCATGATCAGCACGTTGGCTTTTTGCAGGATCAGCTTGCCGAACAGCATGCGACCTTGCTCACCACCGGAAATCACCTTGACCGACTTGAGGATGTCATCGTTGGAGAACAGCATGCGGCCCAAGGTGCCACGTACCATTTGCTCGCCTTGAGTCCACTGGCCCATCCAGTCGAACAGGGTCATGTCGTCTTCGAAGTCGTGGGCATGGTCCTGGGCGTAGTAGCCCAGCTCAGCGGCATCCGTCCACTTCACAGTACCGGCATCCGGGGTCAGTTCGTTGACCAGGGTGCGCAGCAGGGTGGTTTTACCGATACCGTTCGGACCAATGATCGCGACGCGCTCGCCGGCTTCAACGGTGAAGCTGAAGTCCTTGAACAGGATCTTGCCATCAAAGCCTTTGGCCATTTGCTCGACAATGACTGCCTGACGGTGCAGCTTTTTGTTCTGTTCAAAGCGAATGAACGGGCTGACACGGCTCGAAGGCTTGACCTCGGCCAGGGTGATCTTGTCGATCGCCTTGGCGCGGGAGCTGGCCTGCTTGGATTTCGAGGCGTTGGCCGAGAAGCGGCTGACGAACGCTTGCAGTTCGTTGATCTGGGCCTTTTTCTTGGCGTTTTCAGACAGCAGCTGTTCGCGCGACTGGGTAGCGACGGTCATGTACTCGTCATAGTTGCCCGGGAACAGACGCAGTTCGCCGTAGTCCAGGTCAGCCATGTGGGTGCAGACACTGTTCAGGAAGTGCCTGTCGTGAGAGATGATGATCATCAGGCTGTTACGCTGGGTCAGAATGTTTTCCAGCCAGCGGATGGTGTTGATATCCAGGTGGTTGGTCGGTTCGTCGAGCAGCAGGACTTCAGGGTCCGAGAACAGCGCCTGAGCCAGCAGAACACGCAGCTTCCAGCCCGGCGATACTTCGCTCATCGGACCGTTGTGCTGTTCGATGCCAATACCCAGGCCCAGCAGCAACTCGCCAGCACGGGATTCGGCGGTATAACCGTCCATTTCTGCGAACTCGGTTTCGAGTTCGGCAACGGCCATGCCGTCATCTTCAGTCATTTCTGGCAGCGAGTAGATGCGGTCGCGTTCGGCCTTGACCTTCCACAGCTCTTCGTGACCCATGATCACGGTATCGATGACGGTGAATTCTTCGTAAGCGAACTGGTCCTGGCGCAATTTACCCAGACGCACGTTCGGCTCCAGCATGACCTGGCCGCCAGACGGCTCAAGATCATCACCGAGGATTTTCATGAAGGTGGACTTGCCGCAACCGTTGGCGCCGATCAGGCCATAACGGTTACCTGCACCAAATTTTACTGAAACGTTCTCGAATAGCGGCTTTGCGCCGAACTGCATCGTGATATTTGCTGTGGAGATCAAAGGGGTTACCTATCAAGGGGTTACGCGGTGTGCTTTTGTCGCTTGGGCCAATCCTGGGCCATTCAAGAGCTTTTCCATCTCATCCCAATCACCGCTAGAGTTCAGCCAGCGCGCATAAGTAGAGAGCAACATTTGGACGCTATGGCCAAGTTGCTGAGCAATAAAGGCGGGATTCATGCCGGACATTAAGCATATTGTCGCATAGGTGTGACGACAGTTATATGGCGGGCAGTATCGTATCCCCAGCTTTTCTAGGGGCGGGCGCCTTCGGCAATGGCCCTGTAAATATGGTTTTTGCGTTTTTCCAGATCAACGGCATTCTGGTGCAGGGCAATCGACTCTTGTAAACGCAGCCCTGCTTTAGCACTTTGTGTACCTTGCCCTGAAGGAGCGCAGCATCAAAAAACCGACCATTGAGGCGGTTTATTGTTCTTGATCATTGGCATCTGCGCCAGATCGCGAGCTTACAACTCCAACTGATCCGCATTGATCCCAAAAGCCGCCGCGATTTTCTCGCGGGTCGCCTTACGTGGTTTCGAGACGGTTTCTTGCTGGGCGTAAGCTGGTTGGGAAATTCCCAAACGCTTGGCCACTTCCTCCTGGGTCAGGTCCAGGTATTCACGCCATGCGCGAATAGGGGTGGCACCCTCCACGATGCGGCTGACAACGTCATGTGGGATGACATCGCTGTCAGGGTGCTGCGCAACGTATTGCGCGTAAGGGATGACGACGAACGCGGGCTTGCCGTCAGGTCCGTTGATGATTTGTATGTCAGTAGGTGCGTTCATCGCGTTTTTTTACCTCTTGAATGCTGACCACTTTAATCGTGCCGTCCCAGTCGAACAGGACTCGGTAGTTGCCCCACCCGCAGGCGGTATCCGAAGTCGTGGTCAGTCAGTGACTTGATATTTACCACGTCGGGGATGTCCTTGAGTCCGGACACCGCATCACGAATTTGAACCTGATGCCGGGAGTGCAGTTTCAGGAGCTGCTTAACAGCTTTCCGAGTCCAGTTGATCGTGTTCATAAAGATAAATATAAGTCTTTTATAAGTATTAAGGCAGTGCTTGCCTATATTTTACGTAGCTTCAACCCTCAAGCTTTTCTCAATATTGCGGCGCGGGGAGTTTAACGGCTTTCCCGTCAGGAGAACGGAAGCGCGCAAGGGGCTGTAAGGGCATAGGGGATATGAAGAAGGGGTCTTGGACGCGAGCGAAGGCCCTTGGTAAAAAGAGCGTGTTCGTAGAGCGTATTTCAGGAGTTTACTTTGAGAACGTGTAGCGAGCAGGAGTCCCGGATTGCTTGTTGGGACCCGCCCTTGGTAATGGGCAGTGATCAATGGGCTTCAGCATTGAGCTTCGAGTTAATCTACTCCCTGCCAATCTAGGCCAATGACTCAAGGTTTTGGTTCATTGATCACATCTATTCAGGCTGCCCGACGGCTCAAAGCGCGGGCAGTTCGAGCGCCGGGAGGAGCCGCACCCATGCTGCGGTCATCCCTGTATCCATCAGACTGGAGGCCGTCCATTTCAAGCGAAGTGGACGGCCTCTGACGTGTTGTGCTCGACACATCGCTCAAAGCTGCTTGAGGGTCTCCTGGGTTATGGCTTCAAGGCCGGCTTCGGTAATGTGCTTCCAGTCGTTATCCGTGGCCACTTTCACCTTCTCGCTGACCAGGGTTTTCAGGGACAGCTCAGGTGCGCCTGCGGTTTTTATCTGCAACAACGACTTGTTGCGCAGCACCTTATCGAGCACGCCTTCAGCCGTATACCATGACCAGAACTCAATGATGTTGACCTTCACTTCACTGACATCCGGGGCTGCGCGAGTGCTGACCACTTCATAGCCTGCCTGCCGGTAAGCGCTGGCAACAGCATCGCCCACCAGTTCTGAAACCGTATGCCCTTCAGGCAGTAGCACGTCGCCAATGGCCATGTTGTAGTTATTGCGTTTGCGCGCAATCGCCCGCGCAGTAATCGACGTGTCGTCGACCTCGTCATATTTCAGTGAAGGTATGTCGAAGCTGGAAGGCTTGATCTGAAAAACGCGACTGTCCACGGCGCTGATGTATACCTTCTTGCCATTGCTGGGGGCAGGGGTCTGTGTATTGCCAGGTGGCAAGACATTCACGCTCACTTCTGCCCTGTTAGTGGCGCATCCTGCCAGCAGCACCAATGCCATAACCGCCAAAACTCTGCGAACCATCTTTATTACTCCCTTTCCATAGTGCGCCTTCACAGGCTTGACCCAAAAATGGCCAAAAAAGAGTGTAGAAGACAAATCGCAGCTCAATTGCGCGTGTACGGACATTGAAGACACCGTGTGCAGTGGCGTGTTTTATTCAAGTAAGGTATCGCTTTGGTTTGGGCGCTTGGTCTGTCAGGGAGTTACTTGAATGAAACACATACTGTTGGGGGTTGTTCTGGCATCTGTTGCCGCCGTTGCGCAGGCCGGGATTCCTTTGGTTAACGCAACCTGTCCTGGAGGCTTTGAGGTCCATGCGGATCGTGGCGGCCCCATTTATATCAACGGCAAAGAGGCCAGGCTGAAGAAGTTCAGTGAAACCTATTTCGAGGCCAAGGGCAGCGGTATCACGATCTCATTGATGATCAATCCAGACGGCTCGGCGAGTGTTTCGTATACAGGCAAGGCCAGAGCCAATGGGATATGCCAGGTAAAAGGGCAGGACACCTGACAAGTACCCCTCTTCAGGTTTTGGTGGAGCTCAGTGGGATAAATCAAATGAACCCCTGAAGACCGCCCATGTGCCGGGCGGCCATAACTGGGTCTGGGTCGTTGGCAATCAACAGTCGATGTTTTTCAGCCCGTTCACTACGCCCTGCAAACGCAGCTTCATGGCTTCACTGCTGCGTTGCATCGGCGCTCGCAATTCGTCATGGATCAGGCCTGCAAGCGCCAGGGCGGCTTTCACCGGAGCAGGATTGGGTTCGATGAACAGGCTGTGAATCAACGGTACCAATCGCAGGAACGTCGCACGACCCTCGGCCAGCTGGTTGTCGCGAATTTGCTGATACAGCGCCACGAACAGCTCGGGATGAATGTGTGCCGAGGCGGCAATTGCGCCGGATGCCCCGAGGCACAATGCACTGAATATCTGGTTGTCTTCGCCGCACAACACATCCACTTTTTGACTGGCCAGCAACGCCAGTGTGTTGGCCTGATTGCCGCCGCAATCCTTGATAGCGACAATCCGCTCATGCTCGACAATGTTGAGTAAGGTCGCTTGTTCGAAGGTCACGCCGGTGCGATACGGGATGTCATAGAGAATGATCGGAACGCTTGATGCATCGGCGACGGTGTTGAAAAACCCTTCGAGCCCCGCTTGGGACGGGCGGATGTAGTACGGCGGCGGAACCAGCAAGCCTGCCACCGGGCGCTTGAGGATTTCACTCTGAAAGTGCAGCAGTTCGGTCAAATTATTACCGGCCAGCCCCATGACCACCTGCGGTCCTGGTACCTGTTCCAGCACCGCATCCAGCACATCCAACTGCTCACGTTTGCTCAGCGCCGCTGCTTCGCCGGTGGTGCCGCAGACCACAATACCGTCGATGCCACTTTCGAGCAGATGGCTGACCAGCCGCCGTAGTGCGACAAAGTCGATCGCGCCGTTATGGAAAGGTGTAACGAGTGGAACCCAGATCCCTTGAAACGATGACATGTACTGACTCCTGAAGGTTGACCGATTGAGTCACCGCCAGAAGTGCAGAAGGGAAGAAAGCAAGGGAGGAAGTCCGTAGCGCTCATGTCCTGTCAGCCCATCTGACGGGACAGCGCGCCCCGGTCAAATGAGCGACTGTTTCTTGAATTTGGAGGCGATGCAGGCACGACCCGACGCATCGGCATGTAAACCGATATCGCGCAGCATAAGGTCGGTGATTAGCAACATCAGAGGGATCGCCTTCAATCAATGACCCCTTTTTTAGAAGTTTGCCGCGCAGATGTCAACTGGCCATTGGGCCTTGGACTGAAAAGGGCGGGACGCTCGCAGCAAGGCAGTTGATCGACATTCATCGCGTAGCGCCCGTAAGCTAAGACGGGGTCTGGGGCCCGGACTTGAACGGGATAGTTATCCTCAACGTGAAACAGGGAGTTACATGGGCTTTTTATATCGGCTGTTTGGTGGACGCTTCACCATGCCTCCACCCGAAGAAACCAACCTCAGCGCTTCAAAAATCATGAAAGAACTTCGACCGGAGGGGCACGATCCTGCCCGGAAAAAAGCACTTGAGGCTTTTGCCAATGAGCTGGTAGCCCTCGTTCCACAAAAGGAAGGGTCCAGGCTTGTGCGGCGTGTGATGCGTCGATACGCGATGGGAGATGACGCACCCGGCGCCCTCACAGAGGGGCTGTTGAATGACGTCAAAGGACAAAAACTTGAAGCCCTCGTTCTGCTTAGCGTGGACTGGAAGGGTTATGACGTGTTCGAGTATCAAGCGCCCTTTCTGGTAAGCGCCAGTGGCTTGAAAGAACCCTACGTCTATGTCCATGAAGGCGCCTCATCCATGCCTGAGGTTCTCGGCAACCTTGACCAGTGGTTGGCCCGGTTGGGTAAACGTTATCTTCACCTGGACTCGGGAGGGGACAATTACGACGGTTTCATTGTTGATGCTGATCGGGTACCCGGGATTATCGAGTTGGCGGGGCGTGCGGGGATAAAAGTCAGCCTTGAGAATTTTTAGAGGCTTCGCATCTTGATGATGGGAGAGGGGCTGATATTGGCCTAAGCTAATTCCAAAATAGTATTTATTTCTAGTTTTTAAGATCGTTTAGCTTTATGCCTCTGCAAGGCGCCGCCCTCAACTGCGGCGCTTTTTTTTGCATCAGGCTTACCGTATTCGGAGCATGGCCTGGGGCGCAGCCCTTATTCCCACTCTGGAGCGAGCAGCACGCCGCCTCCAGGGAGCGCTTGCTCGGAGCTACTGTGACACTGACTCAAACCGCTTCATCAGCAGCCCGGATCGAGCCTTCTCAATGGCTCGCCCATCCCGCCAGCCATCCCGAAAGGGAGGGTGACGTCGTCCTCGAATTGCGAAACGTCACCAAAACCTATCAGCGCAAGAATGCCTCGACGTTGCCTGCCGTCAGCGATGTGAGCCTGAAGGTGCGTCGTGGTGAGGTGCTGTGCCTGATGGGAACATCCGGCAGTGGCAAATCAACGCTGCTGCGCCACATCAATCGCCTGATCGAGCCCTCGAGTGGCGAAGTCCTGATCGAAGGCCAGGCCATCAGCGGCTTGAGTCCCGAGGCTTTGCGCGAGTTGAGGGGCCAGCGCATCGGGATGGTGTTTCAGCATTTTGGCCTGCTGCCCCATCGCACGGTGCTGGACAATGTCGCGTTGCCCCTTGAGTTGCGCGGCGAACCCGAGCCGATTCGCTATGCGGCGGCCACGCTGCAGTTGCAGGCGGTTGGGCTGCAAGGGTGGGGCGATCATTATCCCCATGAGCTTTCCGGTGGCATGCAGCAACGGGTCGGGCTGGCACGGGCATTGGTGACTGACCCCGACATCTTGCTGATGGACGAGCCATTCAGCGCACTTGATCCGACCATCCGCCGGGATCTGCAAACTCATTTTTTGGCCCTGGTGCGTGAACGCGGAATCAGCACATTGCTGGTCACCCACGACCCGGCGGAAGCCATACGTCTTGCCGATCGGATTGCCGTGCTGCGCCGCGGTCGCCTGGTGCAGCTGGGCACACCCCAGGAGTTGCTGGAGCATCCGGTTGACGCTGAAGTGGCGGATTTTTTCCGGGACTGCACCCCAACCCCGTCAGTGCTGCGAAGCGTTGAAAACGTTCCCGTCCCGGCTGCTGAAGGTGCTCCCCGCGAGCAAACGTCCAACCCTGGGTTGAGTGGCTGGCAATCCGTATTGCTGGGCCCCGCTGCCCTGGCCGCACAGGGCAAGGGCGGTGCCTTCTGGCTTACGTTCGTTGCAGAGCTCGCCGCCTTGGCTTTGGTGGGGCAAAACATTGCCAGCGGTTCGTGGCTGGCGATTCTGGCGGCCGTGGCGCTGTTTGGCGTCAGTCGCTATGCAGCGTTCTCGTTGAGCCGCCATCCCGTGCGCAGCAACGCATCGGGTTGGGCGCTGCCTTTGGTGGTATTGCTGGCCAGTCAGGCATTGGTGATCTGGCGTGTCATCACGCCAGACACGACTAATGTGCTGCTGCAGTTCCCGAGCAATCGCCAGGCGCTGTTGCTGACAGCGCAGAGCATCGATGACTTCATTGGCTGGTCCCAGGTGACGTTCGAGAGCGCATTCGTGGGTGTGATCGTTGCGGTCAGGACCGTCATCGAAGGCATCGAAAGCCTGCTGGGCTGGCTGCCGTGGCCGGTTTCGGCGCTGGCGCTGGTGTTTCTGGCGTGGCGCTCGGCGGGCTTGGCGTTGGCACTGACCAGTGGGGCTGCGTTGCTGTACATCGGCCTGTTCGGCTTTTGGGAGCGCACCATCGCCACTCTGGCGCTGGTGGGGTCTTCCGTGTTGATTGCCCTGGTCATTGGTGTACCCACCGGCATTCTGCTTGCCAAACGACCGCTGATACGCAAGGTGATCACGCCCTTGCTGGATGTGATGCAAACCCTGCCAACGTTTGTGTATTTGATCCCTGCCGTGGCGTTCTTTTCGGTCGGCAAGACGCCGGCGGTAATCGCAACGGTGATTTTTGCGCTGGCGCCGATGATTCGCCTGACCTCCCTGGGGATTCAGCAAGTTCCCAAGGATGCCGTCGAGGCTGCGGTCGCCCACGGGGCCAGTCCCTGGCAAACCCTGACCAAGGTGCAACTGCCTCTGGCTCGAAGGTCGCTGTTGCTTGGGGTCAATCAAACCATCGTCATGAGTTTGTCGATGGTCGTCGTGGCGGCACTGATCGGCGCTGGCGGCCTGGGCTATGACGTCATGACGGCGTTGCGCAATATCAAGGGTGGCGAGGGCGTGCTGGCGGGCGTGGCGATCGTTCTGTGCGCGCTGATCCCTGATCGAATCATTCAATCGAGCTTGCGCAAGCAAGATCATCTGCACACCTGAACAGTGAGACTTAATGTGAAGACACACGTATTGCGAAACTGGGGCGCTGCTGCACTGCTGGCCTCCCTGATTCTTCCCGCCACAGCCCAGGCCAAGGACAAAATAGTCATTGGCGAGCAAAACTGGACGGGCGCTATCGCCATTCAGTACATCCTGGGGGAAGTGATCAAAACCCGTCTTGATGGCGATGTTTCGTACCTGGCAGGGGATGTCCCGGTGCTGTTCAGTGCCGCGTCCAAAGGCGATGGCTCGGTGGACGTGCTGACGGATATCTGGCTGCCCAACCAGTCGGCAGCCTGGGCGAAATACGTCACAGGCGGCACCCGGTCCCTGGTACCGAACACTCAACCCTACGCGGCCGTGCAGGGCTTTTATATTCCCGGCTATGTGCAGGACAAGTACGGGGTCAAATCCGTCTATGACCTGAAAAAACCGGAAGTGGCCAAGCTCTTCGAGCCTCTGGGCGGCGGCAAGGCCGAGTTGCTGGTGGGGCCTGCCGGATGGGAGTCGACTTACATCGGCCAGATCAAGGCCAAGGATTACGGGTTCGCCGACAAATTCGAGTCGGTGTCCACGGAGGCATCGGTGACCTACGCCAAGTTGGCGTCGGCTTACAAGGCGCAGCGTGGCGTGGTGTTCTATGCCTATACACCGGACTGGATCTTTTCGGCGTTTGACCTGCGTCGTCTGGATGAACCCGCGTTTGACGGCTATGCCCAGGACAACAAAAAAGATGACCCGCTGTACAAGGCCGATGGCTGCTGGAAATTCATCAGCCCGACCGTTGACCCGGACTGGCTGAACAAGAGTCAGATCACCTGCGCCTTCCCGGATGCCAGGGTTCACGTTCTGGCGTCCTCATCCTTGCAGAAACGCGCACCTGAAATTGCCGAGTTCCTGCGCAATGTGGCGATCGAGCCTGCGCAACTCAATGACCTGATTCTGAAGATCGAAAAGGAAAAACTGCCTGCAGATGTCGCCGCCAAGGCGTGGGTCCAGGCCAACGGTGCCATCGTCGACCAGTGGCTCGCCCCATCGGCGCCGAAAGTGAGTGCGATCCAATGAGCCACCCATCCTTGCGTTTACTCGATGGCGGCATGGGGCGTGAGCTGCAGCGGATCGGGGCGCCGTTTCGCCAGCCTGAATGGTCAGCGCTCGCGCTGATCGAGGCCCCCGAGTTCGTGCTCCAGGCCCATCAAGCGTTCATTGAGGCCGGTGCACGAATCATCACCACCAACAGCTACGCGGTGGTGCCTTTTCATATCGGGGATGAGCGCTTTGCCAGGGACGGACGCGCCCTGGCCGAGCGGGCTGCAGGCCTAGCCCGTGAGGCGGCATCCGGCAGTAGCGAGCCGGTCACGGTGGCCGGTTCTTTACCGCCAGCCCTGGGGTCGTATCGACCGGATTTGTTTGATCATCAACGTTCGGTCGCTATTCATCGCGAGCTGATCGCCGGTCTGCGGGCTCATGTCGATGTCTGGTTGGCGGAAACCCAAAGCTCCATCGCTGAAGTACGGGCTGTCGTGGAGGCGCTCGGCGCAGAAACCAAGCCACTCTGGGTCGCGTTTACCCTCCTGGATGAGGCCGACGAGCCACCGCGACTGCGCTCATCGGAGACGGTCGCCGATGCCGTGCGTGCAGCGCTCGAGCTGGGGGCGAGGGCAGTGCTGTTCAATTGCAGCCAGCCAGAAGTGATGGCTGCGGCACTCGCCAGCGCACGGGAAGTCATTGGCAGCGTGGATCAAGCCGTTGAGCTTGGGGTTTACGCCAATGCATTTCCTCCTGTCAGTACGCAGGCAAAAGCAAACAGCACCTTGCTGGAGATTCGCAGTGATCTGGGGCCTGAGTCATACCTGCACTGGTCCAGGTCGTGGGTGGTGGCAGGCGCCAGTATTGTTGGAGGGTGCTGTGGTATCGGGCCTGAACATATCGCGCAGTTGCACTCGCATCTGCTGCCGCAAAAAGAGGAGGTCAGCCCATGACTGATGTTCAAGAAGACGTGAATGTTGAGCAGGCTACTTTTGGTGCGGGCTGTTTTTGGGGGGCTGAAGCCGCGTTTCGTTTATTGCCGGGCGTGATCGACAGCCGGGTCGGTTTTGCCCGTTCGCCCATAGATGGGGCAGCGTGGATTGAAGTGGTGCAAGTTGACTTCGATCCGGGGGTGATTGCTTACAGTGGCCTGATCGAACAGTTCTGGACATTGCATGATCCGACTTCGTTCGATCGTCAGGGAGCGGATGTCGGGGTGAAGTACCGTTCGGCCTTGTTTTCCAACTCCGATCAACAAGCCCGGTCAGCACTGGTCGCCATACAGCAACTGGATGCCAGCGGGCGGCTGGGAAAACCGGTGGCCACGGTGATTCTTGCACTGGGCGAGTTTCAAAAGGCAGATGAAGATCAGCAGCGTTATCTTGAAAAACACGGTGCCAGCGCCTGCGCTATCTGAACGGCTTGCGGGTGTGCTCAGTGAAGAGTGACCGCACGGCGACTTTCGCCAATCCTGATCCTGTCCAGCGCACGGTTCAAAGCATCCAGTGCATCGATCAGGGCTTTGGCCTCGGCTACCCGATCCTCTCCCCACAGGCGCTCAGCCATTTTGTTCAGGGCCTGAATTGAGCGTTCTATGTCTGCTGCGGTTACGGCCGGGGTCTCTGCGGGTTGCTTCTTCTTTGGCATTATCTGGACTTCTTGGGCACGGGCTCGATGAGCCTTGCGTTCAGGCATGGCTCATCAACCGGATAGCCAACAGGTGACTTCAACCCCCCTCCGTAGGCAAGGGGGGGAATAGATGCAGGCAATTGTACTGGCTTGCTCGCGTAACAACAGGATGGGAGCTTCCCCATTGCGCTTGCGAGACCTCTGGGTTTCAACAGGCATATAAAATGCCTGCGATTTATGTGCAGGCGAGCCGCGCAACGAGACTGAAAGCCGTTAGCGGCTAATGCGGATTTTTTTGTGTGTCACTTCACAAACAAATGTACCCGTGTTCCCGCGGAGAACGTACAGGGTGGCCCTGTAAAAGGCAGAAGGGCGCGTGCAGTGCAGATCACGCAGCTTGCGGTAAGCCCACTTCCACCCTCGTTTAGTTGTGGCGCTCATATGCTTCTTCCTTGAATGGCATTTTTAACTAAGTCTAACAGTACATTAAAAAATAGAATGCCCCCTTACTTTGGTATTTTCATCTGCTGAACACGAATGTGTGAAAGAGTTAACTGTTATAGGTTTTTTTGGATGTATTAAATTATCATGTTAATCCAAAGAGATACTGCGCTATTTTGGTGCGTACAATAAATTCATACAGTAATAAAACTGTCTTTAGTCCAGCGTTGTTCAATGTGTGCCGTCAAATAGTCCAGGAACGCTTTGACTTTTGGCGTCATGGCGGCGCGATCCTGGACACACGCATAAATATCCAGGGGTTCTGCGCAGGACTCGGTTGATTCATGGCTACTTTCAAGCAGTGTCACCAGTCGACCTGACTCGATAAAGGGGGCCGCCAGGAACTCGGCAAGGCGCGCAATCCCTGCGCCGTGAATCGCCATTTGAGTCAGCGCATCGATATCATCACTGATCGCGGTGACGTTGAGCGCTGCGTAGTAGTGCTGGCCTTCGCGGATAAACCCCCAGCGCAGGAAGCGCCCGTCCAGCGGGTAGCGGAAGGCCAGGCAGGCATGCTGCTGGAGTTCCTCGGGGGTACGGGGGGCACCGGCTCGGGCCAGATAGGCCGGGGAGGCGCAGATGATGAAAGGAACGGAAGCGATTTTGCGCGCAACGATGCCTTCTTCCAGTTGCGGCTTGATCCGCAGGCTCAGATCAATGCCGTCCTGGATATGATTGATCTTGCCATCGGTGGTACACAGCTCCAGGGTCAAACGCGGGTAACGGTTAGCAAAGCCCGCAACCAGAGGGGCCAGCACATGCCGTCCGAATGCGGATGTCGACGCAATGCAAAGCCGCCCTTGAAGTTCAGTTTCTCCAGTGCTGATGGCCCTGTGCGCTGACTCAAGGTCGGACGCGATATGTCGCACCCTTTCATAGTAAGTCGCTCCCTGTTCGGTGAGCGCCATGCTGCGTGTGGTGCGTTGCAGCAGGCGTGTGCCGAGATGTTCTTCCAGCCGATTGATGGTCTGGCTGACGGCCGCTGCACTAAGACCAAGATTTTTGGCTGCGCCTGCGATGGAGCCGGTTTCGACCACTTTGATAAAGCTGGTAATTGCCGCTAGCAGATTCACTGTGGGGGGGCTCATAAAGGCTATTCGTAAGTTTTTATTTATAAAGTAACTGTCGATAGGCGTCTAGTTGCCGGTTTTTGATCTTGTTAAGGTGCATGACTCCTGAAAATGAAGCTGGATAAGGTCCCATATGACATCAAAAGTAACTGCTGAAACCCCGATTTCGAAACGTCTGAAACTCTCTGTACGGGCTACGCCCTACGTTTTCGCGTTTTACATGTCGACGATCATGGCCTTCCTGATGTCGTTGGTGATTACGGCGGCAAACGCCGGTATTGAGCACGATTATCTAAGCAATGTGCTGCATGCCTATCAACTGGCAATGCCTGTCGCGTTCCTGTGCATTCTGGTGGTGCGGCCGATTGTGGTGAGGCTGGTGTCTTTCACGGTTCATCCGCACCGTTAGTCCAAAAAGGCTTTTTATGACCTGCGGCAAGGGCGCTGTCGAAAAAGGCTGCTTAACTGCATCAATGATTTTAGGGGCTGCCACTCGGGGTGCACCTGAGTGGCAGTGCTGATTATTTTTTGATCAGGTAAAGGATGGCCATCATGAAAGCGCTCACTTATCTGGGGCCTGGCAAAAAAGCCTGGGCCGATATCCCCCAACCAGTCATCGACAAACCGACCGACGCCATTGTTCGAATCCTGCACACCACCATCTGCGGCACAGACCTGCACATTCTCAAGGGCGATGTGCCTGAAGTTACCCAGGGGACAGTCCTGGGTCATGAAGGGGTGGGAGTGGTCGAAGCGGTCGGCTCTGCCATTCGCAACTTCAAGCCCGGTGATCATGTGCTGATTTCCTGCATCACCTCCTGTGGCAGCTGTGCAAACTGTCGGCGTCAGATGTACTCCCATTGCGCCGATGGTGGCTGGATCCTGGGGCACACCATTGACGGGACGCAGGCCGAATATGTGCGCATCCCCCATGCCGACAACAGCCTCTATCCGGTGCCGGCAGGTGCGGATGAGGAGGCGTTGGTGATGCTGAGTGACATCTTGCCAACCGGGTTCGAAATTGGCGTGCTTGCCGGCAAGGTCAAGCCGGGTGACAGCGTGGTCATCGTCGGTGCAGGACCGGTGGGCATGGCGGCGCTGCTGACGGCGCAGTTCTATTCTCCGGCCCAGTTGATCATGGTGGATGGCGACACCAATCGACTTGAAGTCGCACAGCGCTTTGGCGCGACGGATGTGATCGATATCACGACCCAAAACGCAGTTGAACGCATTTTCGAGCTGACCCACGGGGTCGGTGTGGATGTCGCGATCGAAGCAGTGGGTATTCCTGCCTCCTTCGATACCTGCCAATCGGTTATCGCACCGGGGGGTAGCATTGCCAACGTGGGTGTCCATGGAAAAAGCGTTGAACTGCACCTGGAAAAGCTATGGATCCAGAACGTCACCATCTCGACCGGGCTGGTTAATACCAATACCACCCCCATGCTGATGAAAACCGTGCAGTCCGGGAAAATCGATGCCGGGAAGTTGATTACTCACCGCTTTGCGCTGTCTGACATTCTCCAGGCGTATGAGGTGTTCGGGAACGCGGCAAAAGAGAAGGCAATGAAGGTCATTCTTTCTCAATAATGCACGTTAAAACAGCGTCGATTATATCGGGGCTGTTTTAACGGTTCGGTACATGAATGGCGGATTTATAGACTGGCCGCTGCTCGCGTTAGTGTGCCTCTTGTTTGTTCGGTTAACTTGAGCTCAAGGGGTAAAGTGATGTTTTAAAGAGGATGATTTTGCTGTTATTTTTGACAGAAACATCATTCGATACTATGTTTTTTGCGGCACAACACATGTTATTGAATCTTTGACAATAGGGATATTTGCATATGAAGAAGCACATTCTGTTAATGGGCGCTGTGGGTCTGGCTGCACTGTCAACACTGGCTCAGGCTGAAACCAAACAGCCCGTCGCAAAATGGACGTGCGCGGATTTCCTGGCAGTGGATGAAAGCTTCCAGCCGACCGCTGTCGGCCTGGGTGAAGCCATCAACAAGAAGGGCAAAGTTGAAGATGCGGTGCTGGACGTGGACGGTATCGCAAAAATCACACCTCTGGTCGTGACTGCCTGCAAGGAAACCCCAAAAGAATCCTTCGTCTCCAAGCTCAAGGCTGAGTGGGACAAAGTCAAAAAAGACGTGTAACCCGCGCCTGGCCTGTACTTCGCAAGAGTACAGGCTACTTCTCTGTACGATGGCCCCGTCAGTGGCTAAAAACATCCCCGCCTTTGTGAATTTCCTTCGCTGTTACCCCTCTACATGAAGACAGGCCTGCCTTGCTGGTCAGAAGGGCGTAGTAGACTACGCTGGTTTTATTTTTATCTGTCGGGGGATCCTATGTTAATCAGGTCATTAGCCGAGCTCGATCGTATACGTGACGAGTGCCGGTCCATGGTCACCAAGCGCTCGGCAGTTTCTGCAGGTGCGGCTGCAATCCCGATACCCGGGCTCGATATCGGTACCGATGTCGCATTGCTGGTTGAAATGCTGCCGGCTATCAACAGCAAATTCGGCTTGACCCCCCACCAGATCGAGCAGATGGACTCACGGTCCAAGCGCCTGATTGTGGTAGCGGTCACCGGGATTGGCAGTGAGGTGATCGGCAAATTCATCAGCCGAACGCTGGTCATGTCTCTGGTGCGCAAGATGGGCGCAAAAGTGGCAACCAAGTCAGTGATTCGCTTTGTCCCGTTTGTAGGGCAGGCGGTGGCGGCAACCATCAGTTTTGGCGTGATGAAACTGGTCGGCAATGGCCATATCGAGGATTGCTATCAAGTGTGCCGCGAAGCCCTCCTGGCGCAGGCGAGGGAGTCAACGGTGATCGAGATTGGCCCTGAAACCGATGCCTGACACGTTTTGTTATCTTTGAAACCGAACCTGTGACGTGCTTGACCCTCAAAGCTACACGGTCGTGCAAAAAGCGGAGGACGTGATGAACGGTGTCAGATCCAGTCTGTTGTTTCTATTGATGGGCGGCGTACTTGCCTTCCAGGCACAGGCACAAACGTTTTCGAACCCTGGGGCCCGCCCAACACTTGCGGGCCATGCTGGGCTAATGGCGCAAAACACCTTGCCAGCCAACACGCCGCCTGCCAACAACGTCATCCGCCGCATCAATCCAAACAGCCGGCAAGGCACGGGGGCTTCCGTGCCAGGCGCAACAGGTCCCTCTACAGCTCCCACGCTGCGAACCCCTTCAATCGAGAACGGCAAGATCGGTAATGGTTATCCACGTAGCCAGACACCGCCAGCGACCGTCAAGCCCACCGTGCCGTCGTTACAGCCCAGAGACAAACCTCAATAGAACAAGGAATAGCTAATGTTGAGAAAAACCTTGCTGGCCACTGTGTGCGCCGCTTCGCTACTCAATATTGCGTTCACGGCCCATGCCGATGCGCAGAAGACGTTTACTTCCGAGTCTGGAACTGTCACCGCAACCCCGGTCGTCGAGGGGCTTGATCATCCTTGGGGATTGGCGTTTCTGCCCGATAAACAGGGCATGCTGGTCACCGAGCGGCCGGGAAATCTTCGCGTTGTGAGCCCTGATGGAAAGCTGTCTGCACCGGTATCCGGTGTCCCGCAGGTGTGGGCCAAAGGGCAGGGCGGCTTGCTCGATGTGGTGCTGTCGCCCAGTTTTGCAGAAGATCGCCTGGTGTATTTGTCTTACGCAGAAGGCGGTGAAGACGGTAAAGCAGGAACCACCGTCGGCCGCGGGCGCTTATCGGAGGATTTGACCCGCTTGAGCAACTTTGAAGTGATCTTCCGCCAGGAGCCAAAACTCTCTACCGGTAATCACTTTGGCTCGCGCCTGGTGTTCGACCGGGACGGCTATCTGTTTATCGCCCTCGGGGAAAACAACCAGCGTCCGACATCCCAGGACCTGGACAAACTGCAGGGCAAAATTGCGCGTATTTTTCCTGACGGGCGCGTTCCCAACGACAACCCTTTTGTCGGCAACAAGGACGTGAGGCCAGAAATCTGGTCGTACGGCCATCGTAACCAGCAAGGCGCCGCCCTCAATCCCTGGACCGGCACCCTGTGGACTCACGAGCACGGCCCAAAAGGGGGAGACGAAATCAACCTGATCGAGCGTGGTAAAAACTATGGCTGGCCGCTGGCTACCCACGGGATTGACTACTCGTCGAAACCTATCTCCGAAGCACAGGGCAAAACCGTCGAAGGTACTGTGGGGCCCCATCATGTCTGGGAGAAATCCCCCGGCATTAGCGGTATGGCCTTCTACGATTCAGACCGCTTCAAGCCCTGGCAGCACAACCTGTTTATTGGCGCACTTGCAGACAAAGACCTGATCCGGCTGCAGCTGAGAGATGGCAAGGTGGTGCATGAAGAGCGGTTGCTGGGAGATCTGAAGGCACGTATCCGCGATGTTCGCCAAGGTCCGGACGGCTATGTGTATGTACTGACCGACGAGGATGATGGCGTGCTGTATCGGGTAGGGTTGCAATAACCTTCAATCAAGGCGGGAGCGGGCAAGCCCGCTCCCGCAATGACACTTATTCGCTCACGGCCTGCTTGATCTGCTTGGACGCAGACCAGATCCGGTAACGCACTTCGATGTCCTTGGGGACGTAGACCACGATAGGCAGTTTGCTGTTGTAGCGCAGCATGAAGCCATCACCGACCACCGGAACAAACTCGGGATGTGCCTTGCCTTCGGGGCAGGCCATCATCGTGCTCATGGGGCCGGTGACCTTGTTCAGGCGATACATCGGATAGCCCCAGCCCTTGAGGGTTTTTTCTTCCAGCTTGCCGCCCAGGCGCTGCTGGTTGCAGTCGACCTGTAATGTCTTGCCCGCAATGATCTGAACCTTGTAGTCGTCTTCATTTTTCTGTTTTGGCAGATTAATGACCTGGCGGCTAAAACCCGGTTCGGCTTTAGGGTAGGGGGCGACGTCTTCCAGTTTGGCTGCGTTGGCCACACTGCACAGCGTACTCAGGGAGAGTAATACGGCTGCGCTGATCACCAGTGGTTTCATGGTGCTTTCCTTAATTCAGAGCTGAAATGTACATCCAGAAGAGTTAAACAAGGTGTCTGGATCAAGCTCAGACAACCAATAGTGCATTAAAGTGCAAAACAGACCCCTTGGTGTGGATAGATTACTTCGCGCCAATGTCGAACTGCCAGTAAACTGCCTTTTTTCCTC
This sequence comes from Pseudomonas sp. NKUCC02_KPG, assembly GCF_019345465.1. Lineage (GTDB taxonomy): Bacteria > Pseudomonadota > Gammaproteobacteria > Pseudomonadales > Pseudomonadaceae > Aquipseudomonas. The sequence goes on from NZ_JAHKRC010000006.1 coordinate 176,159, forward strand.
CGAATCATTAATTTCCCGAGGTTTTGCATGACACTCAGTCCTCTTGCGGGCAAACCGGCCCCAGCTCAATTGCTGGTCGACATACCGCGACTGGTGACCGCTTATTACACCGGTCAACCCGATGCATCGATCGCCACCCAGCGTGTCGCCTTTGGTACATCCGGACACCGTGGCAGTTCGTTCGAGCTGAGCTTCAATGAGTGGCATGTATTGGCCATTAGCCAGGCCATATGCCTCTACCGTCAGATGAAGGGCATCAATGGTCCGTTGTTTGTCGGTATCGACACTCACGCGCTGTCGACTCCAGCGGGCGCCAGTGCCCTGGAAGTGTTTGCGGCCAATGGCGTCGAAACCATGATCGCCGCTGACGATGAGTACACGCCGACTCCGGCCATTTCTCACGCAATTATCTGCTACAACCGTGGCCGCACCACCGGCCTGGCAGATGGCGTAGTGATTACCCCGTCGCACAACCCGCCAGAAAGCGGTGGTTTCAAGTACAACCCGCCTAACGGTGGCCCGGCCGATACCGATGTCACCAAATGGATTGAAGCCAAGGCCAACGAACTGCTCGCGGCCAGATTGGCCGGGGTCAAGCGCATCAGTTACGAGCAGGCGCTCAAAGCCAGCACGACGCATCGCCATGACTACCTGAACACCTATGTTGCCGATCTGAAAAACGTGATCGACATGGACATCCTTCGCGGCGCCAACTTGCGCCTGGGCGTTGATCCCCTGGGTGGCGCAGGTGTGCATTACTGGTCCGCGATCGGCGAACACTACGGCTTGAATCTGGAAGTGGTGAACACCACGGTCGATCCGACTTTCCGCTTCATGTGCGTGGACTGGGATGGCCGGATCCGCATGGACCCGTCCTCCAGCTATGCCATGCAAGGTCTGATCGGGCTTAAAGAGCGTTTCGACGTGGCCTTCGCCTGTGACCCTGATCACGACCGCCACGGCATTGTCACGCCATCAGGCGGCCTGTTGGCGCCGAACAACTATCTGGCGGTGTCCATCGACTACCTGTTCCAGAATCGCCCGCAATGGCGCGCTGATGCTGCGGTGGGCAAGACCGTGGTCAGCAGTGGCCTGATTGACCGCGTAGCTGCACGCCTGGATCGCCGCTTGTATGAAGTGCCGGTGGGCTTCAAGTGGTTTGCCGATGGCCTGTTCGAAGGCTCGCTGGGCTTTGGCGGCGAAGAAAGTGCCGGTGCCTCGTTCTTGCGCCTGGACGGCAGCGTCTGGTCCACTGACAAGGATGGCCTGATTCCGTCGCTATTGGCCGCAGAGATGACGGCTCGTACAGGTCGCGATCCGTCCCAGCTGTACCAGAAAATGACCGAAGACCTCGGTCTTCCGTTCTCGACCCGGGTCGATGCCAAGGCAACCCCGCAGCAAAAAGCGCTGCTGGGCAAATTGTCACCTGATCAAGTCAAATCCACGCGCCTTGCCGGTGAAGACATTACCCGGATTCTCAGCCATGCCCCGGGCAACAATCAGGCAATCGGCGGGCTCAAGGTCATGACCGAAAACGGCTGGTTCGCTGCACGTCCTTCGGGCACTGAAGACATCTACAAAATCTACGCCGAGAGCTTTATCGGCGACGAGCACCTGAACCGCCTGGTTGAGGAAGCTCAAGTGCTGGTAGACACCGCCATCGCGTAACACCCGCAAAAAAAAGCCTGGCCCCGCAATGGGGCCAGGCTGCTTGAAGGACCAGGCTGGCAGGTATCAGCCTCTGGTACTGAGTTGCACCACTTGTTGCATGTTTTCGTTGCAGGCACGGGCCTGCTGGAGCATGGCTTCGAACGGCGCGCTCATGATTTCGTCATGACTCAACCAGCTGTGTTTTTGCGTGATGGAGTACTGGTAGCGGTATTTATCCTTGCTGCGTTTGCTGCTCAGTTCCATATCAAACCACGGTGAGTTCACCTTGCAGGACTTGATTTCCTTGCCGACCTTGGCGCCCGAAAGGGTGATGTCGTAGGTCAGTTTCTCTGGATCGGCCATGTACAGGTCAGCCAGTTGCCCGGTGCGGCGATAGTTCATCAAGCTGTCCCAGCGCTCACTCATGAATGCCGGCTTGTAGATCTGCTGCCCGGACAGGTTCTCCAGTGCACGAAGGTTGGTCAGGGTGGCGTGTACCGTGTAACGCTCGGGCACCACAAAGCCGGTTTTATCCCGACTGATCTTGCAGTCAGTGATCTCTTTGCCAAAGTGGTTGCACAGGTTCAGGTCGGTAGCACTGACCCCCGAATCAGTGTCGGCGTAGCTGAGTTGCATCAGCGTCATCTGCCCCATTTCGACTTCAGCGGTGGTGCGAGCCTGGCCATCGCGATTGAAGTGCTCAAACTTCTTCACGTCCATGCTCAGGCTCGGTTGCTCTTCAGGGATGTAATCCTGGCGCACCTTGCCATCGGCATCGATGACCAGCGCCCAGCGATTCTGGATGTCAGGCATGCTGCGGCCCGGCAAGAACACGGGGTTGGTCGGATCAAGCCACCAGACCTGGCCATTGACTTCAGCCCGCACGATGGCGTGATTGGCTGAACTGGTACCAGGCAACAACAGGCCCAGCGGGTTGCTGCCCCGGCTGACCCAGGCTGTTTGGGCGGTGATGCCGCTGGCTTTCAACATGGCGGTCAGCAGTACCGAAAGGTCCTTGCAGTCGCCGTAGCCACGGTCTTCGATCTCGCCCAGGGTGAACGGCACGTAACCGCGATCAGTGGCGCGCCAGTCGCCCATGTAGCGGTATTGATCATGGATGTATTGCATCAGCCCGGATACTTGTTGGGCGGGCGGTAGCCCCTTGAGCCCTGAAACGGTCTTGGCGGCGCTCGCAGGCAGCCCGGCAGTCACGATTTCGTTGTAGCGTTTGGCGAGGTTGCCAAAGTGATCCTGTACCTGGCTGGAACTGCCGATTTCAACCCGGGGCATCTGGCGGATGTAGGCGTTGCCGGCCTCATTGATGTAATTCACGAAGCGGGGTTTTTTCTGCTCGATCACGAGGGTCTTGTTGTCGGCAGACGGGGTGAACGTGAAGTCTTCCATCATCTCGCTGCGCCACACAATCGGCTGCTCGGCGGTAAACGTGCTTTTAAAGCCATCCGAGCGGGCAGGGGACGGGCCAAACGTCATGAGGTAATGGAAGTGGTCCATCAGCGGCTTGCCCACCGTATGCTCGCGTACGGTGTAGGAGAGCTCGGTACCAATGCGCAGGTTCGGGAAAGCAATCGAGGTCTGGCTGGCCCGCAGGAAACCTTTGTCCGGGTTAGGCGCCATGCGCGTGTCGATTTGGGATTGAGCCAGGGCCACCGGCTTGGCCCCGGATTGTGTGGATTGAGCGTTGATGATTTCCAGTTGATCCGTTTCAGGGAAACTGAAGTCGATACGTGACAGCATCTCTCGGCCATTGTTGGTGAGGATGGTGTAACGGTAGGTCGTGGTGCAATCGGTGCTGGTGTCTTTGTTGAAATGGCAGGTTCTTTGCGTTTCGCCCGCCAGGGCAGCCTCTGACTCTGGTTGCAATGCCGCGAAAGCCGGCAGGCTGACGATCCCCAATGTTGCGCAAATCAATGATTTGCTGAAAGTAAAGCGGTGCATGAGCGCCTCAGGTTATTCCCTTAAAACAGCACCCTGCGACGTTTTAATGTTTTTGAAATGGCGTTAGAGGGTGCTGCGCGAGTAGCGGATGATAATCGATCGCAACTGTATTTTCTACATTGTCGAACAATTAACACCGCTGAAAGGCCCGCGCTAGAGCATTTCACCTGTGTTTTAAGCGGCAGGGAGAGGCTGGCAGACGTCAACCCACTGCGCGTTGACCAGGTCGGCCATGCGCGACGGGCAAATCTTTACGGCAGTGTGAGTGGCCCCGGCCGCGGGCATGACTTCAGTGAAGCTTTGCAGGGAAATGTCGCAGTAAACGGGCAATTCAGTCGCCAGCCCGAAAGGGCAGACGCCCCCCACAGGGTGGCTGGTGAGTGCGACGACCGTTTCGGCGTCCAGCATTTTGGCTTTGCTGCCCAGGGCGTCTTTCATTTTCTTGTTGTCGATGCGTGCATCACCCCGTGCCACCAGCAAAACATTGCGTTCGCCGACTCGAAAGGCCAGGGTTTTAGCAATTTGACCGGGCTCAACGCCATGGGCTTCGGCAGCCAGTGCGACCGTCGCCGTGCTCGTGGTCAATTCGATGATGTGCAGGTCGGGGGCGTTGGCGTGAAAAAAGGCGCGTACGGATTCAAGGCTCATCGGGCTAGGCTCTTTGGGCAAAAGCCTGAATCTAGAGAAGCCGATGGCGCACTGTCAATGCGCCACCGGTCAAGGGGCGGTTAAATATCCAGAATGATCTTGCCGAAATGCTGGTTGGTTTCCTGGTACTTGAACGCCTCGACCATGTCGGTCAGAGGGAAGTGACGATCAATCACCGGGTGCATGCCGTTGGCATTGATCGCACGAACCATGTCTTGCTGCTGGCTGCGGCTGCCGACGAGTACCCCTTGCAGGCGAACTTGCTTGATCAGCATCGGTACAAAGTTCATCGCGCCGCTGACACCGCTGAGGATGCCAATGATCGAGATATGCCCGCCAACCCGAATGGCGATCATCGACTGCTCAAGGGTCGCAGGGCCGCCAACTTCAATGATGTGGTCGACACCGCGGCCACCGGTCAGGGCCAGGGCTGTCTCGCCCCAGAGCGGGTCTTTGCGGTAGTTGATGACATGGTCTGCGCCCATGGCTTTCAGGCGCTCCAGTTTCTCGTCGCTGGAGGAGGTGGCGATCACCGTGGCACCGGCCATTTTGGCGAATTGCAGGGCGAAAATCGAAACGCCACCCGTGCCTTGAATCAGCACCGTGTCACCCGGCTTGAGGGAGTCATCGGCCATCAACGCGCGCCACGCAGTCAGGCCTGCGGTGGTCAGGGTCGACGCCTCGGCGTGGCTCCAGCCGGTGGGTGCCAGGGTGAACGATGTAGCTTTGGCGGTCACTTGCTCGCGGGCATAACCGTCGATGCCATCGCCGGGTACGGTAACGAAACCTTCAACCAGCGGGGTGCCGGCGATCCATTCCGGGAAAAAGGTGCTGACCACCGAATCGCCGACCTTGAACTCGCTGACATCGGCGCCCACCGCAATCACTTCACCTGCACCATCGGCCATGGGAATGCGCTTTTCGCTGGGTCCCCACATACCGCTTACTACTGCAAAATCGTGATAGTTCAATGAGTTGGCGCGTAAACCTACAGTGATTTCACCACGGGCCGGCGCACTGACTTCGCTGCTGCCAACGACTACATTGTGATAACCGCCGCCAGGTTGGACGAAGATGGTTTTAGTGCTCATGGGATTTCCTCATGTTTTTACATTGCGCGAAATAACGAAATGTATAGGTAAAAATTACAACTCGATTTTCAGCCTAGCTGCAAAGTCATCGATCGCCTGTTCATTGCGTCGATAGTACGTCCACTTGCCAATGCGCGTAGTCAGGACAAAACCTGCACGTTGCAAAATGGCCAGGTGCGCTGACGCCGTAGAAGGGGACAGCCCGGCCTTGTGCTGCAAATGGGTCACGCACACGCCAATCGCGGGATCGCCGTGATCCTGAGGCGGGAAATTGCGGAGCGGGTCTTTGAGCCACTCCATCATTTGCATGCGAGTGTCATTACCCAGGGCTTTGAGTTGTTCAAGAATCATGGGGGCGATACTACGCTTTTTTCCGAAATGTTCAACCGGCGGTGATGCCATCGCGGGCAAGCCTGGCTCCCACAGGTCCGTGTTGTAATCTGACAGGGCAACTGTGGGAGCGGGCTTGCTCGCGATGCAGGCAATGGGTTTTACCTGAAGCACCGCTGTAATTAGGCTCCGTTCCCCAGTAAACACACCCCGCGACAACCGGCCGCACGTAGGGCGGATGTTTTGCAATTGCGGGATCAATCCTGTATTTGTTCCGCCATTGAGCCAAGGCTCGTCTGTTTTTTGAATCTGCCCATCAGGAACCATGATGCCTAACCAGTTCCCCGCCGTTCGTCCGCGCCGCCTGCGCCGCTCCCAGACCCTTCGCGACATGTTCCAGGAAACCGAATTCAGCCTGAACGACCTGGTGCTGCCGATTTTCGTCGAAGAAGAGATCGACGACTTCGTGCCCATCACCAGCATGCCTGGCGTAATGCGTATTCCTGAGTCGAAACTGGCCGGTGAAATCGAGCGTTATGCCCGTGCGGGCATCAAGTCGGTGATGCTGTTCGGTGTGTCTCACCATCTGGATGCCACTGGCAGCGATGCAATGCGTGAAGACGGGCTGGTGTCGCGCATGGTGCGCATCAGCAAGGATGCTGCGCCGGACATGATCGTCATGAGTGACACCTGCTTCTGCGAGTACACCTCCCATGGTCATTGCGGCGTGATGCACGACCACGGTGTCGACAATGACGCGACCCTGATCAACCTCGGTAAACAAGCTGTAGCGGCTGCCGCTGCCGGCGCGGACTTTATCTCGCCATCGGCCGCAATGGACGGCCAGGTGCAGGCTATCCGCAGCGCTCTGGATGGTGCCGGCTTTATCGATACCTCGATCATGGCGTACTCCACCAAGTTCGCCTCGGCACTCTACGGCCCGTTCCGTGAGGCGGGCGGCAGCGCCCTTACCGGCGATCGCAAGTCGTACCAGATGAACCCGATGAACCGCCGTGAAGCGATTCGCGAGTCCCTGCTGGACGAGCAAGAGGGCGCAGACGTGCTGATGGTCAAGCCTGCCGGTGCTTACCTCGACATCATTCGCGATATCCGCCAGGCCTCGCATCTTCCTTTGGCGGCGTATCAGGTCAGCGGTGAGTACGCGATGATCAAGTTCGGCGCTCAGGCGGGTGCCATCGACGAAGCACGTGTGGTGCGCGAAAGCCTGGGTTCGATCAAGCGCGCCGGTGCTGACATGATCCTGACTTACTTTGCAATGGATCTGGCCTTGCAGGGGATCTAAGCTGCAGGCGGCAAGTCGGGAGTCGATCGCGTTGCCCGGGCTTGCCGCCAACCCACAAAAGGAATTTACCCATGCCAGACGCTCGACTCGAACGAATCCTGATCACCAACGATGACGGTATCGACGCTCCGGGCCTTGCAGTGCTGGAGGAAGTGGCCCGCGAGTTGGCGGACGAAGTCTGGGTGGTCGCACCGGATCATGACCAAAGCGGTATTTCCACGGCCATCAGCATTCATCACCCGTTGCGCGTGACAAAGCGCGGTGAACGGCGCTTTTCGGTATCCGGGACACCTGCGGACTGTGTCGCAATGGCCTTGCAGCAGTTGATGGACAAACCACCGAAGCTGTTGCTCTCAGGTATCAACAAAGGCGCCAATCTGGGGGTAGAAACGCTGTTCTCCGGCACCGTTGGGGCCGCGATGACCGGTTTGCTGATGGGTGTTCCGTCCATAGCCTTGAGCCAGTACTTCACCCGTCGCAGTTTTGTACGCTGGGACACCGCTCGCGCCTTGGCCCCTGGTGTGATCCGGCAGTTGCTGGGCAAGGGCTGGGAGCAATCGGCGTGCCTGAACATCAATTTCCCGGACGTTCCGGCGGATGAAGCCGGGCCGATACAAATCACTTGCCAGGGTGCCGGCCGCATGGATGGGGTGGACGCGATAGAGCGAACCGATTTTCGTGAGGCCAGGTATTACTGGCTCAGTATCACTCGCCATCAGCACCCTGAAGCGGTTGACACTGAGACCCAGGTCGTGACGCAGGGCGGGGTTTCGGTCACGCCGCTGGAGTTTGATCGCACCGCCATTTCCCTGCGTGAGCAACTGCGTACAGCGCTTCAATCGATTTAAGCCCAATGCTCCGGGTCATCGACGATGGCCTGGTGCCCTTCAAGCACTTTCGGTATTTCCTGCTTGAGAAACTCGACCCAGGTTTTGACCTTGGCATCCAGAAACCGCCGGGAAGGGTAGAGCGCGTAGATGCTTTTTTCGTGCAGCCGATACTGCGGCAGCAGGCGTACCAAAGAACCGCGCTGATAAGAACTGACGGCCACGTAGTCGGGCAGCAGGCACACGCCAAGCCCGGCCTCGGCCGCTTGGGCCATTGCCTCGGCGACGTTCACCTGAAAGATGTTGCCGGGGCGGATGACTTGCTCGCCCTCAGCATCGCGAAAGGTCCAGCTGTCGGTAAACAGGGGGTCAACCAGGTGCAGGCAGCGGTGCTCGTGCAGATCGTCCGGGGTTTTCGGAACTTCCCGTCCCTTCAGGTAGGAGGGCGCGGCACTGATGACACTGAATATACTGCCCAGGGGTTGGCCGATCAGCTCCGAGTCCGGCAAGTTGGCAGACAGCGTAATCACAACGTCATGGCCTTCTTCGAGCAAGTCCGGCTGGCGTTGGGACAGCGTCAGGTCGACATTGACCTGCGGATAGAGCTCTGTGTAGCGGGCCACCAGAGGTGCCAGCAACTGGATGCCAAGCCCTGTGGTGGATTGCACCCGTAAATGCCCGCGGGGTATCAGGTGCGCCCCAGCCGCTTCAGCATTGGCGTCTTCGATTTCCCCCAGGATCATTCGGCAGCGCTCCAGGTAGCGTGCCCCTACCTCGGTCAGTGCCAGGCGTCGCGTGCTGCGCTGCAACAGCCGGGCTTGCAGCGAAGACTCCAGTTCAGACAGCAAGCGCGAGGTTTGCGCAGTGGAATATCCCAATACCTGCGCCGCAGCGGTGAAGCTGCCCGTTTCGACGACGCGCACGAACACGCGCATTGCCTGAAAAATATCCATCCTGATTATTACCCCACACGTAAGCGTGCTTTTTTGTGGTGGCAATAATTACACAGACCACGCGGGTATGCCTTCGTGAAATGGGTATTTTGCGAAGGCATCGTAAGACAATCCAACTGTTTTTTATAAAATATGTAAGATCATTCTTATAAAAGATTAAGAACAATCTTAAATTTAACATGAAACTCGGATATTGCTTTGTGGTCTGTCATTTTTGTCGTTCTATAAGCACTCATTTGCAATGAGTGCGAATTTCTCCTTGAGACAACCTGTAAAGCACGGACTTTTTCTGTGTGCGTGCACACCCGGCAGCCAGTTGACAACGCTAAAAAACAAGGTGGATTTACTTCAGCCTCCGTCAGGATCTGCAACTTAAAGACATTAACACCGAGATAGATTTCTTTGATTTGCTTCACTCGTTTTGGCAGCAAAAAAAGTTAATTGGTTCAACCATGGCAATAGTTGGGGCTCTAGCCTTTGGCTATGTTTCATTAACGCAACACGTCTATCGAACCAGTAGTGTGTTGCGTCCTGCAGCCGTTAATGAACTTGATGCCCTCAACCGTTCCGGGATCTACACACTGCCAGCTGCAGACGCCTTGCTTAAAGTTGGCGCGGCGCTCGAGTCCTATGAAAACCGGCTGAATTACTTCAAATCCCATCAGGACTTTTTCAAGCCGCTGGAAAAGCAAGGGAACACCCTTGAACAGAGTTTTGAAGCATTCAGCCGTGACGCAATGACGGTGAGCCGACCTGATCCGAACAAGGCAAGCGAATTGAGTCCGTTTATAAAAATGGAGCTTATTTACCCGGAAACTCTCAATGGTGTTGAGATTCTTAACGGTTTTGTTGAGTACGCAATTAATATTCAGCGACAGCAAATCAGTGCTGATCTCAAGATTATTATTAGTAATCGGCTTGGGGAGCTGGAAACAAAAATCAATTCTGCCCGTTCAAGCTATCACGTTCAAAAAGAAGGAAAAATCGCTGCGTTAGTCGAGTCGGACAAACTGAAGCGGGCAACCTTGGGTGATGAATTGAGCGCCTTGCGCATGCAGCTCAAAATTCAGCGAGATGCGCGCATCAATCAGCTGAATGAAGCGATTTCCATCGCAAAGACACTGGGCATCAAACATCCGACCACGCCCGCGGCAATGGCTGATGCAGCACAGGGGGCGTCTTCCAGGCTGGTACGTACTGAAATCACGTCCCAGGGTATTCCGCAGTACTTCATGGGCTCCGATGCCCTGGAGGCAGAGCGTGCCGTGTTACTCAAGCGAACAACGGACGATTTTACGGACTTGCGCGTTTCGCAGGTTCGTAAAGATATGCAACTGCTTGAGGTTAATCGCGAGGTCGAGTTGCTCGGTAAACGCTCAAATGAAGATGTGTTTCTCAAGGATATCGAACCTTTACGGGCCGAAGTCTACCGCCTTGAGAATCTGCACACTGACATGAGCAACCTGGGTCTGGTGAGTGTTGATCGCAAGGCCCAGGCTCCGCTTGATCCGATCAAGCCCAAAAAGGCACTGATAGTGGTACTGGGAGTGATGATGGGCCTGATGCTTGGCCTTATGATTGCGACCATTCGCTGCCTCATGAATCGCCGTCGGCAAATGATCTAGGCCAGTACCGCTACCGATTTGATCTGTGCCCAAAGCGACTGCCCGACACACAGCCCGAGCTGGTCCCGTGAGTAACGGGTTATCCGTGCCAGCAAGGCTGTACCGCCGGCATCAAGGCGTACCAGGACATGGGCCTGATTGTCAGCTGGGGTTTCGCCCACGACAGTCACACGCAGGCTATTGAGGATGCTGCTGTGCTCGCCAGGGCTCAGGCTCAGGCTGATGTCCCGTGCCTGGACCTTGACGCGTAACGTCTGGCCGATGGCCATTGAGGCATGGGCGACTCTCAACTGCTCGGTGCTGCCGGGCAATTGCAGGGTCAGCAGTTGATAGGGGTGGTTGTAATCACGGACCTTGCCTTCAATCACTACTCCGGCGTCATCCCCCCGTGCGAGGGGCAGATCCAGCCTGGCCAGGGTTTCGCCAATCGGGCCGCTGGCAAGTACCTTGCCCTCACTGAGCAGCACAATGTGGTCCGCCAGGCGCGCAACTTCATCCTGGGAGTGGCTGACGTACAGTACCGGGATATCCAGTTCGGCGTGCAAACGCTCCAGATAGGGCATGATTTCACCCTTGCGCTGGCTGTCCAGCGCGGCCAGGGGCTCGTCCATCAGCAGCAGCCTTGGACTTGTCAGCAGCGCCCGGGCGATGCCCACCCGTTGACGTTCACCTCCTGACAGATTGTTCGGTGCGCGCTCCAGCAGGTGGCTGATTCCCAGCAACTGTGTGGCGTGAGCCATATCAACCCGTTGTTCCTTGAGCGCAATGCGGCGCAGCCCGAACTCCAGGTTGGCCCGCACAGAGAGATGGGGAAACAGGCTTGCTTCTTGAAAGATATATCCCAGCGCCCGCTTGTGCACCGGGGCAAAGAAACCTGTCTGGCTGTCTTGCCAGACTTCATCGTTGATCTGCACATAGGCGTTGCTGGCACGCTCAAGCCCGGCAATACAGCGCAGGCAGGTGGTTTTGCCCGAGCCGGAATGACCATAGAGCGCGGTCACACCCTTGCCTGGCAGTTGCAGGTCCAGGTCCAGGGCAAAACCGGGATAACTGTGCTGCAGCCGAAGGTTGATCGAGGACATTTTCAGCTCCAGCCGGTTTGAGATTTGCGGCTTGAATACAGCGCCAGTAGCACCAGGAAAGAAAACACCACCATTGCGCCCGCCAGCCAGTGTGCCTGTGCGTATTCCAGCGCCTCGACGTGGTCGTAGATCTGCACCGAGACCACCCGGGTTTTTTCCGGGATGTTGCCGCCAATCATCAGCACCACACCAAACTCACCGACGGTATGGGCAAAGCCCAAAATCGCGGCGGTGATAAAACCGGGCCTGGCCAGGGGCAAGATAACGGTGAAAAAGGTATCCCACCGATTTGCCCGCAGGGTGGCAGCCACTTCAAGCGGCCTTGGGCCAATGGCCGTGAATGCGTTCTGCAAAGGCTGTACGACAAAAGGCATGGAGTAAATCACCGAGCCAATCACCAGTCCGGCAAAACTGAAGGTCAGGGTGCCGAGCCCCAGGAATTGGGTGAATTGCCCGATGTAGCCGTGGGGCCCCATCGTCAGCAGCAGGTAAAAGCCAATGACGGTGGGCGGCAACACCAGAGGCAGTGCCACGATCGCCCCGATGGGGCCACGCAACCGTGACCGGGTATGCGCCAGCCACAGTGCGATGGGAGTGCCGACAATCAGCAAGATAACAGTGGTCAATGACGCCAGTTGCAGGGTCAGCCAGATCGCAGCAAAGTCAGCACTCGTGAGCGGCATTTAGAGATGGTAACCGTAGGATTGGATGATGGCAGTGGCTTTGGGACTTTTCAGGTAGTCAGCCAGGGCCTTGGCGGCAGGGTTGTTCTCGCCTTTTTTGAGGATAACCGCATCCTGCCGGATCGGGTCATGCATCACCTCGGGGACTATCCAGGCAGAGCCGCTGCTGACTTTGCCGTCTTTGTAGATCTGCGACAAGGCTACAAAACCCAGTTCGGCATTACCCGTGGAAACAAACTGATAAGCCTGGGTGATGTTCTGGCCTTCAACGATCTTGGTTTTGACTTTATCCGTCAGCCCTAACTTGGCCAGTACCTGAGTGGCCGCCAGCCCGTAGGGCGCAGCCTTCGGGTTGGCGATGGACAAGTGTTTGAACTGATTGGCCAACAATGCTTTGTCAGTGCCATCAATGTAACCCTCTTTGGCCGACCACAGTGCCAGGGTGCCAATCGCATAGGTAAAGCGCGAGCCGGGGACGATATCGCCTTCTTTTTCAAGCTTCTCTGGCGTGGTGTCATCGGCGGCTAAAAACACCTCGAATGGCGCACCATTTTTGATCTGGGTATAGAACTGTCCGGTGGCGCCGTAAGCTGCAATCAATGTGTGCCCGGTGTCTTTCTCAAAATCCCTGGCAATGGCCTGGATCGGCGCCGTGAAATTGGCGGCCACTGCAACCTGCACCTCATCCGCCTGTACAGAGGTGTATGCAAGGCACCCGATCAATGCTGCCAGCGCTGTGGGAATAAAGGGGCGGGCACGAACATTCATGACAAAACTCCATTAGAGACGGGGGGCAGCCCATGGTTATCAAATTGTTTTGGGCGCTGGAAAGATATCCGCTATATAAAAATATATACAGCGCTTTATAAGGTCCTGCGGCAAGGGGAGGACTGCGGGGTCTGAAAAGCGGCTTAGCCAGCCTGGCGCAGGGTGATATTGATCCGCTGTTCACCCAATAACGAATGGTGTCCGGGTTTGATGGGCATCACGCCGTGAAAGCGCAATCGATCGACACCTCCCCACACCATGATGTCGCCGTGGAACAGAGAAATACGCTGGCTCGGGTCGCTTCGCTCAAACCCGCCGAACTGAAAAATTGCTGGCAGCCCCAAGGAAATCGACACGATGGGCGCACTGAACGAGCGCTCGTTCTTGTCCTGATGCAGCGACATCCTGGCGCCCGGGGCATAGGCGTTGATAAGGCAGGCATCGGGTACGAAGTCCTCGAAACCTGCAGTGTTGGCTGCAGCCTCGGCCAGTGCCAGGAAGACACCCGGCATGTCCGGCCAAGGACAGGCGTTCAGGGGGTCGACAGGGCTGTAGCGGTAACCATCGCGATCAGTCGTCCATCCCAAATCACCGCAACTGCTCAAACGGGCGGACATGGTAAAACCGCCAGGTGTCTGCATCTGGCGCAAGGGTGATTGGAGCAAGACTGAATCGATGGCCGTCAGCAGCTCTTTGATTGCGGGCAGGGCAAACCCGCGAAGCACAAACGCCTGGTCGCTGATGCGCTCGACACGGGCGGGCTGTTGCAGGTCCTGCTCGGCAAACAAGTCCATGGACTTTAGAGCGCCTTGCTTGCCTTGATATCGGTGATGACATCGTCGGCATCGCTGTGGATCTTCTCAAGTGCTTCGCGGGCTTCAGTTTCCGAGCCAGTCTGAAGCTGGGCAAACTCGAAGCGGCGTTCGCCATTGAGTTTGTACTTGATGACGTACTTGGTGGTTTGCACGGTAATTCCTGCCTTGGTTTAGCGAAGTTTGGAGCTGGAGCGACGCACGATTTTAATGGTCGGCTGGAAGCTCGGCTTGCGGGTTACGCTGATTGCCCGGCTGGTGACGGTGTCAATGGTGATGTTCCAGAAACCGGTGCTCGGTGCAGTGATTCTGGCCGGAAAATCTTTGAACGCGCCGCCGTGGTAGGAGTGGCGCCCACCGTTCTTGAAGCTGCGAAAGTGCGCATCGCTCATCAGGCGGATGTTGCAAGGTTGGGAGCACTCGATGACTACAATGTCATCCTCGTTGAGGTGCTCACGCTGGTGAATAAATTTCATTTGGGCTCCAGAATGGGAATCTGCTTAAAAATCAGCACGATAGCATGTGCTTTAGTCCAGTCAGGGGGCTAAAGCCGAGTATTATGCCGTGATGCAGGTGAGTTTGACGTAAAACGTGGATAATCCGCCACTATTGAGTATTTATTCACTATGCCCAGGGAGAAATCCTGAATTTCTGCTGTCGTAGGGTCTTTAACGGAGAATGTATATGAAGTGGGGCGTACTAGCGGTGGTGCTGGCTTTGGGTGGTTGTGCATCCGTCACGGATATTGAGCAGACTCTTCCCACCATGAGTGTGATTTCTGGCAAGAAGCCTGATGCTTACGCTCAATGCCTGGTGCAGCAACTGTCCAACACGCGCAGGGCACCACAGATAGAACCGCACAAGGAAGGATTTCGAATCATCGTCCCGCAAAAGCTGACGTCTAATCCTACTGCGGTCATTGATATCGAAGAACGCTCCGGTGGTAGCAGCATCAAGGTCTACGAAAGCATGTCGAATGTGCCGGTTCGACCGGGCGACATCCGCAAGGCCGCTACACACTGTATTTCAGGCGAGTGAGCGGGCGTTTCAGTCAGCGCTCCACAGCCCCCCGAACCTGACAACTGCCTTGCGCGGTGTCAGGTTTTTTTTCGCCTCGCGTTCGGATCAGGCTCAATTCAATGTTGTGAGGGGCAGGGAAGTCTCCTAGGCTCTACGTGCTTATATTTTGTAGGCCTAAGCTTATAACAATAATGGAGTGGCCATGATTCCACTTAAACCAACGCTTCTTGGCAGCCTGATGTTGCTCGTCTTCACCCACGCTCAGGCGGCGCAGCCGCCCCCAAACATCTACCTGCAAGGTGGAGCCCAGCCGGGCGCTACCGCCTGCGTGGCATGCCACGGGGCAGATGGCATGGGGCTTGCGCCAGCCGGTTTTCCGCGACTAGCCGGTATTTCTGCCGACTACCTGAGCAAGCAGTTGCACGATTTTCAAAGCGGCAAACGGGTCAGTCCCGTGATGCAACCGCTGGCCAAGGCGCTGACCGACCAGGAAATAACCGCTGTCACCACTGCCATCGCGGCCATGCCAGCACCTGAAGTGCCTGCCATCAATCGCAGCAGCATGCCCACGTCCCTGGGCGAAAAACTGGCCCTGCGCGGCGCCTGGGATCGGCAGATCCCTGAGTGTGTCAGTTGTCATGGGCCTGGCGGGGTGGGGGTGGGGAGTGCTTTCCCGCCATTGGCCAATCAACCAGCGATGTACCTGACGGCGCAGTTGAATGCGTGGCGAGAGGGCACCCGGCACAATGATCCCAATGACTTGATGGGCCATATCGCCAAGGCCATGACCGAGGATGAAATCAAGGCGGTGTCCGAGTATTTCGCCAATGTGGGTCACAAGGAGGTTTCCCCATGAAAATGCTGACGCCAGTGTGTGCCATTTCGATCTTCCTGAGCTCCGGGGCTTATGCCGCGACCATTGCGATGGAAGACCAGTCCCAGATTCAGACACCCGCCACAGCCGATCAGGCTACGGTCTATTTTCAACCGCCACTGCAAAGTGAATTGCCGGACAACGCCTACGGCAAAATGGTCCTGGACGGCTACGCCCTGTTTGTCGACACCAAACGCCAGGCACCGCAATTTGTGGGCAACGGGCTTAACTGCACCAATTGCCACCTGGACCAGGGCCGCATGGCCAATTCGGCACCACTCTGGGGCGCTTACCCCATGTACCCGGCGTACCGAAAGAAGAACGACAAGGTCAACACCTTTGCCGAGCGTTTGCAGGGGTGTTTTCAATTCAGCATGAACGGTGGCACGCCTCCAGCGGCCGACAGTAGAGAGATCACTGCGCTGTCGACCTATTCCTACTGGCTTTCGACCAAGGCTCCTACGGGAGTTGAGTTGCCTGGCCGCGGATACCCGGACGTACCCGAGCCTGAAGGGGGTTACAACCTGACGCGCGGTGCGGCGGTGTACAAGGATCAATGTGCCATTTGCCACGGTGACAGCGGACAAGGGCAGAAATCGGGAGGGGACTACGTAATGCCGCCGCTGTGGGGCAAAGATTCATACAACTGGGGGGCGGGCATGCACCGGATCAATACCGCTGCCTCGTTCATCAAACACAATATGCCGCTGGGCAAGGCCAACAGCTTGAGTGACCAACAAGCCTGGGATGTGGCGGCGTATGTAAACACCCACGAACGGCCGCAGGATCCGCGGTTGGTTGAAGGATCAGTGGAAAAAACCCGGGTCAAGTTTCACGCCAATGACGGCGTCAATGCTTATGGCCAAACCATTAATGGGGTGTTGATCGGTCAAGGCGTCAAGTAATCCCTGAATGCCGCTAAAGCCACGGGCTTTAGCGGCATCAGCCGAGCCTCGTCGGCAAGCTATTTGCAAGCCACCACGATATTTCGGCTGTTGAAATTACCGACGTCGACGCCCAGTGTCTTGTCGCGCTCTTTGACTGCAGGCGAGCCATCAGTGCCAATGATGGTATAGCCGGTGCCGGCACAAGAGGCTTCCGCTTTCTCGTAGCACTTGGCCCACGACATGGCTTCGCCAGAGCAGTCTATGCTCAACCCTTGCTTGCCGTCGGCCAGGTAGGTATTGGACGCTGTGGCACAACCGCCCAATGTAACCAGTACGAGTAATGTCAGAATGTTTTTCATCGAGGTAGTGTTATCACGTCAGTAGGATTAGTTTGATTTGTTGCGTCGGCGAGCAGGTGGGGCAGGCTGGTCCTGGAAAACCGAGGCAACTTCAGAGGCAACCTGTTGCGAGTCAAATGGACCTGCAACGTTTTCACCGGATGCATTAAACACGCACCACTCGCCCTTTTCGTTGGGCTTGATTTCATAACCATTGACGCTGATTGTTGCGGACATCGAAGAACTGCCTGATTGCCTGGATTAATGGCCTGATGATAGCGCAAGCGCAACACGGGTGTTGCTAAACACGACCGACCAACACTCAAAATCAAAGGCAAAGGAACTAACGCTCAAAATATTTATCTAGGTTGGCATCAGTTTGCTATCGAGAGGCATTGTAACGTCGATGCCGCCTGATTAGACTGCGCCAAAATTGGAACGTACAGCCCTTTAAAGGACTCATATGATCAAGAAATGCTTGTTCCCAGCAGCCGGTTACGGCACTCGCTTTTTGCCAGCGACAAAGGCCATGCCTAAAGAAATGCTGCCGGTGGTGAACAAGCCACTGATCCAGTACGGGGTTGAAGAAGCACTGGACGCTGGCTTGACTGAAATTTCCATCGTAACGGGCCGTGGCAAGCGCGCTCTGGAAGACCACTTTGACATCAGCTACGAGCTGGAAAACCAGATCAAGGGCACTGACAAAGAAAAGTACCTGGTGGGTATCCGTCGTCTGCTGAGCGAGTGTTCGTTCTCTTACACTCGTCAAACCGAAATGAAAGGCCTGGGTCATGCGATTCTGACCGGTCGCCCACTGATCGGCGACGAACCCTTTGCCGTAGTACTGGCGGACGACTTGTGCGTCAACCTGGAAGGCGACGGCGTCCTGACGCAGATGGTCAAGCTGTACAACCAGTACCGCTGCACCATCATCGCCATCCAGGAAGTTGATCCTGCAGAGACCAACAAGTACGGCGTGATCGCTGGCGACCTGATTGGTGATGACCTGTACCGCGTGCGCAACATGGTTGAAAAACCGGCACCTGAAGATGCACCGTCGAACCTGGCGATCATTGGTCGTTACATCCTGACCCCGGACATCTTCGATCTGATCAAACAGACCGAGCCAGGCAAAGGCGGTGAAATCCAGATCACCGACGCCCTGATGAAACAGGCGCAAAACGGTTGCGTGATCGCATACAAATTCAAAGGCCAACGCTTTGACTGCGGCGGCGCTGAAGGCTACATCGAAGCAACCAACTTCTGCTTCGAAAACTTCTACAAAACCGGCAAGGCTTACTAATTAGCGCCGAGTTGTAGAGAGCTTCAAGAGAAAGCCACCCTCGGGTGGCTTTTTCGTTTTTTTGCCTTCGGCAAGCTGCGGCGCTGGTCAATCGCGCCGAAGTGATTATGCTGATGGCCTGCCTGGGAGATAGAAATGGCCTACGAATTTGATCTGTTTGTGATTGGTGCGGGTTCTGGCGGTGTACGCGCGGCCCGTTTTGCTGCAGGTTTCGGCGCGAAAGTAGCCGTAGCCGAAAGCCGCTATTTGGGCGGGACATGCGTCAACGTGGGGTGCGTACCTAAAAAGCTGCTGGTTTACGGTGCGCATTTTGCTGAAGATTTTGAACAGGCTTCAGGTTTTGGCTGGAGCCTGGGAGAGGCGAACTTTGATTGGGCGACCCTGATTGCCAACAAGGACCGAGAAATCCATCGCCTGAACGGCATTTACCGCAACTTGCTGGTGAACAGCGGCGTCACCTTGATGGAAGGTCACGCCAAACTGACCGGGCCGAACGAAGTTGAAGTCAATGGTCAGCGCCACACCGCCAAACATATTCTGATCGCCACCGGTGGCTGGCCGCAGATCCCCGAGATCCCGGGCCATGAGCACGCGATCAGCTCCAACGAAGCGTTCTTTCTCAAAGAGTTGCCCAAGCGTGTACTGGTCGTGGGCGGGGGGTATATCGCCGTTGAGTTCGCGGGGATTTTCCACGGCCTGGGGGCCAAAACCTCCTTGCTGTATCGCGGTGAAATGTTCCTGCGCGGTTTTGACGGTGCGGTGCGCAAGCATTTGCACGAAGAGCTGACCAAGCGCGGGATGGATGTTCAGTTCAACGCCGATATCGAGCGTATCGACAAGCAGCCTGACGGCAGCCTCAAGGCCACGCTCAAAGACGGTCGTGAGCTGGTCGCCGATTGTGTGTTCTACGCCACGGGCCGTCGTCCGATGCTCGATAATCTGGGCCTGGAGAACACCGGGGTCAAACTCGACAAGCGCGGCTTCGTTGAAGTGGACGATCTGTACCAGAGTGGCGAACCGTCGATTCTGGCTATCGGTGATGTGATCGGTCGCGTGCAGCTGACCCCGGTGGCACTCGCTGAAGGCATGGCCGTGGCACGCCGCCTGTTCAAACCTGAGCAATATCGCCCGGTGGATTACCAAATGATCCCGACAGCGGTGTTCAGCCTGCCCAACATCGGCACAGTGGGCTTGAGCGAAGAGCAGGCGGTTGAAGCCGGGCACAAGGTGCAGATTTTCGAGAGCAGCTTCCGGCCCATGAAACTGACCCTGACCGAATGCCAGGAACGTACGCTGATGAAGCTGGTGGTCGATGCCGACACCGACAAGGTGCTGGGTTGCCACATGGTTGGCCCGGAAGCGGGAGAGATCGTGCAGGGACTGGCGATTGCCTTGAAGGCGGGGGCGACCAAACAGCACTTTGACGAAACCATCGGGGTACACCCGACGGCCGCCGAAGAGTTTGTGACCATGCGTACACCGGTTAAACGCTAAATCCCCTGGCAAGCGCGGGTAGTCGCTGCCGAGGCACGAGAGCTGCGAGCCTTTATCGATTCAAAGCTCGCAGCTCTCGTGCCTCGGCAGCGACTACGGGTTTAGCGTTACGCGATGTTGTTAACGGAAGTCGGCATACGGAATCAACGGCTGTACCGGTAATGGCAAGTTGCCCTGCCAGACGTCGAAGGTATAACGCAGGTAGAGCATCGCTCGGCTGGGTGCGTAGCTGTCACTGTGCTGATAGAGCAAACCGCCTCCCAGTACCAGATGGTCCGACAGCCTGCGCTCCACCAGTCCTTGCAGGCGGTAGCCGATACCCGTACTGCTGCCGCCCGACGTCTGGCCCAGGCCGTCGGCCAGCTGGAAGCCTCGCTCGTCCAGTCCCTGGATCAGCTTGTCGTTCAGCCCGCTGAGTGGGTAAAGGTCATTGGCGTCAGTCTTGGCATACGACCAGCTCACCGAGCTTTCCAGGGCCACCGACCAGTTGGCGGTACGGAACGCATAGTTCAGCGGCACGCCAATCGAATAGTACTTCTGCGGGCTGTAGTAACCGCCCTGGCCCAAGGTGTACTCACTCAAGTCCTTGTCATACCCCCAGTACATCAGCGTCAGACCGGTGCGCATACGCTCGTCGGTGCGTTCGACCAAACGATAGTAGTAACCGGCCATGGCCGTGCTCTTGTGGTTGTCTTCCACGTTCTTGCCGCGCAACCAGTGCTGGCCGAAGCTGGCCCATACGCCGTCCACGCCACCCTCGTCGTGGCTCAGGCTCAAGGTCAGGCCGTTGGAGGTGACACCGCCCCAGGTAATCCCTGTAATGGGGTCTGTGGCACCGGCATAGGACAGGATCGAGTTGCTCAAGGGGCGACGCGAGCCGGTCAGGGTCCAGCCCACGGACTCGAACTTGCTGCTGTAGGCCACGCCGCCCAGCCAGTTGGGCACTTTGAAGTTGTCCGGCGTGCGACCGATGTCGACATTCCAGACTTCGTTCTTCCAGCCAGCGGCCATCATGGTGCCGTTGACCGACTGGGAACTGTCTTCGCAACCTGACAAGTCGGGGCTGGTAGTGCCCTTGACGTTGTATTTCACGGCGCAGGTACCGTAATTTTCGCGAACCAACCCGTCGGGATCGGCACTGAATTTACCCGCATCCATATTCAGCTGTTCTGCACGTAAAAAGCCGGTGCCATCCGCCACTGGCAGGTCCAGTTGCAGGATGGTGGTGCGGGTATCCGTATCTGATGTACCGGCAGAGGCGTTGTCCGAGCGCCACCCGTAATCGGTGTACAGGTGGACCGTAGGATTTTGCCGCTGGTACAGCTCATCCACGTCGCTGCGCAGGCTACGGGCCAGCCACTGATCATCGTCCTTCTCGCGACTGGCCATGGTCATTGCGCGGTTGTCGCGAGGGTTGGCCTGCTCAGGAGTAATCAGGCCCGCGGCAGCCATACTCTTGGCGTAGTAATCCAGTGCCTGTTGCGGCTCCTTGACCGACATCAGCCGCGCCGCATCGCGGTACACCAGCGGATCGGCCTGGGGTGACTTGAGCAGCTGCGCGTAGATGGCCCGGGCTTTGTCAGGCTCGCCCACGGCGACCCAGGCATTGGCCACCCGTCGTTGTTCGGAAGAGGTCAATACGGTGCCGGGGGCCGGATTGAACTGTGCCAGTTGTTGCCGGGCTGCAGGCAGTTGCCGGTTGGCAATCAGGGTTTCGATTTGCCCCAGTCGTGCCCCGGTATTGGCGGGATCCTTCTTCAGCACCTGGCCATACAGGCTTTGCGCTTGCTCGAAGTCGCCGCGCTCCTGGGCCCAGCCAGCGACGGTCATCAGGTCGTCGCTGTCGCTGGTTTGCATCAACAGGGCAATGGCTTGCGGTTCATGACCTTCTGCGCGCAGGCGTTCGGCGCGGGCAACCAGTACGTTGCGCTGCAGGCGTGAGTCCAGCTCACGCATGGAGTCGGTCCATTGCGCCTTGGGCAATTTCTCCAGCGCGCTCAGGGCGCTGGCATCGCGATCGGTGTTCGACAAATAAAGCGCGTAGGCGTAGATGGCTTCCGGGTTTCGCCCCTGGCGGTTCATCAATTGCTTGAAGCTGTCATCGGCTGCGCCAGGCTGGTTGATCTCGCGCTGGGCGTTGGCCAGGCGGTAAGTCACCCAGGGTTCATCAGGGCTCAGGTTGCGGATCTTGCTCAGCAATGCGGCCACTTGCGGCCAGTCCTTGCGCTCGGTAGCCGCATCGGCCTGCTGGTTCAGTTCGTCCAGCTCCATGCTCTGGCGCAGCCCGGAGAATTCCTTCTGGCTGGAGGCGGGCAGGCCATTGAGAAATGCCTTGGCCTTTTGCGGGTCCTGGGCGCTGTACAAGCGAACCAGCCCCCTGACGGCGCTGCCATTACCCGGTTCCAGGCGACGGGCCTGCAACAGCAAGGCTTCCGCCTGGATATCGTCATGCTCGGCCTGTGCAACGCTGGCCAGGCCAATGAGTGGGTCGGCATCGGCGGGCTTGGTCTTGCGGGCCTGAGAAAATGCGTTACGTGCCGCTGGCAGGTTCTTTTGCTCAAGGGCCTTGTCACCCTGGCTGAGCAACATGCGGTAGCGGCTGGCGTCCATCAGGTCCTGCCACTTGCTGATGTTGGAGGTGTCTTGTTCCTTGGTTCGCGCCGTGGAGAAGCTGGTGTTGGCTTCGGCATAGCGGCCCTGACGAAACAGCGCCATGCCCAGGGCACCGTAGAGGGTCGGATCGTCCGGATATTGTTTGAGGGCGCTGCGCAATTGCCCTTCAGCGGCCACCGGATTGCGCGACTGATCAATCATCTGCTTGCCTTGAGCCCCTGCGTTCCACGCCGGGTCGCCAAGCAAACGCTGCTGTTGTTGCAGGTTCTTGTTGGCCTCACCGATCAGTGGAGAGTTGGGGTAGCGGGCGATAAACCCCTGCCAGGCCTGGGCCGTAGTGCGATCGATGGGTAATGTGCCGAGGTAGGTGTACTCACGCTCTGCGGCGGCGTTACTGGCAATCGGGTCGCTGGACAGTTCTTGCAGGACCACCAGGGCTTCTGGCGCCCTTTTTTCCCGAAACAGCAAGTCGGCCAGGGTTTGGCGCAGCCCGGCGTTGCCCGGGTATTGCTTATCCAGAGCCCGCAGTTGATCGATTACTTGAGGATGCTGGCCCGGGATATTGCTGCGGATACGCAGGTACTCCAGCGCCGTGGCGAAATCGGGTGGTGCATTGCCAAACAGTCGCTCGAAAATTGCAGCGGCCTCTTCAGGTCGGCCAGCGGCTGCAAACAGGCGCGCCTGCTGCAGGTCTTTGAGGCTTTGCGGGTCTTGCAACTTCATCAGGCTCTGGGCCTGGCGCAGCGCCGCTGAGTCGGGGGCAACGCTTTGCAATTGCGCCAGACGCTGGCGGGCCAGATCCGGATTCTTGTCCAGCAATGCCTGGCGTATAGACGCGACCAGCGCCTGCGGGTCGTTGGGGGCGATCAATTGCAGCCGTGCCAGTGAGGCGCGTACCAGATCTTCCCGGTACATGGCTTCACCGATACGTACCTGCTCCAGTAGCCACTGTTGCTGTTCCTGCACCGTGGTCGGTTGTGCAATGGCTGCAGTGGACAATCCACCGAGCAGGAACGCCCACGTTGTTATTTTTGGCATGTCTTGATCCACGAAGGTAAAAGCTGCCCATCCTTGTCAAAGCGATAGCGTTCTTCATCCCAGCCCTGGCCAAACAGCAGCAGCGACTGGTTGTAATAAGCATCCGCCGCAGGCGGTTGTTGCTGGATCCGTGCCTGTTGTACGGCCAGTGCAGGGGAGTCCAGACTTGCCAGTAACGGCAGCATGGCGGCGGAAAAACCCACCGGGCCCGTTCCGGTGTATTTACCGGTCACTGCATTCACGCTTTCCGGTGGATAGCCCAGGGTTTGAGTCAGGTTGGCCATCGGCGCAAAGTGCTGTTGCAGGACCTGACGGTTGGCTGCGTCCGGAGCCAGCATGCCGACCCACAGGTAGACGCGAATGGCATCGTAGTCGCCCTGGGAGCCGTCCTTGGTGTCGGGAGCCCAGCCACCACCGGCTTTCCATAACAGCCAGTCGGGGGCAAAACCTTTGGGTGAAGTCTCTATCAACATGCGCTGCTGATTGCTCGCCAGCTCAGCCCATATCGGTGAAATCCGGGCAAAGCGTGCCAACAGTTGCGGTGGCAGATAGCTGGGGTTCAGGCGCCAGCCTTTGGGGCTGTCGAACCCCACATCGCCGGGCAACAGCATCAGGCCCAGGCGGGGTAATTTGCGCAGGCTTTGGGCCGCACTGCGCCAGAGGATGTTCTGCCCCAGCGCGACGTACTCGGGCCACTGCCACAGGCGTCCGGCTTCAAGCAGGCTGTAGGCGATCCACAGATCGGCATCGCTGGCATTGTTGCTGTCCAGGATGTGCCACTGGCCGCTTTTGTCGCGCCCCCATTGCCAGGCAGGCAGATGACCTTCAAGGCTGCCATCTGCCAGGTTATTGCGGGTCCATTCGAGAATCGAGGCGAAGCTTTTCCTGTCGTTGGCCAGCAAGGCAAAAAACAGCCCGTAACTCTGGCCTTCCGACGTCGTGATCAACTGCGTCGACGAGGCATCGATGATGCGCCCGTCGCTGCTCATCATGGTTTTCTTGTAACTGTCCCAGGCGGGCCAGTCACAGGATGCCGCACTCGCCACCAGGGGAAGACAACCCAAGGTCGAAGTCAGGGCGAGTGCCGCCAGTCGTTTCATGGCCTTAGTCATCCTTGTGCAGACGACGGTTGGCCGCCCAGCTCAGGGCACGCCACAGCAGGAAGGCGCTGAGCAGAACGCTGATCACGGCCAGTATGGCCAGCAATACCGGGTGCTCTGACAGCTGGTACCACAACAGCAGGTACCACGGCAGGTTGCCGACAAAGTATTGATCACCGACCAGTTGGCTGTAGACGCCGCTGCTGCGAACCAGTGCCACAGAGCCTGCCACCGCGTCCAGCTTGCCGCTGTCGCCCAAGGCCTCGCGCAGCAGGTTGTAGTCGGCATCCTCATTGCCCAGCAATGCGACGATGCTGCGCTGGTTGTGGGTAGGTGACTGCATGCCTAACATGGCCGCAATCGGTGCCTGGGCCGTCACTTCGGTTTTGTTGGCCGGTGTGTTGCGACCGTCGGTTGACGGCCCGCGGCGGTTGTTGGCATCAATGCCAGTGGTGCCGTAAGGCTGCACCAGCATGTCGTGCTGACGTTGCAACAGCACGCTCATGTCCGGGTTGTCGCGCAACTCCGGGGCCATCTCGCCCAGTAACAGCAAGTCGACATCCTCCTTGGACGCCGACGCCCAGTCATCGCTCAGGCGCACACCAAAGGCCGGGTAGCCGGAGCGGGCAGAAATGCCGGATACCGTTTCAAGCAGGGTGCTGATCTGTGTCGGTGAAGCGTTGCTTGGAACCACCACGATGGATTCGGACATGTCGGCCATGCGGCTGAACGGGAAGCCGCTGCGCACAAATGCCTTGAGGTCCGGCATGCTGATGTAGTGGTGATAGCCGGACATGTCGATGGTGGAATCTTCATCGATGATGGCCTGGGTGTTGGCCGGCAGGATGGTCTGGCAGCGATCACGCTGGGAACTGCCCACGGTGCTGGCAAAGTTGAAATCGAAACGCAGGCGGTTGCGGTCGCCAATTTTCAGCGAGGGTACGATCAGCTTTTCATTGACGTTTGCGGTGTCATTGGACAGCACCGCCAAGCGCAGCTCTTCCAGGTTGCTGGTGTCTTTGCGCAGCAACGGCAGGCTGGTGATGAACTGGTCGTTGAGGCTGATATTGAGGCGTGAATCATCATTGGCCGACGGTGCGGTGTAGCGGTATTGAGTGCGCAGCGGGATACCCTGGTTACGCCACACGAAAAGATCGGGTGGCAGGTTTACATCCAGGGTGATGGGACGCGGCTGCAACCCGCTGACCTGCAATTGTTGCGGGTAGGTAATCAGCTCGGCAAAACGCACTGGCCGGTCGGTCCGCATCCAGGCCGGAGCATCGTAGGGTTTGCGCGGGTGCAGCTCCTGAACCTTGTCGATGGTAACGCGCGAACCGCGCAGCAAATTACCGCCCAGGGCCAGAGCCTTGGCAGCAGTGGTCAGGTCTTCTTCGTTGCGGCCCATGATCAGCAGGACTTTGCTGTAGGGCGCATCCGGGTGATCGATCATTTCGACCACAGGCGCCGTCACGGCCGGGAATTTTTCCAGGTCGCTCATGAAGGCCGGACGGTGATCGTTCGTGGCGAAGACTACGGTCGGTTGCACTGCATCCTTGTTCTGTACCCCTGGCAGCGTATCGAACGACACCGGGAAACTTGCGCCACGCCAGTTGGACTGACTGCCAAAGTAAGAGGCCAGGATCGTGGCCGCTTTCTGTTCACCCAGCGTCGGGTTGGCGGCGAACACAAATGGCAGTTCCAGCTTGCTGTTGTTGCGTGGATCAAAGAACGGCAGCGGGAAGAACGCCAGGTCGTTTTGCAGGCTCAGGGCCTGTTCTTGCAAGGTAATAGCGCTACCGCGGCTGATATTGACCCACAACGTGTTGTTGGCCGGGTCTTCACAGATATCGGTGTAATGACCGACAAACTCCAGCCGCAGGCGGTTGAAGTCCGAAATCAGCCGTGGATCAAGGGCTATTTTCTGCGTGGTTCTGCGCCCCAGCTGGTCTTTCTCAATCGGCAGAACGCCCATCAGCACATCGTTGAGGTACACCCGGATATGTGAAAGCGTCGGGATCAATGCAGGTGAGGGCGTGTAGTCCAGCTGCAGGCTGGCATCGCTGGCAATCCGGTCGCGACGCAGGCTGAACTCCACCACGTCTGAGCTGTTGATCCCTAGCAGCAGGGAGTCTGTGGCTCGCCCCAACTGTTCGAATGAGTAGGTGACTGGCCAGCTTGGCAGTACCTGATCCGTCTGGGCTACCGCCGGCTTGGGCAGTGGAGCGGGCACAGGTGAATTGCCAGGTAAAGGCAAGGGGGCCGACATAAGCTGCGAGGCGAAGGTCATCAGCGCGAGGCTGGCGAAGATAGCTTTTTTAGATAGACGACTCATGATCTGCTCACTGGCCGGGAGATAAGGGGGGTAGGTGCTTCGGGCATGCGCGGCAAAAAGCTGCCCAGCCACTGAAAAATGAGCAAAAACGGTTTCGCGATGACGCGTATCCACTTGGGCAGGTATTCATAAAGGCGGTAATAGCCTTTGACGCCCAGGGCCAGAATCTCCTTGAGACTCTGGATCGGCTTGTCAGCCTCAAACCCGCTGTTGTGGTCAAGCCAGGCATCGGCGCGGCCAAAGGTGCACTGCACGAACTCGATCTTTTGTTCGGGCGGCAACTGGGCAAAGCTCAAGCCGATAAACCGGTCGCTGGAGCGGGTCAGAGTACCGGTGAACACAAACTCGCGGTTGCCCCGCTGAAGGATCAGCGATACCTGTGTGCCGACGGGCAGTTGCAGGGCCTGGCTCACTTGCAGGCCGACGCCACCGTCCGAGTAGTCCACGAGTTCACAAGGGTAGCTGTGCCCGTCGGACAATCTGATGGCCCCTGGCAAACGGGCAAGTACACGGTGCGTGGTGCGCACCTGGCGCACCTCGGCCGCAACGGCAACCGCAGCACCAATGATCAGCAAGTTGTAAATCACCCACAGCACACTGACTAGGATGGTGAAGATCTCATCCTTTGGCCCGGTAAAGAGGCGCCAGACGGCAAACCCCAGGCCGACCACGTTGAGCACCGACAGCACCAGATACGGTTTGGCGGTCTGCCAGTCGAACTGGTTTTCTTCCATCATGCCGCCCTTGGCGGTCACGTTGAACTTGCCCCGCGACGGGCTGAACAATGCCACGGTGGTGGGTCGTGCGATGTACCAGGCCAGCACGGTCTCGTACACCTCGCCCCAGAATGTCTGGCGGTAGGCGCCTTGCATCCGTGAGTTGGTGAGGCTGGCGTGGATCATGTGCGGCAACACGTACAGCAGGATCATCACCGCCGGGGCGTAGATGATGTAGGCGTGCAGCAACAGGAAGGCCAGGGGCGCAGTGAGGAACACCAGCCGTGGCAACCCCACCAGGAAGTGCATCATGGCGTTGGTGTAGCAGATGCGCTGGAAGATGGTCAGGCCCTTGCCCAGCAGCGGGTTGTCGGTGCGGAAAATCTGCACCATGCCCCGTGCCCAGCGGATGCGCTGACCGATATGCGCCGACAGGCTCTCGGTTGCCAGGCCTGCTGCCTGCGGGATGCGCAGATAGGCCGAGGTCCAGCCGTTGCGGTGCAGGCGCAGGGCGGTGTGGGCATCTTCGGTCACGGTTTCGACCGCGAACCCGCCAATGGAGTCAATCGCAGTACGGCGCACGATGGCGCAGGAGCCGCAGAAAAACGCAGCGTTCCACATGTCGTTACCGTCCTGGATCAAACCGTAAAACAGCTCGCCTTCGTTGGGGCGGTTACGGAAGGTACCCAGGTTGCGCTCGAACGGATCAGGTGACAGGAAGTGGTGCGGGGTCTGTACCAGCGCCAGGGTCGGGTCACGCAGGAACCAGCCAACCGTCAACTGCAGGAAGGAGCGGGCAGGCATGTGGTCGCAGTCAAAAATCGCCACCAGATCGCCGTCGATCAAGGTCAGTGCATGATTGAGGTTACCGGCCTTGGCGTGGCGGTTGTCGGTCCGGGCGATGTAGTTGATGCCCACCTCTTCGGCGAATGCCTTGAAGCTTGGACGGTTGCCGTCATCAAGCAGGTGAATGCGCAGCTTGTCTTTCGGCCAGTCGATGCCAAGCGCGGCGTACACCGTGCCACGGGTTACGGACAGCTCTTCGTTGTACGTCGGAATCAACAGGTCGACGACCGGCCATTGCTCCATGTCTGCGGGCAATTGCGCCGGTTGGCGATTGAGCGGCCATGAGGTCTGCACATAGCCCAGCAACAGGATCAGCCAGGAGTAGGTCTCGGCGATCAGCAGAATCAGGCCGCAGATCAGATCCAGATTGTCGTTCCAGTTCAGGGTCGAGGTGTACCGCCACCACAGGTAGCGGCACGAAACGATGATCGACAATACGATCAGCAACAAGGTCGGAAAGCGTCCCGGCATGCGGCGCACCAGCATTGCCAGTACCCACAACAGGATCACGAACACCAGTTGCGCCAGATAACCGAAAGGCTCGGTGATACACAGCACAATCAAGGCCAGTGCGATGATGCCAATGCCGATGTAGAGCACCTTGCGCAGAGGCCACTGCATGGTGTTCCACCAGTGGGAGCCTTTACTGACCTGCGGGCTGATCGCCGTGGGTAAATGGGCAAAGGAATTGGACAGCAGGTTCCACGGACGCTGGACAATATTGAGCACCAACGACACCCAGGAGCCCAGGCGCTGACGGAAACGCTGGCGCCCGATCTGGTTCAGGTTCGGCGTACGCACCAGCAGCAGCCACACGGTTTGCACGACATAACGCAACGGGTCGCCAATGGTGGATCGCTTCTGGGCCAGGTGCGGATACAGGCGTCTGTGCTGATCACGCAAGGCTTTCCAGTTGCGCGACTCAAGGGGCAGAAAGATCCAGCCCAGGGCCTGGATCAGCGCCAGAATAAAGGCCGTGAACCGGGTGCAGTTCTGCTCACGCCGCAAGCGTGTGTAGGGGAACCAGTGCGCAATCATTCAGCCCTCCTGCCGCGAAGCAGGCACCAACTGGCCAGGCTGATGACATCCAGTGCAATCAGGCTGGTGGGTGCATAGCGGCCTGCGGGCTCGCTTCTGGCCAGGGCTTCACCCATGGCTTCGTCTGCGTGCAGGTTCACAGGCACCAGTGCCTGGGCATAGCGGTGCTGCCAGATCAGCAGCAGATCCCGCTGCAGCTGGCTGGCGGCATCGAAACGGTTGACCAGAAACAGTGGCGTTTGCGCCAGTTGCGGTTGCAACAATACGTGGCAGGCGGCGTCGGCGTTGAGCACCATGATTGAAATACTGCAGTGCGGGTTGGCCATGTGGCCTGGCAAGCGCTGCGGCAGATCGAACAGTATCCAGTCAAAGGCGTCGGCCAGCGCGGCCTGGCGCTGGCTCCAGAGTTGTGGCTGCTCAAGCAGCAGGCCGTCGAGCTGGATGAATTCGACCGGTTGCAGTTGCCCGTAGGGCAGCACGCACAGGCCGGGCTCTACACACCATGCATGCTCATGCCAGGGTTGCTGATCCAGAGTCGCCCGGGCCCAGCCCTCGCGGGGTGCCAGGTCCATGTTGAAATGCAGGCCGAGGGAGTTCTCCGGGCACATGTCCACCAGCAGTACCCTCTGTCCCAGCTCATGCAGCGCATGGCCCAGCGCCGCCAGGGTTGAGCTGGTACCCACGCCACCGCGCACGCCACGCAAACTCATGGCAATCATGGGGTGTGCTCCGTGTCTTTATCCAGATCAAGGGGCGGCGTGTGCTGCGCCTCCAGATAAGCCAGCAACGGCCAGCGCTCAAAAGCCTGCAACAGCTCCATATGCGCCGACACGTCGATGTATTCCAGGGCGTGCAATTCCATCATCGACTTGAGCCGGGCGATATCATCGGCACGCTCTTTGCGCGAAAGGATATCGGCGCTTATTTGAACCGCTGTGGGTAAGGCAGCCATCCGCCGTTCTCCTTGATTCGCACATAGGGCTTGCCGTTGTAATCAAGCACGACGGTCCCTGAGTTTTCAGATACTTTCGGGGTTTGTGGAAGATCGGTCAGCAGTCTGGACCAGTCCACGGTCTGGCCATTGCTCAGTGCCGGGTCGGCATACAGGCGCGCTATGATTTCGGCGACCGCCAGGTAGCTGCTTGGCTCGCTGATATGGACGGGCGAGGATTGGCCGTTGTCGCCCATGTTGATCAGCTTGATGCCAACCGGTACGTGGGTGATCGAGTCGCTCGGGATTTCGCGCATCCCGGCAATCTGCATGCGGTCACCATGCAGCGCGGCACCATGTTCGGGAACGATGGCCACCACCACGCGGCGTCCACTTTTTTGCAGTTCCTTGAGGAACGCATTGAGGTCGTCGAGCAGGACCTGTGCGCGGCTGCTGTAGTCAGCTGGCTGGGTACCGCCATCAGACTGCACTTGCCGGTTGCCGTCATGCAGGCTGGTGGTGTTGTAGAACAGCGCCATGTTGGGCGTGTCCTCGGCCATGCGGTGTTGCCACCACTTGCCCAATACATCGCGGTCGCGCCAGATAGGTGAGCCATCAAAACCTACGTACGTCCTTGGCAGGCCTGCAGGGACTACGCCCAGTGCCGGAGGCGGCAACTGGCCCTGCTCGCGGACTTCCTGGAGGAAGCCGTCGAATGCGCCCGTGTGGTTGAGCATCAGCTCGTTGGAGAAACCCAGCTTGCGCAAGTCATCGAACAACAGGCATTGATCTGCCGGTTGCTTGTAGAGCTGTGCATGGGAGGTCTGGCCGCAACTGGCGCGCATCAAACGGATAGCTGCAGGGCCACTGTAGGCGGTGGCCGAGTTGAAGTTGTCGAAAATCACGTCCATCTGACTGAACAGCGTGTTATCGCGCAAGCCCACGGCTTCAAGGTCATCCCAGGCCATGGAGCAAATGTTGATCACCAACAGGTCAAAAGGCGGCGGCTTGACGGCAGGCTCCTTGAAGTCGACTTTGCGGGTCGATTCAGTGAGGTAAAACTTGTCCAGATAACCATTGAGCGTCGCATCGTCCGGCTCGCCCACGCTGCTGGTTTGTCCACCGGTAACGGCTTGAGTGCCGGCCATTTGTGGCGCGACCGAAGGGGGCAGCAGCCATTGCAGGTTACCCATGCCCAGCCAGGCAAAACCCAGCAGGGTGAAGGTCGTCAGGCGCAGCCACTGATTGAGGAACAGGTAGCCCACGATCAACAGCAGCAACATGGCGCACACTTGCCAGTCGATGAATCGCCCCAGCAACTCGACCACGTAGTCAAAGGAGAAATCCAGTACCCCGGGCTGTGCCAGCAACCGGGAGAAGGGCGGGAACCAGGTGTCCTGATACAGCAGCGCCACGGCCACCGGGATCGCAATCAGGGTGCGCGCACGGCGCAGCACAGGGTTGGCGATCGGGATCAGCAACACCACCGCAAAAATCAGGTTGGGCAATATCTGGAGATTCAGGTGCCCTGTCCAGGCCAGCAGGAACTTGGCCAGGAAATACAGGTTCCAGGCTCCCAGGCCGCGCCAGGGTCCGGCAATTTTTTGCGCCGGTGCGTCAGACTTAAACAGACTCATCAGGCGTTCTCTGAGCAGGGCTGGCAGGCATGCGACGTCTGACGCCGCACGATTTCATATAGCGAGGT
Source organism: Pseudomonas sp. NKUCC02_KPG (assembly GCF_019345465.1). GTDB lineage: Bacteria > Pseudomonadota > Gammaproteobacteria > Pseudomonadales > Pseudomonadaceae > Aquipseudomonas. The sequence continues at coordinate 208,122 of NZ_JAHKRC010000006.1, forward strand.
GACAGGTACTGCTCGAAATGCTTTTTCAGGAACATCCGGATGCGCTGCCAGAACAGCGTCAGCAGTATGGTGACCACACAGGTCAATGCAATGACATCGATCAGCTCAAGGAACGTCATGACTGTGGCTCACTGAGAGGAAGCGTGAATCGTTGAGGATTTAGCGGTGCACGCTCACTGACGCCCGGTGTCGGCATGATGGCCGGTGCCTCGACGGGGATATGCAAATGCGCCGGTACCGCCCGGGCCTTTGTGAAGGTCTGTGCAGGCAGGTCGGAAGGCCCGCTCAACATGCGGCGCTGGGTGAACATGTCACGCCAGGGCAGACGACAGATGTTGCCCAGTGCCGGCTCCAGTCCATCTGCACGGCAGGCAAACAGAAACAGGTACAGCTCACCGTCCAGCAGGCAGGCGAAGTCGCCAAAACGACGAAGGCACATCTGGTTCAAAAACAGTTCCTCGCCCAGTCCCGGTACAGGCTCGAACTTCATCAGCTGATGGGTCACTTCACCTGAGCTGTCCCTGTAGATCTGCGATACGGCCTCATAAAAGTCATTGGGGCTGACCAGCCCGCGAATCTGAGGCGGGCGCTGACGCTCAAGCAGCGTCTTGAAGTCGATGCTCTGGGTGTATTGCCAGCGTTGGCCCTGAATGCTTTCGATCATGCTCAGGAACCTGGAAAGCAGTGTGCCGTCGGGAACGATCATGTTGGCGCCACACGCCAGCAGCAGGCGCTCGTCGCGATAGCGCACCGACGGCTCCATTTCACGTACGACGATTTTCAGTTCGGGGCCGCAATGTTCCCGTAAGTCGTGCAGCTGCTGGGCCAGTTCGAGTAGCTGGTAACTATTGTCGATGCCCACGATAACGGTGGCCGCACGGGCAGACTCGGCGGCTTCAAGCAACGCCTCACGGCCTTCGAACAGGTACCAGTGTTTAGACATCGACGGCGCACCTTCCAGTACGGTGCGCTCGGCGAGGTACACGTGCTGATCGTCGGCCACCCGTGGCTGGGTATCGACCACCGCTTGGGGAATCAGCGTCAGGGCATTGCCTTTATCGGTGAGTTTGAATTCCTGGCCAGCAGTGACACCCAGTTCGTTGTGCCAGAAGTGCAATTGGTAGCGCAGATCGCCGTTGAAGCGGTACAGGCGACTTAAACCGGACAGGGTCTGGTTAAGTTGCAGCAATTGGGCATGCAGCAGCGCAGCTTCGCCGTGGGTAATCACCAATAGCGTTGCGTTGCGCTCAAGCAGCCACCCGCGTATGCGCTCGATCCAGCGTTGCAACTGGATGGCCGTAGTCGATTCGGCCCAAGTGTTCGAGGGCAGCACCAGCAGGATCTGGCTTGAAGGGAGTATGCCGGCACGGCCAAGATCGCGGGTCAGCGTGGCCAGTCCAGGCTCTATGACTCTCTGGGCGATTTCAAACAGCTTGAGCTTGCCGGGACCGCGATCGGGTGCCATATCGCTGATGATCGGCTGGACCGAACCGGCACCTGCAATCAGCGTGGCTGGCACGCTTTCGGGTAATGCTTCAAGAAATTGCCTTGCCAGCAGTTTTGCGTCAGTCGAGTGATCGACCGTGACCCAATACAAGCCGCCTGCGCGCAACACAATCTGTTGATCCAGCAATCCGCTGATGGCCAAACTGATATGAACCAAGCGTAAAGTCCCCCCAGGGAAAAGCATTTATTGAGGCGTCTGGTACTGTCATTCATGCAAAACAATCACTTGCGCCTTTTGGGGTTAACCTTTTATGGCGCCAATTATATGACTGTCAACATGTTACCCAGTAATTCTGGCCGTTTATTGTTATGGGCGTGCTGCCTGCTTTGTCTGTCACAAGCGTAGTACTACAGCTCAGGTTGTGTCGGAAAGTCAGCAGCTTATCACCGGAAAATTATCAAACCCATGATTTGCAGCGTTAAAAAGTCAAAAAAATACCGCTTATGTGAATCAAGTCATTAAATTGGCACTTTGATTGTGGGGGTTGACTGGCAAGGGCTGCAGGGCATGCAAGGCAGGTTTTGCTGTGTAAAGTGCCTGAGACGGCGGGGTAGAAGGGGGACTAAAGTGCTCTCCCGGCTTTCTGACGGGCCTTTTGCGTGCTATTGCTTAGGTGGTTCATCGCGAACTGAATACTTTCGATCAGGTTCTCCCTCAGAGCCTGACCCCGTAACCAAGATGTCCATGAGGTGTATCTATGCCAGTCAAGCACGACTTGTTACAGGACTTGGGGCTTACCAAAGAGGCCATCAGCAAGTTTCGCAGCGAAAACCCTCATCTGAATCAGCTGTTTGTGCAGTACGGCGAAAAAGATGCCGAAGTGGTTGAGGCTGAAGCCAACGATGCAATAGGGGTTGCGGATGATGTGCTGCGCAAGCTCAAGGAGCAGCGCCTCCTTATCAAGGATAAAATCGCGCAAATCTTGAGCGCTTAAGTCATCGCACGTTGCAGGAAGTACACATGTCTCAAATCATCAAAATTGTGGCCACATTGCGCGCCAAACCTGGTCATGGCAGAACGGTAGAACAGGCCCTGCGCGCCTGTGTCGAAGGCTCCCGAGCCGAGCCTGGCTGTCGTTTCTATGACCTGCACGTGGATCGAACCGATCCTGAGTGCTTTGTATTCATTGAAGGCTGGGCGGACATGGAGGCTATTGAGCACCACAAAACCACCCCGCACTATCAGGCGATGGCCCATGCGGTGGGGGATCTGCTGGCCCACCGTGAAGTGTTGCTGCTGGACGAACTGAGCATTTAAGGCTCAGGGGCAATGGTGCAGCACCCTGCGGCGGCCCCTGAACGGGGCCGCCGCTTTTATTGGGGCTGATTTTTACCCGCACTTTTCAAAATCTCGGAAGCGTCCTACAGCCTGTCGATCTCCTGCCCAATAGAATGTCGGGCTTACAAAAAGGAGATGTACCTATGGCGAACCCAGGTTATATGAGTATCAAGGGTGTGGCTCAAGGACTGATTTCAGCAGGCTGCTCAACCCCGGAATCCATCGGCAACAAATACCAGTCAAGCCATACCGACGAAATCATGGTGCTGGCTTACCGCCATAACCTCGCCAATATTGGCACCATCAACAAGCCCACGCACAGCCCGATTGTCATCACCAAAGCCATTGATAAATCCTCCCCGTTACTCGCTCAGGCGCTCTCAAGCAGAGAAGAAATAAACTGCACGATCAGTTTTTACCGCGTGTCTTCCTTTGGCCTGCAGGAAAAGTTCTATTCGGTTTCGATCAATGGCGCAGTCATCGTTGACCTGACGTCCGAGGTGCCCCATGTCGTTTTACAGGGCGACGCCGAGCCACAAGAGCAATTGGCGATTCGCTACCGCGAGATTACCTGGACCCATCATCTGGCAGGCACCAGCGGCTACAGCGCTTGGGGCCAGGAAGGATGAATCCCGATCGTTATGACCTCTGGGATGTCAACAGCGCCGCCAGCGGGCTGATCGGGCAAGCCATGACGGTCAGTGCTCGCCATCTTGGCGACGGTATGACGTGTATGCAGTTCAACCGGGAAGTTGCCTACTGCGCCAAACGTATTGTCGATGATGTCACCCAGGGCCATAAAACCCCTGAGCAAGGTATACAGGCCATTTTGCAAGAGCAGCGCGATCTCCTGAACCAGTCGCTTTCATTGGCGCGTAAAGACGTAATCCCCCACACGGTGAGGCGCATGTCGCTTATGAGGCTCACCCAGCCCGTGTACCGCCCCGACCCGCAGCGATTACTGCGGTATGTCCATGTTCAAGATCTCAAGACGCAGCAAAAGGCTCAAAGCCTGACCGCCGACGTGCCCTCGTCATTGTCTGCTCACGACTTGAAGTTTTTCCCCCGGGAACGCTGGCCTGAGCCCATAGCGCGACCGCAGGAACCGGGGTTTTACATCGTGCCGAAAAGCACGACGGCAGACGCATTGCAGGCCCGGTTATTCACCTCGGGCAATCCCGCCGTTATCGCCAGATTCAAGGCTCTGAACCCTGGTCTGGATCAGGTTAAAGCGGGCCAAATGATCGTATTGAGTGATCCGAACAACCTGCAATGTACCCTCGAAGAAGCACAGTTGATGGCGGCTGCGGACAAGGTGAACACGGTCCTTCAGAACCTGACTCCCGATGAGGCCGATTTCATGGCCCGTCACCGAGACGAAATTGAATCATTTCTAACCCTTGGCTCCACCTCAATTGGCACCGGGATGGCGGTGTTTGCCTCGAACCTGGATAACGTCAAAAGTGTGTTGCGCGACATCGAGGCGTTGCATCAACGCAGCTTTTTGCGTGACGGACATTTGCGCTCACCTGAGTTTTTTGCCGAGCGCAAACGCTTGTTGAGACAACTGGATAGTCACCTTAATGGTTTGACCAAAAAGGGTATTGGCTTTCCTGATCATCCGAACCTGAAAAGTGCCCTGGGCATTTCCAGCCGCAGCCTGGTTCACCGCTGGACCAAGGCCGGTGCACCGGGTCAGATCCCGGGTTACGCCACGCATATGGACGGAGTGGCCAAGGCCGCCAAATACGTAAAATACGGCGGCTGGTTGGGGACTGCCCTTGGCGGCGGGGCTTCTTATATGAAGGTGCAGGAAGTGTGTGCAACGGGTGACGTGCAGGCTTGCAAAAAGGTGGAACTCACTGAGGGTGGAAGTTTCTTTGGTGGAGTAGCGGGTGGCGCAATTGCGGGTTCAATTTTGACCAGCTCAACAGTGGGGGCTATTTGTCTCGGATTAGGCGTTCCGACTGTTGGGGCAGGTACGTTCGTATGTGGGCTGATAGTAGTAGGTGTGGGCTCTTTGACCGCAGGGGCATCCCTTGGATGGGCGGGTGAAAAAGCAGGTAAACTAATTTATGAGGTCTCACAATGAGCCTGAGCATCGCTGACACTATTTTCCTGTGTGGCAGCTTAATCGGTTTTGGGGGGGCATTCATTTATCTTGGTATTGCGCTCTATATCGCCTACACCAAGATGGATATGATGTTGGCATGTTTTAAAAATAGCCCATATATCATGATTCGAGCACCGATTCTAAATGGTGGGCCCTGGGGCCGATTATTCGTCTTGCGTGAAATTGTTGGCGTACTTCAAGTGCCAGGCTTGTATATACCTGATGGCGACGTATGCCCTGCAGATATCGATCAATTCCCTAAGCAATTAAAAACGCGACTTATAATGCTTCATCGTGTGGGAGGCTATTTTGCTTGGGAACTAATACTGTTATGTATTGTTTTTCGCATCGACTGGGCGTCCATGAAGCCTCTGCGGCTTGGCATCGCCCTCCTTGCAATGGCCGCCATACCCCTGTGGATCGGTCTAAGTCTGAGGGTGGCGAGTACACAGACAAACTTTATTGTCATGCACTTTAAAAACAGTTCGGCAATAAAAGCCCGAACAAAACTCAATGCTGGCGGACGCTTTGCAAAGCTGGTTTTTATAGTGGCGCTGTCGGTCATAGTGGCCTGTGGTGTTTTTTTTGTAAGGCGTGGCACACTCGATGCTGCTGAGTTAGAGACCTTACCGCGACAGCTTAAAGTCAAGCTTTCAGCTTTGTTTGTGATGATGGTAGTTATCGTCGTGAGTTTTATATTGCTTTACGTGTTCCGTCGGTAATCGTGGCGTGAATGAGATGCTTGAGTGACTTAAAAATTGTACGACCGTAAATAAAGCTCAGGGGCAATAGTGCATTCCCCTGCGGCGGCCCTTAGAGGCCGCCGTTTTATTTTACGGGTTTAAAAGTGAGCGGCATCCAGCTCATACAAGGATTCGCTGCCTGCCCGGATGGTGTGCTCAAGGCTCAACGTGCGCGGCAGCAGGCGGCTGAAGTAGAACTGCGCAGTGGCCAGCTTGGCGCTATAGAACGCCGGATCGGCATCCATCGAACGCTGCGCCACATCGGCCATGCGCGCCCAGAGCCAGGCGTATGCCACATACCCGAACAGGTTGAGGTACTCGACGCAGGCGGCGCCGGTTTCGTTGGGGTTGACCTTGACCCGAGCCTGCAACCAGTCACTGACGTTTTCAAGACGCTGTACCGCGTCGAGCAACTCGCTGGCGTAAGGTTTGCCGGGGCTTTGGGCAAAGTCGCGGATCTGCGCGGTAAACATGCGCAGGCTTGCACCGCCGTTGGCGATCACTTTACGGCCCAGTAAATCCAGGGCCTGGATCCCGTTGGTGCCTTCATAAATCTGGGCGATGCGCACATCACGGACCAACTGCTCCTGACCCCATTCACGGATGTAGCCGTGGCCACCAAACACTTGCTGCCCCAGCACGCAACTGTCGAACCCGGTATCGGTGAAAAAGGCTTTGGCCACCGGCGTGAGCAAGGCCACCAGCGTGCTGGCGTCCTGTTGTTCCCGGAGCTCAGGTGAGAACTTGGCGAGGTCCAGTTGTTGACCCACGTAGCTGGCGAAAGCCCGACCGCCTTCGGTCATGGCCTTCATGCTCAGCAGCATGCGTCGCACATCCGGATGAACAATGATCGGGTCGGCGATTTTTTCAGGTGCCACGGCTCCGGTCGGCGCTCGGCCTTGCAGGCGCTCGCAGGCATAGGCACGGGCATTCTGATAGGAGGCTTCGGCGCAACCAATGCCTTGAATGCCGATCGACAGCCGTTCGTAATTCATCATGGTGAACATGGCTGCCAGACCTTTGTTGGCGTCGCCAATCAACCAGCCCTGTGCACCGTCAAAATTGATCACGCAGGTGGCGGATGCCTTGATCCCCATTTTGTGTTCGATGGAGCCACAGCTCACGGCATTGCCTTGACCCAGGGAGCCATCGTCATTGATCAGTACCTTGGGCACCAGGAACAGCGAAATGCCCCGTGGACCGGCTGGCGCGTCCGGTAGTTTGGCCAGCACGAGGTGAATGATGTTTTCGGTCAGGTCCTGGTCGCCGCCGGTGATGAATATCTTGCTGCCGCTGATACTGAAACTGCCGTCCGGCAGTGGTTCGGCACGGGTACGGATAATGCCGAGGTCGGTACCGGAATGGGCCTCGGTCAAACACATTGAACCGGCCCAGCGACCTTCATACATCGGGGGCAGGAAGATGCGTTTGAGGGATTCACTGGCGTGGGCATCAATGGCCAGGCAGGCGCCGCTGGTCAATGCCGAGTACAGGGCAAAGCTTGCGTTGGCGCCGTAGAGCATTTCTTCAAATTGCACGGCCAGCATCTTCGGCATGCCAAGCCCGCCGAATTCAGGGTTGCCCGACAAGCCGACCCAGCCGCCTTCGATGTAGGTGTCATAGGCCGACATGAAGCCCTTGGGGGTCGTCACCTGGCCTGCGTGCCACTGGGCACCTTGCTCATCGCCACTGCGGTTGAGTGGAGCAATCAACTGGCCGGTGACTTTGGCGGCTTCTTCGAGAATCGCATCGCTTGTATCGGCATCCACATGGTCGGCCAGTGCGGGCAGTCGGGCCCAAAGCGCAGGGGCCTCGAACAGTTCGTGCAGGACAAAGCGCATGTCGCGAAGCGGGGCATTGAAATCAGGCATGTGAAGTCTCTTATTCTGGCAAAAGATTCCCTGCGGGAGCGATCAAGCCCGCTCCCACCGTTGATTCAGGTGGCGCGATTACAGCGCTTTGGCCATGTCGCGCAGTACGTATTTCTGGATTTTCCCCGTAGAGGTCTTGGGCAACAGGGTAAACACCACCGTACGTGGCACCTTGAAACCGGCCAGGTGATCGCGGCAAAAGGCGATGATTTCTATCTCGCGTACCTGCTGGTAATCAGCCTTCAGGGTGATAAAGGCGCAGGGGGTCTCGCCCCATTTTTCATCCGGGCGTGCAACCACGGCGGCCTCCATCACGGCGGGATGGCGATACAGCACGCCTTCGACCTCGATGGTTGAGATGTTCTCGCCACCGGAAATGATGATGTCCTTGAGGCGGTCACGAATTTCGACATAACCGTCCGCATGACACACCGCCAGGTCGCCGGTATGGAACCAGCCACCCTCGAAGGCTTCGGCCGTGGCACTGGGGTTCTTCAGGTATCCCTTCATCACCGTGTTGCCGCGCATGAAGATCTCGCCCATGGTTTCGCCGTCACGGGGCGTGGGGATCAGGGTCTTGGGGTCGGCCACCATCAGCCCTTCCAGCGTGGGGTAGCGCACGCCCTGACGGGACTTTATCTGTGCTCGTTCGGCCAATGGCTGCTCGTCCCACTTGTCATGCCAGGCACAAATGGTGACGGGGCCATACACTTCGGTCAGGCCGTAAACATGGGTCACCTTGATGCCCATTTCTTCCACGGCGCCAATGACTTTGGCCGGTGGCGCCGCCCCTGCAACCATTGCATGTACCGGGTGGTCGATGGCGGCCTTGGCTGACTCGGGCATATTGACCAGTGCATTGAGCACAATCGGCGCACCGCACAAGTGAGTGACCTGATGCTCGCGAATCAGAGTGAGGATTTTTTGCGGATCAACCCGGCGCAGAAACACATGCACACCCGCCAATGCCGTAATGATCCACGGGTAGCACCAGCCGTTGCAGTGGAACATCGGCAGGGTCCACAGGTACACGGGATGGTTGCCGATGGCCCAGACCATCTGGTTGCCCAGGGAGTTGAGGTAGGCCCCGCGATGGTGATACACCACGCCCTTCGGGTTGCCGGTGGTGCCCGACGTATAGTTGAGCGCAATGGCCTGCCACTCGTCTGCGGGCCACTGCCAGTCATACTCGGGGTCGCCTTCAGCCAGCAGTGCTTCATAGTCCAGTGTGCTGACAGGCTGGCCTTCGCCATATTCAGGGTCATCGACATCGATGATCAGCGGCGGATGGTCGAGCATGGCGACAGCGGCATGGACCACGTCATGGAACTCGCGGTCGGCAATCAACACCTTGGCTTCGCCGTGGGCCAGCATGAAGGCAATGGCTTCAGCGTCCAGGCGTACGTTCAGGGCGTTGAGCACTGCGCCGATCATGGGCACCGCAAAATGCGCCTCGAGCATGGCCGGAATGTTGGGCAACATCACCGCCACCGTATCGCCCTGGCCAATCCCGCGCCCGGCAAGTGCGCAGGCCAGTCGGCGACACCGGCTGTACGTCTGCGCCCAGGTGCGGCGAATGGAGCCGTGAATGACGGCAGGGTAGTCGGGGTAGACGTTGGCGGTGCGTTCGATGAAGCTCAGGGGGGTAAGGGCAATATGGTTTACGGCAGTCGGCTCAAGGCCGTGCTCAAAAATCGACATGAGGGTCATTCCGGTGGCTGATTGTTAGCTCTATGGCTGCCTGCTCTGCCAATGGCGAGCGGGTCAGTTTTATGTCCGGTCTGACTTATAGCCCACTCTGGGTTTGATATGGAAGTAATACCTAAGCACTATAGTAGTTGTACTATATGGCTAACCGCTGCCCAACCGTCAGGATGCCGAATGCCGCCAACCCTGCTGCCCCATGACCCCCAACCCACTGTAGTGCTTGACGCAGACGGCTTGCCGCTGACGGCGAACCGGGCATTGACCGGCCTGCTGAAGGGCGCGTTGCTGAGCAGCGTGAGTAACCTGTTGCCTGGCAATCTGCCCGAACTGGTTCGGGCCTGCCTGCAACAGGACAGGGCCATAGAGCAGGTAGAAGCACAATGGGATCAACAGGTATGGCTCTGGACACTGATTCCCGATCCCGATAGCCAGTGTGTCGTGGCCCGAGGTCGCGAGGCGAGTACAGAATTGCTGGCGGGGCGTGAAGCGGCCAAGGCCAGGCGCCTTTACCGGCTGATTACCGAAAACACCACTGATCTGATCTCGCGTCACACCCCGGACGGGCGCTTCCTGGATGCCTCCCCGGCGTCCTGGACCCTGCTCGGCTACTGGCCCGAGACACTGCGCGGCACCCGGGCCCAGCGCCTGTTCCATGCTCACGATCTCAAGCTGGCGCTGCGCCAGGCCCGGGATGCCCTGCAACTCGATGGCTATCACACCATGACTTATCGCATTCGCCATCACGGGGGGCATTACCTGTGGTTTGAAACCGCAAGCCGGGCAATCCGTGAAACGTATACCGGGGCGGTGGTTGAGGTGGTCAGTGTGTCGCGGGATATCACTGCCCGTATCCAGGCTGAAGAGAACAAGCGGCGGCTGGCCGATGTGGTGGAGGCCAACCCTGCCCCTGTGCTGTTTATCGACCCCGCGGGCGGAGTGTCTTATCTCAATCCGGCGGCCCGGCGCATCCTCGGCCTGTTGCCCGCACAGGGCATGCCTTCATTGGCCGCGTTTCTGACGGCTCACACCCTGGCGATGCTGGAGTCCAGTGGCTGGAGCAGTGCCGAGCAGCAGGGTCTATGGAGTACTGAAACCCGTCTGCAGCCTTTGAATGGCGAGCCTTCGGTGCCTGTGTCGCTATTGCTGCTGGCCCATCGATCGACCGCAGGCGAACGGTTTTTCTCTCTGGTTGCCCGGGATATGCGCGAGCGTGAGTTGCGCGAAGCCCAGCAGCGTCACCATCAGGACGAGATGGCCCACACGACACGGTTGATCACCCTCGGTGAGCTGGCGTCAGGCATCGCCCATGAAATCAACCAACCCCTGGCGGCCGTGGTCAATTACGCCAACGCCAGCCAGCGTTACCTGCAGACCCTGGGCAGCAATCCTGAGGCTGTAGCGCGTGTGGCCCAGGGGCTGGAGCGGATCAATCTGCATGCCAACCATGCCTCTGAAGTGATCAAGCGTCTGCGCAGTTTTCTGCGCAAGGGGCGACGTAACCTGCAAGCGCTGGATGTCAGCGAGGTGGCGCGTCAGGCCGTGAGTCTATGTGCCTGGGAGGCCCGGGAACGCAATGTGGACATCGAGCAGCAATTACCGGACAACCTCGGGCGGGTATACGTCGATCGTGTGCTTCTGGAGCAAGTGCTGCTCAACCTGTTGCGCAATGCCATAGACGCCAACAGCGAGCAGCATCCCGGCCAGGCTTCGCGCATTACCCTGCAGGCGCAGACCGTCGCGGGCGGGGTACTGCAGATCAGCGTGCAGGATCAGGGGCCGGGTGTCAGTGCCGGGCAGCTTGAGCAACTGTTTACGCCGTTTTACACCAGCAAGGTGGATGGGCTGGGGCTGGGGCTGTCGATGAGTCGCAGCATCATTGAAGGCTTCGGCGGTGAACTCGACGCCCGGCCACAACCCGACGGCTTATTGATGTGCTGCAGCTTGCCGTTGATGGCATCACTCAAACCGACAAGAGAGGCAACATGACAACCCAAACCCGGTCTGTGGTGTACGTGGTGGATGACGATCAGGGCATGCTTGACTCGACCGTCTGGCTACTGGAGTCCGTGGGACTGAATGCGCTGGCGTTCACCAGTGGGCAAGCGTTTCTGCACGCGTGCGATCCATCGCTCAGCGCCTGTGTGGTGCTGGATGTCCGCATGCCGGCAATGGGTGGCCTTAACGTGCAACAAGCGCTTCAGGAGCGCGGGATCAAGATGCCGGTGATTTTTGTCAGTGGCCACGCCGATGTGCCGATCGTGGTACGTGCTTTCAAGGCGGGCGCCCATGATTTCATCGAAAAGCCCTATAACCAGCAGTTGCTGCTCGATAGCGTGCAGCAGGCCCTCAGCGGCGGCAACGCACGACAAACGGCAACCCTGGAGCAGACGCAGCTGGAGGCGCGACTGGACAGCCTGACGCCCCGTGAGCGGGATGTGCTCCTGCCCTTGGTCAAGGGCTACACCACCCGTGAAATTGCCGAGCAACTGGCGGTAAGCGTCAAGACCATCGACCTGTATCGCTCCCGGGTGATGAAGCGTATGCAGGCCCGACATTTGCCGGATCTGGTGGGCATGGCCATCGCAGCCGGTTTGGTCGATCCGCTCAGGTTGCGCTAGCCAGTAAAGCCTCAAAGGCGGCCATGACAGCGGGCGTATCGGTATGGGCGACGTTGAAGCGCATGCAGCGGCGCAACCGGGGGTCGAAACCGAACAGTATGCCGGGGGCGAGCACCAGGTCACGGGCAAGCGCCTGCTGCGCCAGTGTTTCTGCATCCAGCCCGGCAGGCAGCGTGACCCAGATAAACATGCCGCCCGCATAGGGCACGCTCAATGTGAAGCCCAGCCCCCGCAGCCATGCAGCCACGCGTGCACCGCTGACCAGCAGGCCTTGCACCACGCGCTTGCGGTGCTTGTGATAAGTGCCGTCATTGAGCATCGAGCACACCACCTGTTCGAGCATTTCCGAAGTGATCCCGCCGCACATCAGCTTCATGTGGGTCAACTCGGCGGCCATTTGGGGGGTGGCCACCACAAAGCTCACCCGCAAGTTGGCACTGAGGGTTTTCGAAAAGCCGCTCAGGTAGGTCACTTGCTCTACGCCTGCCAGAGCCACCAGCCGCGGAGGCGGTTCGGGGTGCAAGTCGCCATAGAGGTCGTCTTCGATAATTGAGCAGTCATGGCGCTTGGCAAGTTCCAGCAGGCCGTAAGCCTGGCTCGGCGTAAAGGAGTGGCCGGTCGGGTTGTGCAGCAGCCCCGTGGTCAGGTAAAGCGTGGGGCGGTGCTGGATGAACAGATTTTCCAGGGCTTGCAGGTCAAGCCCTTGGACGGTGCGTTCCAGCGTCACTACGCGCACGCCGTGCAAGGCCAGATTGGCGTGAAAATTGAAATAGCAGGGCATGTCCAGCAGCACCGTATCGCCGGGCCGCACGCGCAGGCGCAGCAGCATGTCCAGTGCCAGCACGGTATTGGCGGTCGTGATGATCTGTTCGATACCCACATCCAGGCCTTGGCCCAACAGCTTCTGCTGCAAAGCCTGGCGCAATGGCAGATACCCCGCCGGATCGCCATAGCCGGTCAGGCGCAAGGTTGGCGAGCGGCTGAGCTGGCGCACGCTGGCGCGCAGGGCACTGGACTCCAGCCAGCTTTCAGGCAGATGCCCGCTTCCCGGGCGCAGGGCACCGCTGGCGCCGGTCAGGGAGCGGCGCAGGACGCTGCTCAAATCCTGTGGCAACAGGTCAAGGCCAATGGCGCGTCTGGCCACAGGTGCTTTCGACGCCACGAAATAGCCCAGCCCCTGACTGGAGGTAATCCGGCCTTGGCCACGCAAGCGATCCAGCGCCTCAATCAGGGTGAACTTGCTGACACCCCAGTGTTGGGTCATCAGCCGCGCTGAAGGCAGTTTACTGCCGGGGCTGAACTGACCCTGATCGATGGCCTGGCCCAGCGCATCAACAATCTGCTGGACCTTGGGAATGCCGGGCTGGAACGAAACGCTGGGTAAGTGCATGCAGGACCTCATACTTTGCCGGTGATGTTACCAGTAAAGGTCGGTAAAGTTTGCCGGTGGTTGATCTGCCCATTCGGCTACGTCCTGCCTAGACTGCGGTGTCGCTCGCACAGGTTCGAGCGTTGATTGCGGGATGTAACGATCGAAATGGCCACACAACTCACACTGGTTTCCTTTTCTTATTTTCTGGTGTTCTGCGCCACCATGACCTTTAGTCCTGGCCCCATGACCCTGTTGCTGATGGGTTTCGGCATGCAGGAAGGCTTGAAGCGATCAATGCCGGTGCAGCTGGGCGCCAGTGCGGCGTATCTGGTGTCGATCCTGATTTTTGCCGTCGGGTTTGCCGAATTGATCAAAGGCAATCCACTGATCAGCCGTGCACTTCAATACATCGGAGTGGCGTACTTGCTGTATCTGGCCTGGCGGCAATGGAACAGCAACGGGCTGGCGCTGGATCGCACGGCAACCCTGGACAGCGGCTTCAAGGGCCGATTTGGCAAGGGCTTGCTCACCGGTTTCTCGAACCCGAAAACCATCGTCATGTTCAGCGCAGTGTTCCCGCAGTTTGCCGGGCAGGGCAGTGCCACTCGGGCCCAGGACCTGATCGTGCTGGGGCTGGCGTTTTTACTGTTGCAGTTCGCCAGCGGCTGCTTGTATTGCTACTTCGGTCAGCGGATTCGTCGTGTGCTGCAAAGCCCGTCGCGGCAGGTGTTGTTGCAAAGGGCTACGGCAGTGATGCTCTTGGGTGTGGCCCTGATGCTGGCGCGGGGATTTGACAACTGATCAAAACGCTATAAGTGCGCTGAATTATCATGGCTATGGGTTATATTGAGACGTGTTTCAACCCGTATCGAGATTGGTTGTGTCGACTATTGACCCTGCAGTAACCCTGGTATCAGCCATTGAGTTAAATCAGGTTCAAACACCTGTGGCGCTTTATCTTCAGCGTCTTGCTCCCTCCAGCCGGCAAACCATGCGCTATGTCTTGCAGGAGGCGGCAGATCGGCTGGGCGCTGAAGACGTGGCGATTGACGAATTCCCCTGGCATCACTTGCAACCCGGGCATATCACCGCACTGGTGGCTGCATTGCGCGAGGACGGCTACGCGCCCAATACCTCATCGCTGTACGTCAATGCCATTCGCGGCGTCATGAATCAGGCCTGGCAGCAGAGCCTGATTACCCAGGATCATTTGTTGAAGATTCGCGCAGTGAAGGCGGGCGGCGGCTCGCGCCTGGTCAAGGGGCGCAACCTGCGACGCAACCTGATCCGCGAACTGATGGATGTCTGTGCGGCAGATCCGCGTCCGCAAGGGCTCAGGGATGCTGCGATCATTGCGATTCTGTACGGCTCGGGGATGCGCAAGTCGGAGTCGGTGAACATGGACCTTTGTCAGGTCGATGTGGAGCAGCGCAGCTTGCAGGTATTGGGCAAAGGCAACAAGGAACTGATCAAGTTCGCTCCGGTCTGGGCCTTTGAAAAGCTTGAGGCGTGGCTGGCGTTTCGTCGGGCCCAACTGCCGGATGGCGTGAGCGATGACACGTTTCTGTTCAATCGCATCCGCCGCGGCAATCACATCACCCGCGAGCGCATTACCAAGCATGCGATTTACTACATTGCCAAGCAGCGGGGCAAGCAGGTGGGGGTAGACATCATGCCCCACGACTTTCGCCGTTCGTTCATTACCCGCGTGATTGAAGAGTACGACGTATCCATTGCGCAAAAACTGGCCCACCACGCCAACATTGCCACCACCGTCAGCTATGACGTGCGAGATGACAATGAGCGGCGCAATGTGACAGACCGGTTTTTGTTGTAGCACAAGCCTTGCGGCATGCGGGTGCTGGGATTTGATGCATCGCGAGCAAGCCCGCTCCCACAGGTTCGTCAAGTGTTGGTTTTAAGCTTGGTCCACAGGCGGGTGGTCAAGCGGGCAACCTTGGCTGGCAGGTCTTCTACGGTGAACAGGGTGTCGATCACTTCCTTGGACGGGTAGATCGCCGGGTCCTGTTTCACGTCTGGGGACAAGTACGCATCCGCCGCCTGATTAGGGTTGGCGTAGTGGATCTGGTTGCTGATATTGGCAATCACTTGCGGGGCCAGCAGGTAGTTCATGTAGGTGTAGGCATTCTTCTCATGGGGCGCGCTTTTGGGCATGACCACCATGTCGAGCCACAATGTGGAGCCTTCCTTTGGAATCGAGTACGCAATATTGATTCCGTTCCTGGCTTCCTTGGCGCTGGCCGCTGCCTGCACCACGTCACCGTTGAAGCCGATCACCGCACAGATATTGCCGTTTGCCAGATCGCTGATGTATTTGGACGCGTGGAAGTACTGAACATAGGGCCGGATTTTCAACAGCGCCTGCTCGGCTTTCTTGTAATCGTCCGGCTCGTGGCTGTGGTGTGGCAGGCCCAGGTAGTTGAGGGTGATGGGCAGCACTTGCGTCGGGTTGTCGATGATCGCGACCCCGCACTGGCTGAGTTTTTTGATGTTGTTTTCATCAAAAAACAGGCTCCAGGACTGGGTGACATCGGTCGTGCCGAAAATGGCCTTGATCTTCTCGACGTTGTAGCCAATCCCCGCCGTTCCCCACATGTAGGGGTAGCCGTACTGGTTGCCGGGGTCGTTGACTTCAAGCTTTTTCATCAAGACCGGATCAAGGTTTTTCCAGTTGGGCAACTGGCTGCGGTCCAGTTTCTGGATGGCACCGGCCTTGATCAGGCGAGACAGGAAATGGTTCGAAGGGCTGACTACGTCATAACCGGTATTGCCGGTCATCAACTTGGATTCCAGGACTTCGTTGCTGTCGTGAATGTCGTACGTTGCCTTGATCCCTGTTTCCTTGGTGAAGGTGGTCAGGGTGTCGTCGGCGATATAGCCGTTCCAGTTGGAAATATTGACGCTCTCGTCCGCCAGGCTGGCTGTGGAAAACGCTGCAAGCATGACCGCAAGGGAAACCGAGTTGATGTGCATGTTCAATCACCTTTTCAAGGAGCTCTTATTCTTTTGTGGTGTGAAAGTTTCAGATTTCTGTTTTGGCCCTGACCGCTTCCATGCGCATTCGCAGCACTGCACCGATATCGAAGAACGGGCGGGGTGGAAGCCAGCCTGGCTGGGCTCTGTCCATGACCGACTGCAGCAGCGCAGAGCTGGCGCCAGATGCCATTTCGGCGAGCAGACGCCCCCACAGAGTGCCGCGGGCAACGCCGGAGCCATTGCATCCGGCCACGGCATAAACCCCTTCTTCGACCTTGGCAAAGTAAGGCTGGCCGCTGCGCGTAGCGCTCAGGTGGCCGGTCCAGGTGTAATGAATGTCTTGCTCCCCGAGTCCGGGGAAGCGACGCTGCAGGCCCAGTACGTGGTGCTTGCGACGCTGAATCAGATCACTGTCGGATAAATCCCGGGTCCGGTATTCCGCCGTGTTGCGGATCATCACCCGGCGATCCGGGGTCAGTCGTACCGTGGCGCCCAACGGACGGGTCGAGAGCACACCCCAAGGCTCAACACTGCCGATCGCCTGGTATTCCGTGTCCGTCAGCGGGCGGGTCAGGCTGGCGCTCAGTTCCATCGGGAAGGTCGCGCTGTTGTCGATTCCGGCTCGGGGGATAAATGCATTCAGGCACACCAGCACCTGGGTAGTCTCGATGCTGCCCTGGGTGCCTGCGGCTCGAATCCGACCGCCACTGAGGCGCTCAAGACCGGTGATCTCGGTGTTTTCAAACAGGGTGACATTGGCCGGCAATGAATCCAGCAGGCCTTTCACGTACTTGGCGGGCTGCAGCAAGGCATTGCCATTGCCGCACCAGATCGCGGCCTGGTAATGCCGGGTGCCGAGTTTTTGTGCCAGTTGCGCGCCTTCCAGAAACTGCGCAGACGCGCCCACAGCGCTCAGGGTGTTGAGTTTGGCTTCGACATGGTTCAGCTTGCGCGGGTCATTGACGGCGAAGTAGTAGCCCGAGTCCCGGTACTCGCACTCGATGCCGTGGCGTGCAATGCGCATGCGCACTTCTTCACCCGCTGCCTGGCCAATGGATGAGTCCACTGCAAACCCAGCAAACCCGCTTTTGCCGATCAGCTCATCGTCGCCCGGATTTTCGTGGGCCACGGCATATCCGGAGTTACGCGCCGAAGCGCCCTGGGCCGCCCGTTGCCTGTCGACAATCACGATGCGTGCCTCTGGGTGCAGTTCAGCCAGTGAATGGGCCGCACTCAGGCCGGTGATGCCGGCACCGATAATGAGCCAGTCGGCTTTCTCTGAGCCTTTGAGGTGATCACGGCAAGGGGAGCTCCTGGCGAGCGCAATCCAGCCACATTCATTTTTCACGGTTCACCTCGTTTGACTGTTGTTCTGACCGCACCCTGGCGTTAATGCATGCACTAATCGCATGACT
The DNA here is from genome assembly GCF_019345465.1 of Pseudomonas sp. NKUCC02_KPG. Taxonomy (GTDB): domain Bacteria; phylum Pseudomonadota; class Gammaproteobacteria; order Pseudomonadales; family Pseudomonadaceae; genus Aquipseudomonas. Next base: position 225,743 of record NZ_JAHKRC010000006.1, read on the forward strand.
GCTAGCGGGTAGCGCTCTCTATAGCTTGAATTTAGGCGGTGACAGGTGATATATCCAACGTTATTAATTCATTGATTGATTCTGAAAACGCATGGATAAAATCCGTCACGTACCCTCGCTCCAGGGATTGCAGGCGCTGGTCGAGGTTGCAGACTCGGGCAGCTTCACTCAGGCCGCGCAAACCCTGTGCCTGACTCAAAGTGCTGTCAGCCGCAAGATTCAGCAACTTGAAGCGCATTTCGGTGTTGCACTGTTTGCCCGAACCAGCCGCAACGTTCGCATGACAGGGGAAGGGGAGCAGGTACTGGCCAGTGCCCGCAGTATTCTTGAGCAATTGAAAGTGCTCGAAGACCGGATTTCGCCGCAAAAACGGCCCTTTCGAATTCGCATGCATGTTTCGCTGGCCGTTCGCTGGTTACTGCCAAAACTGAGCGACTTTTACCTGCAGCATCCGGATATCGCCTTGTCGATTGAGACGGTCGCGACCGAAATTGTCGAACCGGCCAGTGACAGTGACGCCTATATCCTTTATCTGGCACGGCCTTCGAACGATCCGGCCTGTATGGCGCTCTTTGACGAAGCACTGGTGCCAGTGTGTGCGCCGGGTCTGGGCCCGCTGACGTCGATGGAGCAGCTTGTGCACTTTGCGCTGTTGCATCGCTCGGCCGACCAGCAAGCCTGGATTGACTGGCTGGCAGCGAACGGAGGCAAATCGCTGCAGGCCTACAGGCATATCCCGTTCAATCTCGACGAGCTGGCACTGGATGCCGCAGCGCGGGGCCTGGGTGTGGCGGTGACCGACATGACCCTGGCGGCAGAGTCCATTCAGCGCGGGGTGTTGATTGTCCCGTTCGGCGAGCCGTTAAAGACCGGTGGCAACTATTCGCTGTGCCTGCAGCCATCGGCGAACTCCCATCCGGCGTGTTCCGAAGTGCTGCAATGGTTTGCCCGACAGGCCGAGTGATAATGGAAGAGGGGGGAGACTTGTTAAATTTTGTAATAAGTCTTCTCGCAGGAATATTTATAAATCGCTGTAGGATTGCCTCCCCAATTCAATACAGGTTTGTATGAACGCCCTACAGGAACCACCCAGTCGCAGCTCTGAGCCTGCGCCCCTTCTTCGCTTGATCACCTCTGTCGAGCGCGCTTTACCTTTCTCCAGCCCTCCGTTTTGCGATAGCACATCCGCTGCTACGCTTGCCCGTGCGCGCTCGTCGTTAACCCTGAACCTTCGTGAGATTGACTGATACCTATGGAATGGATTGCAGATCCCACGGCCTGGCTCGGCCTGTTGACGTTGATTGTGCTGGAACTGGTACTGGGCATTGATAACCTGGTGTTTATCGCCATCCTGGCGGACAAGTTGCCGCCGGAGCAGCGCGACCGTGCCCGGGTGATCGGTCTTACCCTTGCACTGGTGATGCGCCTGGGCCTGCTGGCCAGCATCTCGTGGATCGTCACGCTGACGGCGCCGTTGTTTGAAGTATTCGACAAATCGTTCTCGGGTCGCGACCTGATCATGCTGTTCGGTGGTCTGTTCCTGTTGTTCAAGGCGACGATGGAATTGCATGAACGACTGGAAGGGCATGTGGCCGAACGTACATCAAACATGGGCTACGCCATGTTCTGGCCGATCGTGGCGCAGATTGTGGTGCTCGACGCCGTGTTCTCCCTGGATGCCGTAGTGACTGCTGTGGGCATGGTTGAACACCTGTCGGTGATGATGATCGCGGTGGTGTTCTCGATCGGCTTGATGATCATTGCCAGCAAACCCCTGACCAAATTCGTCAACAGTCATCCGACAGTGATCATGCTGTGTCTGGGCTTCCTGATGATGATCGGCTTCAGCCTGACCGCCGAAGGCCTGGGCTTCCACATTCCCAAGGGCTACCTGTATGCCGCCATCGGCTTCTCGATTCTGATCGAAGTGCTGAACCAGATTGCCCGTGCGCGTCGCAAGAAAAGCGTGCAGGGCCTACGCCCGATGCGCGAGCGTACGGCTCATGCAGTCTTGCGTTTGCTGGGCGGTCGTACCTTGAATGCAGATGAAGTGGGCGAAGACATTGCTGACATGCTTGAAGGCGGCGAAGACAAGGAAGTTTTCCACCGGCGCGAACGCGTGATGATCAGTGGCGTACTGCAACTGGCAGAGCGCCCGATTCGTACCGTGATGACGCCTCGGGCCGAGATCGATCATATCGACCTCGCGGATTCAGCAGACACCATTCGTACGACGCTGATGCACTCGTCGTACTCTCGACTGCCGCTGATCCGCGAAGGCCGGGTTGACGAGCCGCTGGGCTTTATTCATAAAAAGGAATTGCTCAAAGAGCTGTTGGCAGGTCACGAACCTGATCTGGAAGCCATGGCCCGCAAGGCCATCAACCTGCTGGACAGTTTCACGATACTCAATGCTCTGGAGCAGATGCGCAAAGAGTCGACGCACATTGCGTTCGTCATCAACGAGTTCGGTGACTTTATCGGCCTGTTGACCATGACCGACATTCTGGAGTCCATTGCCGGCGAACTGCCGGATGCCAGCGAGATCGAAGGGCCCAATATCGTTGCCCGCGAGGATGGTTACCTGGTCAGTGGTGCATTGAACCTGAGCCAGATCCGTCAGCACATCGGCTTTGCGGCCAAGGCTACGGATGACTATCAGACAATAGCCGGGATGGTCATGAGTTTGCTGGATCGCCTGCCGATGATTGGTGACAAGCTGGAGTGGGAAGGCTGGACCATGACTGTGGTCGAGGTAGAAGAGCGTCGAGTGACGCGGGTGTTGCTGAGCAAGCCTGCAGAGGTTTTGGCTTAAACATGGAACCTGTGGGAGCCGGGCTTGCCCGCGATGGCAATACCTCGGTCAGTCAGACCGAGGTATTGCCTCCCACAAGGGTAGTGTTTACTGGCTGTCAGGCAGCGCGTAAGCGATCACGTAATCGCCACGATCAGGCGACTGGCGTGCACCACCGGCGGTGATGACGATGTATTGCTTGCCTGTTTTAGGCGATACAAATGTCATTGGGCCGCCCTGGCTGCCGACTGGCAGGCGGGCTTTCCAGGCTTCTTCACCGTTGGCCGAGTTAAAGGCGCGCAAGTAGTAGTCCTGGGTCCCTGCGATAAACACCAGGCCACCTTGAGTGGACAGCGTACCGCCCAGCGTCGGCATGCCGATTGGCAGTTGCAGACCCATTTTGATCCCCAGCGGGCCGGTGTCCTGAACGGTGCCGACTGGCACTTGCCAGGCGATTTTCTGGGTATTCATGTCGATGGCCGTCAGCGTCCCGAAAGGCGGTGCCTGGCACGGAATGCCTGCCACCGACAGGAATCGGTTCTTGTTCACGGCATAAGGCGTGCCCTTGAGCGGTACTGCGCCCATCCCGGTGTTCAGTGCTTCACCGCCGGAAGAAGCCTTGGCGTCTTTTTGTTGCGGCACCATCTGAACCCACAAGCCCAGACGCATATCGTTGACGAAGATAAAGCCGTGTACCGGGTCAGTCGACAGGCTGCCCCAGTTCATGCCACCCAGTGACCCCGGGAAGCTCAGCGACACGTCAGTGCCTGGCGCGGTGTACAGGCCTTCGTAACGCATTTTCTTGAACGAGATACGGCACAGCATCTGGTCGAAGGGGGTGGCACCCCACATGTCAGATTCAGTCAGTGTCTGCGCGCCAATCTGCGGCATGCCCACGGACTTAGGTTGAGTCAGCGAGTAGGGCTCATCAGGGATGTTCGACGGCTTGACCGCAACTTCTTCGACTTTGGTCAGCGGCTGACCCGTGTGACGATCCAGCACAAAAATCTGACCGGCCTTGGTACCGATCACCAGGGCAGGCACCTTGCTGCCATCTGGTTTGGCAAAGTCGATCAAGCTTGGCTGCATCGGCAGATCGAAGTCCCACAGGTCATTGTGGACGGTCTGGTATACCCATTTTTCTTCACCGGTGGTCGCGTTAAGCGCCAATACGGATGCGCCGTACTTGTGATTCAGAGCGGTACGTTCCACGCCGTAGATGTCGGTGGACGAACTGCCCATCGGCAAAAACACGGTGTTCATCAGCGGGTCGTAGGACATCGGTGCCCAGCTGTTAGGCGTGCTGCGAACGTAGGTCTTGCCGTCGGCCGGGGCGTGTTTGTCTTCTGGATTGCCCGGATCAAAAGCCCAGCGCATGGCGCCCGTGATCACGTCGAAACCGCGGATAACGCCGCCTGGCATGTCGGTTTGCACGTTATCGGCAACACGGCCGCCCACCACCACTGTGGTGCCAGCCATCAACGGCGCTGACGACAGCTGGTAGTAGGAGTCAGGCACATTGCCCAGCCCGTTTTTGAGATCAACCTGGCCATTGGTGCCGAAGTCCGGGCAGAACTGGCCGGTATCCGCGTCCACAGCAATCAGGCGTGCATCGATGGTATTGGTCAACAGCCGACGCTGGCACGCAGCACCGGGGGCAACGCTGACGGCCGCTGCCGGAGTGCTGCCATCGGTAGGCTGGGTGACGGCGCCAGTGGCGTCAAAATAGGCCAGGCCACGGCAACGCTGCCAGACGGCTGCCTGTGCATTGATGTTGTTTTTCCACAGCTCTTTACCCGTGTCGGCGTCCAGGGCAATGAGGTTGTTGTGCGGTGTGCAGATGAAAACCTTGTCGCCCACTTGCAGCGGGGTCATTTGATCTTCCGCACCGTTACCGTTGCTGATGGCCACGTCGCCGGTCTGGTAAGTCCAGGCCGGAACCAGTTTGGACACGTTGCTGCGGTTGATCTGGTCCAGTGCCGCGAAGCGGCTGCCGCCCTCGTCGTTACCGTAATGTGCCCAGTCTTTCTGGGCCTTGTCCGGATCAACCTTGGTCAGGCCGGGACCGTTGCCGGTTGGTGCGACCGAAGCGTGTGGCTGAAACATCCCCCAGGCACCGGCAACGATGGCCACAGCCAGCACTGCGCCGAGCGCGTAGCCGGCGTTGCCGTTGAGTCCGTTGGCCTTGCGCAGAGTCGGGTAAACCAGCGCCACGACCAGGCTCAGTACCGCGAGGGCGAACAGCCGTGAAACCAGCGGCCAGAACACCAGTCCGGCGTCGACCACTGCCCAGATCACACTGGCAACCATGACGGCGGCGAACAGCCAGGCACCTGCAAGGCGCTTTTTGAACAGGAGAATGGACGAGGCAACCATCCCCAGGCCTGCGAGCAGGAAGTACAGGCTGCCACCCAGCGTGGCGAGGTAACCGCCGCCGGCTACATAGAGCAATCCGAAGACAAGCACACCGAGAGCGGCGACCCAGATGGGCCAACGGCTTACAGCTGCCGAAGGTTGGGAATTAATCATTTTTCATGACCCTATTGATGCATGAACGGTTGGGAGGAGGGTATAGCGTTTAACTGTAGCGACTTGCAGGGCAGGAGCAGGCGCGTTCGGAGTTTCTTCACGTCGTCGTGGCCCATGCAGGGCGAGTCAACAGAGCGAGGAAAGGTCGAAATAGTTATGTACTAAACAGTTAGTTTCCTAACTTTAACAAAAACACGGCCCTGCGACAAATTGTCAGTGCCCTCACGGGTAGGGGGTGCCATCTTTATGGGCGAAATGCCATTTACCATCAGCCATCCCCGGGGCCAGTTGCAGCGTGTCATCCCCTCGAAGCAGGGTGGGATGACCTTCCAGCACATAGATAAATTCATCCTGCTGCGAGTGCGAATGATGAAGCGCCGAATGGCTCCCCGGAGGAAGGTGGATGAGATTCACGCCAAAATTTTTCAGATTGAACAGATCTCCCAAGGGCCGCTTTGAACGGCCCAGCATCAGGGAAGCGAAGGGCTGCGGGTAATTGCTGGGGCGGGTTCGCTCTGGGGTATCGAGCGCATAGATCGGATCAGGCTCAGTGGGGCGAGTCATTTTGCATCCCTCACGCTCAGCGGGCAGTGGCAAAGCCAAAGCATAGTTGCTCCTGGCCTGTGCAATCAGTACAAGCGCCGGGTTTTTGGAGGCGCCTTGAACTGGACGGAGGTGAGGGAAAGAGGCATAAACAGGGGTTATTTATAACTATACTAAATAGTTCTTTAGTTTAGTTATTCTATTTGGTTATGTTTGGGGTAGTGGTGCCAGGGCTTGGCAGGCGGAAAATACATGGACTGGCCTCTTATGTGGCAGCCATGTTTACCGGGCTTGAAACGGTCTCCGGAGTGAATAAAACGGCGGGAAAACAGACCGCAGAGCCCATTTCAAGGTCCTCGGTTCAGGCTTTGTACGCCATCAGGTACTCACTACGGCCTGTTTGCTCGTCAATCTGCTCCTTGACCACCCCAAAGCCCTGGGGCTGATAAAAGGCGAAACTGGGCGAATTCTCCTTGTAAACAGCCAGTGTCAGCTCATCGCGCAGGCTTTTTACATGCCCGAGCAATTGCTTGCCCAGGCCTTTGCCTTGCTGGTCGGGATCGACAAACAGCGCTGCCAGTTGATTGCCCAGCAGACAACAAAACCCCAGAACCCGGGATTGGTCTTCAATCACATAGGTCTCAGAAACCGGGATCTAAACGTCACGCATCGCCTCTAAATGCGATTGCCAGTAGGAAGCGTCGATAAAGTCATGGGCCTTGATGGATGCGCTTAGCCAGATGTCCAGAACCCGTTCCATATCGCGATGTTCAAATGCTCGTATCATGTGTCCATTCCATTGGGGTTTGTGCGTAGACCAGTGCAGTGCAAAGCTGAGGATTATGCAGCAAACCAATGGCCATGCATTGATCCAGGCAACCTGCATGGCAAAGCTCGAGAGATGGTTGAAATGATCGATGGGACTGGATTGGCCCTGTGGCGTATTTTCAAGCTTGAAATCTGACCAGCGCCGACCCTGATACCCCCAATCATCATTACGCATAATGTATATTATGTTAAACCAGATGCTATGTTAGAAATGTTCATGAGGTTCATAAGGTACTGATTCGACAAACTCGCTTCTGACGTCCAATCTCTCAACGGGCCATGTCCTTCGTGTTCATGGCGAGACATGGAATAAGGTGGCTGCCGATGAAGCTGATTCAATGCCGTTTATCTTCAGGTCAACGTGTGCCGCTGCTCGTGCAGACTGGAGATGCGGCGCCGTTACCCATACTTGTCCCGTTCATCTACGTTCAACTCAAGCTAAGGTCTCGCGCTTACAGCACTGCTGCGGCACATCTGCGCGCGATCCAGGCTTTCTATATCTATGCCCAAAGCCGTGACCTCAACATTGATAACGCCATCTTGGCCTGCCACTTCGAGGCGATTTTGGCTTTGTTGGACGGTTACGCCATCTGGCTCCAAAGCGGCCGTCAAGCCGACAACTTGGTCGCCCGAATCGGCAAAGCTGAAACGGCACCTTTTCCGCAGATCGATCCGCGTACCCGTGACCAGTACCTGCGGTTGCTGAAGCAGTACCTGTCCTGGTGCGTCACCCGTTACATTCCGCGCGCCCGTCTGAACTCAACCACCCTGGCTAACATCGAATCGGTATTTGCAGATGTCGCCGACGTCATTGAGCGTCGCTTTGAGAGCCATATCATCAATGCCCGGCCAGACCGCACTCGTTACCGAAGCCTGACGGGTACTCAACTCCAGATCATTCGCACACTGATTCGCCCGGGCGACGCAGAGAATCCGTTTCCGGAACGACTGCAGTTGCGCAATTGGCTAATGATTGAATTGCTGCTGGAGACCGGTATCCGCCGCGGAGAGCTTCTGAAGCTCTACACCACGGACATCAATCACGGATCTCAGCATGCCTATGTCAGCATCAATGATCGCGAACATGATCCCGGAGACCCTCGTGCTGAAGAGCCCGCGCTGAAAACGCACGGACGGACCGTAGGTATCTCAGCGCAGTTGTATGAGGTCTACGAGCGTTATATCCAAGGCGAGCGACGCCCCCTGCGTGATGGCAAACCGATGAAATTGCTGTACCGCTATTTGTTCATCTCTGACCGAGGTCGACCGCTGTCGATCCGCGCGTTGTCGAACGTCCTTGATCGGCTGTTTCTGACCATTGAACTGGCTCATCCAGGGTTGTTGCCTACACTTTCTGCGCATGACTTTCGCCACACCTTTGCCGACCAGTTTTTGGCTTACCTGGTCAAGAAGCGTGGGTATGACCTCGAGCGGGCTACGGACGAACTCCGACGTGTCTGCGGTTGGTCTGACACTTCGACGATGCCACGCCGTTATGCAAGTCGTTATCTAGCCGAGTCGGCCAACCTCCACAACGCCCAGCGTGCCTCGGCAGCCTGGAGCCGACTTGACAGTTAAGGAGGTTCGCCGTGACCAAATCAGCCGATCAAGAACACGCTTCACCCTCCTCCTCTTTTCCGGCCTACGTGTTCGAGGGCCCGGCTCAGGTTGCGATTCGAACTCGCACTAATGACCAGCCAAAGTACGTCGATACTAGATTGAGCGTTTGGACGTGGTATGACGGCGGAACGGCTATGAAAATAGATTGGGCTGCGCTCCACCTGAATCCTAACCTCATGCAAATCGCCAAAGCGTTTGTGGCCTATGCACTGGAGAAGTACGCACCGGTAACGGCATTCAAAGCATCCGGGGTGTTCGGGCGACTATCTGAGAGCGATATTTCAGCTAAGTTTCCCTGGACGCGACAAGAGGTAGTCACGACCATAAGTACTTGGTCGAAATTTCGCGATAGCACTATTTTTTTTAGAACGTTTTATCGCTGGGCCCTTAATCGAGGAATATTGGGCTTTGACAAAGAAACATATCTAGCACTTAAAGAAATCAAGACGAGCCGTGTTGATCCGTACGAACGTATCTTTCTATCCCAGTCCGGTTTAGCCCTTGACGAAGAGATCCGGCTACTGCGGCGAATTGAGCGCGATATCCAGACCAAAGACTGGAGTGAAGCTCAGCTCAACATGATGCTCCACTTAAGTTTCGAATTAGGCCCGCGTTCAATTCAATTCCACTCGCTTGACATTGCGGATTTTGAGCTTATCGAAAGCGCTGATCATCAAAGGTACTACACCCTCTGGCTACCCATGGCCAAAAAGGTCGGTCAACGTAGACCTGAGCGACGGCCCCGCAAAATAACCACCCGGCTGGGGGAGAAAATCTCGCAGCATATTTCGGAAATGCGACGCCGCTTTGGCTGCGACTGCGAACCATTGTTTGTAAGTCCTAACGGAAGACGCATGTCTGTTACCGAAATCGGTGTGGGCCTCAAACACGAGCTGTGTGAAGCAGGAGTAGACAAGCCGAACCAGGTAACCATGTTGCTGCGTCATCACCTCGGGCAAGGTTTGGCGGACCAGGGAACTCCGGCAGACATGATTGCCGAACTGCTTGGCCACAACAGCACAGTTGCGGCTCGTGCTTACGTCACGGCAACCCCCAACATTGCCCGGATCAAAGAGAAAGCACTCGGCAAGAGTCCCGCCTATCAACGCATTATGCGCAGTCTTTTGACCGGGGATGTCGTACAACGCCGCGATACTGCTGCCGAAAGAGCGATACGGGGCGTGATCGACACACAGTACATCGGGGACATCGGTGCATGCGCCCTCCCGGTTCATACGCACTGCCCCTACAATCCCGTCTATGCCTGCTACACCTGCAAGAAGTTTCACCCCTTTGCTGACGGCCGTCATGAGCAGGTGAAAGAGGCGCTGCAACGAGAAGCCCAACGGTTCATAGACATTGCAGAACAAGCCGGAGATCTCATTCACAACCGGCCCCTCGCCCAGCATCAGACAACCATCCTGGCAGTAAGCGCTACGATCGAGCGCTGCCGGCAGCACACGGAGGATACCGAAGATGACGCCGTCTAGGGCAAGGCAGAGTCTGGAAAGCTTCATTAACCAGGAACAAGCGATTTTTCAGTCATTACCGATTACAACGTCGTGGGGGTCAACGCTGTGGTCGGTCGAGCGCTGGTTGCCTCAACGGCTAAAGCAACAGACCATAACCTTTGAAACACACCGACAATCTCTTGAAAAGTATGGCTATTCGGTTCCTCCTAAAGCTGCCCTACCCTTGGATTTCCAGGATTTTTGCAAGGCATTAATCGTATATCTGCAGCGCACCCGGGGCCTGAAATTTTCGATGGTCGCGGCATACAATATTGCCGTCCGGCGGCTGTACAACCCCTTATTTGAACGTGGCGTATCCGACCCTATACAGTTGGTGCGGGGCGATTTTGACCGCGTCGTAGGATTTCTCCGCGAGAGTGGCTACAAGAACCTTTACGACGCGATCTCTCATCTTCAGGTAATAGCGGAAACGATTGATAAACTGCAATTAACTGAGATCGCCATCCACTTTGAGCATGATGCAAAACCAGAAAACCGTCGCCACGACTACATTTCATTGCACGATCCTGATCGTGCGGTAAAACAGCGTAAATCCGATGACAGGTTGCCTTCTCGTGAGGCGATGGAGGCGTATGCCCTCTGCTCGAACAACCCGCTCAGTGAGGGCGAGGAAATTTTGCTGCGCGTGATTGATTTATTGATCGCGACTGGGCAACGAGGTAATGAAGTAGCAGTAATTCCCTATGATTGCTGGGTCGAAAGGCCGATAAAAGGGACCGCAGGAGAAATAGTTGTAGATGCCAATGGTAAGCCTCTGGTCGAATGTGGGATTAGGTACTTTGCGGAAAAGCAATTTCAGTCCCGTGTTCATTGGTTGGCCGAAAGCGATGTTCCTTTAGCTAGGCGCGCGGTAGAGCGATTAATAACGCTAACAGAAGAGCAGCGAGAGATTGCCGCTTGGCAAGAACTGCATCCAGGACGTATTTGGAGATACCCTCCTCAGTCGATAATCTCCGATGCAATGGTCTTGGGTTGGCTAGGTTTTAGCGAAGCAAGGAGTGCAAGCAGAAACCTTTATATTTTCCTCACGCGCAATGGCGTCCATCCCTTCGACGAGGAGTCAGGTGAGAAACGAGGAAAGTCGTTAAAACGGCGCTACGTGGCGGGTGAGATTGAAAAGCTGATCGTCCCGAAGCTCCATGGGCATGCTGCACTAATAGAAAATGTCGGGGGGGAGGCGCGAATCCTGCTTAGAACCAGCGAAACCCTTGCGATCGCTTTCGACGGACAATTTCGTTTCGGTGGGCGCGAGGCAAATGTGTTTCGTGCAGTCCCCCGTCGGGTAACCATTGTGGATATCAATCACGCGTTAGGTAACGATGAAAAATATGCTTCTATTTTTTCGCGTCGTTCATTAACCGAATCCGACGGCACGCCGATTCGGCTAACAAGCCACCAACCTCGACACTGGCGGAACACCATTTACCACTTGACCGGTATGAGCGATGTTCAGCAAGCGCTGGCCCTGGGGCGAAAACGTCTCGACCAGAATGTCTATTACCAGCACACAAGCATTGAAGAAAACACCGCAGCCCATCAAGAGTTCTTGGCGTTCAATAGCCATCACGAGCGTATCGACTTTCTACATACGGGCATAAGAGATAAGCGCATTCAGGGCGCTTTGACCGACAGTTACCATGCTTTGCTGTCAGATAAAGGCACGTCCACAGCAGAAGCATTCCTTGCCGTACACGCCACGGCGCTGCATGTGACACCCTTCGGAGGTTGCATTCACGATTTCTCCCAAGCGCCCTGCCCTAAACATCTTCAGTGCTGGAACGGCTGCTCGCATCTCCATCTGATGGGCACTCCATCCGAGCGCGCCAACCTTGAGAGACAAGCCGAGAATTTGACTACCGCAATTACCATCATGCGCTATGCCGGCGCCGGAGAGGCAGGTAGCGATGTGTGGCTGGCGGACCAGGAGGACAAACTCAACAATTTAAAATCCGTCCTCGCACGCGACACCAATGCAGGTGTGCAACGCGTGTTTCCAAATGGGCATCCAATGACGGTTGCGGACACGGACAAACGACACAGTTCGGTTTCAGACGATTAGAGGCGACTATGGCGCAACGACAGATCTTGAGGGGCGGCACGTTGGACGAGGCGATCGACGCCCTCCTCGCCCAAATGGTTAGCTTAGGATTGGAGCTCGCGCCTATTTCGCGCCCCGAAGTGCAGCGTAGATTGGGCCTGACGAGCCGCGCGACTTTAGTGGGAGATCGTGGTCGGCGGATCGAGTCCGCCCGTATCGCACAACTGAAGGAAAGCGGAAGAGATCCAGACGGTGCCCGCCGGCGAAGAAGCTTCGAAGAGCGCATTGCTCATCTACAGGCGGAAAATGCCGCCTTGATTACACAGCGCGATAGGCTCTACGAAGCGCTGTCCGTGATTTTGCATCGGTGCCTATTGAAAGGGTTGGATGTCGAAGACGTAATGGAGCCGTTACGAAAACGATGAGCAGATGATTACTCATGTTTGCTCTGCACGGGCTTGACTGACCAGGCCATCCAGGTTCGACCGAGTATTTGAATGTGTCAGACAGCTATGGGCACCACTGGAGGTGAGGAAAAATCTTCCAATTCCGGACTGGCTGCTTTATAGCACTTGCCGTACAGCCGCTTCCCCGTAACGCGGACCATGAGATCTGCAACTCGATCACGTCGAAGACCTCGGCACGGCGCACCGGCCTCAGTAAGTCAAAGCCCCACATGCGAGTTGCGTACTACCTGAGATCGCTGCGGACCTGCTCAAGGAGATCTTCCAGCTTAATGTCTGGGTCTTTCTTGAGGTAGCAGGCAACGATGACGGATACCGGATGCACCCCAATTGTGCCCGCCAGCTCGTCGACCTTCTCTATGGTCGCACCTTTGATGCCTCTCTCCAGCGAGCTCAAGAATGTACGGCTGCTGACTAAAGCAAAATCCTCCTGTGTTAATCCTCTGCTGATACGCAAGGCGCGAAGCGCTAACCCGAACGCTTGTTTGACTTCCATTTGCTTTACTCGCAAATGGAAAGATAAGGCCTTTTATGCACTCTATAGGGCTACAATCTATAGTGTTCATTTTGGAGATTTTTATGTTTAGAACCTATCGGCGAGACGTAATGATCTTTTCTTCCCAGTTGGAGCCGGATCTCCAGCTGTGGTCGTGCGTTGAGCAGATCATCCCGTTGCCTTGGTTTTATGTCACGGCCCTCAAATGCGGTGCCGATTCCACATCACGACACATGCTCATGGTTTCCGACGTTCAAACGCTGGAGGATCTGAGCTTATCCAAGTCAGCTAGTGTGGCAATCGAGTCAATTCTCCTTGCTACACCGCCTGCCATGAATGGCAAAGAGAGGTGGCTAATGGAGCAGCTCATAGAAATAGCATATGTTCCGAAGTCTAAGGGCTCGATTCATCACTACCGATTTAGTGTAAAAGACGGCCCGGTTTACACCAACTCATGTGACCCTGGACTGGAAGTAGAGCAAGGTAACATCGGCAGGGTCGTGATCTCACTGTGCACTTGATTTACCCCTTGCAGGCCTGAGGACATCAGCCCGCCCGATTGACCAGACGGTTCACACCTTGGGTCGATTTCTCGTAGCAGCGTATAAGAAGGAGTTTGAGTGATCTGTCTGGGGGAGGTCTGGAAAAGCCGAATGTTTTCAATAGAGTCAGCCGATAGCAGCCTGTCACGAACGGGTGCTAACGGCCAAAAGCGAACCACCAGGAGTGCCTACGAAATTCGGGGCGATTCAAATCGAAGCACCGAGGCGATTCAGCATTTGGCTGCTGAAGACCCTTCTAGGCAATATTTTGAACGCTGCAATCACTGTAGATTTAGAAGGAAATGGCATGAGTTGTGATCAAAAAATTTACTTGAAGCGCTCCCAAGCCCTGATAGGACTGTCCCCGAGTCCGATGACTGAAGCTTCAGGTTCCAGCAGAGGCAAGGCCTCAGAAATTGATCGCTGCAATGGAAATCTAGATAATCCTCGCCAACGGCGAACAGAATTAAGGCTCACTGAATGGATAAGGTCGATGGTAATTTTGATTTCAAAAGCTCGACCTACTCAGAAGTCGCCCAGCTAGTGGATGTGGCGGAACGCGCTATTCTTGAGAGAGGTATCCGGTTCACCCCCCAAAGCGTCCTGCACAAGCTGTTTGCCGATGCTCGAAAGTTAGATAGGGATTGGCGCGACACAAGCAGATCCCCAAGTCTCGTTACCGGCATAAACTCCGTTTATGCAGAGAAAATTGCCAGGATTGTCACTGATCTGATTGACGCACCCGGGGTTGAGGAAGCGCTGCAGCGCATCGCAGGTAGCGACATAAATCTATCCCACCGCCTCAAGTCACAGGGCAAGGATGCCCTCTGGGAACTCAGCTTGCTGACGACCCTTCTGCGAAAGCAGATCAGTGCAGAACTTGTGGATCCACCAGATATCGTTGTTGAACTCCAAATGGGTTCGTACGCGATTGCCTGCAAGAAAATCTATGAGCTCAAAAGCCTGTTTTCTAGACTGCGGGACGGCGCCAAGCAGATCAGAAAATCAGGCTACCCTGGCGTCATTGCCTTGAATATTGACGACCTCCTGCCTGGCGACCACATACTAACTTCCCAAAGTCCAAAGGTCGCTCTCGATATCTTGTCGCGCGAGACCAAGAGTTTCTTCCTGGAAAACTTCGCCGCTTTTGACAGGATCAGAGAGAAGAGCTGCCTTGACGGGGTGCTTATCTCTGCCTCAACGATCTCCGACATAACCGAGACAAGTACGCGCTTGAATCTGACAACGTCATATAATTTTTACCCGTTCCGCAATGAGGGACTGGGGCGCGCTCGGTTCTTGGGGCTTGTAAGAGAACTCTCGCCCGCAGGAGTCATTGATGCGTATCCCAGCCGATTCATCCTTCATCAGTGACACGGGCTAAGAGTAAACGCGCTTCGTGACGAAAGCGGGGATCGACTGGCACAGAACCATCTCTCGGCGCGGACCACCTACGATAGAGTCTTCCGCGTCTGCAGTATCTTCGCGCTATTGGCGGTCGCGGCCTTTTTAGGCCGCGCTGTCTTCTTGGGCTTGGGCTTGGGCTCGACCATCTGCTCTCCCCGACGTTTTGTAAGATCAATGCTCATCACACGTACATCTTCTACGTGAGAGTAACGGCTTGATAGTACTGACCAGTGAGCCTGCAGCGCTTCTGTAAGCTTTGAGAGTCACGACCATGACACTTGCAGCTCTGGCCAATCAGCGTGTAGTACTTGGAGATGCGGCAGTAGCTTTTGTCCCTTACAGGGGCTGCAAGAGTTCGTCGAAGCGGGCCGCCAGGTTGCTTGGGCGATCGAGAGGAATCTGGGAAAGGTAATCCGGAAGCAGTCTAGTGAGTCGATCGGACGAAATTCGTTTGGGATTGGCCTATGCATGGCGTCAATTTCTTTGAGTACCTTGCCTACTCTTTCACACTGGCGCATCATGGCATACTGCCACTATTCCTGCCAACACAGCAGGATTGAGAACGTCATATGGAATACGACGAAGGCCGAGAAACCATTAGGCTAATAGCTTAGGAGATGCTAAGCGTCGGAACTAGCTTCCCCAAGATATCTCCAGAAAGAATCCGTCTTCTAGCGGCGCTTCACCTTACAAAAGGCCTTGCTGAATCGCCCCGGTACAGCAGATCCAGTCACCACGTCACCACGTCACCATTTCTGGCTTCGGCCCGCATTGCGCGAGCACCTAGGACCGTCCGGCATTCGTGGACCGGGCGGCCTCGAGGTTGCCTTGCGACAACGCTGTAAGACCAGGGATCAACCGACTCCCCATTTTGCGCCATGCACCCCGTCCCCGGGGAACTTTGATCTATTTCAGACACCCACCTAGCTGATGAACTTGGTCGTAAGATAGCCATCCAGGCCTTCAATCCCACCCTCGCTGCCGTGACCACTGTCCTTAATACCGCCGAATGGCGTTTCCGGCAGTGCCAGACCAAAGTGGGTGATCGAGACCATCCCGGCTTACAGCCGATTACCCCGACGATCTCAAGGCCTGACGACGCCTTCGGCTGCCGATTAGTTAGCCCATCCTAGGCCCGCTAAACCCGCCTGACTTGGACTTTGGCGTGAGTTTGGGGGGCTCATAGTTGGTCGAATCCAGCCATGTTTTGAGATCGCCTACCGAGGAGAACTCCATCAAGAGTAATTCTCCCCGGTCGGGGTGGTCAACAATCAGCTCGATCCCCGCCTCGCCACTTCCCTCCAGACTCATCAGCCAATCGGTGTAACGTTCAAAGTTCACAAAGTCCGTTCCTAGGCCTCCCGAAAGAAAATCCTCCACTAAGTGCTGCGCCTTGAGCATCAAGCCATCATGCGCACGCTCTCTCATCAAACCGGAACTTTTGCCGAAAATGGCTTGATTGCAAACTTCGGCGTAATAAGCGTTGAAATTCACTCCTCGTTTCTTAGCCAAATCGATCTCAATTACTTCAGACCAAGCTACGTAGTGACATTGCAAGCTCAATTTTCTCCTGATATCTTCTGCATCGAGTATTCGACAGAGCTTAAGTCGCCTTGGCTTCTTAGCTTCATGTTCTATATCCGACTTTTCGTATTTGAACTCAACCATAAGTATTTTGGTATGGTTGGTGAAGATGTAGTCTGCGCCGAGGACAGTATCTTGCCCGTCCAGAGAGCAGCGGGTGACCTGCCGACCTGAGTCCGACGCACTTCGTTCCATGTATCTGGAAAAGCTGTCAATAACGGATTGTTCGTGTTTTCTTTTCACTATGTTCCTGCTTTTATCATCAATGAACTCTACGCAATCACGGGTGTCCACTTGCTAAGCTCGGGGCAACGGCCTCCTGGCGTACCTACAAATAGCCAACGATCGCAAACGCATCGGCCAGTCCCCAACGCTTTTCAGGTTGCCATTCCAGGTTCATCCGGATTGGGTGCGGCGGTGGTGTCCACGTTGCCACTCTCCTCATGCAGCTCCAACGCTCGCCAGTAAGGCATCGCCACCCACTTGAGGATGAACCACCAGGCGTACACCACACTAGGCGAGTAGAAATCGCCATCATTCATTAGCCCATGGGCGAATTCGTTTCTTAGATTTGGGCCGAACGGGCTGCAGAACAGGGCCTTGAGCTCGAAAAGAAGATTTGGCCCAAATACATCTTCAACACCTTCGACGTCGAGCAAGGTACTCAGCCCGTTCTCGTTCACAATGTCGTTACGGTCAGTATTGGAGGTGTTCATCCCTGCCTCCTTCATGTGGTGGCGAACTATGTTCTCCAGTTGCGGGATGAGAAAATGCGCGGCCATGGCGAACTCGCCGACCATCCCCCAGTACAGCCCTTTGCCAACCATGAGTGCTCGCTCTGGCGGCACGAGGGCCGAAACTTTCGCTAGGTTGATGAGATCTTGTTCCCTGAAACAATGCTCGCGTTGAATGACTTGGAGTACAGGAAAAATCCACCCCTCAACGGCAACGTTTCGAGTGAGTTCGTGGCCTTGCACCATCTGAGCCCAGATGCGTTCCTCGTCTGACGGCGTCGGCAGGGTGCTCATCGACATCCCTGGTGCTTTGGCGATCACGCGTCCGTTTTGATCGACAAGGGTGAACTCCGTCAATGCGCTGATCAAACCGACCTGCAGGGTGCGAAGTGCCCTCGTTCTGGCCTCTTGCCAGCTAGCGAAAGGAAGTTTTGTGGTTAAGGCCCGCAGGGCGGTGAGAGCCGATTTTCCGGTTGTCTCTTCAAGCGCCATGGTTGCCAGGTTAGTAATGTCAATGGGCCCAGTAGAGATCGTGTACATCGTCTGCACAGTCAGGCTTCCAGCTTCTGCAATTTGTGAGCGCAGCTGCTCATATACTTGCGTGATGCCCAACTGGTCGCGGAATGCTTGGGGCACCTTCCGGAAGATCTGGAGGGCCTTTGCCAGGTGATTCATTGCGATGAGAGGCTGGGCGACGCTGCCCCCTTCCCTGAGCCTCGCTTCCGTGATCCAAGTTTGGGCCTCGGCCACCACCATGCGTGCTGACGCCAGCCTATCTTTGGCCATACTGTAGGCTTGTGCGCCCAATTCGAAGCAGTGGCGCGCTCTGATCAACTGACCGTCCCGCTCGTATCCGCGACCCGCAGTTTCCAGCTTTTCAGGAAGGTCTGCTGCTTGGCTGTGAACGAGGCGGTGCTCCAGTACGCTATCGGCAAGGTGCGGAAACAATTCAGATAGCGACTTGAACTCCAGGGCTAGCGCATCGAAAAGCAAGTCGGTTAGCTGAACAAGAATCACCCTGCCGCTTTTACCCAAGCCTCTAGCGAGCGAGATAGCGCGATCCCAGCACTCCTTGCCGCCCCCCCACCAGCTGTCGCCGTTCAGCAATACAACTTGGTACCCCTCTATCGCCGCTAGCGCGTAGTCGACACGCTTATGATCGGGATTCAACCAGAGGATTTCTGCTAGACGAGCTTTGATCAGCCCAGGCTCGAACGAGTCGATCAGGATTTTCACAAAGTCGTATTCTTCGATCGCCAGATCGGAAACGTCCAGCGAGCGTCTATCCTCAAAAACCGCAAATGGCTTCAAGGGCTCCTGAGGATTCGAGGGGTTAAGCATGAGGGAGCAGAGGTCAGACAGGAGCCAGAGTACGCGGGCTTCGGGGAAGCGAGCATTGCGAGTTACTGCCCGGGCGCCGTTTGCTAACGCACTACATATGTCTTGGTAATTAATCGGAATGTCTCGCAAGATCGAAGCCAAGTCACTCGAGCTGAATGCTTCAAACGTCAGTGGCGTATCGTCTGGGTAGCGGGTGTACTGCTCTGACACTGCTGTTCCTTAGGTCATTTATGGCTCGTGATGGCGAACTGACAACGCAGGTGATATTACCCGAACTTTGCGTTTAGAAGCCCAGGCGGTGGACATGCCAGCAGAAACGCGTACCAGCGGATTTTTGAGTTACGACCTACTACCTAGGTGGCATAAGAATGGGCGTCTCGGAACAAACGACCAGTTTCTTCGCTCCCCGGGTCATTGCCACATAGAGGTTATTGGCATCCATCTGGCTGGGATTTAGGATCACAACGATATCCGATTCCAGACCTTTGAGCAGCAGTGTGCTACCCACAGCGCGACGGGCCAAGGGCCTCCCTAGATGCCTGTTCCGTTCTCGTATCTGCAGGGCTGCATCTCTCAGTGAGTGCGTGCCGGCTGCAGCCATCCGTAGGGCACTCAGGCAAGCCCGGAAGATCTCAGGCCTGTAAACATGCGTACCAGGTTGGGCTCCGAAGCTCTCAAGTAAATGTGCTGCGGCAGCAAGGCCTGGCGCCTGTTGGAAATCTACTGCGCTACGTTCGATGGCGGTCGGCTCCGTGCGGTTACGACCACCAGTGATGATTGTCACGCGCCCCATAAGAGCTGCAGCCCCTACCCCAGTCATTACGTTTGCGGCGAGATCCACCAGTTCATTCAGCGCCTGGCCGGAAGCAGGATCAAAAGATCTGGCAAAACTAATGAGTTCGCTGAGTTCGACATTTTCAACCGCGGTGGCCCCGGGTGTTTGGCTAGACAGGCGGAAGCGGCTGGCGGGGTTCGTCGAATCTCCAATGATCAGGGCTGACTCGCCATCCCTGATCCGCACTAGGGCTGCATTGCGCCGCTGGGCCTCTGCGGTTTCGGGTCGGATCGCAATCCACTCGACTTCCTGTGGCGCACCGCGCAGGTCGATCCCCTCTCCAGCTGCCAAGGGGCGCCGGAGTTCGAGGAGCCATTGACCCAATTGCTCGGTATTGGCGCGACGCCAACGCCAAGGAGTATTTAGGGTTCCGATCGCGGGGAAATGCGGGGTGACGTCAGCCTGCCAGTTCACCAATGGGTTTCCGCGAAAACCGAAAATCGCCTGCATGGGGTCGCCAAGGACGTAGGTAGGAATAGACTGGGCAATCCAGGCGACGATCACGTGCTGGGAGGTATTGCAGTCCTGATACTCATCAACCAGGAGGCGTGAGTAGCTCGCCCGGATCACGGGGCTTATGTGGCCGCTCTGCAAAAGAAGGCCTGCCGCATTTCGGATGGCAGGGTAGTCATGCGCGCGGTTTTCGAGCAAAAGGATTGCAGGGTCGTGCCCGCTGCGTGCCGGGAATCTGCTGATCAACCTCATCGCGAAGCCGTCCAGCGTGGTGACCTGGTACTTCGAGGATTGGATGTGCGCTCGCTGAAGTCGCGTGCGCAGCGCGGCTACCCCTGCGTTGGTGTGGGTCAGAATCAGTATGGGCTTGGCATCGGTATGAGCAGCCAGAGTGTCAGCGATCAACTGGGTTTTTCCGCAGCCTGCGGGTGCCGTCACGGAACCCCGCGGGAAAGCTGAAAAATCTATCTCAGCCGGCATGCACCCACTCCTTGATACCGTTGATGACTCGCTGGAAGCCTTCTTCAGCCATGGGTAAGTGCGGGCCAATGATGTCTTTGGCAATAGCCTGGTAAGTCGTCACCGATTTGTACCAGCCCTTTGAGCGGATCCGCGAAGCGACTCCCAACAAAACACGGGTTTGCGCAGGATAGACATTTCCAGCAGCACGATGCTCCTGGATAGCCTGCAGGCTTGATCGACCTTCGGATTTCGACTGGATCTGCCCAACGACTCGCTCGAGTTCGTTTACTTCCAGCGCTTTTGCGATCAACGCATCAATGGCCAAGTCAGGCAGGCTGGCAAACAACTCATCTTCCAGGGCCCGCCTCTGCCCCCAGGTAATTGTTTGTCCGCCCCTCGCCAAGAAAGTTTGGGCGATTTCCGGCGTGGGCGGCTTGTCCGCGTCGACAAGAAGGAGCACGCGATAACCTAGGCCCAGTAATGCGAAACCCCGGTTATAGATGTTATCCGTGGTACCTCCTCCGGCGTTTACGTAGGCACATCCCCTAGCCAGAAATGAATCATGGTTGGCGGCGCTCCAGAACTGATCGAGTCCCCGAACCAGACCAACTTCACTGGCCCCTTCACACACGATGACTTGCTTCGCCAGAAAGGCCTCAGGGTCAGCTCGCAGGGTGCTCTGTACATCGTTATTGGTGCCGGCAAGAAATATCAGGTGTCGGTCGGCCACTTTGCGCACGACGTACAGCTGGTCACCTGAGAGCTCGCGCAGGGCCACTGGGGAATGTGTGGTGATGAAAGCTTGAAGCGGTTGCTTTGGATCCTTGGCGCCCATGGAATCTAGGAATCGTACTAAGCGGTGGGGCTCAAGGCCGTATTCCACCTCATCTACCAAGGCGATGGTTGCGGCGTCGGCGGCCATGCGCTGAAGGCCCGCAACCAGTAAGCGTGACGAACCTGTGCCAAGGGATCGAAGCGGTATGCCCGCACTGTCATGCAGTGCAATGGCGCCATCGCCGATTGAGACCGCGTGGGCATCCAGTAGGGCCTGTGCGCCCTCGCCCACGGGAACGCCTAGATCTCGTGATGTCTGGTTCACGATATCCAGGGGATGGCGGAGTTGAGCGGAGGCCTGAGCACCGAAGTTTTCCCGGGCCTGCCTTGCGGCGCCCGCCAAGGCACCACTCAGCTCCGGCCGCTCTTCGGTCAATCGGTTGAGGATCGAGTTTCGGCTCCAAGAGAGGTTCATGCTGGCGAAGCTGCCGATCCGCGCCGGCGCAATTCTGGATCGATCTTTCCATGCCAAGCTTCTCTCAGTACCCGCTTGAGCGGCGCGGTCTGAATGAAGCGTCCACGTTGGTTCGAGATCGCTAGTGACCTGCAGTCTCAGGGTTAAAACGGTTTCAAGCCCTGTCCCCGGCTCGTCCTCCACCACCCCCGTCTGGAGATTGATACCTCGGAGAAAATCACCATAAGCCTCCAGATTGATCATCTCATCAGGAAGGCAGCCCAGCGTTACGGAGATCGTGATGGGCACATCGACGTTCAGGTTGTAGAAGTCGGTGTCGCTGAACGACATGCTACGTCGGGCACCGAGGCATAAATCAATGGCATCCAGAACGCTTGATTTACCGCTGTCTCCTGGGCCAATCAGGCAGTTGACACCGTTGGACGGTGCCCAATCTAGGGCTTGAATGGCCCGGAAGTGACGGATCTCGAGCTTTCGTATTCTGACCATGCCTACTGCCTCCTTGCGCCAAGTCATCGCGGGCCTGATTGGCGATAGTAGCCTTATGGCAACATCTCCGCAAAGTAGCGTGCGCAGACATAGAAGCAAGTGAATCGCCCGGGATCCTCTAGACACCTTGCAAGCTCATTGCATGACGCTTTTCAAACTCTACCGGCGACAGCTAATTGTTGAAACCATGACGACGTTTCGCGTTGTAGAACATCTCGATGTAATCAAACACATCACTACGTGCATCTTCCCGTGTGGTGTAGATTTTCCGCTTGATCCGTTCCCAGCTTCAGAAGCTGAAAAAAGCTCTCGGCCACGACATTGTCATGACAGTTGCCACGACGACTCATGCTGGCAACTAAGTTGTTCGCCTTCAAAAAGCTGCGCCAATCGGAGCTACTGTATTGGCTGCCCTGGTCGCTGTGAACCATCACTTCCTGTTTCGGTTTTCGCCTCCAAACCGCCATCAACAACGCATCAATAGTCAAATCACTGGTCATTAGTCATGGGCTGAATGATCTTTGCCCACCGGTGAATTATCAACTTGGGCTGCTGTCTGCCTCTGCGCTGAGCGCCTTGCGATCTAGCTCCGAAGATAAAACAGATGGGAATCCACGGCTCTCGTAGTCAATCCGTTCCCCCGTGTAACCTATAATCGCGAAGAGGATTTCATAGAACAGTTTGATGTTAGCGAACGTGAGATCTGCCATTCGTTGCCAGTCCTCACGCGCTTCGCCAGCGACGACAGCGTGGGCGGTCTCGCTTCTTAGCTTGTTCCACTTTCCTCCCACCTCAGGGCTGATTTTGCCGGCCTCCGTGAGGGCGTGAAGGGCGGTTTTGGGCTTAAAGTTACCGGATCCGCCCAGGCAGGAGCGGAGGAGGCTTTTCACCCGTTCATCAATTTCCAGCTGCATGACTCCAGGAACAGCGAGATTGGCCAGCTCGGCAAAATGTTTATCCTTCCCCAGCGGCTCGAAATAGGTCTTGAGCACGCCCTCGATGCACACGCTCACGTTGAGTGCGGCGGACTCGATGCCTGCTTGCCAAGCTCTATTCAGCTTGTTCCAGTTGTCGTAATACACCGCTCCGTCGTGCTCAAAAAAATCGACCAGAAGGGTAAAGACCGACCCGAAAAAGTCCGAGGCGCATCTGAAGGGAATTTCAACCGGTGGAGAAAGCTGTTTGTTGCTTAGCTGGATATCCCTCGAATAAAGCTGGACGGTGGACACTCCCTCGTAAATCTTTTCAGTAACACCAAGCTGCAGGCGAACCCCGCTCAGCACGTTTAGTGTCTTACTAATCGCCCTGGCGAACTCGTCACTCAGATGGCCGTCCTGCACCGCGACGTCGCATCCCGACTCATCCTTTGTGATGGTCACAGTAGACTCGCCGCAAAGAAACTCCAGTCCAGGCGCTACTGTGAGGCGAGGTGCTGGGAAATGATGGTCGTCGAAATAAATCTGGTGAAGCGTATTCTGTCGGCTCCCGCGGAGCGGGTGCTCGGAGCTGAGAAGCTCTATGGATCCCTCGACCACGCAAAACTCATGGCGGTAGCTACCGCCAGAGGTATCAACACCCTCTGCCGACCAGACCTTTCCACTGGTATCTTGCCCCTCAAAATCGAAAAGCGAGTCCTGATTGATCAGCTCACCCGCTTGGCCTGAGAAACTCATGGCCATGTGTCGCGTTGCTTCATCACTGATGCAGGCGTGATAGACAACGTACCTAAGTTGTCCCTTTTCAAGGTGGACGTGGCCAGGCCCGGTGAAAACTATGGGATTGGCAGAATGCCGTTGAGTCAACGTGATACGGCTGAAATGCAGAACCAGTTCCCCATGGATGTATGCACCGACGTCGACGCCATGAGCGTTGATCATTCAGGATCCTTCCTCTTCAAGATAACGACGACACACTCAAGTGTGCACGACTGTGGCCAAGGTTACTTTAGCGTAGACTGAATCACTTCTATGAAGCCAGTTTGCTCCTTGAGGGAGCCCGAAGCCGTCCCCCCTCCGAACATGTCGAGCTAACATCAGTGGCCATTCAATTCTCACAAAACAGCCAATTAATCCGGCTTGACGCCCATGCTATCGACCCGTCCCCGCGAATACGATCGTCAGCTGTGAACTGCACAGCAATGCGCCGAGCCCCTTAGTGGCCTATAGCGATAGCAATTTGGTATCGTATACCTCGAATATTTGAAATTTCTCACCTGCGTGAAGTAAGGGATTGAACCATGGGGTATAAGTTCTTAATTAGGAAGCAAAAAGGAGCCTGGCCTAAGGAGGGGTTACCAGCATTTGTGCTCGAACAGGACAATTGGGACGACTATGGGTTCAGGACACAATATCATCTATCTTACGTCACATTGGACGAAGCAGGCCAGCGCGTAGTTGACCATATAGGGCCGGTAAAAATTATCCGTTTGGGGCAAGTAGATGACAAGAAGTCGCACGTTAATGAAAGCTTCAACGAACTAGATGATGACTTTTGCTCAGTGGGAGAATCTTTAGACTACTATGAAAGGCTGGGGCAACTTTCAAAGCTCAAAAGAAAACAGGCATTGACTGGTCTGCGGGATGTTGTTTTTGATCCGGCACTAGAAGAGATCTTTCGAAACGAACCAGGTTGGGCCACATCCTTATTCCGGGACGGAAAAGACGACAAGTATTTAAAAATCGCATACGGCTTAGTTACCGGGGACTACACGGAGCTTCCTGGGGAAGAACTAGCCTTTTCAGTCAAGTTCGATAACTGGCTGAATAGCCTGGACTTCAAATTTATCAATCGCAGGCCTTACCGGCGACGGCGGTCGATCCTACCCGCTCGCATTGCTGTTCTCGTAGGCGCCAATGGCTCAGGAAAAAGCACCGTACTGGCCCGCATCGCGCGACTAGCGTTCGCTACCATCACAGAAAGAAAAGAGATGATATCCCTCGGCACATTAAAGCCTGCTGGAATTGGGTTTCCGCGCATTGTTACTATCTCATTCAGCGCTTTTGATAGCTTTCATCTGCCGGGATCAAATACGCGAAATCGCAGAAAAATACTTGATGAGATGGCTTCTGGTACTGGTAGGTTTGCATATGTTGGCCTGAGAGACCTCAAAGCTGAAGGTTCCAGGATTGCAAGAGGTGCGGAAAGTGAAGTCGGTCCTTTCGGGGATGCCGATAGGCTAGGTGCCACCCGACTTAAATCCATTGAAAAAATCGCAGAAGAATTTTACCTATACCTATCCCAAATCACCGACCCCACAAAGGTCACCATCCTAAATTCGTTACTCGCAGGGCTCCTCGAAGGTTCAGCATTCGATGAATTATTAGATCACGATCTGAATGAATGGGATAAAGAAATTCTCCTTTCAACCTTTCTTAAGTGTAGTACCGGTCATAAGATTGCCGCACTTGTCGTCACTAGTTTGATCGCTGTCACAGTACCCTCCTCTCTGGTATTGTTTGATGAGCCCGAAACACATCTACACCCACCTTTGCTCGCAGCCCTCATGCATGCCGTAAGGGCAATCATGGAGAACAATAATTCGTTCTGCATCATAGCCAGCCATTCGCCAGTTGTTATTCAAGAAACGCTGGGGGCAGACGTAAGAGTACTTAAGCGTGATGGTGACTGGGCCTTTGTAGAGGGCGTAGGCAGCGAAACCTTTGGGGAAAGTATCGGCTTTATAACTTCCGAAGTCTTTGGGCTCAACCCCGAGGCAACTGATTACCATCGGGTTTTGGACGATCTAGTGGATCGAGTGGATGACCAAGAGGATCTAGAGGGCTTGTTCTTACAAGGTCAAATGAGCCATCAGGCCAGATCATATAGTATGAGCAAGCGCTTATTTCTGAAAAGGGCTAAGAAATAGTGTGGAACTTAAAAAGACCTAGCTTAACGTCTATTCGCTCCGACCTGGACGCACTATTCCCCGAAGGCACCGGGGCAGGTATTTCCGACGATGATAAGCTCAAAGTTTTAGAACTTTACGATGAATACAAAGAAGCGATGGGTGAGCCCAACCCAGTGTGGAAGACAAAGTTACTGTCTAATGAATCTAGAGATTTACTGTTAACAGCTTACGGAGAGGTGTCGGATAAGGGTGAGCTATCCTTGCTTCGGGCAGCATTGAAGAAAGGTGCAAAAAAATGCCCCTACTGTGGGTTCGGCGAAATACGCGACCTAGATCATCATTTGCCCAAAAAACACTATAAATGTTTCAGCGTGTTCGCATTGAATCTAGTACCTTCATGCTCGAAGTGCAATGGCCACAAACCACGAACGCCACCTTCTGCAAGGGAAAAATATCATATTCATGCGTATCTCGACGACGTCTCAGATTTCAACTTTTTGGTAGCAGATATTGAGATTTCAGACGGCGCTTTATCCGTCATATTCAGTATTGAAAAGCGTAAGGGGATGAGCAACGAGTTGACAAATCGTCTGAGGCAGCACCTTACCGATTTCAAGCTAAACGAAAGATATATTGCACAGATAACAAATTACCTAGAATCACAAGAGACTGGATTGGATGACAACTTCAGATTGGGCGGCGCTTCTGAAGTCAGAGCGTATTTGCTTCGCACGGCCGACTCCATCGCACGTACGAACGGCGCCAATGACTGGCGAGGTGCTTTAGTGGTGGCGCTTGCAGAATCGGATGAGTTTTGCGACGGAGGTTTCTATGAAGTGCTTGGTTTTACCTAGCCGCATGTCTGGTAGGAACCGGTAGTGGATCTATCTAGCCCTCCAGTGCGCCGCAGTTGGGCCTGAAGCTGGACAAGGACAATTCTTCAAGCCTGACGACTGAAAGGTACATAACGAATAGCGCTGGGCACTACCCATCAGGCCCGATACGCCCCCCCTCAATCTTCTGAGGGCGCGCATCGCATAACCGGGCCTCGTTGGCCCACAGCCACAGGAGCGACCATTATCGTGTTTCACATTTCCCCACAACTTAGCCGGGCAGACAGCATTGAAACCGATGGCCTCGACAGCCGAGCTGAGTGATGGCCAATACTTCAAATCATACTGATACTGCAGAGTATTCAACTCGGCTTTCACATAAGACTCGAGCAGGTAATTATGTTCTGAGGCATCGCCGACGACATCGAGGATATGGTAGTAAGTATCGCAACTGAAGCTGGTTCTTTCCTTCAGCTCGTCACGCCGTGCCAAGAGGTGCGCAAGCTCATTCGCAACCATCGCGATTTGCTCATTTACATCTATAAGCGCCTTCCGGGCACTCCGCGCCTCTTGGATCTTTTCCGGGTCCCATGCCACGGGCGTATGAACGAACACATCAAAAAATGCGACCAGTGCGCGAGGACGATTGGCAAACGACTGGTAGATCTCTTCGTAGGTCTCCTGCAGTTCAAAGCTTCGAGTCAGCATGCGCTCGATGAATCTGTTTACGCTTGGCCAAATATTGCGCGCTCGGTTGTACTCCATATCCTAGCGAAGGATGGCTTCAAAGCTTTGCACAGCGTCAGAAGAAACAATTGTCACTCGGTGTCACACAGGCTTGTAAGAATGCTGGAAGATTACTGAGGAAAAGAGGCGTCGTCGGTACCTATATAAAAATTGTGTGACTTATAGGTACCACGCTGACACCACCTCCAGGCTAGATAGCCACGGCCCGTAAAACCAGTCGGAATACCCGGTCTGTGTCACTTACGTGCGCACCTGTCAATTGCGACGGCAAAAGCGCCTCCCACATGGATGAGTGTTAATCCCAGTTTCCTTTAGCCTCGCGTCACGCACTCCCAAAAACTGTTGGCAAACTCTGCTTAGCAGCCCTCCTGCAAAGTATGATTTATACTGAGACCAGCCTGAATACCAACTGGGCCTCCCCCCAGTGTAAAACCAATCAACGCCAAGGAGTGCGTCATGCCGGCCAGTTACCCACCAGAGTGGTTTCAGATGGCAGACGTCAGGCGGCGTCGACTATCAGCAGCCATCTGGATTCCCTTGCGTCAATCCGAGTTGCTCCACAAAGGCGGTGTTGATAGAGAGCCTGGCGCATTTGAAGAAACGCTTTGCGTCGGCTCACTGGCGGTATACGCAGATCAGCGTGAGATAGGCGAAACGCTGGGTTGGGGCTCCATTGGGTTGATGCATACCCCCGGCCCCTACGCATTTGGCAACGGCCGCTACAAGCCAGCAGATCAGTATCTCCATGACGAAGAAGAGCCGCCGGTGGGTGTGGAGCTCGTTCTTCTGAATCATCTCAACAGTGATCACGATACGGAATGGCTGATAAACCAGGATTTGATCCTTGCACTGCAACTGATGCAAGAAGGTGATTCTTGGGTAAGCCCCAACGAGGGGTACATAGAGGTTGTCCGGCAGCGTAGAAATGAAGATGACCGGGTCATTGCCATTGAAATTCGTGCAGAGCATTTGCGCGATTATTTGTGCGCTCGCGGCCTCGCCCTCAGGCTGGTGCAATACCGGGAGCGCAAACAATATGTCACCGATGCTTCTCATATTCCGTGGCACGGGGCTCCTGTAGAGGAGCATAAGGCCAATGAGCTCTTCAAACTGCATACCGTTAGTATTAGGGCTGATGGGGGGCTACTAGGTCGCACGTCGGTCATGAGAGTCTGGCGCACAGATGTCGACCCCGAAGAAGACGTACCGGAATTCGCAGCCGAAAGCAACAGCAATATGGACTACGAGCATTATGAAGTCGAACACTCCGGGCTCACCTATCAGCAAGTAGACGGTCGCCTCTGGCGTGAAGAGTGGGTAGAGCCCGCAGCGAAAAGCGAACGAGTTCGTGGAGATCGGCCCGAGGAAGAGCTGTATTACACGACAGGAGCCGCTGGCGAAAAGCTGCCGGCCAGCGCGCTCAACGATGAGGACATCGGGCTGTATCTATGGTTCAAGGCAGATGTAATTGCAAACCTGTTGGCGATTAAGGGTTCGGCGTTGGAGTGGTACACATCGGAAACTGGCTCGGTCAAGTGCTCGCCGGACTACGATATTCATTTTGGGGTAAACGAGCAGAACCATATCAATGCTCACGCCTACGACATCGTCAAGCTACCACTTTGGCAGCAAAAGATATGGCATGGGTTCAACACCTCGCCAAACGGTCGCCCCTCACGCGAACTGGTTGCATCCCAATTCCAAAGCGATCCCGCAGATACCATCGCGCCGGAAGCGATGTTCAAGATGGTGATAGTCAAACTGAACTCGCTCTTCTCCGAACACTTCGAGGCTCCGTTGTTTAAACCCCATGACCATTCGGCTGATATCCTGCGTAACTGTCACCGCTTCCGCGCGTTAGACAAAAATGGGGTGTTGGCGTTGGCCAAAGACATTTCCAGATTGACTGTGGACTCTATCGACATCGAGCTTCTGAAGCAGACTGTGGATGTTGACCCTAAGGAAAAACCGGGAAGCCTGAAGCTCCTGGAGCGCCTGCTGTTAAAATATTGCGACAAGGACGCAGCACGTCAGATGATGACACCGCTTCATATCGCTTACGGGCTGCGCCTTGGCGACGCTCACCTGCCTTCCAAAACAGATTTGGAGGACGCGCTACGCGATCTGAATATAGCTGACGACGCTCATCCAATCACAATCGGAGCAACCTTGCTGGGCCGGGTGGGGATCAGCCTCATTGAGATAGGGAATACCATTCATACTGGGCTGAAAGCCGCCAATTCACCTCTCCGTGAACCCATTCCTTGATGTCGTTACGAAACTCTTGGATCTCGACCGGCGAGTATTTGAGCTTTTCAAAGGTCTGGCCCAGCTGCAGATCTATTCGGTTGCAGACCTCATTGCCAATCGTTAACCCGATGACCGCTGTGATTTGCTGCTCATTGAGCTGGAAAATATCCACGTTGGGGTCTTGCTCGTGCAACTGCGCTAACGCATCGGCTGCTGCATTTCTCATCGGCTTGTAAGGCCACCGCGGCTGCGACCGCACAGCTGAAAGCGCGTGCAGATCAATGCCCCTCTGCCCTAGGCGACGGCACAGTCAACTTGCCGCCGCCCTGTTGAGCTGGAGCTGTGCCAGTCAGATGAGGAAGTTTAGATACCCGCGTTTTCCCGCTGTGGAGTTGTGATACTTGCGGAGCCAGAAGTATTTCTTGAGCACGCCTCGGTAGACATGTCTGAGTTTCTTGTCGGAATAGTTTATTCGGTAGGCTGCCCAAAATTCCTGGATCGATTCGATCACCAGCTTCTTTTGAGCGGTGAGGTACTCCTCACACTGTTTACGCGCTCGGACAGCCGTTCCAATACCAGCAAAGCTCCCCAAAGAGCGTGCTACAGAAGGCGACTTGGGGTCCGCAGCTGCCAACATGAGATCGAGAGTGTTGACATAGGTGACGTCTTTCTCCTGCACCAAAAACTCTGAGTCGCCATACATGGTTTTGAAGAGCCAGCGCACCATTTTCATCAGCTCCTCGTTGCGCAGCACATCATCGGCTAAAGCGAGACGGGCCGACTTAGCCTTCCCTTCTGCCTCGCTCGCCGCGCTGAGGCCTGCACCAACGGCAAAACTGTCGTTGATGTCACAGTACTCGGTAGAGATGCCGCCCCGAAAAGTGATCTGTTTCTCCAGCAGGCACTTATTCATCAAGAGGCCCAATCGAATGCTCAAGAGCATCAGTGTGTTGGCCGAATGCATCAACACACGCTGAGCATTGGTCTCCCCGGCCACCTCCTTCGGTTTGAACGTCACCACGATGGAGTCGGAGATGCAGGCGCTTTTGACGTCATACCACTCGTACGGGTTAAAACCACTCTTGTCCTGGTACCCTTGCACCATAGCCTTTTCATACTCGACGAGAAGGTCTCGGTTGGTGACCATTAACTCCAGGAGCTCTTGCGCCGACTCATCGCTGGTCACTGCTGTATTCAGCTTCTTGAATCCCAGCATGTCGATAAAAACTGTCCACTGCACTGCTTTCATTGCTTAGAAATCACTTATCCAAAAGAGGTGGTCAGGAGGGTACGTGGAACACCACAGCAGTGATGATCAGCTCGCGGTTCGCGTCACCAGGCTGGTGGAAAACGTAGCGGAAGCCGCTTTCATGCGGATATTTCTCCTTTCGTTTGAAGTTTACGTGAGCCTGGGTTGTGGCATCCACGCCCGCGAGCACCCGGCTCGTTTCGACGGTGGCCAGTTGCATCAGGTAAGCAATCAAATTCTCAGGCGTAGTGTTGAGGAATCGATTCGCCTCCAGCCGCTCAACTTCAGTGGGAAGTTTCCCATTGGCCTCAACGAGCAACTGGTCGAGTTTGTTGCTGGAGAACAGATAGCCGTCAGATGTTGGCGAAAAGAACATCCTGAGTACCTCGATGAAGGATGATGGCAGATCATACTGGCTTTCTGCCCACACGAACCACTGTCACGCGCCAGTGCTCGCTGCAGTCTCCCCAGGCAAGACTCCTGCCAGGCGCGCCTGCGTGATGAAACAAATGGACACCAAAAATCCAGGATGACCGCACACTGTAGTGCGAGCATGACCACGCCTTAAACCGCTCTATCTCAAGGGACTCCATATGCGTAAGAGAAGTGACCCGCCGACCCGAATGACCTACTTGGGCATGATCATCTCGATGCCGTTCATCTTCGGGCTAGCGCTCTGGATGCAAGGTGATCTGACGCCCCAGACAGCCACCCTCACCCTCACCGTGACCGGGCTTCTCTATCTGAACCTTCGCTGGATCCAAGACTTCTTCCGCGCCGGCTGGCAGCAAGACTTCGAGCATAAGCTCGCTCACACCCACGCAGAGCTCGCCCGCAAAGATCTCACCGCGAAAGAACGTCGTCGGCTGGAGCATTACCGGGACCAGTTGCCCAATCGCTTTCACCTGGTCACCTCTCCGGACGAAACGTACCGCACGGTCAAGGTTATCGGCGTCGCGCTCAAAGCTGCCGCTACTGTCCTGAAGAATTTCTCGCGTTAAGCCTG
Organism: Pseudomonas sp. NKUCC02_KPG; assembly: GCF_019345465.1. Taxonomy (GTDB): domain Bacteria; phylum Pseudomonadota; class Gammaproteobacteria; order Pseudomonadales; family Pseudomonadaceae; genus Aquipseudomonas. The sequence goes on from NZ_JAHKRC010000006.1 coordinate 257,615, forward strand.
CTCAGTGAGCCCCCTTCGGACGCCCGCTCCAGGGCGTCCACCAATTCGTCCGACGCATCCCGTAGCCTACGATTCTCCCTCCCGTCATCCGAGTCGAGCTGAAACTCGCGAGCATGGCGAAGAGATGACGCGTAAATCCAAGCCTGGATTACCCCGCCTGTTTGATCGCCCCAAGTACCGCCAACGTAATGTGATCGAGCGTATGTTCGGTTGGCTGAAAGAGAACCGCCGACTTGTGACACGCGTCGACAAGCTCGCAAAAAGTTATGGTGCGATGGTTTAGCTGGCTTGTGTCATGCGGTGTCTGCGAAACCTTTTTTCAGACAGAGCTTAGGAGTGTCCTGGAAACTAGCTCTATGAACACAAATCGATGAACAGGCGAGTTAATTCCGAGAATATTGAATCTGTAATGTCGGGCCCGCGAGCCACTTATGAACATCTGACATCGCCCACATGTTAAATAACATTGGCTATCTGCCAAGGACGCATGTTGGTCTAGATTTAATCGTTCAAAGCGCCGCATTCGAACCCAGTTCGAGGACATGCTTTAGGCATCTCCACTCGAGAGCCATACCACTGAAGTTTTTTTGATTTTAATTTGCCATCACTGAATTGCTAGCCTAGGGTTCCTCATTACACTGGGCATACTTGGTCACAGACGGCACGCAGGCCTCTCACGAGGAATACCAAATTAGTGTGCTTCGCCAACCTTGAGCTCTTTAGTGTCCAAGTTGCGGTTGATTTCAATCAGTTTTTTGGCAAGCGGACTGCCAATCAGGCCCGCTTATTAACGCAAGGAGCATCTCATGGTAGGCAAGGTCACTGTTTTCAACAGCTACAACGAAACTATCTCAAAACTGCTAATCGCCAACAACGACGCAGGCCCCATCGCAGGCTGGTCAACTGGCACCAACCCGCCGCTATACACTCCATCGGCACTGAGCGTGAAGCGCTCGAAGTATCCCTCGACGGATAACACGGCCGTATTCTCTTACGGCGACAACGTGCTAGTTTTCCCATGGGCCAGCCGAACCGGTAATACCACGGTCAATATCCCAGTCGATACGAGCCTCGATGACGACCTGATTCTGTATCTCACGCAGAACCAAGCGATCCTGCTTACGGCGCGTGGAGTCGTGCTCAAAATCACCTCGATCACCACCAGTTTGAGCGCTCAAGCCGCTCAACACTGACGGCCCAGATAACCGTGCGCCGCGATCACCTAATCGCGGTTCACTGCCCACGGCAGGGTGATTGAAGACGCCATTTGCTCATGCAGATCGAAAGCGATGCCGTTTCAGGCAACCGCTTCGCTTTAGCACACAGGGTTTGATGCGGTATCAGCTCGACGGAGATCGTGTATCCGATGGAACGGAAAACTGACCTGATCTTCACGAAAATTGCGTACGTCGACGGCTTCGCGCTGTATTCGACAGTATGTCCATCTGCTGTCCGGATGGGCTTCCTGCTGTTGCCGGGCGGTCCTGACCTTGCTCCTTCCGAGTTAACGCTGTTGCAGGCTTGGCAGCAGTCGGGGTACTTCCTGTTTTATTCCGCGTCACAATCAGAGCCGCTTAACCCGTCCTCTATCGTGGTGGCGCTCGGGATCAATGAGCCTTACCACACCGTACGAGGCGTGGCGTGGCTGATCCAAACCCCGCCACAGCAATGGGCCTACGTTAAGGTACCTCTGCTGCAGATGTCACCAGACAGCGGAAAAGTCGGAAGCTCCAACGGCGTTCTTCCGTTCGGTCATGTCGAATTGTTCCTGCCGAGCGGTACGCCATTGAAGCTGCTCCCGGACGTTGGAAAAGCCAGTTTCGCCGGCAGCGGTATTGGACTGCGTCGTCATGGCGATCAGGGTACGCCACTGGTACCAGACAACTTCACGGTATCCCTATCGTTTGACCCGGCCTCTCCTGGACTGTTGAGTTATACATCACTTTGGGATGCATACGATTTATTCGGGGTGTTCGCGGATGACCCACAAGCCGATGGTTTTCCGGGGGGAGAGTTGCGCTATTTTTACGTGGATCCGCAGACGCAAGGATTCAAGCAACTGCGCTATCCTGTCTTGCCCCCCCTGCCCCAAAGCGACTGGCCGTTGCTCGCCTTCGACTGTGAGATGGACCCGCTCGCCCCGCTTGATGGTGCGCGAACTCGCTTCCTGTTTCAGTCGCAACCACTTGACGAGCTGGTGTCGACAGTCGCCCGAACCGTAACGGGCGAACTCGTTACGATGGTCCCGATTGCTCCGAAGACCGGGGCGCGGGCAGGGCTCTATCCAGCGGCACGGCCCGGCAGTGGCAACTCACCTGCGGCCTATCTCGCGCCATTGGGGCCGTTCCTGCTGACAGTGCCGCGCGGCATGGCAAAGCTATCGTGCGGCATGCTCGGTACCGAGTATCTGCGTGTTGCAAGTGGTGATGTCATCGAGTTCCTTCCTTCGATGCCGGCGTGTTCGAGATCGTTTGGCACAACCCACCTCAGCCGGCAACCGTTGACCTTGGGGGACGAGACCAGACCGGTTCTCGAAGGACCTTATTCGACATCCTGGGTACGCATTCGCCCGGGGTCGACACCAGCAACGCGCGGTTATTATGCGCAACCGGGCGCTTCGGTGAGTTTTGGCCGCGGAGCGGTGGCCATAGATATGTACTACCCATCGGCCGTGTCATCTCTGGTCTCGACGCTTGAGTCACCAACGGCCGACGATAATAGCTCTGAAGCATTTCCGATGGTGTTCTACGGTGGCGTTTTCGCGCTGGCCGATTGCGACGTTCAAGATGGCGCATGCTTGACCAGCTACGAAAAACAGGTGATTGCCTGCCTCCGTGGCTCTCTGATTCGTGGCAGCGCACCTGCCTCTCCCCTTTTCATCAGCGAACAGGGCACGCAATTGCCAGGTGCCCGCACCGCAACACCGCAGGGAATGTTGGTTCAAACCAACACGGCCGCGTTCTTGTCGGAGCTCAAGGGCACTGCAATTCCAGAGATCGGCACATGGCGTTCGCTGGTACTTGCACGCTACGGCGAGCAGACGCTGTCGTTCGACGCAGATCAGGCAACCGGTGTGGTGGACGCGCATCTGGCAAGCACGCTAATGCGCGAACAACTGTTTCTTGTCGTCAACGATTGGGAGCGATTCCCGTACATCAGTCGCTTGATCGAGGTCGCCGGCTTTAACTTCGAAATTGCGCGCGCGCCAGGCGCAACCACCGGCCGAGACACTGTTCTGGTATTCAAGTATGCAACCACGCAGAGCCTCGCCGATCTGATCAGTGCACCAGAAGGTTGGGCAGATACCGACTATTTTATCGGCAACCCCGCAAGCGTGAGGTACGCACAGCTCAAGCTGCAAGAGGCCCTGAACATTGCGCAAAGTGCGCGTCGCGATACCGACGATCCGTTCTCCGACTTCCGCATCCGGGCTATGGACCCTTCCTGGACCGGTATGCTTGCATTCAACGCACCGATTAACGGCAACGGTATGCCGGAAGATCTGCAGATGCTGTTGGCCGGCATCGATGGACAGTTAACCGCCCACCACTTCGGCGTACAAACCAACCGAATTGGCGACGGCGCGGACCACGAACCAGAGATACTCGAAAGCTCCTTGTTCGGCGTAATCTACCACCACACGAAAGACACCCAATCATCGCCCTCTGGGGATAACCAAACAGACTACGCATTCGTTGTTCAGGAACTTGCAGTCGCGATCAACAAGTCGATCGTCACCCAGTTCCACTGCCGGGTCGGCATGACAATCCAAAGGCTGTTCGGCCGTGAGGTAAGGCTTGGGGGATCAACTCCCAACCGAGGGATGGTACCGAACACAGTGGTAGTGGCGGGCCGTTATCAGAAGCGTGGCGACGTCGGCACAGTAACGTTCAACGACGGGGAGCATGGCAGATTCGAGTTCAATCCTGACGGCTCACACATCCGCGTGATCGATAGCCTACTGATCAACGGCGCAACGCTTGTACCGGTCTCAACGCACGACACATCCCGGGACACGTCCGTGAATACCGACACCGTGATTGCCTCGCGTTTTGCCTTAAGCGGTACGCTCACCTTCGCAGCAAATCCCTTTCCCGGTGTGGAGGGGCTCGACCTGTACTCGTACGGTGCGGGAAACGCTGGTGTTGAGCTGAGCAACCTCGCGTTCAAAATCACCTGCAGCCTCAATGCGGAAGGCGCGCGTATCGGCCCACCTCAAATCGCGCCTGACCTATCCGAGCTCATGGCCGCTGACGATCGCAACGGACTACGCACGGGTGCACTGGCGCGCATGCTGCCGCTTAAGCTCCAGGCCATCCTGCATAACGAGGCCGGACTCGACATTAGTGCGCTCGGAGCGCTGCCTGTTCAGGTGCCGATGCTGACTGGAGTCGAGACGAGTGTGCCAGTAGTGGCCATACCCAATGCGGGTTCATCCGTCGCCGGTGGCGTCAATACGATCAAGACCCAGGTGGCGTATATCGCTTCGAAGCCGCAATACGCACTGCAATTTTCACTGCCGCTGGGCTCCCTTGGAGCGTTGGCGGATGCGCACGCCACGCTCGACGCGTCCCTCATCGTCGCCTGGGGACCTAGCACCTACACGCCCGACGACGATGGCGCTGCGCTGTTTGTACTGCTTCCGCAGGTCACCGCAGGCGCATTCGGATTCAATCTGCAGGGCCTACTGAAAACCACATTCTCAGCGGCCAACCTTGGGCTGGTGAAAACAAATGAAGGGCCCGCTTATGTGCTGATGTTCAACAACGTGGCACTGAGTGTGTTTGGTATCACGCTTCCGCCGAAGGTTCTCACCGATTTCATCCTGTTTGCGGACGCCAGAAATCCTGGCGGCGGCAATCTGGGTTGGAGTCTTGCAGCCACGCAGACGTCATGAAACTCGACGATCCCATACTCGCCGCACGCAGTATCCGTGCCCTGATGAGGGCACTCAACGACTTCTACGGCTGGAGCCTACCGATCAAGGTGCCGGTTGACTCGCCTCTCGCCGGGCTGTGGGCGGTTGCCATCACTGTGCAGAAGGACCCGGTATCCGGCGTGCTTTACATCGCGAACGGCAGCACGGCCTATCCGCTAACAGAGATCCTGGAAGGAGCCGTCGACGCGCAGGTTCTCACCAGCGACGCCCAGGCGTTGCCCATCGGTTACATCACCCACCGTAGCGTTAAGGCAAGGAGAAACAAGCATGAGCAAGCCGTCAGCAAAATCACCACAAACAAAAGCGCCCGCAAGCAAACCGCCAGCAAACCGCCCGGTCGCCCTGGTAAAGGATGATCCACCCGCTACGAAACTAGTCTTTGGCCTCAACTTTGATCTCCACGGGACGATGGTGCCGGTGTCAACAGACGACATCTCCAAGATGAAGACTGAAGGCATCGACTTCACGCTACCGGAGCCCGTCGACCTCGGTACGCTCAACGACTTCACGGCCTGGTTTAACAAGCAGTTCGGAGTGAATATTCCAAGTGCCGATCAACTGCCAGCACCGCTCGACAAGATAATCGGAAAGCTTGCAACGCTAGACGTTGCGGTTGAACAGTTCCATATAAAGGTGCCGGGTACAGCATCCAAAGATCAGAACAAATTGTTCACCCTGGCCATGTCGGCAATCTGGCCGGACGGTGAGGGGATTGATCTGATTCCCGGCGTATTGTCCATCCAAGGCGCGGTATTCGGTGCAACCAACGAATCACCGAAATCGAAATCAAACGGCTGACACGAGCCCTGCCCATGACGCGATTCACGCTAGACGTACAAGCCACCCTCCAGTTGCCTTCATCATTCGATGTTGCGGCTGCTGGTGCCAATGCGGCAGGTTATGGCCTGCAGTTCGGCTTTGCAGTCGGCGACGGCCCCACACAATTCGTGTTGGGGCCGCAATCGACGCAGCAGCCTATCAGCCTGCGCACGCTCATTGAGCGAATTGCAAAGATGTTGGGCATCGATGCCTTGAAGCAGATCGCACATCTGAGCTCTTCGCTGCCCTGGAGCAAGATCTTTGCTGTAGAGATCGCTCCTTATCTGACGGTTTCAATCGGCGAAGAAACGGCGGTACAACTGGTTGTGAAGCTCTTCGAAAAGGGCGATTACGGCATTAAACTTGGTGGCAACTATGGCCCTATCACCGTTGAGCCCAACTTCACGGTCTACGACCTGATCGTTGGTTACGACAAGTCGAAAGGTGGTCTTGACGTGAGCGCCCGGGTTCAGTTCTCCGAACAGGAGTCGTTCAAAAAGCTGCAACGCCTTGAGGCTGGCCAATTACACCGCGGGTTTCCTGGCAGAGTGTTGGCCGGCCTGCAGGAAGATGAAGACAAGAAGACGTCTGTAGTTAGTTATCCGTTTCCAATTCCCTCACAGGGCACCAGCAACTTCCAGGTGAAATATCTCGGCCTCGGACAGCGATTTGGGCCGACCGCGGACTTGACGAAGGATGATCCAATCAAAGAGATGTTCAACGAACTTGAATCGGTGTTCATCACCAACGACCCCCGCAAACTGCTCGAAGGATTCGGTAAGTATTACGACCCGTCGCGTGACTGGTTCGTTGCTGCGCACCTGCTCGTGCGCGGCTGGGAAATCCGGGCTGTCTTCAATGATCCCGTACTCTATGGGTTGGAGATTACATGCTCGCTCGATCAGTTTGAGGGGCTGCTTTTCGAGATCTTGTACCAGAAACTCGGTCCGCATCTAGGCGTCTATTATGGCGCACTGACGATGCCCACCAAGTACCGTCAAATCAACCTCGGCGCTGTGGCGCTCACCCTGCCCTCGTTCAAAATTTGGATATACACGAACGGAGACTTCAAGGTCAGCGTTGGCTGGCCGCTTGGTTCGGAGTCAATCGGCTTGCAGGTTTACATCTTCACCGGTGGCTGCGGTTTCTACTTCGGAAAACTTCGAAGCGGCGACAACCCGACAAGCGCAACAATGGCTCTCAAGGCAATCGGTTCGGCGGCGGTCAAGGACGTTGTAGCCTACAACCCTATCGTGACATTCGGCCTCGCGATGTGGTTCGGGGTTGGACGATCAATAAACGCGGGGCCTTTTTCGGCTTCGCTGTCGCTGACTGCGCAGGGTACATTCCAGGGTATTCTCGCGTGGCGGGATGCCGCAGGCAGCTCTGTCTCAAGAACTCCCGATTATTATTGGTTTGCCGCCACAGTCGGCATCGTCGGTCAATTGCAGGGCGAGGTCGACCTCGCCGTCGTCAAGCTATCGGTACTTGTGAGATTGTCAGTCGTGGCCGGCATCGCGTTCGAAACCGAATACGGCACGATCATCAACATAACCGCGCGCGTGGATGCCGAAGCACGCATCAAAATCTTCTTTATTACCATCTCGGTGGGCTTCCACACCACGATATCAACTAGCTTCGAAATCTCTGGCGGCAAAGCCACCGCAAGTCTAAATGGCCCGCTCAACCCGGCCTTCCATGGCATGAACGACTGGGCACATCGCGGAATCGAACACCACGAGCGCAGCTTGCTTGAACATCGCGCCCGCCTGGTCAGCGACGCCGCTTCGGCTGGCCAGCCAACATGGAGTCCCACCGCCACTGCCGGACCTGCCGAAGTGGCGCTATCATTCCTGCTTCAACCATCGGTGGTCTACGCCGGAGACGCTGGCAGTGCAGTTGGCATTGCCACGCTGATCATCGGCGCACCTGGGGCCGACGCGCCGAATACTACAACTGCACTCGATACACTGCTGACCACGCTGGCGACCTGGCTTCTGCGCACCTGGTCAAACAACAAAGGCAGTTGGATCGATGTGGTGTCAAACCTTGGCCAGGGTCGTGGTCTGACGCCCGCAGATTGGGACACGAAACTGGAGCACTGCCTGTGCACTGAGGTGAATTTCACGCTTAACCCAGTCGATCTAGGCACGGCTGTAGGGGATTGGGCGCTGTTCCCCATGTTCGATTGCCTACAAATGACCTGGGCCGGGAACGATACGCCCGTCGTGTTCGCTGATCATGCTCGTACCTACGCGGATTACCGCCAGGTCGTCGAAGCATACTTCGCACAGCTTTCGCTCAGCATGCTTACCGATAACCCGGACAGCCGTGGCGCGCTTCGCTTTGGTACCGCGAATGCAGATTCGCCGAAGGGTCCGTCGCTGACACACTACATCTTCGGAGACTACTTTCTGTTGATATGCCGTCAAATGGCGAGCAGCCTCGCGGATAGCGAACGGTCTGGCGGTTCCCCAAGCGCACTACCAGACGACGCGTTGGTACGAACATTAGGTGGACTGAGCTCACGCTACCTGATGAACGGGATGCGTATCCCTGACCCCGCTACCACCCCGGCCGATTTTACAAAGGTTGACCTGGCGACGCTTGACATCGGCGCAGGCTATGCACTCAACGGGCAACAGTTCACCGTTACCACGACAAACGGCGCGCAGCCCGCCTCCCTCACGGCGACCCTCTCACTCGCACCAGCCTCGCAGGGCCCGGTTTTTAAGGTTCCGGTTAAGTTCGCCAATGGTGACAGCAGTGTCACCTCCACCCTGCCGGTGGAGGCCGTACCCCCGGTGCCACGGCCGATCTGGCATCGCCGCAGCAAACTCCTCGCCGCATCGCCTGATATCAGTATTGCGCCGATTCCAGCGGTGCGCAGCGAAGCAATCTGGTACGCCATTCGGGAGCGCCTTCCGTGGCAGTGCCAGGAGGAAGCGCGCTTCTTGGTGCCGCTCCCTCCTGCCCTGCTTCGGCAGTATGCCGGTGCGCCGCTCACACTTACGGTCCAGACCGGTCGTCCGCAAACCCGCGACTCGGCCGGAACCCAAAAAATTATACCGGCCCTGATGATTCAGGTGCCAATCTCCGTGGTTAACCGTGCTGAAGCCGGGAGCGTTGACTCTGGCGGCGGCCCGGTAAACCCCTACTACACCGATATTTACCGTGTCGGCGGTTCAGACAACGAGACCCGTGAACGCATCCACGCGCTGCTCAGCGCAAACTCGCTGGTGGGGGCGACCGTCTCTGTGCTGTATAACGCCGACACCACGGGCTTTCAGTCTGGCGTGCTTTCGTTGGCCACACAGCCTGTACTGCTCGCAAAAACCAACCTGTCGACCAGCAGCGAACCTTCCCTGGCCAACCTGCAGATGCGGGAGAGTATGCTGCGCGTGAGCGACGACACGTTGGGCCCGGTTTCCACGTTATTCCCTGATCCTGATCACCCCGACACATCGGAAAACTTAAAACGCATAGAAGCCCTGCTTCAGATGATTTGGGAAGTCAGTGTTACCCAATCTGGCGGCTATTTTATGCGGTACGCCGATGCAACCGGCCAGCCACTTCCCGTACGTATCTTCACGCCCAAGGGGCAGCCGGCTCCGATTGATGGGATTCCGAACGGTGACACAGCCACCCTCACACTGCTCGTGAGTTTCCCAGAGTCAAACACGTTCCAACCTTGGCACAATGCATTCGCGTTCACGCCGCAAGCCAGCGTGGACGGTACGCTCTACATCGGCCTCGCTGACGCAGCAGGCAATCCGCTCCTGCAGTACCAGCCATCCTATCCGCCTGGCTGCATAGGCTTCGAGGCCGGCTGGTCGTTCGCGAATACGATGCTCACACGCGAGTCCGGCACGCTGTATGACGCCGACTGGATCGCCGCGCTCTACCATTTGATGCAATTTCGAGTCGATGGCGCAGCTGCCGGCAGTGCGGTGCCATTTGACACCTCGTTGTGGAGTGTCGCACTGAGCCCCTCGACTGACAGCGCCGACCCCGATGCATACGGAAACACGAGACCCGCGGGCTTCGACGCCAGCAGCCAGACTTACCGGCAGGTAGTGCCTGCCTATCGCTTCGTAGCCAAGGGCGCAAAAGTCGGAGACACGGCGCTCCCCTACGCGGCCGTCGGCGGAGAGCCAGCACTGACGTTGCGGGTCAACGATGTGTTCGGTAACGCACTTAATAGTGCAGCCGACACATTCACAATCAGTTTCCCGGTGCGTTACAACGATGCGCTAATTGCTCCGATGGAATGGCCAGGCGTGCGCTGCGCCTATCGATTTGAAAAAGACCAGCTGGAGTTATCGGTACATTTCGACTCGGCGCTTGTGATCCGCACCGATCCAGCATTGGCTCACGTGCGCGTGTATGGGTTGAGCCCCGGCGCCGTGGCAACCGCTGAAGACCGTGCCAAGCAGCAGATCAGTACCGCGTTGGGCCGCTATGCAACCGTGGCCGCCCAACTGGCGGACCCGCATACGACAGTGACCATTACGCAAACGGTCCTGCCCTCGAACGGCGGGAAGATCGGTGATGGGGATGTCATCAAGAACGCGCTCGCTATGTTCGCAAATAGGGTAATCGAGGAACTCAATACCGCACTTGCCGGAGGCGCCGCAGAGTCTGTGCCCCTGGTATTGCAACTGCCATTCGACAAGACCGACCTCGCAAACCGCAGCGACGACCTGTTTGCTGTGACGGTCACGCTCACTTTCGAGCGGCCCGCCGATCTGGTGGACGAGATGGCACGCACCGGCATGCCTGGCGCAGTAATGGTGGCAATGCCCGTCGCTGCCGATCTTGACCCTCCGGCTGGAGGGACCGTTCGTGCGCAAAAGCGCGCAACGGCTGATGGTGGAACGCCTGTCGAGGACGTCGGTCTCGACTGGTTCGCCAAACAGTTCGAGGCCTGTTTCATAGGATTCGACGGCGCCAACGGTATGGCTAGGCTCGCAGTGCGCACTGACTCGCAGAGCTCGGCGACCGGCAATGGCGGCGCATCGCTGTGGTGCATGCGCTGGAGTAAAACTCACGGTATAGACGTAGATTTTCGGCAAAACCAGGCGAGCTACTTCACACTGCTACCACTCAATAACAAGCTTATGGATGGCCCCGCGCAGGTGCCGGTCTATGATCTCGATACTCTAACGCCCACTTACACCCGACAGACGTTCAGCGGTGTCGATATTGACGCATGGGCGCAGAGCTTCTTATCCGCCGTCGATGAAATTCTCGCCCCGGCCAACTGCATCGTAATAGCCGCTCTTGACGGTAGCGACTACCAGACACTTATGGGGTACAAAGCAACACTGGCCAAGGCCTTGGCAAAGGGAGTCGGACCGGTATTCCCGTTATTACCGAGCGGTGACCTCAGCGCTGCCCAGGATCAATACGAACAAAGCGTGTTGACCGCCCTTTCCACTGCCTACTCGGTTTCTGCTGTCGTACAGATGCCGGCTGACGTGACGGTGGTAAATACTGCGGGGGTCGGATCTGTGCCCCCGCGCTTCTTTGGCAGCCTAACAGCCGGCGAGCCCGCCGCCACACCTGCATCCGCCTGCAGCATTACCAGCGCCAAGCTACCGATCGTGACAAGTACTGCGTCGCAACCCAGTCTTCTCAACTTCCTGTTGACTGCGGCGCATGCTGGTGAAGATGCCAACCTGCATCTGGACCTCACGTACTCTGCGCGCTTTGTCGAGCATCTAATCGAGGAAGCGGAGTCAGCCTATGGGTATACCCCATCCGAGTGGCTACGCTTCGTTCTCGATTTAACGCAAGACCCATTGGCCTTGCCGCTGGGGATAATCGATGCGCCAGTACCAGTTCGCAAGTTTCCCGCCTCTCCAGTCCTACTGACACAACGTGCCGAGCAGACGAAACCAGTCACCGTCCTTCACTCGGGCGCTGCAGTGCTGCAATGGAACTACTCCACGAGCCTGGTGTTGGCTGAAAAGGAGGCGCAGGACGAATTATGGATGAAGTTGACCTACAACCAGCCGCTCAGTAACCAGCAGCTTTTTTCGTCTGCATCGGAGCTCGGCACAATAGAAGCGGTGTACGAAGCGCTGGCATCATTCATGGCAGCCTGGCCGGTTTTGAGGCCCGCCGTAGTCGCCCTGCAACAAGTGGGCATTGGTACGCAGCCAGGCAAGCCAACACCACGACAGGTAATCAGTGCACTGCTCGATCAAATCTCAGTCGTCACTTGTTCATGGGCGGCTTTGCGAGGTCTATCAGGCAAGGGACCTCACTCCGCAATCAGCGACGAAACACCGCTGGCACAGTCAAGCACGGACTATGTGCTTAATTTCATTCACGCGTTCGACGAACAGAAATCCTTGCAATTGTTCGCCAGCGGGACGTGGGTTGGCGATCAATGCGGCGGTGCGTCCATCATGTGGCCGACCATTAATGGCCAGGCTCATGGCGCAGTTTCGCCTGCAGGAAATGACGCGCCCGATGGTACAACTTGCTGGTTCGTCACGAGCTACCCATACACGGAGCTATCCGATACGGCTCCAGGCTCCCTCGAATTAGTATGGGAGGACCTCGACATTGCAACGCGGCAAACCGCACTGTCGAAGTGGTGGATCGTGCGCAACGCGAATCTTGCCGGTGCTGGTGGTGCCCAGACCAACCGAGCTCTGGTCTACCAAACTCCACACGTTTCATTCGCCTCGCCGGTGGTTCCAATCATCACGATGCCAAGCGCTACATTCGACTCAGGTCCGTCGCTGGTGGGAGCGATCGTCAGCGCGCTGACGCCGCTTGCCGAGGCCACCAGAGCCGCTGCCAAGGATCGTCTGCTGAAAATCACCATCACGCACAGCTACCAGGTTGCGGCAGCCCCCGAGGGGAAAACCGGGCTATGGAGCGACCTGCCGATCCTTTTAGCCAACGATCTTCAACTCACGACCGAAGCGGCTGATGGGTTATCTGAAGGCTCCATCACGTTGGAGGTGTTGGCCAGAAAACTAGCAGATGACTGTGCCCGATGGTTTGAGATCATGCAGCCATGCACCGCAAATGCCCTACTGCGTTTCGACGTGACACTCTTCGCCAACGTGGACGGCACTCAGGTACCGATCGTATTCGCACCGTCGCTGGACATCCAGGTGCCGAATGGCTGGTGGCCGAAACCGTGATTTGGACAAGTTAGTGGAGGCTCCAATGACAGGACAAGTTTACATAGCGAACATCAGCAGTTCTGTGGCGAAATATTTCGTCAACGGCGCACTAATCGACATGCCGGCCCGCAAGATGAACCCGATTACTAGCACACCCTATTTCGTGCTCGTGGGACGCTCACTCTATCCGGACCCACCTAGTTCGTTTGCATTTGGAGACAATCCTTTTTGCGCAAGTTTCGCTGACTACATTCCACCCGAAACAGGGGAAATGAATTGCACTATCACCATCTCTCCTGACATCTCGATCAACGACGATCTGATCCTGTATGTGTTTAGAAACATGGCGGTACTGCTAACAACACGAGGTGAAGTTGTATCAACTTTTACAAGCTAGTCCTGGAGGGCTTCAGCGACGCCAGACAGTATTTTGGAGGCAACTCACTAAATCGCCAGTAACTCAGTTATGTAATAGTTTGCGCTATGTGAGTAGCCCCCATACCAGGCAACACAGTGACACCTATGAAAAGTTAGACTCATTGCACTCACACAACATGAGGGATCGTATATGTTGAAAATCTCAAGCGTCTTGGCTACCGCAATAATCATGGCTGGATTAATCTCTACAAGCCACGCTGCCGAAACCGATACAGCCAAGGCTCGCGGCAAGAGTATCGGGACAGCTATCGTATCGTCGCAAGCTACAGGCGACTGTCCTTCCAGTGACCGCGGAGCTAGCGCCACTGGGTCGGCTCCCGGAACAGACCACGCCGCGTGCACGGCAGCAAAGAACGCCGCGAGGGAGACACTTCGTGGCAAGGTGAATAAGGCTTGTGCGAAGTACATCACATCGACAAAACCTTGTGAGGTCATTAACTGAATATCTTTGGCTGAACACCTTAAATTCCGCCGCATGACCTGCGGCGGCAACTGTAACAGGGCGCGCTCGACGCGCCGGGTGCTTCTAGGTTGAGATCCAGCTGGTCGATGGGCCCAAAGTTTTTGATCTCAAGCCGCGTAACGTATTGGGCTTTCGTCAGGTAGGAGTCCATGCCCTCCTTGGTCTCGGTATCAATCCGCTCGGTAGGTGCAGCAGCCTCATAAGTTGCAGGTTCATCCTCACGCTCATCCACGATGGGTCTCGGGAATTCCCATGAAGTCCTGCTGAGCTCAGCCGAGAGCTGACGCCATAGAGCGGCATGTGCGCGATGGTCGCTTTCCTCATGCCAGCTAGGGGCGGAAGCGTTCGATGGCGCCGCTGCCTCGATGCACATAGCTCTCGCAGTCTAAAGAACACTTTCTCGGCGATTGTCACGTTGGCTTGCTGGCGGCGGTGTTTAAGACACTACTTTTCGTACAGTGCCTAGTAGATACGAGCCCAGCGAAGCAAATTTCTCGCGGTAAGCCTGCAGCCTATTTTGGATTTATCTAACCTCCAAAGCGGAAGCCGTAGTGCGACACGTCGGAAGTCTTGTGAACATAAATCGATGAACAGCTTCCTCATCTATTGTCCCGTACGCCCGTTCACTGTTCAACAGCCACCGCTGCATCTCTCCTTACTGAAACTTATCTAAACCTGCCAATTCTTGCTAGAATCTCTCAGTCCATAAGCACGCTATTTAAGTCGATCACTAAGGATTGGGATTGCATGATCAAAACCCTGCCAAAAATTATAATTTCAGCTGCTGCACTTTTCGGTATGTTTATTAATTTGCACTTGATCCACACACTTAGCGATCACTCTGCTGTCTCTGGCGTCGAGGAGTTGCTCAGTCTAAGGATGTATGACTGGAGCCAGTCAGTGTCCAAGAAATCAGACTTGGGTGGCTTTGTAACCTTTTCGATTCTTGGCGCTGTGATTGCCGCCTATGTAGCGTCTAAATTAAGGTTTAATTTGGAAAAGACCCTGTATTCAATAATCGCTACTGCCATAATATCTGGATTTGTTTTGGGGAACGTCCAGAACGCTGTGGTATCTCATATTGGCACTTCTTTAGTTGATAAGTACCCCGCCGCCGCCAAGCGCGCTATTTCCACCTATTATGTGCAACGTCTTGCGTGGCGCGACAATGACTATAAGAACGTACTCATCCCTGAATATTCCGGCGATAACATTCGAACAATTGAGTCGAGGCTATTCAGTGTCAATATGTTTTATTTGGTTGAAGATCCCCTTTTCGTGACAGGGGACAAGGCCAGAGGCAAAGACCTTATGGCTCTGTACTTCAATGATGCAGTTGATGCGCAAGTCAAGCAGCAGCCATGGGGGCTGCCCAAAGACAACTGGATATATGAAGGCTTTGTAAGGAAATTTGATACTGCCCACTACGATTTGCGAAGAATAAAGAATACTGTCGTTGTGCCTATTGTGTTGGCCACGACTATTTTTAGTCTGATCTTAAGCGTCTTGGTGTTCATAGGTGAAGTATTTGGGTTGGCGGGTGGAAGCTGGATAAAGATAAGGGCTTATGCAGTGGCTGGTGTTGCTATTGCTTTGCTTGTCACTCCCTTATTCGTACAAACCCACTATCACTTGACGCCAGCAATACAGCAATTTAACTGTAGCTACAGCTATTGCAATTTGGCACAACCCGTCATTGATTGGCTTTTCAGATTCGAACTGGGAGTCGTCAAATTAATCTCATACGTCACCTGAGAATCTAGAAACGGTCTCATCAGTTGAATGTCGAAGAAAACCGCCCCCCTCCGGGCGGTTTTTTTATACCGATGCAACTCAGTTTGTGTCGTGTTTGGGAGCGATCACCTTCACGGCATCTGTGCGCCCGCCACCGCCACATGGATCATGTAGAGCGACGTATTGGCGGTGATAAACAAGCGGTTGCGACGTGGACCGCCGAACGTGAGGTTGGCGACTTTCTCCGGCAGCAGGATCTTGCCCAGTAATGTGCCGTCAGGAGCAAAGCATTGAATCCCGTCACCCGCGCTCGTCCACACGTTCCCTTGTACATCGACGCGCAAGCCGTCGGGGATCCCGGGTTCGATCTCGGCGAACACCCGCGAACGACCCAAACGACAGTGGTCTATCACCTCCAGCGCTCGAATGTGATGTGGGGCTGCAAGGTCATGTGTGCGCGCCGAGTCGGCAATGTACAGAGTCTTGCCATCGGCCGAAAACGCCAGGCCATTGGGCTGAACGAAATCATCCGCCACGCATTGGACTTCACCCGTCACCGGATCGACCCGATAGACATTCTGGCCCTGCTGTTCCTGCTCAGCCTTGAAGCCTTCGTAATCAGTGAGGATTCCGTAGGTCGGGTCAGTAAACCAGATGGCGCCGTCACGGTGAACCACCACGTCGTTCGGTGAGTTCAGGCGTTTGCCCTGGTAACGATCCGCGATCACCGTGATCGACCCGTCCGGCTCAGTGCGGGTCACGCGGCGTGGGCCGTGTTCACAGGTGACCAGTCGGCCCTGAAGATCTCGGGTATTGCCGTTGGCGAAGTTGGAGTCTTGACGAAACACCGACACGCCCTGCTCTGGCGTCCAGCGCAAAATACGCTGGTTGGGAATGTCACTCCACAAGAGGTAACCACCGTCGTTAAACCAGACCGGCCCCTCGGCCCAGCGGCATTGGTTATAGAGCTGCTCGAGTTGAGTGTTGGGCAGTGTCAATGCGCGGAAGCGTTCATCGATGTATTCATAGTGAGGTTCAAACATGGAAATACCCTCTATTCAGGCAGTGCGTGCCGACTTGCGGCCACTGACGGCGGTGATGACCGCAATGATGATCAGGCCGGTAAGGATCAAGCGCACCCCGGCACTGGCGCCAAAGGTGTTAAGCATGCTTACCAGCAGATAAAGAAACAGCGCCGCTCCCCAGATGCCGGGCACGTTGGAAAATCCACCCGCCACTGAGGTCCCGCCGATCACCACGACTGCAATCGAGGCCAGCAGGTACTCCTCGCCCATGCTCAACGAAGCCCCTCCGGAAAAACCGGCCAGCAGAAGGCCGCAGAGGCTGGCAAAGACCGCACAGAGTACGTAGGTCGCGAAGCGGATCAGGTTGACATGGCCACCGGCAAGCTCCGCAGCACGGGCGTTCTGGCCAATGGCGATCGTCCAGCGGCCGTAGATGCTGCGTGTCAGCACGTAGCCCATGACGACTGCCAGCAGCACGACGCTGATCGCCAGGTACGGAACGCCCAAGATGTTTCCGGTGCAGAACTGGTAGAACATTTCCGGTGGCTGGATCCGAATGCTTCGACCGTAGGCAATCGCCATTGACTGCAACAGGAAACTGGCTGACAGCGTGGCAATGATCGGTGGTATGCGAAGCACTCGGATCAAGGCGTAGTTGGCACAACCGATCAACATACCGGCCCCCAGTACACCTAGAACGCCCAACCAGATCAGACCTGGCTGGCCGTCCATCAACTTCATGCCAATGGCCCCGCTGAGTGCGATATTGGCCGGAATCGACAAATCTATGTTGCCCGGGCCCGTGGTAATCACAAACATCTGGCCGATGCCGACTATCACGAAGAACGCCGAGAAGCTCAGTGAGCCTGACAACAGCGAACCTGCACCCTGGCCCCCGGTGAAGGCAATGGTCGCGATCCAAATCAGCAAGGCGGCGAGGAACGACCATACCCAGGGCTTGCCCATGACCGTGGTGAGTAACGGAACACGCTTCATAGTGGGCGAGCCTCAAGACGGTTGACGGACGTACGCAAGGCGAGGACGAGAATCAGAATCGCGCCCTGGGCACCCATCTGCCAGTCTGGCGAAATGCGCATAAAGGACAGCAGCGAGCCTGCCAGCACCAGTGTCAGGGCTCCCAGCACTGCACCGGTGGGCGAGACGCGGCCGCCGACAAACTCACCGCCACCGAGGATCACGCCCGCGATGGACAACAAGGTGTAACGCAGCGCGATGCTTGCGTCTGCAGAGGTGGTCAGGCCGACTAAAAACAGGCCGGCGAAGACCCCGAACGTACCGGCCAGCGCATACATGGTTATCTTGATGCGCAGCAGCGACCACCCTGCCTTCGCAATGGCCAGCGGATTTCCCCCCGCCCCCCGCAACACAACACCCAGCGTCGAACGCATCAAAAACACATGTACGGCAATCGCCAGCACCACACAGACAATGATCGCGAAAGGCAGCAAAGGTGTCTTGATACGAACCAGGCTCTGCAGCCATTCAGGCGAACTGCCTCCCGGCGCAGGCAACAACAGCACAGCAGCGCCCATCCACACGAACGACATGCCGAGAGTTACGACGATGGAAGGCAAGTTGCGTATATGAATCAGCGCGCCCAGCAACGCGTACACCGCAATGCATCCGAGCAACGCCAGGCAGCCAAGTACGGGGTGCTGGTCCAGCAACGTTGCCGCCACGCAGGCGACGAAGCTGATAAAACTGCCCAGCGACAGGTCAAGATCGTTGACAGTGATGATCAGCATCTGGGCGATGGTCGCCAAGGCGATCGGCACCGCCAGGTTAAGCATCAGGTTCATGCCCATGTAACTCATGGCCCTGGGCTGCATGATGAAAATTGTGATCAGCAGCGCCGCGAGTGAAACCCCGGGCAACGCACTGCGCAGCAGGCGTGCATAGTTCAACCCGGGCGATTTGACCGCAGCGCCTTTCAGCGGTAGCGAGGTAGATGCATTCATGCCGTTTGCTCCACAAAGGAGCAGCGAAGAATCTGCTCCTCGCTTAGTTGGCTGCGTGGCAGGTCAAGGACTGCCTGGCCATCACGAAACACATAGATGTGGTCACAGTAATCGAGCTCTTCCAGCTCTGTGGTGTACCAGATGAAGGTGCGCCCTTGGGCCGCCTCCTGAGCGATGATCGAGTACACCTCACGCTTGGTGCCGACATCAACGCCACGCATGGGATCATCCATCAGGATCAGATCGCTGCGCGATGCCAATGCGCGGGCGAACAGTGCTTTTTGTTGATTACCGCCCGACAGTGAAAGGATGGGGTTTCCCATATCCGGGGTGCGGATTCCCATGCGTTTTTGCCATTCTTCAGCCATGGCATGCTCTGCGTCCGGATCGATCAGGGCACCGCGCTTCAGATGGGCCAACGAACTGATCGTGATGTTCTCGGCGATAGACCACATCGCAAACACACCGTCATTTTGTCGATCCCCGGCCACTAGCGCGGCGCCCTGCCCCCTGGCAATACGGTGACGCAGTATTTGAATGAGTAACTGGCTTTGGCCATGTCCTGCCAACCCGGTGAGACCGACGATTTCGCCAGGATGCGCATTGACTGTCATTGCATTGGCTTGACGGGCCGGACGTTGAGCCACCACGGGAGAACCATGAGCCCGTCGCGAGACAAAAACGTGCTGTTCGCAAGCCGCCTTTGCGGCGCTCCCCATGCACTCCACCAGGGACGCGTGGGTAAAATTCGTCGCGGGGCGAATCTCTACCACTCGCCCGTCACGCATTACGGTAATGCGGTCACAGGTGTCCAGCATCTCCCCAAGAATGTGGCTAATCAGCACGATGCTGCCGCCAGCGCCGACAAAGCGCCGGACAAACTGCAGGAGTTGTTCGGCAACCCGCGAATCCAGAGAGGACGTGGGTTCATCGAGAATCACCAAGTCCAGGCGTTCATCGACACGCACGAATGCACGGGCAATTTCAACCATCTGGCGTTTGCCGATCGGCAACTCGGCAACGATGTCGTCGCCACGAATATCATGGCCCGGAAAAATCTGATCAAGACTGGCTTCGATCAGCGCCCTGGCTTTACGTCGCCAGCCCCAGCCACGAATAGCCGGTGACATCAGCCGGGTATTTTCGGCCACGCTGAGGTTTGGGCATAAAGACAGTTCCTGAAACACACAGCGGATCCCGTGCTGGCGTGCCACCTGCACGCCATAGCTGGAGCGTACTTCCTGATCGCCGACCAGCAGCGCACCGCAGTCGGCAGAAAGAGTGCCGGCCAAGACTTGCATCAGGGTGGATTTACCCGCGCCGTTATGGCCGATCAACCCCAGGCACTCTCCGCCCTGAACACTCAGGTTGACCTCACACAGGGCGCGAACAGCGCCAAACGATTTGCCGATACCTTGGAAGGTTACCAGCGCTCGTTGAAAGTCAGACATGACATTCTCCTCGGCATTGCCGCGCACTCAGGCGCGGCAATGCTGGTCAATGAGCGGATGGGCTTGTCAGCGTGGCGACGTCCTCGACGCTGTAGACCTGACTGACAATCCCGCCCTTCTCAAGGCCCTTGAGTGCAGGCTCCAGTGAGTCCTGAGTCACGCTGACTGCTGGCGACAGCAAGTCATGGGGCATTTTCTTGCCATCCAGCAATTGCTGGGCTACCCAGAACGCCAGGCTGGAGATGCTCGGAGCGCTGGAAATCGAAAAGCTTTGGTAGCCGTTGGCGTCTTTCTGTTTCTTCCACCACGACAGCTCTTCCTCGCGATTACCGAAGATAATCGTCGGCGTCGGCCGTCCAGCGGACATGAACGCCTGGGCCGCGCCGTAACCGTCATCCCCTTGAGTCACCAGGGCATCTATAGGTGGCAGGCTAGGTAAAATGCCCGCCACCGCTTTCTGCGCGGCAGTCTGTGACCAGTTGCCGTTGACCGAGCCAACGATTTTCAGGTTGGGATACTTTTGCGCGCCCGCAACGATCCCGGAATGGATCTGCTCATCCACCGAGACGCCTGCCAGCCCGCGAATCTCCAGTATGTTTGCGCCATTTGGGAAGCGTTTGGCCAGGTAATCCATCTGGTCAAGACCGCTTTGTTTAAAGTCCATGGAGATGCGATAGGCACAGGGTTCGGTGACGATGCCATCGAAGGACACGACGATAATGCCCGCATCGCAGGCCTGCTTGACGGCGCCATTTAGAGCGGTCGGCGACGCTGCGTTGATGACGATGGCGCTGTAACCCTGAAGGATGAGGTTCTGGATTTGTGCCGCTTGCTCGGTAGCCTGATTTTCACCGGTTGTGAAGGCGTCTGCGGAAGCGATAACGCCTTTTTTCACAGCGTCGTCGGTGGTCTGCTTCCAGCTGCCAAGCATATTCTGACGCCAGGAATTACCCGCGTAGTTATTGGACAAGGCGATGGTCTTGTCGGCCGTATCGGCCTGCACTTGCATGAAGGGAGAAAGCAACAGCGCGCTTGATAGAAACAGGCATCGCAACGGACGAATTTTCATGGATTGACCTTTGTTATTATTTTTGGGGTTCGGGCGGTCCAATGGATGGATGCTCACCGTTTTACACAAGTTCGATTTCAGTCTGCGCCGTCTCACAGCCAGCGTCTGCGCACATCAATGCAGATATGCGGCGCGACACCGCACCAAATATGCGGGATCACGCAATCTGCCTGCGAGCATTCGCAATTTTTCAATCAGGTCACCTGATCGCCCGCGCAGAGGGATGCCCGCGTTCAGTGATAGCGGGTATGGTAGGGCTACAAAAATAAAAGGTGCATGACCGTGAAACGACCCAGCATCCATGCCGAGGATGTCCTCCATCACTTTCTCGGCATCTCCAGGGCCCTCGCGGGTCAGTTGGACTTCCAGTCGATGATTGACGCAATTTCCGAGGAAATTCGCATCATCCTGCCCCATGATCACCTGGACATCAGCTTGCTGTTGCTGGATGGAGAAAACCATCTGCATGCTTATGAAACGGGGTTACACACCGCATGGAGCAACTTTGCCAATCACCCGCTGCCGATCGTGGAAAGTCCGATCCGTGCCCTGCTGTTGGGAGAGGAACCTTACATCCTCAGTCAAGACGCTACGACTGACCCCCGCTATCAGTTTGTCGGCGCGTTCAACACGCCCATTTTCGATGCGGGGCTGCGCAGCAGACTTCACGTGCCGTTGCGGGCGCGAGGTGAAATTATCGGTGCATTGAGCTGTTCCAAACATGCAGCCGATTACTACACCCTGGAAGACGTGCACCATACCCAGCATGTCGCCGATCTGCTGGCGTCCTACCTCTACGCACTACGCCAGACCGATCAAGCAAAAAGACTGGCGATCGCCGAAACCCAGATTCGCGCCCGAGAAGAGGGCTTGCGCCTGGGGGCCCTGCGCTTGACCGAGGAGCTGGAAAACGAACGGCAGCGCATTGGCATGGATTTACACGACCAGACGCTGGCCGACATGACGCGCCTGCACCGCCGGATCGCCCGCCTGATGACCGTGGATACGCTGTCGGGGAATGACCTGAAACCCGTCAGTGACGCGTTGCAAGAGAGCATGCAGGAGCTGCGCCTTATCATTGATGCGGTCAAACCCACAGTGCTCCAGCTTTTCGGCCTGGAAGAAGGCGTAGAGGATTTGTTGTTGCGCAGTGTGCGCAACAGTGGCCTGAGCATTGCCACTCGCCTGCGTGACACCACAGGCGGGTTAGCAAACAAGCTTGCAGAGCCGCAGAAAATTGCCCTGTTTCGCATCATCCAGGAAGCGGTTAACAACGCTATCAAACATGCTTATCCGGACTCCATTGACATCGAGATCAGCCGGGCCGCGAACCGCCTGCAGCTTTCCATCGTCGATGATGGCCTCGGACTTGACCGGGATAATCTGCTGAACTGCGGCGGAATACAGAACATGAAAATCCGCGCTCGCTTGCTCGACGCCCAACTGCAGATCGAGACCGGTCCGCAAGGCAAGGGAACACACGTCTGTATAAGTCTGCCCCTGCCCGTCCCTCACATTGAACCGGAGCAAACCGTTTGATGGATGTCTTGTTGATTGAAGATGACCCCGTTCATCGCGCATTTCTCAAGGAAGTTATAGAACTGGCGCTTCCTGAATGCACCCGGTTGCTGGAAGCCGAGGACGGGCTGGCAGGAGAGCGACTGGCCCATGAGTATGGGATCACGGCGGTAGTCATGGATTTGCAGATGCCCAGACGCACCGGGGTGGAGGCTGCCAAGACGATCTGGCGAGACCGGCCCGATACATCGATTCTGTTCTGGTCTAATTATGCTGATGAAGCCTATGTGCGAGGCATTTCGCGAATCGTTCCAGAGGGCGCTGCTTACGGCTATGTGCTCAAGACCGCCTCGGAGGAGCGCTTGCGCCTGGCGCTGCGCAGTCTTTTCATTGAGCAACAATGCGTCATAGATCGTGAGATACGCGGCGTGCAGCAGAAGTCCCAAGACCAGGTACTTGGCCTGACGGACACCGAGTATGAAGTGCTGCAAGACATCGCACTGGGACTTACAGACCGTGCCATAGCCAGTCGACGCTGCCTTTCATTGCGCAGCGTACAAAATCGATTGCAGCAGTTGTACGAAAAGCTCGGTGCCTATCAACCAACCGATGGCCATCTGGGTAGCTATACATACAATCTCAGAGCTCGTGCGGTCAGCATCGCATTGATGCGAAAATTGCTTAACCGCAATGCCATGGAGCAAGCCGAAACGGAATTGCAGCAATGGCTTCGCGACCCCCGACACGTCCCCCGCCAATCATCTTGAGGGGTTTTCCAGCTGGGTCCTGAGACCGGATTGCACATCGGATCAGGGACTCAGCCGCGAGACGCCCATCCCGTCTTTTAAGCGAGTGCCGCAGCCTTGGCCGTGACCGCCTCGCGCTCCAGCTCACGCACCAACGGCAACACCTTTCTGCCGAAGTACTCCACTTCTTCATGAAAGTGCAGGAAGCCACTGAGGATCAGGTCCACGCCCACGGCCTTGAGGGCTACGATGCGTTCAGCAATCTGCTGCGCAGTACCGATCAGGTTGGTCTTGAAGCCGTCGTTGTACTGCACCAGGTCTTCGAAAGTGGACTTGGCCCAGTTCCCTTCTCCTTCAGGACTGGAGGCACCGGCGTTCCTCACCTCGCTGCCGAAACCGTTGACGGCCTCTGGATCGGCCTTCGCGATGATCTCCTCCAGTACCGCTTGAGCCTCAGCTTCGGTTTCTCTGGCGATGACAAAAGCGTTCACCCCGACTTTCACCGAATGGCCATTGAGCGCAGCCTTGGCCCGAATGTCGTCGATCTGGGCCTTGATGCCTTCGACGCTGTTGCCGTTGGTGAAGTACCAATCGGAAACCCGCGAAGCCATCTCCCGCGCGGCGCGTGAGCTGCCACCCTGGAAGATTTCCGGGTGCGGTTGCTGCAGTGGCTTGGGTTTGAGCGTGAAGTCATGGAAACGGTAGAAGTCGCCATGAAAACTGAAGTTGTCCTGGGTCCAGATGCCCTTGAGCGCCTGGATGAATTCTTCCGAGCGACGATAGCGTTCATCGTGGTCCAGCCACGGCTCGCCAATGGCCCGAAACTCGCCCTTGAACCAGCCCGACACGATATTGACCGCAACCCGACCGTTGGTGAACTGGTCGATGGTGGCCAGCTGTTTGGCAGCCAGTACCGGAGTCCAGGGCCCAGGCAGGATGGCAGCAATCACTTTGAGCTTCTCGGTGGCGGCCAACAATGCGTGGCTGATGGTCACCGACTCATGCTGGTTTTCGGCGCCATAACCGGCGGTAAAGCGGATCTGTGACAAGGCGTACTCGAAACCGGCCTTTTCGGCGATTTGCGCCAGCTTGCGGTTGTAATCGATGTCCCAGCTGGTGCGTTGTTCGATCTTGCTGATTACAAGTCCCCCGCTGACGTTGGGAACCCAGTAGGCAAACTTGATGTTGTCCTGGCTCATTGCGTGTACTCCAGTGATACGTTGAAGTGAGGTTTACCGGTAACTTCAGGCCGCGCTGGCGTCCGGTTGCACAGTCGAAGTGAGGTTCCGGACCGCGGACTCGACAGCGCGCTCGATGCGCTCTAGCACCTGCGGGCTGGTGATCTGGTAATCGGTAAAGTCGGCTTCTGTGGCATACACCCCGATGGGCAAACTCAGGGCCTGAAAGAAACCAAACAGCGGGCGCAACTGGTGTTCGATGACCAGAGCGTGGCGGTCCGAGCCACCGGTGGCGGCCAGCAACACCGGCACGTTGTTCAATGCCTGGTGATGGACGAAATCGAACAGGTGCTTGAACAGTCCAGTGTATGAGGCGCGGTACACCGGACTGGCAGCAATCAGCAGGTCGGCCGTTTCAATGGCTTGCAGATGGGCCTCTACCCTTGCGGGCAAGTCTTCGCGGCGCAGCACCCCGGCAAACTGCGGGCCGATCTCGGACAACTCGATCAAGTGCAGCGCGATCGGCAACTGTTGCTCAAGACCGGCGACCAGGGCCTTGAGCAGCACCAGGGTGCGAGTTGGGCGCTGCACGCTCCCGGATACCGCGACCACTTTCAGAGTGTTGTTCATTGCCCGTCCTCGTGATGGCAGAGGCCGCCGCGGCACCTGCACAAGGACTGGAGCAGAAACCGTGCCATTTCAATATCTTTATAAAATCAATGAGTTATGACTTTTCGTGAAGCGCCATAGTGTCGCCTGCCGGACAGATTGTTGATCCACTGTTCCGCCTGCAACAGCTGCCTCTCTGTCCGTTCCCTACGGCGACCCGAGCTGATGTTTCCACCCGGCATTCGCAGGGTATTTGCATAACCCGTTCAGGTGTTCAGCCTTCAATTGCGCACCACCGGTTATTACCTGTCCAGACACCCTGCTCGCTCACCCAAAGAGCTGCAAATGAATTGTCTCGCTCAGGTGGACAGTCAATCGTATTTCAGGTGCTTTTTCGTCGCTGATGAGAACATTAATCTGAGCTCATCGCTGAACGACAGCCACCCGCCACTTCGAAAAGGATTCCACCATGACTAACGCAACTTACAACCGCCTGAACAAAGACGACGCCGTAGTTCTGCTGGTCGACCACCAGACAGGCTTGATTTCTCTGGTGCAGGACTTCACACCCAACGAGTTCAAGAACAACGTGCTGGCCCTGGCTGACGTCGCGAAATTTTTTGAGCTGCCTACCATCCTCACTACCAGTTTTGAACAAGGCCCCAACGGCCCGCTGGTTCCCGAACTCAAGGAAATGTTCCCGCACGCGCCGTACATCGCTCGACCAGGCCAGATCAACGCCTGGGACAACGAGGACTTCGTCAAGGCGATCAAGGCAACGGGCCGCAAGCAATTGATCATCGCCGGCGTGGTGACAGATGTCTGCGTAGCGTTCCCAACGTTGTCGGCACTGGCTGAAGGGTTTGACGTGTTCGTGGTAACTGACTCTTCGGGGACGTTCAACACCACCGTACAACAAGCGTCCTGGAACCGCATGAGCCAGGCTGGCGCCCAGATGATGAACTGGTTCTCCGTAGCGTGTGAGCTGCAACGCGATTGGCGCAACGACATTGAAGGCCTGGGCAACCTGCTGTCTCAGCGTATTCCCAACTACCGGAACCTGATGAACAGTTACTCCGCGCTGACTGCTCGCTGAAAACCGGCATAGCGTTCACGGCAATGTTGTTCACTTAAGTGATTTCTGCCTCTGTGGGAACGGGCTTGCTCGCGATGGTCGTTAACGGTGACGCGTATTTACCAAGTAAATGCTGCGCACTGAAGACCCTCGCGAGCAAGCCCGCTCCCACACTTGAGCCGCGTTGCTCTTGAGTGAACATTATTGCTGCTCTGCGGGTCCTTTTGCTTTGGTGGGCAATCACATCTTGTCATCGCTGCATCAAACGTCCGGATCAACAGTTTCTGCTGGGCCAAGCAGTAACTCCGTTAACTGCTTCATGGCTGGTGTAGCCTGACCGCCCCTGCGGGTGACCAGTTCGTAGGGATCGCTGACCGACTTTATCGAGTGGGGCAAGATCCGTATTCGGTGGTGTTGCGCACATTGGTTCGCCACATCTATTGAAACCAGGGCCACAAAATCGGACTGGTTTTGCAGGAGCGACAAAGTCGCCAGGATTGAAGTGGTCTCGACCAGGTGGAGCGGGAAGCGAATGCCTGCATCGTGAAACTCACGCTCCAGTTGCACCCGCATCGGCATGTTCGCCCTGTACACAATCCATCGGCTTGAAGCCAGCTGCTCAAGGCTAAGCGTCTGCGCTTCCTTGAGCGGATGATCGATATTGCCGATGACGGCCAGCGTCTCATCCTGAACAAGCGAACTCGAGAACAGATGCGGCGAGTTGCTCACACACGTTCTACACAGCGCCATGTCCAGTCGGCCGCTCTCGATTTGCGCCAGCAGAGATTGACTGGTGTCTTCAATGATCTCGAACGACATCTCGGGCTGGATGGCAATGAGCTGCGAAATCGCCCCCATCAACAGGGGGACAGCGCCCATGATTGCGCCTACTGCGAGTCGCCCTCCTACACCTCTCAAGATCGCATCAAGGTCGTGCCGAAGGTTTGAGATATCTGTTTGAACCACCCGAGCATATCGGATCGCACAGTAGCCAGCCGCCGTAGGCTCCAGCCCCCGGTTGGTTCGTGTGAACAGCGCCGTGCCAAAGGTCGTCTCGATCTCTTGCAGCGCTTTGCTCGCGCCCGGTTGAGTGAGGCCAACGCTATTC
Source organism: Pseudomonas sp. NKUCC02_KPG (assembly GCF_019345465.1). Taxonomy (GTDB): domain Bacteria; phylum Pseudomonadota; class Gammaproteobacteria; order Pseudomonadales; family Pseudomonadaceae; genus Aquipseudomonas. The sequence goes on from NZ_JAHKRC010000006.1 coordinate 284,914, forward strand.
GCGGCCCCGAGGAGAGAGCCATGCTCGTCCAATTCGATAAGTAAGCGCAGGTGTCTGGCATGGAGTCTGGACATGATCGAGTTGAGCGACGGGGTCATCTGATATTACTCCAAGCTATGCCTGTATGGATTGTTCTCAATACCGAGGTCAGAAATTGATTCATATACTGGCGCGGCACCCTGTCGCGCCTGAAGCGGCAGACTGGCCTAATTCAAGCCGATAATAACAATACTGAAGGCTCAAGGAGACCCATGTCCCTGATCAATTACATCACCCAAATTCAGTTCGACGCAGGAGCCATTTCGCTTTTGCCCGCCGAGTGCCAACGTGTTGGTATAACCAGGCCTTTGATCGTCACTGACCTTGGGGTCCGGGCTGCCGGCATCATCGATGTTGCCCTCGGCACATTCACCGATGCTAGCGTCAAACTGCCAATCTATGACGGCACGCCTTCCAACCCGAACGAAAGAGCCGTTCGCGAAGCCGTGGCCATATTCAAAGAGTTCAGATGCGACGGAATCATCGCCATCGGGGGTGGTTCCGCCATCGACCTGGCCAAAGGTGTGGCCGTCTGCGCTACCCACGAAGGCTCGCTGAAGAGCTTTGCCGTCATTGAAGGTGGCCTGGCCCGTATCACTTCAGCGACCGCTCCCGTTATCGCGGTCCCGACCACTGCCGGTACTGGTAGCGAGGTTGGCCGTGGCGCCATCCTGATTCTGGATGACGGTCGCAAGGTCGGAGTGATCTCTCCCTATGTCGTACCCAAATCTGCGATCTGCGACCCGGAGTTGACTCTGGGCCTGCCACACGCACTGACCGCCGCCACCGGTATGGATGCAATTGCCCACTGCCTGGAAACCTTCATGGCCCCTGCGTTCAATCCGCCTGCTGACGGTATTGCTCTGGATGGTCTGTGGCGTGCCTGGCGCTTCATCGAAACCGCAACCCGGGATCCGAAGAACCTGGAAGGCCGTATCAACATGATGAGTGCCTCACTGCAGGGCGCCCTGGCCTTCCAGAAGGGCTTGGGTTGCGTTCACAGCCTCAGTCACTCCCTGGGCGGCATTGATCCTCGCCTGCACCACGGCACGCTCAATGCGATTTTTCTTCCCGCTGTCATCGCATTCAACCGCCAGGCCCAGACGGTTGTGGCCGAGCACAAGATGGCTCGAATCGCTCAAGCCATTGGCCTGGCTGATGAGAACGCAATCGAAGAGGCGATTCGCAACATGACCCGTGCGCTGGGGCTGCCGACCGGTCTGCGTGAGCTTGGCGTTACCGAGGACATGTTTTCGAACATCATCCAGGGCGCCCTGGCTGACCACAGTCATCGCACAAACCCGCGTGAGGCTTCTGCTGACGATTATCGGTGGATTCTTGAAGCCTCGATGTAACCAACGACCTGCTTTCAAATAAACAATAAGAAAAGTGAACGCCCATGAATAATAAATATGCGCAAGCAGAGCTTGGCCGCAAGCCTGACACGGTCGTTAGCTCCACCCCTTACAAGAAGTACCAGGTCATCACCGTGAGCCTGCTCCTGGTGATTGGCATCATCAACTACGTCGACCGCAGTGCGTTGTCGATTGCCAACACTTCGATCCAGCGGGACATGGGGATCACGCCTACACAGATGGGTATCCTGTTGTCGGCGTTTTCTCTGGCCTACGCGCTCGCCCAGTTGCCTTTGGGAGTGATCATCGACCGCCTTGGTAGCAAGATTTCCCTGGGCGCGGCGCTCCTTGGGTGGTCGGTGGCCCAGACCGCATCTGGTCTGATCAACAGTTTTTCGTCTTTTATCGGACTGAGGATTTTGCTGGGTATTGGTGAGGCACCGATGTTTCCTTCGGCGGCCAAAGCACTGTCTGAGTGGTTCGAAGCCGAGAAGCGTGGCACACCTACGGGCATCGTGCTGTCGTCGACGTGTATCGGTCCGTGCATCGCGCCGCCACTGTTGACGCTGCTGATGGTCACCTGGGGTTGGCGAGGCATGTTTATCGTCACAGGTGTGTTCGGGATTGTGTTGGCCGCCTGCTGGTTCGCTTTCTACAAAAGCAAGGAACGCTACCTGGCTGAGCTGCCTGCCGAGGAGCGGGAGCGCCTGCTGGCCTTACAACCACAGTCAGCGCCTACGGTCAGGCCAACCATCAAGGAACAACTTCGCGCCTGGACCGAGCTTTTCCGTCACAAGACCACCTGGGGGGCAGTGCTGGGTTTCATGGGCGTGATTTACATGCTGTGGCTGCATCTGACCTGGCTGCCTGGCTACTTCGAACGTGAGCATGGCCTCACTCTTTATCAGACAGCATGGGTCGTTTCTCTGGCTTACGTGTTCGGTGCTCTGGGCACCATTGTGGCGGGCCGTATCTGCGACCGCCTGGTGAAGAACGGCGCCACGATTCTGGGTAGTCGCAAGATCGTCGTGGTGTGCGCGCTGCTCTCGGCAGCAGCCTTCACGGTGCCGCTTTCGTTTGGCAGCGGAATTGTCTTGAGTGTGATCTTGCTTTGCTTCGCGCTCTTTAGCGTGAACATGGCCAGTTCTACTGCCTGGATGATCGTCAATACCGTGGTGGACAGCCGGCGTGTTGCCTCCTTTGGCTCCATCCAGAACTTCGGCGGGTACCTGGCTGGCTCGGTCGCTCCAATTGTCACAGGGTTCAGCATCCAGCAGACGGGCTCATTTGCTTCTGCATTTCTGATCAGTGCCGTCGTGGCATCTGTGGCAGCAATGGCCTACGCACTGCTGTTGAAGCAGCCCATTTCTACGGACAAATAATCAGATTAGTGGAGTACATGTATGCAACTCACTGGCGAACAATTAATTGGCTACCAGATGATTCGTGGCAAAGGGCGTGAGCTTCTGGCCATTAATCCTTGTGACCAACAGGCCATCCGCACTCCGGTCTTCACTTGCGCAACCACGGCGCTTGTCGATCAGGCCTGCGAACTTGCAGAGCAAGCGTTCGATCCATTGCGCGCTACCGATCCCGAGACCCGCGCTCAGTTTCTTGAAGCGATCGCTGACGGGATCATTGAACTGGGTTCAATCCTCATTGAACGAGCGCACCTCGAGACAGGCCTGCCAGTTGCGCGTCTGGAGGGTGAGCGTGGCCGCACGGCAGGTCAACTGCGGCTGTTCGCCACGGTGCTCCGTCAAGGCCGGTGGCAAACCGCTACGTTCGATTCGCCGCTGCCTGAACGCAAGCCCTTGCCACGCCCTGACTTGCGCATGTGCAGAATCCCGCTGGGCCCGGTTGCTGTCTTTGGTGCCAGCAATTTTCCTCTGGCGTTCTCCGTGGCGGGTGGAGATACCGCTTCTGCACTGGCTGCCGGCTGCCCCGTGGTGGTGAAAGCCCACCGTGCTCACCTCGGCACCTCGGAATTGGTAGGTCGGGTGATTCAGGAGGCATCGAGACGACTTGAACTGCCGGAAGGGACATTCTCCCTGTTGGTAGGTGACGGCAGTGATGTCGGCCAGCAACTGGTCTCGCACCCGGCGATCAAGGCGGTCGGTTTCACCGGCTCTCGAGCTGGCGGCCTGGCATTAATGCGCGCTGCTGCAGCAAGGCCTGAGCCGATCCCGGTCTACGCGGAAATGAGCAGCATCAACCCGGTCTTCCTGCTGCCAGGCGCATTGGCCAAACGCGCTGATTCCATGGCTACTGCCTTCGTGGACGCCTTGGTCATGGGGGCAGGCCAGTTTTGCACAAACCCCGGTGTGGTCCTGGCCGTGGAAGGTCCCGACATGGACGCTTTCCTGGCCCGGGCCGGGGCGTACCTTTCTGAGAAAGCGGCTCAGACCATGCTCACTCCCGGCATTCACTCTGCCTATGAACAGGGGGTCAACAGGGTTTCGGGCGAAGCAGGTGTAGAAGCGGTTGCTTCGGGACAAGCTCATTCAGGAATGACTCAGGCGCAAGGGCATCTTTACCAGACCACGTTTACGAAGATATCAGCCAATGCTGGCCTGTTGGAGGAGGTGTTCGGCCCGACCGCTATTGTCATTCGCTGCCAAAACGTCGAAGAGATGCTGGCTTTTGCACAATCCATTGAGGGGCAACTGACAGCGACGCTTCATTTGGAAGACGAAGACCTGTCGATTGCTCAGGGACTGGTCAAGGCACTGGAGAAAAAAGCAGGGCGCATTCTCATCAATGGCTTCCCGACTGGCGTAGAGGTTTGCGATTCCATGGTGCATGGCGGAACCTTCCCGGCCACCTCGGACAGCCGCACGACGTCGGTAGGATCGACGGCAATTGAGCGTTTCCTGCGCCCGGTGTGCTATCAGAACTTCCCGGACGTCTTGCTCCCTGAAGCGCTCAAGCAACAAAACCCGCTGAATGTCTGGCGCCAGGTGGACGGAAAACCTGCTGCTCCCCGTAGCTAGCAGGTAGCTGCACCGGAGCCAGGGCGACAGCCTTGACTCCGGTAAACAGAGCGTCCAGAAGCAGCAACAACCCGATACAAAACCTGATCTCTCAGCACCTCTACGACTGCCCGCTGAACACAGCGGGCAACCCACCACGCAAAGTACTCAGAACCGAGGTTTTAGCGCTTGCCAGTCAGGCTTGTACCGCTGCATTTGTTTCACATCATCGCGCTGTCGAATGCCGCAAGTGAGGTACAGATCATTCAACTTTGCCAATTGCTCATAATCCAGCTCAAGCCCCAGTCCCGGCGCGCGAGTGATTCTCACGCAACCATCAACGATGGGTATCTTTCCGCCTTTGACCACCTCTTCATCAGGCTCTTGCCACGGATAGTGAGTGTCGCAGGCATAGTCCAGGTTGGGCACTGACGCGGCAACATGGGCCATGGCCATCAGGCTGATACCCAGGTGTGAGTTGGAATGCATGGATACGCCAACACCAAATGTCTGGCACATCTTGGCCAGGTGCTGAGTATCCCGCAGGCCGCCCCAGTAATGATGATCGGCCAAAACAATTTGCACGCTGTCGAGGGCAACGCTGCGCCGGAACTCGTCAAAGTCGGTGACGACCATGTTCGTTGCCAACGGCAAACCAGTGAGTCTGTGCAGCTCGGACATACCCTCCAGACCAGGGGTTGGATCTTCGTAATATTGCAGGTCGTCACCCAACAACTGCGCCATCCGGATTGAGGTTTCCAGAGACCAGTTACCATTGGGGTCAATGCGTAACGGGTAGCCCGGGAAGGCTTTCTTCAGGGCTTTGATGCATGACACTTCGTGCTCAGGGGGTAGAGTCCCGGCCTTGAGCTTGATGCTCTTGAAGCCGTAAGCCTCAATCATTCTTCGTGCCTGGGCGACGATCTGTTCCTCGTTCAGCGCCTCGCCCCAAGCGTCAGGTTGGTAAGGCGAATCCACATGCTGCGCGTACTTGAAAAACAGGTAGGCGCTGAACGGGATTTCATCGCGCACTGCGCCACCCAGCAAATCCACCAGGGGTACATTCAAGGAGCGCGCTTGCAGGTCCAGAAACGCGACTTCGAACGCCGAGTAAGCATTGCTGACGGCCTTGCTCGCGTGAGAGCCGGGCGCCAGCTCCGCGCCAGCAATACTCTGCGGTGCGTGGGCTGCCACGGTAGCCCGGACGATTGCCCGCAACTGATTCAGGTTGAACGGGTCAAGGCCTATCAATTGCGCCTGCAACTGCTGCTGGATCGCCAGCGCAGGGGCGTCGCCATAGCTTTCACCGAGGCCGATATAGCCATTGTCGCTCTCTATTTCGATGATGGAGCGCAGGGCATAGGGTTCGTGAATACCGCTGGCATTGAGCAACGGTGGATCACGGAAGGCGATGGGGGTGACGGTCACTCGTGTGATTTTCAAGAAGCGGCTCCCGCAGGGTCGATTTTCAAGGTGTTGTGAGTAGCAGTGGATTGAGCTTGGCCAGCCGGCGTCGTGCGAACAAAAAATATCACCACCGCCGCCAGGAGCGATGTGGCTGCAAGCCCGTACAGACCACCTTCGATAGAGCCCGTGGTTTGCTCCAGAAAGCCGAACGCGGTAGGAGCAACGAACCCGCCAAGATTACCGATGGAGTTGATCAACGCGATGACAGCCGCCGCAATACGTGCGTCCAGATAGCCCTGAGGAATCGGCCAGAACAGCGCTGAAGCTGCCTTGAAACCAATCGCGGCGAAACAGATGGAGATAAAGGCGAACACAGGGCCGCCAGTAGTCGACATGAACATACCGAGCGAGGCAATCACCAGCGTCAGCGCGACCCAAGCCTGCTGGTGTTTCCATTTGCTGGCCATTCCGGCAAAGCCATACATGGCAACAATGGAAATCAACCACGGAATCGAGTTGAACAGCCCAACCTGGAAATCATCAAAACTGCCCATCTTTTTGATCATGCTGGGCAGCCAGAATGTCGCGCCATAAATGGTCAGGGCAATGGAGAAGTAGATAAAGCAAAACAAGGCGATCTGCTTGTCGGCCAGCAGCCTTAACATCGAAGGCTTGACCGTCAGCACCGCCTCACGGGCTTGTTGCTCCAGAGCAATCGCGTTGATCAATGCGCCCTTCTCTTCTTCGCTCAACCATTTCGCATCACGAGGATGGGATTGCAGCCAGAACCAGACGAACGCGCAGAGAACAATCGAGGCAAAACCTTCTATCAGGAACATCCATTGCCAGCCGTGCAGGCTAAAACCACTTACGTGTAACAGGGCACCGGACACCGGGCCGGAGATCACCGAGGCAATCGCCGAGCCGCTGAGGAAGATCGCCATCGCCTTACCCCGCTCAGTCGACGGCAACCACTGAGTGAAGTAGTAGATGATCCCCGGGAAGAAGCCCGCCTCTGCCGCGCCCAGAATAAAGCGCAGCACATAGAAACTGGTTTCACCGCGCACAAAAGCCATCGCCATTGCCGCCGCGCCCCACGTGAACATGATGCGGGTCAACCAGGCTCTTGCACCGTAGCGCTGCAGCAGCATATTGGACGGCACTTCGAAGATCGCGTAACCAATGAAGAACAACCCGGCTCCCAGACCATAAGCGGCGGCGCCAATGCCCAGATCGGTTTCCAAATGACTGCGAACAAAGCCAATATTGACCCGATCGATGTAGTTGACGATGAACATCACCACAAACAAGGGCAGAACATGACGCTTTACCTTGGACGCGGCCCGGGCAAGTACCGTGGCGTCAGGCATCGGGTGAAGGGTATTCAAAGGGGCAACTCCCAATCATTGTTTTTTTAGGGACAGCCCGATGATGGACGCGCACATTGTTCCCGTCTAATCTAACTTGGCATTCGATTGATACCAGGATTAGATCAATGTTCGAACTGACCCAGCTGCGCTGCTTCACCACGGTGGCCACAGAACTCAACTTTCGGCGCGCTGCTGAACGGTTGAACATGACCCAGCCGCCCCTCAGTCGGCAGATTCAATTGCTGGAGCACCACCTGGGCGTGGAACTGTTTACCCGCACCACCCGCAGCGTGGCCCTGACCGCAGCGGGCCGGGCTTTTTTCATCGAAGCACAAAACCTGCTGGAGCGTGCCCAGCAAGCGGCGACCAACGCCCGACGCTTCGCAGAGGGTGATATCGGTTCGGTCAACATCAGTTTTGTAGGCAGCGCGGTGTATGAGTTTTTGCCAAAGGTCATTGCCGAAGCCAGGCTCAAGCAACCCCAGGTCAAAATTGACCTCTCAGAGATGAACACCTACCAACAGCATGAAGCGTTGCGCGCACGCCGAGTCGATCTGGGCATCGCCCGGGCACCGCTGCTGGAGCCCGGTTACGCCACCGAGTGCCTTGTTCGCGAACCCTTTGTGCTGGCGCTGCCCCGGCATCACCCGTTAGCCCAGGCCAGCGATATCTCAGTCAAAGACTTGGATGCCCAGCCCTTCCTGATGTATTCCCACGCAGCGTATCCACCGTTCAACGAACTGCTGACCGGCATGCTGCGATCAGCTCGCGTGGCACCGGAGTACGTGCAATGGCTCGGTTCATCGCTCACCATTCTGGCGCTGGTCAATGCCGGGATGGGCTTGGCCCTGGTGCCGCGCTGTGCAAGCAGTGTGGTGTTCAAGAACGTGATTTTTCGCGATATCGATCTGGGCGAAGGGGTGCAAAGTGAATTGCACCTGATTTGGCGAGAAAATAACGACAACCCCGCGTTTGCCATGTTGCTCGAAGCCATACGCCGGGCAGTGCGCGAAGGTTGGGGTGAGTAGCGCCTTTGGGCGCGAGGTAAATCGCCAGTGCTGCGGTTGATCGCAGCACTGGCGCTTACGTTAAGTGGCAAACGCCACCCGGGTTTGCGTCAATCAGGGCCGTGCGCCGACCTCGCAGGTTTGAGCGGTCCACGGTTTCACCTGCTCGCTCAGCGTCAGCCCCAGGCCCGGGCGGGTCGGTACCATCATCCGGCCGTCGCGGGTTTCCAGGCGTTCGTTGAACAGCGGCTCCAGCCATTCAAAATGTTCCACCCAAGGCTCGGTCGGATAGGCCGCCGCCAGGTGTACATGCAACTCCATGGCGAAGTGCGGTGCCAACATGAGTCCCGCCTGCTCGGCCATTGAAGCAACCTTCAGGTACGGCGTAATACCGCCTACCCGTGGTGCATCGGGCATCAAGAAGTCCGCACCGCGCAGTTTGATGAATTCGGCATGCTCGGCAACGCTGGTGAGCATTTCACCGGTGGCGATCGGCGTATCGAATTGTTGTGCCAACGCGGCATGACCTTCGGCGTCATAGCAGTCCAGCGGTTCTTCGATCCAGATCAGGTTGTACTCTTCAAACTGACGGCACATGCGCTGGGCCGTCGGCCGATCCCATTGCTGGTTGGCATCAACCATCAGGGGGAAATGCTCACCCAGGTGCTTGCGGACCGTACTGACGCGCTTGATGTCGAGCGCACAGTCCGGCTGCCCGACTTTTAGCTTGATCCCGCCGATGCCTTTCTCACGGGACAGGTCGGTGTTCTTCATCAATTGTTCAAGCGGAGTATGAAGAAAACCACCCGAGGTGTTGTAGCAACGCACCGAATCACGTTGGGCGCCAAGCAATCGGGCCAGTGACAGATTGGCGCGCTTGGCTTTCAAATCCCAGAGCGCCACGTCGAAGGCACCAATGGCCTGGGTCGACATGCCGCTGCGCCCGACCGACGCGCCCGCCCAGCACAGCTTGGTCCACAGTTTGGAAATGTCACTCGGGTTCTCGCCAATCAGGGCCGGTGCGATTTCCTTGGCGTGGGCAAACTGGCCTGGCCCCCCTGCCCGTTTGGAGTAACTGAAGCCAAGGCCGCTGTGACCATCGACCGTTTCGATTTCAGCAAACAGGATGGCGATCTCTGTCATCGGCTTTTGCCGACCGGTCAGCACCTTGGCATCACTGATGGGGTTGGCAAGCGGCAGAATGACCGAAGATACCCGAACCCAGGCAATGCGATCATCGTCGGAGGATTTGACTGGATGTGGTTGTGCGAGCATGGCGCTCTCCTTGAGGGTGAAAAGAGATCAGGTACGAAGGTGTGAGGAAGACGTTACTGGCGTGTCATCAACAGCAGTGGCTGGCGATTCCTGACAGTCATCCAGTTGCAGGCGCTTGAGGGGCCCGACGATAAACAGATAGGAAAACGCGCCCAGCAACCCCATGGCCGCGACATACATCAGCGCCACATCGAAAGAGCCCAGCTGGTTGATCATTACCCCGATGGCAATGGGCGTGACGATGCTGGCCAGGTTGCCGCAGAAGTTGAACATCGCGCCGCTGACCCCCATCGCCTTCGCCGGAGAGACGTCTCCAACGATGCACCAGCCCAGGTTGCCCACGCCCTTGGCAAAGAAGGCAACCGACATCACGAGGATGACCAATGTGATCGATTGGGTGTAGTTGGCGACCATGATGCTGCTGGAGAGCAACAGGCCACAGATGATCGGCGTCTTTCGTGCGGCGGTGAGGCTGAAGCCTTTGCGCAACATCCAGTCCGACCACACACCGCCAATCATGCCGCCCAGGCAGCCGGCGATCGGTGGAATGGCCGCGACCAGGCCGACCTTGAGCATGGTCATGCCTTTGGCTTCGATCAGGTAAGTGGGGAACCAGGTCAGGAAGAACCAGGTAATCGATGTCAGGCAAAACTGCCCCAGGTAGATCCCCGCCATCATTCGGTTGCCACCGATGGCCTTCATGCGCTTCCAGCTGAACGGTGTTTTCACGTCACCGATGGTTGGCAAGCCACCCCCGGCTTCGATGTAGTCGATTTCAGCCTGGTTGGCGCGCTTGTCTTTACGCGGCTCCTGAACCATGCGGAACCACAGGAAGCCAATCAGGATACCGGCGCCCCCCGTCACCCAGAACACGTGCTGCCAACCCCAGGTGCTGACCAGCCAGACCATCAATGGCGTGAACACGGCCAGGGCAAAATACTGCGCAGACTGGAACACCGCCGTCGCCAGGCCCCGCTCATTGCGCGGGAACCACATCACGGTCAGACGGTTGTTTGCCGGAAACGCCGGCGCTTCCGCCACGCCCATCATGAAGCGCAATACAAACAGCGCGAGAAACGCCGAACTGAACAGGTCAACGTAGCCTTGCAGGAAGGTGAACAGCGACCAGATGATCAGGCTCAGCCCCAGGACAAGGCGTGAGCCGAACCGGTCGAGGATGATGCCGCCAGGCAGTTGCATCGAGGTATACGCCCAGCCGAAGGCCGAAAAGGCGATACCCATGGTCATGGCATCAAAACCGAGGTCTGCGCGCATGCTTGGGGCCGCGATAGACAGCGTGGCCCGGTCAACATAGTTGAATACGGTGACGATGAAGATCATCACCAGGATGAGATAGCGGACATTTGTCTTCGCTACCGATTGCGTAGGGTTGATCACTATTATTTTCCTTATTGTGAGTACAGCGTTGAATCTGCGTTGCCCTTACAGCTCCTGATAGCGTGGTGATTGAGCAATGATTGCGCAATCATCCATAGACTGGAAAAAGGCCCTGTCCAGTAGGGCCTTGGGCGGATATTACACTGATTGCGCAATCATTCAACAGTGACCTTAATCAAAATATGCACATTCCGGGTTCAGGTGCTGGCGCGATCGATGAGGGTGAAACCGGTATCGATTCGTACGGGGTCATGGCTGCCCAGTGGGTGTTCAAAGCGCTCCAGCAGCGCTTGCGCCACCTGCAGGCCAATCTTCTTGCCATCGACGCTGACGGTCGACAATGCCGGGTAAACCTGAGCCGCACTGCTCAAATCCCCGAAGCCCATGACCGCAAGATCAGCAGGCACCTGCATCCCGCGACTGGCGGCTTCAGCCAGCACCCCTTGCGCAACAGTATCCGAGCTGCACACCACGATATCCGGCTGCACTGGGCGCCCAAGCAGGCGTCGCAGCCCTTCCCTGCCGACTTCAAGTGTGGCGGGTGGCGCCAAGACTTCCATAGGCACTTGTTCAATACCCAGGCGTTTCAGTTCGCCAATCAGACTGTTGCAACGGCGCAGGCCACGGGGGTCACTGATTGTGACCACGGAGAAACGCTTATAGCCCTTCTTGACCAAATGGCGTGCGGTCTCCTCCCCCACCTTTTCGTGGGAGAAACCGATGAGCATGTCCAGAGGATCTTCACTCAGGTCCCACGCCTCAACCAGCGGGATGCCCGCCTGCGCCAGCCGCAAACGGCTGGACTCGGTATGGAGTGTGCCGGTCAGGACAATGCCATCCGGGCGCCGCCCGAGCACCGCTTCGAGCAGCCTTTCTTCTTCTTCGGCAGAGTAGCCCGTCAAACCCAGCAAGGTCTGGTAGCCCGCTTGAGTCAAGCGATCCATCAGTGCCTGCACGGTGTCGGCAAAAATCGAGTTGGCAATGGTCGGCAGGAAAATCGCCACCAGTCGGCTTTTATTGCTCGCCAGCCCACCCGCCAGCATGTTCGAGACGTACCCGGTCTGTCGCACGGCTTCACGCACTTTGTCTCGCGTCTGTTCGGTGACCAATTCCGGTCGATGCAGTGCCCTTGAAACAGTCATGGGCGAAACGCCGGCAACCTTGGCAACATCGATCAAGGTAAGGCTGGCCCCCTTCTTGGGTGCTGTGATCGATCGCTCGGTAGCGGGTGCTGCTGGTTTTTTTGCCATGAAGATTTCCGAATCTGAAGCCCAGAAGAGGATGCTACGTGCGATGCATGCTGTTTGCTGGCCGAATTTACCAAAGGCCGGCACATAATCAATCATTTCATCCTTAAGGGATTAAATGATTGGAATAGAACCTGGATTATCTTCCATTCGAACTCTGTCTAGAGTGGCAGCAATACTGTTTGCCGGTTTGGATGACCCGGCAGGCGCAAACCATTCATTAACGACAGAGGCTTCTGATCATGGACATCTATCTCAAAGAACTGTTAGACCGCGAACAAATCCGCAGCCTTAGAACGCTCTACGCGCACTTGCTCGACGGCAATAACATTGCCGCACTCGACCAGGTCTTCTCCGCAGATGCGGTAGTGGAGGTCACTGTCGGCAAGATGGAGGGTATCGAGGCTATACAGTCAGGTCTCAATGACGCGTTCAAATTGTACGATCGAGATCATCGAGAAAATTATCCCTTCATGCATGCGATCACCAACCACTGGGTCCAGCTCACGGGGCCGGATACCGCACAAGGCCGCTGCTACTTGATCGACTTCGAAACGGCCTCAAAACCTGACCCTAACCCGTTGTTGCTGCTTGGTATCTACGCGGATGAGTACACACGTATCGACGGCGAATGGCGCATTACCCACACCCGCCTGGAAGTCGTCTGGCCGGCAGGCAGCTGACTGCGTTAGCAAAGGCATTATCTGTGTATGATCGGACGATAAAACGGGTTAAATCCCATGTATTACAGAACTGGACTCCATAATGACGGACAACACCTTTGACGGTATTCGGGAGTTCGTAGCCGCCGCACAGCTACTCAGTTTTACAGCCGCCGGGCTTGAACTTGGCGTGACCAGCTCCGCAGTGGGAAAAAGCGTGAGCCGCCTGGAAGCGCGACTGGGGGTCAAGCTGTTGCATCGTACAACCCGCCGTTTGACGCTCACTCAAGAAGGAGAAACCTACCTGGCGAGCTGCTTGCGGGTGATGGACGAACTGGCTGAAACCCAGGGCCTGCTGACTACAGGACAGCAAGAACCCATCGGTCGCCTGCGGGTTGATCTGCCTGCGACCTTTGGCCGACGTCACATCCTGCCTACCCTGATCGATATGTCTGTTCGATACCAAAAGCTCGATCTGTCGGTCAGCTTCAGTGAGCGGCTGGTGGATATCGTCAACGATGGCATCGATCTCGTGGTGAGAATCGGAACCTTGAAAGACGATGGGGACATAGTGGCTCGAAAACTGGGCAGCCAATGCTTGTTGATCTGTGCAACGCCAGACTACCTGGCCAGACACGCAGCACCTCAAAATCGAAACGACCTTCTGCAACATGACTGCATCGTAGGCTGGCGTAACGGCACCCGGAAAACCTGGATGTTGATTGATGAAAATGGCCAGACATTTGAGCAAGAGGTGCGCGTCAAACATGAGATAGGGGACGGTGAGATGATGCTGAAGATCACCCTCGCAGGCGGAGGACTCGCCCAACTCCCCACCTGGCTGGTTCAGGACTCAATCGAACAGGGTGCACTGGTTCCTGTTCTTGAACGTTACGCTGGCGCCGAGATGCCCATCCATGTGATCTGGCCACGAACACGGTACATTCAACCGAAGATCAGAATGATCGTTGATGAACTGTTGGCACTGGCCCAGCGGGATCCAATCATTTTCAGGCCCGACTAGGTGTATCCGATGGAGACACCCTGCCAGATGCGGGGCAACACTTCCCGGATGAAACCCGAGAACTGTTGTCCCGCATGCATCATGAATCGTGACTATTCGACAGATTCATACACTGGGTAATCGACATAGCCTTTTTTACCGCTGTTGCCGTAGAACGTTGATCGATCAGGTGTTGCGAGGGGCCAGCCGTTCTTCATTCGCTCCACCAGGTCGGGGTTTGCAATGAACGGGCGACCGAAAGCGATTAAATCCAGCTCCCCGGATTCAAGGGCACGTTCTGCAGACTCGCGATCAAAGCCGCCAGCAGCGATCAACGTACTCCGGAATGTTTCACGAAAACTCCTCGCAAATCCGTCAGGCATGCCCTCCGCACCAATGGTCAACTGATCGCTCAAATGGACGTAGGCGATATCCCGCTGTTGAACCTCGCGGGCGACTTCAACCCAGGTTTGGGCCTCATCGTCGAACGGAGCCATGTCGAAGAGACGGCCAAATGGAGAAATACGCACACCTACTTTGGCGCGGCCTACCTCCTGGGCAACCGCATCGATGGTTTCCAGCAGCAAACGGATTCTGTTCTGAATCGAACCGCCGTAATGGTCTGTGCGATCGTTGACCGTTGGGTTGATGAACTGTTCGAACAAATACCCGTTAGCGCCATGAATTTCGACGCCATCGAAACCGGCTTCCATCGCTTTGCGAGCAGCCTGGACAAAGTCATTCGTGATGCCCGGGATTTCCTCTGTAGACAGCGCTCGCGGAACACTGGCCTGGATCGGACCTGGCTCATATTCCTCGTTGTAGGCATAGGCCAGGGAGTTGGCCGCGTGTTTATGGCTCGATGAAACAGGCGCCCCGCCGTCTGGCTGTAACGTCGTATGGGACACACGGCCCACGTGCCAGAGTTGGGCGAAAATTTTACCGCCTTCTTCATGGACTGCCCGGGTTACGCGCTTCCATCCCTCAACCTGTTCCTGATTGTAAAGACCGGGGTTGAAGAGATAGCCCCGTCCCTGAATAGAAACAGGAACACCTTCACTGACGATAAGGCCGGCGCCAGCTCGCTGGCGGTAGTAAAGCACTGTCAAGTCATCGGGAATGTCATTTAGCGCACGCGCGCGAGTCATCGGAGCCATGACGACGCGATTTTTCAACGTAAGACCGCAAAGCGTGAAGGGCGAAAAAAGAATACTCATGGAGGCCTCTGAAGTGGAGCGCTTCGAAGCGCCGGGAGGAGCCAATATACTCAGTCTCTCCTGTTCGATAATCCACGTTGAATTCCAATCATTGTGGAATGTGGGTCTGAAATCTAATAGGCGTTACGGCAAGCCCAGCTGACGTGGAACGGTTACTCTGAGCGGGACTGATCAGATGTGAGTTTTCTTTCGTGAAAACCAGCGCTTAGGCTCGTATTGAGTGGGAACACAGCATGTGTGCAGGAAAATACTTACAAATGCGATCCATCCAACTGCATCATTATTTTGAAGGATAGGTTTTAGTGCAGGAAAAATAAGATCATATCCATATTTAACGGTACTCATATGAAATGACCCGAAGAAGATAGTCAGAGATAAGCATATAAAAAACCATCTCCATTTGAACCGTTCGCCAGAATAAAATCTCGATAGAAAATATAAGGAAGTGAGTACCGCCAAAGAGAGCACTAGATACACGACTGACGTTACAGTGCTATTTATCATTAGCCTTGTACTCCATGTACATTGATCTGCCTGTAACGCTATCACTAACCCCTTCAAATGCAAGTGCGCTACTGCCCATTGTCTTATACGCCCTTATATAATCAGTGTTGATATATCTAAACAGGCGCCAAGCATCTGGCTTT
Organism: Pseudomonas sp. NKUCC02_KPG; assembly: GCF_019345465.1. GTDB lineage: Bacteria > Pseudomonadota > Gammaproteobacteria > Pseudomonadales > Pseudomonadaceae > Aquipseudomonas. Next base: position 300,513 of record NZ_JAHKRC010000006.1, read on the forward strand.
AATGCCATTCTCACGACGCCATATGCAGAAAGTCCTAAATCAACAGTGCCATAAGCCATATTTCCTTCAAATGCGCCGCCACCGAGTAGCTCGGCACCCTCCTGATAAACTTTCCTGATAGGACCTCGGGTGTCAGAACGGTTTTTTATAAGGTTACGTCCGTTCTCATAGAGGTTATTAGCGCCATGTGCGATCAAGGGGACACCTACTAATAGGCACAACGTACCGGCTGAACCGTAGCAGATGCCTGCTCCTGTTGCGATTTGAAATGCCCCGGCAATAGCTCCCACGCCTTTTTGAGCAATCTCAAATGACTGGCTCAGCAGGCTACTCTGTTCGTTTTTGAGTTCCAGTAGACCCTGCTCAGGGCTTTTTTTACCCTGTGAAACATCATCAACAATGCTTTTGGCATAATAAGCGACTTCGCGGTTGAATTGTAAACGCAGCGTGCCGTCTTTAATGTGTCTTACGCCTAATGTACTGGCTTGGCTTCCAAGTTTTCCAGCTGCGGCACTGACCATCCAATAGTCACAGCTACCAGGCATGCAACTTTCGGGTGTTGGTTTCATTCGTTATTTCCCCACGTGCTATATCCACTGGTACCAGCAACGTGGTGGATCCACGTGATGTCTCGGTAACGGATTGCTACATGTTCTTGTGGCTCGGCGTCGTGCTCCAAAATAGCGTGGGGCATTTCAAGTGTCAGGTTGGCTATAATTCCGCCTGTGATCGAAACAGAATAGAATTTTTCCTGCAGGCCAAAAGAGGACACTCGATAAAAACTGATTGTGCAGTTTATTTCCTCTCTGGATGAGAGTGCTTGAGCTAACAGTGGAGATGATTTGTCAACATTTTTGGTGATAAGAATTGGGCTGTGTGTTGGCTTATCGATATTTCCAATGTTGATCATGTTGTGGGTGTAAGACAACACCATAATTTCGTCGGCATAACCGGTCTGACATTTATTGCCAATAGATTCCTGGGTTGAACAACCTGCTGAAATAAGTCCTTGAGCCTTGCCGGTGATCGTCATGTAACCATGATTAGCCATATATACCGCTCCTTTTAGTCAGCCGAACATCTTATTGCAAGAGTTTCAGGCGCGCCGTAGGACATTTCTTAAAGTCATATCAGAAATATGCCAAATTCTTACCGGCGGCTTGGCTAAATTCCTGACTAGATAACTCTGCGGGTTCATCGCGAAACCGAGATACGCAATTGTTCTATCCAGGAAAAGTCCAGGAGCAGGGCTATCTGCGCAATTCCAAGTATTCTGAAATGTTGAATCTGAATTACAGGTATGAATCATGGATGCGCCCCGCTGGGAGGCGCATTTTTGGATTGCACTGCCTGCAGTGATCTAAGTAAAACACCCGCGCGCGCGCAAGTAAGCTTCTAGCTCAAGAACCGGCAGTGGCTTGCTGAAAAGATAGCCTTGCACCTGATCGCAGCCGTTTTTCTTCAGAAAATCCAGTTGCTCAGGGGTCTCCACACCTTCGGCAATCACTTGCAGGTTGAGGCTATGGGCCAACTCGATAATGGTCCGGGCAATGGCTGCGTCTTGGGGGTTGGTGGTCACTTCGCGGATGAAGGCGATGTCGATCTTCAGTTTGTCGATCGGGAATCGTCGCAGGTACGCGAGGCTTGAATATCCCGTACCGAAATCGTCTATGGAAACTTTGACTCCCAATTGTTGCAAAGTCTGCAAGCTGGCGATGGTGTGCGAAGTGTTCTCCATGAGCGAGCTTTCCGTCAGTTCGATCTCAAGCCAGTGGGGATCTATCTGATGGTCGATCAGCGCCTGCTGAATGCTCGCAATGAAATCGCTGTCTATGATCTGCTGGCAGGAGACGTTGACCGCCACCTGAATGCCCTCCTCACCTGCCCGTTGCCAATCGGCGATTTGCTTGCACACACGGGTGATCACCCAATTGCCGACCTGGGAAATCAGCCCCAGGTTTTCCAGTATCGGCACGAATACCGCTGGCGAGATATTGCCCTGCCCCGGTTGTTGCCAGCGCAACAGGGCCTCGAGACCACAGACGCTGCCGTCGACCACACTGATCTTGGGTTGATAAAACAGCTCAAATGTCTGCTGTCTCACCGCATCACGCAGGGCGGTTTCAATCGCTTGGCGCGTTGAGGCTTCCTCATTCATTTGCGCCGTGTAGTAACGATAATTATCCCTGCCGAGCTTCTTCGCACGGTGCATGGCGGTATTCGCGTGCCGGATCAACCCATGCGCGTCGTTCCCGTCGCCCGGGTACAGTGCAATGCCAATGCTGGCGGTCATCGCCGTGGACTGATCACCCAACTGAAAAGGCTCGCGCAGGGTTTCGCGCATGCGCTCCACGGTTTGCAGGGGATCTGCCTGACCCTCGCGAATCATCAGGATCAGCGCAAACTCGTCACCGTCCATGCGCCCCACTGTGTCGCTCACATTAAGGCAGTTGGTCAGTCGCTGCCCCACCTGCGCCAACACGCGATCACCCAGTTGGTGGCCCCAGGTTTCGTTGACGCGACTGAAGTCATCCAGATCAACCGTCACCACTGCCAGCTGCCAATGGCTGAGCGACGCTTGGGTCAGCCCCATTTGCAGGGTGGTAAAAAACAGTTTGCGATTGGGCAGCCCGGTCAACGTGTCGTAATGGGCCATTTTCAACATGCGTTGATCGGCGGCCTTGCGCTCAGTGATGTCATGGGCAATGCCGACGATGATCCAGTCATCGCCTGTCTTGTATGCCTGGCGGTGGACTTCTACCGGGAGGAAACTGCCGTCCTTGCAGCGGATTTGTGTTTCCGTGGCTTCGCTTGGGCCCTTGCCCGCGATGATCTGGTCATACAACATTTCCAGGTGTTCGATGGAGTCATCGCTGAGGTCGGCGGGTGTTTTACCCAGCAGCTCTTGCGCGGTAAAGCCCAGTACCTGGCAGGCCCGTCGGTTGAACTCGATCAAGCACATGGTGCTGCGATTGATCAGAAATATGGCATCGCCCGAAGCATCCATCGCCGAGCGAAAGCGCTCAAGGTCGATGGTGCGTTGTTGCAATTGCTCTTCCAGCATCAGGCTGTGGCTTTTCAAATAATCGCCGAACGCCTTGAGCCTCAAAAGGTTGCGCACCCGCAACCACAACTCTGCACTTTCCACGGGTTTGCTGAGGAAGTCTTCGGCGCCTGCTTCCAGGCCGCAAATACGCGCACTGTGCTCACCAAGGGCGGACAGCATGATGATCGGGATATTCGACGTGGCCTTGTTCGTCTTGAGCTGGCGGGCAACGTCGAAACCGTCCATGCCCGGCATCATGATGTCGAGCAGGATCAAGTCGGGTGGCTGTTCCTCGACCATGACAAGGGCCTCTTCTCCCGAACTGGCGGCCAGGGTTTGATACCCCTGATTCTCCAGCAGGATCTTCAGCAGTTTTCGGACATGGGGTTCATCATCGACAATCAATAAGGTAGCGGCAGGGTTGGGCATAGGAAGTGCTCAATGAGAGGGCTGCTGAGGCCGATTGCCTTGCAGCAACGCGTCGATAACCCGGTAAAGTTCCTTGTAGCGCAGAGGTTTGATGATGTAGGCATTACACCCCGCCAGCCGTGTTTTTTCTTCGTCTTCCTTCATGGCCATGGCAGTGAGCGCGATCACCGGGATGGCCGCGGTCAGTGCATCGCTCTTGAGCAACGAGGTGGCTTTGAGGCCATCCATTCCCGGTAACTGGATGTCCATCAGAATCAGCGCAGGCTGCAGCTCTCGCGCCAGCTTCAGCCCGGTTTCCGCATCTGCCGCACAAATCACGCTGTGGCCGGCACTGGTCAGCAGCAACCGGGCCAGCCGCATGTTGGCGGCATTGTCTTCGACGATCAGGATCTCGGCCATGGCGCCTCCACAGGGGTTAAACGACGGATCGGCAGCCAGACCACGAATCGTGCTCCGGCCCCTTCCCTGCTGGTCACCGCGACACTGCCGCCATGCAGCTCGGTCAACTGTTTGACCATGGCCAGGCCCAGGCCGGTGCCCTCGAATTTACGCGCCAGACTGCTGTCGATTTGACTAAAGGCCTTGAACAACTTGTCCATATTGCCCTTGGCGATACCGATGCCGGTGTCACTCACGCTCAACTCCAGGAACACATCGTACTCGCTGTCCTGAACCTCGAAGCCATGCACGGGCCAATCACCCGCCAGTTTCCCCACGTGTTCACGGGTAACCTGGCGTACCGCCAACGTCCCTACGCCCCCTGGCGCGCTGAATTTCACGGCATTGGCCAGCAGGTTGTAGACGATCTGCTTGGTCTTGCGCAGGTCGAGCTCAAAGCTGCCGAGCTCGGCATCGGTAGCGAGTTTCAACTGGATGCGTTGCAGTGCGGCTTTCTCGCGCACGATCAATAAACTGTTGCTCAGCAAGCTCTGCAGTTCGACGGGCTCCAGCTCCAGCGCCATCATCCCGGCTTCGACTTTGGACAGGTCGAGGATGTCATTGATCAGCGACAGCAAGTGTTGGCCGCTGTTGAAAATGTCGGTGATGTACTCGCGCTGGGTCTCGCTCATGTCACCGACCATGCCGTCCTTGAGCGCCTCCGAAAAACCGATGACAGCGTTCAGCGGCGTGCGCAGTTCATGGGACATGGTGGCGAGAAACTCGGACTTCATGTGGCTGGCGTGTTCGAGCTCGATGTTCTTCTCTTCCAGGGTTCGCTCGAAGCGCTTGCGCTCTGTCACATCACGGGCAGCAGCGAACACGCCTTGCAACTTGCGGTCGCGGTCGTGAAAGGTCGCCGCGTTATAGGACACAACGGTTTCAGTACCGTTATAAGCGCGTACCGTCAGTTCATAGTCGCTGACCTTGTTTTCACTGAGCACCCGCTTGATGGCAGCGTCGGCGCGGGCCGGATCGGTGAAAAAGTTTTTGCACGGCGCACCAATCAACTCGTCCCGGGTACGCCCCGTGAGCGCCATCATCTGTTTATTGACGTCGGAAATGATGCCCTGCGGATCCGTCATCATCAGGGCGTCGATGTTCGACTCGATCAACGAGCGCGTATAAAACTGCTGGTCGCGTAAACGCTGATCCAGCAAGGCCTGGGTCGCTTCTTCTTGTTTGCGCGCCGTGTTGTCGGTGCCGATCAGCAAGTAACCGATGATGGTTTCTGCGCTGTCGCGCAATGAGGTGACCGACACCATTGCCGAGAGGCGGCTGCCATCCTTGCGGATATAGGTCAGCTCATAAATGTCCTCAATCCCGCGTGAGGCCTTGAATACCAGCGCTTCGAAGCCAGGAGTGATCGGTGTATTGAGCTCAAGGCTCAAGGCGGCTGCGCGGGCAATCAATTCCGCAGGGTCGGAGATATCTGCCGGAGTGATCCGGTTGACCACGTCTTCGGACTGATAACCGAGCATGCGTTCGGCGCCGACATTGAAGATCTGGATGACGCCTTTTTCATCGGTAGCGATACTGGAAAAGTAGGCACTGTTGAAGATTGCGTCTTGAAGGGCGCCGGTTTTGAGCAGGGTTTTCTGCCGGCGAAACTCGACAAGCTTCTCTGCTCGGGACAGGGGCTCGGTGGGCGGACGGTCTACAGGCGGAGTGTCCATTGATTCGTTTCCCGTTAACTCGCGAACCTGACCGTGATCACGGTGCCGTAAAGCGTGCTTACGGAAATCGCCCAAATGAGCGACTAAAGGCTTTTACACCATAGCAGAGGTGCTGGAGTAAGCGTAAACAGGGCAGCTTTTGTTCACGTGCGGGCGAGTTTTTCAACTGCCTGCACGGGAATGACCCTATTTGCTTTTGTGGTGCTTCAACACAACCCAGACCAACAGGCTCAATGCGCCGACGAGTGCAGCCGCCGTCAGCAAAACCACACTGTGAGAGGCGCTGAAAGCCTTTTGCCCCGCTGCAGCAAGCTGCTGACCTTGAATGCCTCCAAGTGCTTTGGCCGCAATCATCGTTTCACCAATAGACCGCACGGCTGTCTCGGCAATGGCAGATGGAATGCCCTCAGGCAGCTGTATGGATTTTTCATAAGTGGATACCAGAAGAATACCGAAAACGGTAATGCCCAGTCCGGTGCCAAGGTCGTAACTCGTGGCTTCAAGGGCTCCCGCAGAGCCCGCTTTCTCCATTGGAATGCTGTTCATGATCGCCACTGACGAGGCGGTTAAACCAATGCTGAGGGAAAGCCCCAGAGCCACCAGCATCACAATAATGGCCACCCCGCCGCTGCCCAGGTGTATTTGGGCCAACCCGACAAGACTGGCCGCAGACACCAGCAACGAGCAACTCGCAACCCACCTCAGGCCAATCGCCCGAAGGATGACGCCTGCAAGAGGCCCACCGATTGCAGCCGCAATCATGAGCGGCATCATGAAAATACCGGCCTCCAGGGGGGTACGCTCCATGACGAACTGCAGCTCTTGAGCCAGCAGCAATTCGAACCCGGCAAGCGCACCCATGGTGACGAGAGCCATGACGATACCCGTGCTGACCGCCGGAATGGAAAAAAGGCTCAGATCAAGCATCGGGGTCGAGGTATTAAGTTGCTTGCGTACAAACCAGACAAGCATCAGCGCTCCGAATACAAAACAGGCACCGGTAACGAATAGAGAGCTGTTGGTTTTGAAGCCCGACTTGAGGGCGTAAACACTTGCCATGACACCTAGGATCAGAATCACAGACTGTCCGATGGTCCAGTTTCCATCACCGACCACACTTCGTCGCGGTATGTAGGCGATCACTAAGGGGATGACCAGCAGCATCACGGGCACATTGATCAGGAAGACCGATCCCCACCAGAAATGCTCAAGCAGTGCGCCACCCACCAAGGGCCCGATGGCGGCTCCGGTGGAGGCAACCGCGCCCCAGATACCCAACGCCACTGCTTGATCGCTCTGATCTTCAAACGTTTGTCGAATAATCGCGAGGACGCTGGGCATGACCATGGCGCCACCGAATGCCATGAACGCCCGGGCCCCGATCAACGATCCAACGTTCGGAGAAAAGGCGGCCAATACGGAACCGGCGCAGAAGATACCCAGTCCAGCCAGCAGCATTCGGCGATGGCCGACCCTGTCCGCCAGCGTACCCATGGGAATCAGCAGGCTGGCCATCAACAACGGGTAGATGTCGATGATCCACAGAATCTCGGTACCCGTTGCTTGCAACGCAAGGGTCAGTGACGGAACTGCGACATGAAGAATGGTGTAATCCAGGACAATCGGCATGAAAGCCAGAATGACCGACATGAGGACTAACCAACGGTTTGAATTGCCATTAGACACAATAAAGTGACCTTTTTTACCGGGATCCCGGCTTTCAAACGCTTGTCAGCCATTTGAAGCCGTTGTCGTTACCACGCTTGCGCCCCAAGGCTGCGCCGCGATGCTAACCGAAATCCCCCCGCTTTCCCGCCGTGCAAATGTGAAGCTTTGTGAAGTCGCAGGTTTGAACCAGGACGGTCCGTTCCCGCCTTGGAAACCCCGGTCAAATACTGTCGGGGCGAGGACACTCGACGATCCCGCTCTGCACTCAACCGGGTCGTGAAATACCGTGCTGGCGCAGTTTGCGATAGAGCGTATTGCGGCTAATCCCCAGGCGGGCGGCAACATGGGCGATGTGCCAATGTTCTGCCTCGATCAACGCCAGCAGCGTTTGCCGTTCGCAGACTTCCAGCGGGTTTTCGCCCGGCGCGGCCGTGGCGGGCGTTGTTGGCAGTAACTCCTCCAGGTCGTCCAGAGTAATGCGCCCCTCAGACGACAACGCGACCAGTGTGCGCAGACACGTACGCAGTTGCCGCACGTTGCCCGGCCAAGGCTGAGTCAGTAAACGCTCTCTGACACCTGCTTCCAGGCGAACCCTTGCGCCTTTTGCCTCTTCACGCAGCAGAAGGTCGAGCAAACTGCCCTTGTCTGAACGCTCGCGCAGCGGCGGAAGTTGCACGGTAAACCCGGCAACCCGGTAGAAAAGATCTTCGCGAAAGCGCCCTTGCGCCACACAGGCTTGCAGATCCTGGTGGCTGGCACTGACAAGGCGGACATCGAGCGCACGTGCCGTCGCACCACCGAGCGGCACCACCTGACGCTCTTCAAGCACCCGCAGCAGGCGAGTCTGTAACGCCAGTGGCATATCGGCGATTTCATCGAGAAAAAGAATGCCGCCATGGGCCTGCTCCAGCTTGCCGATCATCCCGTCCTTGCGTGCCCCGGTGAAGCTGCCGCCGCGATAGCCAAACAGCTCGCTCTCGATCAGCGTCTCGGGGATGGCCGCGCAGTTGATCGCCACAAACGGCTGGTTCCTTCTGGAGCTGGCTCGATGCAGCGCCGCAGCAAAAGCCTCTTTGCCAGTTCCGGTTTCACCCTGTAAAAAAACCGGCACATCATGCTCTATAACACGCAGCGCGCGAGCAATGCCGCGCTGCAGGCGCGGGTCTTCGAGGCATACATGCACGTCATTGATTGTTTGGGGGGCAGGTGTGACTGAAGGCGCAGGGCGAACAGGTTCTCGCAACTGTACGTAAACCAGGCGCCCGTCCATCAGTCGCAAAGGCCAACAAACACTCGGTTGTGAACTGGCCTGACTGATCACCTGATCGACAGGTGTTTGCAGCAACATCGCCAGAGATTGCCCGACCACCTGGTCCCGGCTCAGGCCCAGAAGATCCAGCGCGCAATGATTGACTGAACAGATAGTCGCACTTTCATCGAAACTGAGCAGGCCTTCACCCAGCAGCCCGACGAAGCCCGCCTCGGGATGGAAGCGCAGCAAATAGCGTTGAGGGTCATGCCCCAGGAAAAAACAGCTCTCGATCAGATTGGCTGACAGTTGGGTCAACGCCATGGCTCTGAAGTAGTGCTGCTGGCTGTGATTATCCCGAATAGAAGAGAGGTTGAGCACGGCCAGCAACTCTCCATTGGCATCAAATATAGGGCTCGCCGAACAGCTCAGACCAACGTGCTTGCTACGAAAATGCTCATCACGACGGATGGTGACCTGTTGTTGCTCGACCAGGCAGGTGCCCACACCGTTGGTGCCTTCGCAATCTTCACTCCAGACCGAGCCGAGCCACAGCCCGGAGCGCTGGAAATCGGCTCGTTCGGACTCGTTGCACACACTGTCGATTGCCACACCGCGAGCATCGGTGAGCAGCACCACGTGGCCATCGCGTCCGAGCTGTTGGTGCAAGTGGTTCATCTGCCAGTGCGCTACAGCGATGATGTGTTCCAGGGGGGCGCGATGATCCTGCAAGCGCGGATGTTCAACCACATGAGGGGCCCGGCGACTGGCGGGATCGAGCTGATACTGATCCAGGCACCGACGCCAGGATCGGGTGATGGCCAGGTCATTAACAGGGGCTTGGTGGGTGTGAGTACCCTGCACGGCTTGAAGCACTAGTTGTGCATGGTCGTTGATCAAGGCCGGCTTCATTATTCTTGTTCTCCCTTACGGTTGGAGCACGGGTCTGTTCGCAGCTTATATGAAAAGAACGCAATGAGCGCTTTATGCACCGAGTGACACTCTGTCATCCACCCTTCACGAATTCGTGACAGATCTGCGAATCAACACTTCAGCAATACCGCAGCAAGAGCTCTGCAATGGGGCTTTTGCGAAGGTGGCCCGAGCCTTGCTCTGGAGCAGGTTGTACAAAAACAACAAGATCGGAGAAGCCCAATGAACATTGCTGTTGAAAAACCGCTGCACACGCCGACTGCTCAGCTCGCGGCCTGGGTCGAAAACCTCGGTGAACGGCTCGCCCGGCGTGATGTGGACGGCGCTCTGGAGCTGTTTGGCGAAGAGTGTCACTGGCGTGACCTGCTACTGTTCAGCTGGAACCTGGTGACCCTGGAAGGCAAGCCGGCCATCCGCGACATGCTCGAAACACGCCTGGAGCAGACGCGTCCTCAACAATTGAAACTGGAAGGTGAGGCGACGCTCAGTAACGGAGTACTCGAAGGCTGGATCAGCCTGGAAACCGATGCGGGACGGGGCAAAGGCTATGTTCGTCTGAAAGAGGGCCTGTGCTGGACGCTGCTGACCACCATGCGCGAGCTCAAGGGTTTTGAAGAACCGAGCGGGCGCCGCCGTCCAAAGGGGGCCAATCATGACCACGACCATCCTGACAAACGCAACTGGCTGGAACGCCGTCGTGATGAAGAGGCCTCGTTAGGCATCACCACCCAACCTTACTGCCTGATCGTGGGCGGCGGTCAGGGCGGGTTGGGACTCGCAGCGCGGCTCAAGCGCATGGGTGTGCCTACTTTGATCGTCGACAAAGCCGAGCGCCCGGGTGATCAGTGGCGCAGTCGCTACAAGTCGCTGTGCCTGCACGACCCTGTCTGGTACGACCACATGCCTTACCTGCCCTTCCCCGACCACTGGCCCGTCTTCACCCCCAAAGACCAGATTGGCGACTGGCTGGAAATGTACACCAAAGTCATGGAACTCAATTATTGGCCGCGCACAGAATGCGAGAGCGCAAGCTTTGACGAGCAAAGCGGTACCTGGACGGTTCAAGTGCTGCGCGACGGCGAGCGCATGACTTTACAGCCTGCCCAGTTGATCCTTGCCACCGGCATGTCTGGCGTGCCCAATGTCCCGCAATACCCGGGTGCCGAAACGTTCCGTGGCCAGCAGCATCATTCCAGCCGACACCCCGGCGCAGACGCCTGGCGCGGCAAGCACGCGGTGGTCATAGGGGCCAACAACTCGGCACACGATATCTGCGCCGACCTGGTGGAGAACGGTGCACAGGTGACCATGGTGCAACGCTCCAGCACCCACATCGTGCGTTCCGACAGTCTGATGGATCTCGTCTTCGGCGGGCTCTACTCCGAAGACGCCCTGGAAACGGGTTTGACCACGGACAAGGCTGATCTGCTGTTCGCTTCGATCCCCTACAAGGTCATGCCGGGCTTTCATAAACCCATCTTCGATGCGATCAAGGAACGTGACAAAGACTTCTACGAGCGCTTGGCCAAAGTCGGTTTCATGCTCGATTTCGGTGACGACGAGTCTGGCCTTTTCATGAAGTATGTTCGCCGTGGTTCTGGTTACTACATCGACGTCGGCGCCTGCGAGTTGATCGCCAATAGCACGATCAAGCTCAAGAGCGCACCCGGCCTGGGTGTCGAGCGTATCGAAGCAGACGCCGTCATCCTCAACGATGGCACCCGGCTACCGGCAGATCTGATCGTTTATGCCACGGGCTATGGCTCAATGAACGGTTGGGCGGCGAAGCTGATTTCCCAGGAAGTCGCTGACAAGGTCGGCCGCTGCTGGGGCTTGGGTTCCGGCACCACGAATGATCCGGGCCCTTACGAGGGTGAACTGCGCAACATGTGGAAGCCGACACAGCAGCAAAACCTCTGGTTTCATGGTGGCAACCTGCATCAGTCACGGCATTATTCGCTGTATCTGGCCCTGCAGTTAAAAGCGCGCTTCGAAGGTATCGACGCATCCGTCTATAACCTTGCCAAGAGCCACCATACTGGCTGAGTCACATGGCGCCTGGCCCTTGGTTGGGCGCCGCAACAGGTCAAATCGGGCTTGCCAGTATCAACCGCCCTACCCTTGGCTCAACACCACATCCAGCGCCATGCGCGCGTCTTCGAGCTGTACCAGCGTGGCCTGGCGCGCGCCCAAAGCGTCGCGGCTTTCGATCGCGGTCAAAATTGCCTTGTGCCGTGGCAGGGCAAGTTCGTGCAGGTTGGGTCGACGGTTGGAGTGCTTCATGGCTTCGCGCAAGGCCAATGACAGCATGTTGCACAAGTTGGCCAGCAAATCGTTGTGAGTTGCGTCGGCAATCCGGCTGTGAAAGTCCAGGTCGGGTTGCAGTAGCTCTTCAGGGCTGGAGGCACTTTCCATGCGTTGGTAGGCTTCTTGAATCGATGCCACATCTTCTGCAGTTGCATGCTGGGCTGCGAGCGCTGCCACGGCGGGCTCGATAATGCTGCGCACGGTGGTCAGCAAGCCAAAAAATTCATTTTGGGGCGAGGCCTGCAGCAACCAGTGCAACACATCCGGATCGAGCATGTGCCACTCGCGGCGCGGTTTGACCACGGTACCCACGCGCGGCCTGGAGTACACCAGGCCTTTGGCAACCAGGACCCGGGTGGCTTCGCGCAAGACCGGACGGCTGACCGCATATTCTGAGCAGAGCAATGCTTCGGCAGGCAGTTTGTCGTCGGATTTGAAGCGCCCGGAGACAATCTGCAGGCCGAGTTCCTGAACGATGCGCGTATGCATGCTTTTGCGGTCGGAGGGCTGACGATAATCCATGGGGCGCGGGGCGATCCTTTCGATTCAAAGCGCGGATCATAGCAGGCGCGGGTTGATTCGCGCCCGCTCTGATTGCCATGGCGGGTTCGCTTTGCCGGTGTCGCCACTTAGTGGGAATGACGGGGTACTTCCGATCCTCGGCAGCCCACCAGGAAATCGAAATCGCAGCCTTGGTCGGCCTGCATGACATGGTCGATGTATAACTGGCGATAGCCGCCAATCAACAGGTTTTTTGGCGGCTCGATATCAGCCAGGCGAGCGGTCAGTTCGGCATCGGAGATATCCAGGTGCAGGCGTCCACTGGCGCAATCCAGTTCAATCCAGTCACCTTCCTGCACGGCCGCCAGTGGTCCGCCGGCTGCGGCTTCCGGAGCCACGTGCAGCACCACCGTGCCGTAAGCCGTTCCGCTCATGCGGGCATCGGAAATGCGCACCATATCGGTTACGCCCTGAGCCAGCAGCTTGGCGGGCAGGCCCATGTTGCCCACTTCGGCCATGCCCGGATAACCCTTTGGCCCACAGTTCTTCATCACCAGAATCGAGTCGGCAGTGACCGCCAGTTCAGGGTCATTGATGCGGGCCTTGTACATGTCGAAGTTCTCGAATACCACGGCCTGTCCGCGATGCTTCATCAGGGCCGGTGTCGCAGCGGATGGCTTGAGTACCGCGCCCAGAGGCGCCAGGTTGCCGCGCAATACGCAGATACCGCCGTCGGCGACCAGCGGGTTATCGATTGCCCGGATAACTTCGTCGTCGCCATAGATCGGTGAGTTTTTAACGTTCTCCCACAGACTCTTGCCGTTGACGGTCAACGCTTGCGGATTCGGGATCAGGCCGTTCTCACCCAGGCGCCGCAGCACGGCCGGCAGGCCTCCGGCATAGTAGAACTCTTCCATCAGGAAGCGGCCCGACGGCTGCAAGTCCACCAGGGTCGGAGTGCCCTGGCCTATGCGGGTCCAGTCATCCAGTTCCAGGTCCACGCCAATCCGCCCGGCGATGGCCTTGAGGTGAATCACGGCGTTGGTCGAACCGCCAATGGCGGCATTGACCCTGATCGCATTTTCAAAGGCTTCCCGGGTCAAAACCTTGGACAGGCGCAAATCCTCGCGGACCATCTCGACGGCGCGCATGCCCGACATATGGGCCAGTACGTAGCGGCGTGAATCCACCGCCGGGATGGCTGCGTTATGGGGCAGCGAGGTCCCCAGCGCTTCTGCCATGCAGGCCATGGTCGAGGCCGTGCCCATGGTGTTGCAGGTGCCCGCCGAGCGCGACATGCCGGCCTCGGCCGAGAGGAATTCGTCGAGGCTGATGGTGCCGGCTTTATAGGACTCGTGCATCTGCCAGACGATGGTGCCGGCGCCGATATCCTTGCCCTTGTGCTTGCCGTTCAGCATCGGGCCACCGGTGACCACAATGGCCGGGACATCGCAGCTGGCCGCGCCCATCAACAGCGCCGGGGTCGTTTTGTCGCAACCGGTCAACAGCACCACCCCATCGATCGGATTACCGCGAATGGCTTCTTCCACATCCATGCTCGCCAGATTGCGCGTCAACATGGCGGTAGGTCGCAGATTGGATTCGCCGTTGGAAAACACCGGGAACTCGACCGGGAAGCCGCCCGCCTCGATGACACCACGTTTGACGTGCTCGGCGATGGTCCGAAAGTGAGCATTGCAAGGTGTCAGTTCCGACCAGGTATTGCAGATACCGATGATCGGCTTGCCCTGGAACTGATGATCGGCAATGCCCTGGTTCTTCATCCAGCTGCGGTACATGAAGCCGTTTTTATCAGCGCTGCCAAACCATTGGGCGGAACGCAAGGGAGGATATTTGTCGGACATGTTGGCGGTCTCTTATTGTATGACTAATTTTTTTTCGTGCCGCTAAATTAGCCTTAAAAAAGCCAATGTGGAAGAGTTGTTGGCTAAATAGTAATACTATATAGTCGTTTTCACTGAGAGCTGATCCTGGCGAAAACCCGCTTGAGGCCACTCCAGAGGTTCCATAACAAAAACAATGGGAGACCGTCTCATGAGCCAGGAACTCCGGCTTATTCGCCGCATTACGCTTAAACTCATTCCGTTTCTGATCCTGCTGTACCTGATTGCTTACGTCGATCGCTCGGCGGTGGGCTTTGCCAAGCTGCACATGGGCGCTGATATCGGCATTGGCGATGCAGCCTATGGCTTGGGCGCGGGCCTGTTTTTCATCGGCTATTTCCTGATGGAAATCCCCAGCAACCTGATGCTCGAGCGTTTCGGCGCTCGGCGCTGGTTTGCCCGGATCATGCTCACCTGGGGCGCCATTACCATTGGCATGGCCTTTGTGCAGGGACCGCACAGCTTCTATGTCATGCGTTTCCTGCTGGGGGTCGCCGAAGCGGGATTCTTTCCTGGCGTGCTGTACTACATCACCCAATGGTTCCCGGTCCGCCATCGCGGCAAGATCCTGGGGCTGTTTATCCTGTCGCAACCTATCGCCATGATGATCACCGGGCCCGTGTCCGGCGGCTTGCTGGGCATGGATGGCATCCTGGGTCTGCAGGGTTGGCAATGGCTGTTCATTGTGATCGGCATGCCCGCCATTCTGTTGACCTGGCCCGTACTGCGTTACTTGCCGGACGGCCCGCAACAGGTCAAGTGGATGGATCAGGGTGAAAAGGACTGGCTGCAAGGCGAGCTGGAAAAGGACTTGCAGGCCTACGGCCAGACCCGTCATGGCAACCCGTTGCACGCGTTGAAAGACAAGCGCGTGTTGCTGCTTGCGCTGTTCTATCTGCCCGTCACCCTGAGCATTTACGGGCTGGGGCTTTGGCTGCCAACGTTGATTAAACAGTTTGGCGGCAGTGACTTGAGCACCGGGTTCGTGTCTTCGGTGCCCTATGTCTTCGGCATTATCGGCTTGCTCATCATTCCTCGCAGTTCCGACCGCCTCAATGATCGCTATGGCCACCTGGCAGTGCTCTATGTGCTGGGCGCCATCGGACTGTTCTTCAGCGCCTGGCTGACGGTCCCGATGCTGCAACTGGCGGCCTTGAGCCTGGTGGCGTTCTCGTTGTTTTCCTGTACCGCCATCTTCTGGACATTGCCGGGACGCTTCTTCGCCGGTGCCAGTGCCGCCGCCGGCATTGCCCTGATCAACTCGGTGGGCAACCTGGGTGGCTACATCGGACCGTTTGTGATCGGCGGGCTCAAGGAATACACCGGCAACCTGGCCTCGGGCTTGTACTTCCTGTCAGGGGTGATGCTGTTCGGGCTATTCCTGACGTTCGTGGTGTATCGCACCCTCGAACGCAAACACGTGCTCCAGCCGAGCGAATTTGCCGCCAGTGCCCGCGCGGCGACTCATCTTTAATCAAGGGACTTCCGTTATGCGTTTAGTACAATTTGAACTCAACACCGGCGAGCGCCGCGTCGGCCTGGTAGACGGTGACCTGGTACGTGAAGTGCTGGGGGCCAACAGCGTGCGTGATTTGGCCCTCGCGGCCATCGAAGCGGGTGTGAGCCTGGCACAGCAGGTCGACCAGCGAGGCCTGGGCATTGCCCATGACTACCCGGCGTTGTTGGCCGAGTTGCGCATCCTCCCCCCTCTGGATCATCCGGACCCGGCCCATATGCTGATCAGCGGTACGGGCCTGACCCACCTGGGCAGCGCATCTGCGCGAGATAAAATGCATCAGCAGGCCGGTGACGAAGCGGCCTTGACCGACACCATGCGCATTTTCAAATGGGGAGTGGAAGGCGGAAAGCCCGCCGCCGGTCAGGCGGGCGTGCAACCGGAATGGTTCTACAAGGGCGATGGCAGCATCGTCGTACGGCCGGGAGCTGCCTTCCCATTGCCACCGTTTGCCGAAGACGCGGGCGAGGAGCCGGAAATCGGCGGCCTGTATGTCATCGGCCACGACGCCAAACCCTATCGACTGGGGTTCGCGGTAGGTAATGAATTCTCCGATCACGTGATGGAACGCAAAAACTACCTGTACCTGGCTCATTCCAAATTGCGCAGCTGCTCCTTTGGGCCGGAACTGCGGGTCGGTGCATTGCCCCAGCATTTGTCGGGCCGCAGCCGAATCCTGCGCGATGGCGAGGTGCTATGGGAAAACGAGTTTCTGAGTGGTGAAGCCAACATGTGCCACAGCCTGGAAAACCTTGAATATCATCACTTCAAGTACAGCCAGTTCCTGCGTCCAGGTGATGTGCATATCCACTTTTTCGGCACGGCGACCTTGTCGTTCGCCGACGGCATTCGCACACAGCCGGGTGATCGCTTCGAAATCAGCCAGGCCGATTTCGGCGCGCCTTTGATCAACGGTATCGCCCCGGTCGATGGGGTGTTCGCGCCCGGCGACATGGGCACACTTTAAAGGAGCGCCCCCGAGGAAAACCCTTGGCCGTAGCTGCGCCGCAGGGCAATCAGGCCTGGGACAGGATGCAATCCAGCAAGCCCGGGAAGCGCTGATTGAGCTCCTGCGCGCGCAGTGAGTTCATGTGCGTGGTGCCGACATTTCGCGTATGAACAAGCCCTGCGTCGCGCAAGACCCGGAAGTGATGGGACATGCTGGACTTGGGCCGACCGCCGTCCAGCTCGCCGCACGAGGCTTCAGCAACGCCCGCAAGGTAGCGGACAATCTCGAAACGGACGGGGTCGCTCAGGGCGTAAAGCAAACGCTCGAGAATGAAGTCAGATGGAACGGGATGTTTGAAGGTACGCATGTGTCGATGATAACGAAGGCTTTTAATGAATGCCATATTTCGATTACTATCGAACAAGCGAATCAATCTGCCGGAGCCTGCACATGTCTGCCCTGTTCGAACCGTACACCTTAAAAGACATCACCTTGAGAAACCGAATTGCCATTCCGCCGATGTGCCAGTACATGGCAGAGAACGGCATGGTCAATGACTGGCATTTGGTCCACCTGGCCGGTCTGGCAAGGGGCGGCGCTGGCCTGGTTGTGGTCGAGGCGACGGCCGTTTCCCCGGAAGGACGTATCACCCCCGGATGCGCAGGCATCTGGAGCGATGCCCATGCCCAGGCTTTTGTGCCTGTGGTAAAGGCGATCAAGGATGCCGGTTCTGTGCCCGGTATTCAGATCGCGCATGCCGGGCGCAAGGCCAGCGCCAACCGGCCCTGGGAAGGCGATGATCACATCCCTGAAGGCAATCCTCAGGGTTGGCAGACTATTGCGCCCTCGCCTGTCGCGTTCGGCGCCAATCTGCCTAAAGTCCCCAAGCAAATGTCCCTTGAAGACATTGCCCGCGTGCGCCAGGACTTCGTGGATGCGGCACGTCGTGCCCGTGATGCCGGTTTTGAATGGATTGAGCTGCACTTTGCGCACGGCTACCTGGGTCAGAGTTTCTTCTCCGAGCACTCCAACCAGCGCACCGATGAGTACGGTGGCAGCTTTGAAAACCGCAGCCGATTCCTGCTTGAGACGCTGGCCGCTGTGCGCGAGGTATGGCCGGAGAATCTTCCGCTTACTGCGCGCTTCGGGGTCATCGAGTACGACGGGCGCGATGAGCAAACCCTGAGTGAATCGATCGAGTTGGCGCGACGTTTCAAGGACGGTGGGCTTGACCTGCTGAGCGTCAGTGTAGGTTTCACCATCCCGCAAACCAATATCCCGTGGGGCCCTGCCTTCCTGGGCCCGATCGCCGAACGGGTGCGTCGTGAGTCGGGCCTGCCAGTGACTTCTGCATGGGGCTTTGGTACCCCGCAGCTGGCAAACGCCGCTATCGAATCTCGCCAGCTGGACCTGGTGTCCGTGGGCCGGGCGCACTTGGCGGATCCGCACTGGCCGTACTTTGCAGCCAAGGAACTGGGGGTTGAAAAGGCCTCGTGGACACTCCCCGCGCCCTACGCTCACTGGCTAGAACGCTACAGATAAGTTCGATTCCAGCCTCTGTGGGAGCGGGCTTGCTCGCGATGGCATCACCGCGACGAGCCTGGCAGACCGCGTCGTCTGCATCGCAGGCAAGCCAGCTCCCACATGCCCCGCCGCAATTCAACTATTCGTCGAGCTCATTCTCAAGCTTCAAAGCTCGCTTCCAGCTGTCCAGTTCCGCCAGTCGTTGCAGGTAAGCCTGCAGATGAGGGTACTGCGCCCCGCACTGCATCTGCTCGACCACCGTGATGGCAACAAAAGCCAGCATGAAGTCAGCCCCTGACAATGTGTCCCCCACAATGAAGGTTCTGTTGGCAAGCGCACTGTCCAGAAACCCCAGGACCTTATCAAACTCAGTCCGGGTATAGCCGTCCAGGAACTTGAGCTGAGTCCCGGCATTGATCTCAAACTGGGTAAACAGCTTGAGTAGCACCGGCACCATCGCCGAGCTTTCCGCAAAGTGAATCCATTGCAGGTACTGAAGATAATCCGGTGAGCTGAACGCAGGTTCCAGCCGGGGCGCAAACCGGCGGATCAGGTATTCGACGATGGAGCCGGATTCAACCAGCACATGCCCGTCGAGCTCAATCACCGGTGACTTGCCCAGCGGGTGAATGTTTTTCAATGAGGCCGGGGCGAGACGAGTGGCTGGATCGCGCTGATAGCGAATCAGGGTGTAAGGCTCTCCCATTTCTTCAAGCAGCCAAAGAATACGCAGCGATCGGGACGCGTTGAGGTGGTGAAGTGTGATCATGAAGACTCTCTCTGATGAGGGGGCACCCGGAGCGTACGAACGTTTCAGCCTGCCCGGGCGCCGGCCGCGGTTACTTCAATTGGGCGACAAGTGCTTTGGCAACGCCTTCGGAACTGGCAGGGTTCTGGCCAGTGACCAGCTTGCCATCTTCGATGACAAAGGGAGCCCAGTCCGGCCCTTTTTCATAAAATCCGCCCAGGCTCTGGAATTCATCTTCGATCAGAAAGGGCACGACATCGGTCAGCTCTACTGCAGCTTCCTCGCCATTGGTGAATCCGGTGACTCGGCGCCCTTTAACCAGCGGTGCGCCGTCAGCGGCCTTGACATGACGCAGGGCCCCGGGCGCGTGACAGACAAAACCAATGGGCTTGCCAGATCGCTCGAAGGACTGGATGAGCTCGATGGACGTCTTCGACTCGGCCAGATCCCACAGCGGTCCATGACCGCCAGGGTAGAACACGGCGTCAAAATCTTTACTGCTGACGGTATCCAGCTTGACGGTGTTCGCCAAAGCCCGCCGGGCATCAGGATCCGCGTTGAAGCGGTGGGTCATGTCCGTCTGAAAATCCGGCAACTCACTCTTTGGGTCCAGGGGTGGCTGACCACCGGCTGGCGACGCCAGAACCACCTCGGCCCCCGCATCCTTGAAGACGTAGTAAGGCGCTGCGAACTCTTCAAGCCAGAATCCTGTTTTCAAGCCCGTATCCCCGAGTTGATCGTGGGACGTTAGAACCATCAGAACTTTCATGTCTTAGCCCTCATTGCTGCGGTTTGGCCTTTGGCAACGTGATCTGCCTCGGGTTTATGCTGGTTGCACTGTCTTGACTATGTACGACCACCGTTTTTTGAATACGTGCAACACGAGAACCGCCACTCAAGTAACGCGAATCAGTGTGCCCCGGCATCACGCAGCAACTGCGCGATAGCGGTCTGACCGCGTTCCTGCGCGTGTTGCAACGGGCTCACGCCCTTGTCGTCAGGCTGGTTCAGGTCTGCGCCGGCCTCGATCAACTGGCTGACAATCTGTTGATGTGCCGGTCCGCCATCAGAAAGCACGATGGCTTCCATCAAACAGGTCCAGCCCAGGCGATTGACATGGTTCATGTCAACGCCTGCCGCGATCAGCAGGCGCACGGTTTCAACATGGCCGCGCTCGCACGCCGGGATCAAGGCGGTGCCGCCATAGCGGTTGGTGCTTTTCAGGTCGGCACCATGGGCCAGGGCAAGCTGGAGAATTTCATTTCGCCCGCTCGCCCCGGCCAACAGATAAGGGCTGTCCTGGATCAGGTTCTTCTGGTTAACGTTGGCACCGGCTTCGATCAGTGCCCTGGCGATCTCTATCTGGTTCTCACGCGTTGCAAGCAGCAGCGCACTGCTGCCATCGAGCGAACGGTCATCGAGCTTCGCACCTTCAGTGATCAGTTGCTGCACCCTGCCCAGCTCACCGTTTCTCACGGCGTCGAGGAGTGTCTTGTCGCTTGCCATCACTACTCCAGTCATCAACAGTGCGACCGTCAACAGGCCGTATTTAATCGTCCGGGAACCCATGTCACGCCCTCCAGAGAATCCATGAGAAACCAGTATGGTCAGGGCGCCAGGTATTCGGAAATTAAATATGCCCATGCTTTTCAGTGACTTTGTGCATGGTCCTGCTGAGGACTAGAAGTTCTGTTTATAGATTTTCCCGCCTTTCATGATCATGCTGATATTGATCTGCGGGTCCTCCAGAAATGCCAGGCTTACCGTGGGGTCGCCTTCGACAACCAGCAGATCTGCCAATGCACCGGCCTCTATCCGGCCAACTTTACCGGGATAAGGATTGCGCGCTCCCGACAGCCCCAAAAGCTCTCCATTGATCTTTGTCGCCATGTTCGCAACGTCGTGCGCGGCGTAAAACCGGGTCAACTTCGCCAGTTGTCTTCCCTGAGTCGGTGTCTTTAGCGGATTGAATAAAATATCAGTCCCCCAGGCCGTTTTGATATTGAAGCGCTGGGCAAACTCATAGGCTTTCGCGGTGCCCTCGGCCACCACGCGCTGACGCTCTCGGCGCACAGGATCAGGATAAACATTGGCATCTTCATCCTGCAGAAACGGCTGAAGGCTCCACCAGATATCGTTGTCTGCCATCATGCGCACGGTTTCTTCATCAGCCAGTTGGCCGTGTTCGATCGATTTCACACCGGCTCGAATGGCACGCTGAATACTTCTGGGCGTGTACGCATGCACCATCACATAGGTGCCCCAATCGGCAGCCGCTTCAACCGCCATTCTTAATTCTGACTCCAGAAACTGGGTGCTATCGAGATGATCATAAGCAGAAGCCACGCCGCCACCGGCCATCAACTTTAACTGTGAGGCACCGAGCATGAGCTGCTCTCTTGCCCGCCTGAGCACTTCGGCTTCGCCATCGGCGATGGCGGCAGCACCCAGTTGTTCGGTAACGCTCAGTGACCTGAGAGAGCTGCGGGGAATCTCGGATCGCATCCTGAAATCACCGTGGCCCGAAGTCTGTGAAATCATGGCGCCGGATGGATAAATACGTGGCCCCGGGATAACGCCCTCATCAATTGCACGCTTCAAGGCAAACGAAGGTCCACCAGGATCGCGCACCGTCGTAAAGCCGCGCATCAAGGTGCTTTCTGCTTCGCGGGCGGCGACTAAATGGATATAGCCCGGGTCTGCACTCATCGCGTCAAGTTGCGTGATGCCCGCCAACGTAGTGTGCCAATGGGCATCAATCAGTCCCGGCATCACCACCCTTCGCCCGCAATCGATAACCACTGCCCCTTCGACATCCGTATTGGCGGGTAGCAGGGAGTCGATCACGCCAGCCTTGATCAGGATGCAGACGTTATCGTCAAGCACAACGCTTCCGTTGAATAAACGAAGATTCTTGAGCAATACAGTGCTCACGCCGGACTCAGCGTTCGTGCCTTGTCCTGAAGTACTTGAGGTGCGCACTTCTGACAGCGGTGAGCCTTTGGGCTTGATCCCGCTATAGACGTCACATCGAGACAGATCGAGCATCATCCTGGCGTGAAAATCCTGTATATCCGGCGAGCTACAGGTGCACAGGTCATGGGCTTCAAGCTCAACACGATGACTGGGTGTAAAGCGCGAACAAGCCGTTGCAGATTTAGGCCTCATAGCGAGCGTTCCGTAAGCATTTTCAGGAACAGAGACTATAGATCGGATTAAAAACGCTGATCGAAAAACGGCGGGCACACTGAAAATCCTTGGCGACGTGGCCCAAGGATTGGGTTCGGTGAAGGGGGAGCACGTTTTCCCTTAGAGTGATATCAGGTGTTTGAGCGGGTGGTAGTCCGTTTTCAGGGTGGCCGCGACGTCGAGAATCGCCTTCTCGATGCCATTTAAATGAATGCACGTCAGCTCGATCGCGGCGCCCTGGTTGCCAGCCTCGATGAACTCGATCAGGCGCAAATGCTCATCGTCGCGACAGGCTTCGTGGCTGTCATCATCGAGCGCGGCGGCATACAGCGAGGCGCGGGAAATCAGCTTCTGGAACCAGTCCAGCAACACCGGGTTGTTCAGGCTACGGGCAAGCTTGATGTGGAACTCGCCGAGCAAATGTATCAACCGTTCGTGGTCGCCATTTCGGTGCGCCTCATCCTCCAGCAACAGGTGATCGCGCAAGTCGCGGGTCACGGCTGTGTCGCGCCGGCGACAGAGTTCGCTGACGATACCGATCTCGACCAGGCGCCGGGTTTCGAACAGCGAACGGATCTCTTCGTCACTCGGTAGAGATACGGATGCACCTTTATTGGGCTCTGTGGTGACCAGTCCATCGGCCTCCAATTGCTTGAGCGCGGCACGAACCGACGTTCGGCTCACGTTAAAAAGTTCGGCCAGGGAGGCCTCGCCCAGCTTCATCCCCGGTCGCAACGAGCGCTTGCTGATTGCCTCGTAAACCCCTTGATAGACGCGGTCGACCGTGGTTTCGAGTTTCTTCTCGGTCATCTCAACACTCCTTTAGCGCAAAACAACCGGCCCCAGGCGATGAGCAGCCTTAAAAAAAGGGGGTTGCACGGGCAGATTAATCCGGTTATCACTAGATTGCATCCAGACATTGCATACAATAATTAGAGGAATGCACCATTATGGGTCATCCAGTCGCAATTGAAGTGCGTAACGTCTCCAAACGGTATTCCGACGATCCGGGGCTGGCTCCAGCCCTCGACAACGTTTCAGTCGACATTGCCGACAATGAGTTCTTTACCCTGTTGGGACCTTCGGGCTGTGGCAAAACCACCTTGCTGCGCACCATCGCCGGTTTCGAGCATGTGAGCGAAGGGGAGATCCGTCTCGCGGGCGAACCGGTCAATGACTTGCCGCCGTTCAAGCGCCGGGTCAACACGGTCTTCCAGAGCTACGCGCTGTTTCCCCACATGAGTGTCGCGCAGAATATAGCCTTCGGCCTTGAGATGCAGGGCCTTGATCATAAACTCATTCCCAAGCGTGTCGATGAGATGCTCGCGCTGGTGCAAATGCAGCACCTGGCCAAGCGCAAACCTGCCGAGTTGTCCGGCGGGCAACAGCAGCGGGTCGCCCTTGCCCGGGCCCTGGCCCCCAAACCCAAAGTACTGCTGCTGGACGAACCGTTGTCGGCGCTGGACCTCAAGCTGCGCAAGGAGATGCAGGTCGAACTCAAGCGCGTGCAGAAGGAAGCCGGGATCACTTTTATCTTCGTGACCCACGATCAGGAAGAAGCCCTGACCCTGTCTGACCGGATTGCCGTGATGTCCGCTGGCAAGATCCTGCAGATCGGTACGCCCAATGACATCTACGAGCGGCCGCAGCACCAGTTCGTCGCCCAGTTCATCGGCGATATCAATTTCCTGCCGGGGCATCTGAAACGTGGCCAGCAGAACGAAAACCTATTTGTGCCAACCGGCATGCCGGTGGAAATCCCCTGCCCGGCCCAAGGCTTTGATGGCGCAAGAGTGCAACTGGCGTTCCGCCCGGAGCGCTCGCAACTGGTCGATCCGCAGCAGCCCCATCATTTGCGCGGCGTGATCGAAGCCGTCCTGTATGTCGGCACCGCGACGCTCTATCAGTGCCGGTTGAACAACGACATCAAGGTCATGCTGCGCGAAAACAACGAAGGCCTGAACCGTGGGCGTGTGGTCGGTGATCGCGTTGCGGTCAACCTGCCACCCCATGCCTGCCTGTTGATGGAGGCTTGAGATGAGCGTCAGCAGCACTTCCCCCGCTCTCAACCGTGCGCTGTTGCTCAGCCCGGTGGTTCTGACGTTACTGGCACTGATCGCCATTCCGCTCGGCATCATGGGCTACATCAGCCTGCTGCCACGCAACGTGTACGGCGGCGTCGACTGGCAGGCCAACTGGCAATTGCAAAGCTACGTGCAGCTGTTTTTCCAGGAAGGTTTCGACGGTGAAAAGGAGCTCAACTGGGTGTACGCCCAGGCGCTGCTGCGCTCGGTGTTCCAGGCCGGCGGCACCACGTTGTTGTGTTTTCTGTTCGGCTTCCCGGTGGCGCTGTGGATGTCCAGCCTGACCCCGCGTCGGCGCAACCTCATGGTCTTGCTGATCACCATTCCGTTCTGGACCAACCTGCTGATCCGCAACTACGCGTGGCTGATCATTCTGCGCGAGCACGGGTGGGTCGCCCAGAGCCTCAATGCCCTGTTCCCCCAGGCTGGCGGCATCACCCTCCTCTACAACGACTTCGCCGTCAGCGTCGGGCTGGTCTACAGCTTTCTGCCGTTCATGATTCTGCCGATCTACTCGACCCTGGAAAAACTCGACTGGCGCCTGGTAGAAGCGGCCTACGACCTCGGAGCCAACCGCTGGCACGCGCTCAAGCGGATCATTCTGCCGCTGTCGATGCCCGGCGTGATTGCCGGTGCACTGCTGGTGTTTGTGCCGAGCCTCGGTGCATTCATCACCCCGGCGATTCTCGGTGGTGGCAAGACGTTGATGATTGGCAACCTGATCCAGCAACAGTTCGGCACCGCCCGTAACTGGCCGCTGGGCAGTTCACTGTCGTTCCTGTTGCTGGGGATCCTGCTGCTGTCGCTGATGCTCTACGCCCTCTATACCCGCAGCACCGCCAAAACTCTACGTCGGGGAGCCACCGCATGATCGCCCTGCACCTGAAAAAACTGCCGCTGACCCGCGAAGTCAGTCTGTTGATCCTTGCTTACCTGTACGTGCCGATCTTTGTGCTGATCGCGTACAGCTTCAATGCCAACCGCTCCGCAACGGTCTGGACCGAGTTTTCGTTCGCCTGGTACGGACGAATTCTGGCCAACCCGTCAATTCAGACCGCGGCACTGAACTCGATCATCGTTGCGAGCATTGCCACGGTCTGCGCCACAGCCATTGCGCTGCTCGCCGCGCTGGCGACGTATCGGCCGTTCTACGGGCAGAAAGTGGTCGAGGGCGGGATCAACCTGCCGCTCATCCTGCCGGAGATCGTTACCGCGGTCGCCACGTTGCTGCTGTTCATGGCGCTAGGGATCAAGCTCGGTTTGCTGACCGTGATCGTGGCGCACATCGGCTTCTGCATCCCATTTGCCTACCTGCCGATTCGCGCTCGCTTGAATGACCTGGACAAAAGCCTGCTGGAAGCGGCCAACGACTTGTACGCCAACCCGTGGCAGGTGTTTCGCCGGGTGACCTTGCCGCTGCTGTGGCCGGCGGTGTTGTCCGGGTCGGTACTGGCATTCGTGGTCAGCCTCGACGATTTCATCATGACGTTCTTCGTGGCAGGGCCTGGTTCGACGACCTTGCCGGTGTACATCTTCTCGGCGATCAAGGCCGGCGTGACGCCGGAGATCAACGCAATCTCGACCCTGATGCTGGTGATTTCCATCGTGCTGGTGGTGCTGGCCTTCTGGCTGGGACAACGCGGCAAACAACAATGAGTCTGGAGCCTGCTGTCATGAATAAGAAGAGCATGAAATTGAAACGTCTTGGTTACGGCGTCGCCGGCCTGGCCCTCAGTTGCTTCACCGTTTTTGCCGCACAGGCCGATGAGCCCAAGGAGTTGTTTTTCTACAACTGGACCGATTACTACCCGGTCGACCTGCTGGCCAAATTCGAAAAGGAGACCGGCATCAAGGTCACCATGGACGGCTACGACAGCAACGAAACCCTGCTGGCCAAGTTGCAGGCCGGTGGCGCGGCGTATGACGTGATCGTGCCGTCGCAATCGATCATGCGTACCCTGATCAACCAGGACTTGCTGCTGGAAATCGACACCCCGACCCTGCCCAACTTCCAGTACGTCAAACCGGCGTTCCGCGACCCGAGCTTCGACCCTGGTCGCAAATTTTCGGCGCCTTACTTGTGGGGCACCACGGGGTTTTCCTATGACAGCGCGCGGGTCCCCGGCGGCAAACTGGACGACTCATGGAAAGAATTTTTCGAACCGCGCAAGGAACTCCAGGGCCAACTCGCCGCCCTCGACACCTCCAGCAGCGTGATCAATGCAGCCAGCCATTACCTGGGCGTCGACGAATGCACCGAAAACCCCCAGGACGCCAAGCGCATCCTGGAATTGCTGCAAAAACAGAAACCGTTCCTGAAGATGTACAGCTCGGACAACACCGTGGACCGCATGGCCTCCGGTGAAGTGATCATGATGCAAAACTGGAACGGTTCCACCGCCCGCGCCACGTTGCAGAAGAGCAGCATCAGGTACGTGTATCCCCGTGAAGGCCTGGCGATGTTCCAGGACAACTTCGCCGTACCAAAAAGCGCGCCACACCCCGGCAATGCCAAGATCTTCATCGACTGGATGATGAAGCCGGAAAACGCCGCTGCCGTGTCCAATGCCATCGCCTATGACAACGGAATTCAGAGCGAAAACCTGATCGACGCCAAATGGCGAGTGATGGATGCCATCAACATGCCCGAAGAGTTCGCCTCGCGCCTGCGCCCTGAAAAGGAATGCAGCAACAAGGCGCGGGAGTTGCAAGACCGGATCTGGTCCAAGCTCAAGGGCTGATCCAGAACCAGGGGGCCGCCTTCGCATGCAAGACCGCGAAGAGGCCCCGTCAAACACCCTAGAAATCCAAGAGGTTTGCCATGAACCAACCCCGCTGGCTGCGCAACGTGCGGCCCTACGGCCTTGCTGCCCAAGACCTGCTTCTGGAGAACGGCCTGTTCAAGCAGCGGCGTCCAGCCTCCAGCACAGCGCTGACCGCCACCGATATTGACGGCCAACACCAGCTCCTCACCCCGGCCCTGGTCGAAAGCCACGTTCATCTCGACAAAACCCTATGGGGCCAGCCCTGGCACTCAAACAGCGCCGGGCCGACGCTCAAGGATTACATCACCAACGAACGCCGCGTACTGCGCGAAGTCCAGAGCCCCATCGCCGAACGCGCCGGTGCGCTCCTGGAAAACTGCATTGCCCGTGGGTCGCTGACCATGCGCTGCCACGTCGACATCGACCCGGATTTCGGCCTGCGTCATGTAGAAGCCATGCAACAACTGCGCGAACGCTACCGTGACCTGATCGACCTGCAACTGGTGGTGTTCCCGCAAACCGGCCTGATCAGCCGCCCCGGCACCGCCGAACTGATGCGCGAAGCCATGGCGCTGGGCGTGGAAAACGTCGGTGGGCTCGACCCTTGCGGTATCGATAACGACCCCCTCGCCCAGCTCGACTTCGTGTTCAAGCTGGCCAGCGAATTCGACCGTGGGGTCGACATTCACCTGCATGACAAAGGTGAACTGGGCCTGTGGCAGATCGCGCTGATCGCCGATTACACCGAGCGCTACGGGCGTCAGGGCCGGGTGATGATCAGCCACGCCTATTGCCTGGGCATGTTGCCCTGGAGTCAGGTCCGGCCGGTGGCCGATCGTCTGTCCAGGCTGGGCATTTCGCTGATGAGTTCGGCCCCGGCCGATTGCGCGGTCCCGCCGTTCCTCGCGTTGCGCGAAGCCGGCGTCAACGTGTGCCTGGGTTCGGATGGTATTCGCGACGCTTGGTCGCCCATGGGCAACGGCGACATGCTGGAACGGGCGATGCTCCTGGCGTTCCGCTTTGACATGAACAAGGACGAGGAACTGGCAGCGGCCTTTGCCGCCGCCACAGTCAATGGAGCGCAAGCGCTGGGCTGTGTCGATTACGGGCTGGAGATCGGGCAACGGGCCGACTTCCTGTTGATGCCGGTGCAAACCCTTGGTGAAGCGGTGGTGGCGCGTCCGGTACGCCAGGTCTATCGCGGCGGCGAGTTGATCGCCTCGGGCGGTCGATTGCTGGACAGCCGTCTGTGAAGCGCGGGCCACGTGCAACGGTCGGCCTCAAAAGCAGCTGCGTGGTCGGCTTTGACGGCACACAGCACGTGCTGTGGCGCGACGGCGAAGTGGTGTTCGAAGGCGCGCGCATCGTGTTTGTCGGGCGCGGTTATGCAGGTCCCGTGGATCAGTGGATCGACTATGGCAATGCGTTGATCGGCCCGGGCTTCATCGACCTGGATGCCCTCGGGGACCTGGACTCCACCGTGCTGACCCTGGACAACGGCGATGAGTGCGATATGGGCCGGATGTGGTCCGAGGACTATCTGGCGAGCGGTCCGCGGGAGAGTTACAGCCCGGACGAAGAGGTTTTCAAGTACCGCTACGCCTTCACTCAGTTGATTCGCAACGGCATCACCACGGCCATGCCGATCACCTCGATGTATTACCGCCAGTGGGCCGAGACCTACGATGAAATGGCTGCGGTGGCGGGTGTGGCCGCTGAGCTGGGCCTGCGCACGTACCTCGGGCCTTGCTACATGAGCGGCATGAGTTACTGGCGCGCCGATGGAACCCTGGCCCATCACTGGGATGAAGCCCGAGGCCTGGCCGGGCTCGATGGGGCCGTGCGCTTTTTCGAGGATTTCGACGGGGCACAGGACGGTTTGATTCGCGGGGCGCTGCTGCCTGATCGCATTCAAACCTGCACGCCCGCGCTGCTGCAACGGACCGCCGACCTGAGCCGGGAGCTGAACGCGCCCATGCGGCTGCACTGCTGCCAGGGGCTCGGCGAAGTCGAGATGGTCAAACAACTGCGCGGAGTTTCGCCGTTGGCCTGGCTGGAGCAACTGGGGCTGTTGACCCCGCGCAGTCTGCTGCCCCACGGCATTTACACCGAGGGTGATGACGACCTGCAACGGCTGGTGGACGGCGGTACCAGCCTGGTGCATTGCCCGGTGGTGTTTGCCCGGGATGGCGAGGCGTTGAACTCGTTTGGCCGTTACCGGGCCAAGGGGATCAACTTAGCCCTGGGCACCGACACCTGGCCGGCGGATTTGCTGGAGAACATGCGCCAGGGACTCAACATTGCCCGCCTGATGGAAGGCGGTGCATCGTTGACCAGCACGCTGGACCTTTATAACGCCGCCACGCTGGGGGGCGCCAAGGCTTTGGGGCGTGACGACATCGGCCGTCTGGCCCCGGGGGCAAAGGCCGATATCACCGTGTTCAGCCTGCGTGGCCTGCACCTCGGGCCGCTGTTCGACCCGCTGAAAAATCTGGTGCTGGCCGGTCGCGGTGATGACTGCATTGCCAGTTACATCGACGGGCGCTGCGTGATGCATGACGGTCAGGTTCAAGGGGTCGACTACCCTGCCCTGCAACGCCAGGCCCAACGACAATTCGAAACACTGATGCGCAGCCACAGCCCTCGGGCCTTTGGCCAGCCGGACTGGAACACCCTGTTCAAACCGTCCATCCCCTACGCCGACAACTACAGCGCACATGCCCCGCTCAGCGCGATCGATCCTCTTCTCTAGAGATTTGTGCCTATGCAAAGCTTCGACTTCAGCACCCTGAGTGCCCGCGACAAGTACAAGATCCTGATTGGCAGCGTGGTGCCTCGACCGATTGCGCTGGTGACGACCGTTGATGGCGAAGGACGTATCAATGCAGCCCCCTTCAGCTTCTTCAACGCGCTGTCCGCCGACCCGCCGATTCTGGCGCTGGGCGTGGAGAACTACGGCGACCTCAGCCCCAAGGACACCACGCGCAATATCCAGCTCAACCAGGAATTCACCGTCAACATTGTCAGCGATGCGTTGGTGGAAGCGATGAATGTCTGCGCCGTGCCCTTCGCCCCCGGTTTCGACGAACTGACCGCCGCCGGCCTCACGGCGATTGCCGGGACCACCGTCAAATGCCCGCGTATAGGCGAAGCTCCGGTGGCGCTGGAGTGTCGCCGGATGATGGCGCTGTCCATTGGGCAATCGCGGGAAATCATCTTTGGCGAAGTCCTGATGGCCCATGTACGGGACGAACTGATTGACCCGCACACCCTGTACATCGACCAGTTGGGGCTTGATGCGATCGGGCGGATGGGCGGGCATGGGTATGCCCGTACCCGGGACTATTTCGACTTGCCGACGCGTTCGTTACAGGCCTGGACAGAGGCGCCGGGCGGTGGCGTGCGGTTTTGGCCACAGGCCAAATAGGTCTGTGAGGGTCAAAGGACGCTATAGATCCCGGCAACCACCTGCATCGTAGCGTCTTCGATCGATCCTTCGTTACGGCATAACACCCAGCCCTGATCTGCCGCCGCCTGCTCGAATGCTTTCGTGCTCGCGACATGCTCTTGCAGCGCGTGCATCACCGTACTCCCCAGCCCGCGGGACCGTGCCGCCGCCCTCGCCCATGACATTTCAGGGGCGGTGACGACCCCGACATGCAGGTCTGGCACTCGCACGTTTCGATCCATGTTCAACTGCAGGATTTCTGCAAACGGGACTATCCGGCGAAACGCCGCATCAGACGGGTACCAGCGATCGATCAGGATGATGCAGTCTGGCGGCTGTTTGGTCAGCACGTGCCGGGTCATCCAGGCTCGGCTGTCAGCGAGGCGCTCACACACGGCCAGCTCCAGATCCCGGCACGGATCTCTGGCGAGCCTGTTCACGAGGGCCATTGTTTCACCCCGGTAGGGATCGCTTTTTTTCTCGCACAGCCGGATCACCTTTTTGCTGTCTGCCCTCAGTACTTTCGTGATGGCTTCCAGCAGTGTGGTTTTGCCGGTCCCCTTGGGCCCATCCAAAGCAACAAACAGCGGACGATTCATGTTCAGGCAACGATTGATGTACGTTTCAGTCTGCCCGTCCCGTTCGCCGGCAACGCTTGGCGCCACCAGGCGAATCGAGTGCAGGGCCCGTGCAGGTTTTCACTCAACACTGGCGTGTTGCCAGGTCACTTCAGGCTACGTTTGAGCTCGGCAATATGCTGCGGGCCGATACCACAGCATCCGCCGATCATGCTTGCCCCTCTGTGTTGCCAATCCTTGGCCCACTCCAGGTAGCCCAGGGGATCGAGGTCTTCGCGCAGCTCGTCCAGGCCGTCATTCGCCGTCGCTTCCTTCGGTTGCGGCGGGAAGGCATTGGCGTAGACACCAATGGCGATGTCGGCACCCAAACGCTCGGTAATGGCTCGCGCCACATCCACGGCAGCACCGATCACTTCCGGCTGGCTGCAGTTGAACAACACCGCGGCAACTCCCATTCCTGCAACCGCTTCGATGGCGTCGGCCACGGGTTCGCCTGAACGCAGGCGAGGCACACCGTCAGTCTCTTCATCCTGAAGGGTGAAGGATACCCAGAATGGCTTGCCGTCTGACGGCAGATGAGCGTGGATCGCCTGCACTTCGGCCAGTGAGCTCTGGGTCTCTGCCAACCACAGGTCCACATGCGCGCCCAAGCCTTGAAGCAGAGGCGTGAGCACTTCAGTCACCCGCTCAGGCTGGAACAGATCAGGCCTGTAGGAGCCGAACAACGGCGGCAGAGAACCCGCGACCTTGACCGGTCGGGCACTGGCGTCAGCCGCTTTGCGTGCCAGTCGGCCTGCAATCGAGGCGAGTTCCAGCCCCTCACTGGCAAAGCGTTCCTCACCTATATGGAAGGGAACCACTGCATAACTGTTGCTGGTAATGACTTGAGCACCGGCTTCTATGAACGCGGCATGAACGGCCACCACGACTTCCGGGGCTTCGCTCAATGCAAGTGCCGACCACTCAGGCTGCCTGAAAGGTGCGCCACAACGTTGCAACTCCCGGCCCATGCCACCATCAAGAATAACCATTGATCGTTCCTTCATGTCTTGTCTCTGAATGTGTGAAATTGGGCTGAACCTGTTGATGACTGACACCCACGGGTTCGTAAATAAGCAGGCTCAGCGCTGCTGTGTGAACCCTTTGCCGTAGTGGCGCTCGAGGCGGTTCTGCACCAGTTCGAGCCCGATCGACATCAACCAATAGATAACGGCGGCGGTGGTGAGCATTTCGATGTAGCGATACG
>NZ_JAHKRC010000007.1 GCF_019345465.1 Pseudomonas sp. NKUCC02_KPG
TAGCTAATCCGACCTAGGCTCATCTGATAGCGCAAGGCCCGAAGGTCCCCTGCTTTCTCCCGTAGGACGTATGCGGTATTAGCGTCCGTTTCCGAACGTTATCCCCCACTATCAGGCAGATTCCTAGGTATTACTCACCCGTCCGCCGCTCTCAAGAGAAGCAAGCTTCTCTCTACCGCTCGACTTGCATGTGTTAGGCCTGCCGCCAGCGTTCAATCTGAGCCATGATCAAACTCTTCAGTTCAAACATCTTTGGGTTTTTAAGAAACCCTAAACTTGGCTCAGCAATCGTTGGTTACATCTTTGATTTCTCGCGGAGTAACTTGTGATGCTGATAATCTTGTTGACTACCAGTCTGACTCCACAAGCACCCACACGAATTGCTTGATTCAGTTGTTAAAGAGCGGTTGGTTTAGCCTTCGCTGAACCGAGGTGCGCATTCTACAGCGTTACAAGCTGCTGTCAACACCTAATTTCCTGCTTCGATGACTTGAAGCTGACACTGCAAAACAATCCAACTCATTGATATTCAAGGAGTTTTCCGTTTCAACTGCGCCGGAAGTGGGACGAATTATAGGCCGCTAAAAATCCTAGTCAAGGGCTAATTGAGTAAAACTATCAATTAACTCCAAATACCCCTAATTACACCTATATAGAGGGGTGCTGACGCACCCCTCTATATAGCTACAGCACGCCAGACCGACGCAAACCCTCTACCACTCCCGCGTCCAACCCCAGCACCCGCTCCAGAACTTGCTGAGTATGCTCACCCAACAAAGGAGGCGCATTGCGATACTCCACTGGCGTTTCAGACAGCCGAATAGGGCTCGCTACCTGCGGCACAAGCCCCGCCAACGCATGCGGTAGATGCATCGCCAATCCGCGGGCACGCACCTGAGGGTCAGCAAATACCTGAGCCAGGTCATTGATCGGCCCACAGGGAACACCAACCGCCTCCAACTGCGCCACCCACTCAGCCGTGGTCTTGAAAACAGTTAACTGCCTGATAAGCGGCACCAACTCCGCCCGATTAGCAACACGCAGCTTGTTGGTAGCAAAGCGCGGATCCCCACCCAGCTCAGGCCGACCAGCCACTTCAGTAAATTTACGGAACTGACTGTCATTCCCTACCGTAAGAATGAAGTCGCCATCTGCCGTCGGAAAATCCTGGTAAGGCACGATATTCGGATGCGCATTGCCCAGGCGCTGCGGCGCTACGCCCGTAGTCAAATAGTTCATCGCCTGATTCGCCAGGCAAGCCACCTGCACATCCAACAGCGCCATATCTATATGCTGCCCGCCACCATCATGCTGACGATGAGCAAGGGCAGCCAGAATCGCCACTGCCGAGTAAAGCCCGGTCAAAATATCTGTCAGCGCAACCCCAACCTTTACCGGCCCCGCCCCATCATCACCTTCAGGCCGCCCCGTCAGGCTCATCAGACCGCCAAGGCCCTGAACCATAAAGTCATAACCTGCCCGCTTGGCATAGGGACCGGTCTGACCGAATCCCGTAATTGAGCAATAGATCAAGTCAGGATTCAAAGCCTTTAGTGACGCATAGTCCAGACCATACGCCTCCAGCCCCCCAACTTTGAAATTCTCGATCAGAATGTCCGACTTGGCCGCCAGATCACGAACCAGCCGCTGCCCTTCAGGCTTGGTGAAATCAATAGTGACCGACTGCTTGTTGCGGTTTGCAGACAAGTAATAGGCAGCCTCCCCCGTACTTTCTCCATAAGCATCCTTGAGAAAGGGCGGCCCCCAGGCGCGAGTGTCGTCACCATTGCCCGGGCGCTCCACCTTAATAACTTCGGCCCCAAGGTCGGCCAGTATTTGCCCGGCCCACGGCCCCGCCAGCACCCGAGACAAATCCAACACCCGCAAATGCGATAAAGCACCCATGAGCCGAGCTCCTGTTAATAGAACGCCTGAAGGCCGGTCTGTGCACGCCCAAGAATCAAGGCATGCACGTCATGAGTGCCTTCATAGGTATTCACAACTTCCAGGTTGACCAGATGACGCGCAACCCCGAACTCATCCGAGATACCGTTACCACCCAGCATGTCGCGAGCCATACGCGCAATATCCAACGACTTGCCGCATGAGTTGCGCTTCATGATCGAAGTGATCTCAACGGCCGCAGTACCTTCATCCTTCATCCGCCCCAGACGCAGGCAACCCTGCAGGGCCAGCGTAATCTCGGTCTGCATATCGGCCAGCTTTTTCTGGATCAACTGGGTCGCCGCCAAAGGCCGGCCAAATTGATGACGATCCAGCGTGTACTGACGCGCCGTATGCCAGCAGAACTCAGCAGCCCCCAGCGCCCCCCAGGAAATCCCGTAACGAGCCGAATTCAGACAGGTAAAAGGACCTTTCAGGCCGCGCACATCCGGGAAGATGTTCTCTTGGGGTACAAACACGTTATCCATCACGATTTCGCCAGTAATGGACGCACGCAAGCCAACCTTGCCGTGAATCGCGGGCGTAGTCAGGCCCTTCCAGCCTTTTTCCAGAACAAAGCCACGAATGTCGCCTTCATCATCTTTCGCCCACACCACAAACACATCGGCGATAGGACTGTTGGTGATCCACATCTTGCTGCCCGTCAGGCTATAGCCACCATCAACCGAGCGAGCACGGGTAATCATCGCGCCCGGGTCAGAGCCGTGGTTAGGCTCCGTCAGACCGAAGCAGCCAATCCATTCGCCAGATGCCAGCTTGGGCAGGTATTTTTGCTTCTGCGCCTCGGTACCGAACTCATTGATTGGCACCATCACCAAAGATGACTGCACGCTCATCATCGAGCGGTAGCCCGAATCGACCCGCTCCACTTCACGAGCTATCAGGCCATAGCTGACGTAATTAAGACCGCTACCGCCGTACTGCTCCGGAATCATCGCACCCAGCAAACCGGTTTCGCCCATTTCACGGAAGATCGCAGGGTCAGTCTTCTCATTACGGAAAGCATCAAGAATACGTGGCGCCAACTTGTCCTGAGCAAACTGCTCAGCACTGTCACGCACCATGCGCTCTTCTTCAGTGAGCTGCTGATCCAGCAACAGTGGATCAATCCAGTTGAAGCTTGCTTTACCCGCCATGAGAGAACCCTCGCGTAATAGATAAAATGTCGTGAGCCGATCCTAGGCCCCTTCTATATAGAAGGACAAACGAGGATTCAGCACCATCCTGTGATAATTTCTCACTCCGTAACTCTATAAATAGCCTTTTCTGACTTCGTTTAGTGAGGAAGCCGTACATGCGCCGCAAGATCCCTAGCACAACAGCCCTGATCAGCTTCGAAGCGGCAGCACGCCATGAAAGCTTTACCAAAGCGGCACACGAGCTTTCCCTCACTCAAGGGGCTATTTGCCGCCAGATTGCCAGCCTGGAAGAGTTCCTGAGCGTAGAGCTCTTCCGACGCTCTAAACGTGGCGTAAAACTGACCGAAGCAGGCCTTTCTTACAGCAGACGCATAGCAACCCAGTTGGATGCCGTGGAACGGGACACGCTGTCCGTCATGGGCCAACAGGGTGCCAACGTCATCGAGCTGGCTGTGGTGCCCACTTTCGGGACGCAATGGCTACTCCCTCGGCTCAAGGACTTTCAGCACCAGCATCCGGACGTCACGGTAAACCTGACCAACCGCACTCGCCCCTTTCTGTTTGCCGATACCGACTTTGATGCTGCCATCTACTTCGGAGATGCCGACTGGTCCGGAACATCGTCCTACCGCCTGATGGGTGAAAACCCGGTCCCCGTGTGCAGCCCCACATTATTGGGGGAACAGCAAAGCCTCACCCCGCAAGCGCTCTGCGAACTCCCCCTGCTGCAACAAACCACACGCCCCTATGCCTGGCGCCAATGGTTCAACGCGCAGGACATGAACGTACCTCGCGACATGACCGGGCCACGCTATGAACTGTTCTCGATGCTGGCCCAAGCCGCCATGCATGAAATGGGCGTCGCCCTTATCCCCCCCTTTCTGATTCAGCGAGAACTGGCCGAAAAACGCCTGGTGATTGCCAACGAGAGCACCCTGCTCAGCACCAAGGCTTACTACCTGATGATCCCAGAACGCAAAATCGAATCAGCTTCATTGCAGGCCTTTCGAGACTGGCTAGTCAATCAGGCCGCCACTTACAGCCAGATTTGAAAAACCGCATGGTCCAAACAAACTATGTAGTGATACATAAAAACACACTACATATGTACGTAAATGTCGCGTTTAAACACTCTGTACTTTGGTCTAACTGGACAAACCTGCAAGCCAGTAACCACGCGGCCTGCAGGGTATTTCTCAAAGTTATGCAGCGATAACCAAAAGAAATGTGAAAAAAACTCAGAAAACACTCAAATCCTCTGAAAGCCTCGTATTTAAAGGCATGCAGCCGATCATTGCGACATTCGGTCACTGCATGACTTGTAGTTAAAATCCCGTCGCCCTCCATAAGTCCTTGAAGGGTAAAAAAATTGCCAGCAGAATGCCCCGCCCCACCCATACTTTGGTGGGATCGTGCTGATCGGCCGCCCCAGTCGCACCATCCGTAGTGCGCTGGCTTTCTTATAAAGATCACGCAGGAGATATGACGTGCACATTGGTGTTCCTCTCGAGACCCATACGGGTGAAACCCGGGTTGCTGCAACCCCGGAAACCATCAAGAAGCTGATCGGCCAAGGCCATAAAGTGACTGTTCAAAGCGGCGCAGGTATCAATGCCAGCGTTATCGACAGTGCTTATGAAGCCGCCGGCGCAACTATTGGCAACGCTACAGATGCTTTCGGCGCAGAGCTGATTCTCAAGGTTGTCGCCCCAAGTGACAGCGAACTGGCCTTGATCAAGACTGGCACCGTGCTCATTGGCATGCTCAACCCGTTCAGCAATGAAACCATTGCCAAACTGGCCGAGCGCGGGATCACCGCTTTCTCTCTCGAAGCCGCTCCCCGAACCTCTCGTGCGCAAAGTCTTGATGTGCTGTCATCCCAGGCCAACATCGCCGGCTATAAAGCCGTCTTGGTCGCCGCCCACCACTATCCGCGCTTTATGCCGATGCTCATGACCGCCGCCGGGACCGTTAAGGCCGCTCGCGTACTGATTCTGGGCGCAGGCGTGGCTGGCTTGCAGGCGATCGCCACGGCCAAACGCCTGGGCGCAGTGATCGAGGCATCCGATGTCCGACCAGCCGTTAAAGAGCAGATCGAATCGCTGGGCGCCAAGTTCGTCGACGTGCCTTACGAAACCGACGAAGAGCGTGAGTGCGCCATTGGCGTAGGCGGCTATGCACGCCCAATGCCTGCCAGCTGGATGCAACGCCAGGCACAGGCTGTTCACGAACGCGCCAAGCAGGCTGACATCGTGATCACCACCGCCTTGATCCCGGGCCGTAAAGCTCCGGTACTGCTCAGCGCTGAAACCGTAGCCCAGATGAAACCCGGCTCGGTGGTCATCGATCTGGCTGCAGCCCAAGGGGGCAATTGCCCGCTGACCGTCGCCGACCAAGTAGTGGTTGAGCACGGTGTCACCATCGTCGGCCACACCAACCTTGCCGCAATGGTTGCTGCAGACGCCTCGGCGCTCTACGCCCGCAATCTGCTGGACTTCCTCAAGCTGGTCTTCACCCCCGAAGGACAGTTCCAGATCAACCTTGAAGACGACATCGTCGCCGCGTGCCTGATGTGCCGTGACGGTCAAGTCGTGCGCAAAAACGGCTGAGGATAAAAATAATGGAAGAGTTCATCTCCCCCGGTATCTACAACCTGATCATCTTCGTGCTGGCCATCTATGTGGGCTATCACGTGGTATGGAACGTGACACCTGCACTGCACACACCCTTGATGGCCGTCACCAATGCCATTTCAGCCATTGTGATTGTGGGCGCCATGCTCGCTGCCGCACTGACTGTTACCCCGCTGGGCAAAACCATGGGCACCCTGGCGGTCGCGCTGGCTGCCGTAAACGTATTCGGTGGATTTTTGGTCACCCGGCGCATGCTGGAAATGTTCAAGAAGAAAGCACCTAAAGCCAAAGAAGAGGTGCGCAAGCCATGAGCATGAACCTGGTCACTGTTCTGTATCTGGTTGCATCAATCTGCTTTATTCAGGCGCTCAAGGGCCTGTCGCACCCCACCACCTCACGTCGCGGCAACCTGTTCGGCATGCTCGGCATGGGCCTGGCGATCATTACCACGGTTGGCCTGATCTACAAGCTGGGCGCAGAGATCGCGACGGCTGGCATCGGCTACGTGATTGTCGGCCTGCTGGTCGGTGGTACTGCTGGCTCAATCATGGCTAAACGCGTCGAAATGACCAAAATGCCTGAGCTGGTCGCTTTCATGCACAGCATGATCGGCCTCGCGGCGGTATTCATTGCAATCGCAGCCGTGGTCGAACCGCAGTCCCTGGGTATCGTCAAACACCTGGGCGACGCTATTCCTGCAGGCAACCGTCTGGAACTGTTCCTGGGTGCAGCCATTGGTGCAATCACCTTCTCCGGTTCGGTGATCGCCTTCGGCAAACTCTCTGGCAAGTACAAGTTCCGCCTGTTTCAGGGCGCACCGGTACAGTTCAGCGGCCAACACAAGCTGAACCTGGTACTGGGCCTGGCCACGCTGGCACTGGGCATCACCTTTATGCTGACCGGCAACCTCAACGCTTTCGCGCTGATGCTGGCCCTGGCGTTTGTGCTGGGCGTGCTGATCATCATCCCGATTGGCGGCGCCGATATGCCTGTCGTGGTATCGATGCTTAATAGCTACTCAGGTTGGGCAGCAGCCGGTATCGGCTTCTCACTGAACAACTCGATGCTGATCATTGCCGGCTCGCTGGTAGGTTCTTCGGGTGCGATCCTGTCGTACATCATGTGCAAGGCGATGAACCGTTCGTTCTTCAACGTGATCCTCGGTGGTTTTGGTGGCGCAACAGACGCTGGCGGCCCAGCTGGCACGCAAGAGGCCCGTCCGGTCAAATCCGGCTCGGCTGACGATGCCACCTTCCTGCTGATGAACGCCGACACCGTGATCATCGTTCCAGGCTACGGCCTGGCTGTTGCCCGGGCACAACACGCGCTCAAGGAACTGACCGAAAAACTGACCCATCGCGGCGTCACCGTAAAGTACGCCATTCACCCGGTTGCAGGCCGTATGCCAGGTCACATGAACGTGCTGCTGGCCGAGGCCGAAGTGCCTTACGACCAGGTGTTCGAGATGGAAGACATCAACTCCGAGTTTGGCCAGGCTGACGTAGTGCTCGTCCTGGGCGCCAACGACGTGGTCAACCCGGCGGCCAAGAACGATCCAAAATCGCCGATCGCTGGCATGCCGATCCTCGAAGCCTATAAAGCCAAAACCGTCATCGTTAACAAACGCTCAATGGCCAGTGGCTATGCGGGCCTGGATAACGAACTGTTTTATCTGGATAAAACCATGATGGTCTTCGGCGACGCCAAGAAGGTTATTGAAGATATGGTTAAAGCTGTCGAGTAACATCTGGTATCAACGCAATATCGAAAACCCCGGCGCTGTCATGGCCGGGGTTTTTCTTTTTCCAAGGAACCCGACCAAAGGCTCTAAATCGGCCGCTGGCATTCGACCATGGTAGCGGGACGAAAGGCTCTGAAAATGAATAGACTGCGCCTCTTGCTTCCGTTGCCCGAGATAACAATCCATGTACCGTGAACGTATTCGCCTGAACTCCCTGCACGATAAGGTCATGAGCGCCGAAGAAGCCGCCGCCCTTATCCAAGACGGCATGACCGTCGGCATGAGCGGTTTTACCCGTGCCGGTGAAGCCAAAGCCGTCCCTCAGGCCCTGGCTGAGCGTGCCAAAAAGTCGCCGCTGAAAATCACCCTGATGACCGGCGCAAGCCTGGGCAACGACCTTGACAAGCAATTGACCGAAGCCGGTGTACTGGCACGTCGCATGCCATTCCAGGTGGACAGCACTTTGCGCAAGGCGATCAACGCCGGCGAAGTGATGTTTATCGATCAGCATTTGTCCGAGACCGTAGAGCAACTGCGCAACAATCAGCTCAAGCTGCCGGACATCGCAGTGATCGAAGCTGTAGCCATTACCGAGCAAGGCCATATCGTTCCGACGACTTCCGTGGGCAACTCCGCCAGCTTCGCGATTTTCGCCAAACAGGTGATCGTCGAGATCAACATGGCGCACAACCCGAACCTGGAAGGCCTGCACGACATCTATATCCCGACTTACCGCCCGACGCGCACGCCGATCCCGCTGGTGAAGGTCGACGATCGCATCGGCAGCACCGCAATCCCGATCCCGGCAGAAAAAATCGTCGCCATCGTGATCACCAACAAACCTGATTCGCCGTCCACCGTGTCCGAGCCTGACAGCGAAACCGACGGTATCGCCTTCCACCTGATCAACTTCCTCAAGCAGGAAGTCGAAGCTGGCCGGATGACCAACAAGCTCGGTCCACTGCAAGCGGGTATTGGCAACATCGCAAACGCGGTGATGTGCGGCTTGATCGACTCGCCGTTCGAAGATCTGACCATGTACTCCGAAGTCCTGCAGGATTCGACCTTCGACCTGATCGACGCCGGCAAGATGAGCTTCGCTTCGGGCAGCTCGATCACATTGTCGGAGCGTCGCAACTCGGACGTGTTCGGCAATCTGGAGCGCTACAAGGACAAACTGGTGTTGCGCCCGCAAGAGATCTCCAACCACCCTGAAGTGGTTCGTCGTCTGGGCATCATCGGCATCAACACCGCGCTGGAGTTCGACATCTACGGCAACGTCAACTCCACTCACGTCTGCGGTACGCGGATGATGAACGGTATCGGCGGCTCGGGCGACTTCGCCCGTAACGCACACCTGGCGATTTTCGTGACCAAGTCGATTGCCAAGGCAGGCGCGATCTCCAGCGTTGTACCAATGGTCAGCCACGTCGACCACACCGAGCACGATGTCGATATCCTGGTGACCGAGCAGGGCCTGGCCGATCTGCGTGGCCTCGCGCCGCGTGAGCGCGCACGCGTCATCATCGACAACTGTGTTCACCCGGACTTCCGTGAAGCCCTTAATGACTACTTCACCAAGGCCTGCGCGATTGGCGGCCACACGCCACACATCCTGCGTGAAGCCCTGAGCTGGCATATCAACCTGGAAGAAACCGGAAAAATGCTGCCGTAACCCGCGAGCTAGAGAGCCGCTGACGTAAACACGTTTTGTCAGCGGCTTTTTATGCCCTTAATTTCAAAAACTGTACTGCTGTACTGGTCATTTCCCGCCTTCAACACACTCTTTCACGGCCACTTTTGCCAATTTCGCACCACTTAGGTGCGGACAGGTACAGTTACGCGTATTTGTGCCCGTACAGCGCGCATAAACAGTTAACTGGCCCATTGCAATACAGGTGAACTGTATCTAGAGACACTGGACAAAGAGGAGGATCATTGGCATCAGTTAAACCACTAGCCAATGCCGCCATAAGCGGAAGGATGACACCATGGAACGTACACTCAGTTCCGAACTGTTCAGCGAAAGCAACTCTGTAAACACCCAGGCTTCCATGCCTTTGCGCGTTCTTGCCAACCTGATGTTGTGGCAGCGCCGCATCTCCAGCCGCCATCAATTGGCTCGACTGGACTCGCGTCTTCTGGCTGATGCCGGTATTAGCGAAGCACAGCGTTACGAAGAGCTGAGCAAGCCGTTCTGGCGCTAACTTGCGCTCGCTGGCCCTGACCACCGGTCCACCGCCAGCAACCTGAATTGAAAAAACAGAACCCGTCGCGGATTACCGCTGACGGGTTTTGTCGTTTATGGACCACGGTTTCAAGCCTTGGCATAAAGACAGGTACAGTTTTAAATAATAAAAAAACAAACAGGTACAGTTATCAAAATGCCTGATCTAGAGCACTTCACCTACAGTACCCACCAAAACGTCCTATGCCTGACGCAACCCTGAGCCTACTATTCGGTCCATAAGCGTCTATTTTCATACGTTCATATTCAGGAGTCTCACCATGTCCACACTTCGCCTACTCAGCGCGGCGGCACTGCTGGCCGTTGCAGCCAGCGCCAACGCCACAAGCTTCATCGTCACGACCGATGGCATTGTGGGCACCCTAAAGGCAACGTCCGATCTGACATCGGATGCCACAGGTTCGTTTCGTGACAACAAAATCGTACGCGCAGCCCGTGATGACGCTGCCAGCTTTGTTGCCAGCGAAGGCACCATTCGCGGGGTAAAACTCGAAAGTGCGTTCGAAGCCATTCGCCAGCAAGCCCCGCAATTGCAGGCCACCGATGCACAGCTGGCCCAGGCCATTCTGACGATCTGAATGTAAGTGACACCATAACGGGTCAGCTCTTTTGGGAGCGGGCTTGCTCGTGATGCAGGCGGCGCGGTCATTCAGTTGAGCCGCGTCGACACCATCGCGAGCAAGCCCGCGCCCACAAAGACGCCCCCCCGCGCTGGCCCTGCCCAGACCATTACGCTAGCCTTGGCTCTCATTCAAACAGCCTCGAGACCCATGCGTTTTTCCTTATTAGCTCTTCTTGCACTCAGCTGGACTCAATCAGCCAACGCCTTCGACATGACCACCCAGAATGTGGTGCTCAGTGGTTACGTCACCAGTAAAGTGACGTCCGCGCCTTTTGATCACAAACTGATACGTGCCGCCCAGGATGATGCCGCCGTCTTTATTGCCAGTGATGGTCAGACAAGAGGAGCGCAGCTGGAGTCTGCCTTGCGCTATCTGCGCCAGAACACGCCAAAATTGAGTGCCAGCGACCTTGAACTGGCACAGACAATTCTCGTCCAATAAATACCCGCTTTTCCTGGAGATACTTCATGCGCAGCCCTTTAATTGTCGCCACCCTTGGCTTTTTGCTACTCGCCGATGTAGCGCAAGCACAAACCGTTGTGCAGACCAGCAACATCATCGTGCGCGCCTTTGGTCGCACCATCGATTTCACGTCCGACACCACGACCTCCATCCGCGACTCTAAAGTCGTGCGTGAAGCCCACGACGACGCGGCTACCTTTGTCGCCAGCCAGGGCGATATCCGCGGCGTGCAACTGGAAGCAGCCTTCAGCACCCTGCGTGACCGCGTGCCTGAAGCCCGCAACGCCAGTGACCAGGATCTCGCCGAAGCCATCCTCGCACTGTGAGGTCGCTAACGCGCTGGCTCGCAGCCTGTGGCCTGCTGCTGATCACCAGCAGCGCCCAGGCCGCGCTGCATCTGCAACTCAAGACCGAAGGCCTGAGCCCGGCCGAGCAACAGGCCAGTCAGGCCTTGCTGGATGAGGCCATGCAGAGCCTGCCACCGCGTTTTATCGAGCAATTGGATCGGCAGATTCTGGTGGGCTGGACGGATGACATGCCCAGCAACGCCTACGGCCAGGCATCGCTGACCTCCGAGCTGGACCTCAATCGCACGCTCCTGGCAGGGCTGACCGATGGTTCGGCTGCCACCCAGCAGACCAACCGCCCCCACGGCACCGTGCGCCGTGAAATGCTCGCCACCGTCTTGCATGAACTCACCCACCTCTACGATCGCGCCCGACTCTGGCCCGCAGCCGAGCGCACGCTGATCCGGCGCTGTACCCGACAAAACAGCAACGCGGGCCTGATTGGCCTGCCTGATCAATGTCGCGGGCAGACCGAGCGCCGCTTCACCCTCAGTGATGATCCGCGCCTGCTCGACCTGGCCGGCTGGCAGCAATACGTGGGCCGCCGTGGCGAGCGCGAACAAGAAAACCACCAGGTCGTGCGCAGCCCCGATCTCTACGAAATCAGCAGCCCCAAGGAGTTTGTCGCGGTCAACATGGAGTACTTCCTCCTCGACCCGGCCTATGCCTGTCGCCGACCGGCACTGTATCGCTACTACAAAGAACATTTCGGCTGGGCACCCGCCGCCAGGGACGAGTGCCCCAAAGGCTTTGCCTTCCTAAATGCCGGCAACGATTTCGCCAAGACCCCGCTGGGTACCGTAGACCCGGAGCGGGTGTACGCGGTCGACTACCTGCTGGCCGAAGCCAATCAGGAATGGGCCAGCCGCTGGGGTCACAGCATGCTCCGTCTGGTGATCTGCGCCCCAGGTCGACCACGCGGCCCGGACTGCCGACTCGACTTGCAAGAACACCTGGTGCTGTCCTACCGGGCGTTCGTCAATGACGTACAGCTCTCAAGTTGGGACGGCCTGACCGGTGCCTACCCTTCGCGCCTGTTCGTATTACCGCTGGCTCAAGTGATCGACGAATACACCAAGACTGAACTGCGCAGCCTGGCTTCCGTACCGCTCAAACTGAGCCGCCCGGAAATCGAGGAAGTGGTTGAGCACGCGGCCGAGATGCACTGGAGCTATGACGGCGACTACTACTTCATCTCCAACAACTGCGCGGTCGAGACCCTGAAACTGCTGCGCAGCGGCAGCAACAATGCCCAGCTCAAGGGCCTGGACAGCATTGTGCCCAACGGTTTGCTTGAAGTACTCAAAGCCCGGGGGCTGGCGGATACCAGCGTGCTGGACGATC
Organism: Pseudomonas sp. NKUCC02_KPG; assembly: GCF_019345465.1. GTDB lineage: Bacteria > Pseudomonadota > Gammaproteobacteria > Pseudomonadales > Pseudomonadaceae > Aquipseudomonas. The sequence goes on from NZ_JAHKRC010000007.1 coordinate 12,503, forward strand.
CCAAGGAAGCGCTGCGCCTGGGTTATCGCTTTGACTCCTACCGTGATCGCTACCAGGCGATGTTCGATGTACTCAAGACCCGCTTGCCGATCAAGCAAACCACCGTCGAAGACTGGTTGGCCCTGAACGCGGACGAACGCCGCCCGTGGATCGCGCAAGCCGACTTGCGCGCCAGCGCAGCCTTGTTGCTACTGGAGCAAGCCGGCTTTCGCCGACAACTGCTGCTGGCTCAGGATGAGGTCAAACAAAAGTACCTGGGCGCACGCGGGCTCAAGGATGGCGGCATGGACAAGGCCAACAAGACCCTGCAGGAAATTCTCGCCAGCAGCGGCTTTCTCAGCCGCCCGGCCGAGTTGCTCGGCAGCAATGGCTACGGCCTGCCCCAAACCAGGGAGTGGGAAATGCTCGAGTCCGAAAGCAGTCAGCGCCAGCAGCAACTGCTGCGCCTGACCACTGACCTGGACAAGGAAGTGCGCAGCCTGCTGGAGCCTTCCCGAGCCGCTGAAATTGCAGCGACTGAAGCCAACGTCAAACAGATTGGCGAACACCTGCGGGCGATCCACAAGGCATCGGGCGGGTTGCAGCTGCCCTGATCCACAAGGGCACTTCACGCACCCGGCACAAAATGCTTCTGTGCCGTGCCGTGTGCAATCAGTCGTGACAGGTAGTTCATTTTGTCGGCATCCTGATCGACAAAGCGGAAGGTCAGTTGCAGCCAGGCACTGTCCGGTTTTGGCTCATACGCCACGATGGCATGCAGATAACCATTCAAGCGCGCCACCTCGGCGCTCTCGCCCTGCTCAAGGTCCAGTACGGCGCTGTCCAGCACCTGAGGCAGCACGTCGCCGCGACGCACCACCAGCAGCGCCTCCTTAAGGCTCAGTGCCTTGATCACACACGTCTGTATACCGCTGGGCAAACGCAGTTGTCCTTGGCCACGGCTTGTCAGTGTCGGCGCGGGCACTGGGACCGGTCGCGGTGCAGGGGCCGCCGGTGCAGGGGCTACGACCTGCGCCTTGCCGCCGGTCAACGCATTGAGCGAATCATTGCCAAACGCCGAGTTCATGCGTGCCGGTGCGCTGGACATCACCGAGTCGAGCAACCCGGCCTTGGTGAACGCTTTCTTCACTTTGGACAGCAACTGCTCGTTGGTAAAAGGCTTGCTGACGAAGTCCGAAACCCCTGCCTGAATGGCCTGGATCACGTTCTCTTTGTCACCTCGGCTGGTGACCATGATAAAGGGCAACGTTTTCAGCCGGTCCTGCTCGCGACACCAGCTCAACAGCTCAAGGCCGGACATCTCTGGCATTTCCCAGTCGCACAGCACCAGATCGAAGGCTTCGCGGGTCAGCAGGGTCTGGGCTTTGCGGCCGTTGACCGCGTCTTCGATCCTGATACCCGGAAAATAGTTACGCAGGCAATTTTTAATCAGGTCACGAATAAACGACGCGTCATCCACCACCAGCACACTCACCTTGCTCATCGACTGCTCCTTGGATATGAACGCCCAAAAACCAAAACGCCCGGCAATGAGCCGGGCGCTTTTTAGATCAGGCTGTCTTATTTATCGTCAGGCGGCGGCGCAACATTAGCGCTATCCGCGCCGGTGCCCTGAACTTCTTCGCGCATGCGCTTGAGGCCCATGTGCCGCACGTCAGTACCGCGCACCAGATAAATCACCAGTTCCGAGATATTGCGGGCGTGATCACCGATACGCTCCAGCGAACGCAGCACCCAGATGATGCTCAGCACGCGCGAGATCGAGCGCGGGTCTTCCATCATGTAAGTGGCCAGCTCACGCAGCGCGGTCTTGTATTCGCGGTCGATGATTTTGTCGTACTGGGCCACCGACAGGGCGAGGTCGGCATCGAAACGGGCAAAGGCGTCCAGTGCATCGCGCACCATGTTGCGCACCTGATCGCCGATGTGACGCACTTCAACATAACCCCGCGGCGCCTCACCCTCTTCGCACAACTGGATGGCCCGGCGCGCGATTTTGGTCGCTTCGTCACCGATGCGCTCAAGGTCGATCACCGACTTGGAGATGCTGATGATCAGACGCAAGTCAGAGGCCGCAGGCTGACGACGGGCCAGAATGCGCAGGCATTCCTCGTCGATGTTGCGCTCCATCTGGTTGATCTGTTCATCAATCTCGCGCACCTGTTGGGCCAGGCCCGAGTCGGCCTCGATCAACGCGGTCACCGCATCATTGACCTGCTTCTCGACCAGGCCGCCCATCGCCAGCAGGTGGCTGCGCACGTCTTCGAGTTCCGCGTTGAACTGCGCGGAAATGTGATGGGTGAGGCCATCCTTTGAAATCATGGTTCTGCTCCGCAAAAGCTGTGAGCTGCGCGCTGTAAGCGGCTAGCCGAATTGTCGATACGTCGAACGGTCACTGCCGCTCAAACTAGCCATAGCGCCCGGTGATGTAGTCTTCGGTCTGCTTCTTGGCCGGGTTGGTGAACAGCGTGTCGGTGTCGCCGTACTCAACCATTTTGCCCATGTACATGAACGCCGTGTAGTCCGAAACACGAGCCGCCTGTTGCATGTTGTGGGTCACGATCACGATGGTGAACTTGGACTTGAGCTCATAGATCAGCTCTTCGACCTTCAATGTCGAGATCGGATCGAGTGCCGAGCAAGGCTCATCGAGCAGCAACACTTCGGGTTCTACCGCGATGGTGCGGGCAATCACCAGACGCTGTTGCTGACCACCGGACAGGCCCAGTGCCGATTCGTGCAGGCGGTCCTTGACCTCATCCCACAACGCCGCGCCCTTGAGTGCCCATTCAACCGCTTCGTCCAGAACGCGCTTTTTGTTGATGCCCTGAATCCGCAGGCCGTAGACCACGTTCTCGTAAATGGTCTTGGGGAACGGGTTAGGCTTCTGGAACACCATACCGACGCGACGGCGCAGCTCAGCGACGTCCTCGCCCTTGCGGTAGATGTTGTTGCCGTACAGGTTGATCTCGCCTTCTACGCGGCAACCGTCTACCAGATCGTTCATGCGGTTGAAGGTACGCAGCAGCGTAGACTTGCCACAGCCCGATGGACCGATAAACGCCGTGACCCGTTGCTTCGGAATATTCAGGGACACGTCGTACAGCGCTTGTTTTTCGCCGTAGTAAAGATTCAGGCCCGGCACTTCAATGGCGACTTCTTCGTTGTCCAGGTTCAAGCTTTGTTTGGTGCGACCCAAGGCTGACATGTTGATGCCGTGGGCTGAGGATTCATGCTGCATGGGTTACTCCATACGCTAAAAATTCGTTCCGGTTTTCAGTCACCGGGTTTCTTCTGTGGGGGCGGGCTTGCTCGCGATTCAGGCACCTCGGTTTCACGTTGAAACCTTACCGATACCATCGCGGGCAAGCCCGCCCCCACAGGTCATGTGTCTATCAGCTATCCAGCGCCTTGTACTTCTCGCGCAGGTGGTTACGAATCCACACCGCCGACAGGTTCAGGGTCGCGATGACCAGCACCAGCAGCAGCGCCGTGGCATAGACCAGCGGGCGTGCAGCTTCGACGTTCGGGCTCTGGAAGCCGACGTCATAAATATGGAAGCCCAAGTGCATGATCTTCTGGTCAAGGTGCAAGTACGGGTAGTTGCCGTCCAGCGGCAGCGACGGCGCCAGCTTGACCACGCCCACCAGCATCAGCGGTGCCACTTCACCGGCCGCACGGGCCACGGCGAGGATCATGCCGGTCATCATGGCCGGACTGGCCATCGGCAGCACGATCTTCCAGAGCGTTTCGGATTTGGTCGCACCCAACGCCAGCGAGCCTTCGCGAACGGTACGCGGAATGCGCGCCAGCCCTTCCTCAGTGGCCACGATCACTACCGGCACCGCCAGCAGCGCCAGCGTCAGTGAAGCCCACATCAAGCCCGGCGTACCAAAGGTCGGCGCAGGCAATGCTTCAGCGAAGAACAAGCGGTCTACCGAACCACCCAGCACATACACAAAGAAGCCCAGACCAAACACGCCGTAAACAATGGCCGGTACACCCGCCAGGTTGTTCACCGCAATACGGATCACCCGGGTCAGGGTGTTTTGCTTGGCATATTCACGCAGGTAAACCGCTGCCAGCACACCAAACGGCGTCACGATCACAGCCATGATCAACGTCATCATCACCGTGCCGAAAATGGCCGGGAAGATCCCGCCCTCGGTGTTGGCTTCACGGGGATCCTGGCTCAGGAACTCCCAGATGTTGCTGAAATACATGGCCAGTTTCTGCCAGCTGTTCATGGCGTTCGGCTGGTAGGCCTTGACCACTTTGCCGATGCCAATTTCCAGCTCTTTGCCGTTGGCATCGCGAGCCGTGAGGCTGTCGCGGTTGAACTGTGCGTGCAACTCACCCAGGCGGTCTTCGATGGCCTTGTAACGCGCATTCAGCTCGGCGCGTTCGGCTTCCATGTCGGCTTGTGCCTGCGGGGTCAGCTTGCCTTCCAGTTCCAGCTTGCGACCATGCAGGCGGATACGCTCCAGCCCGTAGTTGATCGCGCCGATGTCTTTTTTCTCAAGCTGGCTGAGTTGCGATGCCAGGTCATTCACACGTTTGACCCGGGCTTGCAGCTCTGGCCAGGCGGCGGCACCTTCTGCCACCACCTTGCCGTTTTCTTTCACGTTAACCAGATAACCGTAAAAGTTGCCCCACTCGCGGCGCTCAATGGCCATCAGCTCTGGCGGCGTGCTCTGGTTCGTCAGCCACTCGCCGACCACCCAGGTAAAGTCGTTGCCGTTCAAGTCACGGTTGCCGACCTTGATCAGCTCGCGAGTCATGAACTCCGGGCCCTGCTCAGGGACTGGCAAGCCCGCGCTTTTCAGACGCTCGCGGGGTACTTCTTCCTTTTGCACCACTTCGCCGACCACCAGGTGATTGGCATCACCCGGCACGTTGTACTCGGCGTGGATCAGATCGGCAGGCCAGAAGTGACCCAGGCCACGCACGGCGATCACCGACAGCAAGCCGATGGTCATGATGACGGCGATGGACACCGCACCACCGCTGATCCAGACGCCAGGAGCGCCGCTCTTGAACCAGCCTTTGAGGGAGTTCTGTTTCACAGACTTCTACCTTCCTTAAAGCGACGAATATTTCTTGCGCAGACGCTGACGGATCAGCTCGGCAAGAGTGTTCATGACAAAGGTGAACAGCAGCAGCACCAGCGCCGAGAGGAACAGCACGCGGTAATGGCTACCGCCTACTTCCGACTCCGGCATTTCCACCGCCACGTTTGCCGCCAAGGTACGCAGGCCTTCGAACAGGTTCATTTCCATGACCGGGGTGTTACCGGTGGCCATCAACACAATCATCGTCTCGCCGACCGCACGGCCCATGCCGATCATCAGTGCCGAGAAGATCCCCGGGCTGGCCGTCAGGATCACCACGCGGGTCATGGTTTGCCACGGTGTGGCACCCAGCGCCAGCGAACCCAGAGTCAGGCCACGAGGCACGCTGAACACGGCATCTTCAGCAATCGAGTAGATGTTGGGGATAACCGCAAAACCCATTGCCAGGCCCACTACCAGTGCGTTGCGCTGGTCGTAGGTAATGCCCAGGTCGTGGGAGATCCACATGCGCATGTCACCGCCAAAGAACCAGGCTTCCATATACGGGCTCATGTACAGCGACAGCCAGCCCACAAACAGCAGCACCGGAATCAGGATCATGCTTTCCCAACCATCCGGTACTCGCAGGCGGATCGACTCGGGCAGACGGCTCCAGGTGAAACCGGCAACCAAAATACCAATCGGCATCAACATCAACAGACTGAAGATCCCCGGCAGATGCCCCTCGACATACGGTGCCAGGAACAGACCGGCAAAGAAGCCCAGAATCACCGTCGGCATCGCTTCCATCAGCTCGATCACCGGCTTGACCTTGCGGCGCAGGCTCGGCGCCATGAAGTAAGCGGTGTAAATCGCGGCAGCTACGGCCAGTGGCGCAGCCAGCAGCATGGCGTAGAACGCAGCCTTCAACGTACCGAAGGTCAATGGCGCAAGGCTCATCTTCGGTTCGAAGTCCGTGTTGGCGGCGGTCGACTGCCAGACGTATTTAGGCTCGTCGTAGTTCTCGTACCAGACCTTGCTCCACAGCGCGCTCCAGGACACTTCCGGGTGCGGGTTCTTCAAGGTCAGTGGCAGCAGCTTGCCGCCCTCTTCCACGATGATGCGGTTGGCACGCGGCGACAACGCCATGATGCCAGGGCCTTCGGCAACTTTTTCGACCAACAGGGTGCGGTGCGCAGTGCTGTGGAACACACCGATCTCACCGGCCGCATCCAGGGCCAGGAAGCCCTTGCGACGCTGCTCGGCAGTGATTTCAACAATCGGCGAAGTGCCCATCTGGAAGCTGCGAATATGCTTGAAACGTTGTTCGCCATCCGGGTCGCGGGCCATGAACCACTGGCTCAGACCGCCCTTCGAATCACCAAAGATCAGCGAGATGCCACCCACCAGCTGCGTACTGGCAGTGATCTCGGTCGTTGCGTCATCTACCAGCGTGTAACGACCGTTGAGGCTCTTGTCGCGCAGGCTGAACACATCCACCAGGGCCCGATCGTTCACCACATACAACCACTGCTGACGCGGGTCGATGTAGAGCGCTTTAACCTGCTTGGTCATTTGCGGCAGATCGATGCGGGTCTCGGTGTTCGTGACCTCTTCGGTCATCATGTTTTCTTCGCGGGCCAACGACACCACATGCAACTGCGCGCCGGTTGAACCCGCCAGCACCAGCGTCGAATCGTTCACGCTGAGGTTAACGTGATCCAGTGCCCTGCCTTGCGGGTCCAGGACGACGGGCGTTTCACCGTAGGGGTACTCAACTGCAGGGGTGATGGTCTTTTTGTTGTCCGGGTAGCTGACGCGATAGGTGTGACGGAACACCAGCGCCTGGCCGTTGGACAAGCCCAGTACAACCACCGGATTACCCGGCTGATCCTCGCCCAACGAAGTCACTTGCGTGCCCGCTGGCAACGGCAAGTTGACCCGCGACAGCTCTTCGCCATTCTTCACATTGAAGAACAGCACCATGCCCTTGTCGGATACCCGCATGCCGACCTGATTCTGCTCCTCGACGGAGATCATCAAAGGCTTGCCGGCGTCCTGCATCCAGACCGGCGTAATCGCCTGCTTGGCATTCAGGTCGGCGCCCTGGAACAGTGGGTAAACCACATAGCCCAGGAAGAAGAAAATCAGGGTAATGGCGCCGAGCACGGCAAGACCGCCGATAAATACATACCAGCGGGTCAAGTGGTCTTTAAGCGCGCGGATGCGGCGCTTGCGCTGCAGTTCAGGCGTATTGAAATCAATGCGCTTGGGAGCGGATGTCGTAGTCATTGGGGAATTGGCCAGATCATTCATGCGCACACCCTAGCGGTCCTGTATGACAGAAAGATGACAAAGCAGTGACGCAAAAAATCCGCCGCCCAACGGTGCCGGCAGCGGAGTGAAAAATGAGATGAAGCAGAAGTGAAATAACCCTGTAGTCGCTGCCGCAGGCTGCGAAGGGTTGCGCAGCAACCCGTTGATCTGAGGTCTGCGCGATCCTTTTCGCAGCCTTCGGCAGCGACTACATAGCCATTACTTCTTGGCGACGTCAGCGCCGCCTTCTTTCAGGCCCAGGTCAGCCAAGGCTTTGGCAGCGACTTTGGCTGGCAGAGGGATGTAGCCGTCTTTGACAACCACTTCCTGACCTTGCTTGGACAGAACCAGCTTGATGAACTCGGCTTCGAGCGGGTTCAGCGGCTTGTTCGGCGCCTTGTTCACATACACGTAGAGGAAACGCGACAGCGGGTATTTGCCGTTCAATGCGTTTTCTTCGGTGTCTTCGATGAACTCGGTGCTGCCTTTTTTAGCCAAAGGCACGGTCTTCACACTGGCGGTCTTGTAACCGATACCCGAGTAACCGATACCGTTCAGCGAGCTGCTGATCGACTGAACCACCGAGGCAGAGCCCGGCTGTTCGTTCACGTTAGGCTTGAAGTCGCCTTTACACAGGGCTTCTTCCTTGAAGTAACCGTAAGTGCCGGATACCGAGTTACGACCAAACAGTTGCACCGGCTTGTTGGCCAGGTCGCCCGTCACACCCAGATCACCCCAGGTCTTGATGTCGGATTTGCCGCCACACAGACGCGTGGAGGAGAAGACAGCGTCTACTTGCTCCATGGTCATGTGCTTGATCGGGTTGTCTTTGTGCACGAACACGGCCAGGGCATCCACTGCCACCGGGATAGCGGTCGGTTTGTAGCCGTACTTCTGCTCGAAAGCAGCCAGTTCGTTGTCTTTCATCTTGCGGCTCATCGGGCCCAGGTTAGCGGTGCCTTCAGTAATCGCAGGCGGCGCGGTCGAAGAGCCGGCAGCTTGAATCTGGATGTTCACGTTTGGATATTCTTTCTTGTAAGCCTCGGCCCACAAGGTCATCAAGTTCGCCAGGGTGTCAGAACCAACGCTGGACAGGTTGCCCGATACACCTGTTGTCTTCACATAGGGCTGAATAGCCGGGTCAACACCAGCGGCAACCGCATTGGCAGTTGCAACGCCTGCGGCAACAAAAGTCAGGGCCGCCATAACACGCTTCAGTTTCATGCCTTACTCCTAACAAACGGGGTTAGATGAATCGGGGGCCAGTATCTGCAGGCCATGTGACTACTCTATGAACCGATTGTGACAATTAGATGAAAGGCCATCATTCGTTACAAATGATGGCCTTCAGGGAGAGGCTAATGAGGTGTCGCGACAGACAAGCCGTCGATCAGCGCCCCTTCTTCCACAGGTAAGCACCCACCAGCAGGCCCATCGTGCAAATGATTGCCACGTAATACGCCGGGCCCATCGGGCTCTCCTTGAGCAACAAGGTCACGGCCATTGGGGTCAGGCCGCCAAAGATGGCGTAGGCCAGGTTGTAGGAAAACGACAGACCACTAAAGCGCACCACCGCCGGGAAAGCTTTGACCATCACGTAGGGCACGGCGCCGATGGTGCCTACAAACAGACCGCTCAGGGCATACAACGGGAACAACCAGTCGGGGTGTTGCAGCAGGCTGTGATAGAAGGTCCACGAGCTGATCAGCAACCCGGCGCAACCCACCACAAACACTTTGCCCGCACCAAAGCGGTCAGCCAGGGCGCCCGAGGCAATGCAGCCCAAGCTCAAGAAAACGATCGCAAGGCTGTTGGCCTGCAACGAGGTCGTCGCAGAAAAACCGTAGATGGTTTGCAGAACCGTCGGCGTCATCAGGATGACCACAATGATCCCGGCAGACAGCAACCAGGTCAGCAGCATCGAGATCACAATCGCCCCGCGGTGATCACGCAACACGGTCTTGAGCGGGACTTCAGCGGCCAGCGCCTTGCGCAGTTGCAACTCGGCGAACACCGGAGTCTCGTGCAACCAGCGACGCAGGTAGACCGAGAACAAACCGAATACACCGCCCATCAGGAACGGGATCCGCCACGCGAAATCAGAGACTTCAGCCGGTGTGTAGATCGTATTGATGGCCGTGGCCATCAGCGAGCCCAGCAGAATCCCTGCCGTCAGCCCGCAGGTCAGTGTGCCGCAGGCATAGCCCACATGGCGTGGCGGTACGTGCTCGGCCACAAATACCCAGGCTCCCGGCACTTCACCACCAATGGCGGCGCCCTGAATCACACGCATCAGCAGCAACAGGATCGGCGCCCACATGCCGATCTGCGCATAGGTCGGCAGCAAGCCCATGATCAGGGTCGGTACGGCCATCATGAAGATGCTCAAGGTGAACATCTTTTTGCGCCCCAGCAGGTCACCAAAGTGCGCCATGACAATGCCGCCCAGCGGACGCGCCAGATAACCGGCAGCAAAAATGCCGAAGGTTTGCATCAGGCGTAGCCACTCGGGCATGTCCGCCGGGAAGAACAATTTGCCGACCACGGTGGCAAAAAACACAAAAATAATGAAATCGTAAAACTCCAGCGCACCACCCAGGGCAGACAGCGACAAGGTTTTGTAGTCATTACGGGTCAACGGCCGCGAAGGCGGTGCAGCACTGGAAGGCTCTGTGATCATGGGGTAATGCTTCTCTTATTAGGCTCGGCAAAAGCTGCAACTTCGCCGGCAGGGGCTGGGCAGGTTTTGAAAGATAACAAATTGTTTGCAAAAGCACAGAGCTAGACGTGCAGCGCACGCAAAAAGCAGTATCAGGAGGTCGTCGGCCAGGCTGTCGCCCGATATACTCCCGCTGTAAGAAACACTTGGTAACTTCTGAGGTTGCTGTGCGAAAACGCCCGCAGGATGACTTCAGCCGGTTTCGCAGAGTTTCCCCTTGGCGCGGCTTATGAAGAACGTGACGAACGTAGTATGTTCGGGCTGAATCGTTTTTCTAAAGACGCTTTTTCACCCGCAGTACTCATGAAGAATCACGGGTCAGAGGCCCTTCGGCATGCTAGAGCTCGAACAAGAAGATCCAATCCCGCAAGGCGACCTCGCCTTGCAAATCACCGCCCTGCCACGTGAAACCAATGGTTTCGGTGACATTTTCGGTGGCTGGCTGGTTTCACAAATGGACCTCGCCGGTACCGCTATGGCCAGTAAGGTTGCAGGTGGCCGTGTAGCCACTGTCGCTATTGATCGCATGGCGTTTCTGGTGCCTGTGGCCGTTGGCGCGCAATTGTCGTTCTACACCCAGGCACTGGAGATCGGCCGCAGCTCGATCCAGATGATGGTTGAAGTGTGGAGTGACGACCCGTTGTCCAGCGAGTGGCGCAAAGTGACCGAAGCCGTCTTTGTGTTTGTTGCCATTGATGGCAGCGGTCGTACCCGCTCCGTTCCACCGCGTCGCTGAATCTTTCGCGGTTTGCCTGCCCACTGCTGCCTTTGCCACTGAAATAGAGAGCCTGCCATGCACCACATTGAGTCAGTCACCCTGGACGAACTGGAGTGCTGGCACTTCCAGCATGGTCAGGCACAACTGTTGATCGCAAAACAGGGCGCACAGGTACTCAGCTATCAGATAGGCGATGAGCCTCCCATTATCTGGCTCAACGAAAAAGCGCAGTACAAACAGGGCAAAGGCATTCGCACTGGCGTGCCAGTGTGCTGGCCATGGTTTGGCAATCTGGCGCTGAACCCGCAAAGCGTGCAGGCCATGCGCCTCAGTGATGAGCCTGCCACCGCTCACGGCCTGGTACGTACCCGCGAGTGGGAAGTGCTGGAGATCGATGATGCGGGCGAAGCGCTGCATATTGAACTGGGCCTGCCCCACATCGAAGGCGGCCTGCCCGGCTGGCCCCACGATGTGGCGCTCACGTTGAGCATTCGCCTCGACACCCAGTTGCACATCAGCCTCACCAGCCATAATCGCAGCGACATCCCGGTCAGCATCAGCCAGGCGCTGCACAGTTACTTCGCGGTCAGTGACGTGCGCAAGGTTCAGGTTCAAGGGGTAGAAGGCCTGACCTACATCGATACGCTCAACGACTGGGAACACGTCAAACAGTTGGGCGACTTGACCTTCAGCGGCGAAACCGACCGCATCTATCTCGACACACCGCAGCAACTGAGCATCGTCGACCCCGACTGGTCGCGCACCCTTGAGCTGACCAGCCGTGGCTCACGCTCAGCGGTGATCTGGAACCCGTGGATCGACAAGACTGCCCGCTTCAGCGATATGGCAGCAGATGGCTGGCAACGCATGCTGTGCATCGAAACCGCCAATGTGATGGACGACGTGATCACCCTGGAGCCAGGCGCCAGTCATACGATGGGTGTGAGCATTGCGAGCAAGCGGCTGAAAGCCTGATACACACAAAACCTGTGGGAGCGGGCTTGCTCGCTCCCACAAAGGTTCGGCACCCTACAAATCTTCCTCGACCACCACCCGCACCTTGCTGGCATCCAGCGCATAGGCCGCATCGGCCAGGTCATTGCTGACCTTCTCGACCTTCAGCGTGCCCATGACCCAGAGCGGCGTGTAGATGTCATCCAGCTTCAGACCCTTGGGGTAGCGCACCAGCACCAACTGATTGGGCGGCGGAGGCGGCACATGAATGCAGGCGCCCGGGTACGGCACCAGGAAGAACAGCGTGCTGCGCCCCTTGGCATCGGTTTCCAGAGGCACGGGATAACCGCCCAGACGGATATTTTTACCGTTCATGCCCGCAACGGTTTTGCTGGAATACATCACGGCCGGCAAACCCTTGCTCTGCTTCAAACCACCCTTGTCGGTAAACGTACCATTGGCCTCGGGCGAGTCATGGTCAATTTCGGGCATTTGTTCGAGGGCTTTTTGATCCGACATCGGCATCAATTCAAGCCAGTCGGTTTCGGGCAGTTCTGCCGCGTGTACCAGGCCTGAGCCCAGCAAAAGAAAAGTCAGTAGAAGACGGCGCATGCAAGGCTCGATAGAAGAAGGATTGAACGCGCGCAGTTTAGCCCTCTCTGCGGCTGGCGCAGAGAGAACCAAAGCGTTAAATCAGGACTTTTTCGACACCATGCCGTAGATGATCAGCAAGATCACAGCACCTACCACGGCACCGATAAAACCGGCACCCTCGCCCGCCTTGTAGATACCCAGCGCCTGGCCACCATAGGTAGCCGCCAGCGAACCGCCGATACCCAGCAGGATGGTCATGATCCAGCCCATGCTGTCGTCACCCGGTTTCAGGAAACGGGCCAGCAGGCCAACGATCAAGCCTATGAAAATGGTTCCGATGATGCCCATGGGCGCTTCCTCTTGATTAGATGGCGTTTTACCAAAGCCTAGTCAGCACTTTGGCATCACGCCATCAGAGAGCAGCGACAACCCAATGGTTCCCGGCGAAAGCGATTTACGCTTCGTCGATCAGGGCTTCAACCTTGAGGATTTGCGCTTGCAGCGTGGCCATGTCTGCGCAGCGCAGGTTGGCGTGACCGACCTTACGGCCGACCTTGAACGCCTTGCCGTAGTGATGCAGATGGCAATCAGCAATCGCGATCACCTTTTCAACGGGCGGCACACTGCCGATGAAGTTGAGCATGGCGCTCTCACCGACCTTGGCCGTCGAACCCAGCGGCAAGCCAGCAATGGCCCGCAAGTGGTTTTCAAACTGGCTGCACTCGGCGCCCTCAGTGGTCCAGTGCCCGGAGTTGTGCACACGCGGGGCAATTTCGTTGGCCTTGAGGCCACCGTCGACTTCGAAAAACTCGAATGCCATCACGCCGACGTAATCCAGCTGCTTGAGCACACGGCTGGAGTAGTCTTCAGCCAAAGCTTGCAGCGGGTGATCCGTGCTGGCGACCGACAGCTTGAGAATGCCGCTGTCGTGGGTGTTGTGGACCAACGGATAGAAGCGGGTCTCGCCATCACGACCGCGTACGGCGATCAGCGACACTTCACCGGTAAACGGTACAAAACCTTCCAGCAGGCACGACACGCTGCCCAGTTCGGCAAACGTGCCCACTACATCGGCCGGTGTGCGCAGCACTTTCTGGCCCTTGCCGTCATAACCCAGGGTGCGGGTCTTGAGCACGGCAGGCAGGCCGATAGTGGCTACTGCCGCATCCAGGTCCGCCTGGGACTGAATGTCGGCAAACGCCGGCGTCGGAATGCCCAGGTCCTTGAACATGCTCTTTTCGAACCAGCGGTCGCGAGCAATGCGCAACGCTTCGGCACTTGGATACACCGGGACGAATTGCGACAGGAAAGCCACGGTTTCAGCTGGAACGCTTTCGAACTCAAACGTCACCAGGTCGACTTCATCGGCCAGTTGGCGCAAGTGATCCGGGTCGCTGTAATCCGCACGCAGATGTTCGCCCAGTGCGGCTGCGCAGGCATCGGGAGCCGGGTCAAGGAAAGCGAAGTTCATGCCCAGCGGAGTGCCCGCCAAGGCCAGCATACGGCCCAGTTGGCCGCCACCGATTACACCGATTTTCATCGTCAGAAACCTCAGGCTACGCGCGGGTCTGGATTGTCCAGCACGCTGTCTGTCTGTTCAGCACGGAATGCTTTCAAAACGGTATGGAACTGCGGGTGTTTGGCACCCAGGATGCTCGCCGACAACAGGGCCGCGTTGATCGCGCCCGCTTTGCCGATGGCCAGGGTTGCAACCGGAATGCCCGCTGGCATTTGTACGATCGACAGCAGCGAGTCGACGCCCGACAGCATGGCCGACTGCACCGGAACACCCAGTACAGGCAAATGGGTTTTAGCCGCACACATGCCTGGCAGGTGGGCTGCGCCACCGGCACCAGCGATGATGACCTCGATCCCGCGGCCTTCGGCCTCTTCGGCATACTGGAACAGCAGATCCGGAGTGCGGTGGGCAGAGACCACTTTCACTTCGTAAGGAATGCCGAGTTTTTCCAGCATATCGGCGGTGTGGCTGAGGGTGGACCAATCGGACTTGGAGCCCATGATCACGCCTACCAGTGCACTCATCGTCGCGCCTCTTCTCTTGGGCGCCCGCAGGCGCGTCAAAAAACAACAAGCCACGTGGAGGATCCGACGTGGCTTGTTATAGGAATTAAGGCCGGTCAAGCCAGCCGAAGGCCGCGCAGTATACCGCAAAGAGGTGTTTTGACAGCACCTTTGGCGACCATCTGTCTTGCACGGTAAAAACGGCCCGGACGCCCGGTTTTATTGACTCTAAGGTCAAATGAAAAAATCACCTCAGGCCGGCGTTGGCGCCTGGCCGGTCGGGTTCTCCAACTTGCGCCACAACAACCGCACGTTGGCCTTGCGCACCAGGGCGCAGCGGTACAGGCGAATCTCCAGCGGCACATGCCATTGCGGGCCACCACACACCACCAGCTCCCCTCGCGCCAGCTCGGCGCGCACGCTCAGGTGCGGCACCCAGGCAATGCCCAACCCTTCCAGGGCCATGCTCTTGAGGCTGTCGGCCATGGCCGTTTCATAAATAGTGGTGAAGCGCAGGCTGCGCTGGCGCAGCAGCAGATTCACCGAGCGGCCCAAAAACGCGCCAGCGCTATAGGCCAGCAACGGCACACTGCCTTCACCTTCAAGGTCAAACAACGGCTTGCCGTCTGCATCGGCCGCACACACCGGGAGCATTTCGGTGTTGCCCAGGTGCAATGACGGAAAAATCTCCGGATCCATCTGCAAAGCAGCGTCCGGATCGTAGAAAGCCAGCATCAAATCGCAGCCGCCTTCGCGTAAAGCATGCACCGCGTCTCCGACGTTAGTCGCAACCAGCCGGGTGGCGATATTAAGACCTTCATTGCGCAATTGGGCGATCCACCGCGGGAAAAACCCCAGCGCCAGGGAGTGTGCGGCAGCCACTTGCATGACCTCGCCCTGCCCGCCTTCGAGGTGATGAAGATGACGCAACACCTCACCCAACTGCTCGACCACCGTACGTGCCGTAACCAAAAACAGCTGACCGGCCGCAGTCAACTCCACCGGGGTGCGGGAACGATTCACCAAGGTCAGCCCAAGCGCCGCTTCAAGGCTTCGAATACGCCGACTGAAGGCCGGCTGAGTGACGAAACGACGCTCTGCCGCCTGGGAAAAACTGCGAGTAGCAGCCAGGGCACTGAAGTCCTCTAACCATTTACTTTCGAGATTCATCGAGTCCTCCCGGACGCGCACCAAAATGGGTCACACGCTCGACGCGCCTGCCGCGTCACGTCGCCATTATGCCGTTTATGCATAGGATAGTGTTTAAAGGCATTGGCCCAAAATAGACTGCAGGCCTAGGATTCGCAGCGTTCCGGCCCAGACCGGGTTCATATCGAGATGATTTCTATCATGTCCTCCGCTGCATCTTTCCGTACCGAAAAAGACCTGCTTGGCGTACTCGAAGTACCGGCTCAAGCGTATTACGGCATCCAGACCCTGCGAGCGGTGCATAACTTCCGCTTGTCCGGCGTCCCGATCTCGCACTACCCGAAGCTGGTTGTGGGCCTGGCCATGGTTAAACAAGCCGCCGCTGACGCCAACCGCGAGCTGGGTCATCTGAGCGACGCCAAGCACGCTGCCATCAGCGAAGCCTGTGCCCGCCTGATCCGCGGCGATTTCCACGAAGAGTTCGTGGTGGACATGATTCAAGGCGGCGCTGGCACTTCAACCAACATGAATGCCAACGAAGTCATCGCCAACATCGCGCTGGAGGCTATGGGCCACCAGAAGGGCGAGTACCAGTACCTGCACCCTAACAACGACGTCAACATGGCGCAGTCGACCAACGACGCCTACCCGACTGCGATCCGTCTGGGTCTGCTGCTGGGTCACGATGCCATGCTTGCCAGCCTCGACAGCCTGATCCAGGCGTTCGCCGCCAAAGGCGTTGAGTTCAGCCACGTGCTGAAAATGGGCCGCACCCAACTGCAAGACGCCGTGCCGATGACCCTGGGTCAAGAGTTCCGCGCGTTTGCCACCACTTTGGGTGAAGACCTGGCACGCCTGAAAACACTGGCACCAGAGCTGCTGACCGAAGTGAACCTGGGCGGTACGGCCATCGGTACCGGCATCAACGCCGACCCGCGCTACCAATTGCTGGCCGTCAACCGCCTGGCAACCATCAGCGGTCACCCGCTGGTACCGGCTGCCGACCTGATCGAAGCCACGTCCGACATGGGCGCCTTCGTACTGTTCTCCGGCATGCTCAAGCGTACCGCGGTCAAACTGTCGAAGATCTGCAACGACCTGCGCCTGCTCTCCAGCGGCCCGCGCACCGGCATCAACGAAATCAACCTGCCAGCGCGTCAGCCAGGCAGCTCGATCATGCCAGGCAAGGTCAACCCGGTTATTCCGGAGGCCGTTAACCAGGTTGCGTTCCAGATCATCGGTAACGACCTGGCACTGACCATCGCTGCCGAAGGCGGTCAACTGCAACTGAACGTGATGGAGCCGCTGATCGCCTTCAAGATCTTCGACTCGATCCGCCTGCTGCAACGCGCCATGGACATGCTGCGCGAGCACTGCATCGTCGGCATCACCGCCAACGAAGCACGCTGCCGCGAACTGGTCGAGCACTCGATCGGTCTGGTGACTGCACTGAACCCGTACATCGGCTATGAAAACGCCACCCGTATCGCCCGTATCGCCCTTGAAAGCGGCCGTGGCGTACTGGAACTGGTGCGCGAAGAAGGCTTGCTCGACGACGCCATGCTCGACGACATCCTGCGCCCGGAAAACATGATTGCTCCGCGTCTGGTGCCTCTCAAGGCCTGATGCTGTAACACGCTCACCAGGTCGAGGGACTAGACACCTCTCACCTTTTGAGGGCCTGCAGATACGTCTGCAGGCCCTTTTTTTTGCCTGAAAAAAGGGCAAATCGGACACAAACTGATGCCTTTTAAGACGACTCACACATGAAAAATCAATCACTTATGCAGACGCTTCCTGCGCTCCTAGGTATAGTGCCGCCCCTCTTCCTGTGCCCGGGCCCAGCACCAGCGGCCATCGCCAGCACGGAAACAGCATCGTAAACCAAGCAGCAACATGGCCAGGGTCTCATTGATCGCCTACGTTTATGCCTTGCTCAAGCAGGTGTAACGCGATATTTCGATCCGCCCGTGTTGCCATCAGATAAAAACAGCGAGGAATAATCCATGCTTGAAGTCATCAATGACTTCCTCTCAGGGAAAGTGCTAATCGTGCTTATGGTCGGGCTCGGTGGCTACTTCACGATCCGCTCGCGTTTCGTTCAGTTTCGTTACTTCCTGCACATGTTTTCGGTATTCAAAGACAGCCTGCGCAGCAGCGCCGGTGAACTGAGCTCGTTTCAGGCATTGATGCTGAGCCTGGCCGGCCGTGTAGGTGCGGGCAACATTGCCGGTGTCGGCATCGCCGTTACCCTGGGCGGACCGGGTGCCGTGTTCTGGATGTGGGTCACCGCACTGGTCGGTATGTCCAGCAGCCTGATCGAATGTTCCCTGGGCCAGCTGTACAAGCGTCGTGACGCTGAAGGCCAACTGCGTGGCGGTCCGTCCTTCTATATGAAGCATGGCCTGGGCAAATTGTGGATGGGCCAGTTGATGGCCGTGCTGCTGCTGATCACCTTCGGCTTCGCCTTCATGGGCCTGCAAGCCCACGCCGTAACCCACTCGCTGCAAGATGCCTTCGGTTTCGATGTCAGTTACTCAGGGCTGGCCATCGCCATTCTGCTGGGCCTGGTGTTTATCGGTGGTATCAAACGTATCGCTTCGGTGGCTGACCTGCTGGTACCGGTCAAGACCCTGGCCTACATCGCCGTGACCCTCTACGTGATCGTGCTGCAATTCGACCACGTGCCAGCCATGCTGGGCCATATCGTCAAGAGCGCCTTCGGCCTCGACCCGGTGTTTGGCGGCCTGATCGGCAGTGCGATCGTGATGGGCGTCAAACGTGGTGTATTCGCCAACGAAGCCGGTCTGGGCAGCGCCCCGAACGTGGCCGCCGTGGCCGATGTTGAACACCCGATCGCCCAAGGCGTGGTTCAGGCGTTCAGCGTATTCCTCGATACATTCGTGATCTGCACCTGTACCGCCTTGCTGATCCTGCTCTCAGGCTTCTACACCCCGGGCTTTGAAGGCGACGGCATTGCCCTGACCCAGAACTCCCTGGCGGCCGTAGTCGGCGAGTGGGGCCGTGTGTTCATCAGCGTGGCCCTGGCGTTGTTCGTGTTCACCTCGATGCTCTACAACTACTACCTGGGCGAGAACAACCTGCGCTTCCTGGTCGGCGAAAGCCGCAAGGCGCTGATTGGCTACCGCGCACTGGTGCTGGTATTGATTTTCTGGGGCTCGATCGAAAACCTGCAGACCGTTTTCGCGTTCGCCGACATCGCCATGACCATGCTGGCCTTCGTTAACCTGATTGCCCTGGCGATGCTGTTCAAGATCTGCATGCGCGTGCTCAAGGACTACGATGACCAGCGCCGTGCGGGGATCAAGACACCGGTGTTCGATTCCAGTAAATTCCCGGATCTGGATCTGGACCTGAAGGCCTGGCCGCCAAAACCGGCCGACAAGGTCGAAGAAACAAAACGCTGATACTTGACGCGGCGGTTCTCCAGAACCGCCGCGTTTTTGCTTATGGGGACTCAACAATGACTGCAGCCACTCACCACCCTTCCCAACGCGTCATGGTGCTCTACACCGGGGGCACCATCGGCATGCAAGCCAGCGCCGGTGGCCTGGCGCCAGCGTCGGGTTTTGAAGCGCGCATGAGCGAGCACCTCGCCAGCCAACCGGCGCTGACAGTGCCGCAGTGGTCCTTTCGCGAGATGAGCCCGCTGATCGACAGCGCCAACATGACGCCTGCCTACTGGCTGCGCCTGCGTGGCGCGATCATCGAAGCCATCGAGCAAGATGGCTGCGATAGCGTCCTGGTCCTGCACGGCACTGACACGTTGGCCTACAGTGCGGCGGCGATGTGCTTTCAATTGCTGGGCTTGCCAGCACCGGTGCTGTTCACGGGCTCCATGCTGCCAGCAGGCGTACCGGACAGCGATGCCTGGGAAAACGTCAGCGGTGCACTGCAGGCTCTGGGCCAAGGCCAGCCTCACGGGGTTCAGCTGTACTTCCACGGCAAATTGATGGCCCCGACACGTTGCGCAAAAGTCCGCAGCTTTGGGCGCAACCCGTTTGTCGCGTTGACGCGCAACGGCGGCGTGGCAAAAGCCACATCACTGCCGGACGAGCTGGCCTACAACCATCCAGGGCACGAAGCCAGTGTGGGTGTATTGCCGCTGGTACCGGGAATTGGCGCAGCCCAGCTCGACGCACTGCTCAGCAGCGGGATCGAAGCGCTGGTGCTCGAATGCTTCGGCAGCGGCACTGGCCCCGGCGATAACCCGGACTTCCTGGCCAGCCTGCAACGGGCGCAGGAGAACGGCATTTTGGTGGTAGCCATCACTCAATGCCATGAAGGCGGTGTGGAACTGGACGTATACGAAGCTGGCAGCCGTTTGCGTGGGGTTGGGGTGCTGTCGGGGGGTGGCATGACCCGTGAAGCCGTGTTCGGCAAACTGCATGCCCTGCTCGGTGCCGATTTGCCGCTGGCTGAAGTCCGGCGCCTGATCGAGCTGGACGTGTGCGGGGAACTGGCCTGATCGACGCGTAGCTGCGCCCGCCCGGCACACAACTTGCTCGCTTCCTGCACCTCCATGCAGGAAACGAGCATGCTCCACTCTCATCTCACAACGCTCAACGCCGTTTCGCTGGTGCTCAGCACCTTCAATGCCGAAGGCTTGTCCAGCGAAGCACTGTTGGCGGGTAGCGGCATCCGGGCGGCGGACTTGAGCCGCGCAGACACACGCATCACGACCAATCAGGAGATGCGCGTGTGCGCCAACGCCGTGGCCTTGCGCCGCGAAATCGGCCTGGAGCTGGGCCGGCGAATGCATGTGTCGTCCTACGGAATGCTGGGTTACGCCCTACTCACCAGTGCCACCTTAGGTGACGCACTGCGTCTGGCTTTACGCTACCCGGCGCTGCTGGGAACACTTTTTGAGCTCAGCCTTGAGGTCGAAGGAGATCAGGTGTGGTTCTGCGCCAGCGGGTATGGCGAAGGCCCACAGCTCGCGGTATTCAATACCGAGTTATGCCTGGTTTCGCTCAAGGTCATTTGCGAAGACCTGCTCGGCCAACCGTTGCCACTATTGGGTGCACGTTTTGCCCACAGCGCGCCCGATTACCACGCCAGCTACGGGCAAAGCTTCGACTGCCCGCGCGTGTTCGAGGCCGACAGCAATGCGTTCGCTTTCGCCAAACGCTGGCTTGACCATCCCTTGCCGCTGGCCGATGCCGTTACCCATCAGGCGATGGCCGAGCGCTGCCGTAAACAGAACCTGGAATTCACCGGGCGGCAAACCTGGCTGGAACGCATCCGCCAACTCCTTGGCGCACAGATGCACGCCGCCCCGGGGCTTGAGGGGCTGGCCGAACAAATGAACTGCTCGCCGCGTACTCTGCGTCGCCATTTGCACGACGTGGGATGCAGCTATCAAACCCTGCTCGACGACTTGCGCTTCGAACGGGCCAAGCTGCTGCTCAACGACACCGATTGGCCCATCTACCGGATTGCCGAAACCCTGGGTTTCAGTGAGACCGCGAGCTTTCGCCACGCCTTTGTACGCTGGAGCGGGGTTGCCCCCAGCCAGTTCCGTGTTTGATTCAGGGGCGAATTTCGGTCAGTGATGTTGGCCACATCCATCCCCTTTTGGCCGCTCCTGCCGTTCTCTCAAACACCCCGGGCCGCAAAACTGTAGGCCACCGCCAAAGCCTTGGGAGAACAAGAACATGCTGACGATCTACTCGGACGATCATCACCTGCATCATGGCCGCTGTGAGTTGATGGACGGGCAATTGATGCCTTGCTTCGAAATGCCCTCTCGCGCCGACCATATTCTGCAGCGGGTACAAACCCGCGAACTGGGACCGGTGCGCGCGCCGCAAGACTTTGGTCGGGGCCCCATCGAACGTATCCACAGCGCCGCGTACCTGGATTTTTTCCAGAGCGCCTGGGATCGCTGGACAGAACACGGTCGTGACGGCGACTTGCTGCCATACACCTGGCCAGCCCGAACCTTGCGCGCAGTTTTGCCCACCAGCCTCCACGGCCAGCTCGGTTATTACAGCTTTGATGGCGGCGCCCCCATTACTGCGGGTACCTGGCAAGCGGCCTACAGCGCAGCGCAAGTCGCCCTGACCGCCCAGGCCGAGATTCAAAACGGCGCCCACAGCGCTTTCGCACTTTGCCGCCCACCCGGGCATCACGCCGCCAGCGACTTGATGGGCGGTTATTGCTACCTGAACAACGCAGCAATCGCAGCCCAGGCGTTCCTCGACCAGGGCCGTCGCAAAGTGGCGATCCTCGACGTGGACTATCACCACGGCAATGGCACGCAGTCGATTTTTTATGAGCGCAGCGACGTGCTGTTTACCTCGATCCACGGCCACCCTGAAGCCGAGTTTCCGTTCTTCCTGGGCTACGAAGATGAACTGGGCGAAGGACCGGGCGAAGGTTTCAACTTCAACTATCCCCTGGCCGCAGGCTCGGCCTGGGATCGCTGGAGCGCAGCACTTGAATTGGCCTGCACCGAAATCGAAAGCTACGACGCTGACGTCATCGTGGTTTCACTGGGTGTGGATACGTTCAAGAACGACCCGATTTCCCAGTTCAAGCTCGACAGCCCGGACTACCTGCGCATGGGCGAACGCATTGCTCGCCTGGGTAAACCGACGCTGTTTGTGATGGAAGGCGGCTACGCCGTTGAGGAAATCGGCGTGAATGCGGTGAACGTGCTTGAAGGGTTTGAAAGCGCGCAATGATCAAGCCCTGCCTGTGGGAGCGGGCTTGCTCGCGATTCAGCCGGTGCGGTCTGTCTGAATTAATGCGGTGCCCCTCTCGCGAGCAAGCCCGCTCCCACAGGTTCAACGGCTGCCATTCCACACCTTGCCCAGCCGCTCCAGCGCCGCCTTGATCTCCACTTCGGGCACCGCTGCAAACCCCAGCACCAGCCCCGCTCTTTTATCCACAGGCTCAATCGAGTCTTGCTGCCAATAACTGCTTAACCCGTTGATTTCCACGCCGGCCGTTTTGGCCTGCGCCAACAGTGCCTGCTCCCGCGCAAAGCTCGTCACCGGCACGGCAACATGCAACCCCGCAGCGATGGTCGGCATCGGCCCCACCCCGTCCAGCGCATGGGGCCAATTGGCCAGCAACACATCCCGTCGACTCAAGGCCGCACGACGCATCCGCCGGATGTGCCGCTGAAAATGCCCCGCCGCCATAAACTCAGCCATGACCGCCTGGGTGCTGACTTCCGAATGGCGCATATCGAGGGATCGGCGCCGGGCAAATGGCTCGGTCAAGCCTTTGGGAAGCACCAGGTACCCCAGGCGCAATGCCGGAAAGGCCACCTTGCCGAACGTGCCGACATAAATCACCCGACCACTACGGTCCAAAGCCGCCAACGGGGCCAGCGGCGCACCGCTGTAACGGTATTCGCCATCGTAGTCGTCCTCGACAATCCAGCCCTGGGTGCGCTCAGCCCAGGCCAACAGTTCCAAACGCCGGGCCAGGCTCAGGGTCACACCGCTCGGGTACTGGTGAGAGGGCGTCACGTAGGCCAGCCGACAGTTACTCAAGTATGCCAGTGCCGAACAATCCATACCGTCCTCATCCACCGCTACACCCTGCACATGAGCCCCGGCAATCGCGAACGCATAGGCTGCTGCGCGATAGCCCGGATTCTCCACAGCCACCCCCTCGCCCGGCTCCACCAGCAGCTGTGCACAAAGGCTAATCCCCTGCTGCGCACCACTAGTGATCAAAATTTGATCACTGGTGCACGATAAACCCCGCGAAGTGCGCAAATACGCCGCAATAAGTCCACGCAAGCGTTCATCACCAGCCGGATCGCCGTAACACAGTTGCTGCAAGTCTGGCTTACGCCAAAAAGCCGCCTGCAGCTTGCTCCATACCTCGAAAGGGAATAAGTCAAACGCCGGTACCCCCACTCGAAATGCACGAGGAACTCCACTGGGAGGCAGGTCAAGGGCATGCTTTGCGACCCGGCTCAAAGCAGTGCTGTGGATAACTTTACTGGATGTAATTACAGGTAATTCAGCCTGTTTTGTGGATAACTCTGGGGATAAGTCTGTTGAAAACCCTGTGGATAAGTTGGTGGACAACTTTTTTATCGGCAGCGCTTTTTCAGGCAGTTTTGCGACATAAGTGCCATCACCCACTCGCCCCTCAATAAACCCCTCGGCATACAACTGGTCATAGGCCCGCACCACGCTATTACGGGAAATACCAAGAGCAGTGGCCAGGTCACGGCTGGCCGGCAACCGCGCACCGCCACTCAACCGACCATCGAGCACGCGCTGGCGCAATGCCTGATACAGCTGACGGCTCAGGCCTTTTTTCGGATCAAGCTCGATTCCGGCTGGGTTGAAGGCGATGGAAAGCGCTGAATCCGACATGAATTGGACCTATGAAAATGACCATTAATGGCTCTTACAACAAACCAATAGCCTGCCTAGGATGAGGCCATTCGCCAAGGATAATTTCTATGTACGTTCCCCGCGCCTTCGCAGTAGATGACATCCCAATGTTGCATCAACAGATGCTGGCCACGCCCTTGCCCGTGCTGGTCACTCACGCCAGCCAAGGCATGATCGCCAGTCATGTGCCTTTGCTGCTGAACCCGGATGAAGGCGCCTGCGGCACCCTGTATGGCCATCTTGCCCGCGCCAATCCCCACGGCAAGGCCCTGGCTGAAGGGACCGAAACCCTGGTGATTTTCTCCGGAGAACAGGCCTACATCAGCCCGTCTTTTTATCCCGGCAAGGCCGAACACGGTAAAGCCGTGCCCACCTGGAACTACCTCGCCGTTCACGCTTATGGCACAGCAGAAGTCTTCGAGGATGCCGAGCGTTTACTGGCGCTGGTCAGCCGCTTGAGCAGCAAACACGAAGCCGGTCGATCCCAACCCTGGTCGGTCAGCGATGCGCCAGCGGACTACATCGACAGCATGCTCAAGGCCATTGTGGGTTTTCGCCTGCCCATCACCCGCCTGGACGGCAAACGCAAACTCAGCCAGAACCGCGACGCCGCTGACCAGGCGGGCGTACGCAAGGGACTCCTGGCCAGCAGCAACCCGCAAGACCACGCACTCGCTCACTTAATGGCCAAGGAATAGCTCACATGACTCAAATCCAGATCAAACCCGCAACCACCGCCGATCACGAACAGTGGCTCCCCCTCTGGCAGGCCTACTTGCGCTTCTACAACACCGAGCTGTCAGACGAAATCACCCAATCCACCTGGACACGTTTTTTCGATCCGGCTGAGCCGACCTCTCTGGCCCTTGCCTGGCAAGGCGACAAGGCCGTGGGCATGGTGCAGTGCGTGTATCACCGCACCAACTGGAGCATTAAAAACGCCTGCTACCTTCAAGACCTGTTTGTCAGCCCCCAGGTTCGCGGTAAAGGGGTAGGTCGCCAACTGATCGAGCACGTCTATGCCGTCGCTCGCGATAAAGACTGTGCCAAAGTCTATTGGATGACTCAGGAAACCAACGCCACGGCGATCCAGTTGTATGAGCGTATTGCCGAGCGCCCTGGCTTTATCCAGTTTCGCAAAACCTTGTAATAACTAAGGAACGCGCAATGCCCGACTCTCTAGAACACTGGCTGGCGGCCAAAACACCCGATACCCGAACCCTTGAAGGGCAATTCATTCGTCTGGAAAAGCTCGACCCGGCACGGCATGGCGATGAACTATGGCTAGCCTTACAGGGGCCGCAGGCTGATCCCAAGCTTTGGGACTATTTACCCTACGGGCCCTTCAATGAGCGTCCGACGTTTGATACCTGGTTGCAAAGCCATGCCGCCAGTCGTGACCCGCATTTTTATACCGTCGTTGATAAGTTGAGTGGCGAGGCACAAGGCTTGATCAGCCTGATGTGCATCGTCCCTGAGCACGGGCGCATCGAGATCGGCCACGTGACCTTCGGCGCCCCCATGCAGCGCTCGCCAAAGAGTACCGAGGCGGTCTACCTGCTGGCCAAGGAAGCCTTCGCACTGGGCAACCGACGCCTGGAGTGGAAGTGCAACAACGACAACGCGCGATCAAAGCGTACAGCAGTACGATTAGGGTACACATACGAAGGCGTCTTTCGCCAGCATATGGTAGTTAAAGGCAAGAATCGTGATACCACGTGGTACAGCATTATCGGTACGGAATGGCCCTCTATAGCGGCAGGCTTCGAAAAATGGCTGGCACTGGATAACCAACCAGAAAGCGGCCAGATAAAGACCCTGGAAGAATGCAGAGCATCAACTGTATAAAATTTGATCAATGCGCCCAACAAGGACTGTTGGGCGTTTTTGTTACAGAAAGGGATTAGAATTTTCGCGGTAAGCGGACCACACCCATTTGCAGACCAAAGGGCTTGAAGACTGCATTCAGGGATTTAAGCGTCGGATTGCCTTCGCCGTGCTCGATTTGAATCAAGGTACGGACCGAAATTTTGCACATGCGGGCAAACTGGGTTTGCTGCAATCCGGTCACATCAACCCGAAAGCGCTTTACCGCCTCACCCAGTGCGATTTTGCCCTGAGCAAGATCAGCCTCAATACTTTCGATCATCAACTGGCGCGCATCAATAGTCAGGGTCATTTCAAGCCCCACTC
Organism: Pseudomonas sp. NKUCC02_KPG; assembly: GCF_019345465.1. GTDB lineage: Bacteria > Pseudomonadota > Gammaproteobacteria > Pseudomonadales > Pseudomonadaceae > Aquipseudomonas. The sequence continues at coordinate 38,609 of NZ_JAHKRC010000007.1, forward strand.
GCGCAAGCGCTGGTCGAGGTTTTTAAGCGCGATTTGTGGATGGTTCATCGTCAGCTCCGGTAGCCCTTCAGCACTTAACAAATCAGGCAGGGCCCGTAGCGGCTCGACATCAGCGCGTAAGCGCTGATACGCCATATCCGGATCAATAATCGAGCTCAGCGACTCACAGGCACCTCGCCAATCAATTTGCCCCGCACGCTCTACCTCCCGCGACCACTTGGTTGTACGCGTAATACCTTCACCATCCATCACCATGGGCGCCAGGTCATAGACAGGCGCCAGGCGAAATGAATCAACACCTCGAATAATCGCGGTGTTGCGGCCATGGTTATCACTGTTGCCAAGGATTTTGTTCAGCAGATCGCGGCGCAAGTATTCAGCCACCAGATCAGGGATCTGATCCTGCTGGCCAGCATGCTTCCAAAGCGCTGCCAACCGCTCAAGCACTTCGACGTGAGCCATGTCGCTGCCGGGCTCAGTGACCTGGGCAAGAGAATAGACAGACTCCACAGCAAGCCTCTCGACGCCTTGCCCAGTGACCTTGCGGTCAAAGCGCTGCATCCACAGGCTCGGCTTTCGCCCTTCTTCCAGCGCCAGCCCTTGAGCTGGAACAGTTTCAATACCCAATGCCTGCAAGGCTTTGTAGTACATGAATTCGCTGCGCAAAATGTCGCAGTCCAGCTCCAACCCCTTGTTGCGAGCAAACTTGATGAACCAATGCTGCCTGACGTCAGGGTCCGCCAGGGTAGCGTCGGGATACAACAAGCCATCCGCGCCTTCAGACATCAACAGTTTGGGCGCTTCGCCACCCGCCCCTGTTGCGCCGCCAATCGCAGCCCCCTGCTCGTGGGCGTACTCAAGAAAGCTGTTGTCACGATCGATCACGTCCTGGCGAGAGAAGCCCAGCACCGCATGGGAATCAAGCCGCTCAAACGACTCTTTAATCCGCAGATGGCCTATCGGCGCAGGCGTGCTGCGGCCAAGCAAAAACAAATCAATGCTCAAGTCCTCAGGTTTTTCCCGCCCTATTTGCTTGATCAGGATCTTCTTCGCAGCCCCGGCCGGGGCAATGTCGTGCAGGAAGGCGGGAGCCTTTTTCAGAATGTGCGTATCCCACTCAACGGGCACACAAGCACTCACCGAGCAAAGAAAGGGGCTTTCAATGGCCTCCAGGTTTTGCATTAGGTACTTCTGCTTGTAGCCAAAGCGGCAAGGACCATCGAGCCCTTTATTCGGCTCAGAAAAAGCCAGCGTCATCGCGTCCTGCCACTGACCGGCACGGTAGAGCTGAAGGGTTAGCTGAAACATGCTCGCACCCGCAATTCAATGCATATCAAACAGTCGAATAAACCATTACCTGCAATATAGTGCAGTTGTGGTTATTTTTCTCGCCCAGAAAATGCATTTTAATGCAGATAAAGGCGATTTCCGAATCACCCGTCTGCATTAAAATACAGATACAAAAAGCCAGTCGAAAAAAAAGGGGAGCACATGCTCCCCCGAGGTTTAAAGCGTTTGTATCAAAGGCGGTATCAGGCTTCGATTTCGATCAGAATTTCGCCCGGGTTAACGCGGTCGCCCTTGATGACATGGATGGTGACGATTTTACCCGCGATGGCGGCCTGAACTTCGGTCTCCATTTTCATCGCTTCGGTGATCAGTACTGACTGGCCAGCCTTGACGACGTCGCCTACGGCAACCAGTACATCAACGATGTTGCCCGGCATTGCAGTGCTGACGTGGCCCGGCTCGCTCGCTTGCTTGCGCTTGCTCGAAGTGCCACCCACAAATTCGTTAAGCGGCTCGAACACCACCTCTTCCGGCATACCGTCGATGGACAGGTAGAAGTGACGCTTGCCTTCTGCCTTGACGCCTACACCGGTGATGTCTACGCGATAGCTTTCGCCGTGTACGTCGATCACGAATTCGGTCGGTACACCCTCACCGCTCGCCTTGGTAACACCGCCAGCTTCAGGAATCGGCAGCAATACTTCCGGGGCCAGGGTGCCTGCAGCACGCTCTTCGAGGAATTTGCGGCCGATGTCCGGGAACATGGCGAAGGTCAGTACGTCTTCTTCCGACTTGGCCAAAGCACCAATCTCAGCACGCAACTTGACCATTTCTGGCTTGAGCAGGTCAGCAGGACGTACGTCGATCAGCTCTTCGTTACCAATGGCCTGACGACGCAGTTGCTCGTTGATCTCGCCTGGCGCCTTGCCGTAGCCGCCTTGCAGGTAGAGCTTCACTTCGTTGGTGATGGTTTTGTAACGCTCGCCAGCCAGTACGTTGAAAAACGCCTGGGTGCCGACGATTTGCGACGTCGGTGTCACCAGCGGCGGGAAGCCCAGGTCTTCACGTACACGCGGGATCTCGGCCAGCACTTCGCTCATGCGGTTCAGGGCGCCCTGTTCCTTGAGCTGGTTGGCAAGGTTGGAAATCATCCCGCCCGGTACCTGGTTCACTTGAACACGGGTGTCGACTGCGGTGAATTCGCTTTCAAACTGGTGGTACTTCTTACGCACGGCATAGAAGTACAGACCAATTTCCTGCAACAGCGACAGGTCAAGACCGGTGTCGTATTCGCTGCCTTTGAGGGCCGCTACCATCGACTCGGTGCCCGGATGGCTGGTGCCCCACGCGAAGCTGGAGATCGCAGTGTCGATATGGTCGGCACCGTTTTCTATCGCCTTGAGCTGGCACATGGAAGCCAGACCGGCGGTGTCATGGGAATGAATAAAGATCGGCAGGCTGATTTCAGCCTTCAACGCCTTGACCAGTTCGCCAGTGGCAAACGGGGTCAACAGGCCAGCCATGTCCTTGATTGCCACCGAGTCGCAACCCATGGCCTCCATCTGCTTGGCTTGGGCCACAAACGCTTCAGTGGTATGCACCGGGCTGGTGGTGTAGGCGATGGTGCCCTGAGCGTGCTTGCCAGCAGCCTTGACCGCCTCGATGGCGACGCGCAGGTTACGGACGTCGTTCATGGCATCGAAAATACGGAACACGTCGATACCGTTGACAGCCGCCTTGGCGACGAAGGCTTTGACCACGTCATCGCTGTAGTGGCGATAGCCCAACAGGTTTTGACCACGCAACAGCATTTGCAGGCGAGTGTTAGGCAAGGCGGCACGCAGCTGGCGCAGACGCTCCCACGGATCTTCCTTGAGGAAGCGTACGCAAGCGTCAAAGGTGGCGCCGCCCCAGACTTCCAGCGACCAGTAGCCGACTTTGTCGAGCTTGTCGCAGATTGGCAGCATGTCTTCAGTGCGCATGCGGGTTGCCAGCAGCGACTGGTGGGCGTCACGCAGGATGGTGTCAGTTACAAAGATCTTCTTGGACATGAAAATTTTCCTCACAGGCCTGCGTGGGCGGCAATGGCGGCAGCGATGGCCAGGGCCAGCTCTTCGGGTTTGCGCTTGATCGAGTAGTTGGTCAGTTCTGGATGGCTTTCTACGAAGCTGGTATTGAACTGGCCACTACGGAATTCCGGGTTACGCAGGATTTCCTGGTAATACGCGGCGGTGGTTTTGACCCCTTGCAGACGCATGTCGTCGAGGGCGCGCAAACCACGGTCCATCGCTTCTTCCCAGGTCAGGGCCCACACCACCAGCTTCAGACACATGGAGTCGTAATACGGCGGGATGGTGTAGCCGGTGTAGATCGCCGTGTCGGTACGCACGCCAGGACCGCCGGGCGCGTAGTAACGGGTGATCTTGCCGAAACTTGGCAGGAAGTTGTTTTTCGGGTCTTCGGCATTGATCCGGAACTGCAAGGCAAAACCGCGGTGCTGGATGTCTTCTTGCTTGATCGACAACGGCAGACCGGAAGCAATGCGAATTTGTTCACGAACAATATCGATGCCGGTGATTTCTTCGGTGATGGTGTGTTCCACCTGCACCCGGGTGTTCATCTCCATGAAGTACACCTCGCCCTCGGCGAGCAGGAACTCCACGGTACCGGCGTTCTCGTAACCCACGGCCTTGGCCGCACGCACAGACAGGTCGCCGATGTAGGCGCGCTGTTCCGGGGTCAATTGAGGGCTTGGGGCAATTTCGATGAGCTTTTGGTTGCGACGCTGGATTGAACAGTCGCGCTCAAACAAATGCACCACGTTGCCAAAGCTGTCACCGAGGATCTGGGCTTCGATGTGCTTGGGGTTGACGATGCACTTTTCGAGGAACACTTCTGCCGAGCCAAAGGCTTTGGTGGCTTCAGAGATCACTCGAGGAAAGGCTTGTTCCAGTTCTTCACGGCTGTTGCAGCGACGAATCCCGCGTCCGCCACCACCCGAGGTGGCTTTGAGCATGACCGGATAGCCAATGCGCTCGCCTTCAAGCAGTGCTTCGTGGATATCGGCAACGTTGCCTTCAGTGCCTGGCGTGACCGGTACACCGGCCTTGATCATGCTGCGGCGCGCTTCAGTCTTGTCGCCCATGCGGCGGATGACTTCAGCGGACGGGCCGATGAACTTGATTCCGCGCTCGGCGCAAATATCAGCCAGCTCTGCATTTTCTGACAGAAAACCATAACCGGGATGCAGAGCATCACAACCGGTTTCAACCGCCAGGTTCACCAGCTTGCGCGGGTTCAAATAACCGGCCAGCGGGTCTTCGCCAATGCTGTGGGCTTCATCGGCACGCTTGACGTGCAAGGCATGTCGATCCGCTTCGGAATAGACCGCCACAGAACGAATACCCATCTCGGCGCAGGCACGCACGATGCGGACGGCAATTTCTCCGCGGTTGGCGATCAGGATCTTTTTTATCACTTGGATTTTCCCTAAAGCCCATGGAACAAACGACCTGCTAGACCAGGTCGGCACGTGTCCAAATGTGTCTGAACCGTTGTGTCGTCACACTAGACCCACGCAACAATAAACAAAAATCAATAATTCTTGGGTCGTGCATAAGTAACGACTTATAGTCAGATCACTTGCCGCTTCGGATAATTTTATAAAAATGCGTAAGTCATTGATGCGTATCACTTTTCGTCAATTACAGGTATTCAACGAAGTCTGTGATTTGCGCTCTTACAGCCGCGCTGCAGAAGAAATGTCGCTGACACAACCCGCCGTAAGTCTACAAATTCGTCAGCTTGAAGAGCTGATTGGCCAGCCTTTGTTCGATTACGTAGGCAAAAAGCTATACATGACCGAGGCCGCTGAAGCGCTTCAGTTGGCCAGCCGGGATATTTTCGGGCGCCTTGAAAACCTCGACATGCAGCTCTCGGACATGCTCGGGTCGCTGCAGGGCCAACTGAAACTGGCGGTTGAATCGAGTGCAAAATATCTCGTCCCCCACCTGTTTGCCGCTTTCAAGCGCCAGCACCCGGAGGTCAATCTGCAGCTAACGGTGGTCAATCGGGCGCAAGCCGTTCGCCGCCTGTCGGATAACCGCGACGACCTGGTGATCATGTCGATGGTGCCGCAGGACATGGGCCTGGAGTTTCTGCCGTTTTTGAATAACCCGATTGTGGCCGTCGCACCGCCAGACCACCCGCTGTGCAGCCGTGGTCCGCTCCGTTTGCAGGACCTGGAGCCGTATACCTTGCTGATGCGCGAACAGGGGTCGGGCACACGCATGGCGTGCGAGGAATACTTCAAGGAGAAGCGTGTTCACTTCAGTCAAACACTGGAAGTGTCGTCCAACGAGTCCCAGCGCGAGTGCGCAGTGGCCGGGTTGGGCGTGGCGCTATTAACACGCCACGCCGTCAGCCTGGAACTTGCGACCGGCCTGCTGCGCGAGTTGCCGGTCGAAGAGTTGCCGCTGTATCGCAGCTGGTGCGTGGTGCAGGCCAAAGCCAAGCGCCTGTCACCGGTGGCCCATGCATTTCTGGGGTTTATTCGCAGTGAGCGCCTGCAAATCAGCGAGCTGGTTGAGCGCTTCGACGGTCACTTGCCGACGCAGCCTGCCAATAGTTGATTGCATTGAGGTCGGGATAATCCGAGGTTTCAAGCCTTAGCTGGCGCTGATTGTCATGGTCTTCGATTGCGCGGCGAAAGGCCATGCGGCGCTGGTCTTCTTGCTGACGGCGGGTTTTGACGGCGCTATTGCGTTCTTCGTAAGGCTGGGCCATTTCGAGTCTCCCAAGGCGTGTACGGGAGTTTCAAGATGGACTTTGTTTATGACGACTTGGCGAAGATGGGATGACAGGGGGATGAAGGCTGAATATGAGTACTGTGCGGGAGGGAGCTTGATCGCGATTCAGGCAACGCGGCCTGTCAGGAAAGCTTCAGCGATGCCATCGCGAGCAAGCCCGCTCCCACAATTAATCTTCGTGGCTTTTCAGCGACTTGGGCGACAGACGCAAGCTGCGCAGGCTGCGCTTGACGCTTTTAAGGTGGTTGACCAGGCTTGGGCCGCGAGCCATGGCAACCCCCATCGCCAACACGTCAATCACCACCAGATGGGCAATACGCGAGGTCAGCGGGGTGTAGATTTCGGTGTCTTCGTGGACATCGATGGCCAGATTGACGGTCGCCAGCTCCGCCAGTGGCGTTTGGCTCGGGCACAAGGTAATCAAGGTCGCGCCACTTTCACGCACCAGATTGGCGGTGATCAGCAAGTCTTTGGAACGGCCCGACTGGGAGATGCAAATCGCTACATCCGTAGGCTTCAAGGTTGCAGCCGACATCGCTTGCATATGGGGATCGGAGTACGCCGCAGCCGTCAGTAAAAGGCGAAAAAACTTGTGCTGGGCATCGGCCGCAACGGCACCCGAGGCACCGAAACCATAAAACTCGACCCGCTGCGCTTGCGACATGGCCGTCACCGCACGCTGCAGCGCCACGGGATCAAGCTTCTCGCGCACTTCCATCAGGGTGTGCAGCGTGGTGTCAAAAATTTTCAGACTGTAGTCCGCAACCGAATCGTCTTCGTGGATTGCGAACTGACCGAAACTGGCACCTGCTGCCAGGCTTTGCGCCAGCTTGAGTTTCAAGTCCTGGAACCCGGAACAGCCAATTGCCCGGCAAAAGCGCACGATGGTGGGCTCACTGATGCCGACACTGTGGGCAAGGTCGGCCATGGAACTGTGCATTACAGCCGCAGGATCAAGCAGCACGTGATCGGCGACCTTGAGTTCCGATTTACGTAACAGGTGGCGTGACTGGGCAATATGTTGCAGCAGGTTCAAAGGGCAGGACTCGGTCTGTAAGCGGCAGGCGCCGGGGATGTAGCATTCTTGTAGTTATACTACAAGAATTCGCTTTCTGCCCACCCAATACACCCTGTCTTACCCTTATCTTTCCCATGATTCATGCAGCTTCAGGGCGATGTAGCCCTTTTTGGCACTACAAATCCACTACACCGGCACGTAACAAATCGCCAAACTGCGCAGCGTTTACCGGACGGCTGATCAAGTAACCCTGCACTTCGTCGCACTGGCGAGCCTTGAGAAATGCCAGCTGCGCCTCGTTTTCGACACCTTCGGCCACGACTTTGAGGTCGAGGCTATGGGCCATGGAGATAATCGCAAGGGTGATGGCCTCGTCTTCACTGCAGCGCCCCAGGCCGTGGATAAAGGTTTTATCAATCTTCACGTAATCCACTGCAAATCGCTTGAGGTAACTGAGCGAGGAGTAACCGGTCCCGAAGTCATCAATCGCCAGCCTCACGCCCAGCTCGTGCAATTGCTGGAAGGTTGCGATGACGTATTCAACATTGTCGAGCAACTGGCTTTCTGTCAGCTCAAGTTCCAGGCAGTGAGGCGCCAGACCGGTTTCTTCAAGCACCTGGCGCACCAGGCTGACCAGTTTGCCCTGGCGCAATTGATGCCCCGACAGGTTCACCGACACCCGTATCGGCGCCAGCCCTGTGCGCTGCCATTCACAGGCTTGCCGGCAGGCTTCGCGCAGCACGAACTCTCCGATGGCGCTGATCAGGCCAGTCTCCTCGGCCAAGGCAATGAAGTCGCTCGGAGGGACGCTACCCAACTGCGGATGATCCCAGCGAACCAGCGCTTCAGCTGCGTGCAGGCGCCCCGTTGCAAGGCATAGTTTAGGTTGATAGAAAACGTCGAGCTGGCATTGGGCAATGGCTTTGCGCAACTGACTTTCCAGTTGCAAACGCTCCAGGGTGCTGTGTTGCAGGCTGTGACTGTAGAACTGAAAAGTGCCGCCGCCCAGATGCTTGGCCTGGCGCATGGCTTTATTGGCCTGGTGGACCAGGGTGGCAATGTCCCGTGCGCTGCCCGGCAGCAGGCTGATGCCCATGGACACGCTGATGATCAGCTCATGGCCATCCACCACCAAGGGCCGGCCGAGTCTTTCCATCAGTCGGGTCGCTACCCGCGCCAGACTGGTCAGGCTGCTGTAAGCATCAAACAGCACGGCAAACTCATCGCCCGACAGTCGCGCAATGGTGTTGGCCTCAGGCAAGGCCTTGGTGATGCGTTCTGCCATTTTTTGCAGCACATGATCGGCCAGCTCGTGCCCAAGATTGTCATTGAGCAATTTGAAACGATCGAGGTTGATGTGCAGCAACGTCAGGTGGCATGAACCCTGGCGAACACGCTGGCTGGCCTCCTCCAGTCGCTCCTTGAACAAGAGACGGTTGGCCAGGCCGGTCAGTTCATCAAAATGGGCGAGGTGGCGAACGCGCGCCTCAACGAGACGGCGCAGTTCCACTTCGCGCAAAAGCTCAGCGTTCAGTTGCTCACTGCGGACATTGGCTTGCTGCAAGTCGTCGAACAGACCTTGATGGCGTAAACGCTGCACCTTGTGACGCAGATTGACCCGCTTTACTTGCCAACCCAGACCACTCACCAGCAGAAAAAGGCCGAACCCGAGGCCGAAAAAAATTCCCGGCGAATTTAAACTCTGAACCATCGGCGAAATTCTTATCAGTAGGGGAGCCAGGAAGTTGCCCGAGCATACACAAGCTGTGCCCGCGACCAAACGCACAGGCATCATTTAATAGATGAAACCAGCACAGCCCATACCGGCAGGCTTTTTGACCGCTCGGCCCAAGAGCGCTACGTGGCTAGCAATAAAACGTCAACAGCCCCTAAAATGCCCCGATGCGCGATGATCTCTCTCTCTTGTTAAATTCTCTCAACGATGCCCAACGTCAGGCCGTCACGGCCAGTGTGGGGCGTCAGTTGGTTCTGGCCGGCGCAGGTTCCGGCAAAACCCGTGTGCTGGTGCACCGTATCGCCTGGTTGATCCAGGTCGAGAACGCGTCGCCGCACTCAGTCCTGTCGGTGACATTCACCAACAAGGCCGCCGCCGAGATGCGCCACCGCATCGAGCAACTGATGGGTATCAACCCGGCGGGCATGTGGGTCGGCACCTTCCACGGGCTGGCACACCGTTTATTGCGGGCTCACTGGCAAGAAGCCGGGCTGAGCCAGACCTTTCAGATCCTCGACAGCGATGACCAGCAACGTCTGGTCAAGCGCGTGATCCGTGAACTGGGGCTGGATGAACAGCGCTGGCCGGTGCGTCAGGCGCAGTGGTTTATCAACGGTCAAAAAGACGAAGGCCTGCGTCCTAAACATATCCAGGCCAGCGGCGACTTGTTCCTGGCCACCATGCGCAATATTTACGAGGCCTATGAGGTCGCGTGCCAGCGTGCCGGTGTCATCGACTTTTCCGAGCTACTGCTGCGCGCCCTGGATCTGTGGCGCGACAACCCGGGCTTGCTGGCGCACTACCAGAAACGCTTCCGCCACATTCTTGTCGACGAATTCCAGGACACCAACGCCGTTCAATATGCCTGGCTGCGATTGCTGGCCCAGGGCGGCGACAGCCTGATGGTCGTGGGCGATGACGACCAGTCGATCTACGGCTGGCGCGGCGCGAAAATCGAAAATATCTACCAGTACTCAACCGATTTCCCGGACGCCGAGACCATTCGCCTGGAGCAGAACTATCGCTCCACGGCAGGCATCCTCAAAGCGGCCAACGCCCTGATTGCCAACAACACCGGACGCATGGGCAAAGAGCTGTGGACTGACGGCGGTGAAGGCGAAGCAATTAATTTGTACGCAGCCTTCAATGAACACGATGAAGCGCGCTACGTGGTCGAGACCATCGAAAGCGCCTTGAAAACCGGCCTGGCCCATAGCGATATCGCCATTTTGTACCGCTCCAACGCCCAATCGCGGGTGCTTGAAGAAGCGTTGCTACGCGAACGTATTCCTTACCGCATTTATGGTGGCCAGCGCTTCTTCGAGCGCGCAGAAATCAAAAACGCCATGGCTTACATGCGCCTGCTCGAAGGCCGTGGCAATGATGCCGCGCTGGAGCGGGTGATTAACGTGCCTGCCCGCGGTATCGGCGAAAAAACCGTCGAGGCCATTCGCGATCACGCACGTCACAGCGATGTGTCGATGTGGGAGGCGATGCGCCAGCTAATTGCCAATAAAGCCCTCCCCGGTCGTGCTTCAGGCGCCATTTCCGGCTTTATTGAACTGATCGAGAACCTCGCGGCAAAAGTCATGGAGATGCCTCTGCATCTGATGACCCAAACCGTGATCGAACAGAGTGGGCTGATTGCCTACCATCAGGCGGAAAAAGGCGAAAAAGGCCAGGCCCGGGTAGAAAACCTTGAAGAACTGGTCAGCGCAGCGCGCAACTTCGAGAACAATGACGAAGATGAAGAGCTGTCGCCATTGGCCGCCTTCCTTGGTCATGCCTCACTGGAGGCTGGCGATACCCAGGCCGAAGAGCATGAAGACGGTATCCAGCTGATGACGCTGCACAGCGCCAAGGGTCTGGAGTTTCCGTATGTGTTCCTGGTGGGCATGGAAGAAGGCTTGTTCCCGCACAAGATGAGCCTGGAAGAACCCGGCCGCCTTGAAGAGGAGCGGCGTCTGGCTTACGTGGGCATTACCCGCGCCATGCAAAATCTGGTCATGACGTACGCTGAAACCCGACGCCTGTACGGTAGCGAGACCTACAACAAGGTTTCGCGCTTCGTGCGAGAAGTGCCAAAAGGCCTGATCCAGGAAGTTCGTCTGTCCAACAGCGTCAGTCGCCCTTTCGGTGGTGGTCAAAAGCAGAGCGCCAGCAGCCTGTTTGGCGGTTCGGAAATACCAGAAACCGAATTCAAGCTTGGCCAGATGGTCAAGCACGCGGTCTTTGGCGAAGGCGTCATTCTCAACTTCGAAGGCGCAGGCGCGCAGGCGCGGGTACAGGTGAACTTCTCCGAAGGCAGCAAATGGCTGATGATGGGCTACGCCAAACTTGAAGCGGTCTGACAGCAACCCGACAGCTTTGCGGGAATAGTCTGGATTGATAGATAACGGTGGGAGCGGGCTTGCTCGCGATGGCAGCACCTCGGTGTATCAGATGCACCGAGTGCCGGGAATCGCGAGCAGGCCCGCTCCCACATCAATGCGTCCTACAGTAAAAAAATCTGTCTCTTACAGATAAATAGGCAAAAGCCCGAAACACTTCACCGCTAGCCAGTCACAACTCACCTGTGCAACATGGCGCGCGTGATATCCACAAATGGGAACCCCTTATGAAACGTTTTCTTAGCATCGCCATGGCGTTGTGCATCGGTTTGACGATGAGCCTCGACGCGAACGCCAAGCGCTTCGGCGGCGGCAAAAGCGCTGGTGCAGCGCCTAGCCACCAAACGCGCCAGGCCGCTCCAGCTGCAGCCCCTGCAGCTGCCGGTGCTGCAGGCGCCGCCGCAAAAGCCGGTGGTGCTTCGCGCTGGCTCGGCCCTCTGGCTGGCCTCGCAGCCGGTGGCCTGTTGGCGTCCATGTTCATGGGCGGTGGCTTCCAGGGCATGCAGTTCTTCGACATCCTGATCATGGCGGTCATCGCCTTCCTGATCTTCCGTTTTATCGCGGCCCGTCGTCGCAAGCAACAATCCGAGATGATGGCCCCTGCCGGTCACGCTCCACTGCAACGCGAAGCCTTTGACGCCAAGCCAGCACCTTCGTCCTTCTTCGGCGGCGGTTCGGCAGCCCCTGCGGCACGCCCGGTGATCAATGCACCGGCCTGGTTCAATGAGCAGAACTTTCTTGAAGCTGCGCGCAACCATTTCCAGTCCCTGCAACAGCACTGGGATGCCAACGAAATGGACAAGATCGCCGAGTTCGTAACACCGCAGATGCTCGACTTCCTCAAGCGTGAACGCGCTGAGCTGGGTGATGGCTTCCAGTCCACCTACATCGACAACCTGACCGTGCAACTGGACGGCCTGGACGACCGTGCAGACAAAACCATTGCAACCCTGACCTTCAGCGGCGTGTCGAAAAACTCGCGCTTTGACCAGGGCGAAGCCTTCAGCGAAAGCTGGAACATGGAGCGTCAGCAAGGTGATAACCAGCCTTGGCTGGTAGCCGGTATCCGCCAGAACGGCTGATCCCGCAAGCTACACATGCGTTAATCAAAGCCCCGGACTTGTCCGGGGCTTTGCATTTCACGATTGCACTTATAACGAGCTACTGTATAAAGCGCGTCATATAAACCGCGCCATAGAGCATGAGGATGAGGTCGTGGAAGAGATCATTGAAGAGCTACGCGAAAAAAACGAGCCTGTACCAGTTCCTCTGGAACTGCCTGAAGAAGACCAGTTGGTGGAAATCGAAGAACAGCTGTTCATTGATATTCCGTTTGTCTTCAGAGAGTTTCTGCTGACCGTCAGTGACGTGGTGTATGGCAGCCTGGAGCCGGTCACCGTGACCGACCCACAATCACACACCTACCTGCCGGAAGTGGCAGCCAACGCTTGGGATGCCGGCGTTGACCGCAGCTTGATCCCTATTTGCCAGGACGGCGACGACTACTACTGCGTAGAAGAAGACGGCACCGTGGTGCTGTGGTCCGGCGAAGAAGAGCTCGTTACCGAAGAAACATGGGAATCGGTCTGGCACTGGGCGCGAGACGTCTGGCTGGAAAGCTGATACCTGCTTGATGCCCGCTTTCCAGCCATTGGTCAGCGGGCTGTCAGTGCTCCCCTTCCTTGTGGTTATCCAGCGTCTCCAGCAGTGCAACCTGCATGCGGGTATGGATCCGGATGAACCAGCGCCACAACAGCGCAGCCACTCCCGCTGCCACTACTGCAATCACGATCAGCAATTCATTGGTGGGCAAGATGCTCGCCGACAATGCCGACAACAGCAGAAAAATCACCAGTAACGACAGAATCGGGATCACTTCCGAGATCACCCGACGCACGCGCTGCGTGTGACGCCCGGCCATTTCCGGTTTGACGCCCATCTCGGCCAGGAGCATCGACAACGCCTTGAGCTTGCGATACGCCGCGATCAAAAACGGCAGCGACAGCAACAAGGCCACGCCCCAGATAATCCCTTTTTGCCAGCTCGGCTCCAGAATCCAGCCCTGCAAGTAACGGCCAATCCGGGGGGCGAAGTAACCACCCGCGAAGAAAATAGCGATGACCAGGGCCAGGTTGACCCCAACCTGCATCAGGATTTTCCGGATCATCGCAGCCAACAGTGCCCCTTCTCCCTGCGGCTGAATACTGCGCAGCCACTCGCCATAGAGCCCGAACACCCGTGACACACGACCAGGCACCACCTGTGCCAGCTTGAGCGAGAGCGGGTCTGCGGCGCGAATCAGATAAGGCGTCATCAAGGTCGTCAGTACGGATACAGCAACCGCTACGGGGTACAGGAAGCTACTGGTGACCTGTAATGTCATACCTAGCGCCGCGATGATGAAAGAAAACTCCCCAATCTGAGAAAGTCCCATCCCAACCCGCAGCGATGTGCGTCCGTCATTACCTGCGATAAATGCCCCTAGCCCGCAGGACAGCATTTTGCCCAGCACCACCGCAATGGTGATCACCACGATGGGCACCGCGTATTCCAGCAGGATCGCCGGGTCGAGCATCAGTCCGATGGCGACAAAGAAAATCGCGCTGAACAAATCACGTACCGGTTCGATCAGGCGCTCGATTTTCAGTAACTGACGGGATTCGGCCATGATCGCCCCGATCAAAAAGGCCCCGAGCACCATGCTGTATTCCAGTTTGACCACCAGCAGGCAGAAGCCAAAACACAGCCCCAACACGGTGATCAGCAGCATTTCATTGCTTTCGAATCTGGCCACATACGCCAGCACACGCGGCACCAGCAAGATGCCGATGACCAGCGCCACAATCATGAACAACGACAATTTACCGACTGTCGAAAAAACTTCCTCGGGGCTGACACTGCCGCTGACAGCGATGCTCGACAGCAGCGCAATAATCCCGATGCCTAAAATATCTTCAACGATCAGCACGCCAAAAATCAGCTGTGCGAAGCGCTCGTTCTTCATTTTCAGGTCATTAAGGGCTTTGACGATGATGGTGGTCGATGAAATGGCCAGAATCGCGCCTAAAAACAGCGAATCCATCGTGTTCCAATCAAACCAGCGGCCAATTTCGTAGCCGATCCAGATCATCAGCGTAATTTCCATAAACGCTGCGATAAAGGCTGTGGCCCCGACCTTGAACAACTTGCGCAGGCTGAACTCCAGTCCCAGGCAGAACATCAAAAAAATAACCCCCAGCTCGGCCAGGGTTTTGATCGTTTCTTCATCGTGGATCAGGCCAAACGGCGGGGTGTGCGGGCCAATGATAAAACCCGCAACGATATAGCCCAGCACCACGGGTTGCTTGAACCTGTGGAAAAGAATCGTCACCACACCTGCGACCAGCATGATGACTGCCAGATCCTGGATAAAACTGATGGCATGCATGGCGTGGCGCTCCTTGTTTAATTTTCAACAGGCAACAAGACGACAGACGCCGCCTGACTGGCTGTGCGTATCGACCGTTCTAAATGTAGGAATTACCCGACTAACGGGCTTTTGCAGGTTAACACCGCGACTTCCAGCATAAAGGCGGTGCAATATATGGAAACAGATGGATATAAGCGTGACGGCAGTCAAAACGGCAACGTCCCGTTAATTACTGTTTCAAAAATCGACAAGTATCCACAGAGATACCCATTTCACTGCTGCAACACAACCACGAGCCTGCTGCTATGGAACCCGGAAACGCCCAACTGTCGATGACGGTCCTGATGACCCCGGACATGGCCAATTTTTCTGGCAATGTTCACGGCGGAACCCTGCTCAAGTACCTGGATGAAGTCGCTTACGCCTGCGCCAGCCGCTATGCGGGGCGTTATGTAGTCACCTTGTCGGTGGATCAGGTTATTTTTCGCGAACCGATTCATGTCGGTGAGCTGGTGACTTTCCTGGCATCGGTCAACTACACCGGCAACACCTCAATGGAAGTCGGCATCAAGGTCGTCACCGAAAATATCCGTGAACGCTCGGTGCGCCACACCAATAGCTGTTTCTTCACGATGGTCGCCGTGGACGACGACCGTAAACCGGCCGCTGTTCCGCCGCTGCAGCCGTTGAACAGTGAAGACAAGCGTCGTTTTATTCAGGGCAAGCAACGTCGCCAGATCCGTCAGGAACTGGAGCAGCGTTATCGCGAGCTGAAAGACGAGACGGTGTAAATGACCTGTGGGAGCAAGCTTGCTCCCACAAGGTTTTCAAGTTTGCTTACAAACTGATCGGCACGGCTTCAAACCGCACACGCGGATGAGCAATGCGGTCCTGGGCCCGGATCAACTGCAATTCGTAGCTGGTGCAGGCCTGGGTTTCCAGCAGCACCTCGTGCACCGCCGCAGCGGTGAACTCAAAAGCGGCCACCAGGCTGTCGCCCAGCAATACCCGCGCTAAAAACAGGCCTGAAGTCAGATCGCCCACACCCACAGGCTGACGCGGGAAAGCCAACAGTGGACGGCGCAAGTGCCAGTTCCCTTCTGCTGTTACCAGCAGCATCTCGAAACTTTCTGCCGGCTTGCCTGGATAAGACAAATGCTTGACCAGCACCGCTTTCGGGCCGCGGGCCAGCAAGCTGCGGGCCATCGCCAGGCAGTCGAACAACGATTGCGGATGGCGACCGCAAAAACTGTCCAGCTCCAGCTGATTGGGACACAAAAAGTCGGCCATCGCGGCCGCTTCTTCGAGCAGGAAATCACTCACTTCCTGGGGGACGATGCAGCCTTTCTCCGGGTGACCCATTACCGGGTCGCACAGATACAACGCATGGGGGTTTACGGCCTTGATACGCGCCACGCCACTCAAGATTGCCCGCCCCTGAGCCGCACTGCCCAGATAACCGGACAAGACCGCATCACAGTTGCCCAGCTCACCGATGGCGGCAATTCCGTCAACAAGCGAAGGAATTTGCTCGGGAGCCAACACTTCGCCTGTCCACTGACCATACTGAGTGTGGTTGGAGAACTGCACCGTGTTCAGAGGCCAGACATTCACCCCCACGCGCTGCATAGGAAAAACGGCTGCGCTGTTGCCGGCATGGCCGAAAACCACGTGGGATTGGATGGCGAGTAAATGAGGTGTACGTTTCATGCCGGATTCCAGACTACGGGTGGATTCAAGCCACGCAGTATGCGACGAAACGCGGCCTGTACGACAGGTTGAAGACGCAGTTAAGCTGAGCACAATCTGTTGGAGCACATGTAATGCTGACCCTAGGAAATATGTTTGTGCTGATGCTGCTGGCCACTGGCGCAGCCTGGCTGTGGCACAACCACGGTTTGCGCGAGCGGGCGCTGGAACGCGTCAAACAGCACTGCAAAAATCTCGATATCGAGTTGCTGGATGAAAACGTGGCACTCAAAAAAATCGGCCTGATCCCCGATGCCAATGGCAACAAACGCCTGGCCCGTGTGTATAACTTCGAGTTCACGGTTACGGGAGATCAACGCCATACCGGGACCATCACCCAGTTCGGTGCCCATAGCGCAAAAATCGAACTGCCGCCCTATCCCTTCCAGACCGAGCCTGAGCCCAGCGAAATTCCCAGCGCTCAAGTGATTGAACTCAGCCAATGGCGCCAGGAACACAGCAAGACCCGCCACTGAGCCCTTCTCGCACCTTTCTGCAACGTACCTGTGGATAACTTCCCCGCATAACAGGCTAAAACCATTGAGATAGACACTTCTCTTGGTTTTTGGCCGGTGTAAATCAATGGGCACACTTAATATTGTAGGACAATTTTACCAGCACAGAATCAAGTAAAACGCCCTGTTTTCTTGCTCGCGCCCCATGCCCGCCCCCTAAAAAACGTCCTCGTGCAGGCAGTTTTCCAGCCCCGAGCGAAGCACATCCAGGTCTTGCGGCTGATCAAAGATTAATTCGAGGCGTGAATCCGTACGCCACTCACTCGGCACCCACGCTGCGACTGAGTTATCCACAGAATTACTTGAAAACCAGCCTTCCGGGCCATGAATAACCACCTTCGCACGGCGCCAATTGAGGCTTTCCAGCCACTGGCGCAGCAACCCCAAGTCAAATTGCCTTGAGGCATGCCAACGCCAACCCACACTCCAGGCCTGAGACTGAAGCTGAGTCATCACAATCGGTGTACATGGGTCTGAAAACACGCTGCCTATTTGATTAAATTCCTTATAAATCAACAAGTTATCCACAGCATGAGAGATATTCATGTCGGCTGCAGGCAGCGTATTTAAAGGGATCCGGCCATATTCGACCCATACAATCGGGCACTTTGGCAGGCTGTATGCAATCTGCTCACGTTGCTCATTCGGGACACTATTAGATTTATTCATGACCACTAAACCGGCACTTTTCAAGGCTTCTTGCTGGGCTTCAGGCAAGGGTTTGCCTTGGGCCAAGGCTTGCGCATCAAGCACCACGACGCACGGCTGCAGGGCCAGAACACCACGCCAGGGTGCCTCACTCAGCTGCTTTAAAATCTGTGCGGGATGGCCCAAGCCTGAGGGCTCAATCAATAATCGGTCGGGGCGGGCCTTGCGTAAAAGACGGCTCAAACCAATCTGGAAAGGAGCGCCATTGACGCAGCACACACAACCGCCAGCCACTTCGGCAATCGCAATTGCATCGTTCCCCAGACTCATCAGAGCCGCATCCAGACCTATTTGACCGAATTCATTCACCAATACTGCCCAGCGCTCATGGGCGGGCTTGTGCGTCATCAGGTGCTGAATCAGACTGGTTTTGCCGGCGCCAAGTGGCCCGGCAATCACGTGGGTGGGTATGTTTTGCAGCATGATCGCCAGCTTCTATGTTGATCAAAGCAGCAATATGCCTCAGGCCAGCCAATCGAGGGTCAAAATCAATCGACGCTCGCCCGGCTCCAGAGCCGGAGAACGATGGATCAAGCCCGCCCCCTCATTGCCTTGCCACTTTTCTCCCTTGAGCAAGGCCACCTCACCGGCATTCACCTGCTGAATCAACGAGCCACGGGTTGGCTCGGCCTGCGGCTGGCCCAACTGAGAACGCTCCATCACCCCTTCTTCCAGCCATTGGCTACCCACTCCCGCATAAGTGGTAATGAGTCGCACAGGTACGTGGTCCACATGAAACCGTGGGCACATGGCCTTATCCAGCGCCCTGAGACGCAGCCCAACGCGTTTTGCGCCCAACAGGCACGCATAGGCGCTCACCAGCCAGGAAACGTCGGCAATGAAGCCTGCATAGCCCTCCAGATCATTAAACCTGGCGGCCAAGCCAGCCAAATTGGGCTGAGCCTTTTCGTTGGGCATATCTATCACGATGGCGTCAGCCAATGGCTCGTCTAACGCGAGTAATAAAGCCCCGAAATCGACGATATGCACAGGTAACTGACGCTGCCAGATAGCCAAGTTGACGTCTTCATCCAGAATCTGCGTCATGATTTCAGGCGTTTGCCCACGAACCTGATCGATCAACGGCTGAGCGATAAAGGTAAATGCATTCTTCATGCGGCTACCTCTTCATACCAATCACCAAAGGGATCGTTCAGTCGTTTCCAGCTTGCTTCACCCAATTCCATTTCGGCATCGCTGAGCAAACAGGCATCAAGCTCATGGGCGAGAAGTGAAAAGTCGATGTGCTGACCTATAAACACCAATTCCTGACGGCAATCTGCGGTGTCTGGCTGCCATTTTTGAAGAATTTCCGCCCTGGTTTCCGGATCTTGTGGCCATTGGTCGCTCGGCACAAAACGCCACCAGCGCCCGGCAAACCCATAGCGCATCAAGCCGCCTGCCTGGGACCAACTGCCCGCCTCCTGATATTTACTGGCCAGCCAGAAAAAGCCTTTGGAACGCAGCAATTTGCCGTTGGTCCAGGGACGCTCGATGAAATTAAAAAAACGTTCGGGATGAAACGGACGGCGAGCGCGATAGGCGCTGGAGGCGATGCCGTACTCTTCGGTTTCAGGTACATGCTCACCGCGCAGCTCTTGCAACCAGCCAGGTGCTTGGGCCGCACGCTCAAAATCAAAACGCCCGGTATCGAGAATTTTATTTAGCGGGACTTCCCCCATGACCATGGGGATTATTTCTGCATGTGTATTCAGACGCTGCAAAATGGCCATTAATTCTTGTCGGTCGGCACTGCTGATGAGGTCAATTTTGCTGATCAAGATGACGTCCGCGAACTCGACTTGCTCAATCAACAAATCGGTTATTGACCGTTCGTCTGATTCATCAAGGATTTCTCCTCGCGAATCCAGGCTCTCTGCCGCTTGATAATCCTGCAAGAAATTAAGGCCATCCACCACCGTGACCATAGTATCCAGACGGGCACTATCTGCCAGGCTCTGCCCTGCGTCATCGCGAAAAGTGAAGGTTTCTGCCACGGGAAGAGGTTCTGAAATACCCGTTGATTCGATTAATAAATAATCAAATCGACCGTCCTTCGCCAATGCACTGACCTCCTCCAGCAAATCTTCACGCAGGGTGCAGCAGATGCAGCCATTGCTCATTTCGACCAGTTTTTCTTCAGCACGATTCAAGGTCACGTCACGCTGAACTGCACCGCCATCAATATTTATTTCGCTCATGTCGTTAACGATCACCGCTACACGCAAGTTGTCGCGGTTACGCAAAATGTAATTGAGCAGAGTGCTTTTTCCCGCTCCGAGAAATCCGGACAGCACTGTCACCGGCAGACGTTTAGGCATGGGAGCTCCTCATCAGGATAGGCAGGTCAAAGCGCCCGCTTGTTGGCTCGATCATTTTTGATCGCCGATAATGATACATTATAACAATACAAAGCATTAGAATTGTTATTAAGTAACAAAACGCCAACTCCCTCGATGGAAGCCTTTTATGAATGCCCTAACCCTTCCCGACATAGCGTCACAAAACGCTCGACAAGCTATCCCACTTGAATGGGTTGGAATGTGCGGTATTGCGCTGCCAGTCTTGATTGACGGCCAGCGGCTCGCAGCAACAGCTGATGCAGGTGTAAGTCTGGATGACGGTGAAGCCCGCGGGATTCATATGTCACGACTTTATCTAGCGCTAGAAGTGCTCGAGTCGCAGGACCTGAACCCTCTCGTTTTTAAAAAAGTTTTGCAGCAATTTCTAGACAGTCATGACGATTTATCGATCTGTGCCTACCTACGAATTCACACCCACGTGCTGCTAAAACGTCCCGCTTTAGTAAGCCCACTGAGTGGCTGGAAGAGCTATCCGGTGAGTATCGATGCGTCTCTGAAAAACGGAATGTTCCACGTGGAACTAAAAATCGAGGTGGATTACTCATCGACTTGCCCATGCTCAGCTGCCTTGGCCCGTCAGTTAATCCAGCAACAATTCGTCAATGACTTCGCGAACAAGCCACTGCAGCACGCCGAAGTTTTAACCTGGCTTGGTAGTTCTCAGGGCATTGTTGCAACGCCCCATAGCCAACGAAGCACCGCCTACTTGCAGACTCGCCTCAGCACTGAGGTGCAGCAGTTTCCGATCAACCTGCTTATCGATGAAGCAGAGGGAGCATTGGGTACCGCCGTACAAACCGCAGTCAAGCGAGCAGATGAGCAAGCCTTCGCATTAGCCAACGGTCAAAACCTGATGTTCTGTGAGGATGCGGTACGCCGACTGAATGTCGCGTTAAAGGTTGTACCGGGAGTGAAAGGCTTCAACCTCAAAGTGGTACACGCTGAAAGTTTGCACAGCCATGACGCGGTAGCCCAAAGCTGCTGGAACTGGAGACCACTATGATCCGTAAAAATCCGTCCGGTGATCTGCCGAAGATCGCCGAGTCAGCCTACGTTGATAGAACCGCGATTATTTGCGGCAAGGTAGTGATTGGCGAGAATGTATTTGTCGGGCCATATGCCGTGATACGCGCCGATGAAATAGACAGTGAGGGTGGCATGCTCCCGATTACTATCGGAGCCAATTCCAATATCCAGGACGGTGTGGTGATTCACTCGAAGTCCGGGGCTGCAGTCACTATTGGTGAAAACACCTCGATTGCGCACCGGTCCATCGTTCACGGACCCTGCCGTATTGGTGATCGAGTGTTTATCGGATTCAACAGTGTGCTGTTCAATTGCGAACTCGGGGACGGGTGTGTGGTGCGGCATAACTCGGTCGTCGATGGCCGCGACCTGCCGGATAAATTCTACGTACCCTCCACAACGCGTATCGGGCCAAACACTGACCTGAGCCAGTTTGCCCCGGTCAGTGTCAGCGCATCGGAGTTTTCAGAGGATGTAGCGCGCACCAATGTCGATCTGGTACGCGGCTACAAGGCGCTGCAAAACGAGTTCTAATCAAGTGCGGGGTTTGACTGTTCCACAGTTTTGCCCCAACCAGACAGCACG
Source organism: Pseudomonas sp. NKUCC02_KPG (assembly GCF_019345465.1). Lineage (GTDB taxonomy): Bacteria > Pseudomonadota > Gammaproteobacteria > Pseudomonadales > Pseudomonadaceae > Aquipseudomonas. The sequence goes on from NZ_JAHKRC010000007.1 coordinate 60,205, forward strand.
GGTGTCCATGCTGCCCTTCTGCTGAATCCCGGTCGCGTTAAAGGTGCCATTAACCTGGGTGGTGAATTCACGATCACTGGCAAAAGTTGCCACACCTGCGCCCTGAGCTTTTGGACAACTAAAGCGAAACTTCCACTTATTTCCACTACGCTCAGTGATCTGCTGGTTACATCCCGACTTGGGATCAGTCAGCGGGATGTCATCTGTTTTCACTTGATCAGGGGTGAGGCAGACCCGAACACCTTTGCCTGCCATGGTCAGCCCTTGGCTTTCCAATTGGGCTTTTTGTTCCGGGGTCAGCATATTTTGCAATTGGCCTAACATTACCTGCAGTTCAGGTAATTGTTGGCCGTCTACCTGCATATTGCTGGAGCTCAGTTCCCAAAGCCCCGGCTGCAGCATTTGGGCCTGAGCCACCGGGATCGACAAACCACAGGCCATGAACAACCCAAGCAGACGAACATTCATCAAGTAACTCCTACGCTATTGTCAGCGTTAGACGTCAAAAAAGGGCGAGTGTTGCAACGCACCCAAATGGGGACATTCACTACAGAACGTGGTCTGTCAGTAATTGACATTGAACATTGAGGAGCAAGGATACGCATGGATTATCTAGGCCCGCACATATTTGGTTATCTGATTCTATTAATCCACAGCTTAGGCTTGATTGCTGCCGTACATGCGGTTTTAACCGTCAGGACGGCGCAAGGCTCGATCGCCTGGGCCATGTCATTATTCTTCATTCCTTACATCACACTGATCCCGTACCTGATCTTTGGCCGCAGCACATTTGACGATTACATTCGGGCCCGGCGCGATGCCAATCAGGAGATGCGAGAAGCCATTACTCACCTGAGCTGGCGGCCATGGGTAGAAGAAGCCCTCGCAGCACGCAACTCAAATGCCTATGCATCACTGCGAGCGATGCCCCGGTTAGGGCGCATGCCTTGCCTGGCAAACAACACCGTACGATTGCTGATCAATGGCACCGCTACTTTCGACGCTATTTTCGACGCCATCCGTGCAGCAAAAGAAGTCGTGCTGGTCCAGTTTTTTATCGTTCACGACGATGACCTCGGCATGAAGCTGCATGCATTGCTCCTGGAAAAAGCCGCACAAGGGGTCGCAGTGCATCTGCTCTATGACAGCATCGGCAGCCATGCACTGCCCAGTATTTACGCCGAGACCTTGCGCGCAGGCGGTGTTCAAACTTATGCGTTTGCCACACATGGCGGATGGATCAGTCGCTTCCAGGTGAACTTTCGTAACCACCGAAAAGTGGTAGTGGTAGACGGCGTGCGGGGCTTTGTTGGGGGGCACAACGTTGGGGATGAATACCTGGGCGCCAAACCGCCGCTGTCTCCGTGGCGCGATACCCACGTCGAAGTCACCGGCCCTGTGGTGGCCTGCCTGCAGGAGTCCTTTGCTGAAGACTGGTTCTGGGCCACACGCAAACTGCCCCCCCTGCTCCTGCCCCAGAGTTATCCGGACGGCGGCGTGCTCTGCCAGTTTCTGGCCAGCGGTCCAGCAGACCCGTATGAAACCTGCTCGCTGTTTTTTGTTGAAGCCATCCATGCCGCCAACCGCAGGGTGTGGATTACGACCCCCTACTTTGTTCCCGATGAGGCAGTGTTCTCCGCTTTAAGGCTGGCCGTACTGCGCGGTGTGGATGTTCGAATCCTGATACCGTCCCGCCCGGACCACAAGATTGTGTATGCCGCGTCCAGCCTGTATGCCTTTGAAGCAGTACGCGCAGGCGTGCGGATCTTCCGTTATCAACCGGGGTTTTTGCATCAAAAAGTGGTATTGGTCGACGACGAAATCAGCGCCATTGGCAGCGCCAATATGGACAACCGATCGTTCCGTCTCAACTTTGAAGTGATGTTGCTTACCGTCGACGAAGCGTTCGCCAGACAGGTTGAACATATGCTGCTCGATGACTTCGCCCTGGCCCGTGAAATCACCGAAACGGATATCAAGGCAACCCACCGTTTACAGCAGTTGGGCATGCGGGTGGCCCGGCTGGTTTCACCTGTTTTATAGGCTGTAGGAAGGGTCTGAATTACACGGTGCAGTCAAAAGAGTCATACAAGATTCCATAAACTGAGCGGCCCGGATAACCCGGGCCGTTCAGCATAAGGAATAAAAACAATGAAATTCTCGCTCCTGGGTTTGCTCTTCAGCATCAGTACATTAGCTTCAGCTCAAGCCAAAACACCTGCTCCGGCACCCGCGCCACCATTTATCAATGTGCAAATCGGTCAGCCTACGTATATCCACCGACTGCACTACAAGAAGATGTACAGCGAAAAACCTTTTGAAGAAGCCGTGCTTTATTACTACGACAACGGTCTCTACAAAATTATTTCCCCGGGCGAAAACCACTACGGCGTGTATGTGGTTGAAGGGGACTTCACTGACGACCAATACCGTATCAGCTACATCTCCCTTCCTTCTCCTGACTGGGGCGGCAACGTTGCCCGCCACGATCTTGTATTCAAAAAAGGGTCACTGACTTTCGAGCAGAAAGCTTTGGCACAGGTAGATCAAAATATTGGCCTCCAGGATGGTCGCTACGTTCTGGACAACAACCCGGTACAAGACCCGATGCCCATCACCTGGGAAAACCACACTCAGCGATAAATGTCCGCACGGGTTGGTGGCAGCTCCAACGAACCATCCGCATGGGGCTTGGTCGCTAAAATTTGATCAATGTTGATCCATCCATGAGCAAAGGCGTAAGCACACCCCGCCAGATACAGCCGCCAAATTCGCAGGGCCTGTTCCGGCACCTGCCTGGCGGCAGCCTCAAGGCTGTGCTCCAGTCGCTGGCTCCAATGCTCCAGCGTGCGCGCGTAATGCAGACGCAAACTTTCGACATCTACCACTTCCAGTCCTGCTTCGCTGATTTCGGCAGTCATCATCGACAGATGCGGCAACTCCCCGTTGGGGAATACATAACGATCGATAAAATCACCCGCCCCCCGGCCTACCTGACGACCATCGGTGTGCTTGGAGGTAATCCCGTGATTCATCACCAACCCGCCCTCACGCACAGCCCTGGACAGGATCTCGCAATACTCACGCAGGTTGGCGTGCCCCACGTGCTCGAACATCCCGACGCTGACGATTTTATCGAACCGCCCATCTTGAGGCAGGTCACGATAGTCCAGCAGTTGCAGATCAACCTTGTCTTGCAGGCCTTCGGCGTTGACCCGCTCGCGAGCAAGTGTGAGTTGCTCTTTGCTCAGGGTGATCCCGAACACCTTGACCCCGTATTCCTTCGCGGCAAAACGCGCCAGCCCACCCCAGCCACAACCAACATCCAATAAATATTCACCGGGTTTGAGTCGCAGCTTGCGACACAGCAAACGAAACTTGGCTTGCTGTGCCTCATCCAGGCTCTCTTCTCCGGTTTCAAAATATCCACAGGAGTAGGCCATGTCGCGGTCGAGCCACAACTGATAGAAGTCGTTGGACAGGTCATAGTGATAGGAAATGGACTCGGCATCTGTGGCCTTGTCGTGATGCACGCGAGGTGGCGTGGTGTCTTCATCATCGTCCAGCAATGCCTGACTCAACTCATCGCACACACGAATGGCTTCGCTGATCGAGCCTTCAAGTTCAAGTCGACCCTCAACAAAAGCGCTGCCCAAAAGGTCCAGACTGGGATGAGTAAACTGAGCCACCAGGGTCGGGTCCTTGACCACAATCGTGACGCTGGGGCTCGGGCCAAAATTGAACTCATGCCCGTCCCACAGCCTTAGCCGTAATGGAAGTTGAAGTTTCTGTAAGGCCGGCGGAAGTTGCGCGAGCATCTGTGTTCCTCCTTCAGTTCAGATCTCAAAACTATAGGTTAGACGAATAACGAACACTGTCAGTTTCGTGGACCAGAGGTGCACACAGATCGTGCGCAACCCGCTAGTCCCGCTTTAGGGTGTAATCACTCCGGGTGAGCGATCAGTTGCTTGGCCAGGGCCTCGAACGCCGGAATGGTCACCGGATCATTCGCCGAGTTGCTGGCAATCGGGTTGGAGGCATAGCGCACAATCACCATCTCGGCTTTCGGGTCGATGTAGGTGCGCTGCCCATAAACACCGCGAGCCATAAAGGCACCATCGGCGTTATGCGTTACCCACCACATGTCACGATAGCTGCTGCCTTTGAGAAGGTCATAACCGGCCTTGGCAAAAGCCGCTTTGTCGCCACCACCACGAATATCATCGATAACCGTTTTGGGCACGATTTGCTGCCCAAGGTACTGTCCGTTATTACGGATCATCTCGCCAAATCGGGCCATGTCCCGCAGCCCGGTATTCAAGCCGCCGCCTGCGAACGGAGTGCCGATTGAGTCGACGGTAAAATAAGCAGCCTGTTCTGCGCCAATGCGTTGCCAGATTTTTTCGGAGAGTAACTGTGCAACGTTGCGCCCTGTCACCCGTGCAATCACCCAGCCCAGTACATCGGTGTTAACTGTTTTATAGGCGAATGCCTGGCCGTGCTCACCTTCTGGCTCAACTGTCTGCAAATATTCCATATAGGTTTGCGGGCCGGTGTAGCCCTTGGGTTTTGGCAGCGGGTTACCGGCCTGGGCATGCTTCCAGACTTCAGCATTGGGGTCGGCATAATCCTCGCTGTATTTGAGCCCCGTGGTCATGTCCAGCACCTGACGCAAGGTGGCGTTGCCAAAAGCCGACTTGGCCAGCTCCGGCACATACTCTGCAATTTTTTTATTGGCATCCAGCGTGCCGTCAGCCACCAGCATGGCACCCATGGTGCCAACCACCGATTTGGTCATCGACATTGCGCCGTGCTGACCTTCGGGGTTCAGGACGCCAAAGTAGCGCTCATAAATTATTTTTCCGCGATGCAATACAACAATGCCGTCGGTGTAGTTCGCCGCCAGAGATTGCTCCCAGGTCATCGGTTGCTTGCTGCCCAGTGGCACAAAGGTCAACCCGTCGATATCCGTGCGCAAGGCTTGAGCCAGCGGTACCGGTGCGCCCAGACCACGTGAAACATTGGTGGTGGGCATCAATTGGCGAAAGTTGGAAACACTCCAGCGCATGGCCGGAAACTGGAAATAACTGCCATCGGCAAACCGCACAATGCGATCAGGCGGTGGCGGCGCGCCGACCATCCAGCCCATTTTCGCCGGGTCGCTGGCGGCAGCATCCGGGTAAGTGGTTTTTTCAGTGGCACAGGCTATAGAGGCAGCCAGGCAAGACAGTAAAAAAACTGCGCCGGTACGGGCAGGTTTAAAAAATTGTTTAAACATCGAATATTCCTTTTCAGTTCAAGGCCGCACACCACCTTGCGATAGAAGTGACTGATCTGTATAGCTCATATCCCTCTTATCCACAGCCCGAAAACAACTCGACCCGCAGCGCGGGTCGAGTTGTTGCTACAGAATTTAGAGCGTTAAAACTGTTGCAGCTGCTAATGACACGACATCCACGTACGGTCGGATAAAGGGGAAAAAACGGTGGTTTCCTCGAAAATTCCAGGCTATTCGGCATTAGTCGCGTTATGTCTTAAAATAGCCGGTTGCCGAAGAACCGTCATGACCCTAGCCATGAAGGGCTTCCATTCTTTACAAATAAGTGTGGTCAAGATGAACAAGCCTTTCATTTCACTGTGCCCTGAAATTACTCGTGCACACGCGCTGAAGTTGATGGATTGGTTGGAGGATGAACGCGTTACCTGCTATCTGAGCGATTCACGTCATGTCTCCCGCTCCATTGAGCAAGCCATTGATCGGACTCAATTGCCGATCCTGACCCATCTATTCAACCAGGGTGGCCGGTTCTTCATGGCCTTTGACAGGCATGACGCCCCAGTGGGTTTTGTCCGTCTAATCAAAACCGGCTCAAATTGCGAGATCGTTCTGGTCATCGGAGACAGCGACAAATGGGGCCGAAACCTTGGTGCCCGCACGATCCGCGAAGGCATGAAACTGGCCTTCCTCGACATGCGGGCCAAGAAGCTCATCGCCAAGATCCACCCGGACAACGCGCGCTCGCTGAAAGCCTTTCTACGCAGCGGCTTTGTGCTTGAGAGCGAATCGCCGACATTGAAGTCATTTTCCATGACGGCGGGGCGCTATCTCAAGCTCTTGCGAGAAGGTGCCGTTGGCGACTCCACCAGGATCTACATCACCGAAATCGACAAGGCCAGGCTCGAGAGTCTGATCGCGCTCGAGCAAGGCCCGGTCGTTGTTGAACTCGAACATGAGCTTGAGCGTGCCATTGTCGTCAAGCCGCAACAGGTGGCGTGCAATGTCGTCACGATGAACTCCAGGGCCTTGCTGCAACTGGACGACGAAGAGATCGAAGTGGCCTTGGTCTACCCTGAAGATGCGGACAGCAACGCAGGAAAGCATTCCGTGTATTCCGACATCGGCGCCGCCATTCTGGGCTATCAGGAGGGGGATACTATCGACTGGCGAATTTCTGATCGGACCCGCCGGATTGAGATCAGGAAAGTGCTTTACCAGCCGGAGGCTGCAGGTCACTTCCACCTGTAATTGAGCCGTTGGCTCAGTGTGCGTCTATCAGCGCGAGGATCCCGGACGGGGCCTCGCATTCCGTGCCTGAACGGCCCGTTGGATGGTCAAGGGTAAGAGCGGAGCCAGATACGAAAGCAGGAGGCGGTAGGACAGACCTGGCCGGCTCCTGCGACAGTTTTAGTTTTCTAAAATACTGCCTGTTATCGCACTGCCACTTATTCCACAGTCACGGATTTAGCCAGGTTACGTGGCTGGTCGACGTCAGTGCCTTTAAGCACGGCCACGTAGTACGACAGCAATTGCAGCGGGATGGTGTAGAGGATCGGTGCCAGCACATCATGGATATGCGGCATGTTGATCACATGGGTGCCTTCGCCATTGGTCATGCCTGCCTGTTCATCTGCAAACACGATCAGCTCACCACCACGGGCACGAACTTCTTGAAGGTTGGATTTCAGTTTTTCCAACAATTCATTGTTCGGTGCAACAGTCACTACCGGCATGTCGTTATCCACAAGCGCCAGAGGGCCGTGCTTCAACTCGCCCGCTGGATACGCTTCAGCGTGGATGTACGAAATTTCCTTGAGCTTGAGTGCACCTTCCATTGCCACCGGGAACTGAGCGCCACGACCCAGGAACAGGGTGTGGTGTTTGTCGGCGAACAATTCAGCCACTTTTTCGACAACCGAGTCCATCGCCAGGGCTTCGCCCAAACGTGCCGGCAAACGACGCAATTCTTCAACCAGCTGAGCTTCAACGCCCGCTTCCAGGGTGCCGCGCACTTGACCTAGTGACAGCGTCAACAGCAACAGGCCTACAAGCTGGGTGGTAAAGGCTTTCGTGGAAGCCACGCCAATTTCACGACCTGCTTGGGTCAGCAGCGTCAGATCAGACTCACGCACCAGCGAGCTGATACCTACGTTGCAAATCGCCAGGCTGCCAAGGAAGCCCAGTTCTTTTGCATTACGCAGAGCGGCCAGGGTGTCTGCGGTTTCGCCCGACTGAGAGATCGAAACAAACAAGGTATCTGGCTGCACCACGACTTTGCGATAACGGAATTCGCTCGCCACTTCGACTTGGCAAGGAATACCGGCCAGGCTTTCAAGCCAGTAACGAGCCACCATCCCGGCGTGGTAGCTGGTGCCACAGGCTACGATCTGAACATTGCGTACTTTGGCGAACAATTCCTTGGCCTGTGGACCGAAGGCTTGTACCAGCACATGGTCCTGACCCAAGCGGTTTTCCAGGGTGCGCTGCACCACTGCTGGCTGCTCGTGGATTTCCTTGAGCATGTAGTGGCGGTATTCACCCTTGTCAGCCGCTTCAGCGCCATCGCTGTACTGCACGGTTTCACGCTGAACGCTGTGGCCATCTATATCCCAGATCTGAACGCTGTCACGATGGATTTCAGCGATATCGCCTTCTTCCAGGTACATGAAGCGGTCAGTTACCTGGCGCAATGCCAATTGGTCGGAAGCCAGGAAGTTTTCACCTAGACCCAGGCCGATCACCAGCGGGCTACCGCTGCGGGCAGCAACCAGACGATCCGGTTGTTTGGCGCTGATCACGGCCAGACCGTACGCACCGTGCAACTCTTTAACAGTGGCTTTGAGGGCAGCAGTCAGGTCGTTGTGGTCTTTGAGTTTGTGCTCAAGCAGGTGGGCAATGACTTCAGTATCAGTGTCCGAAGTAAAAACGTAACCCAGGCCTTTAAGTTGCTCGCGCAAGGCTTCATGGTTTTCGATGATACCGTTATGAACCACAGCCAGATCGGAACCGGAGAAATGCGGGTGAGCGTTACGCTCGCAAGGCGCGCCGTGAGTTGCCCAACGGGTGTGAGCGATGCCCAGTCGCCCTGCCAGTGGTTCACCGGCCAGCGCTTGCTCAAGCTCAGCAACTTTACCGTTGCGGCGCATGCGTTCCAGGGTGCCGTTGTTGGTGAAAACAGCAACACCTGCACTGTCGTAGCCACGGTATTCAAGTCGTTTCAGGCCTTCAAGCAAAATGGCCGTGATGTTGCGTTCAGCGACTGCGCCTACAATTCCGCACATAAAATTCTCCTAGCTTAGGGCCGCGCATAACAGTGTTATGCCCCGGGCCTGAATCTGTTCGCGTGCCTCCAGCGGCAGGCGATCATCGGTAATAAGGGTGTGGACGCTGCTCCAGGGCAGTTCCAGGTTGGGTATCTTGCGACCAATCTTGTCCGACTCGACCATTACGATCACTTCTCGCGCGACGTCAGCCATGACCCGGCTCAGACCCAACAACTCGTTAAAAGTTGTCGTGCCGCGCTGCAGGTCTATGCCGTCAGCACCGATGAATAGTTGATCGAAGTCGTAGGATCGCAACACCTGTTCGGCAACCTGCCCCTGAAAGGATTCAGAGTGCGGATCCCAGGTGCCCCCGGTCATCAGCAACACGGGCTCGTGTTCAAGTTCACTGAGTGCATTGGCGACGTGCAGGGAGTTGGTCATCACCACCAGGCCCGGCTGCAGGCCCAATTGTGGAATCATCGCAGCCGTGGTGCTGCCGCTGTCGATGATGATGCGCGCATGCTCTTTAATCAGGCCAACCGCCGCGCGGGCAATGGCTTGCTTATAAAGTGAAACCGGTTGGGGAACATCACTGACCAGTTCTTGCGGCATGGTGATAGCACCACCGTAACGACGTAAAAGCAGACCGTTACTTTCGAGTGCAGCCAAATCCTTGCGGATCGTAACCTCGGAGGTTTCGAAGCGCTTGGCCAGCTCATCCACACTGACTTCGCCTTGCTCTGCAAGCATGGCCAGGATGTTGTGTCTGCGTTGTGGTGTATTGCGTTTGGACATAACGGCTTAAGTTTCGTTTCGAAAGATAACGAAAGCAATGAAACCTTATCTCGAAATCCCCGTCAAGAAAATGTTGCAGGTTTTTTCTGTGAATAACTCAATGTCGCCCTGTATTAATGGGACCTATCGTTATTCAAAGCGGATAAAAATAAAGCCTTATCCACAGGCTGTAGATAAGGCTTTAGGTAACTTATTGATTTTAAACAGTTATAGGATGACTTGTTGATAACCACAGATCGCCAAGCCGATCTGTGGATAAGTTGACATCAAGCCTTTGGCTGCTTAACTGGACGCTTCCAGCCATCAATATTTCGCTGGCGCGCACGACCGACTGCCAGTTGCTCAGGGGCAACATCCTGGCTGATGGTTGAGCCCGCTGCGGTGGTTGCACCGTTGGAGATATCCACAGGCGCTACCAGAGAGTTGTTCGAACCGATAAACACATCGGCCCCCAACACGGTTTTCCACTTGTTGGCGCCATCGTAGTTACAGGTGATCGTGCCCGCGCCAATGTTGGTGCGTGGCCCGACCTCGGCATCCCCCAGGTAAGTCAGATGGCCGCACTTGGCATCTTCACCCAGGTGGGCATTTTTCAATTCGACAAAGTTACCCACATGGGCACGGGCATCCAGCACGCTACCCGGGCGCAAACGAGCGAATGGGCCGGCATCGCTGTTTTCGCCCATCACGGCGCCGTCGATATGGCTGTTGGCTTTAACTACCACGCCTTTGCGCAAGGTGCTGTCTTTGATCACGCAGTTGGGGCCAATCACCACGTCATCTTCAATGACCACACGGCCTTCCAGAATCACGTTGATATCGATCAGCACGTCACGACCCACCGTCACTTCACCGCGCACATCGAAACGGGCCGGGTCACGCAAGGTCACACCCAATGCCATCAAGCGTCGGGCTTCGCGTAGCTGGTAATGACGCTCCAGCTCACTGAGTTGCTTGCGATCATTGGCGCCCTGCACTTCCATCGGGTCGTGTGCATGTTCGGTAGCCACTACCAGACCATCATTCACTGCCATCGCAATCACGTCGGTCAGGTAATACTCGCCCTGGACGTTATTGTTCGAAAGGCGGCTCATCCAGTCACCCAGGTGCTGGGTCGGCAACGCCAAAATCCCGGTGTTTCCTTCACTGATGGCACGTTCGGCTTCGGTCGCATCCTTATGCTCAACGATGGCACTGACGTTGCCGTTGGCGTCACGCACGATCCGGCCATAACCGGTCGGGTCGGCCAGGTTCACAGTCAGCAGACCCAATTGCTCAGGGCCGACTTGCTTGAGCAAACGCTGCAAGGTCTCAACTTCGATCAGCGGCACATCCCCATAAAGGATCAGCACATTTTGAGCCGTCAAAAATGGCAATGCCTGGGCCACGGCATGGCCAGTCCCCAATTGCTTGTCTTGCAGCACAAAGTTCAGATCATCAGCTGCCAAACGCTCGCGGACCAGTTCGGCACCGTGCCCGATAACGACGTGGATGCCGGTCGGCTTGAGCTGGCGAGCGCTGTGGATAACATGGCCGAGCATGGAGTTACCTGCCACGGGATGCAGAACCTTTGGCAAGGATGAACGCATGCGGGTGCCCTGACCTGCAGCGAGAATAACGATATCGAGAGACATGACTGGCTACCAATCCTGGGTGGTCAGCGGTTGCGACCAAAAAGTATTTCGCGGAAAAAGAAAAAGGGTAGCCGAGGCTACCCTTTTTAATCAATCACACAATGAAGCAGGAGGCTTAGCCGCCAAACTTTTTGCGGATTTGCTGAACGGTGCGCAGCTGAGCTGCAGCCTCGGCCAGTCGTGCAGCAGCAGATCCGTAATCGAATTCTGCGCCTCTTTCGTTCAGGGCCTTCTCGGCAGCCTTGACGGCTTCCTGAGCGGAGGCTTCATCCAGGTCGGCAGCACGTTGCACGGTGTCGGCAAGAACCTTGACCATGTTCGGCTGAACCTCGAGGTAACCACCGGAGATGTAAAACACCTCGGCTTCACCACCCAATTTGATCAGGCGGATCGGACCTGGCTTGAGTTCAGTGATCAGCGGAGCATGACCCAGAGCGATACCAAGATCACCCAGGCTGCCGTGCGCAATCACCATCTCGACCTGACCGGAAAAGATTTCTCCTTCCGCACTGACGATATCGCAATGGACTGTCATCATATTAGCCATCTGATTGCCTCAACCTGATTAGCGCCCGTTGCCGGGCGCCGGAATTACAGTTTCTTGGCTTTCTCGATCGCTTCTTCGATGCCGCCGACCATGTAGAACGCTTGTTCTGGCAGGTGGTCGTAGTCACCGTTGAGGATGCCTTTGAAGCCAGCAATGGTGTCTTTCAGGGAAACGTATTTACCCGAAGCGCCAGTGAAGACCTCTGCCACGAAGAACGGCTGAGACAAGAAACGCTGGATCTTACGAGCGCGGGATACCAACTGCTTGTCGGTTTCCGACAGCTCGTCCATACCCAGGATCGCAATGATGTCCTTCAGTTCTTTGTAACGCTGCAACACGTACTGAACGCCGCGAGCGGTGTCGTAGTGTTCCTGGCCGATAACGTTCGGATCCAGCTGGCGCGAAGTCGAATCCAGTGGATCTACTGCTGGGTAGATACCCAGGGAAGCGATGTCACGGGACAGAACGACGGTAGCGTCCAAGTGGGCAAACGTGGTCGCAGGCGACGGGTCAGTCAAGTCATCCGCAGGTACGTATACCGCTTGGATCGAAGTGATCGAACCGTTCTTGGTCGAAGTGATGCGCTCTTGCAGAGTACCCATCTCTTCAGCCAGAGTCGGCTGGTAACCTACTGCCGAAGGCATACGGCCCAGCAGTGCGGATACTTCAGTACCGGCCAAGGTGTAACGGTAGATGTTGTCAACGAACAACAGTACGTCGTTACCTTCGTCACGGAACTTCTCGGCCATGGTCAGGCCAGTCAGTGCCACGCGCAGACGGTTACCCGGCGGCTCGTTCATCTGACCGTAAACCAGTGCCACTTTGTCCAGTACGCTGGAATCCTTCATCTCGTGGTAGAAGTCGTTACCCTCACGGGTACGCTCGCCCACACCAGCAAACACAGAGTAACCGCTGTGTTCCATGGCGATGTTACGGATCAGTTCCATCATGTTTACGGTTTTGCCTACACCGGCACCACCGAACAGACCAACCTTACCGCCTTTAGCAAACGGGCAGATCAGGTCGATAACCTTGATGCCTGTTTCCAGAAGGTCGTTGCCGCCAGCTTGCTCAGCGAAGGACGGTGCTGGGCGGTGAATGCCCCAACGCTCTTCGGTGTCAATCGGGCCAGCTTCGTCGATCGGGTTGCCCAGAACGTCCATGATCCGGCCCAGAGTCGCTTTACCGACTGGAACGGAAATGGCTGCGCCAGAGTCGGTGACTTCCAGACCGCGCTTCAAGCCCTCGGTGGAACCCATCGCAATGGTACGAACCACGCCGTCGCCCAGCTGTTGCTGAACTTCCAGAGTGGTTCCGGCCGCGCTTTGTACTTTCAGCGCGTTGTAGATGCTCGGTACGTTTTCGCGTGGAAATTCCACGTCGATCACGGCGCCGATGATTTGAACGATACGTCCGCTACTCATAGCTGGATCCTCTGAATATTTGAACCGTTAAACCGCGGCAGCGCCGCCGACGATTTCCGAGATCTCTTGGGTGATCGCAGCCTGACGCGCCTTGTTGTAGATCAGCTGCAAATCGCTGATCAAGTCACCGGCGTTATCAGTGGCGTTCTTCATTGCGATCATCCGCGCAGCTTGTTCAGCTGCACTGTTCTCGACCACCGCCTGGTACACCTGCGACTCCACGTAACGCACCATCAAGCCGTCTAGCAGCTCTTTGGCATCCGGTTCGTAGAGATAGTCCCAGTGGTGCTTGAGTTTTTGATCCGGGGTCGCCACCAGTGGAATCAACTGCTCCACAGTAGGCTGTTGCGTCATGGTGTTGACGAACTTGTTGGATACCACGGACAGGCGGTCAATACGGCCTTCCAGGTAAGCATCCAGCATCACCTTAACGCTGCCGATCAAGTCATTGATCGACGGTTCTTCACCCAGATGGCTGATAGCAGCGACGACGTTACCGCCGAAGTTACGGAAAAATGCCGCACCTTTGCTGCCGACCACGCACAGATCAATCTCGACGCCGTTTTCACGGTTTACCGCCATGTCCTTGACCAAAGCCTTGAACAGGTTGGTATTCAAACCACCGCACAAACCACGGTCACTGCTCACAACCACATAACCCACACGCTTAACTTCGCGGTCGATCATGAATGGGTGGCGGTATTCCGGGTTGGCGTTAGCCAAATGCCCAATAACCTGGCGAATACGCTCCGCATAAGGACGGCTAGCAGCCATGCGCATTTGTGCCTTGCGCATTTTGCTGACCGCCACTTTTTCCATGGCGCTGGTAATCTTTTGCGTGCTTTTGATGCTCGCAATCTTACTGCGAATCTCTTTTGCGCCTGCCATGTAACACCTATCAGGTTAGCAAGCGGGAGCCTTGCGGCTCCCGCTGCGGCTTACCAGGTTTGGGTGGCCTTGAACTTCTCGATACCGGCTTTGATGCCAGAATCGATTTCGTCATTGAAGTCACCTTTAACGTTGATCTTCGCCATTAGTTCGGCGTGATCGCGGTTGAAGTAAGCAATCAGCGCTTGTTCAAAGCTACCGACCTTGGTGATTTCGACGTCAGTCAGGAACCCACGCTCAGCGGCATACAGCGACAGCGCCATGTCAGCGATCGACATTGGTGCGTATTGCTTCTGCTTCATCAGCTCGGTAACGCGCTGACCATGCTCAAGTTGCTTACGGGTCGCTTCGTCCAGGTCAGATGCGAACTGGGCAAATGCTGCCAGTTCACGGTACTGAGCCAGAGCGGTACGGATACCACCGGACAGCTTCTTGATGATCTTGGTCTGAGCGGCACCACCCACACGGGATACCGAAACACCGGCGTTCACTGCAGGACGGATCCCGGAGTTGAACATGGCCGATTCCAGGAAGATCTGACCGTCGGTGATGGAAATCACGTTGGTCGGAACGAACGCGGAAACGTCGCCAGCCTGGGTTTCGATGATCGGCAGTGCGGTCAGGGAACCGGTTTTGCCGGTCACTGCGCCGTTGGTGAACTTCTCTACGTACTCTTCGGATACGCGGGATGCGCGCTCCAGAAGACGAGAGTGGAGATAGAACACGTCGCCTGGGTAAGCTTCACGGCCTGGTGGACGGCGCAGCAGCAGGGAAATCTGGCGGTAAGCCACTGCTTGCTTGGACAGATCGTCATAAACGATCAGTGCGTCTTCACCGCGGTCGCGGAAGTATTCGCCCATGGTGCAACCGGAGTACGGTGCCAGGAACTGCAGCGCTGCGGATTCGGAAGCACTGGCAGCAACGACGATGGTGTTAGCCAACGCGCCGTTTTCTTCCAGCTTGCGAACCACGTTGGCGATAGTCGATTGCTTCTGACCGATCGCTACGTATACACAGAAAATGCCGCTGTTCTTCTGGTTGATGATCGCGTCGATCGCCAGAGCGGTTTTACCGATCTGACGGTCACCGATGATCAGCTCACGCTGGCCACGGCCGACAGGGATCATGGCATCGACAGCCTTGTAGCCAGTCTGTACAGGCTGGTCTACCGACTTACGCCAGATCACGCCTGGAGCAACTTTCTCGACTGCATCAGTCTCGGTGTTGCCCAGTGGACCTTTGCCATCAACTGGGTTACCCAGTGCGTCGACAACGCGACCCAGCAGTTCCTTACCAACCGGAACTTCCAGGATGCGGCCAGTGCACTTGGCGCTCATGCCTTCAGCCAGAGTCGTGTATGCGCCCAATACTACGGCACCTACAGAGTCTTGCTCCAGGTTGAGAGCCATACCGAAGACGCTGCCCGGAAACTCGATCATCTCGCCGTACATTACGTCGGCCAGACCGTGAATCCGCACAATACCGTCAGATACGCTGACGACAGTGCCTTCGTTACGGGCTTGGGAGGTCACATCGAGTTTTTCGATGCGGCCCTTGATAATTTCACTTATTTCGGAAGGATTGAGTTGCTGCATTGCTCTGCTGCCCCTTCAAACTCAAGATTTCAATGCTTCGGCAAGGCTTGCGAGTTTTCCGCGAACCGAGCCATCGATAACCAGGTCGCCGGCGCGGATGATGACACCACCTATAAGGCTGGCATCCTCCGCAACTTGCAGGCGCACTTCCCGGTTGAGTCGTGCACTGAGAACCTTGGCGAGTTTGTCTTGCTGTTCTTGGTCCAATGTAAAAGCGCTGGTCACTTCTACGTCTACCGACTTCTCTTGTTCAGCCTTGTACAGGTCAAACAGAGCGGCGATCTCCGGCAATAGCGGGAGACGGTCGTTTTCGGCAACGACGTTGATGAAGTTCTGTGCTTCTACAGTGAACTTGTCGCCGCACACGTCAATAAACGTGGCGGCCTTTTCTGCGCTCGTCAGTCGCGGGGCCTTGAGCACGCGCTGCATAGTGTCGTCTTGCGACACTGCTGCAGCCAGGCCGAGCATGGCTGACCAAGAGGCCAGTTGCTGGTGGGCCTGGGCGTGCTCGAAGGCTGCCTTAGCGTAAGGTCGGGCCAACGTGGTCAATTCTGCCATGATCGCCCTCGCTTAAATTTCAGCAGCCAGTTTAGTAACCAGCTCCGCGTGCGCGTTTTGATCGATTGTGGCACCCAGGATCTTCTCTGCGCCTTCAACAGCCAAGCTACCCAATTGGGCACGCAGGGCGTCTTTAACGCTGTTCAGTTCCTGTTCGATCTCGGCCTGAGCCTGAGCCTTCACACGGTCAGCTTCAACGCGAGCCTGTTCACGGGCTTCGTCTACGATCTGAGTACCGCGTTTCTTGGCTTGCTCAATGATTTCAGCTGCTTGAGCCTTAGCTTCGCGCAGTTGTTGACCCGCTTTATCTTGGGCCAACTCCAGGTCGCGAGCTGCTCGGTTAGCAGCGTCCAGTCCAGCCGCAATCTTCTTCTGACGTTCTTGCAATGCCGCGATGACCGGAGGCCACACGAACTTCATGCAAAACAGTACAAAAATGAAGAACGCAACGGACTGGCCAATCAGGGTTGCATTAATGTTCACGCCAACACCTCGCTCGTTCGTTGTCCATCACTCTAATCAACTCGAAAATTCGAGTGATTAGCCAGCGAGTTGACCAACGAAGGGGTTCGCGAAGGTGAAGAACAGTGCGATACCAACACCGATCATGGTTACGGCGTCGAGCAGACCGGCAACGATGAACATTTTAACTTGCAGCATTGGAACCATTTCTGGTTGACGCGCTGCGCCTTCCAGGAACTTGCCACCCAACAGGCCGAAACCAATTGCGGTACCCAGTGCGCCCAGGCCGATCAACAGTGCAACAGCGATAGCGGTTAGACCAACTACAGTTTCCATCTTTCCTCCCGACTTTTACGTCGTATGGTTTAGGTTTTTAGATTAAAGCGGTAAAACAAAATCATTTTGCGACGCCCTCTCACCCGAAGGTGAGAGGAGCACCAGACTCGCCGAAGCGGATCTTAGTGGTTATCTTCGTGTGCCATCGACAGATAGACGATGGTCAACATCATGAAGATGAACGCTTGCAAGGTGATGATCAGGATGTGGAATACAGCCCACGCCCATTGCAGCACCACGCCCAGACCGCTAAGCCAAAGCAGGCCGCTGCCGAACATCACGGCGATCAGGATAAACACCAGTTCGCCAGCGTACATGTTGCCGAACAGACGCAGAGCCAACGAAATAGGCTTGGCAATCAACGTCACGAATTCGAGCAGGAAGTTCACCGGAATCAGCAGCGCTTGAACAAAAATGTTCTTGCTGCCAAACGGGTGCAGGGTCAGTTCGCCGATAAAACCGCCGATGCCCTTGATTTTGATGCTGTAGAAGATGATCAGCGCGAATACCGACAGGGCCATGCCCATGGTCGCGTTTGGATCAGTCGTCGGTACGGCACGGAACGGGAAGTGCTCATCGCCAGTGATCAGGATCGCCAACTGAGGAATCCAGTCAACCGGAACCAGGTCGATGGCGTTCATCAGGAACACCCACACGAAAATGGTCAGCGCCAGCGGTGCGATAACTGCACTGCGACCGTGGAAACTGTCTTTTACGCTGCCATCAACGAATTCCACCAGTACTTCAACGAAGTTCTGCAGTGCGCCTGGTTGACCGGAAGTTGCCTTCTTGGCCGCCATGCGGAATACGAGGATGAAGATCAGACCTACAAAAAGCGACCAGCCGAGGGTATCGACGTGGAAAGCCCAAAAACCCATTGCTTTAGCTTCTGCAACGGTGTGAGCAAAGCCCCAGCCGCCATCAGGTAGCTGCCCAAAGGTCAGGTTCTGTAAGTGGTGCTGGATATAGCCCGAAGCGGTTGTTTCTGCCATGGTTGCCTCAAACGCCCTAAGGTCTCGAAAGTGTTGTTCTCATTAGCAGGGGAGCGAACCAGCTGACCAGTTGGGTCAACACGAAGACGCCGAATACTGCTAACGGCGCCAATGGCTTCACACCTGCAAACGTCAGCGCGAACAGCACTGCCGTCAAAATTAACTTGCCCGCCTCGCCAGCGTAAAACGACCGGACGATGGCTTGCGCTGCTCGGGCGCCGGAAAACCGAAAAGCCCTGTGAGCAAAATACACATTGGGTAGCAAAGCTATCAGGCCTCCGCAGAGTCCTGAATATCCGGCGACGACTCCATGCCATTGCCAGAGCCCCAGAGCAGCCAGCAATAAAACGACAAATTGAGCCAGCAAAACCGGAAAAACCGCCAAGCGATGGAACGGCAAGCGGTTTGGCGTGCGGGTTTCCATCACAACTGCTCCTCAAAGGTCGGCTACCAAAAACAGAAAACTTGGCATAATTTGTGCCGACAAAATGCGCGCAGAGTATAGGGGCGCTTAAGCCCCTATTCAACTGTCAGGTAGTGATTTCCGACTGCACGCTACATGGGGAATTGTTTCAGCGGATGTGAGCAAGCACTCCTTGAAGCTCATCCAGAGAATTGTAACCAATCACTAACTGGCCTTTTCCCTTCTTTCCGTGGCGAATCTGCACCGCAGAGCCTAGGCGCTCTGCCAGACGCTGTTCGAGCCTGGCAATGTCCGGATCTGGTTTAACCGGTTCAGCAGGCTCTTGTTTGCCACTCAACCACTGCCGAACAAGTGCTTCGGTCTGACGTACTGTCAGACCTCGTGCGACAACGTGTCGCGCCCCTTCAACCTGCTGAGTTTCAGGCAAACCGAGCAATGCCCGCGCATGACCCATTTCAAGGTCACCGTGGGACAGCATGGTTTTGATGACTTCCGGCAAGGAAATCAATCGCAACAAGTTAGCCACAGACACCCGGGACTTACCCACAGCGTCGGCAACTTGCTGCTGAGTCAGCTGGAACTCTTGCTGCAAGCGTTGCAAGGCGACGGCTTCTTCAATCGGATTGAGATCTTCGCGCTGAATGTTTTCGATCAGCGCCATCGCGATGGCGGTTTCATCCGGCACATCTCGCACCATCGCCGGGATGGTGTCCTTGCCTGCCTGTTGGCTGGCGCGCCAGCGACGTTCACCGGCGATGATCTCAAAGCGGTTGCCATCAATCGGGCGAACCACGATTGGCTGCATCACGCCTTGGGTCCTGATCGAGCTGGCCAGCTCTTCAAGCGCCTGGGGATCCATGTCGCGACGAGGCTGATACTTGCCGCGCTGGATCAGGTCCAGTGGCAAGTGTTGCAGTTCGCTTTGATCAACCTTGACCGCTTGCTCTTCCAGCGAGCTGACCGTTGGACCACTAAGGAGTGCATCCAGTCCGCGTCCGAGACCTCGTTTCTTGACGGCCATGGGATTTCCTTAAGTTGGCTGAGGCGTGCGGGTGGTACGACGTTGACGACGAACCAGCTCGCCCGCCAGGGCAAGGTAAGCAATCGCGCCACGGGAATTTTTGTCATACGCCAGCGCCGGCATGCCGTAACTCGGCGCTTCGGCCAAGCGGATGTTGCGCGGAATCACCGTGTCGTAGAGCTGCTCGCCGAAGTGTTCCTTGAGCTGAGCCGATACATCGTTCATCAGGCTCAGACGCGGGTCGTACATGGTCCGCAGCAGGCCTTCGATCTTCAGGTTCGGGTTCAGGAGTTCGGCAATGCGCTTGATGTTATCCACAAGATCGCTCAAGCCTTCGAGTGCGAAGTACTCACACTGCATGGGGATAATGACCCCATCGGCAGCAACCAGAGCGTTCAGGGTCAGCATCGACAGAGACGGCGGGCAATCGATCAGAATGTAATCGTAGCTCTCGCGAACCGGCGCCAGTGCAGTACGCAGACGGCTTTCTTTCATCTGCATTTCGAGCAATACAACTTCAGCTGCCGTCAAATCACGGTTTGCGGGCAGAAGCTGGTACCCACCGTGTTCGGAGATGTGCATGGCCTGGGCCAGATCACATTCACCGATCAACAGGTCGTAGACCGAATTCTCGAGACCATGTTTATCCACACCGCTACCCATGGTGGCGTTGCCTTGTGGATCGAGGTCGATCAGAAGCACGCGGCGCTTGGTCGCGACCAGCGATGCTGCGAGGTTGATACAGGTGGTGGTTTTACCCACACCACCCTTTTGGTTCGCTATTGCGAATACCTTAGCCATTCTTGCTTGCGTTCCCAATCATGCCGTGCGGCGCAGTATCAGCAGATGGCGTTGGCCTTGGCAACCTGGAACAGTCAAGGCGTGTTCGCTATCTAGACGAAAATCAGACGGCAATGCTACCAGCTCATCAGCCGGATGAACGCCCTTCATTGCCAACCAGCGCGTTTCACTGTTGCCCAGATGGCGTGTCCAGTTGCTGAAGTTCTCCATGCTGCTGAAAGCCCTGGAAACAATTCCATTGAATGGCAGCTCTGGCTGAAACTCTTCAACGCGACTGTGGATAACTTGCAAGTTATCCAGCTTGAGCTCGAGTTTCACCTGGGTCAGAAAACGGGTTTTCTTGCCGTTGCTGTCCAGACAGGTCACTTGGGACTCGGGAAACAGGATCGCCAGGGGAATGCCCGGCATGCCGCCGCCGCTGCCCACATCCAGCCAACGGCCATTTTCGATGAAGGGCATCACGCTGAGGCTGTCGAGCAAATGGCGCGAAACCATTTCGTCCGGGTTACGCACAGCCGTGAGGTTGTAGGCCTTGTTCCATTTGATCAACAGGGCCAAATAACCCAGCAATAGCTGATGCTGGTTTTCGGACAGTGCTACGCCCAATTGGCGTGCACCTGTGGATAACTCTTCGGCGTGTTGCGCGGTAACCAGCGAACTCAAGCGTTTTGCTCCAACGTGCGGCCAGCGCCGCGCTTTTTCAGGTGAATCATCAACAGGGAAATCGCCGCAGGCGTCACACCTGGAATACGCGAAGCCTGCCCCAAGGTCTCGGGACGGGTTGCGCCCAGCTTGCTCTGGATCTCTTTCGACAGCCCGGAGATGATCGTGTAATCGATATCCACAGGCAGTTTGGTGTTCTCACTGGCGCGCAGACGGGCAATTTCGTCTTGTTGACGATCGATATAACCGGCGTACTTGGTTTTGATCTCAACCTGCTCGGCGACCAACGGATCTTCTGCGCCTTTCCCGGTCACTTCAACCAGACCGGCGTAGTCGATTTCGGGGCGTGTCAGCAGGTTCAGCAAATTGTATTCATGGGTCAGCGGCGTGCCGAATTTTGCTGCAATGGCATCGCCCTGCTCAGTGCCCGGGCGAACCCAAGTGCTTTTCAGGCGCTGTTCTTCTTGCGCGATGCTTTCACGCTTGGTGCAGAAAGCGGCCCAACGGGCATCATCGACCAGGCCCAATTCGCGACCTTTTTCGGTCAAGCGCATGTCGGCGTTGTCTTCGCGCAGGATCAGCCGGTATTCGGCACGGGATGTAAACATCCGGTACGGCTCTTGAGTACCCAAGGTAATCAGGTCGTCGACCAATACTCCGATGTACGCCTCGTCGCGACGCGGGCACCAGCTTTCCTTGCCCTGTGCGAGCAATGCCGCGTTGGCGCCAGCCAGCAAACCTTGGGCCCCGGCTTCTTCGTAACCGGTAGTGCCGTTGATTTGCCCTGCGAAGAACAAGCCGCCGATTACCTTGGTTTCAAGGCTGTATTTCAGGTCCCGCGGATCGAAGTAGTCGTATTCGATGGCATAGCCGGGCCGCACGATATGGGCGTTTTCCATGCCGCGAATCGATTGCACGATCTGGATTTGCACGTCGAACGGCAAGGATGTGGAGATCCCGTTCGGGTACAGCTCGTGAGTGGTCAAACCTTCCGGCTCGATGAAAACCTGATGGCTTTCCTTATCGGCAAAGCGGTGAATCTTGTCTTCGATCGACGGGCAGTAACGCGGGCCAATCCCTTCGATTACGCCCGAGTACATCGGTGAGCGGTCGAGGTTGGACGCGATGATTTCGTGAGTACGGGCGTTGGTATGGGTAATCCAGCAACTGACCTGAGCCGGATGCTGTTCTTTGTTGCCCATGAACGACATCACTGGAATCGGTGTATCGCCTGGTTGCTCGGTCATGACCGAGAAATCTACAGAGCGGCCATCGATACGCGGTGGTGTACCGGTTTTCAAGCGACCAACTCGCAGGGGCAGTTCACGCAGGCGGTGTGCCAGGGCGATCGAAGGAGGATCACCGGCTCGGCCACCCGAGTAATTCTGCATCCCGATGTGGATAAGTCCACCGAGGAAAGTACCTGTGGTCAAAACCACAGCATCAGCCATAAAACGCAGACCCATTTGGGTCACTACGCCACGCACTTGATCCTGTTCAACGATCAGGTCATCAGCAGCCTGTTGAAATATCCACAGGTTGGGCTGGTTTTCCAGCGTTTCGCGAATTGCCGCCTTGTACAGAATGCGGTCGGCCTGTGCACGGGTTGCCCGTACTGCCGGGCCTTTACGCCCATTAAGTACACGGAACTGGATGCCGCCTTTATCGGTAGCCATTGCCATCGCGCCGCCCAGGGCGTCGATTTCTTTAACCAGATGGCTTTTACCAATCCCGCCAATCGCAGGATTGCAGCTCATTTGCCCGAGGGTTTCCACGTTGTGGGTCAACAGCAGGGTTTTTACGCCCATGCGTGCTGAAGCAAGTGCAGCCTCGGTTCCGGCGTGACCGCCACCGATGACGATCACTGCAAAACGGGAAGGGAAATTCACCACGCACCTCGTGCCTGTTACTAGGGGTTTTTGGATAGACCGCGAAGTATAGGGACTTCGCCCTTCTTAAAGAACCCTTTGCACAAAATTTAACCAGCTGTGGATAAGGGCAAGATAGATAAATAAATAGAGAAGAAATTTATAAAGCTTTGTTTTTATGTTTATTTCTACTGAGCCACATTTCTGTGGATAGATTGCTACAGGCTATATTCTACGTACTGTACAGAGATTCAAAAGTCTGTGGTTATGCACCGATGAGGGGTTGGGATAAGTGCTTTAAGCCTGTGGGTAAAACAGGTGCTTATCCACAGGGGTGGTTATCTTCAGTTTTCAGGCCTACTTACCCACTGACCTGAGGGCCAGTTATGCACAGAGCTTATTCAACGATTTATGCGGTTTTTGGCCAATAAACAGGCAGCCGAAAACCGCTGGAATGGCTAATCCATCAAGCGGTCGTACAATCGGTGAGTCATAAAAGTGATAAACGGTACAAGCCTGTCTCATAAGACGGGCTGGTTCAGCCACCCTGTGGGTGATGCCTGCAGTCTGTGGGTAACCCCGATTGCAGCCAAAAACACCTCATCGTGTGAGGTGACAATCAGAGTTCCCGAATACTGCTCAAGCATGTCCTGCAGGGCCAGAACCGAAGGCAGATCCAGGTGATTGGCCGGTTCATCGAGCAATAGCAGGTGCGGCGGTGAAGCGGCATAGAACACGCAAGCCATGGCGGCTTTCAGGCGCTCACCGCCACTCAGTCGATGGCATGGCTGGTTGACTCGATCGGCATTGAGACCCAATTGCGCCAGTCGGGTGCGTAATTCTCCTGCATTGAGCTGCCGATTTTGAGACAGCAATTGCTCAAGTACGGACTGCTCAGGTTTTAACAGCCCCAGATCCTGGTCGAGATAAGCAGTGGTTACGAAGGTCCTGGCCTGGCCTGAAATGACCGACAGTTGACCGGCCAGTACCTTGAGCAGAGTCGACTTGCCGCAACCATTCGCTCCCACCAGGGCAATACGCTGGCCACGATTCAGCGTGAGATTGATCGTGCGTAAATACTCAGCCCCCTGGGGCAGACGAGCATTGATCAACTCAGCTATTTGCAACGGTGCGCTTTGGCAAGCATGAGGCGGATAAACAAAGATGGCCTGTTGTTCTTCTACCTGACTCGCAGCCTGGCGTACCAGGGCAGACAAATGTTCCCGTGCAGCGTCTTGTTGTACTCGCTGCTTGCCGCTACTGGCCTGGCTGCGCTCCTTTTTCCGGCCCAGCAAAATGTTAGCCTGATTGGCATCACTGGCCTGCTTGTGGCCGCGGGATTGGCTGCGTTCAAGGCGTTCTTTGTGTTCACGCATGGCGTGTTCCTGACGCTTGCGCTCTAGCTTGGCTGACGCCAGTTGTTGCTGCGCCGCTTGTAGTTGCTCGGCTTTTGCCTGTGCATAAAACGAAAAACCCCCGCCATAGCTGATGAGTCCTTGGGATGACAATTCAACAATACGCTCCATGTGTTCCAACAAATCGCGGTCATGGCTGATCACGAGCAAACCGTTGGGCCAGTTCTGCAACTGCTCATGGAGCGCATCACGGTGCTGGCGATCCAGATGATTGGTGGGCTCATCCAGTATCAACAGGTCAGCTTGAGACAAGAAGGCCCCCATCAGGGCCACGCGCATGGCTTCGCCTCCGCTGAGGGCTGAGGTGGGGGTAGAAGGCGTCAAGTGTGCAAGGTTGTTCTGGGCCAACTGGTCGAGTAATTGCTGACGGATACCCCAGCGTTCGCCGATGCAGTCGAAGTCTGCTTGCTCAGTGCTGCCCTGCTCGATGTGCTCAAGGGCCCTGATGATGTGCTGTACGCCGGCAAGGTCTGCAACGGTGTGACCGGGGTCGGGGCTGACATACTGGGCCAGGTAATACACCGTGCCGTTTCGGGTGCAATGGCCTGTTGAAGGGAAGATATCCCCGGTTATCAGGCGTGCCAAAACGCTTTTACCTGCACCATTGCGCCCCACCAGAGCAGTACGTCGCTGGTCGAGATGCAGATCAAGGTCTGAGAAGAGAGCACTGCCATCGGGCAGGTGAAAAGAAACGCCTTTGAGCGTTACAGAGGTAACGAGAGTCATACGCACTCCAGAGATGCACAGATCTACCCCCTGTTGCAGGGGAATCAAGAACTGGCCGCAAAACATCGCGGCGGCATCAATGGCGCATTGGACTAACACCTCGTATGAATGTGAATAACTGTAGCAGTGTGACACGTTGTAGTCGCTGCCGAGGAACGAAGGCTGCGAGCGGTTTGCAGGCTATCGCAGCCTTCGTTCCTTGGCAGCGACTACAGACGTGTGCTGTTACTTGCCGATGCAGAAGCTGGAGAAGATCCGTCCCAGCAGATCATCAGAGCTGAATGCGCCGGTAATCTCACCAAGGGAATGCTGCGCCTGACGCAAGTCCTCAGCCAGCAACTCCCCTGCGCCCGCCAGGGTCAGTTGCGCCCTGCCGTGCTCAAGTGCCCGGCTGGCGTGCTGCAACGCCTCCAGGTGCCGACGGCGTGCGCTGAAGCTGCTTTCAGACGTTTGCTCGTATCCCATGCAAGCCTTGAGGTGTTCACGCAGCAGGTCCAGCCCATCCGTTGATCTGGCGCTAAGGCTAATCGTCACGTGGCCATCGTCACACACCTGCAGGGCAATATTTTCTCCGCTCAGATCTGCCTTGTTACGGATCAAGGTCACTTTCGAAGGATCTGGACGCTGCTCAAGAAACTCTGGCCATAGCGCAAACGGGTCATCCGCTTCCGGAGCCGTGGCATCGACCACCAAGAGCACCCGATCGGCTTCGCCAATGGCCTTGAGTGCCCGTTGTACACCGATTTTTTCCACATGGTCGTCTGTATCACGCAGACCCGCGGTGTCGACCACATGCAACGGCATGCCATCGATGTGGATATGTTCACGCAATACGTCCCGGGTGGTACCGGCAATTTCGGTCACGATGGCCGCTTCGCGCCCGGCCAGGGCATTGAGCAAACTCGACTTGCCGGCGTTTGGACGGCCCGCGATAACCACGGTCATGCCATCGCGCAGCAAAGCCCCCTGCCCGGCCTCGCGTTGAACGGTGGATAACTCTTCCCGAACCTTATCCAGCATGCCAAGCACATGGCCATCGGCCAAAAAGTCGATTTCTTCTTCCGGGAAATCAATCGCCGCTTCGACATAGATACGCAAACTGATCAATTGCTCAGTCAAGTTATGCACACGCTGTGAGAAAGCGCCTTGCAAGGAACGCAATGCGTTACGTGCAGCCTGTGCAGAACTTGCCTCGATCAGGTCGGCAATTGCCTCGGCTTGCGCCAGGTCGAGTTTGTCATTCAAAAATGCCCGCTCGCTGAATTCCCCCGGACGAGCCAGGCGGCAACCTAGCTGGATGCAGCGCTGGAGCAGCATATCGAGAACAATCGGGCCACCGTGGCCTTGAAGTTCCAGTACGTCTTCGCCGGTAAAGGAGTTGGGGCCGGGGAAGTACAGCGCAATCCCCTCATCCAGCACTTCACGGTTTTCGCCGTAAAAAGGGCCGTAATGGGCGTAGCGCGGTTTCAGCTCGCGTTCGCTGAACGCTTGCGCCGCAACACTGGCAAGCGGGCCGGAAATACGCACGATTCCCACACCACCTCGGCCTTGGGCGGTCGCTACTGCGGCAATGGTCTCAGCCGGAACACTCATAAAACAGGCCTCAAAACAAAAGTGACGGATAGCAAAACGCCCCACTAGGGGGCGTTTTGAGTGGTGCTCACCAGAGTAGGTTACTCGGCTGCTTTTTTGGTAGCAGCTTCAACTTTACGGGTGATGTACCACTGTTGAGCGATGGACAGGCAGTTGTTCACAACCCAGTACAGCACCAGACCAGCAGGGAACCACAGGAAGAAGAAGGTGAAGATGATTGGCATCAGCTTCATTACCTTGGCCTGCATCGGGTCCGGCGGAGTCGGGTTCAGACGCTGCTGGATGAACATGGTTGCGCCCATGATGATCGGCAGAATGAAGAACGGGTCTTTGATCGACAGGTCGGTAATCCAGAGCATGAACGGCGCCTGGCGCATTTCAACACTTTCCAGAAGTACCCAGTACAAGGACAGGAAGACCGGCATCTGCACCAGAATCGGCAAGCAGCCGCCCAGTGGATTGATCTTCTCTTTCTTGTACAGCTCCATCATTGCTTGCGACATTTTCTGGCGATCATCACCGAACTGCTCTTTCAGAGCAGCCAGTTTTGGTGCCACGGCGCGCATGCGGGCCATCGACTTGTAGCTGGCGGCCGACAGAGGGAAGAAGATCCCTTTGATCAGCATGGTCAGGAAGATAATCGACCAGCCCCAGTTACCGACCAGGCTGTGGATATGTTGCAGCAGCCAGAAAATAGGCTGGGCAATGAACCACAGAATGCCGTAGTCGACAGTCAGTTCCAGACCTGGGGATAACTCTTTGAGTACACCCTGGCTTTTTGGACCGGCGTACAACGTAGCGCTGGTTTCAGCTGTTTTGCCCGGCTCAACGGTCAAGGTTGGGCCAGTAAAACCGATGATGTAGTTGCCCTGGTTGTCTTTGCGGGTCTGAACGACGTTGTTATCGCCTTTCTGTGGAATCCACGCCGTCACAAAGTAGTGTTGCAACCAGGCAACCCAGCCGCCTTGAACGGTTTCTTTCAGCTGAGCCTTGTCGATATCTTTCATCGACACTTTTTTGTACGGCTCCGAACTTGTCCACAGGGCAGCGCCCAGGTAAGTAGCAGTGCCGGTGGCGGTGCTGGAAGAAGGATCGGAGCTGGCGTCACGCTTCAATTGCGCGAACAGGTTGCCATTCCACGGCTTGCCGCTCTCGTTATCAATCAAATAGCTGACTTGTACATCGTACAAACCACGCTTGAGCGTGAAACGCTTGATGTAGTTGATGCCGTTTTCGCTGAATTTCAGATCAACAACCAGTTGATCCTGGCCTGGGGCCAGTTCGAAATTCTTTTTCTCAGCGCTGAAAACAGGACGACCTGACGGACGGGCGTCCGGGCCATCAACGCCTGTCAGGCCACTTTGTGCCAGATAGGTGCGTTCGTTGCCGTTATCGAACAACTGGAAAGGAACATCCGGGTGATCCTGGCGACGTGGATAAAGCGGCAGACGCAGCTGGGCAATATCACCACCCTGTGGATCGATCGCGATGTCCAGAACATCCGTTTTTACGTGGATGAGGTCTTTGCTTGCAGCCACCGGAGTTTCAGTCGGTGTGCTGGTATCTGTATTGGCGCTGGGTACATCGGCACTGTTTGAAGCGTTGTTACCTGAAACCGTATCGGGCAAAGCCGGCGCGGTTGTGCTGCTGGCGGCAACATTCTGAGTCGGCAGGGCAGCTTGGCCGTAATCCTGGTTCCATTTCAGAACCATAACGTAGGACACGACTGCTAGAGCGACGATCAGGATCGTGCGTTTAATATCCATGATTACTCGGCCATCAAGAAGAACGGGAGGTAGGGATAGGCGGAACCGGGTCGTAACCACCGGGATTCCACGGGTGACAGCGACCTAAACGACGAAAGGTCAGCCAGCCGCCGCGCAGAAGGCCATGATTTTCGATGGCTTCCAACGCGTAGCAGGAACAACTGGGGTAGAAACGGCAGTGGCTGGCCATCAAAGGACTAATGGCATAGCGATAAAACTGGATCGGAACGAGCGCCAGTTTACGCATCAGGACTGCCTACCCCTACAGTTTCGGTTTTAACTGCTGGAACTGGCGTGTTACGGGCCAGACGCTTCCAGAGTTTGCCGAAATGCTGAATCAATTCGGGGTTCTCTACGTCACCCAAACCTTTGCGCGCGACGATAACGATATCCCAACCAACCAGTAAATCCTGGTGGAGACGAAACGATTCACGCATCAAACGCTTAAGGCGATTGCGCTCAACGGAGAGCTTTACGCTCTTTTTCCCGATCACTAACCCCAGGCGGGGGTGATCAAGATCGTTGCTACGCGCAAGGAGCAGGAGATTTTTCCCCGGAACCTTGCCGGTGGGGGAGTCAAAGACTGCCTTGAAGTGTCGGGGAGTGAGTAACCGCTTTTCCCGACTGAAGTCCTGACTCACCACCATTGTCTGATTATCAAACTGCCAGACGTGCACGGCCTTTGGCGCGGCGACGCGACAGGACTGCACGGCCGTTTTTAGTAGCCATGCGTGCACGGAAACCGTGAGTGCGGGCGCGTTTGATAGTGCTTGGTTGGAAAGTACGTTTCATGTCGTGCTACCTGGTTCGTCCACAACGGGCCGGAATGGCCCCCGTTTTAAGAGACCGGCGATTCTAGAGAAAGCAAGCCAATAGGTCAATTTCCAACCAGCGTTTACCGCTAAATAGATGTTTGCCCTTTCGCACCTGTCTTGCACCTGCCAACTATAGAAATAAAAAAACGAAGTATTTAAAGCTCTTTTATAAAGCTTATTAAACTTAGGGAAGCGATCTTCTGTGGATAACTAGCTTAAGGCCATATAAAACAAGGCGTACAGAAGATGACAACACTGTCGAGAAGCCGTGCTCCACCTGTGCTGCACCCTCGGATAAGCTGTGCATGAAAGGGGCTTTTATCCACAGGCGACTTATGCACAGACTTTCGACCCCACTTGTGCAACGAGCTTAGGCCCGCTTATCCACAGAGCTTATGCACATACCATTTGTCGCTTTGTTCACAGTAAAAAGCCGGATCTCTCCTTATATGCACGTCACCTACATGTGGATAAGTGGGGCCACGGTCGCTACAATGGCGCCTGTTTTTGCCTCACCGGCTTTCAACTTAGGGGATATCCGTGTCAGTGGAACTTTGGCAGCAGTGCGTGGAGCTTTTGCGCGATGAGCTGCCTGCCCAGCAATTCAACACCTGGATCCGTCCACTACAGGTCGAAGCCGAAGGCGACGAGTTGCGTGTGTATGCACCCAACCGATTCGTTCTCGACTGGGTCAACGAAAAATACCTGAGCCGTTTGCTTGAACTGTTGAACGAGCACAGCAATGGCATGGCGCCTGCGTTGTCCTTGTTAATAGGCAGCAAACGCAGCTCGGCGCCTCGTGCTGCCCCTAATGCGCCATTGGCTGCAGCGGCCTCTCAGGCCCCGGCGCCCAGCGCACCTGTCAACACAGCAGCGGCACCCGCTCCTGCACCCGCGCCAAAACAGTCCGGGCATGCCAGCGAAGAACCTTCGCGGGCCAGCTTCGACCCAATGGCCGGTGCAAGCTCGCAGCAAGCGCCAGTGCGCGCCGAACAGCGCACCGTCCAGGTCGAGGGTGCGCTCAAGCACACCAGCTACCTGAACCGAACCTTTACCTTCGAAAACTTCGTTGAGGGCAAGTCCAACCAACTGGCTCGCGCTGCGGCGTGGCAGGTGGCAGATAACCCCAAGCACGGTTACAACCCGCTCTTCCTTTATGGCGGCGTTGGTCTGGGTAAAACTCACTTGATGCACGCGGTGGGCAACCACCTGTTAAAGAAGAATCCGAATGCCAAGGTCGTGTACCTGCATTCCGAGCGTTTTGTAGCCGACATGGTTAAAGCCTTGCAGCTCAACGCCATCAACGAGTTCAAGCGCTTCTACCGTTCGGTAGACGCCTTGCTTATCGATGACATTCAATTCTTTGCGCGCAAGGAACGGTCCCAGGAAGAGTTCTTCCACACCTTCAACGCCCTGCTTGAAGGCGGTCAGCAAGTGATTCTGACCAGTGACCGTTACCCGAAAGAAATCGAAGGCCTTGAAGAGCGTCTCAAATCACGCTTTGGCTGGGGTTTGACGGTTGCCGTCGAGCCGCCAGAGCTTGAGACCCGTGTTGCGATCCTGATGAAGAAGGCCGATCAGGCCAAGGTCGATCTGCCTCACGATGCCGCCTTCTTTATTGCCCAGCGCATTCGCTCCAACGTGCGTGAACTCGAAGGCGCGCTCAAGCGTGTTATCGCTCACTCGCACTTTATGGGCCGCGACATCACCATCGAGCTGATCCGCGAATCCCTTAAAGACCTGCTGGCGCTGCAAGACAAACTCGTCTCTGTGGATAACATCCAGCGCACAGTGGCTGAGTACTACAAGATCAAAATTTCGGACTTGCTGTCCAAGCGCCGTTCGCGCTCGGTGGCGCGACCACGCCAGGTGGCGATGGCGTTGTCCAAAGAGCTGACCAACCACAGCCTGCCGGAGATCGGCGATGTGTTTGGCGGTCGCGATCACACCACGGTCTTGCACGCATGCCGCAAGATCAACGAACTCAAGGAATCCGACGCGGACATCCGTGAGGACTACAAGAACCTGCTGCGTACACTGACAACCTGATGACACCAGCGCAGCTTATTAAGGCAAGGGACTAGACCATGCATTTCACCATTCAACGCGAAGCCCTGTTGAAACCCCTGCAACTGGTCGCAGGCGTCGTTGAACGCCGCCAGACCTTGCCGGTATTGTCCAACGTGCTGTTGGTTGTCGAAGGCCAGCAACTGTCGCTGACCGGTACCGACCTTGAAGTCGAACTGGTTGGTCGAGTGCAACTTGAAGAGCCGGCTGAGCCAGGCGAAATCACCGTGCCTGCGCGCAAGCTGATGGATATCTGCAAAAGCCTGCCCAACGACGCACTGATTGACATCAAACTCGATGACAACAAGCTGGTAGTCAAGGCAGGCCGTAGCCGCTTTACCTTGTCCACCCTGCCTGCCAACGACTTCCCGACGGTTGAAGAAGGCCCGGGCTCGCTGACGTGCAGCTTGCAGCAGAGCAAATTGCGTCGTCTGATCGAGCGCACCAGCTTTGCCATGGCGCAGCAGGACGTTCGTTACTACCTCAATGGCATGCTGCTGGAAGTATCGGCAGGCATCATCCGTGCTGTGGCAACCGACGGTCACCGTCTGGCCATGTGCTCGATGAAAGCCGACATCGGCCAGCCAGACCGTCATCAAGTGATCGTTCCGCGCAAGGGTATTCTTGAGTTGGCGCGCTTGCTGACTGAGCCGGACGGCGAAGTGAGCATCGTTCTGGGCGCACACCACATCCGTGCCACCACCGGCGAGTTCACCTTCACGTCCAAGCTGGTTGATGGCAAGTTCCCGGACTACGAGCGTGTGCTGCCTAAAGGTGGTGACAAGGTCGTTATCGGTGACCGTCAGGCATTGCGCGAAGCGTTCAGTCGTACCGCGATCCTGTCCAACGAGAAATATCGTGGCATCCGTCTGCAATTGGCCAATGGCCAGCTGAAAATCCAGGCGAACAACCCGGAGCAGGAAGAAGCGGAAGAAGAAGTGGGCGTTGAGTACAACGGCGGTTCACTGGAGATCGGCTTCAACGTGAGCTACCTGCTGGACGTGCTGGGGGTCATGACCACGGAACAAGTGCGTCTGATCCTGTCGGACTCCAACAGCAGCGCTCTGGTGCAAGAGTCGGACAACGACGACTCGGCCTACGTTGTTATGCCGATGCGCCTGTAACCATGCACAGCCCACGCTAGATGTCCCTCAGTCGTGTCACAGTCACCGCGGTGCGTAACCTGCACCCGGTGACCTTCTCCCCCTCTCCCCGCATCAATATCCTGTACGGCGCCAACGGCAGCGGAAAAACCAGCGTGCTGGAAGCTATCCACTTGCTGGGGCTGGCGCGTTCGTTTCGCAGTGTGCGGCTCAATCCCGTGATCCAGCACGAGCAGCAGAGCTGTACGGTTTTTGGTCAGGTTGAACTGGCTGAAGGCGGGCACAGCGCGCTCGGTATCTCGCGGGACCGGCAAGGGGAGTTCCAGATCCGTATCGACGGCCAAAATGCGCGCAGTGCTGCGCAGCTGGCCGAGATCCTGCCGTTGCAATTGATTAACCCTGACAGCTTCCGCTTGCTGGAAGGTGCCCCAAAGATCCGCAGGCAGTTTCTCGATTGGGGGGTGTTCCATGTTGAGCCCCGCTTCATGTCGACCTGGCAGCGGCTACAGAAGGCCCTGCGGCAGCGGAACTCATGGCTGCGGCATGGTACACTCGACGCCGTTTCACAAGCGGCCTGGGACCGGGAACTTTGCCTGGCCAGTGCTGAAATTGATGAATACCGCCGCGCCTACATCAAAGCCTTGAAACCAGTCTTTGAGCAGACCTTGAGTGAGCTACTTGATCTCGAAGGGTTAACGCTGAGCTATTACCGTGGTTGGGACAAAGACCGTGAGCTGAGTGCTGTACTCGCCGCGTCTGTCCACCGGGACCAGCAAATGGGGCATACCCAGGCAGGGCCACAACGTGCTGATTTGCGTCTCAAGTTGGGTGCAAACAACGCAGCAGATATTTTGTCGCGGGGTCAGCAGAAGTTGGTGGTCTGCGCGCTGCGCATTGCTCAAGGGCATTTGGTCAGCCAAGCCCGGCGTGGCCAATGTATTTATCTAGTAGATGACTTGCCTTCCGAACTGGATGAGCAGCATCGCAACGCATTGTGTCGCTTGTTGGAAGACTTACGCTGCCAGGTATTCATTACCTGTGTAGACCACGAATTATTGAGGGAAGGCTGGCAGACGGAAACGCCAGTTGCCCTGTTCCACGTGGAACAGGGCTGTATCACCCAGACCCACGACCATCGGGAGTGAAGGCATTGAGCGAAGAAAACACGTACGACTCAACGAGCATTAAAGTGCTGAAAGGCCTTGATGCCGTACGCAAACGTCCCGGTATGTACATTGGTGATACTGACGATGGCAGCGGTCTGCACCACATGGTGTTCGAAGTAGTCGACAACTCCATCGACGAAGCGCTGGCTGGCCATTGCGACGACATCACCATTACGATCCACCCGGACGAGTCCATCACCGTGCGCGACAACGGCCGCGGTATTCCGGTGGACGTGCATAAAGAAGAAGGCGTTTCTGCAGCCGAGGTCATCATGACCGTACTGCACGCTGGCGGTAAGTTCGATGACAACTCCTACAAGGTATCCGGCGGATTGCACGGCGTAGGTGTTTCGGTGGTAAACGCCCTGTCCGAACTGCTGGTCCTGACTGTACGTCGCAGCGGCAAGATCTGGGAACAGACCTACGTCCACGGTGTTCCTCAAGCGCCTATGGCCATCGTTGGCGAGAGCGAAACTACCGGCACTCAGATCCACTTCAAACCGTCTGACCAGACTTTCAAGAATATCCACTTCAGCTGGGACATCCTGGCCAAGCGTATTCGTGAGCTGTCCTTCCTGAACTCCGGTGTGGGTATCGTCCTCAAGGACGAGCGCAGCGGCAAGGAAGAGCTGTTCAAGTACGAAGGCGGCTTGCGTGCATTCGTTGACTACCTGAACACCAACAAGACCCCGGTCAACCAGGTGTTTCACTTCAATGTTCAACGTGAAGACGGTATCGGCGTAGAAATCGCCTTGCAGTGGAACGACAGCTTCAACGAGAACCTGTTGTGCTTCACCAACAACATTCCTCAGCGCGATGGCGGTACGCACCTGGTGGGCTTCCGCTCTGCCCTGACGCGTAACCTCAACACCTACATCGAAGCTGAAGGCCTGGCCAAAAAGCACAAAGTCGCCACTACCGGTGATGACGCCCGTGAAGGCCTGACTGCAATCATCTCGGTGAAAGTACCGGATCCGAAGTTCAGCTCCCAGACCAAAGACAAGCTGGTTTCTTCCGAAGTGAAGACCGCTGTTGAACAGGAAATGGGTAAGTTCTTCTCCGACTTCCTGCTGGAAAACCCGAACGAAGCCAAGCTGATTGTCGGCAAGATGATCGACGCCGCCCGTGCCCGTGAGGCCGCGCGCAAAGCCCGTGAGATGACTCGTCGTAAAGGCGCTCTGGACATCGCAGGCTTGCCGGGCAAACTGGCCGACTGCCAGGAAAAAGACCCGGCGCTGTCCGAACTGTATCTCGTGGAAGGTGACTCTGCTGGCGGTTCCGCCAAGCAGGGCCGCAACCGTCGTACCCAGGCCATCCTGCCGTTGAAGGGTAAAATCCTCAACGTCGAGAAAGCCCGCTTTGACAAGATGATCTCTTCGCAAGAAGTAGGCACCTTGATCACCGCCTTGGGCTGTGGCATTGGCCGCGATGAATACAACATCGACAAACTGCGCTATCACAACATCATCATCATGACCGATGCTGACGTTGACGGTTCGCACATCCGTACCCTGCTACTGACCTTCTTCTTCCGTCAGTTGCCGGAGCTGATTGAGCGTGGCTATATCTACATTGCTCAGCCGCCGTTGTACAAAGTGAAAAAAGGCAAGCAAGAGCAATACATCAAAGACGACGAGGCCATGGAAGAGTACATGACCCAGTCGGCCCTTGAAGACGCCAGCCTGCACTTGAACGAAGAAGCCCCGGGCATCTCGGGTGAGGCGCTGGAGCGTCTGGTGTACGACTTCCGCATGGTGATGAAGACCCTCAAGCGTTTGTCGCGCCTGTACCCGCAGGAGCTGACCGAGCACTTCATCTACCTGCCAGCCGTTACTCTGGAGCAGCTGGGCGATCACGCGGCCATGCAAGACTGGATGGCCAAGTTTGAAGAGCGTCTGCGTCTGGTTGAGAAATCGGGCCTGGTTTACAAAGCCAGCCTGCGTGAAGACCGTGAGCGTAATGTCTGGTTGCCAGAGGTCGAACTGATCTCCCACGGCCACTCGACCTTCATCACCTTCAACCGCGACTTCTTCGGCAGCAACGACTACAAAACCGTTGTGACCCTGGGCGCTCAGCTGAGCACTCTGCTGGACGACGGTGCATACATCCAGCGTGGCGAACGTCGCAAGCAAGTGACCGAGTTCAAGGAAGCACTGGAATGGTTGATGGCAGAAAGCACCAAGCGCCATACCATCCAGCGCTACAAAGGTCTGGGCGAAATGAACCCGGATCAGCTCTGGGAAACCACGATGGACCCAAGCGTGCGCCGCATGCTGAAAGTCACCATTGAAGACGCGATCGGCGCCGATCAGATCTTCAACACCTTGATGGGCGACGCCGTAGAACCGCGCCGTGAGTTCATCGAGAACAACGCACTGGCAGTGTCCAACCTGGACTTCTGATGGTGTAGTGCAGTTAAAAAAGGCCAACGCTTAGCGTTGGCCTTTTTTTTGGTAAAAAATCACCTACGGCGCCAGCAAAACCCCCTGCTCTTCCTGGCACAGCTCCAGCAAAAAATCCCACACAACCCTCAGCCTTACGGACTTGTGCAGCTCACGGCGGGTGCTGATCCAGTAGCTGCGCTGGACCGACTCTTCGGGCAGTACGCGCACCAGTTCCGGGTCATGGCTGGCCATGTAGTTGGGCAGTACGGCGATGCCGAGCCCTGCTCTCGCCGCTTGCTGCTGGGCAATGACGCTGGTGCTGCGAAAGGTCACGGTCGGGGTACGGCAGAAGTTGTTGAGAAACAGCAGTTCCTGACTGAACAGCAAGTCGTCGACGTAGCCGATCCAGTAGTGATTGGCCAGGTCATCGCGGTTGTTCAAGGGCGGTGCCTTGTCGAGGTAAACGCGGCTGGCGTAGAGCGCCAGGCGGTAGTCGGTGAGTTTGCGAGTGATCAACAGGTCAGCGTTGGGGCGTTCCAGGTGGATGCTGATTTCAGCCTCGCGGTTGAGGATGCTGACAAAGCGCGGCACCGCCACCAGCTCCACTTCCAGCCCAGGGTAGCGTTCAAACAACCCGCGTAGTCGCGACGTGATGAACATGATCCCAATCCCTTCAGTGACCCCAAGCCGGATCTTGCCCATGGGAGCGATGGCCTGGGTGATTTCCTCTTGCGCCAGCAATGCGACGTTTTCCATGGCTTCAGCGTGTTTGAGCAATGCCTGGCCTGCGGGCGTCAGTTCGTAACCTTGTGCATGTTGCACGAACAGCGCAGCGCCGAGGTGCTGCTCGATGCTCTCGATATGCCGGGCGACAGTGCTGTGGGTTGTATTCAGGCGTTTGGCGGCGGCAAGCAAGCGACCACTGCGTTGCAGTTCCAGAAAGTATCGCAGGTCATTCCAGTCAAACATGTCAGCCCCCCAGCACGATTGATAATCAGCTGTGCAAAAACGCACAAGCCATGGGTGAAATCACGCGTTTCAAACTCGAAATTAATCAATAGGATGGTGTAGGACAAGAACAATAAAGGCGAGGTGATCAATGCCATCAGCCAGTAAGGTGTACGACTACATCATTGTGGGCGCCGGGCCTGCGGGTTCAGTGCTGGCGAATCGGCTGTCTGCCGATCCACGTCACAACGTGTTGCTGCTCGAAGCGGGTGGGCAAGATAACTACCCGTGGATCCATATTCCCGTCGGTTACCTGTATTGCATCGGCAACCCGCGCACCGACTGGTGCTTCAAAACCGAAGCGCAGGTCGGCTTGCAAGGTCGCAGCCTGAGCTATCCGCGGGGCAAGGTATTGGGCGGCAGCTCGTCGATCAACGGCATGATCTACATGCGCGGTCAGGCGGGCGATTACGACCGTTGGGCCGAGCAAGGCAATGCGGGCTGGGCCTGGAAAGACGTCCTGCCGCTATTCAAACGCAGCGAAAAACACTTTGCCGGCAACTCCGACCTGCATGGCGCTGATGGCGAATGGCGGGTTGAACAGCAGCGTTATACCTGGCCGATTCTGGATGCCTTTCGCAACGCGGCCGCCGAAAGCGGAGTTGCCAGCGTCAGCGACTTCAACGGTGGCGACAACCAGGGCTGTGGATACTTTCAGGTCAACCAGCGATCCGGTGTGCGCTGGAATGCTTCCAAGGCTTTTTTGCGGCCAGTGCTCAAGCGTACGAACCTGACCGTGTTGACTGATGTTCAGGTCGATAAAGTGCTGCTTGAAAATGGCCGTGCGACGCAGGTCAGTGCCCGCTGGCAAGGCGCTGAGCATGTTTTCTCGGCCGGTCGCGAGATCATCTTGTGTGCGGGTTCGATTGGCTCTCCTGGGATCTTGCAGCGCTCGGGTATTGGCCCCCGCCCCCTGCTGGAAAGCCTGGGGATAACCGTTCAACACGAATTGCCCGGTGTGGGTGGAAATCTGCAGGACCATCTGCAACTGCGCCTGATCTTCAAACTGACCAAGGCGCGCACCCTTAATCAGGTGGCCAACAGCCTGTGGGGCAAGATCGGCATGGGCCTGCGGTATGCCTACGACCGTAGCGGCCCATTGGCCATGGCACCCAGCCAGTTGGGCGCATTCGTGAAGTCCGATCCCGATCAACCCTCGGCCAACTTGCAGTACCACGTCCAGCCGTTGTCCCTTGAGCGTTTTGGCGAACCGCTGCACACCTTTCCCGCATTCACGGCGTCGGTGTGTAACTTGCGCCCAAAAAGCCGTGGTCGGGTCGATATCCGCTCTGCCAATCCGGATGACGCGCCGCTGATCGATCCCAATTACCTGAGCCATCCTGACGATTTGAAAGTCGCAGCGGATGCGATTCGCCTGACCCGGCGCATCGTGTCCAGTGCGGCCTTGCAGGCGTTTACGCCAGAGGAGTACTTGCCTGGCAAGGACCTGCAAACCGAGCAAGAGCTGTATGAAGCTGCCGCCCGCATCGGGACGACCATTTTTCACCCTGTGGGCACCTGCCGCATGGGCCAGGACGCCGAGGCAGTGGTCGATGACCAGTTGTGCGTTCATGGCGTACCGGGGTTGAGGGTGGCAGACGCTTCAATCATGCCCAGCATCGTGTCGGGTAATACCTGTTCACCGACCTTGATGATTGGCGAAAAAGCCGCGCAGTTAATCCTGCAGGCGTCACTTGACTCACTGGAGCACGCAACTGAGGTCAATCGCGCGGTAGCAACACCGGTCGCTTGAGTGCGATCGTGGTTTCGGGCGCAGTCATCCGGAACCGGCAGTGGACAAAAACAATAATCACTGTGGCCCAACAGGGCTGAGGACATTGAACATGTCAGACGCAATTGCAGAACAAGCAGCTCCCGCCAAGGGAACAACCGGTCGTGAAGAACGGAAAATCATTTTTGCGTCATCCCTCGGGACGGTTTTCGAGTGGTATGACTTTTTCTTGTATGGCGCTTTGGCAACCGTGCTCAGCAAGCAGTTCTTTGCGGGTGTAAACGACACCACGGCGTTCATTTTTGCCTTGATGGCTTTTGCCGCAGGCTTTTTGGTCAGACCCTTCGGAGCACTGGTTTTTGGCCGGTTGGGTGACATGATCGGGCGCAAATACACCTTCCTCATGACCATCATTCTGATGGGCCTTTCGACCTTTGCTGTCGGTCTGTTGCCGACTTACGCCAGTATCGGCATTGCGGCCCCGATCATGCTCGTGGTGTTGCGCATGCTTCAAGGGCTGGCGCTGGGGGGTGAGTATGGCGGTGCGGCCACCTATGTGGCAGAGCACGCAGCTCCCGGCAAACGCGGCTTTAACACCAGCTGGATTCAATCCACCGCGACCCTGGGCTTGTTGCTGTCGCTGGTGGTTGTATTGAGCTGCCGTTACCTGACCGGTGATCAGTTTGAAGTGTGGGGCTGGCGCCTGCCGTTCCTGCTGTCCATCGTGCTGCTGGGCATCTCGACCTGGATTCGCATGAGCATGCACGAGTCACCTGCTTTCGTGAAAATGAAAGCCGAAGGTAAAACCAGTAAATCGCCGATCCGCGAGTCGTTCGGTAAATGGGAAAACCTTAAAATTGTTCTGATTGCGCTGTTCGGCATCAACGCGGGCCAGGCGGTGACCTTCTATACCGCGCAGTTCTATGTGCTGTTCTTCCTCACGCAGATGCTCAGAATTGACCCGGCCCAGGCCAACATGTTGCTGATTATCAGCGTGATCATCGGTGCGCCGTTCTTTATCTTCTTCGGCTGGCTATCGGACAAGGTGGGGCGCAAGCCGATCCTGATGCTCGGCCTGTTGCTCGCCACCGTGTTGTACTTCCCGCTGTTCAAAGCATTGAGCCATTACGCCAACCCGCAGATTGATACTGCCAGCCGTCAGTCACCGATTGTGGTGATGGCTGACCCGGCCACGTGCACCTTCCAGTTTGACCCGGTGGGCAAGGCTCGTTTTGACAGCCCGTGCGACAAGGTCAAAACCTTTCTGGTGAAACAGGGCTTGCCGTACACCTCGCAGTCAGTTGCAGCAGGCACCGAGGTTCAGGTGTCCGTGGGCGAGAAGAAAATCAGCGGTTTCGACGAAGCCGCCATGCGCGCTGCAGTCACTGAAGCGGGCTACCCGGCCAAGGCCGACCCAAGCTCGGTCAATCAGCCGATGGTCGTGCTGATCATGGTATTGCTGACCCTCATCGCCACCATGACCTATGGCCCGCTGGCGGCGGTGATGGTCGAGCTGTTCCCGACCCGCATCCGTTACACCTCCATGTCCCTGCCCTACCACATTGGCAATGGCTGGTTTGGTGGGTTCCTGCCAACGGTATCGTTTGCGCTGGTGGTCTTCACCGGGGATATCTTCTATGGCCTGTGGTATCCGGTGGTGATTACCGGGGTCAGCCTGGTGGTGGGCATGATCTTCCTCAAGGAAACCAGGAACGTGAACATCGACAAGGTCTAGCCCATCGCGAGCAAGCCTGCTCCCACAGAATTGTTCGGTGGGAGCGGGGCTTGTCCGCGATGTCAACACGGCGGTCAGTCAGACTGTCAGACACAAAAAAACCGGCTGGAATAAGCCGGTTTTTTTATGTTCCAAGAAAAACTTATGCACGGTTTTCGGTAAAAAGTCTGAAATAGAAATAACTATTTAAATCATCGACTTACAGATGATTTTTGAAAAATATCAAAATCTTGTGCACACCTTATCCACAATTTTACTGACCCACGGCGGTGGTGATGGGTGCCGCCACTGGAGGCAGTGAACCCATGTCACGCTGAGCCTGTTCGTTCCAGGCTTGAACACGGTCGTTCAGCTCGGCAATCGCCCGTGGTCCAGTGCCGTTGGCGTACATCGGCTCACCAATGACCAGCTCGATCGTACCGGGCTTTTTAGCCCAGCCGGTCTTTGGCCAGTACTTGCCAGCATTGTGGGCAATTGGCAGTACCGGCAACTCGGCGTTGACCGCCAGGGCCGTACCGCCACGGGAAAACTTGCCCACCTGGCCAAACGGGACGCGGGTCCCTTCCGGGAAGATCAGCACCCAAATATTGTCCTTGAGCAGCTCATCACCTTTTTTGGCGATGTGCTTGAGCGCCGCCTTCGGGTTGTCACGGTCGATGGCAATCGGACGCAGCATCGCCATCGCCCAGCCAAAGAACGGTACATACAGCAGCTCACGCTTGAGAACCTGGCTCAACGGCTGAAAGTAAGCCGAGAGGAAGAACGTCTCCCAGGTACTTTGGTGGTTGGCCAGAATCACGCAAGGTCGTTGCGGGATGTTTTCAGCACCCGTCACGTTGACGTGAATGTTCAGAAACACTCGCGTCAGCCACAGCGCACAGCGGCACCAGTACACGTTGATAAACCGATAACGCGCACGGAACGGCAAAAAGGGGGCGACAAAAAAGCTCAGCGAGCACCACAGCAGAGAGCTGGTGCCCAGCAGCAGGTAAAAGAAGAAGGTTCTGATGGCCTGCAGGATCGACATAGCGACTTTTACCGTTGCGGATAGAGCACGACTGAACAACCCGATCCACCGTGTGATGGGGCGTGTTCAAACCTGCTCTATTTGTGGATAAGTTCTGCGGCAACTGCCGCCAGATCGTCAAATATTAGGGTATTAACCGGTAGAACTTTGGCCAAAGTTTGTAGGCCTTTTCCGGTTTTTACCAAAACGGGCTGAGAATCGACGGCTTGCGCAGCCTGCAAGTCACCCAAACTGTCACCGACAAACCAACATTGGGTCAAATCGGCGCCGTAATGCGCGGCAATCGTCTGGAGCATGCCTGGTTTGGGCTTGCGGCAAGCGCAGCCCTCATCAGGACCATGGGGGCAATAAACGATCAGCCCGACCTCGCCACCCTGCTGCGCCACCAACGCCCGTAAACGGGCGTGCATGGCGTCGAGTGTGGCGACATCGTAATAGCCGCGGGCAATGCCGGACTGGTTGGTCGCGATGGCGACGGTCCAGCCGGCTTTGCTCAACTGCGCAATGGCCTCGATCGCGCCGGGCAGTGGAATCCACTCCTCGACTGACTTGATGTAAGCGTCGGAGTCGACATTGATCACTCCGTCCCGATCGAGAATCAGCAGTTTCAACGGTAACCCCTCAGCCCAGCAGTGAAATATCGGCAACGCCCAGGAACAGGCCACGCAGACGTGCCAGCAATGCATAGCGGTTAGCTCGCACGCTCGCATCTTCAGCGTTGATCATCACCGCTTCGAAGAACGCATCCACCGGCTCGCGCAGGGAGGCCAGACGGGTCAGCGCTTCGTTGTACTGACGGGCAGCAGCCATTGGCTGTACCGCTTCGTCAGCCTTCTGGATGGCCGAGAACAACGAGAATTCACTGGCATTGTCGAAATAGCGGGCTTCAACGTGAGTTGAAACCGTGCCTTCAACCTTGCTCAGCAGATTCGATACACGCTTGTTCACGGCGGCCAGTGCAGCGGCTTCCGGCAATTGACGGAACGCCTGCACGGCTTGCACACGTTGATCGAAGTCCAGCGCCGATTTTGGATTGAGGGCACGTACCGACAGGTAAGTGGCAACGTCCACGCCTTCATCTTCATAACGCGCACGCAGGCGGTCGAAGATGAATTCCAGGACCTGGTCGGCCAAACCGGCCGACTTGATCTTGGCACCGAACGCGCTGACAGCGAAGTTCACCGCTTCAGTCAGGTCGAGGTCGAGTTTCTTGTCGATCAGAATGCGCAGGATACCCAGCGCGGCACGACGCAGTGCGTACGGGTCTTTGCTGCCGGTCGGCAACATGCCGATGCCGAAAATCCCTACGAGGGTGTCCAGCTTGTCAGCGATGGCCACTGCAGCGCCGGTCAGGGTGCTTGGCAACTCGGCGCCAGCGCCACGGGGCATGTATTGCTCGTTCAACGCCAGGGCGACGTCTTCAGGCTCACCGTCGTTCAGCGCGTAGTAGTAACCGGCAATGCCTTGCATTTCCGGGAACTCGCCGACCATTTCCGTGGCCAGGTCGCACTTGGACAGCAAACCGGCACGGGCTGCACGCGAAGCATCGCCGCCAATGCGCGGGGCAATGAATGCCGCCAGTTTGGACACGCGTTCGGCCTTGTCGTAAACGCTGCCCAGTTGAGCCTGGAACACTACGTTTTGCAGGCGCAGGTTGAAGCTTTCGAGTGTCTGCTTTTTGTCTTGCTTGAAGAAGAACTCGGCATCGGTCA
Source organism: Pseudomonas sp. NKUCC02_KPG (assembly GCF_019345465.1). Lineage (GTDB taxonomy): Bacteria > Pseudomonadota > Gammaproteobacteria > Pseudomonadales > Pseudomonadaceae > Aquipseudomonas. The sequence continues at coordinate 103,003 of NZ_JAHKRC010000007.1, forward strand.
GACGTGGGCGAACCACTTTCTCGTTACCCGAAATGATCTGCTTCGGATCTTTGCTCTCGATGTTGGCCACGGTAATAAAGCGCGGCAGCAACTTGCCATCAACGTCCAGCAGGCAGAAATACTTCTGGTTGTCCTGCATGGTGGTGATCAGGGCTTCTTGCGGCACATCCAGGAAGCGCTCTTCAAACGAGCACACCAGTGGCACCGGCCATTCAACCAGCGCGGTGACTTCGTCGAGCAGGCTTGGCGGCACGATTGCAGTACCTTCCTGCATCGTCGCCAGCTCGGCTACACGCTTGGAAATCAGCTCACGACGCTCATTGAAGTCTGCCAGCACGTAGGCTTTGCGCAGGTCTTCGAGGTAGTTGGCCGGTGCTGTGATGGTGACGTTTTCCGGATGATGGAAACGGTGACCACGGGAGTCGCGCCCCGATTTTTGCGCCAGGATCGTACAGTCGATCACTTCATCGCCCAGCAGCATCACCAGCCATTGGGTTGGACGCACGAACTCGACCTTGCGGGCACCCCAGCGCATGCGCTTGGGGATAGGCAGGTCGTTGAGCGAATCTTCAACGATGGTCGGCAGTAGGGTGGCGGTCGGCTTGCCGACGATCACCTGGCTGAAACGCAGCTTTGGGCCGCTCTGATCGATTTCGCTCAGCTCAACGCCGCACTTCTTGGCGAAGCCAAGGGCTGCCTGGGTCGGGTTGCCTTCAGCGTCGAAGGCTGCCTGACGTGGCGGGCCATCGATATTGATGCTGCGGTCCGGTTGCTGGGTATCGAGCTGGGTCAGCAGCACGGCCAGGCGACGCGGCGCGGCGTAAACCTTCTTCGCGCTGAAGTTCAGACCTGCGCCTTGCAAACCTTTTTCAATCCCGGCGAGAAACGCATCAGCCAGGGTATTGAGGGCTTTTGGCGGCAGTTCTTCAGTGCCCAGTTCAACCAGAAAATCTTGAGCACTCATTGTGCAGCCTCCAACTTAGCCAACACTTCATCACGCAAATCAGGTGGAGCCATCGGGAAGCCCAGCTTGGCGCGAGCTTCGAGATAGGCCTGAGCCACCGCACGGGCCAGGGTACGCACACGCAGGATGTACTGCTGACGCGCTGTCACGGAAATGGCGCGACGGGCATCAAGCAGGTTGAAGGTGTGCGACGCCTTGAGCACCATTTCATAGCTTGGCAACGGCAGCGGCTGGTCCAGTTCGATCAGGCGCTTGGCTTCGCTTTCATAGAAATCGAACAGCTCGAACAGCTTGTCGACGTTGGCGTGTTCGAAGTTGTAGGTCGATTGCTCGACTTCGTTCTGATGGAACACATCGCCGTAGGTCACTTTGCCGAACGGGCCGTCAGTCCATACCAAGTCGTAGACGGAATCTACGCCTTGCAGGTACATCGCCAGGCGCTCAAGGCCGTAGGTGATTTCGCCAGTTACCGGGTAGCACTCAATGCCGCCGACTTGCTGGAAGTAGGTGAACTGGGTGACTTCCATACCGTTAAGCCAGATTTCCCAGCCCAGACCCCAGGCGCCCAGAGTTGGCGATTCCCAGTTGTCTTCGACGAAACGGATGTCGTGTACCAGAGGGTCCAGGCCGATGTGTTTCAGCGAACCCAGGTACAGCTCCTGGAAGTTTGGTGGGTTTGGCTTCAAGACTACCTGGAACTGGTAGTAGTGCTGCAAACGGTTAGGGTTTTCGCCGTAGCGGCCGTCAGTCGGGCGACGACTGGGCTGCACATAAGCGGCGTTCCAGGTTTCCGGGCCCAGAGAGCGCAAAAACGTGGCGGTATGGAATGTGCCGGCGCCCACTTCCATATCGTAGGGCTGAAGCACCACACAACCTTGCTCGGCCCAGTATTGCTGGAGGGCGAGGATCAAGTCTTGGAAGGTACGCACTGCTGGCGTAGGCTGGCTCACAAATTCACCTGTTTCTTGGGCTGCGATTTAAAGAGCGGGAGTATACCCGATTCGGTCGCCCCTCCACCCCCTGGAGCCTATATGGCACGTTGCTTCTGGTGTTCAGACGATCCGCTGTACACCGCTTATCACGATCAAGAGTGGGGAGTGCCGTTGCGCGATGCGCATGGGCTGTTCGAGTTGTTATTGCTCGAAGGGTTCCAGGCGGGTTTGTCCTGGATCACGGTTTTAAAGAAGCGCGAGCATTATCGCAAGGTCATGTTCGGCTTCGATGTGCAGCGTTTGGCGATCATGAGCGACGCCGAAATAGAAGCGTTGCTGCAAGATCCCGGGATCATCCGCAACCGGCTCAAGGTGGCTGGAGCACGGCGTAATGCCCAGGCCTGGCTGGCGCTGGACAACCCCGTCGAGTTTTTATGGTCGTTCGTGGGCGGCAAGCCGAAGATCAACCACTTCACCGAACGCCATGAATTTCCGGCCGTGACACCTGAGGCCGAAGCCATGAGCAAAGGCCTGAAAAAAGCCGGATTCACGTTCGTCGGCCCGACCATTTGCTACGCCTTTATGCAGGCCAGCGGCATGGTCATGGACCACGCCACCTATTGCGACCGTTACGCCGAACTGGCAAACGGCGGTTAGAATGCTGGCCTATTGCATTAAATCCTGTAGTAGCTGCCGAAGGCTGCGATAAGGTCCGAAGGACCTTCAACAATGGGGCTGCTGCGCAACCCATCGCAGCCTCGTACCTCGTCAGCGACTACAAAGCCGTTTTGTTTTGAATGGGATAACCCTGTGGAAAAGTTTAAAGGCGCCTTGCTGGTCGGGGCTTTGCGATTGTTTGCCATGCTCCCGTGGGGCGCGGTGCAGCGCGTGGGGTCGGCCATTGGCTGGTTGATGTGGAAACTGCCTAACCGATCGCGCGATGTAGTGCGTATCAACCTGGCCAAGTGTTTCCCCGAGATGGACCCGGTAGCCCGTGAGCAACTGGTGGGCCAAACCCTCAAGGACATCGGCAAAAGCCTGACCGAGAGCGCTTGCGCCTGGATCTGGCCCGCCCAGCGTTCCATTGATCTGGTGCGTGAAGTCGAAGGCCTGGACGTGCTCAAGGCCGCTTTGGCCTCCGGCAAGGGCGTAGTGGGCATCACCAGCCACCTGGGTAACTGGGAAGTGCTCAACCACTTCTACTGCAGCCAGTGCAAACCGATCATTTTTTATCGCCCGCCCAAGCTCAAGGCGGTAGACGAACTGCTGCAAAAACAACGTGTGCAACTGGGCAACCGCGTGGCCGCATCGACCAAAGAAGGCATTTTGAGTGTCATCAAGGAAGTGCGAAAAGGCGGTCAGGTCGGGATTCCGGCCGACCCGGAGCCAGCAGAGTCAGCCGGTATCTTTGTACCGTTCCTCGGCACGATGGCCCTGACCAGCAAGTTTGTGCCCAACATGCTGGCGGGTGGCAAGGCAGTGGGCGTGTTCCTGCACGCACTGCGCCTGCCGGACGGTTCGGGCTTTAAAGTGATTCTGGAAGCGGCGCCCGAAGAGATGTACAGCACCGACACGGCAACCTCGTGTGCGGCCATGAGCAAGGTGGTCGAAAAATATGTGCGGGCGTACCCGAGCCAGTACATGTGGAGCATGAAGCGCTTCAAAAAGCGTCCGCCGGGAGAAGCGCGCTGGTACTAAAGCCACTCACCCCTGTGGGAGCGGGCTTGCTCGCGATTGCATCGACGCGGTTTTAAAACTGAACCGCGCTGTCTGCATCGCGAGCAAGCCCGCTCTCACATTGGATGGGCAGTGTCAGGAGACTTTATCGAGTTTCTTCAAAAACACGGTCATTTCTTTCTCGGCCTGTTTGTCGCCATGGGCCTGGGCTGCTGCAATCCCTTGCTCCCATGCCGTGCGCGCGGCCACACGATCGCCCGCCGCCAGTTGCGCCTTGCCCAGCAGCTTCCAGGCTGCGGAATACTTGGGGTCAAACGCCACACAGCGTTGCAGGTGCTCCGCCGCCTTGAGGTTATCCCCAAGGTCGAGATAACCCTTGCCCAGGCCAAAGCGCAGCAATGAGTTATCCACACCCTTGGCCAGCATTTTTTCCAGTGACTCCAGCATTCCTGACTCCTTAGAAAAAGCTCAATCCCACGTGGAACAGCTTCTCTACGTCGCGAATATGCTTTTTATCCACAAGGAACAAGATCACGTGGTCGCCAGCATTGATCACAGTAGAGTCGTGGGCAATCAGTACTTCTTCGTCGCGAATAATCGCGCCAATCGTAGTGCCCGGCGGCAGATTGATCTCGCCGATACGACGACCAATCACTTTGCTTGACCTCGAATCACCGTGGGCAATCGCCTCGATCGCCTCGGCCGCTCCACGGCGCAATGAGTGCACGCTGACGATATCGCCACGGCGCACGTGGGCCAGCAAGGTGCCGATGGTGGCCAACTGGGGGCTGATGGCGATATCGATCTCGCCGCCCTGGATCAGATCCACGTAGGCCGGGTTGTTGATGATGGTCATCACCTTTTTTGCACCCAGGCGCTTGGCCAGCAGCGAGGACATGATATTGGCCTCGTCGTCGTTGGTCAGGGCCAAAAATACGTCGGCGTCCGCAATGTTCTCTTCGAGCATCAAATCGCGGTCAGAAGCGCTGCCTTGCAGCACCACAGTGCTGTCGAGGGTGTCGGACAAATAACGGCAACGTGCCGGGTTCATCTCGATGATCTTGACCTGATACCGGCTTTCAATCGCCTCGGCCAAACGCTCACCGATCTGCCCGCCACCGGCGATCACAATGCGCTTGTAGCTTTCGTCGAGACGGCGCATTTCGCTCATTACGGCGCGAATGTTGGCCTTGGCGGCGATGAAAAAGACCTCATCGTCAGCCTCAATCACCGTATCGCCACGGGGGGTGATCGGCCGGTCACGTCGGAAAATCGCTGCTACTCGCGTATCCACATTCGGCATGTGTTCACGGAGCTGGCGCAGTTGCTGACCAATCAACGGGCCGCCGTAGTACGCCTTGACCGCAACCAGTTGTGCCTTGCCTTCGGCAAAGTCGATGACCTGCAAGGCGCCGGGGTGTTCGATCAGGCGCTTGATGTAATTGGTTACTACCTGCTCGGGGCTGATCAGCACGTCGACCGGGATTGCGTCGTTGTCGAACAACTCCTGGCCGCGTGTCAGATAAGCCGCCTCGCGGACCCGGGCGATTTTGGTCGGGGTATGAAACAGCGTGTAGGCCACCTGGCACGCGACCATATTGGTCTCGTCGCTGTTGGTGACCGCCACCAGCATGTCCGCGTCATCCGCCCCCGCCTGACGCAGCACATTGGGCAGCGAGGCTCGGCCCTGCACGGTCCGAATATCGAGGCGATCACCGAGGTCGCGCAGGCGCTCACCATCAGTGTCGACCACGGTGATGTCGTTGGCTTCGCTGGCCAAATGTTCTGCCAGCGTACCGCCGACCTGGCCTGCGCCGAGGATGATGATTTTCATGCCTGCAATCCCTAATCAGTTAGCCGCGAGCGGCCGCGATTTTGATCAATTTGGCGTAGTAGAAGCCGTCGTGCCCGCCCTCTTGCGCCAGCAACTGGCGGCCGTGGGGTTGCTTGAGACCGAACTGCCCGGCGATATCCAGCTCTCGGGCACCCGGGGTACGGGCGAGAAAGGCTTCGATCACGTCGGTGTTTTCAGTCGGCAACGTCGAGCAGGTGGCATAGAGCAAGATGCCACCAACTTCCAGAGTTGGCCACATCGCGTCCAGCAGTTCGCCTTGCAAGGCTGCGAGCGCGGCAATGTCATCGGGTTGGCGGGTCAGCTTGATGTCCGGGTGACGGCGGATAACACCGGTCGCCGAACACGGCGCATCCAGCAGGATGCGCTGGAAGGGCTTGCCGTCCCACCAGGTGGCGGTGTCGCGGCCATCGGCAGCGATCAGCTCGGCGCTCAGGCCCAGACGCTCAAGGTTTTCGCGCACGCGCACCAGACGCTTGGCTTCCAGGTCGACCGCCACTACGCCCGCCAGTGCAGGTTCGACTTCCAGGATGTGGCAGGTTTTACCGCCCGGTGCGCAGCAGGCGTCAAGCACACGCTGGCCCGGCGCCAGATCCAGAAGGTCGGCAGCCAGTTGCGCGGCCTCGTCCTGTACGCTGATCCATCCTTCGGCAAAGCCCGGCAGATTGCGTACATCGCAGGCTTGGGCCAGCACGATCCCGTCCTGGCTGTAGACACACGGCTGGGCCTCGATCCCGGCCTCGACCAGCAACTGCAGATACCCATCGCGGCTGTGGTGACGACGGTTAACCCGAAGAATCATCGGCGGGTGGGCATTGTTGGCCGCGCAAATAGCTTCCCACTGCTCAGGCCAGAAGGCCTTCAGGGATTTTTGCAGCCAGCGCGGGTGGGCGGTACGCACCACGGGATCATGCTCCAGCTCGGCCAGCAAGGCTTCGCTCTCGCGCTGGGCGTTGCGCAGCACGGCGTTGAGCAGGGCTTTGGCCCACGGCTTTTTCAGCTTGTCGGCGCAGCCTACGGTTTCGCCGATGGCAGCGTGGGCCGGAATACGGGTGTAGAGCAGTTGATACAGACCGACCAGCAGCAGCGCCTCGACGTCCGCATCCGCAGCCTTGAACGGCTTTTGCAGCAGCTTGTTGGCCAGCGCCGACAGGCGCGGCTGCCAGCGGGCAGTACCGAACGCCAGGTCCTGGGTCAGGCCGCGATCGCGCACCTCAACCTTGTCCAGTTGCAGAGGCAAGGAGCTGTTGAGCGATGCTTTGCCGTTCAACACGGCAGTCAGTGCCTTGGCAGCGGCCAGACGAGGGTTCATTGCGCGTTTTCCGTTTGACCGAGGGTGATGCCGACAGCGAATTTCTCACGGCGACTGTTGAAAAAATCACTGAAGTTCAGTGCTTTGCCGCCAGGTAATTGCAGACGTGTCAGGCATAGCGCGCCTTCACCGCAGCCAACGATCAGGCCGTCTTTGCTCGCGGCAATAATCTGCCCCGGCGCGCCCTTGGCGTCAGCAATGGTAGCGGCCAGCACCTTGAGGGCTTCACCACTGAGCGTGCTGTGGCAAATCGGCCAGGGGTTGAAGGCGCGAATCAGACGCTCCAACTCAACAGCCGGGCGGCTCCAGTCGATGCGTGCTTCGTCTTTATTGAGCTTGTGGGCGTAGGTCGCCAGGCTGTCGTCCTGCACGTCGCCTTGCAGCGTGCCCGCAGCCAGCCCGGCTATGGCCTGGATAACGGCCGGTGGGCCCAACTCTGCCAGACGGTCGTGCAGGCTGCCGCCGGTGTCGTCGGCAGTGATCGGGGTGACAGACTTGAGCAGCATGGGGCCGGTATCCAGACCCGCCTCCATGCGCATCACGGTCACACCGCTTTCACTGTCGCCCGCTTCGATGGCGCGTTGAATCGGCGCCGCTCCACGCCAGCGTGGCAACAAGGACGCGTGGCTGTTGATGCAGCCCAGACGCGGAATATCCAGCACCACTTGAGGCAGGATCAGGCCGTATGCCACCACCACCAGCAAGTCCGGCTTGAGCGCGGCCAGTTCGGCTTGAGCCTCGGGTGCGCGCAGGGTTGGCGGCTGCATGACCGGGATGTTGTGTTCCAGGGCCAGTTGCTTGACCGGGCTTGGCATCAGCTTTTGCCCGCGCCCGGCCGGACGATCCGGTTGGGTGTAGACCGCGACGATCTCGTAAGGGGTGCTTAGCAGCGCCTTGAGGTGTTCGGCGGCGAATTCTGGGGTGCCAGCAAAGACGATGCGCAGTGGCTCAGTCATGGATTACTCACTTGGAATAGGGGGGAGAGTCCTGCGAGATACCTGTAGCCGCTGACGAGGAACGAGGCTGCGATCGGGTGCGAAGCGGCCGTAAATTCAGACGACGCGGTGTGTCAGCGGCATTCAGGGCGCGGGTTTTACGGCTGCTACGCACCCGATCGCAGCCTCGTTCCTCGTCAGCGGCTACAAGAGCAGCGCTGACCTCAGGCAATTGATCAAGCGTTCTGGCGGTGCAGTTTTTCCAGCTTCTTCTTGATCCGGTCACGCTTGAGCGTAGACAGGTAATCCACGAACAGCTTGCCGTTGAGGTGGTCGCATTCGTGCTGAATGCACACCGCCAGCAGGCCTTCGGCGATCATTTCGAAAGGCTTGCCGTCACGGTCCAGCGCCTTGATCTTGACACGCTGCGGGCGATCGACGTTTTCGTAGTAACCCGGTACCGAGAGGCAGCCTTCCTGATACTGGCCCATCTCGTCGGACAGGATCTCGAACTCCGGGTTGATAAACACCATGGGTTCGCTGCGGTCTTCGCTCAGATCCATGACCACGATGCGTTTGTGCACGTTGATCTGAGTGGCGGCCAGACCGATGCCCGGCGCCTCGTACATGGTTTCAAACATGTCATCGATCAACTGACGGACTTCGTCGTCCACAACCGCCACGGGTTTGGCGATGGTACGCAGACGCGAGTCTGGGAATTCGAGGATGTTCAAAATAGCCATAAGTTTGATTGGTGCACTGTGTGAAAGATTCAAAAACGGTTGTCAGGTGGGTCCTGTGGACTCGAGCAACCTGTGCAAAACGTCTCCTTCAGAGAGAACCCGCTCGGGCTCTGGCGTTTCACGCGAGTACACATAATAAAGGGATTCACCCGCGGATGAAACGACTAGCTGCCGGGCTGCACGCGCAGGTGGCCGGTGCATGTCTCAATTTGAAACCTGTGAGATCAGCCTCTAGGCAGCATTCAACTAATGTTGGGTTTCTACGTACGGTTTCAAGGTCCGGCCGGTGGCTCAATCGTGCCGTTTTCATCGTTTCCCAAACAACTTGTCAACAGACTTATCCACAGCTTGTTCCTTATGTTCAGATGGAATAACCGATCAAGGATGATCCTATGCCGTTGTCAGAAATATCCCCGGCTGAACTCGAAGCCCGTTTGCGTTTGCACCGCCTGCCCGAGATTGGGCCACGGCGTTACTACACCCTTTTCAGGGCCTTCGGTTCGGCCAGTTCGGCGCTCAGTGCGCCTGCCTCCGCCTGGCATGCATTGGGGCTGCCCGCAGCCTGTGCCCAGGCGCGACGCAGCCCTGAGGTTCGCGAGGGTGCCAGCGCTGCATTGCGCTGGCTTGAGCGCTCCGGGCAGCACGTGCTGTTCCATGACCAGGCCGATTACCCTGCTTTATTGAGTGAACTCAGCGATGCTCCCCCCGTGTTATTCGTGGCTGGGGCCCCTTCTATTCTGGAAAAGCCGCAGCTGGCGATGGTCGGTAGCCGCCGCGCTTCACGCCCGGGCCTGGACACCACAGCAGCCTTTTCCCGCAGCCTTGCCGGAGCCGGTTTTGTAATTACCAGCGGGCTGGCGCTGGGGGTAGACGGCGCGGCGCATCAAGCCGCTCTGGACGTTGGCGGACAGACGGTGGGCGTATTGGGCACCGGTTTGCAAAAACTTTATCCACAGCGCCATCGCGCCCTGGCAGACGCAATGATTGCCAGCGGCAGCGCGGTGGTTTCGGAGTTCCCTCTGGACGCCGGCCCGCTACCGGCCAACTTCCCTCGGCGTAACCGAATCATCAGCGGTTTATCCCTTGGCGTGCTGGTGGTGGAGGCCAGTGTGGCCAGCGGCTCGCTGATCACCGCCCGCCTGGCGGCTGAACAGGGGCGCGAGGTGTACGCCATGCCCGGTTCTATCCATCATCCGGGAGCACGGGGTTGTCATCAGTTGATCCGCGATGGCGCCACTCTGGTCGAGACCGTGGAGCATATTCTGGAAGGCCTGCGTGGCTGGCGCTCATTGCCGTTATCCACCACCGATTTATTTACACCAAGCTGTCATCCATTAGTGCAATTGTTGCAGGCAGCGCCTCAAACCAGCGAAGCACTGGTCACTGCCAGTGGTTGGGATTTACCTCGATTGCTGGCTGCAATGACCGAACTCGAACTGGCGGGGCACGTCGTGCTGGAGGGCGGGCGTTGGTTTGCGCGGCCCAGCTAAGTACACTGCGTGTAGTACATATCTGGAGACATTCAATGATCAGCACCTGGCGCGTCCAACAAGCTGCAAGAGCCATTCGCGCAGGCGCGGTAATTGCCTATCCAACCGAGGCGGTCTGGGGTTTGGGCTGCGACCCGTGGGATGAGGAAGCGGTCGAGCGGTTGCTGGCGATCAAGTCGCGGCCTGTGGATAAAGGCCTGATTGTGGTGGCAGACAACATCCACCAATTCGACTTTCTGTTTGAAGACTTCCCCCAGGAATGGATCGACCGTATGGCCAGCACCTGGCCGGGGCCGAACACCTGGCTGGTGCCGCATCAGGGCTTGTTGCCCGAGTGGATCACCGGCGTGCATGACACCGTGGCGCTGCGTGTGAGTGATCACCCGCTGGTGCGTGAGCTGTGTGCGTTGGTGGGGCCTATCGTGTCGACGTCCGCCAACCCGGCGGGCTTGCCCGCTGCGCGTACCCGGTTAAAAGTTGAGCAGTATTTCCGTGGGCAAATTGATCATGTACTGGGCGGCAATCTGGGCGGGCGTAAAAACCCGAGCCTGATCCGCGATCTGGCGAGCGGCAAGGTGGTTCGCCCGGCGTAGGCACACAGGCTTTTCTGTTGTGTGGGAGCGGGCTTGCTCGCGATTGAGGCACTACGGTGTGTCAGTTACACCGCAGCGATTCCATTGCGAGCAAGCCCGCTCCCACAGGGATGGACGCTTGTTTTAAGGCAACAAAATCGTTGAACCCGTCGTACGGCGTGCCGACAACTCAGTCTGTGCCCTGGCGGCATCACTCAGCGCAAAACGCTGGCTGATATCAACCTTGATTGCACCACTGCGAATCATCGCAAACAGCTCATCGGCCATCGCTTGCAGGTTTTCGGCGCTATTGGCGTAGGACGCCAGTGTTGGTCGGGTCACGTACAGCGAGCCCTTCTGCGACAAAATCCCCAGGTTAACCCCGGTCACCGCCCCCGATGCGTTGCCAAAGCTGACCATAAGACCACGGGGTGCCACGCAATCGAGCGAGGTCAGCCAGGTGTCTTTGCCCACGCCGTCATACACCACCGGGCACTTCTTGCCGTCGGTCAATTCCAGCACACGCTTGGCCACATCCTCATGGCTATAGTCGATGGTTTCCCATGCGCCCAGCGCTTTGGCATGGGCCGCTTTTTCGGCTGAACTGACGGTGCCGATCAGCTTTACGCCCAGCGCTTTTGCCCATTGGCAGGCAATCGAACCGACGCCACCGGCGGCAGCGTGAAACAGGATTGTTTCGCCACCTTTGAGTTCATAGGTCTGACGCAGCAAGTATTGGGTTGTCAGCCCCTTGAGCATCACGGCGGCGGCCTGCTCAAAGGAAATATCATCGGGCAGTTTCACCACATTCGCGGCGGGCAACACATGCAACTCGCTGTATGCGCCCAAGGGGCCGGTGCCGTAGGCCACGCGATCGCCGACCTTAACGGTACGCACTTCACTGCCCACCGCTTCAACAACCCCGGCGCCCTCATTGCCCAGCCCGGACGGCAGCTCAGCCAGCGGGTACAAGCCGCCACGGTAATAGGTATCGATGAAATTCAGACCGATGGCCTGATTGCGTACCCGCACGTGCTGCGGGCCCGGCTCGGCGGGTTGGAAGTCGACATACTCAAGCACTTCAGGGCCGCCGTGGGCCCGAAACTGGATACGCTTAGCCATCTGCACTTTCCTTGCTGAATTGACGAAACCGCTATCCAACGCTTAAGCGTGATCTTCGTCAACTGCGGTGATGCGCAGGGCGATGTTATGCTAGCGGCCCTTTGCCGCCGGCCCCGCTCTGATGGACGTGCCGCGTCGCTTTGCCCGATTTAAGGTGATGTCATGACTACTCGCACCGAGGCTGTAAAAGCCTATCTGCTCGACCTTCAAGACCGCATTTGCAACGCACTGCAAACTGAAGACGGCGGCACTCAATTCGTTGAAGACGCCTGGCAGCGCCCGGCGGGCGGTGGCGGTCGTACCCGTGTAATTGAAAACGGCCACGTTATTGAGAAAGGCGGCGTCAACTTTTCCCACGTTTTTGGCAGCGGTTTGCCGCCATCCGCCAGCGCCCATCGCCCAGAATTGGCGGGCCGTGGCTTTGAAGCCCTGGGTGTGTCGCTGGTGATCCACCCGCACAACCCGCATGTGCCAACATCCCACGCCAACGTGCGCTTTTTCATCGCTGAAAAAGAAGGTGAAGAGCCGGTCTGGTGGTTCGGTGGCGGCTTTGACCTCACGCCCTACTACGCCGTTGAAGAAGACTGCGTGCACTGGCATCGCGTGGCCGAGCAGGCGTGTGCGCCGTTTGGCACCGATGTGTACCCGCGCTACAAGGCCTGGTGCGACACCTACTTCCATATCAAGCATCGCAACGAGCCACGGGGCATTGGCGGCCTGTTTTTCGATGACTTGAACGAGTGGGATTTCGATACCTGTTTCGCCTTTATTCGTGCCATTGGCGACGCCTATATCGACGCCTACCTTCCGATCGTTCAGCGCCGCAAAAACGACGAATACACCGCCCAGCAGCGTGAATTCCAGGAATTCCGCCGTGGCCGCTACGTGGAATTCAACCTGGTCTATGACCGTGGCACCCTGTTTGGCCTGCAATCGGGCGGTCGCACCGAGTCGATCCTGATGTCGCTGCCGCCGCAAGTTCGCTGGGGCTACGACTGGAAAGCCGAGCCGGGCAGCCCGGAAGCGCGTCTGACGGATTACTTCCTGCAAGACCGCGACTGGTTAGCCAACGCCTGACATTGCCCGAGGAGCTTGCCTGATGGACCGTTACGTCGTTTTTGGTAACCCGATTGCCCACAGCAAATCCCCGGTACTGCATCGCCTGTTTGCCGAGCAAACCGGTCAAGTCATGCAATACGACACCTTGCTCGCGCCGCTGGATGATTTTTCCGGCTGTGCCACGGCGTTCTTTCAAGAGGGGCGCGGTGCCAACGTCACCGTGCCATTCAAAGAAGATGCCTACCGCCTGGCCGATCAACTGACCGCCCGCGCGCAACGGGCCGGTGCCGTCAATACGCTGAGCAAGCTGGCCGACGGCAGTTTGCTGGGGGACAACACTGATGGCGCAGGGCTGGTGCGCGACCTGACAGTCAATGCCGGTTTCAGCCTCAAGGGCAAACGCATCCTGGTACTGGGCGCGGGCGGTGCGGTGCGTGGCGCATTGGAACCCTTGCTGGCCGAGGGGCCGGCCTCGGTGACAATCGCCAATCGCACGGTTGAAAAGGCCGAACTGCTGGCTGAACTGTTCTGCGACCTGGGCCCGGTGGCGGCCAGTGGTTTTGACTGGTTGCACGAGCCTGTCGACCTGATCATCAACGCCACCTCGGCCAGCTTGAGCGGCGAACTGCCACCTATTGCCAGCAGCCTGATCGAGCCGGGTAAAACCCTGTGCTACGACATGATGTACGGCAAGGAGCCGACGCCTTTTTGCGTGTGGGCCAGCGGGCATGGCGCGGGTCAGGTGATGGACGGTTTGGGGATGCTCGCTGAACAGGCGGGTGAGGCGTTTTACCTGTGGCGCGGTGTGCGGCCGGACACGGCCCCGGCGTTGGCTGAGTTGCGGCGGTTGCTGGCGCTTTAACTGTGTGTGGGCTTGCTTGCGATTCGGCTGGTGCGGTGTATCAGCAACCCTGTGCCGATCCCATCGCGAGCAAGCCCGCTCCCACATCACCCGTACGAGAGCGATATGCAGAGAATCAAGGGCTACCACGCTCACATCTATTTCGACGCCTCGACCATCGATCAGGCGCGGGCCTTGTGCGAAGAGGCGAAGCAACTGTTTGGCGTCACCATGGGCCGCGTCCACGAACGCCTGGTCGGCCCGCACCCGGACTGGAGCTGCCAGCTGGCGTTCGGCCCGGAACTCGTGGGTATCGTCCTGCCGTGGCTGGCGCTCTATCGCCACGGGCTGGTGGTGTTTATGCACCCCGATACCGGTAATGACCTGCTGGACCACACCGACCATGCGATCTGGATGGGCGCGATTCGGCCACTGGATTTGTCTGTTTTTTGATCAATTTAGCAGGGGGTAAATTTTTTTTCGGCTCTCCCTGGTCCTGCTGTTCCCAACCACCTCCCACCCCCCTGACAGCCCCACCCCACAACGGCTGAACGTTGATCATGGCCATGTGTCATACCCAGTCATGAGCTAACGTATCAGACGTGTAGCCGTGGGCAGCGATTAGTGCTGAAAGGCCATCCATGTTTAACTTGAATGCTCGTTCAACTTAAACCGGTGGTCCGCTGCCCGCTCACAACAGGAGGCTAACCCTTGCCGAATCCGCTCTTTTTGATCCCGTTTTACCTCTATAAGGTGCACATCCAATGAGTGTACCGATCACGCCTGAAACGTCTTCGATCCGCATGAACCCGCCGGTATTTTACTTTGCCGCCGTGTTTATCCTGATCTTTGGCCTGGTGGTCATCGCCATGCCACAAGCGGCCGGTGAATGGCTGCTGGCCGCACAGAACTGGGCGGCCAATACGGTCGGCTGGTACTACATGTTAGCGATGACCCTGTATCTGATCTTCGTGGTCGTCACCGCCTTGTCCGGCTACGGCAAGATCAAGCTCGGTGCCGACCACGACGAACCCGAGTTCAGTTACCTGTCCTGGGCGGGCATGCTGTTCGCCGCCGGGATCAGCATCACGCTATTTTTCTTCTGTGTGTCCGAACCCCTGACCCATATGCTCGCCCCGCCCCAAGGCCCGGCCGGTACGTCAGAGGCTGCGCGCCAGGGCATGCAGCTGCTGTTCTTGCACTGGGGCCTGCATGGCTGGGGCGTGTTCGCCTTTGTGGGCATGGCGCTGGCCTACTTCGCCTACCGTCACAACCTGCCGCTGGCGCTGCGCTCGGCGCTCTACCCGCTGATCGGCAAGCGCATCAACGGGCCTATCGGCTATGCGGTGGATGGCTTCGGCATCATCGCCACCGTGTTTGGCCTGGGCGCCGACATGGGCTTTGGGGTGTTGCACCTCAACTCCGGGCTCGACTACCTGTTCGGCTTGCCGCATACCCAATGGGTGCAAGTGGGCCTGATCACGCTGATGATGGGCGCGGCAATTCTGGTGGCCATTGCGGGCGTCGATAAAGGCGTGCGGGTGATGTCCGACATCAACATGCTGCTGGCATGCGCGCTGCTGCTGTTTGTGCTGTTCGCAGGCCCCACCCAGCATCTGCTCAACACCCTGGTGCAAAACATCGGTGACTATCTTGGCGCCTTGCCGACCAAGAGTTTCGACGTGTACGCCTATGACAAACCCAGCGACTGGCTGGGCGGCTGGACGGTGTTCTACTGGGCCTGGTGGATCGCATGGTCGCCGTTTGTGGGCCTGTTCATTGCGCGTATTTCACGGGGCCGTACCATCCGCGAGTTCGTGTTCGGCGTACTGCTGATTCCGTTGGGCTTCACCCTGGCGTGGATGTCGATTTTCGGCAACAGCGCCATTGATCAGGTGCTCAACCACGGCATGGTTGCCCTCGGCCAGTCTGCCATCGACGACCCGTCGCGCACGCTGTACCTGCTGCTGGAGACCTACCCGTGGAGCCGGACCGTGATTGCGGTGACGGTGTTTATCAGCTTTGTGTTCTTCGTGACCTCGGCCGACTCCGGCACCGTGGTGCTGTCCACCCTCTCGGCGCGTGGCAATAACGCGGATGAGGACGGCCCTAAATGGCTGCGGGTGTTCTGGGGTGCGATGACGGCGCTGGTTACCAGTGCGCTGCTGTTCTCGGGCAGTATCGATGCGCTCAAGTCAGCGGTGGTGCTGACCTCGCTGCCGTTCTCGCTGATTTTGCTGCTGATGATGTGGGGCCTGCATAAGGCGTTCTACCTTGAGTCGCAAAAGCAGATTGCGCAGATGCACTCCCTGGCGCCGGTTTCGCACTCCCGTCGCGGCGGTTGGCGTCAGCGCTTGAGCCAGGCCGTGCACTTCCCGTCCCGTGACGAGGTGTATCGCTTCATGGATACCACCGTGCGCCCGGCGATTGAAGAAGTGAGCGCGGTGTTCCTGGAGAAAGGCCTGAATGTCGTCACCCAGCCGGACCCGGCCAACGACAACGTGAGCCTGGAAATCGGCCACGGCGACGAACATCCGTTCATCTACCAGGTGCAGATGCGTGGCTACTTCACGCCTTCCTTCGCCCGTGGTGGCTTTGGCAAAAAAGAGCAACTGCGAAACCGCCGTTACTACCGCGCTGAGGTGCATTTGGCCGAAGGCAGTCAGGATTACGACCTGACGGGCTACACCAAAGAGCAAATCATCAACGACATCCTCGACCAGTACGAACGTCATATGCAGTTTTTGCATTTGGTGCGGTGACAGCCAAGGCCCGCCTGCAATGGGCGGGCCTTGATTTTGTAGTTGCTGCTACGGGGGGCGACTCTAAAGAAATTACAGGGATAGCGATCTGACAGTTTCATCGCGTTTTGGCAGATCCAGTTCCACGTATCCGGCTTTCTCGAAGCGTTTATGGATACGGCTGCCCAGCCCTCTGTTCTGCTGCTTGTTGTTTTTGCTCATGGATATTCCTGCCTTGCGTGCAGAACGGTGACTATCTCGATCCGATTCGTGACTCTGTAGACCACCAGGTAATTGGGATGCACGACAATTTCCCGAGTCCCGGGTACTCGACCGAATCTATACAAATAGGGATGCTGAGGTAGAGCGGATATAGCAGCTTCAATGTTCTTGTAGAGCTCACTGGCCGCGACAAGATGGCGGTCGCTGATGTACTCAAGGATCTCGCTGAGTTGAGCCCGAGCAAGGGGCCGTCACTCAAACAGCATCGCGCTCTTTGCGTTTTGACTCGATCAGGGCCTGCATCTGGGCCATTACTTGATCGTGGGGGATACCCGGGCGCGGATCATCAAGTGCGGCCTGTACCTTGGCTCGGAACCAGCGATCATAACTGGCGGCCTGCTCTTCGGTTTCGAACTCTGAAACGATCGGGGAAAGGTGGGCGCTCATGGAGACCTCCTGCGAGGGTGCCTTTGAGTCTAATCCGTCCACCGCTTGCTGTCTTTGTAGCCACGACGAAGTGCACCTCAAGGGGTGTTTTTCAGCCACAAAAAACCCCGAAGGGCTCACACCTTTCGGGGTTGTGGATAAACCACGGTTTACAGCTTGGCGATGGACACTTCGGTGGATTTTACAAACGCGATCACTTCGCTGCCGACCACCAGTTCCAGCTCTTTGACCGAGCGGGTGGTGATCACGGAGGTCACGATGCCCGATGCGGTCTGTACGTCGATTTCCGACAGCACGTCGCCCAGCACGATTTCCTTGATGTGGCCTTTGAACTGGTTGCGAACGTTGATGGCTTTAATGGTCATGGTGTCGATTCCTGTCTTGGGATAGAAAGTGGTTTTATTGCGCCCAGCGCAGTTGCGTAGGCAGCGGTGCAACGGGTTCCGGCTCAGGTGGCGAGCCAGGCAGTGCGAGAACACGGTTCAGTACTTCGGTTTCCAGTGCGGCCAGGCGGTGCGAGCCGCGTACCCGAGGGCGTTGCAGATCGACGGTGAGGTCAAGCCCCACCTGCCCTTCTTCAATCAAAATCACCCGGTCAGCAATCGCGACGGCTTCGCTGACGTCGTGTGTCACCAGCAACACGGTAAAACCATGCTGGCGCCACAGGCGTTCGATCAGGTCCTGCATTTCAATCCGGGTCAGGGCATCCAGCGCGCCCAGCGGTTCGTCGAGCAGCAGCAAGCGCGGCTGGTGGATCAGGGCGCGGGCCAGGGCCACACGCTGTTTTTGCCCGCCCGACAGTGCTGCTGGCCATTCATTGGCGCGTTCGGCCAGGCCGACTTCTTCCAGTGCCTTGAGCGCTTTGGGGCGCCAGTCGCCTTTAAGGCCAAGGCCCACGTTGTCGATGACTTTTTTCCAGGGCAGCAAACGTGCTTCCTGAAACATCAGTCGCGTGTCTTCACGGGCCGCTTGCAGCGGTGCGCTACCGGCCAGCAATTGGCCGGCGGTGGGCTGGTCTAGCCCGGCCAGCAGGCGCATCAGGGTGCTTTTGCCGCAACCGCTGCGCCCGACAATGGCGACAAATTGCCCCGCCGGGATATGCAGATTGATCTCTCGCAGCACCAGCCGCTCGCCGAAGGCTTTTTGCAGGCCGTTGATGGCCAGCGGGATGCCCTGGCGCAAACGTGGAGGTTGTTGAGCTGTCATGCTGCACCGCCTTTAACGACTTGATACGCCGGGTGCCAGCGCAACCAGATGCGCTCCAGACCACGGGCCGCGGTATCGGCCAGCTTGCCGAGCACGGCGTACAAAACAATTGCCAGCACCACCACGTCGGTTTGCAGGAACTCCCGGGCGTTCATCGCCAGGTAGCCGATGCCGGAGCTGGCGGAGATGGTTTCGGCCACGATCAACGTCAGCCACATAAAGCCCAGGGCAAAGCGCACGCCCACCAGGATCGAAGGCAACGCCCCCGGCAAGATCACCTGCCAGAACAGGCTGAAACCGGACAACCCGTAGTTGCGCGCCATCTCGACCAGCGCCGGGTCGACGTTGCGGATGCCGTGGTAGGTGTTGAGGTAGATCGGGAATAAAGTCCCCAGTGCTACCAGAAAAATCTTCGCCGACTCATCGATACC
This sequence comes from Pseudomonas sp. NKUCC02_KPG, assembly GCF_019345465.1. GTDB lineage: Bacteria > Pseudomonadota > Gammaproteobacteria > Pseudomonadales > Pseudomonadaceae > Aquipseudomonas. The sequence continues at coordinate 121,549 of NZ_JAHKRC010000007.1, forward strand.
GAACCACAGGATGACCAGCGGAATCAGCGCCAGGTGCGGCACGTTGCGGATCATTTGTACCGAGCTGTCGAGCAGGCGTTCGCCCCATTTCGACAGGCCGGTAATAAAGCCCAGCGCCAGGCCGATGCTGCCGCCGATGGCAAAGCCCAATCCGGCACGCCAGCCGCTGATGGCCAGGTGTTTCCAGATTTCGCCACTGCGTACCAGCTCGATCCCGGCCGTGATCACGGCACTGGGGGCGGGCAGGATGCGTGTCGACAACCAGCCCGCCGACACGGACAGCTGCCATACCGCCAGCAGCAACACAGGCAAGGCCCAGGGCGCCAGGGTGTGACCGATTTTATTGAGGCCCGAGGCCTTGCCTGAACTCATGGCGACCTCAGCTCTGCGACGCGGCTTTAGGGAGAATGTCATTGGCGACCATTTCGCCAAACGGGCTCACGTAGCTGGCGCCTTTTGGCAGTTCCGGGCGCTCGATATCCAGGTGCGGGAACAGCAGTTCGGCAACGCGGTACGACTCTTCCAGGTGGGGATAACCCGAGAAGATAAAGGTGTCGATGCCAAGGTCGGCGTATTCCTGAACCCGGGCTGCCACGGTTGGGCCGTCACCGACCAGTGCCGTGCCGGCACCGCCACGCACCAGGCCCACGCCGGCCCACAGGTTGGGGCTGACTTCGAGGTTGTCGCGGCTACCGCCATGCAGGGCGGCCATGCGTTGCTGGCCGACCGAGTCGAAGCGCGACAGCGAGGCTTGAGCGCGGGCGATGGTGTCGTCATCCAGATGGGAAATAAGTTTGTCGGCGGCTTTCCATGCCTCTTCGTTGGTTTCACGCACGATCACGTGCAGACGAATGCCGAAGCGTACGGTGCGGCCCAGCTTGGCGGCCTTGGCACGTACCTGTTCGATTTTCTCGGCGACGGCGGCCGGTGGCTCGCCCCAGGTCAGCACCATTTCAACTTGTTCGGCAGCCAGGTCTTGCGCAGCTTCCGACGATCCACCGAAGTACAGCGGCGGGCGCGGCTGCTGGATCGGCGGGTAAAGCAGTTTTGCGCCTTTGACGGTGATGTGTTCGCCGTCGTAGTCCACGGTTTCGCCTTCGAGCACACGACGCCAGATGCGGGTGAACTCCACCGAGGCCTGATAACGCTCTTCGTGGCTGAGGAACAGGCCATCACCGGCCAGTTCCTCCGGGTCGCCGCCAGTCACCAGGTTAAACAGTGCGCGGCCACCGGACAGACGGTCCAGGGTCGCGGCCTGACGTGCCGCCACCGTGGGCGAGACAATGCCAGGGCGCAGGGCCACCAGAAACTTCAGGCGCTGGGTAACGGGGATCAGCGCTGCGGCCACCAACCAGGAGTCTTCGCACGAACGTCCTGTCGGAATCAGTACTCCGCCAAAGCCCAGACGGTCTGCGGCCTGTGCGACTTGTTGCAGGTAGCCGTAGTCAACGGCACGAGCGCCTTCGGAGGTGCCAAGGTAATGGCCGTCACCGTGGGTAGGCAGGAACCAGAAAATATTGAGGCTCATGGAGTGGTCTCCTAAATGGGGGCAGCAAGCGTTAGTTGGCTTTGGCCAGATTGGCCGGGGGCGTCCAGATCACGTCTTTCACAACCAGCGGCTTGGGGATCAACTTGAGTTGGTAAAAGGTGTCAGCGATTTTTTGCTGCGCGTTGACCACTTCAGGGGTCAGAAACTGTGCCCCATAGCCTTGGCGTTTGACCGCTGTCAGGGTGATTTCAGGAGACAGGCCCAACAGGGGCGCGACTTGTTGGGTCACGTCGTCAGGGTGGGCTTTGGCCCATTCGCCAATGTTGCGCACTTCATCGACCAGGGTTTCGATCACCTTGGGATGCTGTTCGGCATAAGGCTTGGTGGCCAGATAGAACTGATGGTTGTCGGCGATACCGCTGGCGTCACGCAGGGTGCGCGCTTGCAGCTGTTGTTCGGCGGCGGCCTGGTACGGGTCCCAGATCACCCAGGCATCGACACTGCCGCGCTCGAAAGCGGCGCGGGCATCGGCGGGTGGCAGGAACACGGTCTGGATATCGGTGTATTTCAGGCCAGCGTCTTCAAGGGCCCGCACCAGCAGGTAGTGAACGTTGGAGCCTTTGTTGAGCACGACCTTTTTGCCTTTGAGGTCTTTGACCGAGGTGATCGGTGAGTCCTTGGGCACCAGAATCGCTTCGCTGGTAGGGGCTGGTGGCTCGTAGGCCACGTAGAGCAGGTCGGCGCCGGCGGCCTGGGCGAACACGGGCGGGGTTTCGCCGGTCACGCCGAAGTCGATGGAGCCCACGTTCAGGCCCTCAAGCAGTTGCGGGCCGCCGGGGAATTCGGTCCATTGCACGTCAACGCCCTGCTCGGCCAGACGCTTTTCCAGCGTGCCTTTGGCCTTGAGCAGCATCAGCGTGCCGTATTTTTGATAACCGATGCGCAGGGTATCGGCTTGAGCCTGGGTAACAGCGCCGAAGGACACAGCCGCAGCTAACAGTGCGACCAGACCGCGACGCAAAATGACAGGGCGCATGGCGCTCTCCTTTTGAGGTTCGAGATTCGGGTAGCACCTGCCGAGCCGTTAGCGGATCAGTAAGGTGGTGAAGCGTGTTGCTGTCTGTGGGGATCTTGCTTTAAATGCTCCAGCGAGCCGTGACCAGGCGCTCGTTGAGGATGCCGGGATCCAGTGGTTTGGGGCGTCGCGCCAGGGCGCTGTAGAACTGTTCAAGGGATTCGTTCATGCGCTGTTCCAGCACGGGCACCAGTTGCGCTTGTGCGCTGCCTTCGCCGTAAGCGATCTGGCTGTCTTCGGCAAAAATGCCGTGCAGCATTTCCTGAGCCTTGAGCGCCGACAGTACGGGCTTGAGTGCGTAGTCCACGGCCAGCATATGGGCGATGCTGCCACCGGTGGCGATGGGCAACACCACTTTGTGGCTCAGGGCGCGCTCGGGCAGCAAGTCGAGTACGGTTTTGAGTGCGCCGCTGAACGAGGCCTTGTAAACCGGCGTCGCAATCACCAGGCCGTCGGCGTTTTCAATCTGTTGTAGCAGGTCGATAATTTTTGGGCTGTCGAAGCGTGCGTGCAGCAAGTCTTCGGCCGGGAAATCACGTACCTGATAACTCACCACTTCGACGCCTTGCTGGTTGAGCCAGCGTTTGGCGTGCTCCAGCAACACTCCCGAACGGGATCGTTGGCTTGGGCTTCCTCCGAGTGTCACGACCAGCATCTAGACGTTTCCTTGAATGAATATGTGCAATTCGCTGTTAGCGTTTTCGCTTGAGTGAACAGACCTTAACAGGTGATTTATATATCTATAAATCATATTTATTCATTTGTTTATTCTTAAAATGCATATGCGATTTTGTTAAATGAAACGCAAAAAAAAGGCCGTCGAAACGGCCAAAAACCCTGTGGAAGACACTGGCAAACTGAGTAGTCGCTGCCGTAGGCTGCGAAGGATTGCGCAGCAACCCGTTTATCCGAGTCGCCTCAGTCCTTCGCAGCCTGCGGGTGTATGGATTACTTATTTGGCTGCGGCGTGAGGCGCAGGTAGGGCTTCACGGCGCGGTAGCCCTTGGGGAAGCGTTTCTTGATTTCGTCTTCGTCCTTGAGCGATGGCACGATGACCACCTCGTCGCCGTCCTGCCAGTTGGCCGGTGTCGCGACTTTGTGGCTGTCCGTCAGTTGCAGGGAATCAATCACCCGCAGAATTTCGTTGAAGTTGCGCCCGGTGCTGGCCGGATAGGTGATGGTCAGGCGGATTTTTTTGTTCGGGTCAATCACGAACAGCGAGCGCACAGTCAGGGTGTCGCTGGCATTGGGGTGGATCAGGTCGTAGAGGTCGGACACCTTGCGATCGGCATCGGCCAGGATCGGGAAGTTGACCACGGTGTTCTGGGTCTCGTTGATGTCTTCGATCCACTTGTGGTGCGAATCCACCGGGTCTACCGACAGCGCGATGGCTTTGACGCCACGCTTGGCAAACTCATCCTTGAGCTTGGCGGTAAAGCCCAGTTCGGTGGTGCACACCGGGGTGAAGTCCGCCGGGTGCGAGAACAACACGCCCCAGCTGTCGCCCAGCCATTCATGGAAGTGAATCTTGCCAGCGCTGGAATCCTGTTCGAAATCGGGGGCGATGTCGCCGAGTCTGAGGCTCATGGTGCAGTTCCTTTTTATAGGGAATGGCAGGGCGTGATGGCTTTACTCTGCCTGCGTCACGAGTTAATTAAAAAGAATAAATATCGATTTGGTTAGGTCTGAATGGAATATTAAAAACTGTTTCATTGGACGCAACAATGCACCAGGTCCAGTCTGGACTCAGTTGGGCAAGGGGAGCGGCAGGGAGCTGCGACATTTGAATGTGTTGCGAATTGACCGTTCAGGTCTTCGGTAAACACCCTGCCCGGCATTGCGCCGGGCAGGATTTTTCTAACCTTTGATCTACACCAGGCTTACAGCAACGGGATCGAGTAGCTGACGATCAGACGGTTTTCGTCTTGATCACGCTGGCCAGCGATGTCGTTGCGCCACATGGCGTTTTTCCACATGAAGCCCAGGTTTTTCAGCGTGCCTTCCTGGATAACGTAAGCCACGGTGATATCGCGTTCCCACTCGGAAGCGCCATTGCTGGTCTGCACACGGTTGGCGTTGTAGGTGTCGATGTTATCGCCACGCAGGTAAACCGCGCCCGCCGTCAGGCCAGGAACGCCCACTTTAGCGAAGTCATACGAGTAGCGTGCCTGCCAGGTGCGTTCGCCAGCACGGGCAAATTTCGAGATCTGCATGTCGGTAGGGATGTAAGCCGATGCACCGTCGCCCTGGTTCAGGAACGGGAAGTCGCTGCTGCCGTTGCTGACCTGATAACCGCCACCGAAGGTGTGACCTTCAACGGTGTACAGGAACAGGCCGCTGATCAGGTTGTTGTCGACCTTGCCCTTGCCGTTGGCCTGGGTGTGGTAATCGCCTGTGGTGTAGTAGGCCGGCTCGTTACCGTTCTTGCCGTCGTCGGAGCTGTTGAAGTAACGCAGGTCAGATTTCAACACGCCCGGGCCAATGGACCAGTTGTGGGTCAGACCCAGAAAGTGTTGCTTGTAGAAGTCTTCCAGGTTGCCGTAGTAGTACTGCAGCAACAGGTCTTTGTTGAGTTTGTAGTCAACGCCGCCGTAGTAGAACTTGTTAACGAACTTGCCCGCGCTGTAGTTCGAGCTACCGTTGGCGCCGCCAAGCGACAGGCCTTCGTTGTTGCTGGAGTTACGACCCTTGGCGTGTTCGATCTGGCCGCCGGTGAAGGTCAGGTCCTTGAACTCGCTGGAGGTGATCTGGCCACCCTGGAAGGTTTGCGGCAGCAAACGACCGTCGTTGCTGACGATAACCGGCAGTTTTGGCTGCAGGGTACCGATGCGCAGTTCGGTCTGGGAAATCTTGGCTTTAGCGGTCAGGCCCAGGCTGGAGAAATCGTCTACAGCGTGGTTGCCGTCGCTTGGGAATACCGAGCCGCCAGCATTCAGACCCGTCGGGTTGCCGTGTTTGGCTGCGCTGGAGTCAAGTTTGACGCCCAGCAGGCCAATGGCGTCCACACCAAAGCCGACTGTGCCCTGGGTGAAACCCGAGGTGTAGTCCAGCTGGAAGCCTTGGCCCCATTCAGCGGTGTAGTTGGAGTTTTTCGGCGCACCCGAATCACGGTTGTCGTTGTTGATGTAGAAGTTACGCAGTTTCAGCGTGGCTTTGCTGTCTTCAATGAAGCCTGCAGCGCTTGCTTGTTGTGCCAACAACCCTACGGCCACAGCGATGGCCAAGGTGGACTTGTTCATTGTGTTGCTCCTTTGCGTTTCTAATTTTTGTATTTCATTAGCCCCGGATCTGAGGTCTGGGTGCTGCAGATGCGCGATTAGCGCCAGACGGTGACTGGCAAGTCAATCGTAACCAATCATGTCTACGACCTTTGTCTAGTCTCCCGTCGTTTGTGCGCAGATTAATGGCTATTTAATAAACCTAAAAAGAATTATTTATGATCTTTTAAGATCGAATAGGCATAAAGCAGGATATTTCCTACGCGCACGAAAAGGAATGCTATCGGTCTTTCGTCTAATTCCTAAACATAATTTCATGAATCTTTTAATAGCGTTTGGTTCTTAAACCCTGGCTTCGATCACAGACAGGGAAAATGCCTTGGCATCTGTGGCACGAGCCTGCCTGCGGATGTCGCGGAACTACATAAGCTAATGCTTAAAAGTTATTTATTTAGAGTTTCTTAGATCATTTAACCTCGCATTCTGCCGATATCCGGCCGCCTGCCGAGGAGCTTCCTGATGAAATTGCATTCTCCCTTACGCCTTCTGGCTGCTTTGTCTCTGGCGGGTGCCAGCTTCTTTGCGCAGGCCGCCAGCACGGATGTCACCGTGGCTTACCAGACCACCGTGGACCCGGCAAAAGTTGCCCAGGCCGATGGCGCCTACGAGAAAGCCACGGGGGCCAAGATCAACTGGCGCAAGTTCGATAACGGTGCCGACATCATTGCCGCCATCGCCTCGGGAGATGTGCAGATTGCTTACCTGGGCTCAAGCCCGCTGACGGCAGCAGTGACTCGCAACGTTCCGGTTGAAACCTTTCTGATCGCTACCCAGCTGGGCGGCTCTGAAGCCCTGGTCGCTCGCGACGGTTCCGGCATCAACGGTCCGCAGGATCTGGTCGGCAAAAAAGTGGCCGTGCCCTTTGTGTCCACCGGTCATTACAGCCTGCTGGCCGCTTTGAAGCACTGGAACATCGACCCTTCGAAAGTACAGATTCTGAACCTGGCGCCACCGGCCATCGTGGCGGCCTGGAAGCGTGGCGATATCGATGCCACCTACGTGTGGGATCCGGCACTGGGTACGGCCAAGGAAAACGGCAAGGTGCTGATTACTTCGGGTGAGCTGGGCAAGCTGGGCGCACCGACCTTTGATGCCTGGATCGTGCGCAAGGACTACGCCGCCAAGCACCCGGAAGTGGTCAAGCAGTTCGCCAAGGTGACGCTGGATGCCTATGCCGACTACCACAAGGATCCAAAAGCCTGGCTGGTCAATCAGAGCAACATCGACAAGGTGGTGAAACTGTCGGGCGCCAAGGCAACGGATATCCCTCTGTTGCTGCAAGGCAACGTGTACCCGCTGGCGGCTGACCAGGTTGTCTTGCTGGGCGCACCGACCACCAAAGCCCTGGCCGACACCGCTGCCTTCTTGAAAGAGCAGAAAAAAGTCGACGCCGTACTGCCGGACTACGCGCCGTCGGTCAACGCCACTTTTGTTACTCAATAATCAACGCAGCTGAGGAGTCGACGGTCATGGCCTTGTTATCGCTGGAGCGCATCAGCGCACAGTATCCTGGCGCCGCTGAGCCGGTGCTGTCGGACATCTCCGTCAGCCTCGGCCCTCAGCAACTGCTGGTCGCCCTCGGCCCTTCGGGCAGCGGTAAAACCTCGTTGCTGAATTTGATTGCAGGCTTTGTCGAGCCCAGCAGTGGTCGAATCACCCTGGATGGCGTGCCGGTACATGGCCCCAGCGCAGAGCGCGGCGTCGTGTTTCAGGATGATGTGTTGCTGCCGTGGCAAGACGTGCTGGCGAACGTGGCCTTTGGCCTTGAACTGGCCGGTGTCCCGCGCAGCAAACGCGAAGCCCGCGCCCGTGAAATGCTTGCGCTGGTGGATTTGTCCGGTTTTGAGAAGCGCCGGGTGTGGGAGCTGTCGGGCGGGCAAAAACAGCGTGTGGGCCTGGCCCGAGCGCTGGCTGCCGACCCCCGTGTGTTGCTGATGGACGAACCGTTCGGCGCCCTCGATGCCTTTACCCGTGAGCAAATGCAGGAGCTGCTGCTGCAAGTGTGTCGTCGCACCGACAAGCCCGTTTTCCTGATTACCCACGACATTGAAGAAGCGGTGTTTCTGGCCACGGATCTGATTTTGCTGGCGCCCAACCCGGGTCGCATTGTTGAACGGTTGACCCTGGATTTTGGCCAGCGCTACAACGCGGGCGAGTCTGCCCGCTCGATCAAGTCCGACCCTCGTTTTATCGAAACCCGTGAACATGTGCTTGAGCGCGTGTTTTCACAACGCGGTGCCGCCCAGCGGCAGGAGCGCGCATGAGCAGTTATGAAGCCGTTACTGGCGCCCCCGTTGCCGTGCCCCACGCACCGCGCCCGGTTAAACGCAGCCTGAGCACGCGCTGGATCAGCGTCCTGACCCTCGTCACTCTGATCGCCGTCTGGTGGGCTGTCACTGCGGGCGGATGGATCGAGCCGCTGTTTTTGCCACCGCCCTCTGCCGTGCTGCAAAAAGGCTGGTTGCTCGCGACTGCTGGCTATATGGACTCCACCCTGTGGCAACACTTGGGCGCGAGTTTGAGCCGTATCGGGCTGGGGCTGGGCTTTGCGATTCTGACGGCAGTGCCGGTGGGTATCGCCATTGGTCACAACCGGATTGCACGTGGCATTTTCGACCCGCTGATCGAGTTCTACCGCCCGATACCGCCTTTGGCCTACTTGCCGCTGATCGTGATCTGGTGCGGGATTGGCGAGTTGTCGAAAGTGTTGCTGATTTACCTGGCGATCTTTGCCCCTATCGCCATTGCTACCGCCACGGGCGTGCGGACGGTCGACCCGGCCAAAGTGCGCGCGGCGCAGTCGTTGGGCGCCACGCGCTGGCAGCTGATTCGCCATGTGATTTTGCCGAGTGCCTTGCCGGATATTTTGACCGGAGTACGCATTGGTCTGGGCGTGGGCTGGTCGACCCTGGTGGCCGCCGAGCTGATCGCCGCCACCAGTGGCCTGGGCTTCATGGTGCAGTCCGCTGCGCAATTTCTGGTCACCGATGTGGTGGTGCTGGGGATTCTGGTGATCGCCATCATCGCCTTTGCCATGGAAATGGGCCTGCGGGCCCTGCAACGCAAGCTGGTGCCGTGGCACGGCCAGGCTCACTAATTAACAGAACTCGACGCTGATTAATCGGCGCGCTGATAAAGAGACAGATCATGAGCCTGACCATTACCCCGATTAGCTCTGCCCTTGGCGCCCAGATTGACGGCGTTGACCTGACTCAGCCCCTGAGTCTTGAGTACCGTGATGCCATCGAGCAAGCGTTGTTGGCGCATCATGTGGTGTTCTTCAGGAATCAGTCGATTACACCCCAGCAGCAGGCACGTTTTGCCGCCAACTTTGGCGATCTGCATATTCATCCGATTTATCCCAACGTGCCGGAGCAGCCTGAAGTGCTGGTGCTGGACACGGCCGTGACCGACGTGCGCGACAATGCGGTGTGGCACACCGACGTGACTTTTTTGCCGACGCCGGCCATGGGCGCGGTGTTGAGTGCCAAGCAACTGCCGGCGTTTGGTGGCGATACATTGTGGGCGGCCGGGATCGCGGCTTTTGAAGGGTTGTCCGGGCCGCTGCAAGTGCTGCTGGAGGGGTTGACGGCCACCCATGACTTCACCAAGTCGTTCCCGCTGGAGCGTTTTGGATCGACCCCTGAAGACCTGGCGCGCTGGGAGCAAACCCGCAAGAACAATCCGCCGTTGTCGCACCCGGTGATCCGTACGCACCCGGTGAGCGGGCGCAAATCGCTGTTCGTCAACGAAGGCTTTACCACGCGGATCAATGAGCTGTCTGAAGCCGAAAGCGAAGCGATCCTGAAGCTGCTGTTCGCCCATGCCACCCGTCCGGAATACACCATTCGCTGGCGCTGGCAGGAAAATGACGTGGCATTTTGGGACAACCGCGTGACCCAGCATTACGCCGTGGATGACTACCGTCCTAACCGCCGCGTGATGCATCGTGCGACCATTTTGGGTGATGCGCCGTTCTGATGAACACACGCATGATGTGTAGTCGCTGTCGAGGCACGAGGCTGCGATCGGCGACAAGGTCGTCGTAAATTCAGGTGATGAGGCGTATCAGTTGGTTCCGGGGCTCAGGTTTTGCGATCGCTTCGCAATCGATCGCAGCCTCGTGCCTCGACAGCGGCTACAGGTTCCCTGCGGGGATCTCGCGCTTGGGCAAAAAAGTCGGCAAGTACAGTCCCAGATAAGCATCCACCACGCGCATCCCTTCTTCGGCCATGCGCGGGGTGATGCAGTCGTGCAACTGGATGGAGCGCGCATACACGCGGTCGCCCAGTTCCATCGCCAAGGCAAATACGTCCACGTCCTGTGGCAGTACTGGCAGCTCAAAATGACGCATAAACAAACCATGCATCAGTTGGCCCAGTTCAAGGTCGTGCTGGCGGTCGGCCCGGGTGACTTCGGTGAGGCCATGCTGGGCCAGGATCAGTTGCCGGGCGGCAGCATCTTCGCTGTAGATCGTCAGCATGCGCTGCTCAATAATGCGCGACAAATCTCCCCAACCCTTTAAGCCGTCATGTTCGATCGGCACCTGCAGGCAGGCGCGGAATGCGCCATGCACGTCACCGGTCAGCGCTTCGAGGAGCGCGGGCACTCCCGCAAAGAAGTGATAGACCGATGACGGCGGGATTTGCGCGCGTTCGGCCACGCTGTAAATCGACAGGCTGGACACCCCTTCTTCTGCCAGCAATGTGCGGGCAGCATTGAGTATCAAATCGATCCGGACCTGGCTGCGGGCGCGTGACTTTCGAGGGGTGGCAAGGCGCGTCATGGGTGTCTCCTGCGGGGCAGTCGGCATTGTACGAGCCGGGTCCGAGGTTGTCTGTAAACCCGCAGCGTTAGCCCGCGAACTTCACCATGCGATCGTTAGTCGGCTGGATTGGGCGCGCATTCATCGGGAACAACTGCTTGAAGGCATTGAGTTGTTGTTGGGATACCGTGCCCGGCACCTTCAACACCTGCCAGCGAACGCCTTCGGTACAGGGCGGAGTCGTCAGCGATCCCATGAACGTGAAGTAATCCAGCTTTTCAGGAAACAGGCTCTGCAGATCCAGGTTGTTCAAGGTCACTGAGTCACCGTCATGACGCGGCAGGCTTGAAAACAGGGAGTCCAAGGCTTTGTTCTTTGCTCCGACGTCAAACAACAGGGCAATGACTGCCAGGTTGCCAACGGCATCACGGTGTACCAAATGAGCGCTAAATGGGTACTTTCGGCCATCGATTTGCATTTCAGCGGGGGTATGGAAGTGCATTTGCACGAAGTCATGGGTTCCTGACGCCAAGGTCACATCGCCTTTTGATTCAGTGGTGACTTCCAGGCTATGACCATTATGTTTCACCACGGCCGGGCCAGCCGGGTAGTGAATGGCCAGGGCAGGCAGAACTGCGGGGGTGTTGGCCTTGATATTGATCGGAGATTGCTGGGTGCCAACGCTGCACAGGGCGTGCTCTTCGTGCAGGTCGCCCCACTCGTCAGGCCCTGTGGGCGACAGGTAATTCCAGTGCGTGTGGCTGGTCGGGGCAGCGGTTACGGGGCCAAGGCCGATGGCAAACAGGGCGATGCCCAGGTAATGGAGTTTCATGAGTGTGTCTTCGTGGACGGTGGCTGGTAAGGACAGCCGGGAAAACATTTTGAAACAATCTGTGCGGTGTTTATGTAGGGGGTTTCTGGAGGAGCGGGTAGGAAAATACGATTCGATGGGTGGTCGATGCCCATAAAAAAACGCCGCAGGCCGTGAGGCCTGTGGCGTTCTTTGTGGATCGCAATCGCTTACACGGTATGCAAGTACCAGTTGTATTCGAGGTCGGAGATGGAGTGTTCAAACTCTTCCAGCTCGCTCTCTTTACAGGCGACAAAAATATCGATGTATTTCGGATCGATGTATTTGGCCATGACTTCGCTGTCATCCAGCTCGCGCAACGCATCGCGCAGGTTGTTTGGCAGGCTTTGCTCGTTCTGCTCGTAGCTGTTGCCTTCGACTGGCGCACCCGGTTCGATCTTGTTGGTCAGACCGTGGTGAACACCGGCCAGCACAGAGGCCATCAACAGGTACGGGTTGGCATCGGCACCGGCAACCCGGTGTTCGATACGTACCGAGTCGGACGAGCCGGTGGGTACGCGAATGGCCACGGTACGGTTGTCCAGGCCCCAGCACGGCGAGTTCGGCACGTAGAACTGTGCGCCGAAACGACGGTAGGAGTTGACGTTCGGGCAAAGGAAGGCCATCTGCGCTGGCAGGGTCTCCAGCACACCGCCGATCGCGTGACGCAATGCGGCGTTCTGCTCGGGATCCTCGCTGGCAAAAATATTTTTGCCCTCTTTGTCCAGAATCGATATGTGAACGTGTAGTCCGTTGCCTGCCTGGCCCGGGTAAGGCTTGGCCATGAAGGTGGTGTCCATCTCATGGTCGTAGGCGATGTTTTTGATCAGACGCTTGAGCAGTACCGCGTAGTCGCAGGCCTTGATCGGGTCGGCAACGTGGTGCAGGTTCACTTCGAATTGCGCCGGGGCACTTTCTTTAACGATGGCGTCAGCCGGGATGCCTTGCTCTTTGGCACCTTCCAGAATGTCCTGGAGGCAGTCGACGTATTCATCGAGGTCGTCGATCAGGTAAACCTGAGTGGAGTGCGGACGTTTGCCGGAGATCGGCGAACGTGGAGGCTGTGGGCGACCGTTAACGTTCTCCTGGTCAATCAGGTAGAACTCCAGCTCGAAAGCCGCGCAGATGGTCAGGCCCATTTCGTCAAATTTGGTAACAACTTGACGGAGCACTTCCCGTGGGTCGGCGAAGAAAGGTTCGCCTTCAAGCTCGTGCATGGTCATCAGCAGTTGCGCGGTTGGGCGCTTTTGCCAAGGCTCGTTGCACAGGGTGTCGGGGATGGGATAACAGATTCTGTCTGCGTCACCGATATCCAGACCCAGGCCGGTGCTTTCCACCGTTGAGCCATTGATATCAAGGGCAAATAGAGAGGCCGGCAGGTTGATGCCTTTCTCGTAAACCTTGTGCAGGCTGGTGCGTTCGATGCGCTTACCGCGCACCACACCATTCATATCCGCAATGAGAAGGTCTACGTACAGAACCTCAGGATGATCCTTAAGGAACGCGTTCGCTTCGTTAAGCTGAACGGCACGCGGGGGTACCGACATGATGCAACACCTTTGTTGTTAAAAATATCAATCATTGAGCGCTACGGGTTTCAGTCAACCCGAACGGCATACCGAAGTCAAGCAGCCTCTTTTATGCCCTTAAAAAGCGCCGAAAGGCCATTTTTGACGCTTTTTGGGGCGTGTTTGGCCTGTTTCAATTCTTGCCGACCGCGGGCTTGAGCGGACCGTGTTGTATTTTTTACGGGGGTGTTGTGTAAAAAAATGAACAAGGCTAAGCTCGATTCAAACCCATAACAGCAATAATACCGGGGTGTTACATGTCACGCCTGCCGTTAATCGGCGTTACCGCCTGCACCAAGCAGATCGGTTTGCATCCTTATCACATCACTGGCGATAAGTACGTGCGAGCAGTTGCAGTGGCTGCCAAAGGCTTGCCTCTGATCATTCCGTCATTGGCGCAACTGATTGATCCGACCGATATTCTTGACGGTCTGGACGGCATTCTCTTTACCGGATCGCCCTCCAATATTGAACCCCATCTCTATGGCGGTACCGCCAGTGTGCCAGGCACGTTGCATGATCCTGAACGTGATCTGACTACCCTCCCCTTGATTCGTGCTGCGTTGGCGGCTGGTGTTCCGGTGCTCGGTATTTGCCGCGGCTTTCAGGAATTGAATGTAGCTCTGGGTGGCTCACTTCACCAGAAATTGCACGAAGTCGAAGGCTTTATTGAGCATCGCGAAGATCCCAGCGCCCCGGTTGAAGTGCAATACGCGCCGAGCCACGCCATGCACGTTCAACCCGGCGGCGTCCTGGCAGGCCTGGGCTTGCCTGCGGAGTTCGAGGTCAATTCGATTCATACCCAGGGCATCGAGCGGGTAGCGCCGGGCCTGCGGGTTGAAGCGATTGCCCCGGACGGTCTGGTTGAGGCGGTGTCGGTGGAGGGCGGCAAGGCTTTTGCTTTAGCGGTTCAGTGGCACCCCGAATGGCAGGTAAGCTCTAACTCGATTTATCTCGCCCTCTTCCAGGCATTTGGAGATGCCTGCAGAAGGCGCGCAACACAACGCGACGCGGATGCGTCAGTAAACGCCTGACTTATTCAAGTCAGGACACTCAGCCCAGAGGCATTTATGAGTAACAACCTCGACCAGCTCACCGATTGGTTGAAAGACCACAAGATCACAGAAGTCGAATGCATGATCGCCGACCTCACCGGGATTACTCGCGGGAAGATTTCGCCGACCAACAAGTTCATTGCTGAAAAAGGCATGCGCCTGCCCGAAAGCGTCCTGCTGCAAACCGTAACGGGCGACTATGTCGAAGACGACATCTATTACGAACTTCTGGATCCGGCCGATATCGACATGATCTGCCGCCCTGACCAGAACGCAGTCTTTGTGGTGCCGTGGGCGATTGAGCCGACCGCTCAGGTGATTCACGACACCTACGACAAGCAGGGCAACCCGATTGAGTTGTCGCCGCGCAACGTGCTTAAAAAAGTGCTCAAACTCTATGCCGACCACGGCTGGCAGCCGATTGTGGCGCCAGAAATGGAGTTTTACCTGACCAAGCGCAGCGACGACCCGGATTACCCGTTGCAGCCGCCGGTCGGTCGCTCCGGTCGCCCTGAAACCGGTCGTCAGTCCTTCTCCATTGAAGCGGCCAACGAATTCGATCCGCTGTTCGAAGACGTTTACGACTGGTGCGAGCTGCAAGAGCTGGATCTGGACACGCTGATCCATGAAGACGGCACGGCGCAGATGGAAATCAACTTCCGTCATGGCGACGCACTGTCGCTGGCCGACCAGATTCTGGTGTTCAAGCGCACGATGCGCGAAGCCGCACTCAAGCACGACGTAGCCGCCACGTTCATGGCCAAACCCATGACCGGTGAGCCTGGCAGTGCCATGCATTTGCACCAGAGCATTATCGACATCAACACGGGCAAGAACATCTTCTCCAATGAAGACGGGACCATGAGCCAGTTGTTCCTCAATCACATCGGCGGGTTGCAGAAGTTCATTCCAGAACTGCTGCCCCTGTTCGCGCCGAACGTGAACTCCTTCCGCCGCTTCCTGCCGGACACCTCGGCACCGGTAAACGTGGAATGGGGCGAAGAGAACCGCACCGTGGGCTTGCGTGTGCCGGATGCAGGCCCGCAAAACCGCCGGGTTGAAAACCGTTTGCCGGGCGCCGACGCCAACCCGTACCTGGCCATTGCGGCCAGCTTGCTGTGTGGCTACATCGGTATGGTCGAGGGCATCAATCCGAGTGCGCCAGTGGTCGGGCGTGGTTATGAGCGTCGTAATTTGCGTCTGCCTCTGACCCTCGAAGAGGCATTGGCCCGCATGGAAAGCAGCAAGACTGTCGAGAAGTACCTGGGCACCAAGTTCATTGCAGGCTACGTGGCCGTCAAACGTGCCGAGCATGAAAACTTCAAGCGCGTCATCAGTTCGTGGGAGCGGGAATTCCTGCTGTTCGCCGTCTGACACGCCGAGGGGCTGCGCCTTGGAGGCGCGCCCCTCCTCTACTGAATAAAAGGAGAGCTGTATGACTAACAAGAACCCGCAAACCCTTCAATGGCAACAACTGAGTAACGACCACCACCTGGCACCATTCAGCGACTTCAAACAGTTGAAGGAAGTGGGCCCACGTATCATCACGCACGCCAAGGGCGTGTATCTGTGGGACAGCGAAGGCCACAAGATTCTCGACGGCATGGCCGGCCTGTGGTGTGTTGCCATCGGTTATGGCCGTGACGAGCTGGCCGAAGCTGCCAGCAAGCAAATGCGCGAGCTGCCGTACTACAACCTGTTTTTCATGACCGCGCACCCGCCGGTGCTCGAGCTGTCCAAAGCCATCGCCGAGATCGCGCCTGAAGGCATGAATCACGTGTTCTTCACCGGCTCAGGCTCTGAAGGCAACGACACCATGTTGCGTATGGTTCGCCACTACTGGGCGATCAAGGGCCAGCCCAACAAGAAAACCATCATCAGCCGCAAAAACGGCTACCACGGTTCCACCGTGGCCGGCGCCAGCCTGGGCGGCATGACCTACATGCACGAACAGGGTGACTTGCCGATCCCGGGCATTACCCACATCCCGCAGCCGTACTGGTTCGGTGAAGGTGGCGACATGTCCCCGGAAGAGTTCGGCATCTGGGCTGCCAATCAGCTTGAAGAAAAAATCCTCGAACTGGGCGTCGATAATGTCGGTGCCTTCATTGCCGAGCCGATCCAGGGCGCAGGCGGCGTGATTGTGCCGCCCGCCACTTACTGGCCACGCATCAAGGAAATCCTGGCCAAGTACGACATTCTCTTTGTTGCCGATGAAGTGATTTGTGGTTTTGGTCGCACCGGCGAGTGGTTCGGCAGTGATTTTTACGACCTCAAGCCGGACATGATGACCATCGCCAAGGGCTTGACCTCGGGCTACATCCCGATGGGCGGCCTGATCGTGCGCGACGAGGTGGTTGCCGTGCTCAACGAAGGTGGCGATTTCAACCACGGCTTCACCTACTCGGGACATCCGGTGGCAGCGGCAGTGGCACTGGAAAACATCCGCATCCTGCGCGAAGAAAAAATTATCGAGAAGGTCCACGCTGAAACGGCACCGTATTTGCAAAAGCGTTTACGTGAACTGAACGATCACCCGTTGGTGGGCGAAGTGCGTGGTGTAGGCCTGTTGGGTGCCATTGAACTGGTGCAGGACAAAGCCACCCGCAAACGTTACGAAGGCCGTGGTGTTGGCATGATCTGCCGCCAATTCTGCTTCGCTAACGGTCTGATCATGCGTGCCGTAGGTGACACCATGATCATCTCGCCGCCTCTGGTGATCAGCAAAGACGAGATCGACGAGCTGGTGACCAAGGCGCGTAAGTGCCTGGATCTGACCTTGGAAACATTGCAAGGTTAACTGCTAGGCTTTGGGCGCAAGACAACTTCGGTTTTAAAGTAGGCAATTGCGCTCAGAGCCTTAAGAATCAAGGCTCTTTCCTTGAAAGCCTGCCCCAGATCTTGCCAGACTAGCCTCCGGCTTTAGTCACCTTGAGATCAGGTCGCTGAATCGGTGGTTTAAAAGAACAATTGGAGCATTACAGATGACGGCATCCGGATTTAAAAAAGCTGGCAAGACACTTCTCGCTCTCTCCTTGATGGGCGTGATGGCTGGGGCAGCTCAAGCTGCGGACAAGGTTCTGCACATTTACAACTGGTCCGATTACATCGCACCCGACACCGTTAAAAAATTCGAAGACCAAACCGGTATCAAGGTGGTCTACGACGTGTTCGACAGCAACGAGACCCTTGAGGCCAAGCTGCTGGCGGGCAAGTCCGGCTACGACATCGTCGTGCCGTCCAACAATTTCCTGGCCAAGCAGATCAAGGCCGGGGTTTACCAGGAGCTGGACCGTTCCAAGCTCCCTGACTGGAAAAACCTCGATCCTGCGTTGCTCAAGGCCGTTGGCGATGCCAGCGACAAAGACAACAAACATGCGTTCCCCTACATGTGGGGCACCATCGGTATTGGCTACAACCCTGAGAAGGTCAAGGCTGCCCTGGGCGTCGACACCATCGATTCCTGGGACGTGCTGTTCAAGCCAGAGAACGCTGCCAAGCTCAAGAGCTGCGGCATAAGCTTCCTCGATTCGCCGACCGAAATGATCCCGGCCGCCCTGCACTACCTGGGCTACCCGACCGACTCCCAAGACAAGAAGCAACTGGCTGAAGCCGAAGCGCTGTTCTTGAAAATTCGTCCTTCGGTTGGCTACTTCCACTCCTCCAAGTACATCTCCGACCTTGCAAACGGAAACATCTGCGTCGCAGTGGGTTACTCGGGTGACCTGGAGCAGTCCATCTCCCGCGCCAAAGAAGCCGGTGACAAGGTCAAGCTCAAGTACGTGATTCCTAAAGAAGGTGCTGGCAGCTTCTACGACATGGTCGCCATTCCCAAGGATGCCGAAAACGTTGACGCCGCTTACGCCTGGATGAACTTCCTGATGCAGCCAGAAGTCATGGCCGAGATCACCAACAGCGTGCGCTTCCCGAACGGTAACAAGGCTGCAACGCCACTGGTAAATAAAGACATCTCTGGCGACCCGAGCATTTATCCGTCCGATGAAGTGAAAGCCAAGCTGTACGCCATCAGCGATCTGCCACCTACAACGTTGCGTTTGCTGACGCGCAGCTGGACCAAGATCAAGTCCGGTAAATAACCAAGCGCTGTGTAGTCGCTGCCGAAGGCTGCGAAGGGTTGCGTAGCAACCCGTTGTCCCAAAGGCCCCGCGATCCCCTCGCAGCCTGAAGCAGCGGCTACAGAATCTTGGATAAACGGATACAAATCAGGGCTTTACGGTAATTAATCGCGGAAAACTTTGCTGTGTCGGTTTATCGAGGGTAAGTTGCGCGCCGGTTTTGTCTTTGGCGGTTCGACTGCCGTGTGACGCGGGCAACTCAGGCCCACCTATTTAGAGGACCATCACGTGTCTATATCTTTGTTTCGCAAGACCTTGTTGGTCGGGGCCGGTTTGACGCTCGCCGTCAGCGTGCAAGCGGCACCTACGGTGCATATTTACAACTGGTCGGATTACATCGCGCCGAACACGCTGGCTGATTTTGAGGCCGCTACCGGCATCAAGCCCGTGTATGACGTCTTCGATTCCAACGAAACCCTGGAAGGCAAACTGCTGGCCGGGCGTACCGGTTATGACGTGGTCGTTCCGTCTAACCACTTCCTGGGCAAGCAGATCAAGGCGGGTGCGTTCCAGAAGCTCGACCTGTCGCAACTGCCGAACTATTCCAATCTCGACCCGGCCTTGCTCAAGCGTCTACAGGCCAATGATCCGGGTAACCACTATGCCGTGCCGTATCTGTGGGGCACCAATGGCATTGGTTACAACGTCGACAAAGTAAAAGAAGTACTGGGCGTCGACAGCATCGACTCCTGGGATGTGGTGTTTAAACCCGAGAACATGGAAAAGCTCTCCAAGTGCGGCGTGGCCTTCCTGGATTCGGCGGATGAAATGCTGCCTACCGTACTCAACTACCTGGGCCTGGATGCCAACAGCACCAACCCCAAGGACTACAAGAAAGCTGAAGAAACACTGATGTCGGTGCGTCCATACGTCACCTACTTCCACTCTTCCAAATACATTTCCGACCTGGCCAACGGCAACATCTGTGTTGCGATCGGTTTTTCCGGTGATGTATTCCAGGCCAAGGCCCGCGCCGAGGATGCCAAAAAAGGCGTGAACATCGCCTATATCGTGCCCAAGGAAGGCGGCGCCCTGTGGTTTGACATGCTGGCCATTCCCAAGGACTCCGGCAACGTCAAGGAGGCCCACACGTTCATCAACTACTTGCTCAAGCCTGAAGTGATTGCTCAGGTCAGCGACTATGTCGGTTACGCCAACCCAAACCCTGCGGCCGACAAAGTGATGGATGAGTCCATTCGTACCGATGAAGCGGTTTACCCGACCCAGGCGGTGCTGGACAAGACTTACGTATCAATCGAGCTGCCCGCGAAAATACAGCGTCTGATGACGCGTACGTGGACCAAGGTCAAGACGGGCAAGTAATCTCGCAAGACCACCTATCCAAGGCCCGACCATCTAGGTCGGGCTGCTAAATTTGTTGGGAGTTTCGTAATGGCTGTTGCCTCCGGCGCCTATAAGAAAGCCCTCGAGGGCGACCAGACACCTAAAAAGGTGTTGGTCAAAATCGACCGGGTCACGAAAAAATTCGACGAGACGATTGCCGTGGACGATGTGTCCCTGGAAATCAACAAGGGCGAAATCTTCGCCCTGCTCGGCGGATCGGGATCGGGCAAATCGACTTTGCTGCGCATGCTCGCCGGTTTCGAGCGCCCAACAGAGGGCCGTATTTTCCTCGACGGTGTAGACATCACTGACATGCCGCCTTACGAGCGGCCGATCAACATGATGTTCCAGTCCTATGCCCTGTTCCCGCATATGACTGTGGCCCAGAACATCGCCTTCGGCCTCAAGCAGGACAAAATGTCCAATGCCGAGATCGATGCCCGCGTGGGCGAAATGCTCAAGCTGGTCCACATGAGCCAGTACGCCAAACGCAAGCCCCATCAGTTGTCCGGTGGTCAGCGTCAGCGTGTGGCTCTGGCCCGTTCGCTGGCCAAGCGTCCGAAACTGCTGCTGCTCGATGAGCCGATGGGCGCACTGGACAAAAAACTGCGTTCGCAGATGCAGCTTGAACTGGTGGAAATCATCGAGCGCGTCGGCGTGACCTGCGTCATGGTGACCCACGATCAGGAAGAGGCCATGACCATGGCCCAGCGAATCGCGATCATGCACCTGGGCTGGATCGCCCAGATCGGCAGCCCGATCGACATTTACGAGACACCGGTCAGCCGTCTGGTGTGCGAGTTCATCGGTAACGTCAACCTGTTTGACGGTGAAGTGGTTGACGACGCTGAAGGCTATGCGCGCATCAAGTGCCCGGAGCTGGAGAACGACATTTACGTCGGTCACGGCGTCAGCACTTCGGTGGAAGACAAACACACCACCTACGCCATCCGCCCGGAAAAAATGCTCGTCACCACCGAAAAACCGGCCTGTGAGTACAACTGGTCGCGGGGCAAGGTGCATGACATCGCCTACCTGGGTGGTCACTCGGTGTTTTACGTCGAATTGCCGAGCGGCAAGCTGGTGCAGTCCTTTGTGGCCAACGCCGAACGCCGTGGCGCGCGCCCTACCTGGGACGACGAAGTCTACGTGTGGTGGGAAGACGACAGCGGCGTGGTACTGCGCTCATGAACATGCGGAAGCTCAAACGCCGACTGCAACGAATAACCCCCGGTGGCCGTCATGTGGTCATCGGGATTCCATTCCTGTGGCTGTTTCTGTTTTTCATGCTGCCGTTCTTCATCGTCTTGAAGATCAGTTTTGCCGAAGCTGATGTCGCGATTCCGCCGTATACCGAGATCTACAGCTACGTTGACCAGAAAATCCAGCTGCTGCTGAACCTGGGCAACTACGCCATGCTGGGCGACGACGAGCTGTACATCGCCGCCTACCTGGGCTCGCTGAAGATGGCCTTTTTCAGCACGGCGTTGTGCCTGCTGATCGGTTATCCAATGGCCTATGCCATCGCCAATGCGCGCAAAGAGATGCAGACCGTGCTGGTGCTGCTGATCATGATGCCGACCTGGACCGCGATCCTGATCCGGGTGTATGCCTGGATGGGCATCCTCAGCAACAACGGCCTGCTCAATGGTTTCCTGATGTCGATGGGCTGGATCAGCGAACCGCTGCAGATCCTCAACACCAACATCGCGGTGTACATCGGCATCGTCTATTCGTACCTGCCGTTCATGATCCTGCCGCTGTACGCCAACCTTGTGAAGCACGACACCAGCCTGCTGGAAGCCGCGTCTGACCTGGGTTCGAGCACGTTCAACAGCTTCTGGAAAATCACGGTCCCGTTATCGAAAAACGGCATCATCGCCGGCTGCATGCTGGTGTTTATCCCGGTGGTGGGCGAGTTCGTGATTCCGGAACTGCTCGGCGGCCCGGAAACCCTGATGATCGGTAAAGTGTTGTGGCAAGAGTTCTTCAACAACCGTGACTGGCCGGTGGCGTCTGCGCTTGCCGTGGTCATGCTGGCGATCCTGATCGTGCCCATCATTCTGTTCAACCGCAGCCAGGCTAAAGAGCTGGAGGGCAAGATATGAATCGCATCCGTTTTTCTAGCTTCATGTTGGTCGCGGGGTTGCTGTTCATCTACCTGCCGATGCTGATCCTGGTGATCTACTCGTTCAACGCCTCCAAGCTGGTCACGGTGTGGGGCGGCTGGTCGCTGAAGTGGTATGTGGGCCTGCTGGACAACACGCAACTGATGGGCTCGGTGATGCGCTCGCTGGAGATCGCGCTGTACACGGCGATAGCAGCGGTGGCGCTGGGGACGTTGGCAGCATTCGTGCTGACCCGTATCAGTCGCTTCAAGGGCCGTACGTTGTTTGGCGGCCTGGTGACGGCGCCGCTGGTGATGCCTGAAGTGATCACCGGTCTGTCGCTGTTGCTGCTGTTCGTGGCCATGGCGCAGATGATCGGCTGGCCGCAAGAGCGTGGCCTGGTCACTATCTGGATCGCCCACACCACGTTCTGTTCGGCCTATGTGGCCGTGGTGGTGTCGTCGCGTCTGCGTGAGCTGGACCTGTCGATCGAGGAAGCGGCGATGGACCTGGGTGCCAAGCCGTGGAAGGTGTTCTTTCTGATCACCATCCCGATGATCGCGCCATCGCTGGCCGCAGGCGCCATGATGTCCTTTGCCCTGTCGCTGGACGACCTGGTACTGGCCAGCTTCGTGTCGGGGCCGGGTTCCACAACCTTGCCGATGGAAGTGTTCTCGGCGGTGCGCCTGGGGGTCAAACCCGAGATCAACGCCGTGGCCAGCCTGATCCTGCTGGCGGTATCGCTGGTGACCTTCATGGTGTGGTTCTTCAGCCGTCGTGCTGAAGAGCACCGCAAAAAGGCCATTCAGCAAGCCATCGACGAATCGGCGGCAGAGTCCTGGAAGCAACCTGATGTGCGTCGTGCACAGTCGACAAACGCGGTTTAAGCCTGCGTCATAAAAAAACCTCGCCTCCTGTGACAGGGTGGCGAGGTTTTTTTATGGGCCAGGGTGAGGGCTTTTGATCCTTCTAAGGCTTGGCCACCATCCAGGCTCCGTCCATTTTGCCGTCACCGGTGGCGTCGCCAGCCTTTTTGTCCATGACAAAGGTATACAGCGGCTTGCCGTCATAGGCCCACTGCATGGTGCCGTCATCACGCTTGATCATGGTCCATTTGCCCATGTCTTTGTGGTCGCCACTGACCATCAGAGGTGGCCAGTTAGCTGCGCACTTGTCATTGCACATGGATTTACCGCCCGCATCCTTGGCGAAGGTGTAGAGCGTCATACCGTTGTGGTCGACAAGCATGCCATCCTTGGTCATCGCCGGATCAGCCGCAAATGCCAGACTTGGCAAGGTAAAGGCTGCAGCTAACAGCAATGTCTTTAGGGAAAACGAGCTAGAAGTCATCGGAATCGTCCTCTTTGTGGTTGTACGATTTGCACTCAAAGCGTAGTTCACTAACCGCTAGCGCGCGTTCCAACCCCAAAGCTGTCACACGACTGCAATAATTCCGTTATCTAATGCGCCACAAGACAGTTAAATGACACGAGGATTACGGCATGGTTGGCAGGAGCATTTTGATCGTTGATGACGAGGCGCCGATTCGCGAGATGATCGCCGTGGCCTTGGAAATGGCGGGCTACGACTGCCTTGAAGCCGATAATGCTCAGGACGCCCACGCCATCATCGTGGACCGCAAGCCGGACCTTATCCTGCTCGACTGGATGCTGCCTGGTGGCACTTCGGGGATCGAACTGGCCCGACGTCTCAAGCGTGAAGAGCTGACCAGCGATATTCCGATCATCATGCTCACGGCCAAGGGCGAAGAAGACAACAAGATCCAGGGGCTCGAAGTGGGCGCTGATGACTACATCACCAAGCCATTTTCCCCCCGTGAACTGGTTGCCCGCCTCAAGGCCGTGCTGCGCCGTGCAGGCCCTGCCGATGCCGAATCCCCTATCGAGATCGGCGGCTTGCTGCTCGACCCCATCAGCCACCGCGTGACCATCGACGGCACCCCCGCCGAAATGGGCCCTACCGAATACCGCCTGCTGCAGTTCTTCATGACCCACCAGGAACGTGCTTACACCCGCGGCCAATTGCTCGACCAGGTCTGGGGCGGCAACGTGTACGTGGAGGAGCGCACCGTGGACGTGCACATCCGCCGCCTGCGCAAAGCCCTCGGTGAGGCTTATGAAAATCTGGTACAAACCGTGCGTGGCACCGGTTACCGGTTTTCGACCAAGGCCTGATCCCGGCTTTATCTGATCCAACGGCAAGCAAGGACCCGCGCGACGTGAATCAAAACTGGCATGGCACTCTGATTCGTCATTTGTTGCTTCTGGTCGCCGGCTGCCTGGTGGTCGGGCTGCTCAGTGGCTATTACGGCTGGAGCCTGGCCATTGGCCTGGCGTTCTATCTGGGCTGGACACTCAAGCAGTTGTTGCGTTTGCACGAATGGCTGCGCCAGCACAAACCCGACGAAGCCCCCCCCGATGGCTACGGCCTGTGGGGCGAAGTGTTCGACAGCATCTACCATCTGCAACGCCGCGATCAGCGTGTGCGCGGGCGTCTGCAAGCGGTGATCGATCGGGTACAAGAGTCTACGGCCGCCCTACAGGACGCCGTGGTGATGCTCGACAGTGATGGCAATCTGGAATGGTGGAACCGCGCGGCAGAGACCCTGCTGGGGCTCAAGACGCCCCAGGACAGCGGCCAGCCTGTGAGCAATCTGGTGCGTCACCCGCGCTTCAAGGAATATTTCGAGCTGGGCAATTACGTTGAACCGCTGGATATCCCTTCACCGGTCAACGACCACCTGCGCATCCAGCTCTACATCACGCGCTATGGCAACAACGAACACCTGATGCTGGTGCGCGACGTGACGCGGATTCATCAGCTGGAGCAAATGCGCAAAGACTTTATCGCCAACGTGTCCCACGAACTGCGTACGCCGTTGACGGTGATCTGCGGCTATCTGGAAACCCTGCTCGATAATGTCGAAGACGTGAACCCGCGCTGGAAACGGCCCTTGTCGCAAATGCAGCAACAGGGCGAGCGCATGCAGACCCTGCTCAACGACTTGCTGCTTCTGGCCAAGCTCGAAGCCACGGACTACCCCTCGGACAACCAGCCGGTGGCCGTCGACCTGTTACTGCGCTCGATCAAAAGCGACGCCCAGGCGTTGTCCGGGCAGCGCAACCAGACGATTACCCTGGACGTCGAAGCCGATTGTGCCCTCAAAGGCAGTGAAGCCGAATTGCGCAGCGCGTTTTCCAATCTGGTCTTTAACGCGGTCAAATACACCCCCGATGGTGGCAGCGTGCGCATTCGCTGGTGGGCGGACAGCAGCGGAGCGCACCTGAGCGTGCAGGACTCGGGCGTGGGCATCGACAACAAGCACTTGTCGCGCCTGACCGAACGCTTCTACCGCGTGGACTCCAGCCGAAACGCCAGCACTGGCGGCACCGGGTTGGGACTGGCCATCGTCAAACATGTCTTGTTGCGCCATCGTGCGCGCCTGGAGATCAGCAGTGTGTTGGGCCACGGCAGCACCTTCACCTGCCATTTCGCGCCGACCCAAGTGACAAAATCATCGCCCGGTACGCTGATCGACTAGGCCCTGCGGCCTTTGCCCACTAGGCAAGGGCCACATCAGCCGTTACATTGTTTGGCCATATCTCCCCATTTGTAACGACGGAACCCGTAAAACTCCATCATGGACCCTTCCCCTGGCTTGACCCTCGCGACACTCTTCGCCGACTTCGGCATGATTCTTTTTGCTCTGATCCTGGTTTTGCTCAACGGTTTTTTCGTTGCGGCCGAATTCGCCATGGTCAAATTGCGCTCGACCCGGGTCGAAGCGATTGCCGAGGACAACGGCTGGCGCGGACAGATCCTGCGCACCGTTCATAACCAGCTCGACGCCTACCTTTCGGCTTGCCAACTGGGTATCACCCTGGCATCGCTGGGTCTGGGCTGGGTCGGTGAGCCGGCGTTCGCCCACATACTGGAGCCGCTGCTGGGCGCCGTCGGTGTCGAATCGCCTGAAGTGATCAAGGGCGTATCGTTCTTTACCGCCTTCTTCATCATTTCGTACCTGCACATCGTGGTCGGCGAACTGGCCCCCAAATCCTGGGCCATTCGCAAGCCAGAGACCCTGTCGCTGTGGACCGCCGTGCCGCTGTACCTCTTTTACTGGGCCATGTACCCGGCGATCTACCTGCTCAACGCCAGCGCCAACGCCATTTTGCGCATTGCTGGCCAAGGTGAGCCCGGTGCCCATCACGATCACGCCTACAGCCGCGAAGAACTCAAACTGATCCTTCACTCCAGCCGCGGTCAGGACCCGAGTGACCAGGGCATGCGTGTACTGGCTTCGGCGGTGGAAATGGGTGAACTGGAAGTGGTCGACTGGGCCAACTCCCGGGAAGACCTCGTGACCCTGGACTCCAAGGCCCCGCTCAAGGAAATCCTGGCGCTGTTCCGTCGTCACAAATTCAGCCGCTACCCGGTCTATGACGCAGACACCAATACCTTCGTCGGTCTGCTGCACATCAAAGACCTGCTGCTCGAACTGGCTGATCTGGATCACTTGCCCGAGACCTTCAACCTTGAAGAGCTGACCCGGCCGCTGGAGCGCGTGTCGCGCCACATGCCGCTGTCGCAATTGCTGGAGCAGTTCCGCAAGGGCGGTGCTCACTTTGCCCTGGTTGAAGAAGCGGACGGCAAGGTGGTGGGCTACCTGACCATGGAAGACGTGCTGGAAGTACTGGTCGGCGATATCCAGGACGAACACCGCAAGGCCGAGCGCGGCATCCTGTCTTATCAGCCCGGCAAGCTGCTGGTACGTGGCGACACGCCGTTGTTCAAGATCGAACGCCTGTTGGGTGTTGACCTTGACCACATTGAAGCCGAGACCATTGCAGGCCTGATCTACGACACCCTCAAGCGGGTGCCCGAAGAAGAAGAACAGCTGGAAGTCGAAGGCCTGCGCATCATCATCAAAAAGATGAAAGGCCCGAAAATCGTCTTGGCTAAAGTCCTGAAGATGGATTAAAGCCCGTATGACTCGTAGTCGCTGACGAGGAACGAAGGCTGCGAGCTTTTAGCAATCAAAAGCTCGCAGCCTTCGTTCCTCGTCAGCGGCTACAGGGTTTGTTTTACCCAGCAACCATTCCCCTCCGTCTGTAAGAACTTTTACCAGCGAAAGCTGGTTGAAAGGATTCCCCTCTAGCATCGAGTCATTACCGGCAACAGACCGGTTGGCCTGCCACGCGAACAACACGCGGTCAGCGCCCTACTACAACAATAATGGTGACTTTTATGCTGACCTTCCTTGGCTTTGCCATGGTCATTACATTTATGTACCTGATCATGACCAAGCGTCTTTCCGCCCTGATCGCCCTTATTCTGGTTCCCATCCTGTTTGCCGTGTTTGGTGGTTTTGCGCCAAAAATCGGCCCGATGATGCTCGAAGGCATCACCAAGCTTGCCCCGACCGGGGTGATGCTGATGTTCGCCATCCTCTACTTTGCCCTGATGATCGACTCCGGCCTGTTTGACCCGGCAGTGCGCAAGATCCTCAAGCTGGTCAAGGGCGACCCGCTCAAGATCTCGGTGGGCACTGCGGTGCTGGCCCTGGTGGTTTCTCTGGACGGTGACGGCGCGACCACTTACATGATTTGCGTGGCTGCCATGCTGCCGCTCTACAGCCGCATCGGCATGAGCCCGCGGATCATGGCCGGCCTGATCATTCTGGCCGGTGGCGTGATGAACATGACGCCCTGGGGCGGCCCGACCGCCCGGGCGGCCAGCGCCCTGCACGTCGACCCTTCGGACATTTTTGTACCGATGATCCCGGCAATGCTCGCAGGCTGCGCAGCGATCCTGGTGATTGCCTGGTTCTACGGCAAGCGTGAGCGTGCGCGTCTGGGTGAACTGCACCTGCATGGCGATGAAATCGACCACAGCGAAATCAGCGTCTCGCAATATCCGGATGCCCGTCGGCCAAAACTGATCTGGTTCAACGGTGCCCTGACCCTGGCGCTGATGGTTGCCCTGATCGCCGGTTTGCTGCCTCTGCCTGTCCTGTTCATGGTCGCGTTCAGCATCGCGATGATCGTTAACTACCCTTGCCTGCAACAGCAAAAAGACCGCGTTGCGGCCCATGCTGGCAGCGTACTTGCGGTGGTCGGATTGATTTTTGCGGCGGGTATTTTTACCGGAATCCTGTCGGGCACCGGCATGGTCGACGCCATGTCCAAAAGCCTGCTGGCGGTGATCCCGCCTGCGCTGGGACCGTATCTGGCCGTGATTACCGCACTGGTGAGCATGCCGTTTACCTTCTTCATGTCCAACGATGCGTTCTACTACGGCGTACTGCCGGTACTGGCCGAAGCCGCCAGCCACTACGGCATCACTGCCGCTGAAATGGCCCGTGCTTCGATTGTTGGCCAGCCTGTGCATTTGCTGAGCCCATTGGTGCCATCGACTTACCTGCTGGTGGCGCTGGCCGGTATCGAGTTCGGCGATCACCAGCGCTTCACCCTCAAGTGGGCCATCCTGGTGTGCCTGGTCATCATGGTTGCGGCGCTGCTGCTGGGGACGTTCCCGCTGTTCAGCACGCTTTAACCCCCTCCGGTGTGGGAGCGGGCTTGCTCGCGATGCAAACGACGCGGTGTTTGAGTTAAACCGTGTCGAAGCCATCGCGAGCAAGCCCGCTCCCACAATGCCATCATCGTCCCCAAGTGTTTCAACCTTCCCCCCGCTATGCGATGCTGGCGCTCTGCTCAATTGCCGACTACATCTTAAGAAACATCTGTAGGAACGGCCCGCAGCTATCTGATCCTTAGACACATCTATTACAGGGAGCCAGCATGCTGACCCTGCTCAATTTGCTTTCTGCTGTTGCCTTGCTGATCTGGGGCACTCACATCGTCCGAACCGGCATTTTGCGGGTCTACGGCACCAACCTGCGTCATGTCATCGGGCAAAACGTCTCCAGACGCATGTTCGCCTTTGTCGCCGGGATTGTGGTCACGGCCATGGTGCAGAGCAGCAACGCCACGGCCATGCTGGTCACTTCATTCGTCGGTCAGGGGCTGATGGCCCTGACTCCCGCCCTGGCGACCATGCTTGGGGCCGATGTCGGTACGGCCTTGATGGCCCGGGTGCTGACCTTCGACCTCTCGTGGTTGTCGCCGCTGTTGATTTTTCTGGGTGTGATTTTCTTTCTGACACGCAAGCAAACCCGCGCCGGGCAACTGGGCCGGGTGGGGATTGGTTTGGGCCTGATCATTCTGGCGCTGCAGCTGATCGTCGAAGCGGCTGCGCCCATCACCCACGCCCAGGGCGTGAAGGTGATCTTTGCCTCGCTGACCGGCGATATCCTGCTGGATGCCCTGGTCGGTGCCCTTTTCGCGATGGTCTCCTACTCAAGCCTGGCGGCCGTGCTGTTGACCGCAACACTGGCCGGCGCAGGCGTGATCAGCCTGCACGTGGCAATCGGCCTGGTGATTGGTGCCAACATTGGCAGCGGTGTGCTGGCCTTTCTCAGCACCAACATGCAAAACGCCGCCGGGCGTCAGGTGGCATTGGGCAGCCTGCTGTACAAGCTCATCGGCCTGTTGCTGATCATGCCCGTGCTCAACCCGCTGGTGGCCTGGATGGACAGCCTGAGCTATAGCGCCCAGGAGCTGGTCATCGGTTTTCACCTGCTCTACAACACCGTTCGCTGCTTCTTGATGCTGCCCACCGTGGGCGTGATGGCGCGAATTTGTGCCTGGCTATTGCCCGAGCGCGCGCAAGCGAACGGCGTGGTCAAGCCGCGCCACCTGGACCCGGCAGCCCTCGATACGCCGAGCCTGGCCCTCACCAACGCCGTGCGCGAAACCCTGCGCATTGGCGACCTGATCGACACCATGTTGGTCAATATGCTCGACGTTCTGCGCGGCAAGCAAACCGCTGTCACCCAGGAAATGCGTACCCTGAGTGATGAAGTCGAGGTGCTCTACAGCGCGGTCAAACTGTACCTGGCACAGATGCCCCGGGAGGACTTGAGCGAACAGGACAGCCGGCGCTGGGCAGAGATCATCGAACTGGCGATTAACCTCAAACTCGCCAGCGATGTGATCGAACGCATGCTGCGCAAAGTCCAGCAGCAGAAAACCTCCCAGCGCCGATCGTTTTCAGAAACAGGGCTGGAGGAGCTGGTGGGCTTGCAAACCCAACTGATCGAAAACCTGCGGCTGGGGCTGACCGTGTTTCTGAGTTCAGACCCGCAAAGCGCCCGCCAACTGCTGCGCGAGAAGCGCCGCTTCCGCGCCCAGGAACGGCGACTGGCCCACGCCCACGTGAGTCGTTTGCAGCGCAAGGTCACGCAAAGTATCGAGACCAGCTCGATGCACCTGGAGCTGATCGCTGATATGAAGCGCTTGAACTCGCTGTTTTGCGGCAGTGCCTACGTGGTCCTTGAAACCTCTGAAACCGGCGCGCTGGAGCTGGATGACGCAGCGGACACGCAACATTTCCCTTGAACGTTGTAGGTCGGGGTGTTGTCAGCCGGTATGCAGCGACTAAGCTGCACCGGCTCAAGGACTCGAGAATTCAGGGATTTTTTATGCGTTGCCTGCTGTTCATCTGTTTACTGCTTGGCGCGACTCAGGGCTTTGCCCTCGATCGTTACAGCGTGGAGGGTTATCAACTCCCCAACGGTCTGCAACTCATCCTCAAGCCCGGTAATGATCGCGGGCACGTGGCGATTCGGCTGGTGGTGGGCGTAGGGCTGGATGACTTTTCATGCGCCGATCAGCAATTGCCGCACCTGCTGGAGCATCTGCTTTTCAGCGGCACCGATGACACCGGTGAAGGCGGCCTGGAGGAGCGCATGCAGGCGCTGGGTGGCGAGTGGAACGCCTTTACCAGTCATGCCGACACCACATTCGTGATCGAGGCACCGGCTAAAAATCAGCGCAAAATCCTCGACCTGCTCCTGGGGTTACTGACCCGCACGCAACTTACCGAGCAACGTATCAGCGATGCCAAGCAAGTGGTTGAGCGTGAAGACGGTGGCCATTATTCGCACTTGCAGCGTTGGCTGGATCGCCAGGATCTGGGCCACAGCGCGAGTAATCAACTGGCGGTCGAACTGGGGCTCAAATGCGCTGAGCGGGCCGAAGTGCATGACCTTACGCGCCAACAGCTGGAAGCCGTGCGCCAGAACTGGTACGCGCCCAACAACATGACGCTGATTATCGTGGGTGATCTGGACCGGTTGCTGCCGGCCTATCTGGAGCGCACCTACGGCGCCCTCGAACCGGTTGAGCCCAGCGAGCACAGGCCCCTGGCCGCGATCGATGCCAAGGCCCAGGCTGAGCGTGAACTGGTGCGCGGGGTGGTGGGTGACACCGCGACCCTGCACTGGGTGTTGCCGGAGCCGGTGATCGAGGGGCAGTCCGATGAAACCTGGAGCTTGCTGCGCGATTATCTGGAGTGGGCGCTGTACAGCGAGCTGCGGCTCAAGCACGGGTTGTCCTACGGGCCCTGGGCTGAGCGCGAAGTGTTTGGCGGTGTGAGTTTTTTGAGCCTGAATGCGGATCTTGAGCGCGAAAATGTACCTCAAGCCCGGCAGGTGATTGAGCAACTCAAGGCCCGGCTTCTCAAGGACGGCCTGGACTCGCAGGTGTTTGCCCGGCTCAAGAACGCCGCGATTGCCCGTCAGGCGTGGGCGGTGCAAGGCAACAGCGCGCTGGCCGATTACTATTGGGCTTCACTG
Source organism: Pseudomonas sp. NKUCC02_KPG (assembly GCF_019345465.1). Taxonomy (GTDB): domain Bacteria; phylum Pseudomonadota; class Gammaproteobacteria; order Pseudomonadales; family Pseudomonadaceae; genus Aquipseudomonas. The sequence continues at coordinate 152,935 of NZ_JAHKRC010000007.1, forward strand.
GGTGACTACGATGAGGGGCACTTCGCCGATCCGGCCAAGCAGCTACAGGCCATCAGCCTTGAACAGGCCAATACGGCACTGCGCGAGTTGCTTGCAGAGCCGGGTTATATCCGCATCGAGAAGCCATTGTTCGGTTATCACAGCTTGAGCATGGCCATTCTGGGTGCGCTGGCGTTACTGATTATCGTCGCGGTGAGCTGGCGTGCATGGCGTCGACGTTAAGCGGTCATTTGCGCCACTGCGAAACTCTTTGATACCGTAAAATCATTGCCAATTCGCGGCTGGTTGATCCAGCCGCCAGCGTGCGGAGTATTCATCGTGAGTGATCGTTCCAATCCTTGGCAATTGCAGGCCATCGTCTGCCAACTGCGCGCGGCGCGAAATCAGTGGCGCACGCAAAACGGGCGGGTCAGTGGTGAGCAGGGTGGCCGCGAGCTGCCTTCGCGTGCCGCGATGGCCGATATCCTTGAGGCCCTGTGCGGTGCGTTGTTCCCCATGCGTCTGGGCCCGGTGGACCTGCGTGAGGAAAGTGAAGACTTCTACGTGGGCCACACGCTCGATGTTGCGCTCAACGCGCTGTTGACCCAGGCCCGGCTGGAGCTGCGCTACGCGGCCCGCCAAGGTGGCCTGCCCGATGAGGGCGTGGATGCGACCGCGACCTTGCTGATTCAGGACTTTGCCCTGGCTTTGCCGGGCTTGCGCAGCATTCTGGATACCGACGTATTGGCGGCGTACCACGGTGATCCGGCGGCACGTAGCGTGGATGAAGTGCTGTTGTGCTATCCGGGGATTCTGGCGGTGATTCATCACCGGCTGGCCCATCACCTGTATCGCGCCGGGTTGCCTTTGCTGGCGCGGATCAGCGCAGAGATTGCGCACTCGGCCACCGGCATTGATATACACCCCGGCGCGCAGATCGGGCCGAGTTTCTTCATCGATCACGGGACAGGTGTTGTGATCGGAGAAACCGCGATCATCGGCGAGCGTGTGAGGATCTACCAGGCCGTGACCCTTGGGGCCAAGCGTTTCCCGGCAGATGAATCGGGGCAACTGCAAAAAGGTCATCCACGCCATCCGATCGTTGAGGATGATGTGGTGATCTACGCGGGGGCGACCATTCTGGGGCGTATCACCATTGGTCAGGGATCAACCATTGGCGGCAACGTGTGGCTGACCCGCAGCGTACCGGCGGGCAGCAACCTGACCCAGGCCAACTTGCTGCACGATGACGGGACGCAGAAGTAAGATCGGGTGACACCTTGCCCCTCACCACGCCTCTTCCGAGGGCGAAACGTGGTGAGGGGTTCTTGATTTAGCGAGCGTTGCGCACGCCTTCAGCCAGTGCTGCGCACAGGCTCAGTACACCATCCACCGCCTGTTCAGGGGTCGCGGCATTTTCGATCTTGTCGATCAATGCCGAGCCGACCACCACGCCATCGGCCAGTCGTGCAATCGCTGCCGCCTGTTCAGGGGTGCGAATGCCAAAGCCCACGCTGATTGGCAGGTCGGTATGGCGACGCAGGCGCTCGATGGCCGCGCTCACCTGTTCAGTGGTAGCTGAACCTGCTCCGGTCACGCCTGCCACCGATACGTAGTACACAAAGCCCGAGCTGCCAGCCAGTACGGTCGGCAAGCGCCCGTCGTCAGTGGTCGGCGTGGTCAGGCGGATAAAGTCGATGCCTGCGGTCTGCGCGGGGTCGCACAGCTCGCTGTTGTGCTCGGGTGGCATGTCGACCACGATCAGGCCGTCTACGCCTGCCGCAACGGCGTCGGCAATGAACGCGGGCACACCGTAATGATGGATCGGGTTGTAGTAACCCATCAGCACCAGCGGCGTGTCGCTGTTGCCTTCACGAAACTCGCGAACCATCTGCAGGGTTTTTGCCAGGTTTTGCTTGGCGCCCAGTGCACGGATATTGGCCAGCTGAATCGCCGGGCCATCGGCCATCGGATCGGTGAAGGGCATGCCCAGCTCGATCACGTCGGCGCCCGCCGCAGGCAAGCCCTTGAGGATCGCCAGCGAGGTGGCGTAATCCGGGTCACCTGCGGTGATGAAGGTCACCAGGGCCGCGCGGTTTTGTTCCTTGAGTTCGGTAAAGCGCGTTTGCAGGCGGCTCATCAGTGTTGCTCCTGTTGAGACTGTTCCATGTGGTGCATCACGGTTTGCATGTCCTTGTCGCCTCGCCCCGAAAGGTTGACCACCATCAGGTGATCGGCCGGCAGGGTCGGTGCGCGCTTGAATACTTCAGCCAGGGCGTGGGCGCTCTCAAGGGCCGGGATGATGCCTTCAAGGCGGCAGCACTTGTGGAAGGCATCCAGGGCTTCGTCGTCCGTCACCGAGGTGTATTCGACGCGACGGATGTCGTGCAACCAGGCGTGCTCAGGGCCGATGCCAGGGTAGTCGAGACCGGCGGAAATGGAGTGGGCGTCGATGATCTGGCCATCGTCGTCCTGCAGCAGGAAGGTGCGGTTGCCGTGCAGCACGCCCGGTTCGCCGCCGTTGAGGCTGGCCGCGTGCTTGCCGGTTTCGATGCCGTAACCCGCCGCTTCCACGCCGATGATTTCAACGCTGGTGTCATCCAGGAACGGATGGAACAGGCCCATCGCGTTGGAACCGCCGCCGATGCATGCCACCAGGCTGTCCGGCAGGCGGCCTTCCTGGGCTTGCATCTGGTCGCGGGTTTCCTTGCCGATCACGGCCTGGAAGTCGCGCACCATCGCCGGATACGGGTGTGGGCCCGCCACGGTGCCGATCAGGTAGAAGGTGCTGTCAACGTTCGTCACCCAGTCGCGCAGGGCTTCGTTCATGGCGTCCTTGAGGGTGCCGGTACCCGCTACAACCGGGATCACTTCAGCGCCCAGCAGTTTCATGCGGAACACGTTTGCCTGCTGGCGCTCGATGTCGGTGGTGCCCATGTAGATCACGCACTGCAGACCAAAGCGGGCCGCCACGGTGGCGGTGGCCACACCGTGCATCCCGGCACCGGTCTCGGCGATGATGCGTTTTTTGCCCATGCGCCGCGCCAGCAGGATCTGGCCGATGCAGTTGTTGATCTTGTGCGCGCCAGTGTGGTTCAGCTCTTCGCGCTTGAGGTAAATCTTGGCGCCGCCACAGAACTCGGTGAGCCGCTCGGCGAAGTACAGCGGGCTTGGGCGGCCCACGTAGTCGCGCTGGAAGTAGGTCAGTTCCTTGATGAACTCAGGGTCTTTTTTGGCCAGCTCGTACTCGCGATCCAGATCAAGGATCAGCGGCATCAGGGTCTCGGCTACGTAACGGCCGCCGAATGAGCCAAACATGCCATTGGCGTCAGGGCCGGTACGTAAAGTGGATTGAGTCATGTGACGCTCCAGATAAAAAGTTACGAAGGTCGATGGGCCAGACTTTACCCGCGACAGCCCGGGATGAAAACCGATAAGATCGCCACAACATGTCAGGAAAACTCACAGATACCATGAGTCGAGATCTCCCGCCCCTGAATGCCCTGCGCGCATTCGAAGCCGCCGCCCGCCTGAGCAGTGTCAGCCAGGCCGCCGAGCAGTTGAACGTCACCCACGGCGCTGTCAGTCGACAGTTGAAAGTGCTTGAAGAGCACTTGGGCGTGAGCCTGTTCGTAAAGGAAGGCCGCGGCCTGAAGCTCACTGACGCCGGAATCCGCCTGCGCGACGCCAGCAGCGAGGCGTTCGATCGCTTGCGTAATCTGTGCGCAGAACTCACGCAAAGCCAGGTCAATGCCCCTTTTGTGCTCGGTTGCTCGGGCAGTTTGCTGGCGCGCTGGTTTATTCCGCGCCTGGGTCGATTGAATGCCGATTTACCGGACTTGCGCTTACACCTGTCCGCCGGTGAGGGTGATCTGGACCCCCGCCGTCCCGGGCTGGACGCCTTGCTGGTGTTTGCCGAGCCACCGTGGCCCGCCGATATGCAGGTGTATGAGTTGGCCAGCGAGCGTATTGGCCCGGTGGTCAGCCCGCGCTATGTCCGTTATGCGCAACTGTGTGGTGCGCCCGTCAGCGCCTTGCTCGACGAATCATTGCTGCACACCACTTCTCGGCCCCAGGCATGGCCAAGCTGGGCACAGCAGAACGCCATCGAGGCGAAGGATTTGAAATACGGGCAGGGGTTTGAGCACTTGTATTACTTGCTTGAAGCCGCCGTTGCGGGGCTGGGTGTGGCGATCGCTCCCGAGCCGCTGGTGGCGCAGGACCTGCAAGCCGGACGTCTGGCTGCGCCCTGGGGCTTCAACGAAACCCCGGCGCAGCTGACGTTATGGTTGCCCAAGCGCGCCGCAGACGGGCGCGCCGGGCAACTGGCGCAATGGCTCAAGGCTGAGCTTGCGCGCAGCGCAGATTAGTTGCCGCGCTTGCACAACAGGAAAGCAGCCAGCAGACCCAGCGCGCCGATGGCAACGCCAGCGGTGGCGTACGGATGCTCCTGGGCGTACTCACGGGTAGCGATCGCGGTTTCGCGAGTCTTGTCTTTCACTTCTTCGTAGGCGTCGCTGAGCAGGTGGCGCGAATGCTTGAGTGCGTTTTCGGCATTGTTCTTAAGGATGCCAAGGGTCTTTTTGGACTCGTCTGAAGCGTCGTGCTTGAGGCTTTCCAGAGACTTGAGCAGGCTCTCGATCTCTGCTTCCATGCTTTGCAATGAGGCTTTACGTAGGGAATTGCTAGCCATTAGGGCTCTCCTGCATTGATGAGTGAGGTGCTTGTTAAGTCCGACTACAGAGATTTCAGAAAGTGCAGTTGGCCTGAACTTTTCCGTTCAAATTGCCTACAAAGTATTTAGCACAATCGCTGCTAGGCTTTGATCTACGACAAAGGAGAACGTTATGTCTGACCATCACACCTACAAGAAAGTTGAACTGGTAGGCTCGTCCCCGAGCAGCATAGAAGACGCCATCAGTAATGCACTGGCCGAGGCCAACAAAAGCATCAAACACCTGGAATGGTTCGAGGTGGTCGACACCCGTGGGCACATCAAGGACGGTAAAGTTGCGCACTATCAGGTGACGCTCAAGGTCGGATTCCGGATTGCCAGCAGCTAAAGAGTGATGGCGTTTTGAACTTACTTGCTGGCCGTTTGCCATAAACTCGGCTACACCGTCTGGGTGCAGCACGGCACATGCCGCGTTGCACCCTTTTCGTTTTGACCGGGGAATGTCACCGATGAAAAAGATTTTATTGGCTGTAGGTTTGCTGAGTCTGGCAGGAACGGCGTTTGCAGCGGGCAAGCCATGCGAAGAGTTGAAAAGCGAAATCGCGGCGAAGATTGAGGCCAATGGCGCCAAGCATTATTCGCTGACTGCTGTAGAGAAAGGCACTTCGGCTGACGGCAAAGTGGTGGGTACCTGTGAAGGCGGTACCAAGGAAATCGTGTACAAGCGCGGGTAAGTCCAGCGCAGTAGTAAATCTTGTGGGAGCGGGCTTGCTCGCGATGTGCACGCCGCGGTGTTTCAGATCAATCGCGTCGATACCATCGCGAGCAAGCCCGCTCCCACACTTCCCTTTGCGTCAGGCCCCTTTCATCACCTGCGACAGCAATTCATATGAATGAATGCGGTCTGCGTGTTCATACAAATCACAGGTAAAGATCAGCTCGTCAGCCTGTGTCTGCTCCACCAGCACGTCCAGCTTGGCCTTGATTTTCTGCGGGCTGCCGACCATCGCCAGGCCCAGGAAGCTCATCACCGCCTCTTTTTCGTGGGGCAGCCACAACCCGTCCATGGTCTCCACCGGTGGGCGCTGCACCAGGCTCTGCCCACGCATCAACGCCAGAATCCGCTGTTGTACGGAGGTCGCCAGGTACTCGGCCTGTTCATCGGTATCGGCCGCCACCAGCGGGATACCGAGCATCACATAGGGCTTGTCGAGGGTCGCTGATGGCTTGAAGTGATTGCGATAGACGCGAATCGCTTCGTGCATCAAACGCGGTGCGAAATGCGAGGCAAAGGCGTAAGGCAAACCAAGTTCACCGGCCAGTTGCGCGCTGAACAAGCTGGAGCCCAGCAGCCAGACAGGAACGTTGGTTCCTGTGCCCGGCATGGCGATGATCCGTTGGTCCGGGGTGCGGGGGCCGAGGTAGCGCATCAGTTCAGCCACATCTTCGGGGAACTCATCGGCACTGCCCGAGCGCTCGCGGCGCAGGGCGCGGGCGGTCATCTGGTCTGAACCCGGTGCACGGCCCAGGCCCAGGTCGATGCGTCCCGGGTACAGGCTTTCGAGGGTGCCAAACTGCTCGGCAATGACCAGCGGCGCATGGTTGGGCAGCATGACACCGCCCGAACCCACGCGAATGGTCGAGGTGCCGCCTGCCAGATAGCCAATCAAAACGGAGGTCGCCGAACTGGCGATGCCGTCCATGTTGTGGTGCTCAGCCACCCAAAAGCGGTTATAGCCAAACTTTTCTACGTGCTGTGCCAGATCCAGCGAATTGCGCAACGACTGGGCCGCGCTGCCATTTTCGCGCACAGGCACCAGGTCGAGGGTCGAGAATTTGATGTCAGACAATCGTTTCATCAGCCGGCTACTCCAGGTGGGGTGCAGGTCAAGGTGCTCGCATAACCTGCCAGTGATTACAGAAATATGGGCATATACCCGAGTTTCAATGGCAGTCCGGGAATTGAGTGACTAAAAAAGACGACTGGTCCGACAAGATGAACTTTGTGGAGCCGACTACCCTCACAACCTTAGTCATGGCGTGAAACCTTCACGCCGCTCTTCAGGAGGCACGCATGAGTATCAAAAAGAAAGCATCGGCTCATTGGGCAGGCGACCTTAAAACCGGTATCGGCTCCATCTCCACTGAAACCGGGGTACTGCGCGACGCGCCGTATGGTTTCAAGGCGCGGTTTGAAGGCGGCAAGGGCACCAACCCCGAAGAGCTTATTGGCGCAGCCCATGCAGGCTGTTTTTCGATGGCGTTGTCGATGATTCTCGGTGATGCCGGGCTCAAGGCCGACAGCATCGACACCACGGCTGAAGTAACGCTCGACCAGGTGGACGGCGGCTTTGCAATCACTGCCGTGCATCTGGTGCTCAAGGCCAAAGTGCCCGGCGCAACCCAGGCGCAGTTCGACGAGCTGACCACCAAGGCCAAAGAAGGCTGCCCGGTGTCCAAAGTGCTGAACGCAAAAATCACCCTCGACGCTACGCTGGTGAGCTGACGACATCCCTGTGCCCCGCTTGCCGCAAGCGGGGTACAGTTGATGCCCGGCTGCGACAGATCAGTCTTGCGCTGCGCCAGATGTGATCGAATGATCACCACTCGCGTCAGATCATGACTTAGCGTTCTGCCTCAAGGGAGTCTCACCATGAAACGTTTTGCTTTGGCTGTAGTTTGCTGTGCAATGGCCACCTCGGCTTTGGCGGCCCCCAAGCCGTGTGAAGAACTGAAAGCCGAAATCGAAGCCAAGATCCAGGCCAACAACGTGTCGTCCTATACGCTTGAAATCGTGGCCAATGAAGAAGTCCATGACGAGAACATGGTGGTAGGGTCGTGCGAATACGGCAGCAAAAAAATCATCTACCAGAACAACGACCGCCAGGTTTCACGGTAAGCAATTGACCAGCCGCTCCTCGGCAATCACCTTGCCCGCTGCGTTGTACAGTCGGGCGTAGGCGTTGAAGCCCAGTGAGCGCGCTTGCAACCGGTAACGTTGGCCCGGCTGGAAGTTGTCGTAATTCAGGGTGACGTAGCACAGGCGTTCCTGCGGGTCGCTGAACATGCCCATACCGCCTACAAACACCTCGAAATCGAAGCGCACCATCAATTCGTGACTGCCCGGCGTGACTTGAAAATAGCGACCGTCGGTCATGCGCTGGTTGTCCAGGCGCTCGGCCATCACCAGCTTGCCGGTTTGCGTTTCAAGGTCGACCCAAGCCATTTTCGGGTCAGCCGAAGGCAATGGCGTGCTGGCGCAAGCGCTCAGCAGGCACGCGGTCAACACAAGCAAGAAAGTGCGCATGATGATTTCCAGATAATTTGTTACATAAGCATAGCGTGCAATGCGGCTTTGCGGCTCTGCGCTGTGTGGGAGCCGGGCGATGTGGTTTGCCTGAAGGACCGTGCTGCCTGTATCGCGGGCAAGCCCGTTCCCACACTATTTATTGTCACTTTACCGCCGGGATCGCTTTATGACGCCGCGTGTTCGCTGCCTGCTTGCCATAGCCCTGATACCGCTGATCAATGGCTGTTCCAGTGCGTCGTATTACTCGCAACTGGCGGGAGGGCAATGGCAGATATTGCAGGCTCGCGAGCCGGTGAGCACGGTCATTGCCGACCCGCAGCGCCCGGTTGTATTGCGTGAGCAATTGGTAAAAGCCCAGGCCGCACGAAACTTCGCCAGTCAGCATTTGTACTTGCCGGATAACCAGAGCTATCGGCTGTATGCCGACCTGAAGCGGCCTTACGTCGTGTGGAACGTGTTCGCCACACCGGAGTTTTCCCTCACCCCCGTGACCCATTGCTTCCCGATTGCCGGGTGCGTGGCCTACCGTGGTTATTATTCTCAGGGGGCGGCGCGAGGGGAAGCAGCCCTGCAGCGTCAGGACGGCAAGGACGTGTTTGTCAGCGGGGTTGAGGCCTACTCGACATTGGGCTGGTTCGATGACCCCATTTTCAACAGCATGCTCACCTGGGGCGATGAACGGCTAGCCACCCTGATTTTTCACGAACTGGCCCATCAGCGTTTTTATGTGAAGGACGACAGCGAGTTCAATGAGTCTTTCGCCAGCTTCGTCGAACAGGAAGGCACTCGCCAATGGCGCGCCCGCCAGGGTCTTTCACCGGCCAGCGACAATGGTTTGCAGCAGCGAAAGCAATTTATCGCGTTGGTACTCGACACCCGCCAACGGCTGCAAGACCTCTACGCCCAGCCTTTGCCTGCCGATGAAATGCGTCAGCGCAAAGCGGCTGAATTTGAACGCATGCGCCACGAGTACCGTCAGTTACGGGATCAGCAATGGGGTGGGAACAAGCGCTTCGATGGGTGGGTCAATTCGCCGATGACCAACGCCAAGCTGCTGCCTTTCGGGCTGTATGACCAGTGGGTGCCAGCATTCACCGCGCTGTTTGAATCCGTTGACGGCAACTGGCCGAACTTCTATCGCGAGGTAGAGCAACTGGCAAAACTGCCACTGCAACAGCGCAAGGCGGCGTTGCAGCAGTGGATTGCGCGCCACTAGTCAGCTGGACTTGAGCCAGCCCTTCACGGCGCAGATGGCAAAGGGGCTGGTGCTGCATGCACCGCTGCTCAGGGCTGCGCGCAATTGCGTGATATCAGCTTTCATCATGTAGCTCGCGCCATCCTTGAAATGTGAGTTTTGGCCAAAGCCGCCTTCGGTCATTTCCTTCAGCGCGTCTTCTTTGCTCCAGTCCTGTACCACCACGCGGTACATCGCCGCCATCAGGCCGGTGCGGTCCACGCCGTGCTTGCAGTGCATCAGCACCGGGCCTTTGGCTTGTGCCGTCTGGATGGCGCGCAGGGCGGCCAGTACGTCGGTGTCATCCACATGGTTGGTGCGATAAGGCAACTGGACCTGTGCTACATCGGGGCTCTTGAGCCAGGAGGCATCGGCCTCAGGCAAGAAGTTGATCACCGTGGCGATCTGCAGTTTTTCCAGCAACGGCTGTGCAGCGCTGTCAGGCAAGGCGCTGCGGTACAGGGTTGGGGACATTTGATACAGGTTGTACTGTGCGGCGACAGGTTGAGCCCACTGTGCAGGGCGAGCCTGGGTTGTTTCGTCGGCCTGAGCCTGGGGCAATGCAAACGCTGCCAGCAATGTCAGGCACAGGGCGGGGAAAAACCGGGCTTTGGGCATATTCAGTTCGACCACTTCAACAGGGATTATCAGGAGGTGGCGGCAGATTGAGTGATTTGTGATCAAAACCCTGTGAGCCATTTGTTAAAAAAACGTGAAGGCGCAAAAGGCAGGTGCGGCAAAATTACGCATGAAACGATTCACCTGGGCGCCCGGCCTGTTAGTATTTGTAACCAAAGTTTGCAAGCGTGTTGTTTTCCTTCGGTCAACATCGACCCGTATCGCTGCCAAAACGAAAAGCTGCCCATGAGCGGCTGTAATCCGTGACTGCCTGATGAGGTGCCCCCGCATGTCTGAGCAAGACAACCCCCGGCGTGAGTTTTTGCGCAAAACCCTGACCCTGATTCCAGTGGTCACTGTCGCCAGCACCGGTCTGGGTAGCACGGTGATGATGGCCACGCCTGCGGTCGCCGCGCCTGAACCTGCACAGCGCCCTTCGAGCCCTGGCAAAGCGTATGAGCCGACGTACTTCACGGCTGAGGAGTGGGCGTTCGTAAACGCCGCTGTCGCACGCCTGATCCCTGCAGACGAACAAGGCCCAGGCGCTTTGGAAGCCGGTGTACCGGAATATATCGACCGCCAGATGAACACGCCTTACGCCAGCGGTGCGCTGTGGTTCATGCAAGGCCCGTTCAATGCCGACGCGCCACCCGAGATGGGCTGGCAGAGCAAACTGGTACCAAAACAGATCTATCGCTTGGGCATCGCTGCCACGGAGGAGCTCTGCAAAAAAGCCTATAACTCAACATTTGCTGGGCTAGACAGCGCTACCCGAGACGAAGTGCTCAAACAACTGGAGGCCGGTACGCCTAAATTCGATAGCGTTCCGGCCAAGATGTTTTTCAGCTTTTTGCTGCAAAACACCAAGGAAGGCTTCTTTTGCGACCCTATTCACGGTGGCAACAAAGGCATGGTCGGCTGGACCATGATCGGCTTCCCCGGCGCGCGCGCTGATTTCATGGACTGGGTCGAACGCAACGAGCAGTACCCCTTCCCGGCAGTTTCCATTCGCGGCGAGAGGGCTTGAGCATGTCGACCGTTATGAAAAAAGTTGATGCAGTTATCGTCGGTTTCGGTTGGACAGGCGCGATCATGGCCAAAGAGCTGACCGAAGCTGGCCTGAATGTTGTGGCCCTTGAGCGCGGCCCAATGCAGGACACCTACCCGGATGGTAACTATCCACAGGTGATTGATGAGCTCACCTACAGCGTGCGTAAAAAGCTCTTTCAGGACGTCTCCAAAGAAACCGTCACCATCCGCCATAGTGTCAATGACGTGGCCTTGCCCAACCGCCAGCTGGGCGCGTTTTTGCCTGGCAACGGTGTGGGCGGCGCGGGTTTGCACTGGTCGGGCGTGCACTTTCGGGTCGATCCGATGGAGCTGCGCATGCGCAGTCATTACGAAGAGCGCTACGGTAAAAACTTTATCCCCAAGGACATGACCATCCAGGACTTCGGCGTCAGCTATGAAGAGCTGGAGCCGTTTTTCGACTACGCCGAGAAAGTCTTCGGAACGTCGGGCCAGGCCTGGACCGTAAACGGCCAATTGGTCGGTGAAGGCAAGGGTGGCAACCCTTATGCAGCGGATCGCTCCGATCACTTCCCGCTGGTGTCGCAGAAGAACACCTACTCGGCACAGCTGTTTCAGAAGGCGGCCAATGAAGTGGGCTACAAGCCTTACAACCTGCCGTCGGCCAACACCTCGGGGCCTTATACCAACCCTTATGGCGCGCAGATGGGCCCGTGCAACTTCTGCGGCTTTTGCAGTGGTTATGTCTGCTACATGTACTCCAAGGCATCGCCCAACGTAAATATTCTGCCAGCGCTCAAGCCGCTGCCGAATTTTGAGCTGCGCCCTGACGCCCATGTCATCCGGGTCAATCTGGACAGCACCAAGAGCAAAGCCACCGGTGTGACCTACATCGATGCACTGGGCCGTGAGATCGAACAACCGGCCGATCTGGTGATCCTGGGTGCATTCCAGCTGCATAACGTGCGTTTGATGCTGCTGTCGGGGATTGGCAAACCCTATGACCCGAAAACCGGTGAAGGTGTGGTGGGCAAAAACTTCGCCTACCAGAACATGGCCACCATCAAGGCGTACTTCGACAAAGACGTACACACCAACAACTTCATCGGCGCTGGCGGCAATGGCGTGGCGATCGATGATTTCAATGCGGATAACTTCGACCACGGGCCGCACGGCTTTGTCGGCGGTTCGCCGATGTGGGTCAACCAGGCGGGCAGCCGGCCGATTGCCGGAACTTCAAACCCGCCGGGCACCCCGGCCTGGGGCAGTGCCTGGAAGCGTGCAACCGCCGATTACTACACCCACCAAGTGTCGATGGATGCCCACGGTGCGCATCAGTCCTACCGTAGCAACTACCTCGATCTGGACCCGGTGTATCGCGATTCCTTCGGCCAGCCGCTGCTGCGCATGACGTTCGACTGGCAAGAAAACGACATCAAAATGAACCGTTTCATGATGGGGAAAATGGGCAAGATCGCCGAAGCGATGAACCCGAAAGCCATTGCCCGGATCGGCAAGCAAGTCGGTGATCACTTCAATACGGCCTCCTACCAGACCACTCACCTTAACGGTGGCGCGATCATGGGCACGAATCCGAAAACCAGTGCACTGAACCGTTACCTGCAGAGCTGGGACGTGCACAACGTGTTTGTGCCGGGTGCGTCTGCCTTCCCGCAAGGCTTGGGATACAACCCGACAGGTCTGGTTGCTGCGTTGACCTATTGGTCGGCTCGGGCGATCCGCGAGCAGTACCTGAAAAACCCCGGCCCACTGGTTCAGGCATAAGGAGCGATGACCATGAAAGCATTTGTTATCGCGACCCTGACACTCTTCGCCAGCCTCTCGGCGGTGGCTGCAGACAGTGACCCGCAAGCGTTGGTCAAGCAAGGTGAATACCTGGCTCGCGCCGGTGACTGTGTGGCCTGCCACACCGCCAAGGACGGCAAGCCGTTCGCCGGTGGCCTGGCGATGGAAACCCCGATCGGTACGATTTATTCGACCAACATCACGCCGGGCAAAAGCGGCATTGGCAGCTACAGCTTTGAAGATTTCGACAAAGCCGTGCGCCACGGCGTCGCGCAAAATGGCAGCACCTTGTATCCGGCCATGCCGTATCCGTCCTATGCGCGGGTCAATGAGGCCGATATGCAGGCGTTGTATGCCTACTTTATGAAGGGCGTGAAACCTGTCGAGCAAGTGAACCAGGAGGCCGATATTCCGTGGCCGCTGAGCATGCGCTGGCCGTTGGCGATATGGCGCTGGCTGTTTGCTCCGCAGGTTGAAGACTTCAAGCCGCAAACCGGGCAAGACGCGGTGACAAGTCGCGGTGCGTATCTGGTGGAAGGCCTTGGGCACTGCGGTGCGTGCCACACGCCACGGGCACTGACCATGCAGGAAAAAGCCCTGAGTGCCAGCGACAGCCCGGCGTTTCTGTCAGGCAGCACACCACTGGAAGGCTGGATCGCGAAGAACCTGCGCGGTGACCACAAGGACGGTCTGGGCAGTTGGAGCGAGGCGCAACTGGTGCAGTTCCTCAAGACCGGGCGCAGTGATCGCAGTGCTGTATTTGGTGGCATGAGTGATGTGATCGTGCACAGCATGCAGTACATGTCCGAGGATGATCTGACCGCTATCGCTCGATACTTGAAGTCGTTGCCTGCGGTTGATCCGGCTGACGTGCCCCATCAGTACGATCCGGCGGTAGCGGATGCCCTGTGGAACGGTGACGACAGCAAGCGCGGCGCTGCGGTGTATATCGATAACTGCGCGGCCTGCCATCGCACTGACGGTCATGGCTACACCCGAGTGTTCCCTGCCCTGGCGGGTAACCCGGTGTTGCAGTCGGCGGACCCGACGTCGCTGATTCATATCGTGCTTAAAGGTGGGACGTTGCCGGCGACGCATACGGCGCCGTCGACCTTCACCATGCCTGCTTTCGACTGGCGTTTGTCGGATCAGGAAGTGGCCGATGTGGTCAATTTCATCCGCACCAGTTGGGGTAACAAGGCGGGTGAAGTGAAGGCCGGGGATGTGAAGGCGATTCGCACACCCTGAGTATCGGTTGGGAGCGGGCTTGCTCGCGATGCAGTTGACTCGGTATGCCTGAATTACCGATTCGATCCCATCGCGAGCAAGCCCGCTCCCACAGTGGGTATTCAGGGTTGTTTTGCACCCATCCCGAACCATTTCTGCGACAAGGCCTCCAGCCGGCCATCGGCCTTGATCCGCTGCAGTGCCTTGTCCAGGCTGGCCTGGAACGCCGGGTTGCCTTTCTGGAAGGGAATGGCCAGGGCAACTTCCTCATCAGTGACCGGCGCTTTCTGCGCCACGGTTACCAATGGCCCGCGGTCGACAAACGCGTTGCCCTGAACTACGCCTAATGTCTGGCCCTGCAACATGGCAAGGCTGTTGGGTGAGCGCGGTGGTTCCTGCCGGGCTATCGTCTGCGCTTGCAGGTGGCTGTAAGGCTCGCTGAAGTCGAAACGATCCTGAAGTTCGGGAGTCAAAGCGATGTGGTTGATGGCAACGTCGTATTTGCCGCTCTCAACGCCCGGCAACAGGTCATTGCTGTCCGTCACAAGAATGGAGGGATGCACTTCCAGTTCCTGAGCCAGCAGCTCGCCCAATTCAACGTCAAAGCCGGTCAGGCGCCCGTCTTGCTTGAAGCTGAACGGGGGCATGTCGGCCTCAAGGGCGATGCGCAGTTCGCCTCGGTCGTTCACGTCGTCGATCAGTTCGGCTTGAGCAAAAGGGCTCGCCAATGGCAGTAAAAGCATCAGGCCTGGCAGGAAACGCATGGACACTCCTTGGAATTTGTTGCAAGCGATTCGCAATTGGCGTCCGCTTTGCTTTATGTTGGTCAGTTGCGGCGTTGGACAACAGATTGGCTCAAAGTTGTCCGGCGTCGAAGAATTTTGCAAAAAACCGGAGAAAAAAATGAAAGCTCTACTGTCTCGTGTTGCGTTGGCTTCTGTGTTGATGGGCGCTTCGGTCATGGCGACTGCGGCGGGCCTGGAATCGGAACCGGCTCCAAAAGGCGCCAAGGTTTTCATCGTCGAACCTAAAGACGGTGCCACCGTTGATCAAACGTTCACCGTTAAATTCGGTATCGAAGGCATGCCTCTGGCGCCTATTACCGAAGCCACTCCCCATGCTGGCCACCACCACCTGCTGATTGACGTCGACCAGTTGCCAGCCGAGAACGCACCCATTCCGGCCGATGCCAACCATATCCACTTCGGCAAGGCCCAGACCGAAACCCAGGTAACCCTGCCACCCGGCAAGCACACCCTGCAACTGGTGCTGGGCAACCAGGTGCACGTGCCGTTCAAGCCAAGCATCGTGTCGAAGAAAATCACGGTTGATGTGAAATAAGTATTTTCGACCCACAAAAAAGGGAGACCCGAGGGTCTCCCTTTTTAGTAACGCACGTTTAGAACAAAACGCGGCAACGGATCGTGCCGTTGACGGTCTGCAACTTCTCTTGCGCCAGGTCCGAAGACTCGGCATCCACGTCGATCACTACATAGCCAACTTTTTCGTTGGTTTGCAGGAACTGACCGGAGATGTTGATCCCGTTTTCGGCGAAGATCTTGTTGATCTCGCTCATCACACCCGGGATGTTCTCGTGGATGTGCAGCAGACGGTGCTTGCCAGGGTGAGCCGGCAGGGCCACTTCAGGGAAGTTCACGGACGATACCGAGGTACCGTTGTCGCTGTACTTGACCAGTTTTTCTGCCACTTCCAGACCGATGTTGGCTTGCGCTTCAGCGGTGGAACCGCCGATGTGCGGGGTCAGGATCACGTTGTCCAGGCCGCGCAGCGGGCTTTCGAACACGTCGTCGTTGGAGCGCGGCTCAACCGGGAACACGTCGATGGCGGCGCCGATCAGGTGCTTGTCCTTGATCGCGTCAGCCAGGGCATCCAGCTCAACCACGGTGCCACGTGCGGCGTTGATCAGAATCCCGCCCTTTTTGATGGCGCGGATTTCTTTCTCACCGATCATCCACTGGGTGGCTGCGGTTTCAGGAACGTGCAGGGTGACGATGTCGGACATGCCCAGCAGTTCGTGCAGATTGCCAACCTGGGTTGCGTTGCCCAATGGCAGCTTGGTCACGGTGTCGTAGAAGAACACTTGCATGCCCAGGCTTTCAGCCAGTACCGACAGCTGAGTGCCGATAGAGCCGTAACCGACGATACCCAGCTTCTTGCCACGGATTTCGAAGGAGTTGGCCGCGCTTTTGATCCAGCCACCACGGTGGCAGGAAGCGTTTTTCTCAGGGATGCCACGCAACAACAGGATCGCTTCAGCCAGCACCAACTCAGCCACCGAACGGGTGTTGGAGTACGGTGCGTTGAAAACAGCGATACCGCGTTCGCGAGCAGCGTTGAGGTCGACCTGGTTGGTGCCGATGCAGAAACAACCAACAGCGACCAATTTCTTGGCGCAGTCGAACACTTCTTCGGTCAGCTGGGTACGAGAACGGATGCCGATAAAGTGGGCATCAGCGATCTTTTCCTTCAGCTGGGCTTCAGGCAAGGAACTGGTGATGTACTCAATGCTGGTGTACCCGGCAGATTTGAGCACTTCAACAGCGGATTGGTGGACGCCTTCCAAAAGAAGGAACTTGATCTTGCTCTTATCGAGAGAAGTCTTGCTCATCTGCGTAAACCTGTGTCCCAGAGAAAAAATGGCAGGGAATGGACAGCGAGAGCTGACCTGGCCGGCGTGAAGACCGGCACCGAGAATCGTCCTACGGCTCGATTCTGCGGGGGGGTCGTATGCTAGCATAAGCGCCCCGCTAAACACCCATTCCTGCGACGTGAAGCGTTCTCAGGATGACCATGAATTGTTCGAGAGTTCTGTTGATGACCCATCCTGCCTTGATTGATGAGCTGAAGACCCTGGTAGAGCCTGGCAAGGTCCTGACCGATGCCGACTCCCTTAATGCTTACGGCAAGGACTGGACCAAGCATTTCGCCCCGGCCCCGCTGGCCATTGTGTTCCCGAAAACCACTGAACAAGTGCAGGCCATCGTGCTGTGGGCCAACGCCCATGACGTGGCGCTGGTGCCATCGGGTGGCCGTACCGGTTTGTCCGCCGCCGCCGTGGCCGCCAATGGCGAAGTGGTTGTGTCGTTCGACTACATGAATCAAGTGCTGGACATCAACCTGACCGACCGCACCGTGGTCTGCCAGCCGGGTGTGGTTACCGAGCACCTGCAAAACCTGGCCGAAGAAAACGGCCTGTACTACCCGGTGGATTTTGCTTCGGCAGGTTCCAGCCAGATTGGCGGCAACATCGGCACCAATGCTGGTGGTATCAAGGTTATTCGCTACGGCATGACCCGTAACTGGGTTGCGGGCATGAAAGTCGTGACCGGCAAGGGCGACGTGCTGGAGCTGAACAAGGACCTGATCAAAAACGCCACCGGCTACGACATGCGCCAGCTGTTCATCGGCGCTGAAGGCACCCTGGGCTTTGTGGTGGAAGCCACCATGCGCCTGGATCGCGCACCGAAAAACCTGACGGCGATGGTGTTGGGTACAGCCGATTTCGACTCCATCATGCCGGTGTTGCATGCCTTCCAGAGCAAGCTGGATCTGACGGCTTTTGAGTTCTTCTCCGACAAGGCGCTGACCAAAGTCATGGACCGTGGCGACGTGCCTTCGCCGTTCGAGACCGACTGCCCGTTCTACGCGCTGCTGGAATTCGAAGCGACCACCGAAGAAGTGGCCAATGCTGCGCTGGAAACCTTCGAACATTGCATGGAAGAAGGCTGGGTGCTTGATGGTGTGATGAGCCAGAGCGAAACCCAACTGCAGAACCTGTGGAAACTGCGCGAGTACATCTCCGAGACAATCTCCCACTGGACGCCTTACAAAAACGACATTTCGGTCACTGTGTCGAAAGTCCCGGCATTCTTGAAAGAAATTGACGCGATCGTCGGCGAACACTACCCGGATTTCGAAATTGTGTGGTTCGGTCACATCGGTGACGGCAACCTGCACTTGAACATCCTCAAGCCTGAAAACCTGAGCAAGGACGAGTTCTTCGCCAAGTGCGCGACGGTGAACAAGTGGGTGTTTGAAACCGTTGAGAAGTACAACGGTTCGATCTCTGCCGAGCACGGCGTGGGCATGACCAAGCGTGATTACCTGACCTATAGCCGCTCGCCGGTCGAGATCGAATACATGAAAGCCCTCAAGGCCGTGTTCGACCCGAAGGGCATCATGAACCCAGGCAAGATTTTTGCGGTTTAAACCCTAGCGACTACACAATCAGCATCCATCAGCGGAGTCGGTCAATGAGCTATCAGCACCAGTATGTCGACGGTACCCGGATTCACTTTCCTATCGGTAAAGTGGTGTGCATCGGCCGCAACTATGCCGAACACGCCAAGGAACTGGACAACCCGATCCCGTCTGAACCCCTGCTTTTCATCAAGCCGGGCAGTTGTGTCGTACCGCTGGACGGTGGTTTCGCGATTCCAGCCGAACGCGGTTCAGTGCACTACGAAGCAGAAATTTCGGTGTTGATCGGCAAGCCTCTGTCGAATAACCCAAGTGCTGAAGAAGTGCTGGACGCCATCTCCGGTTTTGCCCCGGGCCTGGACTTGACCCTGCGCGACAAGCAGACCGAGCTCAAGGGCAAGGGTTTGCCCTGGGAAATCGCCAAGTCGTTCGACGGCGCCTGTGTACTGGCCCCGTTCGTACAGAGCAGCACCTTTCCTGATCTGGCCGATATCGGCATTCGCCTGACCATCAATGGTGAAGTGCGCCAGGATGGCAACAGCGCCCTGATGCTCAACCCGATTGTGCCGATGATCCAGCACATGGCTGCGTGCTTCTCGCTGCAAGCCGGTGACGTCATCATGACCGGCACTCCAGTAGGCGTTGGTCCGCTGAATGTGGGCGACGAGCTGGTACTGGAACTGACCGGCGCCAGCCGCTTCGAAAGCAGCGTGCGTTAAGCGTGCGTTGTAGGAGCGGGCTTGCTCGCGATGGTCTCACCACGGTTTGCCTGACAGACCGCAGCGACTCAATCGCGAGCAAGCCCGTTCCCACAGTGTCATGAAGTCCCGGACGCGGAGCGCCTAAAACGCTATTCTGTCGAGGATATTTCCTATACAGAATGTGAACTGCCGAATGCCTAACTGGAACCTCCTCATACAGCGCGTCCTTGAGTTGATGAAGCGCTATCCGGGGCTCATTGCGGCGTTCGGTTTTTGCTCGGGCGTGGGCAGTTTTATCCTGGTGGACCGTCAACAGGGCATGGCCCGCTGGATCGCCGTGATCCTGCTGGTGAGCTGGGTCTGGTTGATGCTGGAAAACAGTTTTACCCAGCTGTTCAGCCGGGTATTCAAACGCGAGATACCCCCGCCGCTGCTACGTTATGCGACCCAGATGATCCATCAGGAAAGTCTGTTTTTCGTGTTGCCGTTTTTCTTTATCACCACCACCTGGAACAGCGGGCAGCTTGTCTTTACCGGGCTTTTGGGTGTGTGTGCCCTGATCACCATCACGGACCCGCTGTATTACAAATGGCTGGCCCCCCGGCGCTGGCTGTTTTTGGCGATGCACACCCTCGCCCTGTTCGCGGCGATGCTGACGGCGCTGCCGATCATCCTCAACCTCACCACCTCCGAGAGCTACAAGCTGGCGCTGGGCACTGCTGTGCTGCTTTCAATCCCCAGCCTGGCCGTGAGCCTGCCGCTCAAGACCTGGCGCGGCTGGCTGGTGCTGCCGCTGATTGTCCTGGCCCTGGGCGGCACCGGCTGGCTGCTGCGCTCCTGGGTGCCGCCTGCCACGCTGTGGATGACCGAAGTGGCGGTCACCACACAACTGCAAGACCGCACGCCGGGCGAGAGCATTAAAGAAATCAGCGTCAGCGAGTTGCGTGGCCGTGGCCTGTACGCTTACACCTCGGTCAACGCGCCGCGGGGTTTGAACGAGCGGATTTACCATGTATGGCAACTCAACGGCCAGGAGGTCGACCGTATCGCGCTCAATATTCAGGGCGGGCGCAAAGAGGGCTACCGCGCCTGGACCCACAAGCAGAATTTCCCGCCCAACCCGGTGGGTCGCTGGCAAGTTCGGGTATTGACTGAAGATGGGCAATTGATCGGTGTTTTGCGCTTTCGGGTTAACCCAGATCAATCCGCGCCTGTGCCTGTTCAGGCAAACTGAAACACTTTTGCAGGATTGTGCTATTACATAAGGTCTGTGTTCAAACGTACTTAGCTGGGAGCTTAAGACTATTACGGCCATGGCGGGCAATGCCCAACTAGACACTTCCAGTAACCCGGCGCGGCTGTTGATCAGCGGCGACTGGACGCTTGCCCATTACCCCCGCCTCAAGCAACAGACCGAGCAACTGATGGGCAAGTACGACGCCCGGACCGCTATCAACCTGGATGACGTGACCAGTATCGATACGGCAGGTGCGTCACTACTGGTGGAGTTGCTGGGTGCCGAGCGGGTCGGCCAGTTGACCGACACGGCACAAAAACTCCCCGCCGCAGACCGCGCCTTGTTGCAGACGGTCTATTCCTCGATGCGCGACTTTTGTGTGCCGGTCAAAGCCGCCCCGCAGAACGTCGCCATCCTGTTGCTCAGCCGCATCGGCAGCGCGGTCTACAAGCTGTGGCAAGACACCCTGCAATTGCTCGGCTTTATCGGCCTGATCCTGCAAACCCTGGCGCGCAACCTGTTCAGGCCCAAGCAATGGCGCATCACGCCGGTAGTGGCACACATCGAGCAGATCGGCCTCAACGCTGCCCCGATTGTGATGCTGCTGACCTTTATGGTGGGCGCCGTGGTGGCATTTCTGGGGGCCACGGTGCTGGCCAGCTTTGGTGCGGGGATCTTCACCGTCGACCTGGTGGCGTTTTCCTTCCTGCGTGAGTTCGGCGTGCTGCTGACCGCCATCCTGCTGGCGGGCCGTACCGCCAGTGCCTTTACGGCGCAAATCGGCTCAATGAAAGCCAACGAAGAAATCGACGCAATCCGCACCCTGGGCCTCGATCCGATGGACTTGCTGGTGCTGCCACGGGTGCTGGCCCTGTTGATCGCCCTGCCGCTGCTGACCTTCCTGGCCATGATGTCGGGCATCCTCGGCGGCGCGGTGGTGTGCGTGGTGTCGCTGGGTATTTCCCCCGACATGTTTATTTCGCTGTTGCACTCCGATATCGGCGTTCAGAACTTTTTGGTGGGCATGGTCAAGGCACCGTTCTTTGCCTTTCTGATCGCTGCGGTGGGCTGCCTTGAAGGCTTTAAAGTCAGCGGCAGCGCCGAATCGGTCGGTGCCCACACCACGTCCAGCGTGGTGCAATCGATCTTTATCGTGATCGTCCTCGACGCCGTGGCCGCGTTGTTCTTCATGGAGATGGGCTGGTGAGTACTTCCCTGCGCAAGCCCGGCGAGGCGGTGATCGAGGTGCGTGATCTGTGCAACCGCTTTGGCAGCCAGAGCGTGCACGAACACCTCGACCTTGATGTGTACAAAGGCGAAATCCTGGGAGTGGTTGGCGGCTCCGGTACCGGTAAATCGGTACTGCTGCGCAGCATTGTCGGCTTGCGTCGACCCACTGAAGGCCAGGTGCGGGTGTTTGGTCAGGACTTGATGAGCCTGCAAGAGGCCGAGCGCTCGTTGATCGAGCGGCGCTTTGGTGTGTTGTTCCAGCGCGGCGCGTTGTTTTCGTCGCTGACCGTGACGGAAAACATTGCCCTGCCCCTGATTGAACACGCGGGCCTGAGCCGCCCTGACGCCGAGCACCTGGCGTGCGTCAAGCTGGCGCTGGCCGGGTTGCCGTTGTCGGCGGCCGATAAATACCCCTCTTCGTTGTCGGGGGGGATGGTCAAGCGCGCCGCGCTGGCACGGGCACTGGCACTGGACCCGGACATCCTGTTTCTTGATGAGCCCACCGCCGGGCTTGACCCGATAGGCGCGGCGGCGTTTGACCAACTGATTCTGACCCTGCGCGATGCGCTGGGCCTGAGCGTGTTTCTGGTCACCCATGACCTGGACACGCTGTACACCATCACGGACCGGGTGGCTGTGCTGTCGCAAAAACGGGTGCTGGTGGCGGCACCCATCCGCGAGGTCGAAGACTTCGACGACCCGTGGATTCACGAATATTTCCATGGCCCCCGTGGCCGCGCCGCATACGAAGCGGCAACCCAGCTTAAGGAGCAATGACATGGAAACCCGTGCCCATCATGTATTGATCGGCTTGTTCAGCGTCCTGGTCGTCGTCGGGGGCATGCTGTTCGGTCTGTGGCTGGCCAAGGCGAGCATGGACAGCACGTTCAAGGACTACGAAGTGGTGTTCAACGAAGCCGTCAGCGGCCTGTCCAAAGGCAGTTCGGTGCAATACAACGGCATCAAGGTGGGTGACGTCATTGAGTTGCGACTGGACGACAAGGATCCGCGCCGCGTGCTGGCACGCATCCGCCTGGCCGCCAGCACCCCGGTCAAGGTCGACACCAAGGCCAAGCTGGCCCTGACCGGCGTGACGGGCACCTCGATCATCCAGCTCAGTGGCGGCGACCCGAACAGCCCGGACCTCAAGGGCAAGAACGGCAAGCTGCCGGAAATCGTGGCCTCTCCGTCTCCGATTGCCCGCCTGCTCACCGACGGCTCCGACCTGATGGCCAACGTCAACATGCTGCTGCATAACGCCAACAGCCTGTTCTCGGAAGAGAACGTCAGCCGCGTCAGCAAGACCCTGGACAACCTTGAGCAAACCACCACGGCCATTGCCGGTCAGCGTGGCGACATCAGCCAGACGCTGAAACAGCTGGCCCAGGTTGGCAAGCAGGCCAGCGCCACGCTTGAGCAGACCACCGCGCTGATGCGCAATGCCAACGGCCTGCTGAGCACCGATGGCAAGCAGATGTTCAGCAGCGCAGAGCGCGCCATGAAGTCGCTGGAACAGAGCAGTGCGACCATCAACACGCTGATCGACAACAATGAGGACTCGCTCAATAGCGGCCTGCAGGGTCTGAATCAACTGGGCCCTGCGGTCAACGAGCTGCGCGAAACCCTCGGCACACTGCGCTCGATCTCGCGGCGCCTGGAAGCCAATCCAAGCGGTTACTTGCTGGGCCGCGAACAGAACAAGGAATTCACTCCATGAAGCGTACCTATCGCCTGGCAGGCTCCATCGTGCTTGCGACAAGCCTGAGTGTGCTCAGCGCCTGTTCGATACTGCCCAAGCCCGAGATGGTCGACGTGTACCGGCTGCCGGCTGCGCAAGCGCCCATGGCTGCGAGTCACAGCGCGCCGGTGAACTGGTCGTTGCGCCTCGACAAGCCGATGGCCAGTGGCGCCCTGAACAACCAGAACATCGCCGTGGTGCCCGAGGGCAACCTGATCAGCAACTACAAGGGCGCACGCTGGACTGACACCGCACCCGTGTTGATGCGCAATCGTCTGCTTGATGCCTTCTTGCAGGATGGCCGAATCCAGGGCCTGAGCACCGACGACAGTAACTTGCAGGCCGATTACGAGTTGGGTGGAGAGTTGCTGGCGTTCCAGACGCACTACAACGGCAAAAGCCCTGAA
This sequence comes from Pseudomonas sp. NKUCC02_KPG, assembly GCF_019345465.1. Lineage (GTDB taxonomy): Bacteria > Pseudomonadota > Gammaproteobacteria > Pseudomonadales > Pseudomonadaceae > Aquipseudomonas. The sequence continues at coordinate 176,347 of NZ_JAHKRC010000007.1, forward strand.
GTGCTGATCCAGTACAACGCCCGTCTGGTTCGCAGCAGCGATCAGCGTGTGATTGCCTCCAAACGGTTCGAAGCACGTCAGCCCCTGAGCAATCCATTGGTGCCGGGCGTTGTTGCAGGGTTTGGCCAGGCCAGTGATGTGCTGATGCCGCAAGTGGTGCAGTGGGTCATGCAGCAAGGGCAAGCGCAGCGCTGATTGCCCTTGCTTCAGATCATGTGGGAGCGGGCTTGCTCGCGACAGGAATGACGCGGTTTACCGGGTAAACCGCGCCGTCTCAATCGCGGGCAAGCCCGCTCCCACAGGGGTCATCAAACATGGGCTGGCGGCGGCTCTTTGTTCTCCTTGATCTTGTACGAGGCCACATACAGCGCTGGCAGGAACAGCAGCGTGAGTAAGGTGGCCGACAGGATGCCGCCAATCATGGCGTAAGCCATTGGTCCCCAGAACACGTCGCGGGCAATCGGGATCATCCCCAGGCTGGCCGCCGCCGCAGTCAGCAGGATCGGTCGGCGACGGTGCTGCGTGGCTTGCATCACGGCATGCCACGGGTCATAGCCGTCGCGCTCGTACTGGTCGATCTGGGTCACCAGAATCACCGAGTTGCGCACGATGATGCCCACCAGCGCCAAAATCCCCAGAATCGCCACAAAGCCCATCGGCGTCCCGGTGGGCACCAGCGCCAGCACCACCCCGATCAACCCCAGCGGCGCCACACTCACCACCAGGAACATCTTCTTCACGCTTTGCAGCTGGATCATCAGGAAAGTGGCCATCAGGAACAGCATCAACGGCACCACCTTGGCGATCGGGCCCTGGGCCTTGGCGCTTTGTTCTACCGTACCGCCGGTTTGCAAGGTGTAGCCCTGGGGCAGGCTTTCGGCAAACTTGTCGATCTCAGGCTTGAGTTGCGCCACCAGGTCGGTCGGTTGCATCGAGCCACGCACCGAGGCCTTGAGGGTCAGGGTGGGGATCCGGTCCCGGCTCCATATCAACGGTTGCTCCAGCTCGTAACTTACCGTGGCAAAGGCCAGGAGCGGAATCGAAGTGCCGCTGGGGGTGGTGATCTGCAGGTTGAGCAGGGTTTCAGGGGTGCCGCGCTCACTGCTGTTGGCCCGCCCGACGATGTTGACCAGGTAGATGTTGTCCTTGACCTGGCTGATGGCGGCACCGCTGACGATGCTGTTCATCACATGGGCCACGTCCTCGGACGACAGTCCGAACTGGCGGGCCTTGTCCTGAGCAATGTCGATGCGCAAGACCTTGCCGGGTTCGTTCCAGTTGAAAATGGTTTCGCCGACGTTGGGGTTGGCGTCGAGCACGGTGGCCAGGTCGATCGAATACTTGCGCACCAGGTCGATGTTTTTGCCGCTGACCCGGTACTGCAGCGGTTGCCCCACCGGAGGCCCCAGTTCCAGGGTATGGACGAAGCTGCCGACCCCCACGAACTCTTCGCGCAGACGCTTGTTGAGACGCTCCATCAAGGCGTCGCGGCTATCAAGTCCGGTACTGACGATGACCAGTTGGGCGTAGAAGGGGTTTTGCAGTTGCTGGTCCAGCGGCAGGTAGAAACGGATTGCACCTTCGCCGATGTACGAGCTCCAGCGCACGATATCCGGATCGCCCTTGAGTGACTCTTCAAACCGCTGGGTAACTTTGAGGGTTTCCTGAATCGAAGCGTTTTGCGGCAAGTTCAGGTCGACCAGGATTTCGGGGCGATCGGATGCCGGGAAAAACTGGTTCTGCACCAGCCCCATGCCGAACACCGACAGCACAAACATCAGCACCGTGGCGCCGATGGTCCACCAGCGATTACGCATGCACCACAGCAGGGCAGTGTTGAAAGCCCGGGCCAGGCGCCCGGGTTCTTCGGACTTGGGTTTAACCTTGGCACTCAGGATATGCACACCCAGCACTGGCGCGAACAGTACGGCCACCACCCACGACACCAGCATCGCCACGGCAATCACCGCGAACAGGGTGAAGGTGTATTCCCCCGCCGAGCTGTTGTTCAGACCGATGGGAACGAAACCTGCAACCGTCACCAGGGTGCCGGTCAACATCGGGAAGGCTGTGGAGTGATAGGCAAAGGTGGCGGCCTGCTCCTTGGTTTCCCCCAGTTCGAGGCGCGTGATCATCATCTCCACCGTGATCATCGCGTCATCCACCAGCAGGCCCAAGGCGATGATCAGTGCACCCAGCGACACCCGCTGCATGGCAATGCCGGTGAATTCCATAAACACGAACACCAGCGCCAGTACCAGCGGGATCGAGATCGCCACCACCAGGCCGGCTCGCAGGCCCAGGCTGATGAAACTCACCGCCAGCACGATGACCACGGCTTCAAACAGCGCACTGGTGAAGCCGCTCACGGCTTCTTCAACCACCTGCGCCTGATCGGACACCATGTGTACGCCCACCCCCACCGGCAACTCTGCGGTCAGTTCATCGATGCGCTCCTGCAGTTGCTTGCCGAACTCCTGAATGTTGCCGCCATCAATCATGGCGATTGCCAGACCAATGGCGGGCTTGCCGTTGTAATGAAACATGGGGGCCGCCGGGTCAACGTAGCCCCGGGTGATGTCGGCGATGTCGGCCAGGCGGTAAAAACGGTCGTTGACCCGCAGGTTCACCGCGGCCAGGTCTTCAACACTGTGGAACTGCCCCGAGGTACGCACCGACATGCGTTCGGGACCCGCTTCGATGACCCCCGCAGGGGTAACGGCGTTCTGGGCTTGCAGGCTTTCCAGTATTTGCTGTTGATCAAGGCCCAGCGCTGCCAGCTTGCGGGTCGAAAAATCCAGGTAGAAGGTTTCTTCCTGCTCGCCAATGGTCATCACCTTGCCGCGATTGGGTACATCGCGAATGCCGGTGCGAACCTGCTCCACGTAATCGCGCAGCTGGCGCATGGTGAAGCCGTCGCCGGTGAAGGCGAAGATGGTGCCGTAGACATCACCGAACTCATCGTCGAACCCCGGGCCTTGAATGCCCTGGGGGAAGTCGCCGCGAATGTCGCCGATTTTCTTGCGCACCTCGTACCAGATATTCGGGATGGCATCGGCCTTGGTAGTGTCCTTGAGGAACACAAACACCGTGGACTCGCCAGGGCGGGTATAGCTTTGCACGTAGTCGAGGGAGTCCAGCTCCTCGAGCTTTTTCTCGATGCGGTCGGTGATTTGCAACCGGGTTTCATCGACCGTGGCGCCGGGCCAGCGGGTCTGGATTACCATGGTTTTGATGGCAAAGGACGGGTCTTCGGCCCGGCCCAGATTGATGTACGAGAAAATCCCGGCGACCACCGCCACAAACATCAGATACCAGACAAATGACTGATGTTTCAGGGCCCACTCGGACAGGTTGAACTTCCCATTCATTGCGAGCTTTCCTTATCGAGTCTGACTTTCTGCCCAGGGGTAAGGCTATGCACGCCTGCACTGACCACCATGTCGCCGGTTTTGATGCCGCCAGATAACAACACGCTTTTTGCATCGCGCCGCAGAACCGTAACGTCACGGGGGCTGACGGTCTGGGTTGCGGCGTCGATGATCCACACGCGGGTGCGGCTGTCGGTTTCCTGCATGGCGGTCAGTGGCAGTTGAAAGTGCTCGGCGGTCGGGCTGCTGACGGTCACGCTGACCGAGCTGCCAAGTCGAAACGCCGCCGGGGTCGAGTCCAGTGTCAGGCGGGTGCGTCGTGTGCGGGTTGCACTGTCGGCCTGTGGAGCGATTTCGCGGATATGGGCGCTGGTGTTGATGTTCGGGTCGAGCTGGCCGGCAACGCGGAACTCGATGCCTTTGGGCAGCGCCTCGGCCAGCGGTCCCGGCAGGTCGATCACCGCCTCTTTGATTTCAGGTCGCGCCAGGGTGACGACTTCCTGGCCGATGCTTACCACTTGCCCGGCCTCGGCCTGCCATTGCGTGATCACGGCGTCATGGTCGGCGCGCAGGTTGCAGTAACCGAGCTGATCCTGGGCCTGATTCACCGCCGCCTGTGCCTGTTGCACCGAGGCCTGGGTGGTCTTGAGGTCGGCTTGTGCCGTGTCCAGTTGGGCCTGGGCGCCCACACCACGGTCGAACAGCTCTTGCTGGCGGCGGGCGTTGGCTTTGGCGTTGATCAATTGCGCTTGTACCTTGGCCAGGTCGCCCTGTGCCGAACGCAACTGATTTTGCTGATCGGTGGGGTCGAGGTTGGCCAGAATGTCGCCCTGTTTGACCACCGTTCCCACGTCGTAATAACGGCGCACGATGCGCCCCGGCACACGAAAGCCCAGGGTACTTTCGTAGCGGGCTTCGATATTGCCGGCAAAGCGTCCCAGATCTTGCGCCAGCTTTGGCTGTGCCACCACATACAGTGCGGGCCGAATGGGTTCGGGGGGCTGTTTTTCAGAGCATCCCGCCAGCAGTGCGGCAGCCAAGGGCATCATCCACAAACGCCTCATAGTTGAACTCCCTGGGCTGGAGTGGGGACGATTTCAACCTTCATGCCGGGGTGTAGCAATTGCCCGCCTGCGACCACGACTTTTTCTCCATCCTTGAGCCCTTCGCTGACGATGACGCTGCCGGTCAGGTAGCGCCCGACCTTGACCCGCTGCAGGCGCACGTTGTTTTGTTCGTCGGCGATCCATACGGCGGGCTCGCTGATGTCCTTGGTCAGGGCTGACCACGGCAACTCAATGCTGGGGCTGGAGGGCGGGGTCAGGTTGACGCTGACAATCGAACCCAGGTCCATGCCTTTGGGCAGTGCATCCAGTTGCACCTTTATTTGCAGCGTGCCGCTTTGTGCCGCCACGGTGGGGGTGATTTCGCGGATCTGGCCGTTGACCTTGATCGCCGGATTACTCAAGAGCGTGACCTGAACCGTGGGGTCCTTGGGCGGCTCGATAAACAGCGATTCGTACACGTTGAACACCGCATCCCTTGCACCATCGCGAGCCAGGGTGAATATCGGCATGGTGGCCTGCACCACTTGGCCTACCTCGGCCTGGCGCGCCGTAATAATGCCGGGCGCCTCGGCTTCAAGATTGCTGTAGCTCAATTGTTCACGGGCGTTGGCCAACTGCGCCTGGGCAGCAGTCAAGGCACTTTTGGCGCTGAGCTGGGCGGCGTTGGCAGCGTCGTATTCGCTTTGGCTGGTGTAGCCTTTTGGCAGCAGCTTTTGCTGGCGAATAAATGCAGCACGGGTTTGCACCACTTGTGCCTGTTGCGCATTGACGCTGGCCTGGGCGGTTTCGACCTGGATCTTCAGGTCCTTGGGGTCGAGGCGGGCGAGCACCTGATGAGCCTGGATGTGGTCCCCCACGTCCACCTTGCGCTCGATGATCTTGCCGCCCACGCGAAATGACAGCTGGGTTTCGATCCGGGCCTGAATATCACCGCTGAGTTGAATGGGCGCAGCGAACGCTCGAGTGCTCACCTGCTGCACATACACCCTTGGGGACAAAGGCTCCTTAGGGCCCTCTTTGCCGCACGCGGTGAGAAACGCCAACAGGCTCAAGCCCAAAATGCCCGTGTTCAGTGGACCTGCCATGCAAGCTCCTTTGCGTGATGCCGATTAACATGCGGATACGGGTGATAGCGTAGAACAGGGTTTTCAGTCTGTGGGACTCAATGTTCCGACAAATAAAAACGCCGACGCTATATAAGCCGTCGGCGTTTTCAGTGGAACGTGTGCTTGATCAGAACGCTGGCAGCACCGCGCCTTTGTATTTTTCAGCGATAAAGGCTTTTACTTCCGGGCTGGTCAGGGCTTTGGCCAGCTTCTGGATGGCCGGGCTGTCCTTGTTGTCCGGACGGGCTACCAGGAAGTTCACGTACGGTGAGTCAGCACCTTCGATGATCAGTGCGTCGGTGGCCGGGTTCAGGCCAGCTTCCAGCGCGTAGTTGGTGTTGATCATGTCCAGGTCGACCTGGTCCAGTACCCGTGGCAGCAGTGCCGACTCAAGCTCTTTGAACTTGAAGTTGTGCGGGTTCTTGGCGATGTCTTTTGGGGTGGACACAGCGTTGGTCGGGTCTTTGAGTTCGATCAGGCCGGCCTTTTGCAGCAGGATCAACGCACGACCGCTGTTGCTGCCTTCGTTAGGGATGGCGATGGTTGCGCCGTCTTTAAGCTCGGACAGGTGTTTGATTTTTTTCGAGTAGCCGCCAAACGGTTCAACGTGAACGCCGATCACGGTTTGCAGATTGGTGCCTTTGCCTTTATTAAAGCTTTCGAGGTAAGGCAGGGTCTGGAAGTAGTTGGCATCCAGGTGTTTCTCGGCAACCTGGACGTTAGGTTGCACGTAGTCGGTGAACACTTTGATTTCCAGATCCACGCCTTCTTTGGCGAGGGTCGGTTTGATCAGCTCAAGGATTTCGGCGTGGGGAACAGGGGTGGCAGCCACCACCAGTTTTTCGCCAGCCTGTGCCAGGCCTGCCGTCAGAGCAGCCGCCAATGCGGTAAACAACAGAACCTTTTTCATGCAATACCCTTAAGTGTGTGACCGTTCGCAGGACGGTTTTATTGGAAGACGAAACAGACAATACCGAGATTCTTTATTCCAGAACAATAACTTTTATTCAGCTTGTTATGCCTTTTTGTTCACTTGAGTTTTATTCAGCTCAAGGCCTGTGGGAGCAATTGCTTGATTGCCGCCAACTCCTGTCCTGTCGCCCCCTTGATAAACAGCTCAATCTGGCTCAGTGCGTCGGGCAGGTTCAGGTGCTCGGGCTGGATCTCGTCGCCGGTGCTGACCAACAGCGCAAAATGAATCACGTTTTCCAGCTCCCGGGTGTTGCCCGGCCAGCTATAGCGCTCAAGCACCCGCTGCGCGCCGTCGCTGATAAACGGTACGGGCAGGTTCAGGCGCTGGCTGTAGATGCCTAAAAAGTATTCGGCCAGCGACAGGATGTCACCGGGCCGTTCGCGCAAGGCGGGTAACTCCAGCCTTCCTTCGCTGAGGTAGTGATACAGCCGCTCGTGGAATTTGCCGGCACTGACCGCCTGCGCCAGATCGATGCTGGTGGCCGCCACCAGGCGCACGTCCACAGGGCTGGGTTGATGAGCGCCTACGCGAGTGACTTCGTGGGTTTCCAGAGCCGCCAGCAGCTTGATCTGAATCGCCAGGGGCAAGTCGCCAATTTCGTCCAGATACAGGGTGCCGCCATTGGCCGAGCCAAACCAGCCGGCGCGGCTGCTGGCCGAACTGTTGTGTGCTCCGGCGGCATAGCCGAACAGTTCGGCGTCTGCGTAGGTGGGGCTGATCGCGCCGCAGTTGACCGACACGAACAAGCCGGTGCGATCGCTGGCGCGGTGGATATGCCGGGCCAGCAGTTCCTTGCCGCTGCCGGTTTCGCCACGAATCAACACCGGTAGCGCACGGGGCGCCAACAGTTCCAGATCGTTGCGCAGTGTGCGTGAGCGAGGGTCGACAAACACCAGCGCCTTGGCGCGAATGCTCAGCGGGCTTTTTTCCGCGTCGGGAAAGGTCAGCAATGGCTGGCCAAAAGTTTCATGCAGGCTCATGACAGGCTCCCACCCGCAGCCGTTGGGTGGGCGCGGGCGTTTCAGAAATTCATGCTCGGCGCAGGGCACCGTGCTCGATGCGGGTTTGCAGGCGGTACAAAAAGGCGAAGCCTTGCTCCCAGCGCTGGTGTCCGGATTTGACGTTGATATGCCCCGCGCCGCTGATCACGCCAATTTCGGCGCCCCACTGGCGGGCGAACTCCATCGCCCGTGGCGCACTGACCGCCCCATCGTTATCCGAGGTGACAATCTGGCTGGGGAACGGCAAAGGCTGGCTCGGGATAGGGGCAAAGTTGCGCAAGGCGGGCGCACAGGCGGGACGTTCGACATCTGCCGGGGCCACCAGCAACGCGCCGCGCACTTGGCCAAGCAGGCTTTCTGGCGCACGCTCGGCCCAATGGGCTACCGTGATGCAACCCAGGCTGTGGGCAATCAGAATCACGGGGGTGCTGTCGGCGGCAATGGCTTCGGCCAAGGCAGCGATCCAGTCTTCGCGTCGAGGCGTGAGCCAGTCGGCCTGCTCCACCCGGGCACTGTTCGGTAAGCTGTTTTGCCAGTGGGTTTGCCAATGATCGTCGGACGAACCTTGCCAGCCCGGCACTATCAAATAGCGAATCGAATCGTTGCCCATGGGTCTGCGCCTCCAGCGGTATGTGTGTTACCGAGTCAGTATAGGGACGGTTTTTAGATTCGCTAAGGAATAAGAAGCTATTTGTTTATAACCAAAAATAAGATAGTGAGGGTTCTGCACCATGAAAAGCCTGGTCGACCATCTGAGCCAATATGCGGCCTATCACCGTGATCCGCACAATATCGCCACCCATTTCGTGGGTATTCCGCTGATTGTGATTGCCGTGGCGACGCTGCTATCGCGTCCGCAATGGGCAGGTATTTCCCCGGCGGTGCTGGTGATGCTGGCCAGCGCGGTGTTTTATCTGCGCCTTGAGCTGCGTCTGGGGGTGTTGATGACGGTGCTGCTGGGGTTGAGCGTCTGGCTGGGGCACACGCTGGCGGCGTTGAGCACCGCCGCCTGGCTGGGCTGGGGCGTGGGTTTATTTGTCGTGGGCTGGGTGTTCCAGTTTGTGGGGCATTACTACGAGGGGCGTAAACCGGCGTTTATCGATGACGTGACCGGGCTGATCGTGGGGCCGCTGTTTGTGGTGGTGGAGCTGGGTTTTCTGCTGGGCTGGCGCGAAGATTTGCGCCGCGCGATCGAACTGCGCAGAGCATAGGTAGTCGCTGCCAAAGGCTGCGAAGAGGGGCGCAGTCCGCCGTTTCCCTGAGATCCATGCAGATCCCCTCGCAGCCTTCGTACCTCGTCAGCGACTACCCGTCCGGGGTTACTTGAACGCCTGATGCAGCTGCGCCAGCGTTTCAAAGTGGTATTTGGGCGCAAACGAGTTCAGTTCTTCGAAACTCCCAAAGCCATAACCCACAGCCGCTGCGTCCATGCCGTTGTCGCGGGCACCGATCAAATCGTGCTTGCGGTCGCCGATCATCAGGGTCTGGGCGGGGTCCAGTCCTTGCTCGCTGATCAAGTGAGCAATCAGCTCGACCTTGTTGGTGCGGGTGCCATCCAGTTCACTGCCGTAAATCACGTTGAAGTACTTGGCGAAGTCAAAGTGACGGGCGATTTCACGGGCATACACATGGGGTTTTGACGTGGCGATAAACAGTTGGCGACCCTGTGCCACCAGCTCTTCAAGCAAGGGTGTGACGCCCTCGAATACGTGGTTTTCATACAACCCGGTCACGGCAAAACGCTCGCGGTAGAACCCCATCGCTTCCCACGCCTTTGCCTCGTCAAAGCCATAGGTGGCCATGAACTGCTGCAGCAGCGGCGGCCCGATAAAGTGCTCAAGCCGGGTGAGGTCAGGCTCGTCAATGCCCAGCTTGCCCAGGCCGAACTGGATCGAACGGGTGATGCCTTCCCGTGGGTCGGTCAGGGTGCCGTCAAGGTCGAACAATACGTTTTGGTAATGCATGCAGAGCTCCAGAATAGGTGACTTAAACGGGCTGGTCGTAGCCTTCGGCCAAATGCTGGTCCTTGAGCTTTACGTAATTGCCCGCGCTGTAGGTGAAGAAGGCTTTTTCTTTTTCTGTCAGTTCGCGCACCTGTTTGACCGGGCTGCCCACATACAGAAAACCGCTGGCCAGTCGCTTGCCCGGTGGCACCAGGCTGCCTGCACCAACGATCACGTCGTCTTCAATAATGGCGCCGTCCATCACGATGCTGCCCATGCCGATCAGGATCCGGTTTCCCACGTGACAGCCGTGCAGCATGACTTTGTGGGCGATGGTCACGTCATCGCCGATCAGCAGCGGGAAACCCTCGGGGTTGAACGGGCCTGCGTGGGTGATGTGGAGCACGCAGCCGTCTTGAACGCTGGTGCGTGCACCGATGCGGATGCGGTGCATGTCGCCGCGAATCACGGTCAGCGGCCAGATAGAACTGTCGTCGCCGATCTCGACGTCGCCGATCACCACTGCCGAGCGGTCAACAAAGGCGCGCTCGCCCAGGGTCGGTGTGTGCTGCTGGAACGGACGAATGGACACGAATAGCTTCCTTCTTTAGCAGTGATAGCGGGGCTGATTGCTGCGCAGTGCGTCGATTGTAATTAAGATGGCCCAATGTTTCTTCAAGCCAAGGTGCCAAACGTGAGCGAGAACAACCCTCTTTTGCAGCCCTACGACCTGCCGCCGTTCTCGGCGATCCGTCCTGAGCACGTACAACCGGCCATCGAACAGATCCTCGCCGACAACCGTGTCGGCATTCAAAACATCCTCAAAGATCAGGGCCAGAACCCGACATGGGCGGGTCTGGTGTTGGCGATGGATGAGCTGAATGACCGACTGGGCGCGGCCTGGAGCCCGGTCAGCCACCTTAACGCGGTGTGCAACAGCAGCGAACTGCGTGAAGCCTATGAGGCTTGCTTGCCTGCCTTGAGCGCCTATTCCACCGAGATGGGCCAGAACCGCGAACTGTTCCAGGCTTTCGAAGCGTTGGCCCACAGCCCGCAAGTGGCTGGTTTCGACCAGGCGCAAAAAACCATTCTTGAGCACTCGCTGCGTGACTTCCGCCTGTCGGGTATTGACCTGCCGGAGGCTGAGCAAAAGCGTTATGCCGAAGTCCAGAGCAAACTGTCGGAGCTGGGCAGCAAGTTCTCCAACCAGTTGCTGGACGCGACCCAGGCCTGGACCAAGCACATCACCGATGAAGCCGCACTGGCGGGCCTGACCGATTCGGCCAAGGCGCAAATGGCCGCTGCTGCACAGGCCAAAGGCCTGGATGGCTGGCTGATCAGTCTGGAGTTCCCGAGCTACTTCCCGGTCATGACCTACGCACAGGACCGCGCCCTGCGCGAAGAAGTCTATGCCGCGTATTGCACCCGGGCGTCAGATCAAGGCCCGAATGCCGGCAAGTTCGACAACGGCCCGGTCATGGAAGAAATCCTCGACCTGCGTCAGGAACTGGCAAAACTTTTGGGTTTTGGCAGCTTTGCAGAGCTGAGCCTGGCCACCAAAATGGCCGAGACACCGGATCAGGTGCTGACCTTCCTGCGCGATCTGGCCAAGCGCAGCAAGCCATTTGCCGCTCGCGACCTTGAGCAGCTGCAAGCCTACGCCGCCGAGCAAGGCACCCCGGAGCTTAAAAGCTGGGACACAGGCTTCTTCGGCGAAAAACTGCGCGAGCAGCGCTACAGCGTGTCGCAAGAGGCACTGCGTGCCTACTTCCCGATCGACAAGGTACTGGGCGGCCTGTTTGCCATTGTGCAGAAGTTGTACGGGATCGAGATTGCCGAGATCAAAGGCTTCGACACCTGGCACCCGGATGTTCGCCTGTTCGAAATCAAGGAAAACGGCCAGCACATCGGGCGCTTCTTCTTTGACCTCTATGCCCGTGCCAACAAGCGCGGCGGTGCCTGGATGGACGGCGCCCGCGACCGTCGTCGCACGGCAGCCGGCACGCTGCAAAGCCCGGTGGCGAACCTTGTGTGCAACTTCACCCCGGCGGTTGCGGGCAAGCCTGCGCTGTTGACCCACGATGAAGTGACCACCCTGTTCCACGAGTTCGGCCACGGCTTGCACCACATGCTGACCGAAATCGAACACGCGGGCGTATCGGGCATCAACGGCGTGGCCTGGGATGCGGTCGAGTTGCCGAGCCAGTTCATGGAAAACTGGTGCTGGGAGCCTGAAGGCCTGGCGCTGATTTCCAGCCATTACGAAACCGGCGAAGCATTGCCCAAAGACCTGCTGGACAAGATGCTCGCCGCCAAGAACTTCCAGTCCGGGCTGATGATGGTTCGCCAGCTGGAGTTCTCCCTGTTCGACTTCGAGCTGCACGCCACCCACGGTGACGGTCGCAGTGTGGCGCAGGTGCTGGACGGCATCCGCGACGAGGTTTCGGTCATGCGCCCACCGGCGTACAACCGCTTCCCCAACAGCTTTGCGCATATTTTTGCCGGTGGTTACGCAGCGGGTTACTACAGCTACAAGTGGGCTGAAGTGCTGTCGGCCGATGCGTTCTCGCGCTTTGAAGAAGAAGGCGTATTCAACCCGCACACGGGCAAGGCGTTCCGTCAGGCGATTCTGGCCCGTGGCGGTTCGAAGGCTCCAATGGAGCTGTTCAAGGACTTCCGTGGTCGTGAGCCGTCGATTGACGCGCTGTTGCGCCACAGCGGCCTGACTGAGGATTCGGCGGCATGAGTGATGCACCTGTGAATGTGACCAAAAAACGCTTTATCGCCGGGGCTGTCTGCCCGGCGTGCAGCGAGCCCGACAAGTTGATGATGTGGAACGAAGACGACGTGCCGCACCGCGAATGTGTGGCCTGCGGTTATTCGGATACGTTGAATGAGCAAGGTTTGTCGGTGCCCAAGGAATTGGGTACGCGGGTCAATGTTTCGGCGTTGAAAAAAGCACCGGACCCTAAAGTGCAGGCGGTGCAGTTTTTTCCGAATCCGAAGCTGAAAAAGCCTTAGATCCACTCTGAAACTGTGGGAGCGGGCTTGCTCGCGATGCAACCGACGCGGCTTATCTTGAAACCACGTTGCTGCCATCGCGAGCAAGCCCGCTCCCACAAGGGCAGTGGGCTTACGCCTTTTGCCATACCTTCGGCTTGAAGAACAGCGTCTCGCCGCGCGCCAGATTGGTCAGGCTGTCGTGGTCCTTGACCACTTCAACTTCGATCAACTCGCTTTGCCCTTCAACTTTCAGTGTCACCCGGGTGGTCGCGCCCAATGGGCGGATGTCGCGTACCTGCGCGGCATGGTGGTCTTCGATCTCGTGACGGGACAACGACACTTCGTGCGGACGGAACAGCAGGTGCTGATCTTCACCGATGTGCAGGCGGTTGGAGTCGCCCAGGAAGTGGTAAACAAAATCGCTGGCCGGGTTTTCGTAGACTTCGCCCGGTGAGCCGATCTGCTCGATCACGCCCTTGTTCATCACCACGATACGGTCGGCCACTTCCATGGCTTCTTCCTGGTCGTGGGTCACGAATACCGAGGTCAGGTTGATGTCTTCGTGCAGGCGCGCCAACCAGCGGCGCAGCTCTTTACGGACCTTGGCGTCCAGCGCGCCGAACGGTTCGTCCAGCAGCAGTACCTTGGGTTCTACGGCCAGTGCGCGGGCCAGGGCGATACGCTGGCGCTGACCGCCTGAGAGCTGCTCAGGGTAGCGATCCGACAACCAGTCCAGTTGCACCATGTTCAGCAGTTCGTGGACTTTTTCGGCGATGCGGGTTTCGCTCGGGCGTTCCTTTTTCGGCTTCATGCGCAGGCCGAAAGCGACGTTGTCGAACACCGTCATGTGGCGGAACAACGCGTAATGCTGGAACACAAAACCGACGTTACGATCACGCACGTCGTGCCCCGAGACGTCTTCACCGTGGAACACGATGTTGCCTTCGTCCGGGGTTTCCAGGCCGGCGATGATGCGCAGCAAGGTGGTTTTGCCGCAGCCCGACGGGCCGAGCAGGGCGACCAGTTCGCCGCTGTGGATATCCAGGTTGATGCTGTTCAGCGCCTTGAAGGCGTTGAAGTTCTTGCTGACGTTACGGACTTCGATCGACATGGTTTATTCCTCCGCGGCGCTGGCGCGCAGGCGGTTAATACGGGATTCGCTCCACTGCTTAAGCAGCAGGATGAAGAGCGCCATAATCAGCAACAGGGTCGCCACAGCGAAGGCGGCAACGTGGTTGTATTCGTTGTAGAGGATCTCGACGTGCAACGGCAGCGTGTTGGTCACCCCGCGAATGTGCCCGGAAACCACCGACACCGCACCGAACTCACCCATCGCCCGTGCAGTACACAGCACCACGCCGTAGATCAGGCCCCATTTGATATTGGGTACGGTCACGTGCCAGAACATTTGCCAGCCGTTGGCGCCCAGCAGGCGTGCGGCTTCTTCTTCCTGGGTGCCCTGCTCCTGCATCAGCGGGATCAGTTCACGGGCCACGAACGGTACGGTGACGAAGATGGTTGCCAGCACGATGCCCGGCAAGGCGAAGACGATCTGGATGTCGTGCTCTTGCAGCCACTTGCCGAAGAAGCCCTGGGCGCCAAACATCAGCACGTAGACCAGACCGGCGATCACCGGCGAGACCGAGAACGGAAGGTCGATCAGCGTGACCAGGATGCTCTTGCCGCGAAAGCTGTATTTGCTCACGCACCAGGCCGCGCTGACACCGAATACCACGTTCAGCGGAACGGAAATCACCACCGCAATGATGGTGAGCTTCAGGGCTGACAAGGCATCGGGTTCGATGATGGCGTCGACGAACGTGCCGATCCCCATTTTCAAGCCCTGGGACACCACGATCAGCAGCGGCAGCAGCAGGAACAGGATGAAAAACAACCAGCCGAAACCGATCAGCAGGCGCCGCGACGTCGGGCTCCCCCGACGGGCGGCGTTGGCTACGGATGAGGCACTTGGTGTTGAACTGGACATGGTCAGGCCTCCTTCACGGTTTTTCGATGCGGCGCTGAATCAAGTTGATGATCAGCAGCAAAATGAAGGAAACCACCAGCATCATCACGCCAATGGCCGTGGCACCGGTGTAGTCGTATTGGTCCAGCTTGACCATGATCAGCAACGGCAGGATTTCGGTTTTGAACGGCATGTTACCGGCGATGAAAATCACCGAGCCGTACTCACCGACACCCCGGGCAAACGCCAGGGCAAAGCCGGTCAGCCAGGCGGGCAGCAGGGCTGGCACCAGAATGTAGCGGAACACCTGCAGCGGCTTGGCGCCCAGGCAGGCAGCCGCTTCTTCGATTTCTCGCGGAATATCGGCCAGTACCGGCTGCACCGTACGCACCACAAACGGCAGGGTGACGAAGGTCAGTGCCAGGGTGATACCCATCGGGGTGTAGGCGATCTTGAAGCCCAGGTCGGTGGCGAACTGGCCAATCCAGCCGTTGGGAGCGTACAGGGCGGTCAGGGCGATACCGGCGACGGCGGTCGGCAGGGCAAACGGCAGGTCGATCATGGCGTCGATGACCTTGCGTCCCGGGAAGGTATAACGCACCAGCACCCAGGCCAGCACGGTGCCGATGATGCCGTTGATGATGGCCGCGACAAAGGCGGTACCAAAGCTCAGTTGCAGCGCAGCCAGCACCCGTGGAGCGGTGATGATGGCCCAGAACTGGTCCCAGGTCAGTTGAGCGGCATGCACGAACATCGCCGCCAGTGGAATGAGCACAATCAGGCTGAGGTACACCAAGGTGTAGCCCAGCGTCAGCCCGAAGCCGGGTATGACGGGGGAGATACGACGCGACATAAAAGTCCTTGGGTTAACGCACGAGGCCCGCAACCAATTGCGGGCCTGATGTTCTAGCTTTAAGCGTGGCCCGAAGGCCCGCCCCGCAGGTTATTGCGCCTGGTAAATCTGGTCGAACACGCCGCCGTCATTAAAGAATTTCGGCTGCGCAGTTTTCCAGCCACCGAAGTCTTTGTCGATAGTCACCAGTTCCAGTTTCGGAAATTGTTTGGCGTATTTGGCAGCAACGGCCGCGTCACGTGGACGGTAGAAGTTCTTCGCCGCGATTTCCTGGCCAGCCGGGCTGTAGAGGTGTTCCAGGTAGGCTTTGGCGATTTCGGAGTTGCCTTTTTTCTCGGCGTTTTTGTCGACTACAGCCACCGGTGGCTCAGCCAGAATCGACAGCGAAGGCACGACGATATCGAACTTGTCACCGCCACCGTCTTCCTTGAGTGCCAGGAACGCTTCGTTTTCCCAGGCCAGCAACACGTCACCCTGACCGTTGTTGACGAAGGTAATGGTCGAACCGCGTGCGCCGGTATCCAGCACGGGTACGTGTTTGAACAGCTCTTTTACGTATTCCTTGGCTTTTTCCTCGTTACCACCGTTGGCTTTAAGGCCGTAGGCGTATGCCGCAAGGAAGTTCCAGCGAGCGCCGCCGCTGGTTTTAGGGTTCGGGGTAATGACCGATACGCCTTCTTTGGTCAGGTCGCCCCAGTCCTTGATGCCTTTAGGGTTGCCCTTGCGTACCAGGAACACGATGGTCGAGGTGTACGGGGTGCTGGCGTCCGGCAGGCGGGTTTGCCAGTTTTCCGGCAGCGAGCCTTTGTTGATTTTGGCAATTTCGTCAATGTCACCGGCCAGGGCCAGGGTCACGACGTCGGCACGCAGGCCGTCGATCACGCCGCGAGCCTGTTTGCCCGAGCCGCCGTGGGATTGCTGGATTTTGACGTTGTCGCCGGGGTGGCTGGCTTTCCAGAAGTGGGTGAATTCGGTGTTGTAATCCTGGTACAGCTCGCGAGTCGGATCGTAGGAAACGTTGAGCAACTCATAATCTTTGGCTGCAGCGGAGCCAGCAAAAATGGCACTGGCCAGCGCGGCCAAAGCGTAACGGCGTAGGGACATAGGTGAGGCTCCAAAGCTTTTTCTAGTTTTTTTATGAGGCGCACTCGCGTGAATGCGCTTTCTATTGATCAGGCGTTTTTTTGACTCGGGTTTTGCAGACGGAATTTTTCTTTACGTTCGATCTGAACCACTTGAGCGTTGTGCACAGTGATTTCAACAGCACCAAAGCGCAGGTCTCGCAGCGCGCTCTGGATTTCCCGAAGGATGGTTGCTTCGTCCTGGCCGTCAACGCTACGCAGAGATGCGCTCATGGTGCTGCTCCTGAAAATATGGGTGCCGACAGGGATGCTGGCGTAGGGCAATAGTAGTGAGGCAGGGATATTCTTAAAAATACTATTTAAGAATGTTTATATAACTGAAAGCTCAAAACGGTCCCGTCGTAGTAGTCGCTGCCGAGGAACGAAGGCTGCGAGCTATTGATTTTTAAGCGCTCGCAGCCTTCGTGCCTCGGCAGCGACTACACTCCAACTGCCTTATAACGACAGGCTGTTTTATAAAGGTGGGAACTGTCACTGGACAGTCAGCGCGAGTGCGATCACCTTAGAGCGGCTGTCGTCTTTTCCTGCATAGTCTGGAGTCTTTATGTCGTTTACCCCTGAGTTGGTTGCCGAACTGGAAGTCCTTGCACTGTTTGACTTGGAAAGTACCCTTGAGGGCCTGAAGATCCATCAACACGCGGCACCCGAAAAAGTGGCTGCTGCACGTCGTTTGTATGACAAGAAGCTCATTGACCAACCCGATGGCGGTTACCTGACTAGCCTGGGCCGTGATGCTGCTCAGAGTGTTCAAGTACTGCTGACAATTCTTGTAGAGTCCAAAGAAATCGCCTGACGCCACGCCGCGCCCTCGGGATCTGAACGACCAATGATTCCGCGGGCACACTTCTTCGCGCAGTAAAATTCTGACCTCAAACACCCATTCCTCCTGAGTCTTTGATACGGCGGGCTGTAGACTCCCACTCCCTTTTGTCTTGTGGCGAGCCGGTCTGAGCGTGAAATGACGTGCCCTCCTGAAACACTCCCCATGCCGAGCGATGGAGTCGAGCGACAGACTCTCCTGCAACTTCGTGGGCGGTTTCTCACCGTCAATCAGGGTCGCATGGCCCGTGCAATGGAAGGCCTTGCACCCCATCAGCAATCGCTGCTGAGGCTGTTGGCGCTGTGTTTTCACGTGAATCACCCGCTGTTGCCCGGCTATGTTTCGGACTGCACCCCGGCCGGGGTGTCGGGCTATGAACCTGACGCCTCCACCCTTGGCGCAGCGCAGCAACTGATCCGGGACTTTTCCTGCAGCACGGGCCGCGCCTGCGCTTCAAAACCGATTCATGGGCTTTTTTTGATGGGCAGTCTAGGGACTTTGGCCCAGACCGATCAAAGCGATATGGACGTGTGGATTTGTCTGGGGCCGGACTTGAGCGACATGGCGGTGGCGGCGTTGCGCAAAAAATGTCGACGGCTGGAAGTCTGGGCGGCAAGCCTGGGGGTTGAAGCGCATTTTTTTCTGATTGATGCGCAGCGTTTCGCCCAGGGCGAATGTGACTCCCAACCGAGCAACGACGGGAGTGCAGAGCCTCGCAACAGGTTGTTGCTGGATGAGTTTTATCGCACCGCTATCTGGCTCGCGGGGCGTACGCCGATGTGGTGGTGGGTGCCGGCATATCAGGAGGCTCGCTACGCCGAATGTGCCCAAGGGCTATTGGCCAATGACGT
This sequence comes from Pseudomonas sp. NKUCC02_KPG, assembly GCF_019345465.1. Classification (GTDB taxonomy): domain Bacteria; phylum Pseudomonadota; class Gammaproteobacteria; order Pseudomonadales; family Pseudomonadaceae; genus Aquipseudomonas. Next base: position 194,443 of record NZ_JAHKRC010000007.1, read on the forward strand.
TGTGGGTCACGATGAAACCATTGATCTCGGGCACCTGGCGCAGATTGCCCCCGCAGAACTGCTGGGCGCCGGGCTGTGGCAATTGTTCAAGGGCATTGAGTCGCCGTACAAGTCAGTGCTCAAGCTGTTGCTGGTCGAGGTGTATGCCAGCGAGCACCCACGGGTGAACTGTCTGAGTATGGGGTTCAAGAAGAGGGTGTACGCCGATCGGCTCGACCTTGATGAGCTGGACCCCTACGTGGTGGTGTACCGGCGAATCGAGCAGTACCTGCAGGGGCGCGGCGAGTTGCAGCGTCTGGAACTGGTTCGCCGCAGCCTGTACCTGAAGGTCGGCCACACGCTGAGCAGTGGCGCGACGGGTATGCAGTGGCAGCGGTTGCTGCTGCAGCGCCTGACCCGCGAGTGGGGCTGGGATGAGCAGCAATTGGCAATGCTCGACAATCGCTCGCAGTGGGGGGCGCAGCAGGTCAGTCATGAGCTGCGGGCTTTGGCCCGTGAGCTGAGTGTCAGCTACCGGTCCTTGTGCACGTTTGCCCGCGACGAGAGGCCATCAACCAAACTTAAGCGTTGAAGTCACTTGCGGCTTTTGGCTGGTATTCAACTTCAAGCAGTTCCAGTTTCAGGGTTTTGCCGCCTGGAGCTGGCCAGTTGATGTGTTGACCGACCTGCAAACCCAGCAGTGCGCTGCCGACAGGGGCCAGAATCGAAACCTTGCCTTCGTCGGCGTTGGCGTCTTTCGGGTACACCAATGTCAGGCGGTAGTCCTTGCCACTGCTTTCTTCGCGGCAGTGCACACGCGAATTCATGGTCACAACACCAGCAGGCACCTCTTCGTGGCCGACGATGGTTTCGGCGCGATCGAGTTCGGCTTGCAATGCCTCAATGCCAGGAGTCGTTTCTGGCAAGCTGTCGATGAGTTGCTCCAGACGCTGTACGTCCAGGCGAGTGAGGATGAGTGGGGTTGGGGTGCTCATGACCTGGCAGACTCCTTTTTTCTGCACGAAAAAGCAAAACCCCGCCGGAAAATGGCGGGGTTTTGACGAACCTCGTTAGTGCGAGGCGTACCCGGACACTACCACAGCAAAATAAATACACAAGCCATGCCAAATCCCGTAGTCGCTGCCGCAGGCGGGGAAGGGTTGCGCAGCAACCCGTTTACCCAAGCGCCCTGCAAATCCCTTCGCAGCCTTCGGCGGCGGCTACACGTTGCCGGGCCTGTTCACAAATGACCCGGCGCCGCTGGTCGTCTGCCGAACGCCATTCGCGAATATCTTCGACGTGCCGAAAACAGCCCAGGCAGACTTTGTGTTCATCCAGCCGGCAGGTGCTGATGCAGGGGGACGGCACTGCCGGACTGACGTTGCTGTAGAGCGGTTTTGCAGGTTTAACAGGAGCGGTCACTATCAGATCTCTTCAAATTCCAGCTCGGCGCCAGCGTGTTCCAGTGTCAGGCGTTGAACCATTTCGCTGAGCAGTTCGTCGGTTTTGTCGCACTTCCACGAGCTGCGCTTTTCATCGTAGTCGAAGTGGAAACCGCCGTTGGGAGCAGCCAGCCAGAGCTGTAGCACGGGTGCCTGACGGCTGAAGATCAGGGCTTTGCCATTCTCGAATTTGATCGTCAGGATTCCCGCGGAATTCTCCACATCTACATCCAGATCACAGTCGTCGAAGATGTCTTCCAGATTTTCCTGGGTGGCATCGACCAGATCGTGAAAACGGGCTTCAGTCAAACTCATGGTGGAACCTCGTAATATCTAGTCATGCTCGGAGCTCGCAAGATACGGGCGCTCCAGGCCGATTGCAAACCCCATGACAGCCTTGTGCCAACCACCACTGATCATCCAGACAGGGCGTTACGCTCGGCCGCTCTGCTGCATAGGCAAGCTGGTGGGTGCTCGGTATACTCGGGCGCAATTAATGCTTTTCAAAGGATTTCGCCATGAAGCGCCTGATCTCTTCTCTTGCTGCGCTCGTCGCGGTCGCCTGCCTTGTTTCTGCCTGTGGTCAAAAAGGACCGCTGTATCTGCCCGATGACAGCAAATCCCCTGAAGACCAAGCGAAGTCGTCGCAATCGCAATCGCACAAGCACCAATAAGGGAACACCATGGACGCTTTTAATTACCGGGACGGCGAGCTGTTCGCCGAAGGTGTTGCGCTGACGGCCATTGCCGAGCGTTTTGGCACGCCGACTTATGTTTACTCCCGGGCGCACATCGAAGCGCAATACAACGCTTACGCCGATGCTCTGGACGGCACGCCGCACCTGGTGTGTTTCGCCGTCAAGGCCAACTCCAACCTGGGTGTACTCAATGTCCTGGCGCGTTTGGGTGCCGGTTTTGACATCGTTTCCCGTGGCGAGCTGGAACGTGTGCTGGCTGCAGGTGGTTCGGCCGACAAGATCGTGTTTTCGGGTGTAGGCAAGACCCGTGACGACATGCGTCGCGCCCTGGAAGTGGGCGTGCACTGCTTCAACGTCGAGTCCACCGACGAGCTTGAGCGCCTGCAGGTCGTGGCCGCCGAAATGGGTGTTCGTGCGCCGATTTCCCTGCGCGTGAACCCGGACGTTGATGCGGGCACGCACCCGTACATCTCCACCGGCCTCAAGGAAAACAAGTTCGGTATCGCCATCGCTGACGCCGAGGATGTCTACATCCGCGCCGCGCAGTTGCCTAACCTGGAAGTGGTCGGCGTCGATTGCCATATCGGCTCGCAACTGACCACCCTCGAACCCTTTATCGATGCCCTGGACCGTTTGTTGGCCCTGATCGATCGCTTGGGCGATTGCGGCATTTACCTGCGTCACATCGACTTGGGTGGCGGCCTGGGCGTGCGCTATCGCGATGAAGAGCCACCTCTGGCTGGCGATTACATCAAGGCCGTGCGCGAACGCATCGATGGGCGCGATCTGGCGCTGGTGTTCGAACCGGGCCGCTTTATCGTGGCCAACGCGGGCGTGCTGTTGACTCAGGTCGAGTACCTCAAGCACACCGAGCACAAAGACTTTGCCATCGTCGATGCGGCGATGAACGACCTGATTCGTCCGGCGTTGTACCAGGCCTGGATGGACGTGACCGCGGTTCGCCCGCGTGACACCGAGGCTCGCAACTACGACATCGTCGGCCCGATCTGCGAAACCGGCGACTTCCTGGCCAAGGACCGCCAACTGGCACTGGCTGAAGGCGATTTGCTGGCGGTGCATTCGGCCGGTGCTTATGGCTTTGTCATGAGTTCGAACTACAACACCCGTGGCCGCGCCGCCGAAGTTCTGGTGGATGGCGATCAGGCGTTTGAAGTACGTCGTCGCGAGACCGTAGCCGAGTTGTTTGCTGGCGAAAGCCTGCTGGCGGAGTAAACCCATGTTGCTGCGTTTTACCAAAATGCACGGCCTGGGCAATGATTTCATGGTTCTCGACCTGGTCAGCCAGCACGCGCATATCCTGCCCAAGCACGCCAAGCAATGGGGTGATCGGCACACGGGCGTCGGTTTTGATCAACTGCTGCTGGTTGAGGCGCCGAGCAACCCGGAAGTTGATTTCCGTTACCGGATCTTCAACTCCGACGGTTCGGAAGTTGAGCAATGCGGCAACGGGGCGCGCTGTTTCGCGCGTTTCGTGCTCGACAAGCGCTTGACCACCAAGCGTCAGTTCAAGGTCGAAACCAAAGGCGGCATCATCGAACTGAACGTGCGCAGTGATGGGCAAATCAGTGTCGATATGGGCCCTCCGCGCCTGATTCCGGCCGAGATCCCGTTTGTTGCCGACGCTCAGGCGCTGAGCTACGAACTGGATGTCGACGGCCAGACCGTTGAGCTGGCGGCCGTGTCGATGGGCAATCCCCATGCGGTGCTGCGTGTCGACGATATCAACGCTGCGCCGGTGCATGAGCTGGGGCCAAAAATTGAACATCACCCGCGCTTTCCGGCACGGGTCAATGTCGGCTTTCTTCACGTGATTGATCGCCAGCGCGGACAGCTACGGGTCTGGGAACGCGGCGCCGGGGAAACCCAGGCGTGCGGTACCGGGGCGTGTGCCGCTGCTGTGGCTGCGATCAGCCAGGGCTGGATGGACTCACCGCTGATCCTCGATTTGCCGGGTGGCCGTTTGTCTCTCGAATGGGCTGGTCCCGGCCATTCAGTGATCATGACCGGCCCGGCGATGCGAGTTTACGAAGGACAAGTCCGTTTATGAGCGAGCGCAACTGATGACCGACAAAACGCAGCCTGCAGCACTCGAAGTACCTGTGGATAACTCGCAAGCAGCAACGGTTGCGGCGTACCTGCAGGAGCATCCGGATTTTTTCGGCCAGCGTGAAGAGCTGCTGCTGTCGCTGCGTATTCCTCACCAGCGTGGCGATACGATTTCGCTGGTGGAGCGTCAACTGGAGTTGTTGCGTGGTCGTAACATCGAGATGCGTCATCGCTTGTCGCAGTTGATGGACGTGGCCCGCGACAACGACCGCCTCTTTGAAAAAACCCGTCGTCTTAACCTCGCCCTGATGGACGCCACCAGTCTCGATGAGCTGGTGATTGCCGTCGAAGACAGCTTGCGTCAGGACTTCCAGGTGCCTTTTGTCAGCCTGGTACTGTTCGGTGACAACCCGATGCCGGTCGGACGCTGGGTCAGCAGCGCCGATGCGCAACGTGCACTGGGTGGCTTGTTGACGGAAGGCAAGACGGTCAGCGGCAGCCTGCGTGAGCATGAGCTGGACTTCCTGTTTGGCGAAGATCAGCGCAAGCAGATCGGTTCGACGGCCGTAGTCGCGCTCAATCATCTGGGGTTGCACGGTGTACTGGCGATTGCCAGTCGCGATCCGCAGCACTACAAGAGCTCGGTGGGCACGCTGTTCCTCGGTTATATCGCCGAGGTGCTGGGCAGGGTTCTGCCGCGCTTTACCAACGCTTTGCGCTCGGTACGTTAGATGGAACGGCAACTGGACGCTTACTGCATTCACCTGCGCAGTGAGCGCCAGGTGTCGCCCCATACGCTTGAGGCCTACCGCCGCGACCTGAACAAGGTGCTGGCGTTTTGCGCCAAGGAGTCAATCGTCAGCTGGACGGCACTGGATATCCAGCGCATGCGCCAACTGGTTTCGCGTCTGCATCAGCAAGGTCAATCCTCGCGCAGCATTGCCCGTCTGTTGTCGGCGGTGCGCGGGCTTTATCACTATCTCAACCGAGAAGGCTTGTGCGACCACGACCCGGCAAACGGTCTGGCTCCACCCAAAGGCGAGCGCCGCCTGCCCAAGACCCTGGATACCGATCGTGCCCTGCAATTGCTGGAGGGGGGTGTCGAGGACGACTTTCTGGCGCTGCGGGACCAGGCCATTCTGGAGTTGTTCTATTCGTCGGGGCTGCGATTGTCGGAGTTGACCGGGCTTGACCTGGATCAGCTGGATTTGGCCGATGGGCTGGTCGAGGTGCTCGGCAAGGGCAGCAAGACCCGAGTTTTGCCCGTCGGTCAAAAGGCCCGAGAGGCGCTACAGGCCTGGTTGCCCTTGCGGGCACTGGCCAACCCCGGGGATGGCGCCGTGTTCGTCAGCCAGCGCGGTACACGCCTTGGGCCGCGGGCCATTCAAGTGCGGGTCAAGGCAGCCGGTGAGCGCGAGCTGGGGCAGAATCTGCACCCCCATATGCTGCGCCATTCATTTGCCAGCCACTTGCTGGAGTCCTCCCAGGATTTGCGTGCCGTGCAAGAGTTGCTCGGGCATGCGGACATCAAAACCACGCAAATCTATACTCATCTGGATTTCCAGCATCTGGCATCGGTCTACGACAGCGCCCATCCACGGGCCAAACGCAGTAAGGACAGTGAATGACGATTGAGCTGATTACCTTCGACCTCGACGACACCCTGTGGGATACCGCCCCGGTGATTGTCAGCGCCGAAGCCGTTTTGCGTCAGTGGCTTGGCAATAACGCACCAAAACTGGGCGTCGTCGAGGTCGGGCATTTCCAGGCGATTCGCGAACGGGTGTTAAGTGAGGAGCCCCAGCTCAAGCACCGGATCAGCGCGCTGCGTCGGCGGATCCTGTTTCATGCGTTGAACGAAGCAGGTTACGTGAACGCAGCAGCCTTGGCTGATGACGCCTTTGAAGTCTTTATTGAGGCGCGTCACGCATTGGACGTGTTCCCGCAGGCTGAGCCGACCCTGATTGCACTGGCCCGTGATTACAGCTTGGGTGTGGTCACCAATGGCAACGCCGATGTGCGGCGAATCGGTTTGGGGCACCACTTCAAATTTGTGTTGTGTGCTGAAGATATCGGCATCGCCAAGCCGGATGTGCGACTGTTCCACGAAGCGTTGTTGCGCGGTGGTGTGGTAGCGGGTGCAGCGGTACACGTGGGCGACCATCCGGGGGACGACATCGCCGGTGCCCAACGGGCAGGCCTGCGAGCGGTGTGGTTCAACCCTGGCGGCAAGCACTGGGACGGCGAGAAGGCCCCGGATGCGGAAATTGGCTGCTTGAGTGAGTTGCCGGCGGTGTTGAAGCACTTGTAATAGTGGGAGCGGGCTTGCCTGCATCGCGAGCAAGCCCGCTCCCACAGGGTCATGTCAGTCTTCTTTCCGTCACCCACAAAAAAACCCGCAGCGACGGCGGGTTTTTTCTTCAAGCAAACAGCTGTCCCTTAGATAGGACGGCTGCCGTACTTGTTGTCAGGCTTCTTGGGTGGGTCAGCCACCACGTTAGCCTCAACTTCCTGCACTTTGCCGCCTTTGGACAGAAACTCTTCCATGGCGCGAGCCAGAGCATCACGCTCTTTGTTCTTGGCTTCTACACTGGGCAGGTCGTCAACTGACACGGCAGCCTTGGATTTGCCTTTGGCCGCAGGGGCCGGCACATCGTCGCCACCATCGTCGTCTGCAACGTCCTCGGCGGCCGTTTCCAGGCCCTCTTCGGTATCGTCGTCTTCGCCTACTTCGAGGTCATCATTTTCCAGATCGTCGTCGCTCATGTTCTACCCCATGACATACGTAAAGCAGATTAGTTATAGACCAGTTGTGGCAACTGTCGACCACCGCTGGTGAAAAAGTAGCCTTGGGCAAACCGCGGCTTACACCTCTTCATCGTTGTAAGGTGAAGAGGGTTTGACGCACACCGCTATCATCACGGCGCGTGCCTGAATAAACACCTTGCCAGGCGCCCAGTGCCAGATACTCCGGCAGCACGGATCACGGGCCTTGAAAGCGTCGGGAGATCATCCTCGCCTTCGTCGTACTCGAGCATTGTTTCCTGCCCTTGGGCGCGCATTCTAGCGTGCTGAATAAAAAAGCAAAGCAGCTAATAGTCGAGTTGTGTCGCAAGTACGGGTGGCATTCACAAGCGTAGAACTTGGTGAACCCTTTAACCTGTAGGGCAAATCATTCCATTGCCGAGAATATCGTCTTTTTATGAGCAAAAAAAAACCCGGCACGCCGGGTTTTTTATAGGGATATTTACAGGTTGTAGCCACGCTCGTTGTGCTGAGCCAGATCGAGGCCCACAGCCTCTTCCTCTTCAGTCACTCGCAGACCCATCACGGCATCCAGCACTTTGAGAATGATGAACGTCACAATCGCGGTGTAGACCACGGTGAAGGCGACGCCTTTGAACTGGATCCAGACTTGGGCCGGGATGTCGGTCACGGTGCCGAAGCCACCCAGTACAGGGGCGGCAAACACGCCAGTCAGGATGGCGCCGACGATGCCGCCGATGCCGTGTACGCCGAACGCATCCAGTGAGTCGTCGTAGCCCAGTTTGCGCTTGAGGCTGGTGGCGCAGAAGAAGCAGATCACGCCAGATGCCAGACCGATCACGACCGAGCCCATTGGGCCTACGGTGCCAGCGGCCGGGGTGATTGCCACCAGGCCTGCGACTACGCCCGAAGCAATACCCAGTGCGCTTGGCTTGCCGTGGGTAATCCACTCGGCAAACATCCAGCCCAGTGCCGCGGCAGCGGTAGCGATCTGAGTGACCAGCATCGCCATGCCGGCAGTGCCGTTGGCGGCCGCTGCGGAGCCGGCGTTAAAGCCGAACCAGCCGATCCACAGCATGGCAGCGCCCATCAGGGTGTAACCCAGGTTGTGCGGAGCCATTGGGGTGGACGGATAGCCTTTACGCTTGCCAAGCACGATGCACGCGACAAGACCTGCGATACCGGCGTTGATATGCACCACTGTGCCGCCTGCGAAATCGAGGACGCCCCAGTCCCACATCAGGCCGCCGTTGCCGCTCCATACCATGTGCGCGATCGGCGCATAGACCAGGGTGAACCACACGCCCATGAAAATCAGCATGGCCGAGAACTTCATGCGCTCGGCAAAGGCACCGACGATCAGCGCCGGGGTGATGATGGCGAAGGTCATCTGGAAGGTAATGAACACGGCTTCCGGGAACAGTGCGGTAGGTGAGGTCAGGCTTTCAGGTGTTACACCCGCCAGGAAGGCTTTGCCGAACCCGCCGATGAACGAATTGAAATTGGTGACGCCCTGCTCCATGCCCGTGGTGTCGAACGTGATGCTGTAGCCATAAATGACCCACAGAATGCTGATCAGACCGGTAATGGCGAAGCACTGCATCATTACGGAAAGAATGTTTTTGGAGCGCACCATGCCGCCGTAGAACAGCGCCAGGCCGGGAATGGTCATGAACAGCACTAAAGCGGTAGCAGTCAGCATCCAGGCGGTATCGCCCGAGTTGAGGACTGGAGCAGCCACTTCGTCTGCCGCCATGGCCAGGCCAGGCATTACGACAGACAGCAGGGCTCCGAGCCCTGCGATTTTACGCAGAGTCATAGTGTTTTCTCCTGGGGCGTTGGGGTTTGGCGGCTTAGATTGCGTCGGTATCGGTTTCGCCGGTACGGATGCGAATAGCCTGTTCCAGATTGACCACGAAAATCTTGCCGTCACCAATCTTGCCGGTGTTGGCAGCCTTGGTTATCGCCTCGATAACCCGATCAAGATCCTTGTCGTCAATGGCGACATCAATCTTCACTTTTGGCAGAAAATCGACCACGTATTCCGCGCCGCGATACAGCTCGGTGTGACCCTTCTGCCGGCCGAAGCCTTTGACCTCAGTAACAGTAATGCCTTGTACGCCGATCTCAGACAGCGATTCGCGCACGTCATCCAACTTGAACGGCTTGATAATGGCGGTGACTAGCTTCATGAAACTTCTCCCGAATTGGTGGACTTGCCCCAGGAAAACAAACCCGGCTCAAGTCTAAGCGCAGTGTCTGGCTTTGTAACGCATCGTCAGCCTTCTTCAGGCTGTACAACGTGTGTAAATCGCTGGTGACGAAAACACTCCCTGAACCACCTGCCGCACTGCCTTCGTCACAGCTACTGCATCAGTGCATGAGTCATATACGCCTAAGCAGAAACCTTGCCATGTCTGGAAAAATCAACAATTACAGCGGTTTAGAAGAAGTTGATGGCTTTTGGCCTGATTTGTCGGGATGTTTGTGCTCGATGATGGTGCGCAGCCTGCAGGGAAGGTGCGCGAAAAACGTGCAGAAAGCCGTCGGCAGTGAGCGCCAACCCCCCGTGATACACTCGCCGCCATCAGTTTTAAGGACTTTATCCATGCTCGCGCCCAAAGATTTTCTCGACGCCCTTGGTGGCCACGCCTCCCGTTTGTTCAGTGGCGAAACCGCGCTGCCGCGCAACGAAATCGAAAGCCAGTTCAAAGCCTTGCTGCAAAGTGGTTTCAGCAAGCTGGATCTGGTGAGCCGCGAAGAGTTCGACAGCCAAATGGTGGTTCTGGCCCGTACCCGTGCTCGTCTTGAATGCCTGGAGGCCAAAGTGGCCGAACTGGAAGCCAGGCTACTGCCGCCGACGCAATAACGCTCGAAGGCGGTGCGTCGATCATTGAAACAAGGATGTTTTAGTATGTTGGTGATGAACCCGCTGGTACCCGAGATGATCGTCTCGGACCTCTCGCGCAGCCTGGGCTTTTACTGTGAAGTGCTCGGATTCAAGATCGAGTACCAGCGCCCGGAGCATTTTTTTGCGTTTTTGTCGTTTCATGGCAGCCAGTTGATGCTGGAACAGGATGACCTTGAAGAGTCTTCCTGGCGTGTCGGGCCGCTGGAGCAGCCGTTTGGTCGCGGCATGAACCTGTCGATCAAATGCCCGGATGCCCAGGGGCTGATCCAGCGCCTTGAAGCCGCGGGTCACAGTTTGCGAAAACCCCTGGAAGAACGCTGGTACCGCAGTAACGACGTGTTGTTCGGCGAGCACAATTTTTTGGTGCTCGACCCCGATGGCTACCTGTTGCGCTTTGCTGAAGATCTGGGCACCAAGGCGCTGGGGGCGTGAATCAGGCGCAGTGATGAATGGGTTCAACCTGCTCGCGAATCGCTGCACCACGTTCAATTTGTGCTTTGCGCAGATCGTAAGTGGTTTGCAGGTTCAGCCAGAACTCAGGCGTCGTCTCAAGGCAAATCGCCAGCCGCAAGGCCATATCGGCACTGACACCACGGCGCTGCAGCACGATATCGTTCACCGTCGGTGTGGACATCTTGAGCGCTCTGGCCAGCGCAGCGGCTGAGAGACTCAGTGGCTCCAGGTATTCCTCTTTGAGGATTTCACCCGGATGAACCGGGCGCATGCCGTTCTTGATCATGATGACCTCAGTGATAATCAACGATTTCTACCGCTTCAGGGCCATTCGCGCCCCAAATGAAGCAGATTCGCCATTGTGCGTTGATGCGAATGCTGTGCTGGCCTTTGCGGTTGCCGCCCAACGCTTCGAGCCGATTGCCAGGAGGCGACAGTAAATCGGCCAGCACGGATGCAGCATCTAGCATCGTTAATTTGCGTTCTACCACATTGATAATGTCTGACCATGCACGGGTCTTGCCACTTCGGAACAGACGTTCAGTTCGGCAGCACTTGAAGTTTATTATCATAGTTAATGGATAACGTTATTCGTTAATTTTAGAGGGTTGTGCGTTTTATGCAACCGAACTTTGGCAGCTCGCCGGTCGTGTTTGCATGCACATTCACATCCCGTATCCATTACACCCCTGCCCTCGGCTCCTGATTCGCGCAGGATGAGTTTTTTGCGAACTCAAGGAATGAGTCATGGCTCTGGCTATCGTTTACAGCCGCGCCCAGGTGGGTGTCGAGGCGCCTGCCGTCATGGTCGAGGCGCATCTGGCCAATGGATTGCCCGCGTTAACACTGGTCGGCTTGCCTGAAGCGGCCGTCAAGGAAAGCAAAGACCGGGTGCGCAGCGCGATCCTCAATTGCGGGCTGGATTTCCCGGCCCGGCGAATCACTCTTAATCTGGCGCCCGCCGATCTGCCCAAGGACGGCGGGCGTTTTGATGTGGCCATTGCCCTGGGAATCCTGGCGGCCAGCGGGCAAATACCGGCCGCAGCGTTGGAGCAGGTGGAGTGCCTGGGCGAATTGGCGTTGTCGGGTGCAATCAGGTCTGTCCAGGGCGTTTTGCCAGCGGCGTTGGCGGCCCGTGCTGCGGGACGGGCCCTGGTGGTGCCGCTGGCCAATGCCGAAGAGGCCTGCCTTGCATCCGGGCTTGAAGTGATCGCGGTCGAGCACTTGTTGCAGCTGGTGGCACATTTCGCAGCGCGTGAGGTGATTGAGCCTTATGTCGCCAGCGGCTTATTGCAGTTGAGCAAACCTTATCCTGATCTGATCGATGTCCAGGGGCAGCTTTCGGCAAAGCGGGCGTTATTGATTGCCGCCGCAGGCAGCCACAATCTGCTGTTTTGCGGCCCGCCCGGTACCGGCAAGACCTTGTTGGCCAGCCGCCTGCCCGGGTTGTTGCCGCCGCTCAACGAACAAGAGGCGCTTGAGGTTGCGGCCATTCAGTCGGTGGTCAGCCATGTGCCGCTGAACTGCTGGCCACAGCGCCCGTTTCGTCAGCCTCACCACTCGGCCTCCGGCCCTGCGCTGGTGGGTGGCGGCTCAAAGCCACAACCCGGCGAGATCACGCTGGCGCATCACGGCGTGTTGTTTCTTGATGAGCTTCCCGAGTTTGATCGCAAGGTGCTGGAAGTCCTCAGGGAGCCAATGGAGTCCGGCTTTATCGTGATTGCCCGCGCCCGGGATCGAATGCGCTTTCCGGCGCGCTTCCAACTGGTCGCGGCCATGAACCCCTGCCCCTGTGGATATCTTGGTGAGCCCACAGGCCGCTGCCGTTGTACCCCGGAGCAGATCCAGCGGTATCGCAACAAACTTTCCGGACCGTTGCTCGACCGCATTGATTTGCATCTGACCGTGGCGCGCGAGACCACGTCGCTCAACCCGCCCCTTGCCTCTGGCGATACCACGGCCATCTCGGCGGCATTGGTGGCAGCAGCACGTGAGCGTCAGTTACAGCGTCAGGGGTGTGCCAATGCCTTTCTCGATCTGCCGGGGGTGCGTACACAGTGCCGGCTGAGTGAGGTGGACAACGCCTGGCTGGAGACCGCCTGCGAGCGGATGACGTTGTCGCTGCGGGCGGCACACCGGATATTGAAGGTGGCAAGGACCTTGGCCGATCTGGAGCAGCTGCAAGGCATTGAGCGCAGGCACCTGGCGCAGGCGTTGCAGTATCGGCCGGTAACAGGGTGATAGGCCCGGCTACTTCATTCGCTCCACCTCTGGCAGCTCCATCGCGGCGACTTCATGTTGCAGAAAGTCGCTCAGACGGCGCAGGCGCTCACCACCAGGACGGGTTTTTGGCCAGACCAGATAGTAATTTTCGCCGCTGGCCACGGCGGCCGGGAATGGCAGGCTAAGGCGACCCTGAGCAACGTCTTCGGCAACCATCAGCAAGTCGCCCATGGAGATGCCATACCCCCGGGCGGCAGCGATCATGCCCAGCTCCAGGGTGTCAAAAACCTGCCCGCCCTTGAGTGAAACCTGCCCGCTCAGGCCCATGCAGTCGAGCCAGCGGCGCCAGTCACGGCGATCGGGAGTGGGGTGCAGCAGTTCGGTGGCAGCCAGGCGCGTGACGTCCCAAGGCGTGTCGTCCTGTACGGCGGGCGCGCCGACCGGGATCAGCATCTCGGGAAACAACAGCGTGGCCTCCCAGTCAGGCGGAAAGTGTCCATTGCTTAGCAGTACGGCGCAGTCGAATGGCTCCTGATTGAAGTCCACATTGTCGATGTCCATCCAGGCGCTGGTCAGTTGCACCTCGTTACCGGCCTGCAGGTGGCGAAATCGGCTCAGACGGGCCAGTAGCCAACGCATGGTCAGGGTCGAGGGGGCCTTCATGCGCAAGGTGTCATCTTCGGCGCGTAAAGTGGTGCAGGCACGTTCCAGGGCGGCAAAGCCTTCGCGCACACCCGGCAGCAGCAAGCGGGCGGCTTCGGTGAGTTGCAGGCTGCGGCCATTGCGCTGGAACAACCGGCAGGCGAAATGCGCTTCCAGGGTCTTGATATGTCGGCTGACGGCGCTTTGGGTGATCGACAGCTCTTCTCCCGCTCGGGTAAACGAGCTATGGCGAGCTGCCGCTTCAAAGGCGCGCAAGGCATAAAGAGGAGGAAGGCTACGAGACATTGAGATTGTTCCTATCGTGTCACAGTCGGTGGTGAGAACTATAAGCTTACGCATGAGTTTTAGTCATGCTACGGATCGTTTTTATCCCTTTGCTTAAAACACTCAACGCGCCGAGAATCAGGCCTTTCAACGCACCTATAGAAATCTGACTGATGACCAAACAGCATCCTGCACGTATCGAACTCTGGGCAATCATGCGGCTGGCAGGGCCGCTGATCGCCTCTCAGTTGGCTCACATGCTGATGGTGCTGACCGATACGCTGATGATGGCGCGCCTGAGCCCAGAGGCTCTGGCTGGCGGGAGTCTGGGTGCGGCCAGCTACTCGTTCGTGTCGATTTTTTGCATTGGTGTCATTGCTGCCGTGGGTACGCTGGTGTCGATTCGCCAGGGCGCGGGTGACATTGAAGGCGCGACCCGTCTTACACAGGCGGGTCTGTGGCTGGCCTGGGGGCTGGCGCTGGGGGGCGCGGTGATGCTGTGGAATATCAAGCCGCTGTTGCTGTTGTTCGGCCAGACGCCCACCAACGTTGAGGCCGCTGGCCAGTTCCTGATGCTGTTGCCGTTCGCTTTGCCCGGCTACATGACGTTTATGGCCCTGCGCGGTTTTACCAGTGCCATGGGCCGGGCCACGCCAGTGATGGTAATCAGCCTGATCGGCACCGTGGCCAACTTCCTGCTCAATTACGCACTGATTACCGGTATGTTCGGCCTGCCTAAGCTGGGCTTGATGGGCATCGGCCTGGTCACGGCGATTGTGGCGACCTTCATGGCGCTGGGCCTGGCCTGGCATATCCACCGTCATCCGGCCTACGACGCGTATCCGATCAGCAAAGGCCTGTCGCGGATCAATCTGACTTATTTGCGTGAGCTGTGGCGCCTCGGCCTGCCGATTGGCGGTACGTACGCGGTGGAGGTCGGGCTGTTTGCGTTCGCGGCGCTGTGCATGGGCACCATGGGCAGCACGCAACTGGCTGCGCACCAGATTGCGCTGCAAATCGTATCGGTGGCGTTTATGGTGCCGGCGGGCATGTCGTACGCAATCACCATGCGTATTGGTCAGCACTATGGCGGCGGAGACTTGCTGCGGGCGCGCCTGGCGGGCCGGGTCGGGATCGGCTGCGGTGCGGTGATCATGCTGGGCTTCTCTGTGGTGTTCTGGTTCTTGCCGACCCAACTCATCGGTTTGTTCCTGGATTACAACGATCCGGCGTTCCGCCCGGTATTCGAGTTGGCGGTGAGCTTGTTGGCGGTGGCTGCCTGGTTTGAGCTGTTTGATGGAGCACAGACCATCGCGATGGGTGCCATTCGCGGGCTTAAGGATGCCAAGACAACGTTTCTGGTGGGGCTGTTTTGCTATTGGGTGATTGGTGCGCCGATGGCCTGGATGCTGGCGTTTACTTTCGAGTGGGGCCCGACCGGCGTGTGGTGGGGCCTGGCACTGGGCCTGGCCTGTGCCTCGATCAGCCTGACGCTGGCGTTCGAATGGAAGATGCGGCGCATGATCAAGCAGGAGCGCAAGGTGGCGAAAGTGGCGGGCTTGAGTGCGGCATAACCGCTTGGGAGAGGGTCAGGCTTTTGTGGGCGCGGGCTTGCTCGCGATGCAGGACCCGCGGTCTGTCAGGTAAGCCTGGGTGAGGCCATCGTGAGCAAGCCCGCTCCCACAGATAGATCCCACCGTTTCACAGGTTATGTTGTGGGCTAGATCGCCTGCGGCACCTGCTGCTGAGCCCCAAACGTCAAGTATTCCACCAGATCCGCCAGCGGCAGCGGTTTGCTGATGAAGTAACCCTGTACCTGATCGCAGCCAAAGTCGCGCAAAAGGGCAAGTTGTTCAGGGGTTTCGACGCCTTCGGCGACTACTTCCAGCTTCAGGTTATGGGCCAGGTTGATCATGGCGTGGACCAGCTTGCGGTTCTCTTCGCGGCCTTCCATGCCGCCAACAAAGCTTTTGTCGATCTTGAGCAGCGCAATCGGCAAGCTGTTGAGGTGCACAAACGATGAGAACCCCGTACCAAAATCATCCAGCGAAAAACGCACGCCGAGTCGGCCCAGTGCATCCATCGTCTGCTTGACCAGGTCACTGCGCCGCATCACGGCTGTTTCTGTCAGTTCGAATTCCAGCCATTGCGCTTCAACACCGCGCTCGATGATCAAGCGGCTGAGGGTCGAGAGCAGCTGGCTGTCCTGAAACTGGCGAAACGACAGGTTGACCGCCATGTGCAACGGTTCCAGCCCGCGTTCACGCAGCGACTGCATATCGCGAAGAGCCCGGGAGATGACCCAGTAACCCAGCGGTACAATCAGCCCGCTCTGCTCTGCAAGAGGCACAAACTCACTGGGCGCCAGCAGGCCTCGCTCGGCGTGGCGCCAGCGTACCAGCGCCTCCAGCCCGACGATCTGCCCCGTGCCCAGATCCAGGCGCGGCTGGTAATGCAGTTCCAGTTCATCGCGGCGCAGGGCGCGGCGAAGCTCGCTTTCGAGGTCGGCCAGGCTGCGGGCATTGCGATTGATGCGTTCGTTGAAGACGTGGAAGGTGCAGCCCTGGGTGCTTTTGGCCTGCTGCATGGCGATGTGCGCGTGCCACATCAGCGGGTCGGCCCCGGCGTTGGCCCGCGCATGGGCGATGCCCAGGCTGCAGCCAATCAGCAGGCTTTCGCCGTCGACCCAGTAGGGCTCAGCCATCACCTCGGTGATCCGCTCGGCCATCCACTCGGCACGCTCGGGCGCACGATGGGTATTGATCAAGAGCGCGAACTCGTCGCTTCCCAGCCTCGCCAACTGGTCGCCGGCTTCGAGCTGGCTTTTGAGGCGCGCCACCACCTGCAGGATCAGGCGATCGCCAGCCTGATGGCCCAGTGCATCGTTGGCGTGGCGAAAGTTGTCCAGGTCCAGATGGCCGAGGGCGATGCCGCGACCGTCACTTTCGGCCAGGCGCACTGCCAGCAGGGTCTGAAAGCCCTGACGGTTGGCGATGCCGGTCAGCGGGTCTTCTTCGGCCAGACGTTGCAGCGTGTGCTCGAGCACGCCGCGTTCGCGTACATGGCGCAGGCAACGGCGCAGGACATCGGGAGTCAGGCTGGTGCTGACCAGCCAGTCGCTGACACCCCGGGGTGACGTTGCAGGTTCGGTGTCGAGCAGCAAAACCGTGGGCAAGCGGCAGCGGCCCGCTGAAGGCTGCAGGTCCGCCGTGGTCAGGAGCAGCGCATTGCGATCGTTCTCGAACAGATGGCTGACAGATTCCCAGCTCGGCGCGGTTATCATGACGGCCGCACTTCCCATGGGCGCCAGACATTCACGTAATAACGTTGCCCATGATGGCTCTTCGGCCAATAGCAGTAAACGCAAGGGTTCGACAGGCGTAGACAAGCTAGCTCCCTAGACTCTGCAAAAATTCGGGCGGTGGGCATTATGACGTGCCAGCAACCAATGGCAATGACACTGGTTATCAAATACGTATTTGCTGTATTAATCCTACGGTAGCTGCAAATACTCATGGCATCCTGCGCGAAAGTAACAAAAGCGGCAAATTAAGATGATGTGGCATGTCACACCGTCGCACAGAGGCAGCAATATTTGCTCAGCCTGTTAAAATGCCCGCCCTTTTTACACACGACCCCTGATCTCGTCATGTCCCGACTCAATCCCCGGCAGCAAGAAGCCGTGAGCTATGTCGGCGGCCCTCTATTGGTGCTCGCCGGCGCGGGCTCCGGCAAAACCAGCGTGATTACCCGCAAAATCGCGCACCTGATCCAGAACTGTGGCATCCGTGCCCAGTACATCGTCGCCATGACGTTTACCAATAAAGCCGCCCGCGAGATGAAAGAGCGTGTCGGCACCCTGCTTAAAAAGGGTGAAGGTCGTGGCTTGACGGTGTGCACGTTCCACAACCTGGGGCTGAACATTATCCGCAAGGAGCATGCGCGGCTGGGTTACAAGCCGGGTTTCTCGATCTTTGACGAAGCTGACGTCAAAGCGCTGATGACCGACATCATGCAGAAGGAATACTCGGGCGACGACGGGGTCGACGAAATCAAGAACATGATCGGCTCGTGGAAAAACGACCTGATCCTGCCGCCCCAGGCGCTGGAAAATGCGCGCAACCCCAAGGAGCAGACGGCAGCCATCGTCTACACCCACTACCAGCGCACGCTCAAGGCCTACAACGCAGTGGACTTTGACGACCTGATCCTGCTGCCGGTGAAGTTGTTCGAAGAGCACGCCGACATTCTTGAGAAGTGGCAGAACAAAGTTCGTTACCTGTTGGTGGATGAATATCAGGACACCAACGCCAGCCAGTACCTGCTGGTCAAATACCTGATCGGCAAGCGCAATCAGTTCACCGTGGTCGGTGACGACGACCAGTCGATCTACGCCTGGCGCGGCGCCCGTCCTGAAAACCTGATGTTGCTCAAGGACGATTACCCGTCCTTGAAAGTGGTGATGCTGGAGCAAAACTATCGCTCCACCAGCCGTATCCTGCGCTGCGCCAACATCCTGATTGCCAACAATCCGCACGAGTTCGAGAAGCAATTGTGGAGCGAGATGGGCCACGGCGACGAAGTGCGGGTGATTCGCTGTCGCAACGAAGACGCCGAAGCCGAGCGCGTAGCCGTCGAGATTCTGACCCTGCACCTGCGCACCGACCGGCCGTACAGCGACTTTGCGATTCTGTACCGCGGTAACTATCAGGCCAAATTGATCGAGTTGAAGCTGCAACACCATCAGATTCCCTATCGTCTGTCGGGTGGTAACAGCTTCTTCGGGCGTCAGGAAGTAAAAGACCTGATGGCGTATTTCCGTCTGATTGTGAACCCGGATGACGACAACGCCTTCCTGCGCGTGATCAACGTCCCGCGTCGCGAGATCGGTTCGACCACGCTGGAAAAGCTGGGTAACTACGCGACCGAACGCAAAATCTCGATGTATGCCGCCACCGATGAAATCGGCCTGGGTGAGCATCTGGATGCCCGCTTTACTGATCGCCTGGGACGCTTCAAGCGTTTTATGGACCGTGTGCGTCAACAATGCTCAGGCGAAGACCCGATCTCTGCACTGCGCAGCATGATCATGGACATCGACTACGAGAACTGGCTGCGCACCAACAGCTCCAGTGAAAAGGCGGCGGACTACCGCATGTCCAACGTCTGGTTCCTGGTCGAGGCGTTGAAAAACACCCTCGAGAAAGACGAAGACGGTGCCATGACTATCGAGGAAGCCATTGGCAAGCTGGTGTTGCGCGACATGCTTGAGCGCCAGCAGGAAGAGGAAGACGGTGCCGAAGGCGTGCAGATGATGACGTTGCACGCGTCGAAGGGCCTGGAGTTTCCTTACGTATTCATCATGGGCATGGAAGAAGAAATCCTGCCGCACCGCTCCAGCATTGAAGCGGACACCATTGAAGAAGAACGGCGTCTGGCCTACGTGGGTATTACCCGTGCCCGTGAGACGCTGGCGTTTACCTTCGCCGCCAAGCGCAAGCAATACGGCGAGATCATCGATTGTGCGCCGAGTCGCTTCCTCGATGAGTTGCCCCCGGACGATCTGGCCTGGGAAGGCAACGACGATACCCCCACCGAAGTGAAGGCGGTTCGCGGAAATACGGCATTGGCCGATATACGCGCGATGCTAAAACGCTAGAATTGACTATTTTTTACTCTACCTTCAGCGCATAAGCGCTATTTGAGGACGTTACGTTGGAAGCACTGCACAAGAAAATTCGCGAAGAAGGCATCGTGCTTTCCGATCAGGTTTTGAAGGTCGACGCCTTCTTGAATCATCAGATCGACCCTCAGTTGATGAAAGAGATCGGCGACGAATTCGCGCGTTTGTTCAAGGATTCGGGTATTACCAAGATCGTCACCATTGAAGCGTCGGGTATTGCTCCTGCCGTGATGACTGGCTTGAACTTGGGTGTACCTGTGATTTTTGCGCGTAAGCATCAGTCCCTGACCCTGACTGAAAACCTGTTGTCGGCCACGGTGTACTCGTTCACCAAGCAGACAGAAAGCACTGTTGCGATCTCCCCGCGTCACCTGCAAAGCAGCGACCGCGTGTTGGTCATCGACGACTTCCTGGCCAACGGCAAAGCCTCGCAGGCACTGATTTCGATCATCAAGCAAGCGGGCGCTACCGTTGCCGGTCTTGGCATCGTGATCGAGAAGTCGTTTCAGGGCGGCCGTGCCGAACTGGACGCACAGGGCTATCGCGTCGAGTCCCTGGCCCGGGTTCAATCCCTGGCTGGCGGTAAAGTGACCTTTATCGAGTAATACCTCGACCACCCTGCCCGGGCTTGCTCAGCCCCGTAGTCGCTGCCGAAGGCTGCGAGCTTTTTATCGGGGCTGACCAACATCAAAAGCTCGCAGCCTTCGGCAGCGACTACGGGCCGTGTCGGGTTTAGCGCCTCGTTGCCTGCAGCCCTGCCAGCAGCAAGCGCTGATAAAGCTCCTCGCGCAGTCCGTCCGGTTCGGCCAGGTGCATACGCTCCAGGTGTTCGGGATATGCCTGCGGCGAGGGCGCGTCCAGTGTGGCTTTGCCCAGCTGGTAAATTTGCGTGAGCTTGAATTTGCTCTTGAGCCAGTTCAGCGCTCGCAGCAGGTCTTGCTCCTGCGCGCTGAAATCACTGCCCAACGGGTACTCGGGGAACAAGTGCGAGTGCCTGGCGGCAATGGCCTGCAAGCGTTCCGGGCTGTTATCGGCAAACCGTGGGTCCAGGCAAAAGTCCTTGGGCAGTTTGCCGATTTGCTGCGCCTGCGCTATCAGCTCGGTCTGGAAGCGCGAGTCGGTGATGTTGAGCAGGGCTTCGATGACGTTGCGATCGGTTTTGCCGCGTAAATCGGCGATCCCGTATTCGGTGACCACGATGTCGCGCAAGTGTCGCGGGATGGTGCAGTGGCCGTACTCCCAGACGATATTGGAACTCACCTCGCCTCCCGATTCGCGCCAGCTGCGCAGCATGATGACCGAGCGTGCGTCATGCAGCGCATGGCCCTGGGCGACGAAGTTGTATTGCCCGCCTACCCCGCTGAGCACCCGCCCGTCTTCCAGTTGATCGGCCACGGCGGCACCGAGCAAGGTGGCGGTAAAGGCACTGTTTACGAACCTCGCATCGCGCCGTTGCAGGCGCTTCAAATCTTCCTGGCCATACAGCTCGTTGATGTAGCTGATGGCAGTCATGTTGAATTCGCTGAGCTTGCTGTGGGGCAGGTCTCGCAGTCGCTGGTAAAGCTCCTGCGGGCCAAGGATGAAGCCCCCGTGGATGCTCACGCCGTCGCTTTGCAGGCTTTCGTCCAGGGTCCCTGCGTTGGCCTGTGCTTGCCGTTCGGCATCGGGATAGACCTTGCGCCGCACAATCCCGGCATCGGCCAGCACCATCAGTCCGTGGACAAACATTTCGCTGCAACCATACAAGCCCCGGGCGAACGGCTCGATACCGCCCTGCTGTTCAATCAGCGTGTGCCAGGGCGTGATGTCGATCTCGTTGAGCAGGGCGCGATAGTCGTCATTGTTGCCCTCGCGCGCCAGCAAGGCGGCACTCAGGGCGTCGCCCATCGAGCCAATGCCAATCTGCAGGGTGCCGCCATCCCGTATCAGGGTACTGGCATGTAAACCGATAAGGTGATCTTGCAGGCTTACCGGCATGTTGGGGGTAGAAAACAGCGTAGTGCGCTCATCTTCGTCGATCAGGAGGTCAAAATCCTCAACGTCAAGTTCCGAGTCGCCGGGCATGTAGGGCAGGTCGCTGTGGACCTGGCCGAGCATCAAAATGGTTTCGCCCTCGGCTCGCCGCTTGGCAATCATGGGCAATAAATCGAGGGTGATGTCGGGGTTGCAGCTCAAGCTCAGGCGCCGTGCATCCTGAGGGTTGCGGGCAACCATCTGCGCCACCAGGTTCAGGCCGCCAGCATTGATATCTCGTGCCGCGTGGCTGTAGTTGCTGCTGACATAATCCTGCTGGGCTGGGGGGCTGTTGAGCAAACTCCCCGGCTGCATGAAGAATTGCTCGACGACTATATTGCCGGGCAGGCTGTTGCGATGCAGGTCGGCCAGGTAGTCCAGCTCGATGTAGTCGCCAAATACCCGCTCGACAAAAGGCTCCAGAAACAGCCGCTGCAAACCATCCCCAAGCGGCGGGCGACCAAGGCTCAGGGCGGTGTAGATCGTGAGCCGGCGCTCGGGTAACAGTTTGATCCGCTGATACAGCGCGTTGACGAACCGGTTGGCCTTGCCCAGCCCCAGCGGCAGGCCCAGGTGAATATGCATGGGTAGTCGCGCCAGGACATCATCGACTGCGCGCTCGATCGAACAGGACTGCACCATCTGACCCCTCCTTATCAATCCTTGAATATAGACGTGATAGACATCAGGGGGGGCGGACTGACTCAAATCCCGGGCACAAAAAAGCCGCCCATCAGCGGCTTTTTCAGAGAGGTGCGGTTTACTTCAAACCGGACATCTTCTCGATAGCGCCTTTAAGGTCTTCATCGGAGCACGTCATGCAGGTGCCTTTAGGCGGCATGGCGTTGATACCGGTGATGGCCTTGGCCAGGATGCCATCAAGACCGCCCTGGTGATCAGCGCGCTCTTTCCAGGCTGCGGTGTCACCGATTTTCGGTGCGCCCAACAGGCCGGTGCCGTGGCATGCGCTGCAATGCTTGGCAATGATGTCGTCGGGGGTCATGCCGCCGCCACCGCCCACAGAGGCAGTCACTTCCATGCCTTTGCATTCTTGCCCTTGAACACAGACTTTACCGACTGGCTCAAGACGTTTTGCGATGTCATCGTTCGTTGTTGCCTGAGCGCTGACTGCCCAAAGGGCCATTACTGTTGCTGGTACGGCCAGCATTTTCATAATTAGGTTCACGCGTACACCCTCAATGGTGGCTAGTCACGCCCACAACCACGGTTTCGCGGGCGGGCGAAAGTATAACGGTTAGCCCGCCACTCTGAAACAACCCTAAAGACAAAGGGGGAATAGAGCTGGCGAAATGCATCTTCGGGTGCCTCTGCAAGCAGGCAGGGCGCCTCTGTTCTTAGAAGTTCGCCGGGGTGGCTGCGCTGATTAGTCGCGCCGCAACGTCGAACGGATTACGGAAACGGTGTGGCTTTGAGCTTTCGAAATAGTAGCTGTCACCGGCTTCGAGCACGAAGGTTTCAAGCCCCACGATTAACTCTAGGCGACCTTCCACTAAAATCCCGGTTTCTTCGCCTTCATGGGTCAGCATTTCGTCCCCGGTATCGGCACCCGGTGGATAAATCTCGTTGAGAAAGGCGATGGCCCGGCTTGGATGTGCCTTGCCGACCAGTTTCATGGTCACGGCGCCATCGGAAATGTCGATCAGCTCGTTGGCTTTGTACACAATCTGAGTCGGGTTTTCTTGAAGGATCTCTTCGGAAAAAAACTCGACCATGGACATGGGGATGCCACTCAGCACTTTTCTCAGGGAGCTTATGGACGGGCTCACGCTGTTCTTTTCGATCATCGAAATGGTGCTGTTGGTGACGCCCGCGCGCTTGGCGAGTTCACGTTGTGACAGGCCTTTCAGTTTGCGGATGGATTGCAGTCGTTCACCGACGTCCAATGCGGGAGCCTCCTAGGGGTCAGATTCAGGTCGAGAAGTCGCCATCATGGCGATAGCGTTCAGTATTTACAACACTTCGACTTCAAACCTGGGTGCCCATCAGCCCCCGCACTTTGGATACAACCGATCAGCTCCCGGAATAGAGGCGTGGCGCTCGTTTCAGGTTGCAGAAAATCTGGTAAGGAATGGTGTCTGCCTTGGCTGCCACTTCACTGGCGAGGATGTTTTTGCCCCACAGCTCCACTGTCGAACCCAGGCCTGCCTGCGGCACATCGGTGAGATCGATGCACAGCATGTCCATCGACACACGGCCCAGCAATTGGCTGCGTACACCGGCCACGAACACGGGCGTACCGGTGGGGGCCTGACGCGGATAGCCGTCGGCATACCCCATGGCGACCACGCCAATGCGCATCGGCTTCGGGGTAATGAATTTGGCGCCGTAGCCCACGGGCTCACCGGCGGGCAGTTCGCGGACGTTAATCACCTTGGATTCCAGTGTCATCACCGGCTGCAGGCGTGATGCAGTGGCCTGGGGTTCGTCAAATGGCGAGGTGCCATACAGCATCAGGCCCGGGCGCACCCAGTCGCTTGGCACGCGTGGCCAGCCGAGTACAGCCGGCGAGTTACGCAAGCTGATTTCTGCGGTCAAGTCGGCGCGAGCGCCCAGGAACACAGCGACTTGCTCCACGCTTCGGGTGCAATCGAGCTCATCGGCGCGGGCAAAGTGGCTCATCAGCACGATTTTCGCCACATTGGCACTGGCCTGCAGACGCTGGTATGCAGGCTTGTAATCATTGGGGTGCAAACCGACGCGGTGCATGCCGCTGTCCAGTTTCAGCCACACGTGGATCGGTTTGGCGAGTCTGGCCTGCTCGATGGCATCGAGCTGCCACAGCGAATGCACCACGCACCAAAAGTCGTGTTCGACGATCAGTGGCAGTTCATCGGCTTCAAAAAAACCTTCGAGCAGCAGGATGGGCGCGCCAATACCGGCGGCGCGCAGTTCCAGTGCTTCTTCAATACAGGCGACGGCAAAACCGTCGGCTTCAGCCTCAAGGGCCTGGGCGCAGCGCACGGCTCCGTGGCCGTAGGCATCGGCCTTGATCACAGCGAGGGCTTTGGCCCCCGTGACTTCACGGGCCAGTTGGTAATTGTGACGCAGGGCTTGGAGGTCGATCAGGGCACGGGCTGGGCGCATGGCGGCGGGCTTCTAACGGCTGTTGAATAAAAAAACCGGCGCTGACCCGCGGCGTTAACCGCGTGCCGCGCCGGAAGAGGGACTGTTACTTGATCGAAAAACCTAGGGCAGTGCTGCCACAACAGACAATTCGACCAGGATTTCAGGTTCGCACAACTTGGCTTCGACGGTAGCGCGGGCCGGTGCAACGCCTTTAGGCAGCCACTGATCCCAGACGCTGTTCATGCCGGTAAAGTCGGCATCAATGTCTTTGAGGTAGATGGTTACCGACAGGATGTTGCTTTTGTCGGTACCCGCCAGGTCCAGCAAGTGCTCGATGTTGGCCAGTGTTTCACGGGTTTGCTGCTCAATCCCGGCGTTCATGTCGTCACCGACTTGACCAGACAGGTAAACAGTACCGTTATGGGCAACGATCTGGCTCATGCGTTCATTGGTGAGCTGGCGCTGGATTGCCATGTTTTGCAGTCTCCTGGTGGTTGCCGTAGCGGGAAATATCAAGGCCTTCGGCGCTGATTTGTGGTGTCTTCCTGGCCATCACATCCGCAAGGAAGCGACCGGAGCCGCAGGCCATGGTCCAACCGAGCGTGCCATGACCGGTGTTCAGGAACAGGTTTTTGAACGGGGTCGCACCCACAATCGGCGTGCCGTCCGGCGTAGTAGGACGCAAGCCGGTCCAGAAGCTGGCCTGGCTCAAGTCACCGCCCTGAGGATAAAGGTCGTTGACGATCATCTCCAGGGTTTCGCGTCGGCGCGGGTTCAGCGACAGATCGAAGCCAGCGATTTCAGCCATGCCGCCAACACGGATACGGTTGTCGAAACGGGTGATCGCGACCTTGTAGGTCTCGTCGAGAATAGTCGACGTCGGGGCCATGTCCGGATTGGTGATCGGGATGGTCAGCGAGTAACCCTTGAGCGGGTAAACCGGGGCCTTGATGCCCAGCGGCTTGAGCATCTGCGGCGAGTAGCTGCCCAGTGCCAGCACGTAGCGATCAGCGGTTTCGAGCTTGCCGTCGATCATTACGCCATTGATGCGGTCGCCTGCGTAGTCCAGACGCTGGATGTCTTGACCGAAGCGGAATTCAACACCTAGGTTCTTGGCCATTTCGGCCAGGCGGGTGGTAAACATCTGACAGTCGCCGGTCTGGTCATTGGGCAGACGCAGGGCGCCGGCCAGAATGTCGGTCACGTTGGCCAGTGCGGGTTCAACCCGGGCGATACCTGCACGGTCGAGCAGTTCGAACGGAACGCCGGATTCCTTGAGAACCGCGATGTCCTTGGCCGCGCCATCCAGTTGGGCCTGGGTGCGGAACAATTGAGTGGTGCCCAGGTTGCGAGCCTCGTAGGCGATACCGGTTTCGGCGCGCAGTTCGTCGAGGCAATCACGGCTGTACTCGGACAGGCGAACCATGCGCTCCTTGTTCACGGCATAGCGGCTGGCGGTGCAGTTGCGCAGCATTTGCGCCATCCACAGGTATTGGTCGATGTTGGCAGTGGCCTTGATTGCCAGGGGCGCGTGGCGCTCCAGCAGCCATTTGATTGCCTTCAGCGGCACGCCCGGCGCTGCCCACGGGGAAGCGTAGCCTGGCGACACCTGGCCGGCGTTGGCAAAGCTGGTTTCCATTGCAACGGCTGGCTGACGGTCAACGACGACCACATCGAAACCGGCTCGGGCCAGATAATAGGCGCTGGCAGTACCAATAACGCCGCCACCCAATACCATAACTCGCATATTCATATCCCTCATCGCGGCCAGCCGCAGACGTTTATTGTTCAGAGCGAAGATGAGCGCAGTATATGAAGCATTGAGTAGTGGAATTCACTGTATAAGCAGCTATATTTGGCGACAATTCTCGGGCACAACCCTTTTCACGGAGGAGAATCTCCTATGCGTACAAATCACCAAACAAAACGTGAATTGGACAAGATTGACCGCAATATTTTGCGCATCCTTCAGGTCGATGGCCGCATCTCGTTTACCGAGCTGGGAGAGAAGGTCGGGCTGTCCACTACGCCCTGTACAGAACGGGTAAGAAGGCTGGAGCGTGAAGGCATCATCATGGGCTATAACGCCCGGCTCAACCCGCAGCACTTGCAGGGCAGCCTGCTGGTTTTTGTTGAGATCAGCCTGGACTACAAGTCTGGTGACACCTTTGATGAATTTCGCCGCGCGGTGCTGAAGTTACCTCACGTGCTGGAGTGTCATCTGGTGTCGGGAGATTTCGACTATCTGGTCAAGGCGCGGATCAGCGAGATGGCTTCATACCGCAAGTTGCTGGGCGACATCCTGCTCAAATTGCCCCACGTGCGTGAGTCCAAGAGCTATATCGTGATGGAAGAAGTGAAAGAGAGCCTGAACCTGCCGATTGCCGATTGAACCCTGCGGGCTTAAACCAGCACCTGGCGCGTACTGGCGATGTATTCATGCACCAGCTTCTCAGCGCTGGGATGAATCATCTCCACCGGGCGTCGGCCGTTGGGGCAGGGCAGTGTGGGCGTGGTGCCGAACAGGCGACAGATCAATGGTCGCTCTTCATACACCGTGCAGCCATTGGGCCCCAGGTGCACACAGTCAAGCTCGTCCATCGCGGCTTCCTGCTCGGCAGCAGTCTTGCGCGGCAAGCGGGCCATTTCTTCGGAGGAGGTGGTCACCGGTCCGCAGCAGTCATGGCAACCCGGCACGCAGTCAAACGAGGGGATTTGCTGCCTGAGAAAGCGGATCTTGTGACTGTTGCAGCTCATCCAGAACGTACCGATTTTGAAAAGGCCGCAAAGTCTGCCTGAAAACCCCGGCTCTAGACAGGGCCGTCCAGCTGTTCTTGCCCCGTGGGAATGGCCCGGCTTATGCTCCGTCAAATTTTCCAAACATCAATAATCAGGATTCGCCCATGAGCGCCCCGGTTCAGCGCAGCCAGCACACCGCCTCTTATTACGCCGCCAGCAGCCTGCCGCAGCCCGATCATCCGGTGCTGCAGGGTGATGTGGTGGCGGATGTGTGCGTGGTGGGTGGCGGCTTTTCCGGGCTCAACACCGCGTTGGAGCTTGCCGAGCGCGGCATGAGCGTCGTTTTGCTCGAGGCTCACAAGATCGGCTGGGGCGCCAGCGGGCGCAATGGCGGTCAATTGATTCGCGGTGTCGGCCATGGCCTTGAGCAGTTTGAAGGGGTTATCGGCAAAGACGGCGTACGGCAGATGAAGTTGATGGGGCTGGAGGCGGTGGAAATCGTTCGCCGTCGCGTAGAGCGCTTCAATATCGCCTGCGACCTGACATGGGGCTACTGCGATCTGGCCAACAAGCCGCGTGACCTTGAAGGTTTTGCCGAAGAAGCCCAGGAACTGCGGGGTTTGGGCTATCGCCACGAAATCCGTCTGTTGCAAGCCAGCGAGGTGCATAGCGTGGTGGGCTCGGATCGTTATGTCGGCGGCCTGATCGATATGGGCTCGGGGCATTTGCATCCACTCAACCTGGCGCTGGGCGAAGCGGCGGCAGCTGCTCAGCTGGGCGTGAAGCTATTTGAAAACTCCACCGTGACCCGTATCGATTATGGCCCTGAAGTAAGGGTACACACGGCGCAGGGCTCGGTACGGGCCAAAAGCCTGGTGCTGGGCTGCAACGCCTATTTAAAAGACCTGAATCCGCAACTCAGTGGCAAGGTACTGCCTGCGGGCAGCTATATCATCGCCACCGAGCCGCTGAGCGAAGCCCTGGCCCACGCCTTGCTGCCGCAGAACATGGCGGTGTGTGATCAGCGGGTGGCGCTGGATTACTACAGGTTATCGGCGGATCGACGTTTGCTGTTTGGGGGGGCTTGTCACTATTCGGGTCGCGATCCTCAAGACATTGCAGCGTATATGCGGCCGAAAATGCTTGAGGTGTTCCCGCACCTCAACGACGTGAAAATCGATTACCAGTGGGGCGGCATGATCGGCATTGGCGCCAACCGCTTGCCGCAAATCGGCCGCCTGCAAGAGCAGCCCAATGTGTATTACGCCCAGGCGTATTCAGGGCATGGGGTCAACGCGACTCACCTGGCGGGCAGGTTGCTGGCCGAAGCCATCAGTGGTCAGCACAGCGACGGTTTTGACCTGTTCGCCAAAGTCCCGCACATCACCTTCCCTGGCGGCAAATACCTGCGCTCGCCGTTGCTGGCGCTGGGGATGCTGTGGCATCGGCTCAAAGAGCTGCGTTAAAAAACGGTGGGAGCGGGCTTGCTCGCGATTCAGGCGCCGCAGTGCGCCTGATACAACGCGGCGCTTGAATCGCGAGCAAGCTCCCTTGCATACAGCGCAGTATTCACGAACGCCAAAAAGGTTTGCAGCCTTCGCGTCGGGCCATTTCGCGGCTCAGGCCCACGTCACGCAGTTGATTCTCGTCCAGGTTGAGCAGTACGCGGCGGCTGCGTGCGCGGTGCCAGAACAGGCTCCAGCGCCCCAGCGCTGCAGGGGCGTTAATGATTTGCCTGGCTTCGTGTTCGGCCAGTAATTGTTGGCTGTGCAGCGTCAGGCGGACATCGCTCAAACCATTCATCAGACAGCTCCTTTTGACTCGATTACCATGAGTCAGCATGATGGCCTTACGCTCAAAACCATGACAGATTCAGCAAAGTCATTTTATATCCATACAGATACGGCCTTTTAGACGCTGAATCCTCGGTTTTCAGCTCATCTGTACTGGTCAGCACTCCTGGAGTCCGGCAATGTCCCTTTACGTCAATCTCGCTGACCTGCTCGGTACGCGCATCGAACAGGGCTTTTATCGTCCTGGCGACCGCTTGCCATCAGTGCGGGCGCTAAGCGCCGAGCATGGCGTGAGCCTGAGCACGGTGCAGCAGGCGTATCGGTTGCTGGAAGACAATGGGCTGGCTTCGCCACGCCCCAAGTCCGGGTACTTCGTGCCAATGGAACGTGAGCTGCCTGCCTTGCCGGGCATGGGTAAACCGGCTCAGCGGCCGGTGGAAATTTCCCAGTGGGAACAAGTGCTGGAACTGGTGCGTTCCGTGCCGCAGAAGGACGTGATCCAGTTGGGACGGGGCATGCCTGACGTCACTACGCCAACTATCAAGCCGCTGTTGCGCAGCCTGGCGCAAATCAGTCGTCGCCTGGATTTGCCCGGTCTGTATTACGACAACGTGTACGGGGTGCTGGGCCTGCGTGAGCAGTTGGCGCGTCTGTTGCTCGATTCGGGCTGCCAGCTGGGTGCTGAAGACCTGGTGATCACTACCGGCTGCCATGAGGCGCTGTCGTGCAGTATTCGCGCGGTGTGTGAGCCGGGTGACATCGTGGCGGTCGATTCGCCGAGTTTTCATGGCGCCATGCAAACCCTCAAGGGGTTGGGCATGAAGGCGCTCGAGATCCCTACCGATCCGCTGACCGGCATCAGTCTCGAGGCGCTGGAGCTGGCGCTGGAGCAGTGGCCGATCAAGGCGATCCAGATTACGCCCAGCTGTAACAACCCGCTGGGCTACATCATGCCCGAGGCTCGCAAGCGGGCGCTGGTGATACTGGCTCAGCGTTTTGATGTGGCGATTATCGAAGACGATGTGTACGGCGAACTGGCTTATACCTATCCGCGTCCGCGCACGATCAAATCCTTCGACGATGATGGGCGGGTCTTGCTGTGCAGCTCATTTTCCAAAACCCTGGCGCCCGGCTTGCGCGTTGGCTGGGTCGCGCCGGGTCGTTATCTGGAGCGGGTGCTGCACATGAAATACATCAGCACCGGTTCCACAGCGCCACAGCCGCAACTGGCCATTGCCGACTTTTTAAAGAACGGCCATTTCGAACCGCACCTGCGCAAAATGCGCAGCCAATATCAGCGCAATCGAGACCTGATGCTGGGCTGGATCAGTCGCTACTTTCCACCCGGCACTCGCGCCAGTCGGCCCCAAGGCAGTTTTATGCTCTGGCTGGAGCTGCCGGAAGGGTTTGACAGCTTGCGCCTCAACCGCGCGCTGCTGGATCAGGGGGTGCAGATTGCGGTGGGCAGTATTTTCTCTGCCTCGGGCAAATACCGTAACTGCTTGCGCATGAACTACGCTGCAAAGCCTACGCCTCAGGTTGAGGAGGCGGTGCGCAAGGTCGGGATGGCGGCCAGTAAACTGTTGGCAGAAGCTGTTTAATCACCCTGTGACGTCTGGCCCGAGGCTCTACACGTTGAAATCACTCTGTGCATTGTTTTTGGCTGTATTGCTGGGAGGTTGTGCCACTTTGGACGTGCCCCGTGAGCCAACCCAGGCGTTGCCAGCCGCAGACTCGGCCTTTGGCCGCTCCATCCAGGCCCAGGCCGCGCCCTATCAGGGTCGCTCCGGATTTCGCCTGCTGCCCAACAGCGGCGAAGCGTTCAGGGCCCGTGCAGAGCTGATCCGCAATGCGCAAAGCAGCCTCGACTTGCAGTACTACATCGTCCACGACGGGTTGAGTACGCGCATGCTGATTGATGAACTGCTCAAGGCGGCAGATCGCGGCGTGCGCGTGCGGATCCTGCTCGATGACACCGCCAGTGATGGCCTGGACGATATCCTGGCGACACTTGCGGCCCATCCCAATATCCAGATCCGGCTGTTCAATCCTCTGCAGTTGGGGCGCAGCACGGGCGTGACCCGAGCCATGGGGCGGCTGTTCAACCTCTCGCGCCAGCACCGGCGCATGCACAACAAACTCTGGCTGGCCGATAACAGCGTGGCGATTGTGGGTGGGCGCAATCTGGGTGATGAGTATTTCGATGCCAAGCCCGAGCTGAACTTCACCGATATCGACCTGCTCAGCGTTGGCCCGGTGGCAGAACAATTGGGGCACGGTTTCGATCAATACTGGAACAGCGCCCTCAGCCAGCCGATTGGTGATTTTGTCTCGTCGAAACTGTCTGTGCATGAATTGGGCAAGGCGCGTAAAAAACTCGAGGCCTCGCTCAAGCGGGCGCAGCAACGCAACCCGGCGCTTTATCAAGAGTTGGCATCCTATGAGACCAACCCGCAGCTGGATGTTTGGCGCAAAGAGCTGATCTGGGCCTGGAATCAGGCGCTGTGGGATGCGCCGAGCAAGGTACTGGCCAGGGGGGAGCCAGACTCCCACTTGTTGCTGACCACGCAGTTGGCGCCGGAGCTGGCGGGAGTGAACCAGGAACTGATCCTGATCTCGGCCTATTTTGTGCCGGGTGAAACCGGGTTGGTGTACCTGACGGGTCGAGCGGATGCGGGGGTCGATGTACGTTTATTGACCAACTCACTGGAAGCGACGGACGTACCCGCTGTTCACGGCGGCTACGCCCCTTATCGCAAAGCGTTGCTGGAACACGGGGTCAAACTGTTTGAACTGCGTCGCCAGCCGGGTAGCAACGGAGGCAGTGGACTGCACCTGTTCAAGCACGGGATGAGTTCGGATTCGAGCCTGCACAGCAAGGCGATGATTTTTGACCAGCAGAAATCATTTATTGGCTCTTTCAATTTCGACCCGCGTTCGGGGTTGTGGAACACCGAGGTCGGTGTGTTGGTGGACAGCCCGGAACTGGCCGCCGAAACCCGCAAGCTGGCCCTGCAAGGCATGGCTCCGGCCTTGAGCTATGAGCCAAGGCTTGAGCAGGGCAAGCTTGTCTGGGTGACTGAAGACAACGGCCAGTTGCACACCTTGCATCGGGAGCCGGGCAACTGGTGGCGGCGGCTCAATGCCTGGTTCAGCAAGCGTGTGGGGCTGGAAAAGATGCTATGAAGCCGTTGCTTGCTCCGCGCCGAATGCTCCCTGGCGCAACACCAGAATCACCAGTACCAGCGCGCCTGCGGCCATGAACAGCGGCAAGGCGTGCCCGCTGATCCACTGGCTGCCCGCACCGGCGGCCAATGGCCCGATCAGGCAGCCGATACCCCACAGTTGCGCGACGTGGGCGTTGGCGCGCACCAGGGCATCGTCACGGTAGCGCTCGCCGATCAGGATCAGTGACAAGGTGAACAAGCCGCCGGCACTGGCACCGAAGATCACCCACAGCGGCCAGATCAGCAGGGTATTGAGCAAGAACGGCACCGCCAGGCTCGACAGCATCAGCAGTACTGCGCAGCCGGTAAACAGCGAACGGCGGGACAGACGGTCGGCCAGCGCCCCTATCGGCAATTGCAGCAGGGCATCGCCCACCACAACGGTGCTGACCATCGCCAGTGCAATATCAGCGGTAAAGCCCTGGCGCAGGCAGTAGATGGGCAGAAGCGTAAGAATCATTGCCTCAAAAGCAGCAAACAGCGCTACGGCCCACGCAATAGCCGGTAAGCCTCGACAGAATCCCAGTAAATCCTTGAAGGTCACGCTGCAGGATTCGGTGGTGGGTGCGCCGTCGCGACCCATGAGCAGTAAAGGCGCAAGGGTCAGCAATGCAACGCCGATCCAGAAACCGTAGTCATCTTCAGAGCCGACCAGGCCCAGCAGCAGTGGCCCGGACAATTGGCTCAAGGCATAGGCCGAGCCATACAGCGCGACCAGGCGGCCGCGCCATTGCTCGACCACCAGCTGGTTGATCCAGCTTTCGCCGAGAATAAAAATAATCGTGAGTACCACGCCGATCAGCAGGCGCAGTACCAGCCACACCGGATAGCTGGGCAGTAACGCCAGCAGCCCGATGGACAGCGCCCCACACCACAGACACAGGCGCATCAGGCCGGGTGTGCCAAAGCGTGCAGCCAGCTTGCTTGCCAGGCTGGCGCCGACCAGCACACCTATCGCCGGCATGGCGGCCATGACGCCAATTGCGAACCCGCCATAACCCCAGCTTTCAAGCCGAAACGATACCAGCGGCATGCTCACGCCCAGTGCCAGGCCGACACTGAGAACCGAGGCCAGAACGGCGAAATACGTCGCCCAACGCATGTCTGTGCTCCAAATGTGTGGTGTAAAAACCAGTGTGGGAGCGGGCTTGCCCGCGATGAAGGCACCGGGGTCTGTCAGTCAGACCTCAATGCTGCCATCGCGGGCAAGCCCGCTCCCACAGGGTGTTGCGTTAAGGCTGTTACAGCTTGATCCAGGTGGATTTCAGCTCGGTGTATTTGTCGAACGCGTGCAACGACTTGTCACGCCCGTTGCCCGACTGTTTGAAGCCGCCAAACGGTGCGGTCATGTCGCCGCCATCGTACTGGTTGACCCACACACTGCCGGCGCGCAGGGCTTTGGCGGTCAGGTGAGCCTTGGAGATGTCAGCTGTCCACACTGCTGCGGCCAGGCCGTAGGGCGTGTCGTTGGCGATCTGAATGGCTTCTTCGGCACTGTCGAAGGTGATCACCGACAGCACGGGACCGAAGATTTCTTCCTGGGCGATTTTCATCGCATTGCTCACGCCATCGAAAATCGTCGGTTCAACGTAGGTGCCGCCGGTTTCCTGCAGGATTTGTTTGCCGCCTGCTACCAGTTTTGCGCCTTCGCTGTGGCCGGACTCGATGTACGACAGCACGGTGTTCATTTGCTGGGTATCAACCAGAGCGCCCACGGTGGTTTCCGGGTCCAGCGGGTTGCCGGGCTTCCAGCTTTTGAGGGCCTGGATCACCAGCGGCAGGAATTTGTCCTTGATCGAGCGCTCCACCAGCAGGCGCGAACCGGCTGTGCACACTTCACCCTGGTTGAAGGCAATGGCGCTGGCAGCGGATTCGGCCGCAGCCTGCAGGTCCGGTGCGTCGGCGAAGACGATGTTCGGGCTCTTGCCACCCGCTTCAAGCCAGACGCGCTTCATGTTGGATTCGCCGGAATAGATCATCAGTTGCTTGGCGATCTTGGTCGAGCCGGTGAATACCAGGGTGTCGACATCCATGTGCAGGGCCAGGGCCTTGCCGACGGTATGGCCATAGCCTGGCAGCACGTTGAGTACGCCCGCAGGAATACCGGCTTCAACGGCCAGAGCTGCGATACGGATGGCAGTCAGTGGAGATTTTTCAGACGGCTTGAGGATCACCGAGTTACCGGTCGACAGAGCCGGACCGAGTTTCCAGCAGGCCATCATCAACGGGAAGTTCCACGGCACGATCGCGGCGACAACGCCAACGGCTTCGCGGGTCACCAGGCCCAGTTGGTTGTGGGGGGTGGCAGCGACTTCGTCGTAGATCTTGTCGATGGCTTCACCGCTCCAGCTCAGCGCGCCGGCGGCACCTGGCACGTCGATGCCCAGGGAGTCACTGATCGGCTTGCCCATATCCAGGGTTTCAAGCAGGGCCAGTTCTTCGGCGTTTTGTTTCAGCAGGCCGGCAAAGCGGATCATCGTGGCCTTGCGCTTGGCCGGGGCCAGGCGGGACCAGACACCGGACTCAAACGTCTGGCGTGCGTTGTCTACGGCTCTCTGGGCGTCAGCGCTATCGCAGCTGGCAATTTTGCCCAGCAAACGGCCATCGACCGGGCTCAGACACTCGAACGTTTCATTGGAGACCGCATCGGTGTACTCACCATTGATGTAGGCACGACCTTCGATTTTCAGCTCTTGGGCCCGTTGTTCCCAATCAGCACGCGTCAGGGTGGTCATTCGAGTGTCCTCCTCTTATTGAAATGGAAGCGTCACCCTAAACCAGTGGCCCAGGAACTTTCAATATATTTGACACATGAGTCGCAAACGGCATGGCTTGTTCGTTTTAATAAACATAGACTTTGGTTTTTCTGGCCACATACACCGCAATTTCGGGGGGACAAGAACCATGAGCATCGCAACCATCGTCGATTTCAGCACTGCCAACACCCAGGCTGACCGCTTCAGCCCGGCACCGGAAAAGGTACTCAAGGGCGCTCCCGAACAAGTTATCCACAACCATTACAACAGCCCGTGCGGACAAATGAGTGCGGGCGTGTGGGAAGGTGCTGTGGGTCAATGGACGGTCAATTACACCGAGCATGAATACTGCGAGATTGTGCAGGGCGTTTCTGTCTTGCGTGACCATGACGGTAACGCCAAGACCCTCCGGGCCGGTGATCGTTTTGTCATCCCGGCAGGGTTTCGCGGGACGTGGGAAGTGCTTGAACCATGTCGGAAGATTTACGTGGTGTTTGAACAGAAGGTTTGAAACCGCTGATCCAGAGCGCTTTAAGAGCCCTGCCTGATATTGAAGGCGGGGCTTTTTTATGGGCATTTGCCGCACCTTGAAAGACAAACCAGGAAACACGTCGCCGCGGATATGGGCGTCAAAGTGAGCCAGTCTTTGGAGGGCAAGGCGTTGCGGTGCCAAGTACTCATGGACGAGCAGGCACTGTCAGCCCCCGCACTCACAATGGATTTTTTAACAAGGATGAATCATGTCGAAGACTACTGTTTCCAAAAGTGCCGCGCTGGCGGCAAGCATGATGCTCGCAGCGTTTTCACTGCCTGCGATGGCTGCTGAAGAGGGCCTGTGCGATAAGAATCTGGCGCTCAACTATGTGGTTGCACCAGAAGTGACGCCGCAGTTGGTGGAGTTGTGGCGCAACACTTACGGCGCTCGGGAGGTCCGCGTGGAGGTCCCTGGCAAGGGCTATACCAAGGAGTTCAACAGCTATCGCCTTAGGGTGTTGGTCAATGAAGGCAACAAGCTCAGCTCGCTGAGCTGTGGTTGAACAGGGTGCGGTAACGGTGCGTAAGTGCAGCTAAACCGCAGGCAACAAAAAAGGCCCGTATCGTGAGATATGGGCCTTTTTTGTAAGAAGAAAAACCAATTACTTGATTTTGGCTTCTTTGTAGATCACGTGCTTGCGAACCCGCGGATCGAATTTTTTGATTTCGATTTTGTCCGGAGTGGTGCGCTTGTTCTTATCAGTGGTGTAGAAATGGCCTGTACCAGCGCTCGACACCAAACGGATCAATTCACGCATGATTAGCTCCCTTAGATCTTGCCAGCACGGCGGATTTCGGCCAGCACGACAGTAATGCCACGCTTGTCGATGATACGCATGCCTTTAGCAGATACGCGCAGACGAACAAAACGTTTCTCTTCTTCAACCCAGAAGCGGTGATGCTGCAGGTTCGGCAGGAAACGACGACGGGTTTTGTTATTTGCGTGGGAAATGTTATTCCCAGTCACCGGACCCTTACCGGTAACTTGACAGACTCTCGACATGCCTCAGCCCTCTAAAACCACATGCCCAACCCGGCATGGGTTGGCCGCTTAATCTCTCAGTCATGGCGCCAGGCGCCGCGTTTCTTTAAGGGTCTTACCGGCTACACCTACAAACGCAGGAACCGGGCCCCTAGAAAAGAGCGCTGCTTTATACCAGAAAGACTAAAGAGCAACAACAGGCAGTGTGATTTGCTGTAATTAATGAAGCCGCCATTTTAACGCCAATCCACGCGGCGTCTATGCCTTAAAGCGTTTTACCGCTCGTCGCGGGGAGAAGATTTTCAGGCGAAGTGTGTACCTGTAATCGCTGCCGAAGGCTGCGGAAAGGTCCGTACAGACCCGGGAAAACGGGTTGCTTCGCAACCCTTCGCAGCCTTCGGCAGCGACTACGGGGCTTCAAACGCTATTAAAAAGTAGTCATTTGAGTAGCGGAACACTAGGGTAGGACTTTTCCAGACTGCACTTGCAGATGGGCCTCATCGACTTGTAAAGGAAACAGATCATGCGCCTCGCTGCCGTCCCCTTTTTGCTCACCTTTTGCCTGACCCCCTTGGTACAGGCGGCCACTTTGAGCGTTTGCACCGAGGCCAGCCCCGAAGGGTTCGATGTGGTGCAGTACAACTCGCTCAGTACCACCAATGCCTCGGCAGACGTGCTGATGAACCGCCTGGTGGACTTTGACGCCCAAGCCGCCAAGCTGGTGCCGGGTTTGGCGCAAAGCTGGTCAGTGTCCCCTGATGGCCTTGTGTACGACTTTAAGCTGCGTCCTGGCGTCAAGTTTCACAGCACGCCCTATTTCACCCCGAGCCGAGCGTTGAATGCCGATGACGTCCGTTTCAGCTTCGAGCGCATGCTCGACCCTGCGAATCCGTGGCACAAGGTGGCTCAAAGCGGTTTCCCCCATGCCCAGTCCTTGCAGTTGCCTGAGCTGATAAAAAAGATCGAGACGCCGGACCCGCTGACAGTTCGCTTCACTCTCAGCCGTCCTGACTCCACCTTTCTGCCAGCACTGAGCATGGGTTTTGCGTCGATCTACTCGGCCGAATACGCCGACAAACTGATGAAAGCCGGCACCCCGGAGCTGATGAACAGTCAGCCGATCGGCACCGGGCCTTTTATATTCAGCCGTTTCCAGAAAGATGCGGTAGTGCGTTACAAGGCCAATCCTGACTACTTCGCAGGCAAACCCGCTGTGGATGGGCTGATTTTTGCCATCACGCCGGACGCCAACGTGCGGCTACAAAAATTGCGCCGCAATGAGTGCCAGATTGCGCTATCGCCCAAACCACTGGACGTGGCGGCAGCGATCAAGGACCCCGCGTTGTCGGTCACGCAAACCCCTGCCTTCATGACCGCGTTTGTGGCCATCAACAGCCAGCATCCGCCTCTGGACAAGCCTGAGGTGCGCCAGGCCATCAATCTGGCTTTCGACAAGGACACTTATCTCAAGGCCGTGTTTGAAAACAGCGCCCAGGCTGCCAACGGTATTTACCCGGCCACAACCTGGAGCTTCGCCAAGGATTTGCCGGGGTATGCCCACGACCCTCAAAAAGCCCGCGAACTCCTGGCCAAGGCTGGCTTCAAGGACGGTTTTAAAACCACCATCTGGACGCGTCCGACGGGCAGCGTGCTCAATCCGAACCCAAGTCTGGGGGCGCAGTTGTTGCAGGCCGATCTGGCCAAGATCGGTATCCAGGCCGACATTCGAGTGATCGAGTGGGGTGAGCTGATTCGCCGCGCCAAGGCGGGTGAGCACGACCTGCTGTTTATGGGCTGGGCCGGTGATAACGGCGATCCTGACAATTTCCTGACGCCACAGTTTTCATGTGCGGCGGTGAAGTCCGGGACCAACTTTGCCCGTTATTGCGACAAGGCTCTGGACAGTTTGATCAGCGAAGGCAAAACCCTGACCGATCAGGACAAACGCAGTGCCTTGTATCAGAAGGCCCAGGCGCAGATCCAGCAGCAGGCGCTGTGGCTGCCGCTGGCGCATCCGACAGCCTACGCACTCACCCGTAAAGACGTTCAGGGCTATCAGGTGAGTCCTTTTGGGCGTCAGGACTTTTCGACGGTCAGCGTTAAGCCTTGAACGCTACATCCAGCCGTGTTCAACCATTGAAAGGGGTTGGCCGTCGCCGATAATGAAATGATCCAGCACCCGCACTTCGATCAGATCCAGCGCCTGGATCAAGCGTTTGGTCAACGTGCGGTCGGCCTGGCTGGGCTCGCTGATGCCTGAAGGGTGGTTGTGGCAAAAAATTACCGCTGCCGCGTTGTGTGTGAGGGCCCGCTTGACCACTTGGCGCGGGTAAACACTGGCACTGTCGATCGAGCCTCTGAAGAGCACTTCGAAGGCGAGCATGCGGTGTTTGGAGTCCAGAAACAGGCAGCCAAAGACCTCATGAGGCTCATGGCGCAGCAGCGATTTCAGATAATCCCGTACCGCTTGCGGGCTTTCCAGAGCGCTGTCCCGGCGCAGGCGTTCTGCCAGGTGGCGACGGCTCATTTCGAGTACCGCCTGCAACTGGCTGAACTTGGCGGGCCCCAGTCCGAGATGGCGGCAGAATCCGCGAAGGTCGGCTTCCAGCAAGGCCCGCAAACTGCCGAATTCAGTGAGTAAATGACGGGCCAGATCGACTGCGCTTTTGCCTGAAACCCCCGTGCGCAAGAAAATGGCCAGCAACTCGGCGTCGGAAAGACTGGATGAGCCGTGCTCCAAAAGCTTCTCTCGCGGGCGCTCCGCCGCAGGCCAATTACGAATGCTCATAACACCTCCTTGTGAGTGGGCGCCGCTGTTCCCTGGCAGGCGCTGTGTTATCTTAGCCCATCATTTTTGCGTGGCATTTGGCCATTTTTCACGCAGTCATCATCGAACTAAAAGGCAGGCCTATGCAGCGGCTGTATCGAAAACGCATTGTTTTGGGCGTCGGCGGCGGCATCGCGGCTTACAAGAGTGCAGAGCTGGTTCGTCGTCTGCTGGACCAAGGCGCAGAAGTACGGGTTGTCATGACCCGCGGCGGCAGCGAATTCATTACGCCTCTGACCATGCAGGCGTTATCCGGGCACCCCGTTCATCTGGATTTGCTCGACCCTGCGGCTGAAGCAGCCATGGGCCACATCGAACTGGCCAAGTGGGCCGATCTGGTGCTGATTGCACCTGCGACCGCTGACCTGATCGCCCGCCTTGCCCAAGGCCTGGCAAATGACCTGTTGACCACGCTGGTGCTCGCCACTGATGCAACGGTGGCCATTGCGCCAGCGATGAACCAGGCCATGTGGCGTGATCCGGCCACCCAGGCCAATACACGGCTGCTTGAAAGCCGTGGTCTGCGTGTGTTTGGCCCGGCCTCCGGGAGCCAGGCCTGTGGCGATGTGGGCTTTGGCCGCATGCTCGAAGCCGATGATCTGGTGCACTGCGCCGCCGAGTGTTTCCAGCGTCAGCTGCTGACCGGCAGGCACGTACTGATTACCGCAGGCCCGACCCAGGAAAACATCGACCCGGTGCGTTACATCACCAACCACAGCTCCGGGAAAATGGGCTTTGCCCTGGCCGAAGCGGCGGTTGAAGCGGGTGCCCGCGTGACCCTGATTACCGGCCCGGTTCATTTGCCGACCCCTGATCGGGTCAGCCGCATCGACGTGGTCAGTGCCCGTGACATGCTCGCTGCCTGTGAGGCGGCGATTCCTTGTGACGTGTTTATCGCTTCTGCTGCTGTTGCGGACTACCGCCCGGAAGTAGTCGCCCCGCAAAAACTCAAGAAAGACCCTACCAAGGGCGACGGCTTGTTGCTGCAGATGGTGCGCAATCCAGACATTCTGGCCACCATCGCTTCGCGTCCTGATCGCCCTTTTAGTGTCGGCTTCGCCGCAGAAACCGAGCATCTGCTCGATTACGCTGCCCGCAAGCTCAAAGACAAAAACCTCGACCTGATTGTTGCCAACGATGTGGCTAACCCCAGCATTGGCTTCAACAGTGAGGAGAACGCGTGCAGCGTGATTGACCGCGAACTGCACGCCACTGTGTTTGCCCAGACCAGCAAGGGCAAGATTGCCCGCCAGCTGATCACTTTTATCGCCGAACGTCTGAACCAGGTTTAACTCGTATGCACGCTTTGCAAGCCAAGATCCTCGATCCACGCATTGGTAACGAATTCCCGCTGCCGCAGTACGCCACTCCAGGCTCCGCAGGCCTGGACCTGCGTGCCATGCTTAAACAAGACACCGTTCTGGAGCCAGGCCAGACCCTGCTGATCCCGACGGGCCTGTCGGTCTATATCGGCGATCCCGGCCTTGCCGCACTGATCCTGCCGCGCTCGGGCCTGGGCCACAAGCATGGCATCGTGCTGGGCAACCTGGTCGGCCTGATCGACTCCGATTACCAGGGCGAACTGATGGTGTCGTGCTGGAACCGTGGCCAGACCGCCTTCAACATCACCATCGGCGAGCGCATTGCTCAATTGGTACTGGTGCCGGTGGTGCAGGCGCACTTTGAGCTGGTCGAAGAGTTCGATGAAAGCCAGCGCGGTGCTGGCGGCTTTGGTCACTCAGGCAAGCTCTGACCGTGCAATATCAGGTCAGGCGCTCTGCCTGACCTTCAGCGCCCTCCTGAATCCTCTGAGCGTGGAGTCCCCTTGCAATGAGTAGCCCAGCTTCAGTCCCGCCGAGTTTCCCTGACAGCATTTTTCGCGCTTACGATATTCGTGGCGTGGTCCCTCACTCCCTGACTGCTGAAACCGCGTACTGGATTGGCCGCGCCATTGGAGCCGAGAGTCTGGCCAAGGGCGAGCCCCAGGTGTCGGTGGGTCGGGACGGACGCTTGTCCGGCCCTCAGTTGGTCGAGGGTTTGATCCAGGGTGTGGCTGACAGTGGTTGTACGGTCAGTGATGTGGGCCTGGTGCCGACGCCTGCGCTGTATTACGCCACTCACGAATTGGCGGGCCAGTCGGGCGTGATGCTCACGGGGAGCCACAATCCGCCCGATTACAACGGTTTCAAAATCGTGATTGCGGGCGATACGCTGGCCGACGAGCAGAT
This sequence comes from Pseudomonas sp. NKUCC02_KPG, assembly GCF_019345465.1. Taxonomy (GTDB): domain Bacteria; phylum Pseudomonadota; class Gammaproteobacteria; order Pseudomonadales; family Pseudomonadaceae; genus Aquipseudomonas. The sequence goes on from NZ_JAHKRC010000007.1 coordinate 235,778, forward strand.
CAAGGCACTGCATACGCGCCTCAAGACCAACGATCTGACGTGGGGCGAAGGCAGCATCGAGCGCGTTGATATTTTGCCGCGCTACGCCGATGTGATCACCCGTGACATCCAGCTCGCCAGGCGCATGAAGGTGGTGGTGGATTGCGGCAACGGGGTTGCCGGCGTGATCGCGCCTCAGTTGATCGAGGCCTTGGGCTGTGAAGTGATCCCGATGTTCTGCGAGGTGGACGGTAACTTCCCCAACCATCACCCGGACCCCAGCAAGCCGGAAAACTTGCGGGATCTGATCGCCAGGGTCAAGGAAACCAATGCCGATATCGGGCTGGCCTTTGATGGCGATGCCGACCGGGTAGGCGTGGTGACCAATACGGGCACGATGGTGTTTGCGGATCGCCTGCTGATGCTGTTTGCCCAGGATGTGCTTGAGCGCAACCCGGCGGCCGAGATCATCTTCGATGTGAAGTGCACGCGTCGTCTGACTCCGTTGATCAGGAAAAATGGTGGCCGGCCACTGATGTGGAAAACCGGCCACTCGTTGATCAAAAAGAAGATGAAGGAAACCGGTGCCCTGCTGGCAGGCGAGATGAGCGGGCATATCTTTTTCAAGGAGCGCTGGTTCGGTTTCGACGACGGTATTTACAGCGCTGCGCGCCTGCTGGAGATCCTCAGCAAGCGCCAGGAGACGGCTGAAGAGCTGTTTGAGGCCTTCCCGAACGATATTTCTACGCCAGAGATCAATATCGATGTGACGGATGAGAGCAAATTCAGCATCATTGACGCTCTGCACGACGCCCAATGGGGTGACGCCGCCGAGCTGACATCCATTGATGGTGTGCGGGTTGATTACCCTCATGGCTGGGGCCTGGTTCGCGCATCCAACACCACTCCGGTGCTGGTGCTGCGATTCGAGGCCCAAACCGAGGCCGAACTGCAACGCATCAAGGACGTCTTTCACGCTCAACTGAAGCGTGTGGCCCCTGATCTTCCACTACCGTTTTGATCGACTTGTTCTACCGGAGCCCTGAATGACCCTCGAACGTGATGCCGCCTCCAACGTCGCCAAGGTTTTGTCCGAAGCGCTGCCCTACATTCGCCGTTACGTCGGCAAGACGCTGGTGATCAAGTACGGCGGCAACGCTATGGAAAACGATGAACTGAAAACCGGTTTTGCCCGTGACATCGTGTTGATGAAGGCCGTGGGTATCAACCCGGTCGTGGTACACGGTGGCGGGCCGCAAATCGGTGATTTGCTCAAGCGTTTGTCCATCGAAAGTCATTTCATCGACGGGATGCGCGTGACTGACTCGCAAACCATGGATGTGGTGGAGATGGTGCTTGGCGGTCATGTGAACAAGGAAATCGTTAACCTGATCAACCGTCATGGCGGCAGCGCCATCGGTCTGACCGGCAAGGACGCGACCCTGATTCGCGCCAAGAAAATGGTCGTGACACGTCAAACGCCAGAAATGACCAAGCCTGAAATCATCGACTTCGGTCATGTGGGTGAGGTCATCGACATCAATACCGACCTGTTGCACATGCTGACCAAGGGCGATTTCATCCCGGTCATCGCACCAATCGGTGTGGGCGCCAATGGCGAGTCCTACAACATCAACGCTGATCTGGTGGCGGGCAAGGTTGCCGAAGCCCTCAAGGCCGAGAAGCTGATGTTGCTGACCAACATTGCAGGCTTGATGGACAAGGAAGGCAAGGTGCTGACCGGTCTGACAACTGCTCAGGTGGATGACCTGATTGCCGACGGCACCATTTACGGCGGCATGCTGCCAAAAATCCGCTGCGCGCTGGAAGCCGTGCAAGGTGGCGTGACGACTGCGCATATTGTCGACGGTCGTGTACCGAATGCCGTGTTGCTGGAAATCTTCACCGACACCGGTGTGGGCACGCTGATCACCAACAGCAAACCGCTGTAGGCAGAACTGAAAAAGCCCCGCCCGCAATCGCCGGGCGGGGCTTTTTTATGGGCGGGGGTTAAATCCCGTACTGCGCCCGGTACGCTTCAACAGCTGGCAGGTACTGCTTGAGCGTTTCGTCTTCGGCCAGGAACTGCAGAACCTGGTTCAACGAAACGATGCTGATCACCGGAATGCCGAAGTCGCGCTCGACTTCCTGGATGGCCGACAGCTCGCCATTGCCGCGCTCCTGGCGGTTCAAGGCAATCATCACGCCTGCTGCCTTGGCGCCTTGGGCCTGAATGATCTGCATGACTTCACGGATGGCGGTGCCGGCCGTGATCACGTCGTCGATGATCAGGATATCGCCTTCGAGCGGCGAGCCAACCAGGCTGCCACCTTCGCCGTGGGCTTTGGCTTCCTTGCGGTTGAAGCACCACGGCATGTCGCGGTCGTGGTGCTCGGCCAGTGCTACGGCCGTGGTCGCAGCCAAGGGAATACCCTTGTAGGCCGGGCCAAAGAGCACATCGAAGGGAATGCCGCTGTCAACGATGGCAGCCGCATAGAAGCGCCCCAGTTGAGCCAGCGCAGAACCTGTATTGAACAGGCCGGCATTGAAGAAGTAAGGACTGGTACGCCCCGACTTCAGGGTGAACTCACCGAAGCGCAGGACGCCGCGATCGATGGCAAAACGGATGAAGTCGCGCTGATACGCTTGCATGAAAAAAGCCCCAGATACCACGGATTTAGCTAATTAGTAAGACCGCGTGTATCATACACGCACGTGATTTTTGGGGCCATTTATGCGGATCATCAGTGTGAACGTCAATGGTATTCAGACGGCAGTCGAGCGCGGTTTGCTCAGTTGGCTGCAAGCTCAGAATGCCGACGTTATCTGCCTGCAGGACACCCGCGCCTCCGCCTTTGAACTGGACGATCCAGCTTACCAGCTCGATGGCTACTTTCTTTATGCCTGCGAAGCTGAAGTCCCTGCCCAAGGCGGTGTGGCTTTGTATTCGCGGTTGCAACCGAAAGCAGTCATCACTGGGCTTGGCTTCGAGACGGCCGATCGCTACGGGCGCTACCTGCAAGCCGATTTCGATAAGGTCAGCATCGCGACCTTGTTGCTCCCTTCGGGGCAGAATGGCGATGAAGACTTGAACCAGAAGTTCAAGCTAATGGACGACTTTGCGCGCTACCTTGATAAGCAGCGTCGCAAGCGTCGTGAGTACATCTACTGCGGCTCGTTGTATGTGGCGCAGCAGAAGCTCGACATTAAAAACTGGCGTGACAGCCAGCAATCGCCTGGTTTCCTGGCGCCTGAACGGGCCTGGATGGATGAGATTGTCGGCAACATGGGCTATGTCGATGCCCTGCGCGAAGTCAGTCGTGAGGGCGATCAGTACAGCTGGTGGCCGGACAACGAACAAGCCGAGATGCTTAATCTGGGCTGGCGTTTCGACTACCAGTTGCTGACACCAGGCTTGCGTCGCTTTGTACGAAGCGCTCGCTTGCCGCGTCAGCCACGGTTTTCGCAACATGCGCCATTGATCGTGGACTACGACTGGACACTGACTATCTAAGTGTTTGTCGCCGTCATTAAAAATGCCCGTATCGAAAGATACGGGCATTTTTTTGTGCGCAACCCACAAGGTCAATGTGTTACTTCAATGGGCGCCAGGTGAAGGGGTAGCGGTACACCACCCCGTCATTGGCCTTCACGCCTGCGATCACCACCAGTACCACGGCACCGATCAGCACCAGGCCGAGCAAGGCGAAGCCGACCAGTATGAACATCAGCACGTAGCAAATGGCAGACGCAATCGCCACGGTGATCTGAAAGTTCAGTGCTTCCTTGCCCTGGTCGTCGATAAAGGGATCGCTTTCACGCTTGAGCTGCCACAGGATCAGTGGGCCGATCAGGCTGCCAAACGGAAACCACATCCCGAGAAACGCCGAAAAGTGACAAAACATGGCCCATTTACGAGCGTCGCGGCTCGGTTGGGGTTTTGAAAGGTCCAGCTCACTCATAGCGTTCTCCGGTGGGTCGTTTGAAGGCTTTGACAATCAATCCGGCTGTTTAGTCCGCCAATGCCGCTTGCTGCAGGGCGAAAATTTCATTCATGCCTTTTTGAGCCAGTGCGAGCATGGCGTTCAGCTCTTCAGGCTGGAACGGCGCGCCTTCTGCAGTGCCCTGAACTTCGATGAAGCCACCGCTGCTGGTCATCACAACGTTGAGATCGGTTTCGGCTGCCGAGTCTTCAGGGTAGTCCAGGTCAAGGACCGGTACGCCCTGGTACATGCCGACCGATACCGCTGCGATCATTTGCTTGATAGGGTCGCCGCCTTTGAGGCCGCCACGCTTTTTGATGATTTTCAGTGCGTCTACCAGTGCAACCATGGCGCCAGTGATGGACGCGGTGCGGGTGCCGCCATCTGCCTGGATCACGTCGCAGTCGACGTACAGCGTGATATCGCCCAGCTTGGACATATCCAGCGCTGCGCGCAGGGAACGACCGATCAGGCGCTGGATTTCCAGGGTGCGCCCGCCTTGCTTGCCGCGGCTGGCTTCGCGTTGGTTACGGTCGCCAGTGGCGCGTGGCAGCATGCCGTATTCGGCAGTCAACCAGCCCTGGCCCTGGCCTTTAAGGAAGCGCGGTACGCCGTTCTCGACGCTGACGGTGCAGATGACTTTGGTGTCACCGAACTCGACCAGTACAGAACCCTCTGCGTGTTTGGTGTAGTTGCGGGTGATGCGGATCGGACGGAGCTGATCGGCAACGCGACCACTTGGACGTTTCATGTGGGATACCTGTACGGGACGGAAAACTGCCGAACATTATAAAGGAAAGGCTATGGCGGTGCAGGACGCGTCGGCTTGTCATCAGGTTGAACGTATTTACGACCGACGTCATTTGGGGCCACCGGCTGCACTGCGTTACAATCGGCGGTCTTAATTGCCGTCAGGCTTAATTCATTGAATCGCGAGGTACCGTCCATGGTGCATAGCATGACCGCCTTTGCCCGCGTCGAAAGCGCCGGCACTCAGGGCACCCTGAGTTGGGAGCTGCGCTCGGTCAACAGCCGCTACCTGGAGCCGCACCTGCGACTGCCTGAATCTTTCCGTGACCTCGAAGGTGCGGTGCGTGAAGCGCTGCGTCAGGGGATTTCCCGGGGAAAGCTGGAATGCACATTGCGTTTCACCGAAGAAACCACTGGCAAGCCGCTGCAGGTCGACCGTGAACGTGCCGCGCAACTGGTGGCCGCAGCCGAGACCATTGCCAGCCTGATCAAGCAGCCAGCACCGCTCAATCCACTGGAAGTGCTGGCCTGGCCCGGCGTTCTGGTGGCGGATGCAAGCGACCCGCAAGCTTTGAATACCCAGGCCCTTGCATTGTTCAAGCAAGGCCTTCAAGAACTCAAGAACGGCCGCGAGCGCGAAGGCGCGGAGCTGGCGCGCTTGATCAGCGAGCGTTTGACGGCGATTGAAGGCGACGTCGAAACCTTGCGTGAGCTGGTGCCACAGATGCTCGCCACCCAGCGCCAAAAGGTGCTCGATCGTTTTGCCGATATGAAGGCTGAGCTTGATCCGCAGCGTCTTGAGCAAGAAATGGTCATGCTGGCGCAAAAAAGCGACGTGGCCGAAGAGCTGGACCGCCTGAGCACTCACATTCTTGAAGTGCGGCGTGTGCTCAAGTCGGGTGGTGCTGCGGGTCGCCGTCTGGACTTCCTGATGCAAGAACTGAATCGCGAGGCCAATACCCTGGGCTCCAAGGCATTCGATCCACGCAGCACTCAAGCGGCGGTCAACCTCAAGGTGTTGATCGAGCAGATGCGTGAACAAGTACAGAATATTGAGTAAGGCATCCCCTGACATGAACCACAGCACTGGCACCCTTTATATCGTTTCTGCCCCTTCTGGCGCAGGCAAGACCAGCCTGGTCAAAGCGTTGATCGACGTTGAGCCGCAGATCCGGGTTTCGGTCTCGCACACGACCCGCGCCATGCGCCCAGGTGAAGTGAATGGCGTGAACTATCATTTCGTCGAGCGCGAAGAGTTCGTGAAAATGATCGAGCACGGTGACTTCCTGGAGCGCGCCGAGGTCTTCGGCAACCTTTACGGCACCTCGCAAAGCCATTTGCAGCAGACGCTGGATGAAGGTCACGACCTGATTCTGGAAATCGACTGGCAGGGTGCGGAGCAGGTCCGCAAGTTGATGCCGCAGGCGCGTTCGATCTTTATCCTGCCGCCAAGCCAGGAAGCCCTGCGTCAGCGTCTGGACAACCGCGGCCAGGACAGCGACGAAATCATTGATGGCCGGATGCGCGAAGCCGTGAGTGAAATGAGCCACTATGTCGACTATGACTATCTGATCATTAATGACGATTTTGCTCTGGCACTCGAGGATCTGAAGGCCATTTTCCGCGCCAATCGGCTCCAGCAAAAACGTCAACAGCAGCGTTTTGGCAAATTACTGGCCGAACTGCTCGGTTAAACAGCACTTCCCAAAACCCCTGTAAGGGCTTTACATTGGCGCTTACAGAGGTTTTTGGGACAGTGGCCGAAAAATCAGCGCTTCCCTAATGGCTGGTGATTTTTTAAACTGTTCAGTCCGCTCGCCCATCCGGGCAGCGCGCATATTGCATTTGCTACGAGGAAGACCATGGCCCGCGTAACCGTTGAAGACTGTCTAGAACACGTGGATAACCGCTTTGAGCTGGTCATGCTCTCTACCAAGCGTGCCCGTCAACTGGCCACCGGCGGTAAAGAGCCACTGGTGCAGTGGGAAAACGACAAGCCTACCGTTGTTGCCCTGCGTGAAATCGCAGAAGGCCTGATGAGCTACGAGTTTATCGCCAACGCTGAAATCGTCGAAGACGAACCGCTGTTCGCAGCGTTCGAGGACGAGTCCAACGAGGCGAACTAAGCCTATGCCCGGTCGACGTAGCACGGCGAAGGGTAAAAAGTTTTGGCAGGAGGTTTCCTCATGCCGAGCATAGACGCCCTCGCCGATCGCTTGTCGGCGTACCTCGGCCCGGACCAGGTCAATCTGGTCCGCCGGGCGTACTTCTACGCAGAACAAGCCCACGACGGCCAACGCCGACGTAGCGGCGAGCCTTATGTCACGCACCCGCTGGCAGTGGCAAACATCCTTGCCGACATGCATATGGACCATCAAAGCCTGATGGCGGCCATGCTGCATGACGTAATTGAAGACACCGGTATTGCCAAGGAAGCGCTTGTCGCGCAGTTCGGCGAAACCGTGGCCGATCTGGTCGATGGAGTCAGCAAGCTGACTCAGATGAACTTCGAAACCAAGGCCGAAGCCCAGGCTGAAAACTTCCAGAAGATGGCCATGGCCATGGCGCGCGATATCCGCGTGATCCTGGTTAAGCTGGCCGATCGTCTGCACAACATGCGTACCCTCGAAGTGCTGTCCGGCGAAAAACGCCGACGGATTGCCAAGGAAACCCTGGAAATCTACGCGCCCATTGCCAATCGGCTGGGTATGCACAGCATTCGTATCGAATTCGAAGACCTCGGTTTCAAGGCGATGTACCCGATGCGCTCCGCGCGCATTTATCAGGCGGTAAAGCGCGCCCGGGGCAATCGCAAGGAAATCGTCAACAAAATTGAAGAGTCGCTCAGCCACTGCCTGGCCATCGATGGCATTCAGGGCGAAGTCAGCGGCCGTCAAAAACACATCTACGGCATCTACAAGAAGATGCGCGGCAAGCGCCGGGCCTTCAACGAGATCATGGATGTTTACGCGTTCCGGATCATCGTAGACAAGGTCGATACCTGCTACCGCGTGCTGGGTGCTGTACATAATTTGTACAAACCCCTGCCGGGGCGTTTCAAGGACTACATCGCCATTCCCAAGGCCAACGGCTATCAGTCGTTGCATACCACGCTGTTTGGCATGCATGGCGTACCGATCGAAATTCAGATCCGTACCCGTGAAATGGAAGAAATGGCCAACAACGGTATCGCTGCCCACTGGTTGTACAAATCCAGTGGCGACGAGCAGCACACGGGCACTCACGCCCGGGCGCGGCAGTGGGTCAAGGGCGTGCTGGAAATGCAGCAGCGCGCAGGCAACTCCCTCGAATTTATCGAAAGCGTGAAGATCGACCTGTTCCCGGACGAGGTCTACGTGTTCACGCCCAAAGGCCGGATCATGGAGCTGCCCAAAGGCTCCACAGCGGTCGATTTTGCTTACGCGGTTCACACCGATGTCGGCAACAGCTGCATTGCGTGCCGGATCAACCGTCGTCTCGCGCCGCTGTCCGAGCCGCTGCAAAGTGGCTCCACGGTCGAAATCGTCAGTGCTCCCGGTGCCCGTCCCAACCCGGCCTGGCTCAATTTTGTGGTGACTGGCAAGGCGCGTACGCACATTCGTCATGCTCTCAAACTGCAACGCCGCTCCGAGTCGGTCAATCTGGGCGAGCGCTTGCTGAACAAGGTGCTTAACGGCTTCAACAGCTCGCTGGACAAGATTGCGGCCGAGCGCGTTCAGGCGATGCTCCAGGAATACCGCCTGGAGCAAATCGAAGACCTGCTCGAAGACATCGGGCTGGGCAATCGCATGGCCTACGTGGTGGCCCGGCGTCTGCTGGGCGAAGGCGAGGCGCTGCCGAGCCCTGAAGGTCCGCTGGCGATTCGCGGTACAGAAGGTTTGGTGCTCAGCTACGCCAAATGCTGTACGCCGATCCCGGGGGATCCGATTGTTGGCCATCTGTCGGCAGGCAAAGGCATGGTTGTGCACCTGGACAACTGCCGCAATATCAGTGAAATCCGCCACAACCCCGAAAAGTGCATCCAGCTGTCGTGGGCCAAGGACGTTACCGGCGAATTCAACGTCGAATTGCGCGTCGAGCTGGAACACCAGCGCGGCCTGATTGCGCTGCTGGCCAGTAGCGTCAACGCCGCCGACGGCAACATCGAAAAGATCAGCATGGACGAACGCGATGGTCGCATCAGCGTGGTCCAACTGGTGGTCAGCGTGCACGACCGTGTGCACCTGGCTCGCGTGATCAAAAAACTGCGCGCCCTTACCGGGGTTATCCGCATCACTCGTATGCGTGCGTAGCCATCTAATTACAAGGAGTCACCCATGTCCAAGACTGTTATCACCAGCGACAAGGCACCTGCTGCAATCGGTACTTACTCTCAGGCGATCAAAGCTGGCAATACTGTCTACATGTCCGGTCAAATTCCGCTGGACCCAAAAACCATGGAACTGGTTGAAGGTTTTGAAGCCCAGACCATTCAGGTATTCGAAAACCTGAAGTCGGTAGCTGAAGCCGCTGGTGGTTCGTTCAATGACATCGTCAAGCTGAACATCTTCCTGACTGACCTGAGCCACTTCGCCAAGGTCAACGAGATCATGGGCACATACTTCGAACAGCCTTACCCGGCCCGCGCCGCCATAGGTGTTGCCGCCCTGCCAAAGGGTTCGCAGGTAGAGATGGACGCTATTCTGGTAATCGAGTAACACCCTCGGCGCAGCGTTTTCATGCTGCGCCACCCCCCGCTCTTCCTTGATTCAAAAGGACCCCGCCATGCGCAAAGCGCTCGTGTTGTCACTGCTCACTTTTGTTTTGGGTGGTTGTGCCAGCGTACCCGCCCACCGCGACATCAGTGGTGTCTGGATCAATCAGGCCGCGATCGACGCAGCTGCCAATGGTGGCAACTTGCGCGAAGCCCTGCTGGCCTATGGGCCGAACCTGGAATGGGACATCGACGTCAAAAACGCCACCGCTCACTACACCAACGGCTTTGAGTCAGTGGAAGGCAAACTGCTGCCTGCCGATGATGGCATGTGGCAAGTCAGCTTGTATGGCAGTGAATCCACCGGCTTGAGCCTGGAAGGAGAAACGCTGATCCAGGCCGAGACGGAAGCAGAGCCGCGCCAGCCTTTTGTGCGCTCACAGGTCAACGTTGCAAGCGACGCGCCACTGGGTACGAGTTTTGAGGCGGCGCTCAACTCCGCTTATATGGGCGGGCAGTGGCGTGTCGTCAGTGGTGTGGGCCAGGGCAACCTTGTGACGTTTTCAGCGAACGGTCAGGTCAAGGGCCTGCCCAATGTCCAGCGTTACGTGTTGTGCCTGGCGGGCGATTGCGCCTCGATGAGCGGCGAGTACGACAGCCTCTGGTTGCAGCAGGGTGAGTTGGGTGCGGCGCACATTTTTGTCCGCGATGGCCGCAAACTGGAAATCTTCCAGGCGCTGGATGCTTCTGCTCCGGATGACATGCCCCAGTTTTACCCGGGCAAGCGCGAGTGGTTGTTAGAGAAGCTGTTGCCCAATTAAATGCTGTGTGGGAGCGGGCTTGCTCGCGATCCAGTCGGCGCGGTCTGCCAAGCAAATGGCGGCGATATCATCGCGAGCAAGCCCGCTCCCACAAAGAACCCAGCCAACATCAAGCCTCAGCCCTTCTCCCCCAGAATCTCGGCATACCCCTCGCGAAAGCTTGAGTAGCGCGGCTCCCAGCCCAGCGCCTTGGCGCGTGCGTTGCTGCAACGCTTGCTGCCTGCCCGGCGGACGCTTGTCTCGGCAGCCCATTCAGTCACGCCCAGGCGCTCGCGCAGCCAGCTCACTACCTCGGCCAATGGCACCGGCGCGTTGTCGACACCGATGTAGCAGTCATCCAGGGCTTTACCCTGGCGGTCTGCCTCAAGCAAAAAGGCCAGAAGCCCGCCTGCGTCATCGGCATGGATACGGTTGCCATACATCGGCGGGTCGGTGGGTACGCGATAACCTTTGCGCACCTGTCCCAGCATCCATTCACGGCCAGGCCCGTAGATCCCGGTCAGGCGCACGACGCTGGCCGCGATACCGCTGCTGATCGCCACCTGCTCAGCCTCGAGCATGATCCGCCCCGAGTAGGCTGTTGCCTGGGCTGGGGACGTTTCGTCCACCCACTCCCCATCCTTTTGGGCAAAAACGCTGCTGCTGGACACAAACAACAGGCGCTTTGGCCGCTGGCCGTTCTGTTCAAGCCAGCCCAGGGTGTTTTTCAATCCGTCGACATAGGCCGCCTGATAACCCGCCTCGTCATGATCGGTCGCAGCCGCGCTGTACACCAGATAGTCGATCTGGCCGGTTGGCCAGTGCGCCGGGCATTGCTCGCTGAACAAGTCGCCCGCCACCCCGATGACACCTGCAGGCAAACGGTCGATGGAGCGTCGCAGGCCATACACCTGCCAGTCATCACCGAGCAACTGAGTGGCCAGGCGGCTGCCGATATCACCGCATCCGGCGATCAATACAGAAGCTTTTGGCATCGCAAAATTCCTAATGAAAAGTTACAAAACGACGTGATTTGACACGACCAAAGTCGTGACTTTCGAAAAAAACAGATGCTATTGCTTTTGTTAACAAGAATTACTTGCAATAATAACGCATCATTTTGCCCTTGGTCTTACACCGCGTTGTAGGGCATTACCTCATTACTTTCCTCAGGTCCGGCTAGCATGACACGCAATCATCCCACCGCTTCGCCAACCCAGCCTTTGAGCCCAACACGCGTCTGGCGTGGGGTTGCGGCGCTGATGTTCAGCTTGATGTTGGCACCTGTCGCGGCCTTTGCCGACGAGCCTGCTGCCCCTGCCGTTCAGGCTGCTACTGCAGCTGCTGCCCCTGCACCTGTCGCTACCCCGGGTGCGGCTGATCCTACACTGGTTGAGGGCGCTGTTGCCCCGGCCGATGACGCGCCGCAAATTGTTGCCGAAGAAGAAAACAGCCTGGGCATGGCCCATGACCTGTCGCCTTGGGGCATGTACAAGAACGCGGACATCGTCGTCAAAATCGTGATGATCGGTCTGGCTATCGCTTCGATCATCACCTGGACCATCTGGATTGCCAAAGGCTTTGAAGTGCTGGGCGCCAAGCGTCGTCTGCGCGTTGAAATCGCCAACCTGAAAAAAGCCCGTACCCTTAAAGAAGCCAGCGACACTGCGGCCAAAGAAGGCACGCTGGCCCACCTGCTGGTCCAGGACGCTCTTGAAGAAATGCGCCTGTCGGCCAATAGCCGCGAAAAAGAAGGCATCAAGGAGCGTGTGAGCTTCCGTCTTGAGCGTCTGGTAGCCGCGTGCGGTCGTAACATGAGCAGCGGCACGGGCGTACTCGCCACCATTGGTTCCACTGCACCGTTCGTAGGTCTGTTCGGTACGGTATGGGGCATCATGAACAGCTTCATCGGTATCGCCAAAACCCAGACCACCAACCTGGCCGTTGTTGCGCCGGGTATTGCCGAAGCCCTGCTGGCCACGGCACTGGGTCTGGTTGCCGCGATCCCTGCCGTAGTGATTTACAACGTTTTCGCCCGCTCCATCACCGGCTACAAAGCCCAGGTGGCTGATGCGTCTGCTGAAGTGTTGCTGTTGGTTAGCCGTGACCTCGATCACCTGCCGCCTGAGCGTAGCTCGCAACCGCACATGGTGAAAGTGGGGTAATCGGCCATGGGCCTGCATTTAAAAGAAGGCGATGACGATCTCGCCGAGAACCATGAAATTAACGTCACCCCTTTTATCGACGTGATGCTGGTACTGCTGATCATCTTCATGGTGGCAGCACCGCTGGCCACTGTGGATATCAAGGTTGACCTGCCCGCTTCGACCGCCAAACCGGCGCCTCGCCCCGAGAAACCCGTGTTCCTCAGCGTCAAGGCTGACCAGCGGCTGTATCTGGGCGAAGAACCGGTCACGGTTGAAGCGTTGGGCCCGACCCTGGATGCCAGGACCCACAACAACAAAGACACGACGATCTTCTTCCAGGCCGACAAGGGCGTGGACTACGGTGACTTGATGAGCGTGATGGATGCTTTACGCGCAGCCGGTTACTTGAAGGTGGGTCTGGTCGGACTTGAGACGGCAGCCAAGAAATGACCATAGCGCGCCAAAAGATGACGCGTTACGCAACCAGCCTGGCCGTGGTATTGGGTGTCCATGCAGTGGCCGTGATTCTTGCCCTGCAATGGTCCAGCCCGCGCGCGATCGAACTTCCGCCGCAAGCGATGATGGTTGATCTGGCACCACTGCCGGCACCGCCTCCTCCTGCGCCGCCAAAAGTGGTGACACCGCCACAACCGCCGGCGCCAGTGGAAGAGTTGCCGATACCCAAGCTGGCCGAAGCGCCCAAGCCGAAGATTTCTGTACCCAAGCCGGTCAAGCCCAAGCAAAAGCCTCAGCCGCCCAAGCCTGTGGAAAAACCGGATCCGGTCAAAGAGAAACCTTCAGAAGAGAAACCCAGCGACGCGACGCCGACCAAGAACACCAGCGAGAAATCCGCTGCACCGGCCCCGGGGCCGTCTGCGCAACAACTGGCGGCCAAAGCCAGTTGGGAAGGCACCTTGCTCAGTCACTTGGGCAAGTACAAGAAGTACCCGCCTGCTGCGCAATCCCGTGGCAAGGAAGGCCTGAACCGTCTGCGCTTCGTGGTGGATGCTGAAGGCAAGGTACTGTCCTACGAGTTGGTAGGGCGTTCCGGCAATGCTGATCTGGACAGGGCGACCCTGGAAATGATTCGCCGGGCACAGCCATTGCCCAAGCCGCCGCCCGAGATGCTGACCAATGGCAGCATCGAGATCGTGGCGCCCTTCGTTTATTCCATCGATAAACGTCGGCGATAACACCGCAAAGGGCACCTCAGGGTGCCCTTTGTGCATCTGCGAGCAAGATAAATCAGCCCTGCCTTTGATTAGCGACTGTAGCTCTTGGGGCAATGTCTGATAACGTGCGTCTATCGATTGCAGCCGCTATGCTTGGCCCGCAACCACAGGGACGCACGCTATGACGCTTACAGAATTACGCTACATCGTTACCCTCGCCCAAGAGCAACATTTCGGCCACGCTGCCGAACGTTGCCACGTCAGCCAGCCGACCCTGTCGGTGGGTGTGAAAAAACTGGAAGACGAACTCGGTGTGCTGATTTTTGAGCGCAGCAAAAGTGCGGTACGCGTAACCCCGGTGGGTGAAAGTATCGTGGCTCAGGCACAAAAAGTGCTGGAGCAGGCGCAAGGTATTCGCGAGTTGGCACAGGCGGGCAAAAACCAGCTGACGGCCCCGCTCAAGGTCGGCGCGATCTACACCGTGGGCCCGTACCTGTTCCCGCACCTGATTCCACAACTGCACCGGGTTGCCCCGCAGATGCCGTTGTATATCGAAGAAAACTTCACCCACGTCCTGCGCGACAAGCTGCGTAACGGTGAGCTGGACGCGATCATCATCGCGCTGCCGTTTCAGGAAGCCGACGTGCTGACCTTGCCGCTGTACGACGAGCCGTTTTACGTGCTGATGCCCAGTGAGCACCCGTGGACCAAAAAAGAGACCATCGACGCCAGCCTGCTGAACGACAAAAGCCTGCTGTTGCTGGGCGAAGGTCACTGTTTCCGCGATCAGGTCCTGGAAGCGTGCCCGACCGTGGCCAAAGGCAATGATGGCGCCATGCACACGACGGTTGAGTCCAGCTCGCTGGAAACCATCCGCCACATGGTCGCGTCCGGCCTGGGTATCTCGATTCTTCCGTTGTCGGCCGTCGACAGTCATCACTACGCACCCGGTATCCTGGCCGTGCGCCCGTTGACCCCGCCGGTGCCGTTCCGAACCGTCGCCATTGCCTGGCGTGCCAGCTTCCCGCGGCCCAAGGCAATTGAAATCCTCGCCGACTCGATCCGCCTGTGCTCGGTGGCCAAGCCGCCTGCTGAGAAGTAATTACGCCGATGACCGAGTTGTCGAAAGTGTCGGTCACTGCGCTCAAGGGCGTGGGCGAGGCCATGGCCGAGAAACTGGCCAAGGTCGGACTGGAAAACGTCCAGGACGTGCTGTTCCATTTGCCGCTGCGCTATCAGGACCGGACCCGCGTGGTGCCGATTGGCGCCTTGCGCCCCGGTCAGGATGCGGTGGTTGAAGGACGGGTTATCGGTGCCGATGTGGTCATGGGCAAGCGCCGCAGCTTGCTGGTGCGCATCAACGATGGCACTGGCGGCCTGAGCCTGCGCTTCTATCACTTCAGCAATGCGCAAAAGGAAAGCCTCAAGCGCGGCACCGAAGTGCGCTGCTACGGCGAGGCCCGGCCAGGAGCCTCGGGGCTGGAAATCTACCACCCCGAATACCGCGCCATTACCGGTGACGAACCGCCGCCCGTCGATACCACCCTGACGCCGATTTATCCCACCACCGAAGGCCTGACCCAGCAGCGCCTGCGCCAGTTAAGCCAGCAAAGCCTGGCCATGCTTGGCCCGAGCAGCCTGCCCGACTGGTTGCCGCCGGAATTGGCCAAGGACTATCAACTGGCCCCACTCGACCAGGCCATTCGTTATCTGCATCAGCCGCCCGCCGATGCCGATGTTGAAGAACTTGCCCTGGGCCATCACTGGGCGCAGCACCGCCTGGCCTTTGAAGAGCTGTTGACTCATCAACTGTCCCAGCAGCGCTTGCGCGAGAGCCTGCGCTCCCAGCAGGCGCCCGCACTGCCCAAGGCCACAAAACTGCCGGTGCAGTTTCTTGCCAATCTGGGCTTCCCGCCGACGGGAGCCCAGGCTCGGGTCGGCAACGAAATTGCCTATGACCTCAGTCAGCCCGAACCCATGCTGCGCCTGATTCAGGGCGACGTAGGCTCCGGCAAGACGGTGGTTGCGGCGATGGCGGCATTGCAGGCGCTTGAGGCGGGATATCAGGTGGCATTGATGGCACCGACTGAAATCCTTGCCGAGCAGCACTTCATCAACTTCAAACGCTGGCTGGAGCCTCTGGGGCTGGAGGTTGCCTGGCTGGCCGGCAAGCTCAAAGGCAAGGCTCGCGTGACGGCGATGGAGCAAATCGCCAGTGGCGTGCCGATGGTCGTGGGTACCCATGCGTTGTTTCAGGACCATGTGCAGTTCCACAATCTGGCGCTGGTCATCATCGACGAACAGCACCGCTTTGGCGTGCAGCAACGTCTGGCCCTGCGCAACAAGGGCGTGGGTGGTGTGATGTGTCCGCACCAGTTGATCATGACCGCTACCCCTATTCCGCGCACTCTGGCCATGAGCGCTTACGCCGACCTCGACACCTCTATTCTCGACGAACTGCCCCCTGGTCGAACCCCGGTCAACACCGTACTGGTGGTCGACACGCGACGCATCGAAGTGATTGAGCGAGTGCGTGCCGCCTGCGCTCAGGGGCGACAGGCCTATTGGGTCTGCACCTTGATCGAAGAATCCGAAGAGATGACCTGTCAGGCCGCCGAAACCACCTTTGAAGACCTTTCCAGTGCCTTGGGAGAGTTGCGCGTGGGGCTGATCCACGGGCGCATGAAAGCGGCTGAAAAAGCGGCTGTCATGGCCCAGTTCAAGGCCGGTGAACTGCAGTTGCTGGTGGCGACCACGGTCATTGAAGTGGGCGTCGACGTGCCCAATGCCAGCCTGATGATCATCGAAAACCCTGAGCGGCTGGGTCTGTCACAACTTCACCAACTGCGTGGGCGTGTAGGTCGTGGCAGCGCCGCGAGCCATTGCGTGCTGCTGTATCACCCGCCGCTGTCGCAAATTGGCCGCCAGCGTCTGGGCATCATGCGCGAGACCAACGACGGCTTTGTGATCGCCGAAAAAGACCTGGAACTGCGCGGCCCTGGAGAAATGCTGGGCACCCGCCAGACTGGCCTTTTGCAATTCAAGGTTGCCGACCTGATGCGCGATGCCGACCTGCTGCCCGCCGTACGGGAGGCCGCTCAGGCATTGATTGAGCGCTGGCCTGGGCATGTCAGCCCCTTGCTGGATCGGTGGCTGCGTCACGGCCAGCAATACGGACAGGTTTAAAACACTATTCAGTAAATGGTCCGGCTGCCGATCTAGTAACGGCTTATCAAAT
Source organism: Pseudomonas sp. NKUCC02_KPG (assembly GCF_019345465.1). Lineage (GTDB taxonomy): Bacteria > Pseudomonadota > Gammaproteobacteria > Pseudomonadales > Pseudomonadaceae > Aquipseudomonas. Next base: position 252,540 of record NZ_JAHKRC010000007.1, read on the forward strand.
TTGAGTTGTACAGAACGGAAGCAGACCATGACTGAAGTTGCCAGCGCCCCTGCCGTTGCGAGTACGCCGTCTGTTATCGGGCGCTTGCTCGGTGACTTGGCTATCGCCTATCGCGAAGTCCCTGACCACCCGGCGCTCGATCCCGCGCGCAAGGTCCAGGCTGTACTGCTCGATGACGCGGTCGGCATCCTCATGGTGCTGTTCACGCAGAGCCATTTGCTGGATCTGAACCGTCTGGCTGACTTGATCGGGCGCCGCATGACCGCCGTTGCCCCCGATCACCTGCAGGCCATGCTCGACAAACATGGCCTGAGCCTATTGCCAGGGCTGCCAGCGCTGATCAACTCGCCCTGCCTGTACGAAGAGCAATTGCTGCAACAACCCACACTGCTGATTAGCGCTGGTGAGCCGGGGCGGTTGCTGGAAATCACTCGGGAAGATTTCAAATACCTGCTCAAAAATGCCAGCGTCGGGCGCTTTGGCGAGCCCCTGAGTGCGATCAAACTTGATTACACAGAGGACGATGGCGAGGCCATCACCCGAGCCGTTCAGGCATTCACGGCGCGCCGGATTCAGCAGCGGCTCGAAGCGACCATCGAGTTGCCACCGTTGGCTGAGAGCGTGCGCAGAATGATGCGGCTGCGTTCCGATCCCGATGTCACCATCGATGAGATCACCAGTGTTGTTGAAACCGACCCGGCACTCGCGGCACAAGTCATGAGCTGGGCGTCGTCGTCGTACTACGCATCACAAAGCAAGATTCGCTCGGTCGAAGACGCCATTGTGCGAGTGCTGGGGGTCGACCTGGTGATCAACCTGGCGCTCAGCCTGTCGTTGGGCAAAAGTCTGAGCCTGCCCAAGGACAATCCGCAATCGAGCACACCCTACTGGCAACAATCGATCTATACCGCAGCGGTGATTGAAGGGCTGACCCGCGCCATGCCTCGGGAACTGCGTCCTGAAGTCGGCATGACTTACCTCGGCGGGCTGTTGCACAACTTTGGTTACTTGCTGTTGGCCTATGTGTTTCCGCCGCATTTTTCGCTGATTTGCCGTCATCTCGAGGTTAACCCGCATGTCAGCCATAGCCTGATTGAACAGCATTTGCTGGGCATCAGCCGTGAGCAAATGGGGGCCTGGTTGATGCGGTTTTGGGGCATGCCTGAGGAGCTGGCGATTGCGGTGCGCTTTCAACATGATCCGGCCTACATCGGTACCGATGCCCACTATCCGAATCTGGTGTGCGTAGCGCTGGGGTTACTGCAAAACCGCGGAATTGGGCATGGTGCGTGTGCGCCGCTGCCAGATGCGTTGTTTGAGCGTTTGGGGGTATCGCGGGACAAGGCCGAAGCGGTCGTCAGCAAAGTACTGGAGGCTGAAGTGTTGCTGCGTGAAATGGCAGCGCAGTTCGGTCAGGCCTGAAGCCCGGTCTGCACCATTTCAGTAGCCGCTGAGGAGCGAAGCGAGGCTGCGATCGGCTGCGAAGCAGTCGTAAAGCCAACCTTCACTATTTGTCAGGAAAATCGCGTACTCAGGTTTTGCGATCGCTGCGCAATCGATCGCAGCCTCGCGGAGCTCGTCAGCGGCTACAAATATCCGAGACCTACGCCTTCGTCTTCTTACGCGGCTTGAGGTATTTGGTCAGGCCCTGGAACCAGATCACCAGCGCCGGGTTGCCCTTGATCTGAATCGACTTGTCCTGAATCCCGGTCATGAACGCCAGTTGCTTGTTCTTCGCTTGCAGCGTGGCGAAGCCGTAGGCGGCATCCTTAAAGGCGATGGCAAACGCAGGCTCGGGGTACAGGCCGCCGTGGCTGGTGATGCGCTGGTTTTTGACCTTGAAGTGACGGGCCACTTTGCCATCGAGGGTTTGCAGCTGGAACACCAGATCCTTGTCAGCCAGCTGTTGCTGGAAAGCAGGATTCTTACGGCTGGCTCTGCCCATTAGAAAGCCAAGCATCCAGAGCAGAAAACGAAATTTCATGTACGCGGCCTCGAGGGAATAAAAAATGGCCGGCGCAGTGTAACGATTTGAGCGAAGAACGCCACATGTCTGCATGGATGGGCGTAGATGGGGTAGGTTTTGCCACTTATGGCCGCATAATCGACCCGGTTGCAGTCAAGAATGGGCCGCCAGGATCGCCAGCTTGCCCATTCTTCATGTCGCCAAGGGCTTAAGGATTAACGCTGTCCTTGAGGAACTTGCCCGGCTTGAACGCTACCGTGTTGCTGGCCTTAATGGTGACCGGCTGACCGGTTTGCGGGTTTTGTCCGGTACGGGCACCGCGATGACGCTGAATAAAGGTACCAAAGCCGACCAGCGTGACGCTGTCTTTGCGATGCAGGGCCTGGGTGATTTCTTCCAGCACTGCATTGAGTACGCGGTTGGCTTGTTCTTTGGTGAGGTCGGCCTTTTCAGCAATAGCGGCGGCGAGATCTGGTTTACGCATGATGAAGCCTCATTGACGGTTTTTTGTTGTTATGTCCGTGCTGCTCTCTATGGAGCAGCGCCCAAGGCGCCGCAGGCTCTAAACTGCGGCAGACCGGTGTGAGAATGGCATGCGGTCAAGGCCGGCGCCAGCCTCTGCACAGGCTTTGTTGAGTCAAGGCAGTGCCATATCCGACAGAGTGCGCCGTGTTTACGCCAAAAGTGCAGGCAGCTCTTTGTTCAGTGCGAGTTTTTCGCGAACGGCTTCGCCGGTCAGGGCATAGCCGAGCAATTTGCCATCGGCATCGCGGCACAGCGCCTTGATATCGGCGCCCTGACCTTCCACGGTCCACACGCCGTCACGGCCGCGCGGCACAGGTGATACCACCAGCGGGCAAACCGGGGTCTTAACGGTAATGGGCATAGCGCCATAACTGACCGTCGTCGGGTTGCCTGCCAGCGTTTGCGCCAGTGCACGGGCGCAGCTCATGAGCGGCATCACGTACAACAGATTCAAGCCATCGACCTCGGCACAGTCACCCAGTGCGTAGATGTTGGGGTGGGATGTTTGAAGCTGGCGATCGACTTCGACCCCGCGATTGACGTTGATCCCGGCTGCGGCCGCCATATCAATGCGTGGGCGCAAACCGATGGCTGACACAACGACATCACACTGGACTACGCTGCCATCCGACAAATGCGCGTCGAGCCCGGCATCGGTGCGTTGCAGTCGAGTCAACACCGGCCCCAGATGAAAGCGTGTACCCAGGCTCTCTAGGCCTGACTGGACCGCTGCCGCGGCAGCGGGATGCAGCAGGGTTGGCATCACTTGCTCACAGGGCGCGACCAGATCGACCTCATAGCCCCCTGCGATCAGGTCATTGGCAAACTCACAGCCGATCAAGCCAGCCCCCAGGATCAGTACCCGGCGCTTGCCTGCCGCCGCGGCCCTAAAGCGCGCGTAATCTTCAAGATCATTGATCGGGAAAATGGCGTCCTGGGCATCGCCCTCTACCGGCACCTGCACCGTTTGTGCGCCCCACGCCAGGATCAGGTCGCGATAGGGCACGGCTTCTTCGCCAATCCACAATTGCTTGTGGCCCGGGTCGATACCGCTGATGCGAGTGTGGGTGCGCACCTGGGCCTTGAGTTGTTCGGCCATCGCCTGGGGCGTTGCCATGCTCAGGCCATCGGCTTCCTTGTTCTTGCCAAAGCCGGTAGACAGCATGGGCTTGGAGTAGGAGCGCCCGTCATCGGCCGTGATCAGCAGCAGCGGGGTTTCGCTGTCCAGCTTGCGAAACTCGCGGGCCAGGTTATAGCCAGCCAGCCCGGTGCCAATGATCACGACAGGTGCGTTCATTCCAATCTCCAAAGGTGAATCAGGTTTTAAAAGGGTCGATCAGTTGATTTCAATCATCTCGAAATCCATTTTGCCGACGCCGCAGTCCGGGCACAGCCAGTCTTCAGGTACGTCTTGCCACAGGGTGCCCGGGGCGATGCCATCGTCCGGCCAGCCGTCGGCTTCGTTATAAATCAGTCCACATACAATGCATTGCCACTTTTTCATCGGGGTACTTCCTAGAGGTTCAGGCTTGGACGAGACCACAGACTTATCAACAACCGCCGAGTTGCTCGTCAAATTCAGGGCGTTTTGTACTGATGACCACAGGCAGATGCAAGCACCAATACTGCCAAAAGGCCCAAGGCCGCTCAATCAGGGACCGGCGTGATAAGCTCGCCGACCTCAATGGCTGCCAATTATGACCCACTGTGCCGCACATAACTTCTGCGCTTGTCTCCCCCGTCTGGCTTGAGCAAGGCCAACTTCCTGCCCTGCCTGACGCACAAACGTTCGACTGGCTGTTTGATGAGGGTTCTCTGACCCGGCGTCTCACTGCGATTTCAGACGATTCCTTCAGCGTGCTTCCACTTTTTGAGGGCTGGCAGATGTTGCGCCCGGACGAATGTGCTGCACTTGAACTGCCCCAGGGCATTCAGGGCTGGGTGCGTGAAGTGTATTTGCGCGGGCACGGCCAGCCGTGGGTGTTTGCTCGCAGCGTGGCGGCCAAAAGCTCGCTGCAAGAGGGCGGCCTGAATATGGACGAGCTGGGCACCCGCTCATTGGGCGAGTTGCTGTTTAGCGATCAGGCCTTTGAGCGTGGGGCGCTGCAGGTGTGTCACTACCCGCGCCACTGGTTGCCACGGGTCGACCAGGTCGATCACCTGTGGGCCCGCCGCTCGCGCTTTGTTCGCGGGGCACTGAGTGTGCTGGTGGCCGAAGTGTTTTTACCCAAACTGTGGACCGCCCTCAGTGCCCGGTCGGAGAACAACTGATGTACATGCGCCTGCTCAAATCACTCAACCGGTTGAACCCTCGCGCCTGGGACTTCATCCAGCTGACCCGCATGGACAAGCCCATCGGCATCTACCTGTTGCTGTGGCCGACCCTGTGGGCACTGTGGGTTGCCGCCAAAGGTGTGCCCTCGCTAAGTAATCTGCTGATCTTTGTATTCGGCGTGATCCTGACGCGAGCGGGCGGCTGCGTGATCAACGACTTCGCCGATCGCAAGGTGGATGGTCACGTAAAAAGAACGGAACAACGGCCGATGGCCAGCGGAAAAATCAGCAGCAAAGAGGCGTTGGTGTTTTTTGCCCTGCTGATGGGGCTCAGCTTCCTGCTGGTGCTGTGCACCAATGCACCGACCATCTGGTTGTCATTCGGCGCGCTGGCACTGGCCGCGACCTACCCGTTCATGAAGCGCTATACCTACTACCCGCAAGTGGTACTGGGTGCTGCGTTCTCGTGGGGCATCCCGATGGCCTTCACCGCCGAAACCGGCAGTTTGCCTGCTGCGGCATGGTTGCTGTACATCGCCAACCTGCTGTGGACGGTGGGCTACGACACTTACTACGCCATGACCGACCGCGAAGACGACCTGAAAATCGGTGTCAAATCCACGGCGATCCTGTTTGGCGATGCTGATCGCGTGATTATCCTGAGCCTGCAGGGTCTGGCCCTGGGCTGTCTGCTGCTGGCAGGTTCGCACTTTGAACTGGGCGGCTGGTTCCACCTTGGGCTGTTGGGCGCGGCGGCGTGTTTTGTGTGGGAGTTCTGGTACACCCGCGACCGTGATCCGCAGCGCTGCTTTAAAGCTTTCCTGCATAACCACTGGGCAGGCTTGTCGATTTTTGTGGGGATCGTGCTGGATTACGCACTGCGCTAGCCAAAAGTGATGTGTAGCCGCTGAGGAGCGCAGCGACCGTAAATCCTCCATCCGGGTTTCCCTGAGACGGTGCAGTGTCCGGTTTTACGACGGCTACGCCGCCGAACGCAGCCTCGCTGCGCTCCTCAGCGGCTACAGAAAACTTCAACTCTCACCGCACCGGCATCAGCCGCAAGGTGCTGCGGGTGTTGAGCTGGATTTCGGCTTCGTCCATATGAGGCTTGTCGTAGTCGCCTTCGATGTAGGACTCGGCCTGATCACGGTAGTGTTTGTCGAAGGGCACGCCGCTTTGACCCACCGGGTTGATGGTCAGCCCGTGGGCCGGGTCGGCAAAGTCGATCAAGCGCCGCGTTGATGGGCCGTAGGTCACCGGCCACGGTGCGTTGCCGAGTTTGGCGCTGAGGTTGTTCGGCACTTCGTGACTGCCGGGAGCGGCGAAGGGACCGACGTTGAACAGCCAGTCCAGAGGCTTTTGTCGACCCAGCGGGTGCTCGTGGGTCAGGGTGTGGGCCCGGCCCCAGCGCCATTGTCCGGGGTCGTCGCCCAGGACGGCCTTCAAGTGGGCAATGCTGGCCTGCCAGGCCACTTTGACCGTGTCAGCGCGGCTCTCTTTTTGCGGTGTCGTGCGGTTGTCCCACCACGGCGAGTCCGGGCTTGCGGCCAGGCGTGGCAAGGCTGCATCAACCACTCGCGTCGTCAGCAGGGTGTCAAAAAAGGCGTCGCCCAATTTGTCGCGCATGGTGGCTTCAGTGAGGCTGTACAAGAACTGGTTGAACACGGTGGCGGCAATCGAATCGAGCGGGTAATCACCTGTCCATTGCGCCAGTTGTTCTACCAGTTTGCGCTCGGCTGGAACCGTGACGACTTCGCGCAGTACGGGCAACAGGGGTTTGAGCACACGCTGGCCGTAGTCTGTGGCGGTTCCCAGTTGCAGGGCCTGGCTGTTTTTGAGGTTCCACTTCACGCTGTTATCGCTGAGCTGGCGATTTAGCTGCTGGCCACGGTCCGCCAGGTTGTAGTAACCGGGAATCTCGATGCCAGCAGGGGATAACGGCTGGAAGTTGGCTGACACGATATAGCCTCGTGCCGGGTTTTCTTCCTGGGGGTTGGCGCTGAACGGGTAGAAACCGTCCTTGTCAGCCTGGTTGGTGCTGCCGTCCAGAATGAACGCCGGGTTGACCCCGGCCGGGCGCTTGGGTAATTGCGCCGCTGCCCACCAGCCGATATCGCCCTTGGCGTTGGCCCATAGCAGATTGAGTCCCGGCGCCTGAATAAAGGTTGCGGCCGTGCGCGCCTTGCTCAGGTTGTCGGCACGGTTGAGCTGATAGAAGCCTTCCAGGATCGGATTTTTCGTTTCCAGAAAACCCCACCACATCGCGATCGGCGTGTTGCCCGCCGTTGCGCCCAGCACGTCATTGATGATCGGCCCGTGGGGTGATTGGCGCAGTGTAAGCGTGACCGGTGCCTCGCCCTTGACGGCAATCTGCTGCTCGGTGCGGGTCATGTCGACCCACTGGCCGTGGTACCAGACCTGATTGGGATTGTCGGGGTTGGTCTTCTCGGCGATCAGGTCCAGATCGTCGTTCTGGAACATGGTCAGGCTCCAGCCGAAATCCCGGTTGTTGCCCAAAAAGGCGAACGGAACCAGGGCTTGATGGTAGCCGTACAGCTCAAAATCCGGTGCCGAAAGCTGTGCTTCGTACCACACAGAGGGTGTCGAAAAGCGGATGTGCGGGTCGCCAGCCAGCAGCGGTTTGCCACTTTGGGTGCGTTTGCCCGCCACCACCCATGCATTGCTGCCCTCGAACTGTGGCAAGCCTGTCTGGCTCAGGGCCTGATCGCTCAGTCGGGCCAGCGCTCCCAGGGTTTTCCAGTCGTTGGCCGCCAGTGCCGGGGCCAATACGCCCTGGGGTTGCCAGTCGAGGTCGAAGATTTTCAGGTAGTCGCTGCCCAGTTGATCGCGCACGTACGTCAGCAGCGGTTCGGTACGAAAGGCGGCGGCAAAACTGTAGGCCATGTAACCGGCAACGCTGATGGTGTCTTCGGCGGTAAAGGGCCGTGGCGTGATGCCCAGCAGGTCGAACTCCACGGGGTTTGGATTGTTGGCCTGGAACTGATTGATCCCGTCCAGATACGCCTGCAAGGCCAGAAAAGCCGGGGATTGAGGATCCAGCTCCGTCAGGTAACTGGCAGCCCGCTCGCGGATGCGCAGGCTGCGAAACAGTTTGTCAGTATCGACCAGCTTGGGCCCCAGCACCTCGGCCAGCTCACCCCGCGCCAGGCGACGCATGATTTCCATCTGAAACAGCCGGTCCTGGGCCTGCACATAGCCCAGGGCGCGATACAGGTCAGCCTGGTTGCCAGCCCGAATATGCGGCACCCCGCGCTCGTCATAACGCACCGTGACCGGCCCCTGCAGTGCAGCAAGCCCGACCTGGCCCTGGCGTGTCGGCAGTTTGCTTTGCACGTACCAGAACCCGCCCCCTGCGATGGACGCGACGACAAGAGCGATGAGGGTCAGGCTGCGTTTCATGGAACTACTCCTTGTTCTGCTCAAGTGCACCGGTACGCTATCAACGTGCGGCGTTATCAGCCTGCCACGGGCAATAGCAGCCCACGGCCATGGTGTGGGTGGCCTTGACTGGACGGCCTTCGCTCAGGGCTTGCAGGATGGGTTCGATAAAGCTGTTGCTGGCGTTGCAGGTGGCACCTTCGCTGTAGGGACCGAAGTAGGCGAGTTGGCCGCTGCGGTCCCAGATGGCCACGGCCGGGCTGGCGCCCAGGCGTTCGGCGCCGGGCAGGCTGGCCAAGGGCTTGATGGCGCCCAGGGTGGAGGGCAACTGACCTTGAGTGCCGGGCTTTTTCACTGAGTAGAACTCGACACCTTGCGGGACGTAATGGGCCAGCAGTTCACCGAGATGCTGCTGGTTGCCAACGTTACACGGGCAGGCCGGGTCCCAGAAATGCACCACGCGAATCGCACCCGGGCCGGACAGTTCGCCAGGCAGGCTCAGTACGTCGCCTGCAAATAGCGCGGTTTGATCGCTGAAAGCGCGAATGTAGCGGCCCTGGAACCAGTCGTAAGCGAGCCACAACCCCACTGCGCAGATCAGCGTCAGCAGGCAGGCCAACAGAGTTTTCAGCGTGGGCACCGGCATGCAAAAGCTCCTTGAAGGTCGCGTAGCTTGCCATGCCTGACCTGACAGATGAATATCGATGGTCTATAAAGCCTGTTTTGCGCCTGTGCGCCCTGTCTGGAAGCCCTTATGCCTGCCCCGTTTGCCCCCGATTCCTTGCGCGCCAGCTTGCAGCCGTTGGCCGCGGCTCAACCGTTATCGAGAGAGGGTCTGGCGTATCAGCACTTTTATGGGCTGGATTTTCCTCTGCGTCCGGCTGCGGTCAAACGCCAGTTGGGTCGCTTTAGCGCTGGCGGCTTCGAACTGGTCAGTCAGGTGTGGTGGCCCGACACCCCGCCTGTGGCGACCCTGTTTGTGATTCACGGTTTTTATGACCACATGGGGCTGTATCGGCATGTGATCGAGTGGGGATTGAACCGGGGGTTTGCCGTGATTGCCTGTGACCTGCCGGGGCATGGGCTGTCGAGTGGAGAGCGGGCCAGCATCGATGATTTCACGCAGTACCAGGCAGTCCTGCAAGGGTTGTTTATCGAGGCGCAATCGTTGCAATTACCCCAGCCTTGGCACCTGTGCGGGCAAAGCACGGGCGGGGCGATTGTCCTCGATCACTTGCTGAACCACGAGGAGCACAGCCCGGCTCAAGGGCAGGCCATTTTGCTCTCGCCACTGGTTCGCCCCAAAGGCTGGGGCTGGTCAAAGTTCAGTTATTACTTGCTGCGCCCTTTCGTCAAAGGGATTGCCCGGCGCTTTAGCGAGAACTCCAACGACCCGAATTTCCTGGCATTTCTGCAAGCCGATCCGCTGCAGCCGGTACGTTTGCCAACGGCGTGGGTGGGGGCACTGGCGCGCTGGATTCCGCGTATTGAAGGCGCATCACCGAGTGTGCGCCAGCCGTTGGTGATTCAGGGCGAAGCCGACAAGACGGTGGACTGGCAACATAACCTTGAGGTACTGAACGCGAGGTTCAAGCAGCCGCAGATACTGCTATTACCTGAAGCGCGCCACCATCTGGCGAATGAAACGGCAGAAATCCGCGCGAGGTATTTTGCGTTTCTGGATAAGTTCTTTTGAACTTGATAGTGAGCCTGTAGGGCTTAAGCCTACTGGCTCAGGTTTGAGGTACTTTGCCCGACTGCCAACCCGGCGCGGATCGCGGCCAGAGCTGCCTGGTAATAGGTCTTGCCTTCAGGTGACTCAGCAAAGGTGACGAATTCTTCCAGCTCCGGGTCAGACAGGTCGCGATACACGTAGAGCAACGTGTTATCCAGCTCACCGGCGATCTGGTCCATCAACCGCTGGCGCTGGCCATTCAACATGCTTTGCGCCTGCCCGCCACCCAGCAGCCCCGGGATCATCGAGCTCAAGCTGTCGGCGGCAACGCCAGCAATGGCCAGGCTGACTTCAGCTCCGGCTTCACGGGCAGGCAGTGCGCGGGATAAATGATTGATCAGCAACTGACGAGTGGCGCTGGCTTCCATGCGCGGCAAGCCTTGTGCGTGCTTGGCCAGTTGATCGCGGCGTGTGGCCAGCAGTTCGGCGGCCACGATCTTGCGACCCAGCGGCGACTGAAAAAAGGCCAGGGCAGGATCAGGATCTGGCAGGTGTTTGCGCATCTGGTCCCTGGCCCGTTGGTCCATTGCATCAGGCGCAAAACGCTGGTTGCTGTTGTTGACCAGTGCCTGATAGACCGCAGGCGGCAAGTTGTTGCTGTAGCGCTGCTGAGCGGCGCTCAGGGCATCATTGAAATGCGCGCGTTGCTGCGGCCAGCCGGCGACCGTAAACAGATCATCAAGGTTATCTGCCCATGCGGGTAACGTACAAAACATCATTAACAGTAAAAACAAGCGGCGCATGAGGGGCTCCTGTCTGCAGGGCGCTATTGTCCGGGTGTGGCGTAGGACTTGTCGAGAATTCGTCTCGCTCTAATGGGCTTTAAATGCACAGGTGAAATTTTTCGACGTTGCCGGCCAGACGGAGCTGTCAGATTTTGAGGCGGCTCGATACTATGCGCGCCATGCCAATACCCTCTGATCACCCGCTGTTTCTACGCATCGTCGACGACCTGTACGCGCAGGGATGGTCACAGCAAACTATTTTCCTGCCCGAGGCTTTGACCCTCGAGCTGGCGGCTGAGTGCCATAAACGTTCTGCTGAAGGTGAACTCACTCCCGCAGCGGTTGGACGCGGCCTGACCCAGGAGGTTCGCGAGGGTATACGGGGTGACCATATCCAATGGTTGGAGCCGGGAGAGGCTTTGGCCTGTGACAGTTATCTGGAGTTAATGGAAAGCCTGCGAATCGCCATGAATCGCAGGCTTTTTTTGGGCCTGGAGGACTTTGAAAGTCACTTTGCGCTGTACCCGCCCGGTGCGTTCTACCTCAAGCATCTGGACCGCTTTCGCGACGATGACAGGCGCATGGTGTCGGCCGTGGTGTACCTCAATCAGAGCTGGCTGCCCGAGCACGGTGGGCATTTGCGCATGTACCTCGAAGGAAATGTCGACTATGACGTGTTGCCGACCGGTGGTTGTCTGGTGGTGTTCCTCTCGGGTGAGATCCCCCACGAAGTGATGCCAGCGACCCGTGACCGTTTGTCGTTGACCGGTTGGTTTCGTCGTCGTGCCACCGAGATAGTTCTATGAGCCACAAACTGTTGATCAGCCGCTGCCTGCTGGGCCATCCCGTGCGCTACGACGGCGGCGCCAGCGGCCCGTATGCGCAATTGGCCCGGTGGCAGGCTGAAGGTCGGGTCATTGCCTTGTGCCCGGAAGTGGCGGGTGGTTTGCCGACACCCCGTGCGCCGGCGGAAATCCCCGGCGGCCAAGGAGTTGAAGTGCTTGCGGGCAGAGCGCCGGTGATGACTGTCGAAGGCGAGGATGTGACCGCAGCCTTTTTATCCGGGGCCCGGCAGGCGCTGGCGCTGGTGACGCAGCACGGCATCCGCATCGCCATCCTCAAGGCCAACAGCCCGTCTTGCGGCAATGTGCAGACGTATGACGGCAGTTTTGGCGGCGTGAAGGTCGAAGGTCAGGGCGTGACGGCGGCGTTATTGATCGGTGCCGGGGTTCAGGTGTTCAGTGAACTGGAGCTGGAAGACGCGGCAAAAGCGCTGGCAGCCCTGGATTTGTAGTCCGTTGCTGAAAGTTGCTACGGGTTGTGTATTTTCAGCAGGATTTGAGTTCAGGTAACATTCGTCTCCACTTTGCCCAGGGATATACCGATGACTGACAAGCCTAAACCACAGCCCTCGGCCGCGGCTGAAAGTGCTGATACAGCACTGCACCATATCGTTGATGGCTTTCTGCACTTTCATCACGAAATCTTCCCTGAACAAGAAGCCTTTTTCAAAAAACTCGCCACGGCACAAAGCCCGCGTGCGATGTTTATCGCCTGTGCCGATTCGCGAATCGTGCCGGAGCTGATTACCCAGAGCGCGCCGGGTGATTTGTTCGTGACCCGTAACGTTGGCAACGTCGTACCGCCATACGGTCAGATGAACGGCGGTGTTTCGACGGCCATCGAGTACGCGGTGCTGGCACTGGGCGTGCAGCACATCATCATTTGCGGGCATTCCGATTGCGGCGCGATGCGTGCAGTGCTCAACCCCGCCAGCCTGAAAAAAATGCCGACGGTAAAAGCCTGGTTGCACCACGTTGAAGTGGCCAAGACCATGGTTCAGGACAATTGCAATTGCGCCAACGAAGCCGAAAGCATGCACGTACTGACCGAAGAGAACGTGATTGCCCAGTTGCAGCACTTGCGCACGCATCCGTCGGTGGCGTCACGAATGGCCAACGGGCATCTGTTTATTCATGGCTGGGTTTACGATATCGAAACCAGTCAGATCAAGGCCTACGACGCCGACAAGGGCGCCTTCCTGCCGCTGGATGGCACCACTGCGATCCCGAGCGCGACGCCTAAAGCACGGTTTTAAACGGCGCGACACTTGTAGCCGCTGACGAGGCACGAAGGCTGCGATCGGCGGCGTAGCCGTCGTAAAGACGAATTGCACAGTGTGTCAGGCAGAACTTGCACTCAGGATCTGCGGCGGCTGCGCCGCCGAACGCAGCCTCGCTACGCTCCTCAGCGGCTACAAGCTTGTGGTTACAACGCCAACCCGACACCCAATTGCTTGGACAGGCAAGGCCAGCGCTTCCAGGCCGCGCCGGTCTCGGGGCTGGTCAGGCGCTCGCGGTAGGCTTCGACCGATTCCAGAGCGAAGCTTTCGTCATTGAGCATCAGGTCAACAGCGTGATGCACGGCGGCGTCCAGCTGGTTGGCAAAGTCTTCGCCAATCAATTGGTGGGCAATCAGGTTGGCCACCGTCATGTCCAGCGGGATCAGTGGCTGCTGGAAGTGCTTGATGTAGAGGTCGTTGACCTCTTCGACCAGACGGTGCGCCAGGTAAGCCTCATCCAGCAAACCCTCAAGGCCTTCGTGACCCGCGAGCAGTGGCAGTGGCTGGGCAAAAAACTGTTCGGCGATTTTAAGTATCGGCTTGATTTGCGATTCGATACCGGCCTCGCGAGCAACCTCATTGGCCGCATCGAGCAAGTCGGGCACCTGGTCGATGTAGGCGCTGACGAAACGTGTCATCACCAGATTGCGGTCGACTTCAGGCAGTTGAATGGCGGTGTGAAGGTGTGGCAATTGAGCGGCCAGATGCTTGGCGAGCAGGCCCGTTTCGGCCTCATGTTCTTGGGCACGCGAGATCTGCACGCGGATGGCGGCGGTGTTCATTGGAACTCCAGGGGGGGGGCTAGGCAGGGAAGTACTTTAAAAGTAGCCCTCCTCAAGTCAAGGAGAGGCTTTTTTTCAGGGGGAGTATTGTTATTCATTTTATGACCGGGCAGTGAGTGCCATTTGTCGATGGGGGGTTATTTCATTGTTTTTGCCCCTCCCATTGCGGGGTTGGACTCGGTGTCTATACTCGTTTTTGTAACCGTTTTTTGATGACGCCCGACTGCTTGAGCAGACGAGGCTCGGCGGTAAGAGTTCGCAGGTTTTGAAACCGCCCCCTTGTAGCGCTGCCCGTAACACAGATGCAGACCGGCGCAATAACAAGAAAAATAAAGGGGAGCACCGCGATGCGACATCCACATCTATGGATGGGTTTGCTGTTGTGGTCAGTGTTCGGCCAGGCTCACGCGGCCTGGACAGTGAACATGTCGCCTGGGGCGACCGAAGTCAGTCATGCGGTCTTCGACCTGCACATGATCATCTTCTGGATCTGCGTGGTGATCGGCATCATCGTCTTCGGTGCCATGTTCTGGTCAATGATCGTTCACCGTCGCTCCACCGGCCAGGTGGCGGCCAAGTTCCATGAGAGCACCACGGTCGAAATTCTCTGGACCGTAATCCCTCTGGTCATCCTGATCGCGATGGCCGTGCCTGCGACCAGGACCCTGATCAATATCTATGACAGCAGTGATTCGGATGTGGATATCCAGGTCACCGGCTATCAGTGGAAGTGGCATTACAAATACCTGGGCCAGGACGTCGAATTCTTCAGCAACCTGGCCACACCCGCCGATCAAATCCATAACCAGGCCCCCAAGGGCGAGCACTACTTGCTCGAAGTCGATGAGCCACTGGTGTTGCCCATTGGCGCCAAAGTGCGGTTTTTGGTGACCTCGGCCGACGTTATTCACTCCTGGTGGGTGCCTGCCTTTGCGGTCAAGCGTGATGCCATTCCGGGCTTTATCAACGAAGCCTGGACCCGCGTCGAGAAGCCCGGCATCTATCGAGGCCAATGCGCCGAGCTGTGCGGCAAGGATCACGGGTTTATGCCGATTGTGGTCGATGTCAAAACCCGTGCGGACTACGACGCCTGGCTGGCCGAGCGCAAGGCCCAGGCCGCGCAGCTCAAGGAGCTGACCAGCAAGGACTGGACCCTCGACGAGCTGGTGGCTCGTGGCGACAAGGTCTATCACACCGCCTGCGTAGCCTGTCACCAGGCCGAAGGTCAGGGTCTGCCGCCCATGTTCCCGGCGCTCAAGGGTTCACCGATTGCCACCGGCCCGGCCGCCGATCACCTGCACCGCGTGTTCTTCGGCAAGCCGGGCACGGCCATGGCCGCTTTCGGCAAGCAGTTGTCCGAAGTGGATATCGCCGCCGTCGTGACCTATGAACGCAACGCCTGGGGCAACAACAAGGGCGACATGGTGACGCCAAAAGACGTGCTGGCGCTCAAACAGGCGCAAGGCAAGTGAGCCGCTCAGTGACGTGCGCACGCAACGGTCGGGGGCAATGTGCCGCTGGCTTCTTGGTCCAGCTGTTTGCAGGAGTCAGGACATGAGTGCTGTTATCGATGACCACGGACATGCAGACGGCCAGGCCCATGGTCCGGCCAAAGGCCTGATGCGCTGGGTGTTGACCACCAACCACAAAGACATCGGTACCTTGTACCTGTGGTTCAGCTTCTGCATGTTCCTGCTCGGCGGCTCGTTTGCGATGGTCATTCGCGCCGAGCTGTTCCAGCCCGGCCTGCAGATTGTGGCTCCGGCCTTTTTCAACCAGATGACCACCATGCATGGGCTGATCATGGTGTTCGGCGCGGTGATGCCCGCGTTTGTCGGCCTGGCCAACTGGATGATTCCGTTGATGATCGGCGCACCCGACATGGCCTTGCCGAGGATGAACAACTTCAGCTTCTGGCTGCTCCCCGCAGCGTTCCTGCTGCTGGTATCGACCTTGTTTACCGCCGGTGGCGGGCCTAATTTCGGCTGGACGTTCTATGCGCCACTGTCCACAACGTACGCACCCGAAAGCGTGACTTACTTTATTTTTGCCATCCATTTGATGGGTATCAGTTCAATCATGGGCGCGATTAACGTGATCGCCACCATCCTGAATTTGCGTGCCCCCGGCATGACCTTGATGAAAATGCCGCTGTTTGTCTGGACCTGGCTGATCACGGCCTTCTTGCTGATCGCGGTCATGCCGGTGCTGGCGGGCGTGGTGACCATGATGTTGATGGACATCCACTTTGGCACCAGCTTTTTCAGCGCGGCCGGTGGCGGAGACCCGGTGTTGTTCCAGCACGTGTTCTGGTTCTTCGGGCACCCCGAGGTGTACATCATGATCCTGCCGGCCTTCGGTGCCGTCAGCTCGATCATCCCGACCTTCTCGCGCAAGCCGCTGTTCGGCTATACCTCGATGGTCTACGCCACGGCCAGCATCGCATTCCTGTCGTTTATCGTGTGGGCGCACCACATGTTTGTGGTCGGCATTCCGTTGGTGGGCGAGCTGTTCTTCATGTACGCCACGTTGCTGATCGCGGTGCCGACCGGGGTCAAGGTGTTCAACTGGGCCAGCACCATGTGGCAAGGCTCGCTGACCTTTGAAACACCGATGCTGTTCGCCGTGGCCTTTGTGATCCTGTTCACCATTGGCGGGTTTTCCGGGTTGATGCTGGCCATTGCGCCAGCGGACTTCCAGTACCACGACACCTATTTCGTGGTGGCGCATTTCCACTATGTGCTGGTACCGGGAGCAATCTTCGGGATCTTCGCGTCGACCTACTACTGGTTGCCGAAATGGACCGGTCACATGTACGACGAAACCTTGGGCAAGCTGCATTTCTGGCTGTCGTTTGTGGGCATGAACCTGACCTTCTTCCCGATGCACTTTGTGGGGCTGGCGGGCATGCCGCGGCGGATTCCGGACTACAACCTGCAATTTGCCGACTTCAACATGGTGTCGTCGATTGGCGGATTCATGTTTGGCGTTACGCAGTTTCTGTTCCTGTTTATCGTCATCAAATGCATTCGCGGCGGCCCGAAAGCACCGGCCAAACCGTGGGACGGTGCCGAGGGTCTGGAGTGGAGCGTGCCTTCACCTGCGCCTTACCACACCTTTACGACGCCTCCGGAGATCAAGTGAACATCCCTGCAGGAGACGGTCATGACTGAGTCCTCTTCCATCAAGCGCCTGGTCCTGCGCCTGTCACTGATGGTGGTGGTGATGTTCGCCTTCGGCTTTGCGCTGGTACCTATTTACGACGTGATGTGCAGGGCCTTCGGTATCAACGGCAAGACTGCCGGGCAGTACGAAGGTGAGCAGGTGGTGGACCCGAGTCGTCAGGTACGGGTGCAGTTTCTGTCCACCAATGCCATCGACATGGTGTGGGACTTTTATCCCAAGGGCGATCAGTTGGTGGTCAACCCCGGCTCGGTCAACGAGATGGTCTTTGTGGCCTACAACCCCACCGACCACCCCATGTCGGCGCAGGCGGTGCCGAGTATTTCTCCCGCCGAAGCGGCTCAGTACTTTCACAAAACCGAGTGTTTTTGCTTTACCCAGCAGGTGCTGCAACCGGGTGAACGGATCGAGATGCCGATGCGCTTTATCGTCGATCGGGCCATGCCCAAGGATGTGAAACACCTGACGCTGGCCTACACGCTGTTCGATATCACCGCTCGCCATCCGCCCGTCGCCGCTATCGCTGGCAAGGACGCTGACCAGCCTTCCCGATAAGGAGAAAGCCCCATGGCAACTCATGATCAGTACTACGTCCCGGCGCAAAGCAAGTGGCCGATCATTGCCACGATCGGCTTGCTGGTCACGGTGTATGGCCTGGGGACCTGGTTCAACGATCTGAAGGCGGCGCGGCCTGAATCCCATGGCCCGCTGATCTTCTTTGTCGGCGCCCTGATAGTGGCCTACATGATGTTTGGCTGGTTCGGCGCGGTTATCAAGGAGAGCCGCGCCGGGCTCTACAGCTCGCAACTGGACCGTTCGTTCCGTTGGGGCATGACCTGGTTTATTTTTTCCGAGGTGATGTTCTTTCTCGCGTTTTTTGGCGCGCTGTTTTATGTACGCCACTTTGCGGGCCCCTGGCTGGGTGGCGAAGGCAGCAAGGGAGTGGCGCACATGTTGTGGCCTGACTTTCAATTTGCCTGGCCGCTGCTGCACACCCCCGACCCGGCCCTCTACCCGCCGCCCAAAGGCACCATCAGCCCTTGGGGCTTGCCACTGCTCAACACAGTGCTGCTGGTCAGTTCCAGCATCACGCTCACCATTGCCCACTACGCACTGAACAAAGGTCATCGCGGGGCACTCAAGTTCTGGTTGGCCGTCACGGTGCTGCTGGGCGCCGGTTTTCTGGGGTTCCAGGCCGAAGAGTATGTCCACGCGTACAAAGAGCTGGGGCTAACCCTGGGCTCCGGGATCTACGGTGCGACTTTCTTCATGCTCACCGGTTTTCACGGCGCCCACGTGACCATTGGTGCACTGATTCTGCTGATCATGCTGATTCGTATCGTTCGAGGGCATTTCACTGCCGAGCACCAGTTCGGCTTCCAGGCCGCAACGTGGTACTGGCACTTTGTGGACGTGGTCTGGCTCGGCCTGTTCTTGTTTGTCTACGTGCTATGACGCGCTTTCGTCCCGGTGTTGCACCCACCCTGGTGGTGCTGGCACTGCTGCCTGTGCTGGTGTTTCTGGGGTTCTGGCAGCTTGGCCGCGGTGAGCAGAAACGCGTGTTGCTCGACAGCTACGCCGAGCGCCAGGTGGCCGCGCCGGTAACGGTCGGGCAACTGCTGACCCTGGACGGCCCGGCCTTTCGCCGCGTGCAGTTGCGCGGGCATCTGGATGGGCAACACAGCCTGTTGCTGGACAACCGCGTGCGGGACGGCAAGGTCGGCGTCGAGCTGCTGCAACCTTTTCAGGATCAGGCTAGCGGCCAGTGGCTGCTGCTCAATCGTGGCTGGTTGCCGTGGCCGAGCCGCCAGACACCGCCCGTGTTCACCACCCCCGATCAGATACTGGACGTTCAGGCCTGGGTCTATGAGTCTCCGGGCACGCCCTTTCAGTTACACGCCGATCCGTCGGACGCGCCCTGGCCACGACTGGTAACGGCCGTGATGCCTGACAAATTGTGGGCCGAGCTGGGCCGCGAAGGTTTTGCCGATGAGGTGCGTATCGCCCCCGGCCCCGCAGCGTATCAGGCCGACTGGCCGCTGATCTCCACGGGCATGGGCCCGGAGAAACACACCGCTTATGCCGTGCAGTGGTTCGCGATGGCGCTGGCCTTGCTCGGTCTTTATCTGTACCTCGGTTGGCACACTGCTCAGGAGAAACGCCATGGGAACGGCCATCAATCAGCCTGATACCGCACGCGTCCCGTCCCCGGCTACACGTCGGCGCGGACGGTTGCAGCTGGTCTTTATTTTGCTGCTTACCGTTGGCCCCATGGTGTTGGCCACGGGCATGTACAAACTCAAATTCTGGGTGCCCGACAGCCGCAGCTATCACGGTGAGCTGATTGGCGACGGGCAAAGCCGGGCCGCCCTTGGTGTGGCGGCCGATGAGCAACGCTGGCAATTGCTGGTGACCGCGCCACAAGCCTGCGAGGCGGATTGCCAGCAACTGGTGTATCTGGCCCGCCAACTGCAAATCGGCCTGGGCCGCGATGCGTCCCGTGCAACCCACGGGCTGGCGGTCGCACAGCCCGTGGACGCGGCCTACGCCGCCAAGCTGCAACTCGAGTATCCGCAGTTACAGCGCTACACCCTGGACGTGCCGACTTATACACAGGGCGCCGAGGGCAACGGTGCCGCGCAACTGTGGATCATCGACCCCCACGGCAATCTGGTGCTGCGCTACGGCCCCGGGGTTATCGGCAAGGACGTGCTCAACGACCTGCGCCTGCTGCTCAAGCTGTCCAATATCGGATAGGGGCTCTGTCATGGCCAAAGCTGGATTTCGCCTCGCGTTGTTTGCCACCTTGCTGGCGCTGGTGGTGGTGCTGCTCGGCGCCTACACCCGCCTGACCCACGCCGGGCTCGGCTGCCCGGACTGGCCCGGCTGCTATGGCTTTATCAGCGTGCCCAAGACCGAGGCGCAACTGGCCCATGCCGAACTGCACTTTCCCGATACTCCGGTGGAGGCTGACAAGGGCTGGAGCGAGATGACCCATCGTTATTTCGCCGGCACCCTGGGCTTATTGATCGTGCTGTTGGCGGCACGGGCCTGGCGGCAACGGCATGTGCCGGATCAACCGCTCAAGCTGCCGCTGTTCATTTTGCTGGTGGTGATTGCCCAAGCGGCTTTTGGCATGTGGACGGTGACGCTCAAATTGTGGCCGCAGGTGGTCACGGGCCATTTGCTGGGCGGTTTTGCGACCTTGAGCCTGCTGTTTTTGCTGACCCTGCGCCTGTCCGGCGTCTTGCCCGCGCTGGCTGTGCCCCGTCGCTTGCAGCGCTGGGCCACGGCCGGGTTGGTGCTGGCGATCATGCAAATCGCGCTGGGGGGGTGGGTCAGTTCCAACTATGCCGCCGTGGCCTGTGTCGACGTGCCGACCTGTCACGGCCAGTGGTGGCCCGAAGCTGACTTTGCCAATGGCTTTCACCTGACTCAGCACATCGGTCCCAACTACCTTGGCGGGCAACTGGACAGTGAGGCCCGTACGGCGATCCACCTCACCCATCGTCTGGGCGCGCTGTTGCTGACCCTGGTGTTGCTGGGCCTGGCCTGGCAGTTGCGCAGGGTCGGCATGACCCGCCTGGCGGGGTTGCTGCTGGTGGCGCTGGCGGTGCAAATCAGTCTGGGGCTCAGCAATGTACTGTTTGGCTTGCCGCTGGCGGTGGCGGTGGCACACAACGCCGGTGGCGCGGCGTTACTGATGACGCTGGTACTGGTCAACTACCACGCGCGTACGGCCCTGGTCAGGGTCCGGGCCCCGCGCTTTGCCCGCTGGACCTACAGCCTGAAAGGAGAACAGCCGTGGCGACCTTGATTGGCGAACGGGCGCAGCAAGCGTTGTGGCGCGATTATCTGGAACTGACCAAACCCAAAGTGCTGGTACTGATGTTGATTACCTCGCTGGTGGGCATGTTCTTGGCGACCCGTGCCGGAGTGCCCTGGACAGTACTGATCTTCGGAAATCTGGGGATTGGACTGTGTGCAGGCGGGGCTGCGGCGGTCAATCATGTGGTGGACCGGCGCATTGACGCCGTCATGGCCCGCACCCATAAACGCCCGCTGGCGCAGGGGCGTGTGTCACCGCTTGGCGCGCTGTCATTCGCCCTGTTGCTGGCCTTGGCGGGCATGGGGCTGCTGCTGACGTTTACCAATCCCCTCACCGCCTGGCTGACGCTGGCGTCTTTGCTGGGTTATGCGGTGATTTACACCGGTTTTTTGAAGCGGGCCACGCCGCAGAATATTGTGATCGGCGGGCTGGCCGGTGCGGCGCCGCCATTGTTGGGGTGGGTGGCAGTCACGGGGCACGTCACCGCCGAGCCGCTGCTGCTGGTGCTGATTATCTTCGCCTGGACCCCGCCGCATTTTTGGGCGCTGGCCATTCATCGCAAGGAGGAATACGCCAAGGCTGATATCCCGATGTTGCCGGTGACCCATGGCGAGCACTACACCAAGGTGCATATCGTGCTGTACACCTTCGTGCTGCTGGCAGTCAGCCTGCTGCCGTTTGTGATTCACATGAGCGGCTTGCTCTATCTGGCGTGTGCGCTAGGGTTGGGCGCACGCTTTCTGCATTGGGCGTGGGTGTTGTACCGTGGCACCCAGCCGCACGCGGCGATCAACACGTTCAAGTACTCTATCTATTACCTGTTCTTGCTGTTTATCGCGCTGCTTGTCGATCACTACCTAGTGTTGAACCTATGACTAAAACTCAAAAAACCGTCTATATCCTCGTTGCGCTGGTGGCGTTGGTCATGGGCCTGACGTTTAACAAAATGATGTCGGGTAAAAGTCAGGGCGACAACACGTCTCTGATTGATGCGGGGATCATTTTGCTGCCGCAAAGCCGTCAGTTGCCGCAGGTGACAATGACCAACCAGGACGGCCAGCCGGTGGTGATGAACGAGCTGAAAGGCAAGTGGAGCCTGCTGTTTTTTGGCTACACCTTCTGCCCGGACATTTGCCCGACCACCCTCGCCCAGTTGCGTCAGATCAAAAGCGAGCTGCCTAAAGAGGTGCAGGACAAACTGCAAATCGTGCTGGTCAGCGTCGACCCCAATCGCGATACGCCGCAACAGCTCAAGCAGTACCTGGGCTACTTTGACCCGCAGTTTGTGGGCCTGACGCCGGGCTCCATCGATGAGCTGCAAACACTGGCCAACGCGGTGAGCATTCCGTTTATTCCGGCGGATACCAGCAAGCCGAACTACACGGTGGATCACAGTGGAAATCTGGCGCTGATCGGGCCGGACGGCACTCAGCGAGGTTTTATCCGCGCACCGTTCAACAACCAGAAGATGGTTGCCCAGTTGCCGGGGTTGGTTGAGCGCAAGTAAAGGAAAGAAGCCTGTAGTCGCTGCCGCAGGCTGCGAAGGGGGGCGAAGCCCCCCGTTTTCTCGAAGGCTTGGAAACTCCCTTCGCAGCCTGCGGCAGCGACTACTGGTAATGCTTAGAACGCCGGAACGATGGCGCCTTTGTATTTTTCCAGAATGAAGGCTTTCACTTCCGGGGTATGCAGGGCTGCAACCAGCTTTTGCATGTCAGCCGAATCTTTATCGTCCGGGCGAGCTACCAGAATGTTCACGTAAGGCGAGTCGCTGCCTTCGATGACCAGTGCGTCTTTTTCCGGGTTCAGCTTGGCTTCCAGCGCGTAGTTGGTGTTGATCAGCGCCAGATCAACCTGGGTCAGCACGCGCGGAATGGTGGCGGCTTCCAGTTCGCGGAACTTCAGGTTTTTAGGGTTCGCGGTGATGTCCTTGACCGTGGACAGGATGTTGGTCGAGTCCTTGAGCTTGATCAGGCCAGCCTTGTCCAGCAGCAGCAGCGCACGGCCGCCATTGGTGGCGTCGTTGGGGATGACAACGGTACTGCCATCCTTGAGTTCATCAAGTTTTTTGTACTTGCTCGAGTAAGCACCCAGCGGTTCAAGGTGAACGGCTGCAACGCTGACCAGGTGGGTGCCCTTGGCCTTGTTGAACTCATCCAGGTACGGCTGGTGCTGGAAGAAGTTGGCGTCCAGGCGTTTTTCGGCCACTTGTACGTTTGGCTGGATGTAGTCGGTGAAGACCTTGACCTTGAGGTTGACGCCCTCTTTGGCCAATGCAGGTTTCACGAACTCCAGGATCTCGGCGTGCGGCACCGGGGAAGCGGCTACCGACAGGTCGCCCGCGTGGGCCGAAAACGCCGCAACAGCGGCCACAGCAGCAAATAACTTCTTCATTCAGCAACTCCTTGTGAATACCTGGGTTCAGGTATCTGCCAGCCGTGGGCTGGCGGTTACGTTTATTGACGCGGGTCGCGTTTACTTGCGTGAAAAGTGAACCACCAGCCTGTCGCCAACGGTTTGCAGAATTTGCACCAGAATCAGCAACAGCACCACTGTGACGATCATCACGTCAGGCTGGAAGCGCTGATAACCGAACCGGATGGCCAAATCCCCCAGACCGCCAGCGCCAACCACGCCCGCCATTGCGGTGTAGCCCACCAGCGTAATTGCCGTCACCGTGATCGCGGCAAAAATGCCGGGGCGCGCTTCGGGCAACAAGGCATTGGTAATAATCTGACGCGTATTGGCGCCCATCGCCTGAGTGGCTTCGATGATGCCGCGATCCACTTCCCGAAAGGCTGTTTCTATCAAGCGGGCAAAGAACGGTGTGGCGCCCACCACCAATGGTGGAATGGCGCCGGCAACACCCAGTGAGGTTCCTGTGATCACCACGGTGAGCGGGATCATGACGACCAGCAAAATGATGAACGGCAGCGAGCGCAGGATGTTCACCACAAAAGACAGCGCGCCATACAGGGTTTTCTGTTCAAGAAGCTGGCGCGGGCTGCACAGGAACAGCAGGATGCCCAGTGGCAGGCCGAGCAATACCGTGAACAGCAGCGAACCGCCGAGCATGATCATGGTGTCGCCGGTGGCTAGCCATATTTCGTACCAATCAATGTTGGAGAAGAAGCCCAGGAAGGATTCCATTAGCGCAGCACCTCCATATGAACGTCAGCAGCAACGAAGCTGGCGAACGCCGCTTCCATGTCGCCACCGGTGATGGCGAGGGTCAGTTGCCCATAAGGGGTGTCTTTGATGCGGTCAATGCGGCCGGCCAGGATGCTGTAATCCACACCCGTTTCGCGGGCGATGGTGCCCAGCAGAGGCGCGTAGGTAGATTCGCCCTGGAAGGTCAGGCGGACGATGCGGCCAGGGACATGAGCGAAATCGTCGCGCTGCTCACTCTCGTCGATCTGCTCGTCTTCTTGCACAAAACGCTTGGTGGTCGGGTGCTTGGGGTGCAGGAACACCTCGGCCACCGGACCTTGCTCAACGATAACGCCAGCATCCATCACCGCCACTTCGTCACACACACGACGGATGACATCCATCTCATGGGTGATCAGCACGATAGTCAGCTTCAGCTCGCGGTTGATCTCGGCCAGCAGTTGCAACACAGAGGCGGTGGTTTGCGGGTCGAGGGCACTGGTGGCCTCGTCGCACAGCAATACTTTGGGTTTGGTGGCCAGGGCACGGGCAATGCCCACACGCTGTTTCTGGCCGCCCGACAGTTGCGCCGGGTACTTTTTGGCGTGATCAGACAGACCTACGCGTTCGAGCAATTCAGCGACGCGCTGATCAATAGCACTGCGGGACAATTCACCGGCAAGTGTCAGAGGCATTGCAACGTTGTCGGCCACAGTCTTGGAGGCCAGCAGGTTGAAGTGCTGGAAGATCATGCCCACTTGCTGACGGAAGCGGCGCAGGCCGTTGGCGTCCATTGCGGTCACGTCTTCGTTGTCGACGATGATCTTGCCGCCGCTCGGGGTTTCAAGGCGGTTGATCAGGCGCAGCAATGTACTTTTACCCGCACCGGAGTGGCCAATCAGGCCGAACACCTTGCCGCTCTCAACACGCAAACTGGTGGAGTGCAGCGCGGGAATGTCCTTACCGGCAACCCGGTAAGTTTTATGAACGTTATGAAACTCAATCACGTAGCGAACCTTGTGGGCGCGTAAATAGAAGTTCAGCGGTAAGCCGGGCACGCATCTTATCGTGCTCGCATATGCTTGACTTAGCATTTATTAATGGGCATTCCTTTGATTTTGGAATAAGAAATCAAAGGTCATAAAATGCCAATCGCCGCGTGTGCCAGTGTTGCGCTAGGGCGCAATACTCTGGGTTGGCACAGGCGGCGACTTTTTGTATCAAGGCTTGCGCGGTGTCAGTACCAATTGCGCAGGCACATGGCGAATGATCTGACGCTCAAGGCTCAGGTCAAACCCGGGGTCGAGCTTTTTAACGCGCTTGCTGATCAGTGTGGCCAGCCACGGGTAGTCCGCCGTACGCGGAACCTGCAGGCTGACGGCACACTGGTAATTAACGATATCTTGCGCGATCAAATCCAGTTGATGGCGAAGTTTCGCACTATCGGTGATGTTCAGCGCTACGGTGGTGCTCAGGGCCGCCGGGTCGATCACCTTGGCCGGTGGACGGGCTTCAGCTGCCTTGAGGGCTGCCTCGGCTTTATCCAGCTCGGCCTTGCGTGCCTGGGCAATAGCGCTGTTGACGCCGCCCGTCAGCGCAGGTGCTTTGGGCATCAGGGCGCGGGCACGGCTCAGGGCTGTGGCTGCGGCGTTGACGTCACCTTTTTGAAGAACGATCTGGCTGCGCTGCAGGTAGGCTTCGGCCAGTTGGCGCTGGTACTGCACCCATTGCGGATCATCCGGCGTCTGGGCCTGCAAGGTGCTCAGTTGGTCTTCAGCGGTCGCGAGTTCGCTGCTGGCCAGGTTTTGCTCCAGCTGTGCGATGGCCGCAGCGCGAGCGTCAACGGCAGTAGTATCGGCCGACGGCGTGCTTTGGCAGGCGCCCAGCAGCAAGGAAAATGCGGCCAGGAGCAAGTAACGGAAGTTGAACAGCTTCATTCCTGCGGCTCTCTAAGTGCGCAAAAAACAAGCAAGTCTACACCCCTCGACGGGGCAGAACAAAACTCAGCAAAAACAGTGCAGCGGCACACACCACAATCGATGGTCCCGCTGGCGTGTCCTTGAACCATGACAAGGCCAGGCCACCACACACGGCCAGTATTCCCAGGGCACTTGCGCCCAGTGCCATTTGCTCCGGAGAGCGCGCATGGCGTTGGGCCGCTGCTGCCGGAATGATCAGCAGGGAGGTGATCAACAGCACGCCGACGATCTTCATCGCCACAGCGATCACCACGGCGATCAAGAGCATCAGGGTCAAGCGTAACGCGGCCACTGGCAAACCTTCCACCGTGGCCAGTTCTTCGTGAACAGTAATCGCCAGCAACGGCCGCCACAGCGCAACCAGAAGCGCCAGTACCGCAGCGCTGCCGCCCAGAATCCACATCAGGTCGGTAGGGCTGATGGCCAGTAGGTCGCCAAACAAATACGCCATCAGATCAATCCGAACTTCATGCATGAAGCTTAGTACGACCAGCCCGAGGGACAAGGTACTCGGGGCGAGAATTCCGAGCAACGTGTCGGATGCCAACGATTGGCGTTGCTGAAGCGTGACCAGCAGCACGGCCAGCAGCAGGCAGCCCACGGTCACGGCAATGGTGGGGCTGATGTCCAGCAAGAAACCCATCGCTACACCCAGCAGGGCCGCATGGGACAACGTGTCGCCGAAGTAGGCCATGCGCCGCCACACCACGAACGAACCCAGAGGTCCTGCAACTATTGCCAAAGCCAGACCTGCCAGCAGGGCGTAAAGCAGAAAATCAGCCATGCTTGCAGCCTTCTCCGTGAACGTGGGCGGATGCCGCCGTGGTGTTTTCGTTGACCACCGAACCATGCAAGTCATGGGCGTGGTCGTGATGGTGGTGATAAATCGCTAGGCTTTGTGCGTTTTTGCCAAACAGCTCGACAAAGGCCGGGTCGCCGCTCACCTGCTCAGGATGGCCTGAACAGCAGACGTGGCGATTAAGGCACACCACCTGATCGGTTGTGCTCATCACCAGATGCAAATCGTGGGAAACCATCAGCACGCCGCAACCGTGGCGGTCGCGCAGGCGGGTGATCAGGGCATACAGCTCCGATTGGCCAGCCACGTCCACGCCTTGAACCGGTTCGTCGAGCACCAGCAATTCGGGTTTGCGCAGCAGGGCACGGGCCAGCAGCACACGTTGCATTTCACCGCCTGAAACGCTTTGCACCGGGCTGTCGATCACCTTCTCGGCGCCGACTTCCTTCAGTGCCTCAAGGGCCTGGGCGCGATCTACGCCGGGCACCAGGCGCAAAAAGCGCAGCACCGACAGTGGCAGTGTCGGGTCAACGTGCAGCTTCTGGGGCATGTAGCCAACACGCAGTTTAGGCTTGCGCCAGACACTGCCGCTGGTGGGCTTGAGCAGGCCGAGTACGGCCTTGACCAACGTGGTTTTACCCGCGCCGTTGGGGCCGATCAGGGTCACGATCTGGCCCGGCTCAACGCTCAGCTCAATATTGTCGAGTACGTTTTGCCCGGAATACGTCACGGTGACGTGTTGCAGGCGAATCAGTGCAGTGCTCATCAGGCCTCCCGGCAACCCGAACACAAACCGACCACTTCGACGGTCTGGCCTTCGACAGTAAAGCCGACATCCCGTGCGCTGTTGATAATCGCGTCACTGATGGATTTTTGTTCAAGTTCGATCGCGGCGTGGCACGTGCGGCAAATCAGGAACTGGCCCTGATGCGGATGCTCGGGATGGCTACAGCCGACAAAGGCATTGAGCGACGAGATGCGGTGCACCAGGCCATTGTCGAGCAGGAAGTCCAGGGCGCGATAAACGGTCGGCGGCGCGGCGCGGCGACCGTCCTGCTCGCTGAGCACGGCCAGAATGTCGTAGGCACCCAGCGGCTTGTGGCTCTGCCACACCAGTTCCAGCACCCGACGTCGCAAAGCGGTCAGGCGCAGGCCTTTTTGCGCACACAGAACATCGGCCTCAGTAAGCGCACTGTGGACACAATGAGAATGGTCATGGGGACGACTGGCAAGCGGTGTTATAGGCATGGGCGGCGACGATTTTTGAGAGAGACGTTATTATGTTACCTGTTTCAGCCACCATGAGTGCTCATCGTGCCCCGTCTTTTTTCCCTTTTTCTAGCTCTAAGTGCCAGTTTGCTTGTGATTAACCCGGCTCAGGCCGAGGTGAGCGTGCTGACCAGCATCAAGCCCTTGCAACTGATTGCCGCTGCCGTACAGGACGGCGTAGGGCACCCGGAGGTACTTTTGCCTCCCAATGCTTCGCCGCATAACTATGCGTTGCGACCATCCGACGTACGGCGTGTGCAGTCGGCGGATCTCTTGTACTGGATCGGTCCGGACATGGAGGGTTTTTTGCCGCGGGTGATCAAGACTCGCACCTTGCCATCAGTGACGGTGCAAACCCTGCCGGGTTTGAAGCTGCGTCATTTCGCCGAAGATAGTCATTCCCACGAAGAAGATGCCGCCGAACATGATCACGATCATCGTCCTGGCACACTGGATGCGCATTTGTGGCTGGCGCCGGACAATGCACGGGTGATTGCTGCAAAAATGGCCGCTGACTTGAGCGAAAAAGACCCCGCCAATGCGGCCAGATACCAGGGCAACCTCAAGGCTTTCAATGAGCGTCTGGACGAATTGAATGCGCGCTTGAAAGCCCGCATGGCCGGAATTGCCGACAAGCCGTTCTTCGTCTTCCATGAAGGCTACGATTATTTCGAAAGCGCTTACGGTCTTAAGCACACGGGTACGTTCAGCGTGGCTTCGGAAGTGCAGCCGGGCGCTCAACACGTAGCGGCCATGCGCAAGCGTTTGCAGGAAGTGGGCAAGACGTGCGTGTTCAGCGACCCTCCTCTGCGTCCGCGTCTGGCTGACACCCTGACGGCCGGCTTGCCGGTCAAGTTGGCGGAGCTGGATGCATTGGGCGGCTATACCCCCGCGACGGCGCAGGGTTACGAGCAGTTGCTGGAAAAGCTGGGCAATGACCTGGCGGGGTGTCTGGAAAGCTTGTAAGTCGACTCCCACAGATTGTGTGGCGTTCACAAAAGTTGCAGCTTGCCAGAACGTCTGTGGGAGCGGGCTTGCTCGCGATTGGATCGACGCGTCTGTTCAGATACACCGCGCCGTTTGAATCGCGAGCAAGCCCGCTCCCACAATTGATTTCAGTGTTTGTTACAACGCGAACGGCAGTTGTACGGTCACCTTCTGACGCAATGCCAGGCGCTTTTCAAATTCGCCCGGATCGTGAATCAGCACGTCCTGACCGGCAAAGGTCTGAGCGGCGATGAGGCGCGACAGCCAGAATCTCACGCACGCAACGCGCAACATGGTTGGCCACAACTCGGCTTCAGCAGCCGTGAACGGGCGCAGTGCCGCATAGGCGCCGAGCAGGGCGCGCGCGCGCGGGGCGTCGATCTGACCTTCTTCGTCAGCACACCAGTCATTCAGGGCGATCGCCACGTCGTACAGCATTGGGCCTGAGCAGGCGTTGTAAAAGTCGATCAGCCCCGTCAGATGGGTGCCTTCAAACATCGCGTTGTCGCGAAACAGGTCGCCGTGCAGGTTGGCCCGGGGCAGTGCCAGGATCTGTGCCTTGCGCTCAGTGATTTCCTGTAGCGCCTTTTGCAGCAAATCTGCCGAGTCAGGCGACAAATCAGCCATCAGGGCGGGTCCTTCAGCCAGCATCCAGTCCAGGCCGCGGTCTGTCTTGCGCTCCAGTACCTTGTTGCGCGTGGCTGTGTGCAAGTGACCGAGCAATTCCCCGACCTGGGCGCAATGCTGGGCGTTGGCCTCACGAATATGCTTGCCCGCCAGGCGTGGTTGCAGCAATGCCGGTTTGCCCTTGAGTTCGCGCAGGGCCAGGCCGTCAACGGTGCGCAGGGCAAAAGGCACCGGAAGGTCGGCGTCATGCAGTACATCCAGCAACTCGATAAAGAACGGCATTTCTTTGACCGGGCCGCGCTCAACCAGGGTCAGGACATATTCACCCTTCTCCAGGCTGATGAAGTAGTTGGTATTTTCGCTTCCCGCGGCAATTCCCTGGAAATCGAGCAGGCGGCCGAGTTCGTAAGGCGCAAGGAAGGTTTCCAACTCGCTGCGAGTCAGTGGGGTGAATACAGACATGATTTAAATTGCCAGTACGGGCGCCGTGCGAGGCGGCGCCAATTAAAGTTAAGACGCTACTTCCATTCGAAGATTTTCCACGAAGGAATCAGCATATCCGGCTGGTCGGAACGGATGTAATTGGCATCAGTACCATCAGCCCGCACCAGAAAGTACGGTTTGCCCCCTTTTGGGGTGACCTTGATGGCGTACAGGAAACCGTTTTGACGGTATTCCTGAATGGTTTTATCGCCTTCCGTGCGAATGGTTACATCTGGATCGGCGGTGACTGCTTCATCGGCTGCAAAGGTTACCAGCGGAGTGAATGCAAACAAACCGGTCAGCAACAGGCGATTGAGTGTACGCATGATAACCTTGTCCCTTTGTCGTCATTGGTCCGGACATTCTAGCGCCGGACTCGCCGAAAAGGTTGATCCTGCTCATGAGCCAAGCTCCCCTCGTCCTGGTGGACGGTTCTTCATATTTGTACCGCGCCTTTCACGCGCTTCCGCCGCTGACTACGTCCAAGGGTCTGCCGACAGGCGCCGTAAAGGGCGTGTTGAACATGCTCAAAAGCCTGCGCAAGCAGTATCCGGACAGCCCGTTCGCGGTGGTTTTCGATGCCAAGGGCGGGACATTTCGCGATGACATGTACGCCGAATACAAGGCCAATCGTCCGAGCATGCCCGATGACATGCGGGTGCAAATCGAGCCGTTGCACGCCAGTGTGATCGCGCTGGGCTTCCCTTTGCTGTGCGTTGAAGGCGTTGAAGCGGACGATGTCATCGGCACGCTGGCCCGCAGCAGCGCAGCAGCAGACCGACCAGTGGTTATCTCGACCGGTGACAAGGACATGGCCCAACTGGTTGATGGCCACATCACCCTGGTCAACACCATGACCGGCAGCGTGATGGACATCGAGGGCGTCAAAGAGAAATTTGGCGTCTCGCCCGAGCAAATCATCGATTACCTCGCACTGATGGGCGATTCGTCCGACAACATTCCAGGCGTTCCGGGGATTGGTCCAAAGACCGCGTCTGGCTTGCTGGTGGGTGTAGGCGGTGGCCTTTCTGATCTGTACGAAAAGCTCGATATCGTGCCGACCCTGCCCATTCGTGGCGCAAAAAACCTGCCCGCCAAACTCGAAGAACACCGGGAAATGGCATTTTTGTCGTATCAGCTGGCGACCATCAAGGTCGATGTGCCGCTGGATATCGGCCTGGAAGACTTGCACCTCAAGGCGCCGGACTGCGAAAAACTGATTGAGCTGTACACCGAGCTGGAATTCAAAAGCTGGATTGCCGATGTTGAGCGCGAGGCCAAGCGCGCCGGTCATGTGATCGTGCAGGAAGAGCTGCCCGCCTCAACGGATGAACAGCACTACGAGACCATTCTCGATCAGGCCCGTTTTGACGTATGGCTGAAGAAGCTCAACGATGCGAAATTGATTGCCTTTGACACCGAAACCACCGGTCTGGACGCCCAGCAAGCACAGCTGGTGGGGCTCTCGTTTGCAGTCAAGCCGGGCGAAGCTGCCTATATTCCGTTGACCCACTCCTATATGGGTGTGCCGGAGCAACTGGATCGCGACACCGTCCTGCGTGCCCTCAAACCGTTGCTGGAAGACCCGAGTAAAGCCAAGGTCGGGCAACACGCCAAGTACGACATGAATATCCTGGCCAACTGCGCCATCGGTGGCGATCAGGCGTGCGGGATCATGGTGCAGGGCGTTGCCTTCGACACCATGCTTGAGTCCTATGTGCTGGACTCCACAGGCAGCCGTCACGACATGGATAGCCTGGCCCTCAAGTACCTGGGGCACACCACCACCAGTTTTCAGGACATAGCCGGCAAAGGCGTCAAGCAGCTGACCTTTGACCAGATTTCCCTGGAGCAGGCAGGGCCGTATGCTGCCGAAGATGCCGACGTGACCTTGCGCCTGCACCATGTGCTGCACGAAAAACTGGCAGCGATTCCTAGCCTGAACAGCGTGCTGACAGACATCGAGATGCCGCTGGTGCCGGTGCTGGCGCGTATTGAACGCCAGGGCGCGCTGGTAGATGCCAACCTGCTGGGCATTCAAAGCGTTGAGCTGGGTGACAAGCTGGTTGCACTTGAGCGTGAGGCTTTTGCCATTGCCGGTGAGGAATTCAACCTGAGTTCACCTAAGCAACTGGGTGTGATTCTGTACGAAAAACTCGGTTTACCGATTATCAGCAAAACAGCCAAAGGCCAGCCTTCGACTGCCGAAGCCGTGCTGGCTGAACTGGCCGAGCAGGATTTCCCGTTGCCCAAGGTGCTGATGCAGTACCGCTCGATGAGCAAACTGAAAAGCACCTACACCGATCGGCTACCTGAGCAGATCAATCCGCGTACGGGGCGCATTCATACGTCCTACCACCAGGCTGTTACGGCGACCGGGCGTTTGTCTTCAAGTGATCCAAACTTGCAGAACATTCCGATTCGTACCGCCGAAGGTCGTCGGATTCGTCAGGCGTTCGTTGCTCCAAAAGGCTACAAACTGCTGGCGGCGGACTACTCGCAAATCGAACTGCGGATCATGGCTCATCTGGCCAAGGACGAAGGTTTGCTGCATGCCTTCCGCAACAATCTGGATGTGCACAGCGCTACGGCGGCCGAAGTTTTTGGGGTCGAGCTGGGTGATGTCACCACTGATCAGCGTCGCAGCGCCAAGGCAATCAACTTTGGCCTGATCTATGGCATGAGTGCCTTTGGCCTTGCCAAGCAGATCGGTGTCGATCGCAAACAGTCACAGGCCTATATCGACCGCTATTTCGCGCGGTATCCGGGGGTGCTGGATTACATGGAGCGCACGCGGACTCAGGCCGCCGAGCAAGGCTATGTCGAGACCATTTTTGGCCGTCGCCTGTACTTGCCGGAAATCAACGCGAAAAACCCTGCGCTGCGCAAAGGCGCCGAGCGTACGGCCATCAACGCCCCTATGCAGGGCACTGCAGCCGATATCATCAAAAAAGCGATGGTGGCTGTGGACAACTGGTTGAGTGCGTCCGGCCTTGATGCCCGCGTCATCCTGCAGGTACACGATGAATTGGTGCTTGAAGTGCGTGAAGACCTGGTGGATCAGGTGCGCGACGAAGTACGTGTGCACATGAGCGAAGCGGCGAAGCTGGATGTGCCACTGGTGGTTGAGGTGGGCGTGGGCAATAACTGGGATGAGGCGCACTAAAACTGCCGAGCCTGGGTAGTCGCTGCCGAGGCACGCAGGCTGCGAGCCCTTGATCTTTGTTGATCTTTAAGGGCTCGCAGCCTGTGTGCCTCGGCAGCGACTGCACGTTTTTACGGCTTGGCGCCTGGTCTGCAAGCGGGCTTATTCCAAATCGTTTTTAGCCTCCGGGAACTAAATCTGCCAATCACCACTCAGATTTATTGAATGGGTGGTGAAGCCCTTCAATGCTCCTAATGTTGTGTTAAGTGTTGGCAGATATCTGGACCCCGCCCTAGCGGTCCAGTACTTGAACCCCGGACCTCCTTCCCCCCATGCGAAGTCCGGGGTTTTTTTTGTCCGGCTTTTTTACTCGCCAGCCTCGACCAGCTCTTCGCCTTTGTTCGGCAGTTCCATCCAGCGTGCAAGGACGGTGTACGCCTCTTCCAGGCCCATGCGCTTAGGGGTGGAGAATAGCTGGATAGTGACTGCGTCGCCCCACTGCTTGCGAATATCCGACTGAATTTTGAGCAGCGTATTTTTTGCAGCGCCGTACGTCAGTTTGTCGGCTTTGGTCAGCAAAATATGCATCGGCATGCCGCTCGACACGGTCCAATCGAGCATCAACAGGTCGAAATCGGTCATTGGATGACGGATATCCATCATCAAAATCACACCCTTGAGGCTTTCGCGGCTGCCGAAATAAGCTTCAAGGTGACGCTGCCAGTGCAGCTTCAGCGGGATCGGTACCTTGGCGTAGCCGTAGCCGGGCAGGTCGACCAGGCGACGTTCTTCGTCCAGCTGGAAGAAGTTCAGCAACTGGGTGCGCCCTGGCGTTTTTGACGTACGCGCCAGGCTGGCGTGGGTCAAAGTGTTGAGTGCGCTGGACTTGCCGGCGTTTGAGCGGCCGGCAAACGCGACTTCGTAGCCTTCGTCATCGGGGCATTGATCGACTTTGGCAGCGCTGAGCATGAAGGTAGCCTGTTGGCACAGACCTAGAATGGGGTTCTTGAGTTGCATGGGATTTCCGATGTGAGCGGCGTCAGGAATGGACGCGGCGAGCGTGTCGTTTCCGTTTCAGTGACGCCAGTATATAATGCCGCAGATTTTGTGTGCGCTTTGTCCCAGCGTAGGATGAAGAACACGGGAGTGAAAAAACCAGGTTGCGCATTAGAACGCAGCAAGCTCCCAACCCTGAAAAGGTCGTTTTATGACGAAATGGCTGCTAGTTACCGGTGTCTTGAGGCCACGTTACAGCATTCAGGCTACACAGGATCCGGAAGCCGTGTACAACCGCGTTTGTATTGTCTGCCATGCTGGCCAGCAGTAAGGCCAAGGTTTGAGCAAGGTATGGAGGCGCTGGTGCAACACGTGACCCAGGGTTTCAAGGCGATGCCGCCGCGTGGTTTGTGCATGGACTGCAGTGTCGAGGATTACCGATCTGTCCTACAGTGGATAGGCGAGTGAGCCCGGCCCATAACTCTTTAACCCTTAGCCGTAGTTGGATTAGCTGATGAACAAATTACTCGTGAGTCTGCTGTTGACCTTGGGTGTCACCGGTATTGCCCAGGCTGCAGGCACCGCTGTTGTAGGCGATGCTGCTGCAGGTCAGGCAAAAACCGCTGTGTGTGGCGCTTGTCACGGTCCAGACGGCAATAGCATGGCCCCAAACTTCCCAAAACTGGCCGGGCAAGGTGATCGTTACCTGCTCAAGCAGTTGCATGAAATCAAGGACGGCAAGCGTCAGGTGCTGGAAATGACCGGCCTGCTGACAAACCTGAACGATCAGGACCTTGCCGATATCGCGGCGTACTACTCAAGCCAGAAAAACTCGGTTGGCGCTGCCGACCCGGCACTGGTTGCCCAGGGTGAAGCCCTGTTCCGCGGCGGCAACCTTGAGAAAGGCATGCCAGCATGCACCGGTTGCCACTCCCCGGATGGCCAGGGTAACGCGGCTGCAGGCTTCCCGCATCTGGGCGGTCAGCATGCAAGTTACATCGAGAAGCAACTGACAGACTTCCGTGAAGGCGATCGCACCAACGATGGTGACTCGATGATCATGCGCGGCATTGCGGCCAAGATGAGCAACAAGGACATCAAGGCGCTGGCCAGCTATATTCAGGGTCTGCACTAAGGCCGTTACGATCGCTGGAGACAGTCCTTGAAACGACTGGTCATCTTAACGATCGTTTAATCCTTGAATGTGAACCTCAAAGGGCAGCTTCGGCTGCCCTTTTTCATGGCGTCTACCGTTACACTATCGAACTCAAGTCAGCGCGGGCCTGTCTGAATACAGGTCACGTTGAAACGACCTTATCTGCCCAGGAGTAAAGCATGCGTAATCTGATTCTCAGCGCCGCTCTCGTCAGTGCCAGCCTTTTTGGCATGACCGCTCAAGCTGCCGAACCGCTTGAGGCGGGTAAACAATATGTAGAGCTGAGCAGCGCCGTTCCGGTTGCAGTGCCTGGCAAGATCGAAGTTGTCGAACTGTTCTGGTATGGCTGCCCGCATTGCTTTGCATTCGAGCCAACCATCAACCCTTGGGCTGAAAAGTTGCCGGCTGATGTGAACTTTGTACGTATCCCTGCCATGTTTGGCGGGATCTGGAATGTTCACGGTCAACTGTTCATCACCCTGGAAGCCATGGGTGTAGAAAACAAGGTTCACAAGGCTGTTTTCCAGGCGATCCATGACGGCAAAAAGCTGGCTACCCCGGAAGAAATGGCTGAGTTCCTGGCAGGCGAGGGCATCGATAAAGACAAGTTCCTGAGCACCTATAACTCGTTCGCCGTTAAGGGCAAGGTTGAGGATGCCAAGAAAAAGGCCCAGGCCTATCAGATCTCCGGTGTACCGACCATGGTCGTTAACGGCAAGTATCGCTTTGACCTGGGCACTGCCGGCGGTCCTGAGGGCGCATTGAGTGTTGCCGATCAGTTGATCGCCAAAGAGCGCGCGGCGAGCGCCAAGAACTAAGCGGCGCCCGCCCCCGTGCGTCGCTGGAAAAGCGAGCGAATCGTTGGTCTGCACGAACCGCAGATCAATGAGGACCATCTGGCAACCTGCGGGATGCCGGATGATCGGCGTCTGCGATTGCTCAGTTTCAATATCCAGGTCGGTAACAGCACTCAAGGTTACCGACACTACCTGACCCGCAGCTGGCAGCATGTGCTGCCACACAAGGGGCGGGCCGGTAATCTGGAGCGCATAGGCGACTTGCTGGGCGATTTCGATCTGGTTGCCCTGCAAGAGGCGGACGGTGGCAGCCACCGCTCCGGCTACGTCAATCAGGTCAAGTACCTGGCCCAACAGGGCGAATTCCCCTACTGGTATCAACAACTCAATCGCAATCTGGGTCGCCTGGCCCAGCACAGTAACGGGATGCTGAGTCGTCTGCGTCCTAGTGCAATTGAGGATCATCCCTTGCCCGGCCCTGCGGGTCGTGGCGCCATTCTGGTGCGTTTCGGTGATGGCCCAGATGCATTGGTGGTCGTGGTCATGCACCTGGCGCTGGGGACAAAAACCCGCACCCGACAGCTGGCTTACATTCGTGAGCTGATTGGCGGGTATCAGCATCAAGTGTTGATGGGCGACATGAATACCCATGCCAACGACCTGCTGCATACATCGCCTCTGCGCGACCTGGGGTTGCTGGCACCGCAAATGGAGGCCACTTTCCCCAGTTGGCGTCCACAACGCTGTCTTGATCATATTCTGCTCAGTCCCAGCCTGACCCTTGAGCGGGTGCAGGTGCTGGACCAGCCTATTTCAGACCACTTGCCTGTGGCGGTTGATATCCGTTTGCCAGGCTCGGTGGGTGTTGATTCACAGATTGCCTTGCGACCCACAGACAGTGGGCCCCTGGCATGAGTGACGAAGCTGCGCGCTGGAAAGAGAAATACCTTAAAAGTGTTGAGCAGCAAGACAAGCTGGAGCGTCGCTGGAATGCACGCCTCGACTTGCTGCGCCGTGGACTGGTACGCAGCACCCTGGCGGCAGAAGGCACTGATCGCACCGTCGATCAGTGCATGAAGGAAATGCGCGAAGTGGTGCGCACCAATGAGATGGACGCTGCCCTGGCCGCCTTGCTGCCTCGTCTGGAAAAGGCTGTCCTCGACTCTGAACAGCGTCGCGAAACCCGGGTTGAGCAAGTCGGTGTAGCGCTCAACACCCTGGTCACACAACTGCAAGCTTTGCCGTTGCCCCGTGAAGTCAGCAAACCGCTCAAGGCATTTGCCAAGCAGCTCGACAACCGGGTGGCCCATGCCCGTGAAATACCGCTGTTGCTTGACGAGCTAAGCCGCTTGCAGGGACAGGCTCTGGCGCAGCAAGACAATGGCGCAGAACCGCCCAGACCGGGCTTGTTGCAGCGGCTGTTCGGGGGGCACGACGCCGATAAAACCCAGGGCGAGCCCCCTGAACCTGCGCCGGCAGTTCCCGAGGTGCAGCCGGCACGTATCATGGCGCCCCCGGTTGTTGCCAAACCACTTGAAGCCTCTTCGCCAGAGGTGAAGCCGCGGCTGGCAGTTGAAGTGGCCTCTCCACACATCAACGCCCCGCAGCCCAAGACGGAGTCTTTGGCCGACGCCGAGCTCTTTTCGTCCCATGCACCCGAGCCGCAGGTTGTTGGTGAGCCTGAAGAGCCGGAGCCGGGCGGTGCGCTTGAGTCCGTTGTCGCGCAGGTCGACGCTGAAAATAATGTCCTCCACGTGCCGCCTGAGCCTTCCACCCTTGAAATGGCGGGCAGTCCCGAGTCGGTTGAGGGTGAGATTGACGCCGTCTATGCCCTGCCCGAAAGCCCCGAGCCGTCTTACAGTTCGGTGGCGGTGCATATCGAATCCACACTGCTCGGTCTGCTCAATGATCTATCCCTGCCCGAACATCACCGGCCGCAGGCCGAAGCCATGCGCAAGCGTCTCGAAAAGGGACTGAACTGGTACGAATTACTGCCGATTCTCGATGATCTTGCAGTCTTGATGCTAGCCATTACCGATAGCGGCCAGCATGAGTTTGAAGCGTATCTCAAGCAACTCAACGGGCGCCTTGAGTCGTTCCAGAACAACCTTCAGGCGGCCAGTGAAGGCCATGCCGAAGGACGGTCTGCCGCGGACGACCTGCACTCCCGGTTGCTTGAGCACGTTGATGGTTTGCAAAACAGCGTGCAAGACGCCGTTGACCTGAACAGCCTCAAGCACCTTCTGGAAAACCGCCTGGAAGGGTTGCTGGGCACGATGGATCAGTACCAGCAACAGCGAAATGCCCGTGAACAGGAGCTTTCAGCCCACCTGCAAGGGTTGGCCGAGCGCATAACCCACATGGAGCAGCAGGCCCAGGACTACCGCGAACACCTTGAGGAGCAGCGCCAGAAAGCATTGATAGACCCTCTGACCGGCCTGCCTAACAGGGCGGCATGGGGTGAGCGCCTGCAATTTGAAGTGGAGCAGTGGCAAGTTCATGGCAACCCGTTGCTGATTGCCATGCTCGACCTCGATCACTTCAAGCGTATCAATGATGGCTATGGCCACCTGGCTGGCGACAAGGTGCTCAAGATCATCACCGCACAGTTGCGCAAACACCTGCTTCCCAGCGATTTTGTTGCCCGTTTTGGTGGCGAAGAGTTCGTGCTGCTGATGCCCGGTACAACACTGGCTGACGGCCTGCAGCGGGCCGAAAGGCTTCGGGCGGCCATCGAGGCGTGTCCGTTCCATTTCAAGGGCGAGCCTGTGACTCTGACGGCCTCCATCGGTGTGTCGGCGTTCAAGGCGGGTGATCGCAGCGAGCACGTGATCAAGCGGGCAGATGAGGCGCTGTATCGGGTCAAGGCTAATGGGCGTAATGGCGTTGATCCGTGTCCATCAACTACTGACTTCATTCTTTAAATAAACACTGTCGATTGAAAGTATCTAAGCAAAGCGTGCTGGGAGTCGTAATAGCTTTCCAGCTGCCCAGTAGTACTTATCGGTTTTTAAACAGTATTGCTTAATGATGTTTGTTGATTCTTGACGTGCGAAGGGTGAGCGACTTATATGAAATAACAGGCTGTTTCAGGTTGCTCTAAGGGTGGCCGCAGCACTGTCATCTGTTTATAGGTCGGATGTTTATTGAGAGCGCCATGCCTGCGTGTTCAGGCTGTGTGGTGCCCTGCGCGACTCAAAAGGTAATATATGAAAACGTTAATTCCCTTGTTGTCCGCTCTTGTTTTACTGGTGGGCGCTATTGCGGTTAATGCGGCGGATAAAACTTCTCTGTATTCAGCGTATATCAACAAAGATGGAACCCTGGCAACGCAGTCGCCTTATTGGATTGACCGTATTGAATATTCCAGTCAGCCCGATTATGCAGCCAGTTATAAAGTAAAGTTGAGGCCCGGCAGCTTCCAAAAAGTGCCAAAGTTTTGTGTGGTGTCGGCCGATGATAAATCAAGTTATGAGCACACGCTTTATGGCATGGCAAAGTTGTCGGGTAAACCGACCCGTGAAGAGGTCAATGTGATCGGCCTGATGCTGGGGCTCGATGGGCCGTCGGGCGACTCATCGACAAGCTTTTATCTGGTGTGCGGTAAATAGCCGCTTTCCTCCTGCTCGTGCGCGAGCAGGGGGCTCGTTTCAACTCGCTGCCCTGGTACAGCTGCGCGACACTGGCAGTGAGGTATGCTTGATCATTAATTTTCAGCTGTGTTGTCTTTGCCCATGAAATTTTTAACGTTGATCTTGTCCATCGTTTTGCTGGCCGGGTGTGCCAGTGGCCCTCCCATGGACACCCGCCATCCGTCGGTCAACTACGACAGCCGCGTGCAGTTTGTGGTGCTTCATTACACCTCGACCTCTCTGGAGCGCTCTCTGGAGCTGTTGACCCATGGTCCTGTCAGCAGCCATTACCTGATAGGTGATACCCCGCCAACGATCTACAAGCTGGTGGACGAAAACCAGCGCGCCTGGCATGCCGGTGAAAGCCAATGGAAAGGCCGGACATGGTTGAACTCCAGCTCCATCGGCATTGAAATCGTCAACAAGGGTTTTCGTGACACCCCGCAAGGGCGGGTCTGGTATCCCTACACCGAAGGTCAGGTCCAGTCGCTTATTGCACTGCTCAAAGACATTTCGACACGCTACAAGATCGACCCTCGCAACATCATTGGCCACAGCGACATAGCCCCATTGCGCAAGCTGGACCCCGGGCCGCTTTTCCCCTGGAAGCGACTGGCCGAGGCAGGCTTTGGTATCTGGCCAAATGCTCAAGCCGTCGCCCGTGAGCAAGCCCTGTATGCCAGCAATGTGCCGAGCATTACCTGGTTTCAGCAGCAACTGGCGTTATTGGGCTACGAAACGCCGCAAACCGGGGAGCTGGATGTTGCGACTCGCCACGTGTTGTCCGCGTTTCAAATGCACTTCAGGCCTGCATTATTTGATGGCACGCCGGATGCTGAGAGTGCGGCAATCTTGAAAGTGTTGAATACGCAAAAGCACTGATAACCCGTGAGGGCTACAGTAGCGGTAGCGCCATGTAAAACTGCGTGCCTTGGCCGGGACGCGAGTACACACCGATGCGCCCGCCATGCAGTTGCACAATCTCTTTGCACAGCGCCAAACCAAGCCCGGCCCCGCCCTTTTTGCGACCCACCTGCACAAAGGGTTCAAAAATACGGCCTTGCTGGCTATAGGCAATACCTTCGCCATTGTCTTCGATACTGATGATTACCCGCTCACCATGGCGCCGGGCCTGAAGTCTGATCTGGCCACCACTGGGGGTATGGCGCAAGGCGTTGTCCAGCAGATTATCCAGCACACGTTCAAGCTGGACTTGATCGGCACTGAGCACAGGCAGAGGCTGTTGCAGTTCGACCAATAGCTCGATATTCCTCGCGGTGGCGGGTTCTGCGAAGCGTGCGCGTGCGTCTTCGAGCATCTGGCCGAGGTCACAGGGGGTCAGCGTCAGCTTTTGCATGCCGTTTTGATAACGAGAGAAGTTCAGCAGGTCATTGATTAGCTGCATCAGGCGCTGCATTTCTTCGTTTACGGTGTTGAGCAAATCGGTTTCGCGCGATTGCGGATCAAAGCGCGCGCGCTCCAGAAACAACCCGAACGCCATGTGCATGCCGGTGACGGGGGTACGCAGCTCATGGGACGCCCGCAGTACGAACTCGCTGCGTACACGCTCAAAAGCGCGTTGCTCGGTGACATCATGGAGCACCATGACCGCGCCAAGAATCGGACCTTTGGGTTGGCTGACCGGGGTCAGGCTATAGGTCAGCAGACGGTTCTCGCCCTCGATGTCGACACTCAAATCTTCCGGTAACCGTTCAAGGCTGCCACCTCGCAGCACCGTTTGCAGTTGCTGGTCGAGTTCGGGGCGTTGCAACGCTTCGCCCAGTGGCTGGCCCAGGCGGCTTTCGTCCCAGCCCAGTTGCCGCTGTGCCACCGGATTCAAATGCTCGAGTCGACCCTGCTGATCAATCATCAACAACCCGTCATCAATACTGTCGAGCACTGCCTGCAGCCGTTGCTGGCCCGCCAGCAGCTCGTCGATATTGGTTGCCTGATGTTGGCGCAAGGCTTCGGCCATCGTGCCGAAGCGCCGTGTCAGCAGGTTCATTTCAGTGGCCGAAGAGAGCGGCAGTACCACCTCAAAGTTACCTTTGCCAATATTGTCGGCGGCTTTGGCCAGCGCCTCGATGGGGGCACCAAAACGCCTGGCAATGCCGTGGGCGGTAACAAAGCCGATGATGAGCACCGCAAGGCCGACCAGGCCCAGCAGGGAAGCGATGATTATGGCGCGATCACGGGCGGCGGCCTGTGCGGCATAAATGGTATCCAGTGCTCGGCGGTGTTCGGTGATCAGGCCATTGCGCAACTGATTGAAGCGATTTGAAAGTTCGTTGTCAGTGCTCAGATTGAGTGACGCGCTATTGGCTTGATGGAACGCTTCCAAAAAACTGCCGTAATCTTTGCGTGCCTGAGCAAAGCCGCTGTGCAGATCGTTTTTGCGCTCATGCTCGATGCCCTCGTCGAGCAGGGCCAGATACTCCTGGCTAGAGGCTTGCAGCGCCTGCGGGTCTGGATTGTTGCGCAGCATCAGGATCAATTGATCACCCAGGGACTGCCGCAGCTTGAGCCCCAGATCCAGAGTGATGAAGTTGTTGCGTATCAGAGC
Source organism: Pseudomonas sp. NKUCC02_KPG (assembly GCF_019345465.1). GTDB lineage: Bacteria > Pseudomonadota > Gammaproteobacteria > Pseudomonadales > Pseudomonadaceae > Aquipseudomonas. The sequence goes on from NZ_JAHKRC010000007.1 coordinate 294,660, forward strand.
CTCCTGGCTCTTGGCCATCTGCATCACGCTGACAACGCCAAGCAAAAGCCCGAGCAACGCCACTGTGATCAGTGCAGAGATGCTAAGGAACAGACGGGTACGCAGCTTGATCGCAAGTCTCATCGGATGCTCACAGGTTGTACTGCTTACGTTTGCGATAGAGCGTCGAGGCATCAATACCCAAGGTTTTTGCCGCCTGATCCAGAGTTTCGCTGGTAGCCAGAACGGCGCCGATATGGGCTTTTTCCAGTTGGTCCAGGCTTAATGCCGCACCAATGCGCGGGGCATTGGGTGTGGTCTGTTCGGCCATGCCCAAGTGGCTGACTTCGACCACTTCCTGGGGACAAATGATACTGGCGCGCTCAACCACGTTGCGCAACTCTCGAATATTACCCGGCCAGCGGTAGTTGGACAGCGCCAGGCGGGCTTCCTGGCTGAAGCCCCGGGCAGGTCGGGCGTATTCCTTGACGAAGCGGGCCAGAAAGCGATCGGCCAGGGTCAGGATATCTTCACTGCGCTCGCGTAACGGCGGCAGATGCAAGGTGATTACGTTCAGGCGATAGAGCAGGTCTTCACGAAAGCGACCATCACGCACCATGTCTTCAAGGTTGAGGTTGGTGGCGGCCAGAATCCTTACATCGGCGCGGCGGGTCACGGGGTCGCCCACGCGTTCGTATTCCTTGTCTTGAATAAAGCGCAGCAGTTTTGGCTGGAGTGTCAGTGGGAAGTCACCGATCTCATCCAGGAACAATGTACCGCCGTCAGCCTGGTTAACCCGGCCCAGTGTGCTTTCACTGGCACCGGTGAACGCTCCGCGGGTATGGCCGAACAGCTCGCTTTCCATCAACTCGGCCGTCAGGGACGGACAGTTAATAGTCACGCACGATTTTTTGGCCCGTTTGCTCCAGCCATGAATCGCCCGTGCCAACTCGCCCTTACCAGTGCCGGACTCACCGAGAATCAAGATGTTGGCATCAGTGCCAGCGACCTGACGTGCCGTTTCCAGTACCGCCATCATGGCTGGGCTGTGGGAGTCCAGGCCGTCCTTTGGCTTGCGCACTTCACCTTCCAGGGCTTCAAGACGGGCGGACAACTGGCGCACTTCCAACTGTTTGGCCGTCGCCAGACGCAACTGGTCAGGGCTGCACGGTTTGACCAGATAGTCCGCGGCACCGGCCTGAATCGCATCCACTGCGGTGTCGACCGCCGAGTGGGCGGTGACAATCACCACGCGCATCCATGGAGCTTGAATGCGCATCTGGGCCAACACATCCAGGCCGTTGTCTTCGCCCAGGCGCAAATCGAGGAAACACAGATCGAACACCTGACGTTGCAGGAGCGAGTCTGCCTGTGCCGCGCTGTTGGCGGTGGCAACGGTGTAACCCTCGTCTTCGAGGCAATAGCGGAATGTGCGCAGGATGGCAGATTCATCATCGACCAGCAGAATGCGGCCCTGGTGCTCTTTGGCTGATTCCATGTCCTGCGTTCCTTTATGAGTGATCTTGGTTAGTGTCGGAATAATCGGGCAAGTTGCATGATTTTTCAGGATTCATTCCGAGGCTAGCACTGAAGGCAGTCTGTTGCCCGGAGTAACTGACTGATTTTAAAGCTGAATAGGCTGAATATCAGGTCTTGATCGATCGTGGGAATTTACCCTCGTAGCATCTGACTCGCGGAGCGAGGCTGCGGGGTTTGCGTGGCAGCGGGATCGTGCATAACGCACGACGGGCATTGGGGCTATCGTGCAGGATGCGCGTAAAAGCGGCCTTTTAAAACAACTAAGTATTTGATTTATATAGGTTTTATATCGATTCGAAAACTGGCATGGCACCTGCAATTACCTTTGTATAGAGCGTCGCGGCTTGCGACTTATCCACACATTGACCACCGGGTGGCAGGAGTTTGAACATGAATCGTCAACAATTCTCCAACATGCGTGTTTCGTCATTGCATCTACAGCAGGGTTTGTTTGCCAGCCTTGCCTTGTCGGTGACATTGATCGGTGGTCAACAGTGGAGCCGATTGGAAGCCGCGCCGCAGCCCGTTGCGACCGTTCTGCACTCTGCCGCCCCACAGCAGCATTTCAAGGCTTACGGATCTGTGACTGACTCCGCTGGCCGTTACGAACTGGCGGCTTCGGACGAGACACAAATAGCCAACACTCAACCTGCACCGGAACGTTGGGTGTTTTGAGTGTTCACAACCTTGAGGCCCTGATCGGGCATCGAGCTATACCAGCGGCATCATCCTGTTTCGCACAGTAATAAGGAGAATCACCATGTTGAGTTGGGCAATTACCTTCCTGATTATCGCCATCATCGCTGCTGTTTTGGGCTTCGGTGGTATTGCGGGCACCGCGACCGGCATCGCCAAGATCCTCTTTGTCGTGTTCCTGGTCATGTTTGTGGTGTCCTTCATCTTTGGTCGTCGCGGTCGAGGCTAGGCATGTTCGCCCCATCCTTTAAGGAAGTGGTCGCTGTCCTGTTAATAACAGGCGGCGACCGAGGGGTATGAAACCGGTTACAGGCTTTAATGATGCCAAGGTTTTGCCTTGGTTTTTTTGTGCCTGAAGAAAATCATCCGGTATACGTAATGCCTTATCAGGGTTCATTTTTTTGAAAACAAATGTGGCCTGAACGGTGCTTCGAAACGTCGACCGTATATCGACAAATAGAAAAATAGCCCGGACTTATATCTGATTTGTGTTGTCGGATATTTCTTGGATATATGCGGCTTTATGCCACTCCCTTCTTGGCTAAAAAGACCTTGAAACAGCCGGTCTACGGCGCTTATGTCGTCTATTCTGTGGAATCGCAGGGGGGGCGATTTGAGGTCTTGTCGGACAAAACCCATGCCGATTCGGCATAGGGTAGGCGTTTACGGCATTAGACGGCCACCTCATGCATGGGAATAGTTGCGCCTTTTTTCGCCTGCCAAAGAGCCTTTCTGGCTCGGTTTGGGCGACCTTCTACGGGGGTGGCGGTTTCTGATTTTTGCGCTTTCGAGCGCTCTATTCTGAGCCTCTGCCCGAGTCCACTTGAAGTAAGGGTAATGACATGAAGAAGGCAAAACTTAGCCTCGCCTGGCAGATCCTGATTGGTCTGGTCCTCGGGATTGCAATCGGCGCGCTGCTCAACCATTTCAGTGCTGAAAAGGCCTGGTGGATC